>NZ_JBHVHP010000001.1:34909-1771208 GCF_042799955.1 Isoptericola sp. NPDC057653 | reverse complement strand
CCCCGGCCGCCTCAGGCCCGCCGGCCCCGCCCCGCCCCGCCCCAGCGCGGGTGCGGGCTTGACCCCCCACGGCCCGGTTCGAGGATCAAGCCAGCACGCTCGATGCTGCGGGGGTCAGGCTCCGGCTCGGGCTCCGGTCAGTGCGCGAAGTGGCGCGTGCCGGTGAGGTACATCGTCACGCCGGCGGCCTGGGCGGCCTCGATCACCTCGGCGTCGCGGATGGACCCGCCCGGCTGGACGACGGCGCGCACGCCGGCGTCGAGCAGCACCTGCAGGCCGTCGGCGAACGGGAAGAACGCGTCGGAGGCGGCGACGGAGCCGCGCGCCCGCTCCACCGGGCCGGACTCGCCCTCGGCGAGGGTGTTGGCCCGCTCGACCGACAGGCGGCAGGAGTCGACGCGGTTGACCTGGCCCATGCCGATACCGACGGCGGCGCCGTCCGCGGCGAGCAGGATGGCGTTCGACTTCGCGGCGCGCACGGCCTTCCACGCGAATGCGAGGTCGGCCAGCGTGGCCTCGTCGGCCGCCTCGCCGGCGGCGAGGGTCCAGGCCGCGGGGTCGTCGCCCTCGGCCTGGAACCGGTCGACCTCCTGGACGAGCATGCCGCCGGAGATCGGGCGGTTCTCGGCCACGGCGCGCGGCGGGGAGTCGACGACGAGCAGGCGCACGTTCTTCTTCTTCTGCAGGATCTCGAGCGCCTCGGGCTCGAACCCGGGGGCCACGACGACCTCGGTGAAGACCGGCGCGATCCCCTCGGCCGCGGCCCGGGTGATGACGCGGTTGGCCGCGATGACGCCGCCGTACGCGGAGACCGGGTCGGTGGCGTGCGCGCGGGCGTGCGCCTGCGCGACGTCGTCGCCGACGGCGATGCCGCAGGGGTTGGCGTGCTTGATGATCGCGACGGCCGGGCCCTCGTGGTCGTGCGCGGCGCGCCACGCCGCGTCGGCGTCGACGTAGTTGTTGTAGCTCATCGCCTTGCCGTGCAGCTGCGTGGCCTGGGCGAGGCCGGTGGACCCGTCCGTCCGCGTGAAGAGGGCGGCGCGCTGGTGCGGGTTCTCGCCGTAGCGCAGCACGGCGGCGCGCTCGAACGTGGCGCCCGCGACGTCGGGCATGTGGGACTCGAGCGCGACCTCGTCGGGAGCGTAGGCGCTCGCGAACCAGGAGGAGACCGCGACGTCGTACTGCGCGGTGTGCGCGAACGCGGCGGCGGCGAGGCGCTTGCGCTGCGCGAACGTGAAGCCGCCGCCCTGCACGGCCGCGACGACGTCCTCGTAGCGGGCCGGGTCGACGACGACCGCGACGCTCGGGTGGTTCTTGGCCGCCGCACGCACCATGGACGGGCCGCCGATGTCGATCTGCTCGACGACCTCGTCGGGGCCGGCGCCCGACGCGACCGTGGCCGCGAACGGGTAGAGGTTCACGACGACCAGCTCGAACGTCTCGATGCCGAGGTCGGCGAGCTGGGCGAGGTGGTCGGCCTTGCGGGTGTCGGCCAGGATGCCGGCGTGCACGCGCGGGTGCAGCGTCTTGACGCGGCCCTCGAGGCACTCGGGGAAGCCCGTGAGCTCCTCGACGCGCGTGACGGGGATGCCGGCGTCGGCGATCTTCCCGGCGGTGGAGCCGGTCGAGACGAGCTCGACGCCGGCCGCGTGCAGGGCGGTGGCCAGCTCGACCAGGCCGGTCTTGTCGTAGACGCTCAGCAGCGCGCGCCGGACGGGACGCTGGGCGTCGTCGGCGAGCTGGACGTCAGGGGCGGTGACGTGGGAGTCGGACGGTGCGCCGGACATGAAGGTCTCCTCGAAAGTCGTCTCTCGAAGACCCTGGCACCCAGGCGGGCGGCGCGCACAGCGGGTCGATCTGGGGGCGGCCGCTCCCCGGTGGTGACCCACCCTCGCCAGTCACGGCCGCGGCGAGTCTATCGAACTCCGCGCCCGGCGGGCAGCCGCACGACGTACCCCAGCAGCCGCCACGCGTGGGTCGCCAGGCCGGGCCGCTCGGCCGGCGGGCGGCGGGTGAGCGCGCCCGCCACGAGCTCGACGCCGAGCATGACGTCGGCCACGGTGGTGCCGGCGGGGACGTCGCCGGCCTCGAGCGCCGGGCCCAGCCGGTCGGCGAGGACCCGCTCCACGCGGTCGCGCAGCTCCGCCAGCCGCTGCGGCCGCCCCTCGACGAGGAGGTCGACGACCCCGACGGACTCGACGGCGTGCGTCGTGAGCAGGCCGAGCACGTCCGGGAGGGCGGCCGCGCCGTCGGCGGCGAGCTCCTCGACGGCGGCGACGTTCTCCTCGACGACGGCGGCCACGAGGGCGACGCGGTCCGGGAAGTGCCGGTAGAGGCTCCCCTGCCCGACCCCCGCCAGGCGCGCGACGGAGCTCAGGGGCGCCGCCGTGCCGGACTCGGCGAAGACCGTGTGCGCGGCTTCGAGGAGGGCGGCGCGGTTGCGCGCAGCCGCCGCGGGGCCGGGGTTGCTCCGGGCGGGCGGGCCGGACTTGCTCGGGACGGTGGGCACCGGAATACACTAGCAACCGGACAGTGTTGTCCGGTTAGGTCGTCGAGAGGCGACGCACCAGCCCGCGAGGGAACCGCCAGCAAGGAGAGCACCATGGCCCTGACCGCATCCTCGACCGTCGGCGAGTGGCTCGACCACCCCGTCGGAGGCCGCATCCTCGGCGCCGTCCTGGAGCAGGCCGGCGCGTCCGCCGAGGCTCTCGCCCCGGCCCGCAGCCTGCCGCTCGAGCAGCTCGTCACCCTGTCGAACGGCCAGTTCCCCGCAGAGATGGTCGACGGCCTCGTCGCCGCCTACCGCGAGCAGGCGCCCGACGACGCCGCCGGCTCCGACGACCCCGGGACGACCGGCGCGCCCGCCCCCTGGGCCGAGCAGGTCACCCCCGGCCGCTTCGCCGGCCAGACGGTGGTCGTCACGGGCGCCGCGTCCGGCATCGGCCGGGCCGTCGCGTCGCGCGTGGCGCGCGAGGGCGGGCGCGTCGTCGCCGTCGACCTCGCGAAGGAGAAGCTGGACGAGCTCGCCACGTCCCTCGGGGGCGCAGAGGTCGTCCCCGTCGCCGGCGACATCACCTCGCCCGAGTCCGTCGAGGAGATCGTCCGCGCCGCCGGCGACCGGGTCGACGCCCTCGCCAACGTCGCCGGGATCATGGACGACATGGGCGCGGTGCACGAGCTCACCGACGCGATGTGGGAGCGCGTGATGCGCGTGAACGTGGACGGCACCATGCGCCTCATGCGCGCCGTGCTGCCCGGCATGCTCGCCGCCGGCCGCGGCCGGATCGTCAACGTCGCCTCCGAGGCGGGGCTGCGCGGGTCCGCCGCGGGCGCCGCGTACACGGCGTCCAAGCACGCCGTCGTCGGCCTCACCAAGTCGTCCGCCGTGATGTACGCGGGCACGGGCGTGCAGGTGAACGCCGTCGCGCCGGGCGGGGTGGCCACCGGCATCCAGGTGCCGGGCCAGGCCGAGTTCGGCGCCGCCCGCCTCGGCCGGTTCATGGGCAACATCCCCGGGATCGCGACGGCGGAGCAGCTCGCCGCGTCCATCACGTTCCTGCTGTCGACGGACGCCGTGAACCTCAACGGCGCGGTCGTCGCGTCGGACGGCGGCTGGTCCGCCGTCTGACCCCCACGACGCGTCGGAGCCAGGGCGGGACCCACCCCGCCCTGGCTCCGACGTGTCGCGAGATCACTCCGCGGGCATCGGGAGGGCGTCGTCGGCCCAGGCGTCCGGGGTGCCGACCCGCCACAGGGACCGCACCAGGGCCAGCCCGACGACGGTCGCGGCGAGCAGCGCCACGAGGGTCCACAGCACCACGCCGATGCCGCCCGCCCCGAGGAGGCTGCCGCCGACCAGCGGCGCGAACGGCATCGCGGCCACCCCGCTGAGCCCGAGCACCGAGGCCAGCCGCCCCTGCATCTCCCCCGGCGTGATCGCCGCGGTGTAGCCCGCCATCGCGGCGTTCACCGCCGGGACGAGCAGCACGCCCACGCCGATGAGGACGACGTACGCGAGGTAGGTCTGCACCAGGGCCATGCCCACGAACGCGACCACCAGCAGCCCGAGGGACACGACGGTCACGGCGCCGAGCCGCAGCCGCGCGACGAGCCGCGGCGCGATCAGGGAACCGAGCAGCATCGACGCCGCGGCGACCATGTTGAACACGCCGATCAGCACCGGCGAGGTCCCGGTCGCGGCGAGCTCGAGGCTGATGCCGATCATCATGCCGCCCAGCGCGACGTTGACCATGACGAACAGCCCGATGCAGGCACGGAACAGCGGCACGGCCCACACGAAGCGCAGGCCCTGCTTCAGGGAGTCCAGCGGTCGGGTGGCGCGGGCCGCGGCGTCGTCACCGCCCAGGGGCTCCCGGACGAAGAAGGCACAGGCGGCCGTGGCGGCCTGGCCCACGACGGCCCCGACCATCGGCACGACGTGCGCGACGCCGTAGAGCGCGCCGCCCAGCGGCCCCCCGAGCATCCCGGCGACGGCGTCGCGCCCCTGCGCGGCGGCGTAGGCGGTGGGCAGCTGCGGCTGCGGGACGACGGCGCGGAACGCGCCGCTGATCGCCGGGTCGAGGAAGGCCGTGGCGACCGCCGCGCCGAAGAGGACCGCGGCGAGGTGCCACGCGGTGAGCCCGCCGACGACCCCCGCGACGACGACCGTCGCCCACAGCAGGGCCGCGACGCTCGCGGCGACGACGACCAGCCGGCGCCGGTCCGTGCGGTCGGCGACGACGCCGGCCGGCAGCGCCGCGAGCAGCGCGCCGGTCTGCCCCACCGCCGCCACCACGCCCGCGGCGGTCGGCGAGCCCGTGAGCTGCAGCGCCAGGAGGGGCACCGCGAACTTGGTGATGCTGCCGCCCAGGGACTGTGTCGTGAGACCCGTCATCAGCAGCATGTAAGGCCGGTTGCGGCGCAGGGGCGCGAGCGCCTCGGTCGCGTCGACGGTGACGGTCTCGCTCGCGGTGGACGGCGCTGCGGCCGTCAGGGTCTCGGTCATGAGCACGACGTTAGACCCGCAACTCTTGTTGCGCAATAGTTATTGCGCATCTGATGTTGCGGGAATCTTGCTAGGCTCGTCCCCGTGCTGGAAACCATGGAGATCAGCGAGCCCGAGGCGCTGCGCGCCATCGCGAACCCGGTCCGTCAGCGGATCCTCATGCAGCTGTCCGTGGTGGGGCACGCGCGCGCCGCCGACCTCGCGGAGGCGATCGGGCAGCCCGCCAACTCGGTCAGCTTCCACCTGCGCGTGCTCGCCAAGGCCGGGCTCATCGTCGAGGCGCCCGAGCACGCGCGCGACAAGCGCGACCGGGTGTGGACCAACGTGGCGGAGACCTTCCAGATCAGGTCCAACTCCCCCGCGGCCGGGACGGCGATCCTGCGGCCGGCCCTGCGCTGGATCTCCGACGTCTTCTCGTTCGAGGAACGGGACGACGGCACCGCCCGGCGGCAGTTCCTGCTCACCACGCTCCTCCTCACCAAGGACGAGGCGGACGAGATGGCGCAGGAGCTGTCCTCGCTGATCGACCGGTGGAGCCAGGAGAACCTCGCGAAGGCCCGTGAGGACGCCGACGTCCCCCGCGGGACCTACCAGGTGGTCACGGTCCTCGGACCCCGCGACGACACGCCGGCGGACGACGACGGCGCCGAGGCGCCGAAGGGCTGAGCCGACGAGGGACCGAGCCGACGAGGGGCAGGGGACTCAGCCGAGGGTCGCGCGGCGACCCTCGACGCGCAGGCCCTCGCGGGCGACGCGTCCCACGGTCTCCACGAGGAGGGTGCGCTCGGCGACCTTGATCCGCTCGTGCAGCGCCGACTCGTCGTCGGCCTCGAGCACGGGCACGGTGGCCTGCGCGAGGATCGGGCCGGTGTCGACGCCGGAGTCCACGACGTGCACCGTGCACCCCGTGACCTTCACCCCGTAGGCGAGGGCGTCGCGCACGCCGTGCGCGCCCGGGAACGACGGCAGCAGGGCGGGGTGCGTGTTGACGACCCGCCCCGCGAAGCGCTCGACGAACGACGGCGCGAGGATGCGCATGAACCCCGCGAGCACCACGTAGTCCGGCCGGAAGACGGCCACCGCCTCGGCGATGCCGACGTTCCAGGCCGGGCGGTCGTCGAAGTCCCGCGGGGAGACGACGACGGACGCCACGCCGGCGTCGCGGGCCAGGTCGAGGGCGCCCGCGTCCGGCTTGTCGGAGACCACGCCGACGACGCGGGCCCCGTAGGCGGCGTCGTCGTGGGCCGCGAGCAGCGCCGCGAGGTTGGATCCCCCGCCGGAGGCGAGGACGACGAGCCGGGCCTGGGCCGTCTCCTGGGCCGACGTGGACGCGACGGGGTGGCCGGACGGGGTCTGCACGACGCCCACCCTACCGGCGGCCCCTACTCGCGCCGCAGCCGGGCCCCCACGTCCAGGTACGCGCCCACCAGCACCACCGCGGCGCCGACCCCGACCTCGACGGCCACCACCGCGCCGACGAGCAACGGGTCCGCGCCGACCTGCGCCAGGCGGCCGGCACCGACCGCTCCCCCGGCCCACCGCTGCAGCAGCCCCGTCACGACGCCGGCCAGCAGCACCACGCCCAGCAGCACCTGCGCGACGTCGGGCCAGCGCACCCGCTCCGGGTCGAGCCGGCGCCACGCGAACCACCCCGCGAGCAGCCCGCAGGCCACGACCGCCAGCGGGCCGGCCACCGTCGCCGCCGTGCCCGACCAGTCCGGCCCCGGCAGCGCGCCCAGCAGGGGCACGGCGGGCAGCGGACCGGTCGTCGTGCCGCCGGGGGCGAACAGGGTGTCCTGCCCGACGGCGAACCCGGGCCCCGCCATCCACGCCGTCGCCCACAGCACGAGGTTGGGCAGCAGGGCGAGCTGCGCGACCGCGAACACCACGCCGCCGATCCAGCCGGGGTCGAGGCCCGTGACCACGTCCTCCGACGTGGCGCGCCCGGCCACCACCCACACCCCCGTGAGCGCGGCGCCGAGGCCCACCAGCGCCACCAGCGCGACGGTGCCCGCCTGCATCCCGAGCCGCACGACGTCGGGCACGGCGCGGTCGAGGAGCCCGCCGGGCGCGACGACGACGGGCCGATCCGGCGGCACGAGGATCCCGAGCGCGGCGCCCGTCCCCCCGACGACGAGTCCGCCGAGCGCCGCCAGCGCGAGCCGCGGCCCGGTCGCGGCCAGCCCGTCCCCGCCGGCCACGCCGGCGGTGGCGATCGCGAGCGCACAGGTCACCACGG
Organism: Isoptericola sp. NPDC057653; assembly: GCF_042799955.1. Taxonomy (NCBI): domain Bacteria; kingdom Bacillati; phylum Actinomycetota; class Actinomycetes; order Micrococcales; family Promicromonosporaceae; genus Isoptericola; species Isoptericola sp. NPDC057653. The sequence goes on along the minus strand of NZ_JBHVHP010000001.1, from coordinate 1,763,964 downwards.
CATAGGCGGTCGCCGCACCGACCCAGGCCGCGAGCGTGGGCAGCGCCGAGCGCTTGACCGAGACGTACGTCGTGAAGACCGCGAGGGCCCCGATCCCGAGCGGGACGAGCGTGACCACGCCGGTCCCGGCGGCCAGCGGCACGCCGTGGCCCAGCAGCCAGAGCCCGGTCGCGACGCCGACGGCGCCCGTCCAGGCGGAGTCGGGCGAGCCGCCGAGCACGCCGACCACGGCGAGCAGCACGACGACCGCGCCGGACAGCACGATCCCCTGCAGGGCGGCCCAGGCGCCGGACGTCGACGCGGCGAACCGCTCTCCCCCGCGGCCGGGGCGCCGGGCCGGGGCGCCGCCCTCGACCGTGCGGCCGGTGCGGGTGGATCGGGTTCCGGACGGTGCGCTCACGGGGCCATCGTCACCCGGGCGCCGGGCGGAACCGCGCAGACACACAGGACCCCGCGGACACGCGGACGGCGCCCGCCCCCGGAGGGACGGGCGCCGTCGCGCGCAGCGTGCTCGGCGTCGTCAGAGCGCCTGCAGGATCTCCCGCATGAGCTCGGCGGTCTCGGACGGCGTCTTGCCGACCTTGACGCCGACGGCCTCGAGGGCCTCCTTCTTGGCCTGGGCGGTGCCCGCCGAGCCGGAGACGATGGCGCCGGCGTGGCCCATGGTCTTGCCCTCGGGGGCGGTGAAGCCCGCGACGTAGCCGACGACCGGCTTGGTGACGTGCTCGGCGATGTACGCCGCGGCACGCTCCTCGGCGTCGCCGCCGATCTCGCCGATCATGACGATCGCCTTGGTCTCCGGGTCGTTCTCGAAGGCCTCGAGCGCGTCGATGTGCGTGGTGCCGATGACCGGGTCGCCGCCGATGCCGATGGCGGTCGAGAACCCGAGGTCCTTCAGCTCGTACATCATCTGGTAGGTCAGCGTGCCCGACTTCGACACGAGGCCGATCGGGCCCTTGCCCGTGATGGTGTGCGGCGTGATGCCGGCGAGCGACTCGCCCGGCGTGATGACGCCGGGGCAGTTCGGGCCGATCATGCGGGTCTTCTTGCCCTGGAGGTAGGCGAAGACCTCGGCCGAGTCCTGCACCGGGACACCCTCGGTGATGACGACGATCAGCGGCATCTCGGCGTCGACGGCCTCGATCGCCGCGTCCTTGGTGAACGCCGGCGGCACGAACAGGACCGACACGTTCGCGCCGGTCTCCGCCATGGCCTCCTTGACGGTGCCGAAGACGGGGAGCGTGACGTCGTTGCCCTGGTGGTCCTTGTGGCTCACGGTGGTGCCGGCCTTGCGGGCGTTGACGCCGCCCACGATCTGCGCGCCGGAGTCGAGCATCAGGGCGGTGTGCTTGGCACCCATCCCGCCGGTGATGCCCTGGACGATGATCTTCGAGTCCTTGTTGAGGTAGATCGACATGGCTCTTCTAGTCTCTGCTCTCTGCGGTCCGGCGGCGGGTCAGGCGTTGGCCAGCTCGGCGGCCTTGTCGGCGCCGCCGTCCATGGTCTCGGCGAGGGTGACGAGCGGGTGGTTCGCCTCGCGCAGGATGGCGCGGCCGAGGTCCACGTTGTTGCCGTCGAGGCGCACGACCAGCGGCTTGCTGGCCTCGTCACCGAGGATCTCCAGCGCGCCGACGATGCCCTTGGCGACCTCGTCGCAGGCGGTGATGCCGCCGAAGACGTTGACGAACACGCTCTTGACCTGCGGGTCGTTGAGGATGACGTCGAGGCCGTTCGCCATGACGGTGGCGTTCGCGCCGCCGCCGATGTCGAGGAAGTTGGCGGGCTTGACGCCACCGTGCGCCTCGCCGGCGTAGGCGACCACGTCGAGGGTGCTCATGACGAGCCCCGCGCCGTTGCCGATGATGCCGACCTCGCCGTCGAGCTTGACGTAGTTGAGGCCGTTCTCCTTGGCCTTGGCCTCCAGCGGGTCCGCCGCGGCCTTGTCCTCGAGCGCCTCGTGGTCGGGGTGGCGCACCTCGGAGGCGTTGTCGTCCAGCGTGACCTTGCCGTCGAGGGCGACGATCGAGCCGTCCTCGGTGCGGACCAGCGGGTTGACCTCGACGAGGGTGGCGTCCTCGGCCGTGAAGACGGTCCAGAGCTTCTGGATGACGTCGGCGACGGGGGCCTTGAGCTCCTCGGCGAAGTTCGCGGCGTCGACGATCTCGCGCGCCTTGGCCTCGTCGATGCCCACGATCGGGTCGACGGCGACCTTGGCGAGCGCCTCGGGGCGCTCAACGGCGAGCTGCTCGATCTCCATGCCGCCCTCGACGGAGCACATGGCGAGGTAGTTGCGGTTCGCGCGGTCCAGGAGCACGGAGAAGTAGAACTCCTCGGCGATCTTGGCGCCCTGCGCGATCATCACCCGGTGGACCGTGTGGCCCTTGATGTCCATCCCGAGGATCTCGGTGGCCTTCTCCTCGGCCTCCGCCGGGGAGTGGGCCAGCTTGACGCCGCCGGCCTTGCCGCGGCCACCGACCTTCACCTGGGCCTTGACGACGACGGTCCCGCCGCCGAGCTTCTCTGCACCTGCGCGAGCCTCTTCGGGCGTCGTCGCGACGACGCCGCCGAGCACGGGCACGCCGTGCTTCTCGAAGATGTCGCGAGCCTGGTATTCGAACAGGTCCACCCTGCTGCGTCCTTCCATCGGTGGTGCCCCTGGGTCGGCAGAGGCCGGCACGAACGGATGTCTCGACATCAAGACATCCCCGAACAGGGTAGTCCGACCCGCGCACCGCCGGAACATCAGCCCCCCGATCCTCCGCCGCGGGTGACCGATCCCACACCGCGCCGCCCGACGCGTCAGGGGGCTCGTCGGGCATGCCCGGCGCTCATCCTGCCAGGTCGGCGTCAACCAGGGTTGACACCATCGGAAGCGTCAACCATAGTTGACGCCATGACGGAGAAGACGCTCGTCGGTGCAGCCGCCGGCGACGACCCGGGAGAGGGCCTGCGGGCCGTCCGCGCGCTGCGGGACCTGGCCGACCGGCTCGAGACGCTCCAGGTGGAGCGGGCCCGGACGCTCGGCTGGTCGTGGCAGGACGTGGCGGACGCGCTCGGCGTGACCAAGCAGGCCGTCCACAAGAAGCACGGCAGGAGGATCTGATGTTCGAGAGGTTCACGAAGGACGCACGCGCCGTCGTCGTCGACGCCCAGGAGGTAGCGGTCGACCTGCGCACCGCGACGATCGACACCCGGCACCTGGTCGTCGCCCTGGCCCGTCGCGGGGGCTCCGCGGCCGCCGCCCTCCGGGCCGCCGGGCTGGAGCCGGCCGACGTCGAGGCCCGTTGCCGGCGCGCCGTCGAGTCGGACGACACCCTCGACGGCGCCGCGCTGGCCTCCGTCGGCGTCGACCTCGACGAGGTCCGGAAGCGCACCGACGAGGTCTTCGGCCGCGGCGCCCTCGACCGCGCCGGCAAGCCGCGGCGGCAGCGGTCGCACCACCCGTTCGCCCCCGACGCGAAGAAGGCGCTCGAGCTCGCGCTCCGCGAGGCGGTCCGCCTCGGCGACAAGGGCATCGACGAGCGCCACCTGCTGCTCGGCGTCCTGCGCGCCGACTGCCCCGGCGGCCGGGTGCTGGAGACCGCCCTGCGCGACGCCGGCACCGACGTCCCCGCGCTCCGCGACGCTGCCGCGCGGGAGGACCGCGCGGCCTGAGGCCGCGGGCCGGGGCAGCAGGACGGCGCACCGCCTGCCGGCGGCCCGACCACCCGGCTACCGGCGCCCGGTCCGCCCCAGGTAGGCGCGCCCGCGTGGCGAGAGCCGGTAGCCGACGTCGAGGCTCTCCGTGAGGCCCAGCTCCTTGAGCCGCCGCACCCGGATCTTGAACGGGTCGCGCTCCATGCCCAGCCCCTCGGCGAGCGTGCGCGCGACGACGGCGGGCCGCGCCTCGATGAGCTCCAGGTAGTCGCGGGTCCACGGCGCGGGCGCGGCGCGGTCCATGCGCGCGAGCCGGGTGCGGATGGCGTCCACGGCGTCGTCGTCGAGGTCGTCGTCCTCCCGCAGCGCGACGCGCGGGTCCGGCCCCGCCAGGCGCAGCCCCACGCGGTACAGGTCGCCCTCGCCGCGCCGCTCGATCCAGGCGCGGGCCGTCGTCCCCGTGCGGAATCCCGCACCGCGGGCGTCGGCGTCGTCCACCGTCTCCAGGGGCACCGGGTCCACGGCCGTCACCTCGACCACGCCCACCCGCGTGCGCATCGTCGACCCGGCGTGCACCCGCACCACGGCCCACCGGCGGTAGGTGTGGGTCACCGTCCCGTCGGCCAGACCGCGCAGCGTCCTCGCGTCCAGCAGCACACGGTCACGATGCCAGCGGCGGCGCGCCCCCGCCCGGCGACGTCAGAGCTTCGTGACCGGCGAGTACCGCAGCAGCAGTCGCTTGGTGCCGTCCGCGCCGAAGTCGATGCGCGCGACGGAGTTGGGCCCGCTGCCCTCCAGGGAGACGACCGTGCCGACGCCGTACGCGTCGTGCGTGACCTTGTCGCCGACGTCCAGCGACGGGACGTCCGCGTCCTTGCGCGGCGTGGCCGAGCCGAACGTCGCGCCCGTACCCGCCGCCGCTCCGTCCTTGGGCCGGCCGAGCCGCGCGCCCACGCCCGACGACGGCGAGCGACGCTCGCCCGCGCCCGACGTGCCGCCCGAGGTGCCGCCCGACGACCGCCGCTCCGGCGACCAGGTGCTCCCGGAGCCGCCACCACGCCGGTCGCGACCCGACCCGCCCCAGGCCGAACCGCCGCGCCGCAGGTACTGGGTGGACGACTCGCGCCGCCGCCAGTCCCACAGCTCCTCGGGGACCTCCTCGAGGAACCGGCTGGGCGGGAACTCGTTCGCCATGCCCCACGCCGACCGCACCGCCGAGCGCGTGACGTACAGCCGCTGGCGCGCGCGCGTGATCCCGACGTACGCGAGCCGCCGCTCCTCGGCGAGCTCGGAGTCGTCGTGCAGCGAGCGCATGTGCGGGAACGTGCCGTCCTCCATGCCCGTGAGGAAGACGACCGGGAACTCCAGGCCCTTGGCGGTGTGCAGCGTCATGAGGGTGACGACGCCCTGGTCCTCCTTGGGCTCCTGCTCCGCCTCCCCGTCGGCGACGTCCTCGTCGGGGATCTGGTCGGCGTCGGCCACCAGGGACACGCGCTCGAGGAAGTCCGTGAGGTCGCCCTCGGGGTCCAGCTCGCTGAACTCGGCCGCGACGGCGTGCAGCTCGGCGAGGTTCTCCACGCGCGACGCGTCCTGCGGGTCGTCCGACGCGCGCAGCTCGGCGAGGTAGCCGCTGCGGTCCAGCACCGCGCCGAGGATCGTGGCGGGCGGCTCGCCGTCGTCCACCAGCGCGCGCAGGTCGCGCATCATGTCGCGGAACGCCATGAGGGGCCTGGACGTGCGGGTCGTCATGCCGCCGATCTCGTCGGCGCGCTCCAGCGCCGCCCCGAACGACAGCCGCTCCCGGTCCGCGAACGACGCGACCAGCGACTCGGCCTTGTCGCCCAGCCCGCGCTTGGGCACGTTGAGGACGCGGCGCAGGTTGACGTCGTCGTCGGGGTTCGCGAGCGCGCGCAGGTAGGCGATGGCGTCCTTGATCTCGCGGCGCTCGTAGAACCGGGTGCCGCCCACCACCTTGTAGGGCAGGCCGACGCGGATCAGCACCTCCTCCAGCGCCCGGGACTGGGCGTTGGTGCGGTAGAACACCGCGACGTCGCCGGGGCGCACGCCGTCGGCGTCCCCGAGCCGGTCGATCTCCTCCGCGACGAACCGCGCCTCGCCGTGCTCGTCGTCGGCCACGTAGCCGACGATCTTCTCCCCCGCGCCCGCGTCGGTCCACAGCCGCTTCGGCTTGCGGTCGGGGTTGCGCGAGATGACGGCGTTGGCGGCGGACAGGATCGTCTGCGTGGAGCGGTAGTTCTGCTCGAGCAGGATGGTCGTGGCGTCCGGGTAGTCCTCCTCGAACTCCACGATGTTGCGGATCGTGGCGCCGCGGAACGCGTAGATGGACTGGTCGGCGTCGCCCACCACCGTCAGCTCGGCCGGGTCCAGGCCGTCGACGCCGGGTCCGTCGGCGGTCGCCCCCGCGAGCTCGCGCACCAGCATGTACTGCGCGTGGTTCGTGTCCTGGTACTCGTCCACGAGGATGTGCCGGAACCGGCGCCGGTAGTGCTCGGCCACGTTGGGGAACGCCTGCAGCAGGTTCACCGTGGTCATGATGATGTCGTCGAAGTCGAGGGCGCTGGCCTGCGCCAGCCGCTGCTGGTAGCGCCGGTAGACGTCGGCCAGCACCGTGTCGAACTCGGGCGCCCCGCCGTCGGCCAGGCCGCCGCCCGCGGCCCGTGCGCGCCAGCCCGCGGCGGGCGGCTCGGCGGCGTCGGCGTGCTCGGCCGTGTCGGCGCCCGACTGCCGCGCGTAGGTGTCCGGGTCGATCAGCTCGTTCTTCAGGTCGCTGATCTTGTGCGCCAGGGAGCGCGCCGGGTACTTCTTCGGGTCCAGGTCCAGCTCGCGCGTCACCAGCGTGATGAGCCGCTGGGAGTCCGCCGCGTCGTAGATGGAGAAGCTGGAGCGCAGGCCGAGGGTCTTGGCCTCCTTGCGCAGGATCCGCACGCACGCGGAGTGGAACGTCGAGACCCACATCCGCCCGCCCGCCGGGCCCACCAGGTGCTCGACGCGCTCCCGCATCTCCGCGGCGGCCTTGTTGGTGAAGGTGATCGCGAGGATCTCCCCCGCGCGCGCCCGGCCCGTCGCGAGCAGGTGCGCGATGCGGTGCGTGAGCACGCGCGTCTTGCCCGACCCCGCGCCCGCGACGATGAGCAGCGGCGACCCGTGGTGCTCGACGGCGGCCCGCTGCTGCGGGTTGAGGCCCTCCACCAGCGCGTCCGGGTCCAGGTGGGAGAACGCCCCGCGCGACCGCGGCCGCCCGTCCTCGCCCCCGCCGTCGTGCGCCTCCGACGCCGCGTCGCGCACCCACGCGGGCGCGCCCGACGACGGGTCGGCGGCGTCGTCGTCCCAGCGCGGGGCGGTGGACGGCAGGCGTGCGGTGTCGTCCTTCGCGGCGTGGTCGAACCCGGGCAGGGACAGGCTGTCGAACAGGGAGGTCATCGTGGACCAAGACTAGGCTCCGCGGCCGACACCCGGGGAACCAGGCACGATGGCGGGAGGCGAGCGATCGGGGGATCACGATGCACGACGTCGCGGTGGTCGGGTGCGGGCCGACGGGGCTGATGCTCGCTGCTGAGCTGCGGCTCGCCGGGGCCGACGTCGTCGTCCTCGAGCGCCGCTCCACGCAGGACCTCGTCGGCTCCCGCGGCGGCGGGTTCCACGCGCGCACGATCGAGCTCCTCGACCAGCGCGGCATCGCCGACAGGTTCCTCGCCGAGGGCACCACCGTCCCGGCGGTGACGTTCGGCGGCACCCGCCTGCCGCTGGGCGGCCTGCCCACCCGCCACCCGTACACGCTGGCGCTGCCCCAGGGCCGCATCGAGCGCCTCCTGCTCGCTCGGGCCGAGGAGCTCGCGGCGCCGGTCCGGCGCGACGCGGAGGTCGAGGACGTGGCGCAGCAGGACGAGGGCGCCCGCGTCCTGCTCGGCTCCGGCGAGGCGGTGCGGGCTCGGTACGTCGTGGGGGCCGACGGCGGGCGCAGCACCGTCCGGCGCGCGGCAGGGATCCACCTCGTGGGGCCCGACGCGACCCGCAGCACGCTCATCGCCGACGTCCGGGTCGACGGCGACCTGGAGCGCACCGGCAGGGTCGACGAGCGCGGCACGCACGGGCTCTTCCGGATGGACGACGGCACGGTGCGGGTCGTGCTGACCGAGGCCGCGCCGTCGACCGCCGAACCCACCCTGGAGGACCTGCGCCGCGGGCTCGCCGACGTGTTCGGCACGGACTTCGGCGTGCGCGACCCGTCCTGGCTGTCGCGCTTCACCGACGCCACCCGGCAGGCTGCGTCGTACCGCGTCGGCCGGGTGCTGCTCGCCGGGGACGCGGCGCACGTGCACTCCCCCACGGGCGGGCAGGGCATCGGCCTCGGGGTCCAGGACGCCGTGAACCTCGGCTGGAAGCTCGGTCAGGTGGTGCGCGGCGTCGCCGGCGAGGAGCTGCTCGACAGCTACCACGCAGAGCGCCACCCTGCCGGGGCCCGGGCGCTCGGCTACACGATGGCGCAGTCGCTGTTCCAGCGGTCGGACCCCCGGCAGGAGGCGCTGCGCGACCTGCTCGACGCGGTGCTCGCCGTCGACGGGGCGGGCACCCCGGTCGCGGGTCTGGTCACCGGGCTGGACGTCACCTACGACCTCGGCGAGGGGCACCCGCTGCGGGGGCGGCGGATGCCGGACCTCGATCTGTCGGCGCCGGACGGCGGTGCCGGCGCGCGTCGGGTGTTCGAGCTGCTGCACCGGGCGTGGCCGGTGCTCCTGGAGCTCGGCGGCCCTGCCCTGGACGCCGGTCCCTGGTCCGGCCGGGTCCGGCACGTGCGGGCGACCTCCGACGGACCGTGGGTGCTGCCCGTGCTGGGCGCCGTCGAGGCGCCGACCGCCGTCCTGGTGCGCCCCGACGGCCACGTGGCGTGGGTCGGGCAGGACTCCGCGGACGGGCTCGCCGAAGCACTGACCGCGTGGGCGGGGCGCCCGGCCGATCATGCCCGTCCCGGCGCTCGTGGCGCCTGACTACCGGCGCAGGCGCATCGGGGTGTGCGGGATGTCGTCCTCGAGGTACTCCGGCCCGTCCGGCGCGAACCCGAAGCGCCCGTAGAAGCCGGTCAGCGGGGACTGCGCGCCGAGCACGACGTCCGCCCGGGGCGCAGCGGCGGTGGCCACGTCCAGCGCGGCCCGCATGAGGACGCCGGACGCCCCGGTGCCCCGCACGTCGGGGTGGCAGACGACGCGGCCGATGCGCTGCACGTCGCCGTCGTCGAGCACGCGCGCCGTGGCGACCACGCGGCCGCCCCGCTCCTCGTCGAGCAGCACGACGTGCCGGGTGCCGGGCTCCGCGTCACGGCCGTCCAGGTCGGGGTACGCGCACGCCTGCTCGACGACGAACACGTCCTGGCGCAGCCGCCACGCCTCGTAGCCGGTCCGCGCGTCCAGCTCGTCGAGCGTCGCGACGCGCACCACCCACCGCTCGTCGTGACCGCCCGCACCCTGGGTCCCGCCGTCCTGCACCATCACCGCTCCCTCGCCCGCACCGTCCTTGCGTCGGACACCCTAAGCGCCGCCGGCCCGGCCGCACCCCACCGATGAGTCCGCCCCCTCCGCGACGTCGAAGGGACGAGGAGCCGCCCCGTGCCCGGGCGCGGCCGGAACAGAGGAGCACCGATGCCCACCGCCCGATTCACCGGCGTCCACACGGTCGCCGTCCCCGTCCGCGACCAGGACGCGGCGCTCGCCTTCTACACCGGCGCGCTCGGCCTCGAGGTCCGCTTCGACGCCGAGCTGCAGCCCGGCTTCCGCTGGATCGACGTCGCCGCCCCGGGCGCCCCGACCTCGCTCGCCCTGGTGCGCGCCGGCGACGGCCTGCCCGCCGGCGTCGACACGGGCATCCGGCTCGTGACGCCCGACGCGCCCGCCGCCCACGCGGCGCTGGCGGGCGCCGGCGCGGACGTCGGCGACCTGCTGCTCTGGGACTCGGCGCCGCCGATGTTCTCGTTCCGCGACCCCGACGGCAACACGCTCTACGTCTCGGAGAACCCCGCCGGTTGACGGCGCGGGCTCCGCTCGCCCCTGCTCGTCACGCGCCTCGGGACCTCCCCGCCTCACGTCGGAGCATCCACCCGGCGACGTCGACGGGTGGGCGGTGTACGGTCCGTCGCGTGCTCTTCCCTCCCGAGAAGCTCCTCCTCGACGCCGCCGTGGTCGCCGCGCGCCGGCTGCCGGAGGACGGCACGGGGCTGCACACCGTCGCGGCCGCCGTCATGGACGTGGACGGCCGCGTGCACACGGGCGTCAACGTGCACCACTTCACGGGAGGACCGTGCGCGGAGATGGTCGCCCTCGGCGTCGCGGCCGCCGCGGGAGCCCTCCCGGTGGCCGGGATCGTCGCGGTCGGCGACGGCGGGCGCGGGGTCCTGGCGCCGTGCGGACGGTGCCGCCAGGTGCTGGTCGACCAGCACCCCGACGCGCTCGTCATCGTGCCCGACGGCGCGGACCTGGTCGTGGTTCGCGCCCGCGAGCTGCTGCCGTACGCCTACGAGCGCCGCGAGGCGGCCCCGCCCCGCCTCCTGCGGTTCGCCGCCCGGCACTGGGACGCCGTCGTCGCCGGGACGAAGACTGCCACCACCCGGTTCCGGGACCCGTCGCGCCCCGGGCCCGTGACCCTCCTGTTCGAGTTCGACGACCGCCTTCGCTCCCTGCGCGGCACGGTCGAGTCCGTGGAGCAGGTGCGGTTCGCCGAGATCACCGACGAGCAGGCCGCCCCGGAGAACTGCACGGCGGACCAGCTGCGCGACGCGCTGCGCACGCACCACTACCCGGGCATCGGCGACGGCGACGTGGTCGACCTCGTGCAGTTCCGGGTCGCGGGCCCGGCTCCGGCGAACTGAGCGGCGGGCGCTCCGCTCGGGCTCAGGTGAGGACGAGCCCGACCACCCAGGCGACGGTGGCGACGAGCCCGCCGGCGAGCTGCACGCCGATCGTGATGAGGGTGGCCTTGAGCGCGGCGCGCGTGGCGGACCAGGCCACCGCGGCGTCGCGCCGGCGGGCGAGCTCGACGAGGAACACCGCGCCGGCGAAGAAGAGGAAGAGCCCGACGACGGGCACGACGAAGAACCCGACGACCCCGGCGACGCCGGCGATCGCGAGGGTGCTCCAGGGCACGGCCGCGCGGCGCATGTGCCGGCCGGCGAGCAGCCACTGCCCGGTCTCGGCGAGCACGACCGCCACGGCGGCGACGGCGAAGCACACCCACGCCGTCGTGCCGCCGGTGACCCACGCCCACACGAGGATGCTCCCCAGCACGAGCACGTTGCCGGGGAGCACCTGGACGACGATGCCGACCAGGCCGACGGCGATCGCCAGCCCGACCAGCACCTCACCGAGGAGGTTCAACGGCTCACCAGAAGACGGCGACCAGGATGTTGACCAGCGTCAGCGCGCCGATCGAGTGCTTGAGGGCCGGGCTGACCGCACCCGTGCCGTTGTCGCCCTTGGCGCCCTGGCGCCGGGCGAGGAAGGCGAGGACGGTGATGATCAGCGCGATCACGAGCTTGACGCCGATCTTGGCCATGCTCGGGCCGCCGTCGGCCCAGAGGTCGCCCATCTCGGCGATGCCGACCATGACGACGCCCGCGACGAGGGCCGTCGCCGCGCCATGGAAGACCCCGCGGTACAGGCCGGGACCCTTGATCGACGCGATGTAGCCGCCGAGGACGATCGCCCAGCCCACGAAGTGGAGGGCGACGAAGACGTGGTAGAGGAACTCCATGCCGCCACCCTATCCGCGCGGGGACAGGGATCTGACACGGGTGTCCGCAACCGGTCACATGTCACACCCGGGCGGCCCGGCGCAAGCGCCTCACCGGCCGTCCCAGCATGTGGTCCCACGATGTGGACCCGGTCTCGCGCAACCCGCCCTCGACCGGTTACCGTCGTCGCCATGACCACGGCCGCGCACCGCCTCCTCGTGACGACTCGTCACGAGATGCCGGCGTGCGTGCGTCGCAGCATGCGCAGCTGTCTGTGCTGCTGTCGCTGATCGCGCCCTACCTCAGCCCCGCCGCCACCCCGCGGCTCCTGAGCACCGGCGCGCGCCGTCGGTCCTCGGCCCACCCCTGCTGAGTCGCTCGTCGTCGCGCGTCCCCGCCCCCGAGGACCGAGGAACTCCCCCAGATGACGACGCAGACCACCGCCACCGCACCCACCGCCACCAGCGACAACGCCCCCTCCGCCCGCGTGCGCCCGCCGCGCGCCACCCGCCCGAACGGCCAGTGGAAGATCGACGGCTCCGAGCCCCTCAACCACAACGAGGTGTTCAAGCAGGAGGCGGCGCCGCTCGGGGTCCGCGAGCGCATCGAGACGATCTACGCGCGCGACGGCTTCGACTCCATCGCCGACGACGACCTGCACGGCCGCTTCCGCTGGTGGGGCCTGTACACGCAGCGCAAGCCCGGGATCGACGGCGGCCGCACCGCCACGCTCGAGCCGCACGAGCTCGAGGACCGCTACTTCATGCTGCGGGTGCGCTCGGACGGACAGCTGCTCGACCCGGCGGCGCTGCGGGTGCTGGGGGGCATCTCGGCGGACTTCGGGCGCGGCTCGGCGGACATCACCGACCGGCAGAACATCCAGTACCACTGGATCGAGATCGAGAGCATGCCGGAGATCTGGCGCCGCCTCGACACGGTGGGCCTGGAGACGACGACGGCGTGCGGCGACTCGCCCCGCGGCTTCCTCGGCAGCCCGGTGGCGGGCATCGCGGCGGACGAGATCATCGACCCGACGCCCGTGATCCTCGAGATCAAGCGCCGCTACATCGGCGACCCCGAGCTGGCGAACCTGCCGCGCAAGTTCAAGACGGCGATCACCGGCCACCCGAGCCTCGACGTAGTGCACGAGATCAACGACATCTCGCTGGTCGGCGTCGTGCACCCGGAGCTCGGCCCGGGCTACGACCTGTGGGTCGGCGGGGCGCTGTCGACGACGCCGCGGCTCGGCGAGCGGCTCGGCGTGTTCGTCACCGAGGAGCAGGCTCCCGACGTCTGGCACGGCGTCATCCGCATCTTCCGCGACTACGGCTACCGCCGGCTGCGCAACAAGGCCCGCCTGAAGTTCCTGCTCGCGGACTGGGGCACCGAGAAGTTCCGCGAGGTGCTGGAGAGCGAGTACCTCGGCTACGCGCTGCCCGACGGCCCGGCGCCCGCCCCGGCCACCCGCCCCGGCGACCACGTCGGCGTGCACGAGCAGAAGGACGGCCGGTTCTACGTGGGTGCCGCGCCCGTCGTCGGGCGGGTCGGCGGCAACACCCTCACGGGGCTGGCGGACCTCGTCGAGCGGGTGGGCGCGGACGGGGCACGGCTCACGGCGCACCAGAAGGTCGTGGTCCTGGGCGTCCCGGCCGACCGCGTGGACGAGCTGCTCGACGGGCTGGAGCCGCTGGGCCTCACCGCCCGCCCCAGCCTCTTCCGCCGCTCGACCATCGCCTGCACGGGCATCGAGTTCTGCAAGCTCGCGATCGTCGACACCAAGGACACCGCGGCACGCGTCATCGGCGAGCTGGAGGACCGGCTCGGCGACGTCACCGCGCGTCTCGGGCGGCCCATCGAGCTCAACGTCAACGGCTGCCCCAACTCGTGCGCCCGGATCCAGACCGCCGACATCGGGCTCAAGGGCCAGATCATCACGGTCGACGGCGAGCAGATGCCGGGCTTCCAGGTGCACCTGGGCGGCGGCCTCGTGGGCGCCGGCCGCGACGCCGGGGAGCTGGGCCGCACGGTGCGCGGCCTCAAGGTCCCGGCCGCGGAGGTCGGCGACTACGTGGAGCGCGTCGTGCGGCGCTACGACGCCGAGCACGCCGGCGACGAGACGTTCGCGCAGTGGGCGCACCGGGCCGACGAGGAGGCGTTGCGATGACCGCCGTCGACGTCGCGTCCCCCGTCACGCTCCTGTCCCCCGCGGGCTCCGGGACCGACCGGCTCGCGCAGGTCCGGGCCCGGGCGGAGGCGCGCGACTCCGCGCGCGAGACCCGGCAGCACGCCCGCGCCGCGCGCCACCGCCGCTCCCCCGAGGAGCTGCGCCACGTCGTGGAGCGCGGGCGGGCCCAGCTGCACGCCGACGGCGACCGGCCCGAGGCCACGGCCGTGGAGGTCGTGGCCTGGGCGGTGCGGGAGTTCGGCCCCTACCTCGCGGTCGCGTCGTCGATGCAGGACCTCGTGCTGGCGCACCTGGTGTCCCGGCAGCTCCCGTTCGTCGACGTCCTGTTCGGCGACACCGGCTACCACTTCGCGGAGACGCTCGGCACGCGCGGCGCCGTCGAGATCGAGATGGACGTCGACGTGGTCGACGTGCGCCCCGAGCTCACGGTCGCGCAGCAGGACGCCGAGCACGGCCCGCGCCTGCACGACCGCGACCCCGAGGCCTGCTGCGCCATGCGGAAGGTGGCGCCCATGCGCCAGGCGCTGCGGGGCTACGAGGCATGGGCGACCGGCGTGCGGCGCGGCGAGACCGCGGCTCGCGCCAACGCGCCGCTCGTCGCCTGGGACGACAAGAACGGCGTCGTGAAGATCAACCCCCTCGCGGCCTGGACCGACGAGGAGGTCGAGGAGTACGCACGGGAGCACGGCGTCGTCGTCAACCCGCTGCTCAGCGACGGCTACCCGTCGGTGGGCTGCGAGCCGTGCACCCAGCGCGTCGAGGCCGGGCAGGACGCCCGCGCCGGGCGCTGGGCCGGGCGCGACAAGACCGAGTGCGGGCTGCACCTATGACCGAGCGGAGGACGACGGTGGCCGGAACCCGTGGAGCGCGGCCCGCGGCGCCGCACGACACCTATCCCCTGGGCCTGCGCGTCGCCGGCCGCCTCGTCATCGTGGTGGGCGGCGGGCCGGTGGCCCTGCGCCGCGTGCGCGGCCTGCTCGCCGCGGGCGCCCGCGTGCGGGTGATCGCGCCCGACGTCGTGCCCGACCTGGCGGCGCTGGTCTCCGCGGGCACGATCGAGCGCGTCACGCGCGGGTACTGCGACGGCGACCTCGACGGCGCCTGGCTCGTGCACACGGCCACCGGCGACCCCGACGTGGACGCCCGCGTGGCGGGCGACGCCGAGCAGCTGCGCACGTTCTGCGTCACCGCCGGCGACGCCGGCCTCGGCAGCGCGTGGGTGCCGGCGGTGGCCCGCACGCCCGTCACGGACGCCGCGGGCCGCCCGGCGGGCGACCTCACCGTCGCCGTCACGGCGGCGCGGGACCCGCGGCGCGCGGTGCGGGTGCGCGACGCCGTCGTCGTCGGGCTCGACGACGGCAGCCTGCCCCTGCGCGCGGTGCGCCCCGCCGACGACGCGGCACCGGCGGACGACGCGCCCTCGCGGCGCGGGCGGGTGGCCCTCGTGGGCGGCGGGCCCGGCGCGGCCGGCCTCGTCACGGTGCGGGGCCGCCGGCTCCTCGCGACCGCGGACGTCGTCGTCGTGGACCGCCTCGCGCCCCGCGCCCTGCTCGCCGGCCTCGGCGACGACGTGGAGGTGGTCGACGTCGGCAAGACGTCCGGCCACCACCCGGTGCCGCAGGACCAGATCTCCGCCCTGCTCGTGGAGCACGCCCTCGCCGGGCGGGACGTCGTGCGCCTCAAGGGCGGCGACCCCTACGTGTTCGGCCGCGGCGGCGAGGAGCTGGACGCCTGCCGCGCCGCCGGCATCGAGGTGGAGGTCGTGCCCGGGGTCACCTCCGCGGTGTCCGTGCCGGCCGCCGCCGGCATCCCCGTCACCCACCGTGGCCTGGCCCGCGGGTTCAGCGTCCTCACCGGGCACGACGACGTCGGGCAGGTCCCCGGCGGCACCGACCACACCCTCGTGCTGCTCATGGGCGTCACCCGGCTCGCCGAGACCGCCCGCGCGCTCGTCGCGGCCGGACGGCCCGCGGCCACGCCGGTCGCCGTGGTGGAGGACGGTTTCGGCCCGCGCCAGCGCACCACCGTGGGCACCCTCGCGGACATCGCGGACCGGGCGCTCGCCGTCGGCGTGCGGGCGCCCGCGGTGACCGTCGTGGGCGACGTCGTGCGGCGCAGCCCCGCGTGGGCCGACGCCCTGCCCGACCACGGCGCCGTCCCGACCGCTGCCGTCGCGGCTCACGCCGGGCAGGCGCCCGCCGTGAGGTCGTCGTGACGGTGGTTCACGCGGCCGCAACCGCGCCGACCGACGCGCCGCGTAGCGTCGCGCCCGTGACCGCGCACCAGCCCGAGCCCGCCCTGCTCGCGATCTCCCACGGCACGGACTCGGCCACCGGGGCGGCGGCCGTCGCGAGGCTGGTCGACGCGGTGGCCGCGCGCGTCCCCGGCGTCCCCGTGCGCGCGGGCTTCGTCGACGTGCAGCAGCCGGACGTGCCCACCTGCCTCGCGGGGCTGCGTGACGACCCGGCCGCCGCGGCGACGGTCGTCGTGCCGCTGCTCCTGTCCGCCGGGTACCACGTGCACGTGGACCTGCGCGAGGACGTCGACGCGGCGGCCGGCGCCGGCGACGACGTCGTCCTCGGCGGCGCGCTCGGCCCGGACGACCGGCTCGTCGACCTGCTGGTGCGGCGCCTCGACGAGGTCGGCCTGCGCGCCGACGACACCGTGGTGCTCGCGGCCGCCGGGTCCAGCGACGCCCGAGCCGTCGCCGACTGCGAGACCACCGCGGCCCGCCTCGCGGCGCGGGTCGGCCGGCCCGTCACCGTCGGGTACATCGCGAACGCGACACCGCGGGCGGCCGAGGCCGTCGCCGCGGCCCGCGCCGGCGCCCCCGGGCGCGTCGTCGTCGCGACCTACCTGCTCGCGCCCGGCTTCTTCGCGGACCTCGCCGCGCGCGCCGGCGGCGACGTCACGACCGCGCCGCTGCTGGTCGCGGGCGCGGAGGCGCCCGCCGAGCTGGTCGAGGTCGTCGTCGACCGCTACCTCGACGAGGTCAGAGCAGGCGCCGGGCGGCGGCCCACCGCGTGAGCTCGTAGCGGCTGGACAGCTGCAGCTTGCGCAGCACGGCGGACACGTGGGTCTCCACCGTCTTGATGGAGATGAACAGCTCGCTCGCCACCTCGCGGTAGGAGTAGCCCCGCGCGATGAGGCGCATGACCTCCTGCTCGCGCTTGGACAGCCGGTCCAGCTCGTCGTCGGCCACCGCGACGTCGCCCGCCGCCGTGCCGAACGCGTCGAGCACGAAGCCCGCCAACCGGGGCGAGAACACCGCGTCGCCGCCGGCCACCCGCACCACCGCGCCGGACAGGTCCGACGCCGAGATGTTCTTCGTGACGTACCCGCGCGCCCCCGCGCGGATGACGGCCACGACGTCCTCCGCGGCGTCCGAGACGGACAGCGCGAGGAACTTCGTGCCGCCCAGCAGGTCCACGCACCTCCGCACCACCTCGGCGCCGCCGCCGCCGTTGCCGCCGGGCAGGTGCACGTCGAGCAGCACCACGGGGGGCCGCAGCTCGTGCACGACGGCGACGGCCTGGTCGACGTCGGCCGCCTCGCCGACCACGTCCACCCGCCCGTCCAGGCTGGCGCGCACGCCGGTGCGGAACATGTGGTGGTCGTCGACGAGGACGACCGGGACCGGCCCCGTGGGCGGCTGGGGGGCGTCGGGCGTGGCGCTCACGTGCGTGCTCCTTCGTCGGTGTCACTGGTCGTCGTGCCGGTCGGCACCGCGGTCGGGGCGGGCGTCCCGTCCTCGGCCGGCGGGGTGGACGGCGCGGGAGCGGCGGGCGAGGCCTGGCCGTCGCGCGGCATGCGCAGCCGCACCTCGGTGCCCCAGCCCTCGCGGCTGGTGACGTCCGCCGTGCCGCCGCGCCGGTGCACGCGGCCCAGGATGGACTCTCGCACCCCGAACCGGTCCGGCGCGATGTCGTCCATCTCGAAGCCGTCGCCGCGGTCACGGACGAACACCTCGACGGCGCCGTCGGTCACCTCGAGGTAGACGGTCACGGGAGGCCGGCCGTGCACGACGGCGTTGACCAGGGCCTCGCGCGAGGCCTGCAGCAGCGCCGACGTCTCCTCGGTGGGCACGCAGTCGCCCACCACGACCGTCTCGACCTCGACGGCGCGGCCGTCCTCGACCTCCGCGACGAGGGCCCGCAGCTCGGCCGCGAGCGACGTGCCGGGGGCGGTCCGGTCCGTGTAGAGCCATTCCCGCAGCTCGCGCTCCTGGGCGCGGGCCATGCGCGCCACCGCCTCCGGGTCGTCCGCGCGCGAGCGGATGAGGGCCAGGGTCTGCAGCACCGAGTCGTGCAGGTGGGCCGCGATGTCGGCGCGCTCGGCCTCCCGGGCGCGCGCCGCGCGCTCGTCGCCGAGCTCGCGGACCAGCCGCAGCCACCAGGGCGCCAGCATGAGCGCCGCGCCCGCCAGCACCGCGAGGGACGCCGCGCCCGCCTGCAGCAGCACCGGCACCGGGGCGTCCTGGCCGATGAGGAGCAGGACGCCGACCATGACGAGCACGACGCCGCCCACGAGGCGCAGCACGAGCGTGGGGCGCCGCGCGTGCCCGCCGCCGTCCCCCGTGCGACCGCGCTGCGCCGCGTCGAGCTGGCTCCAGGCGAGGGCCAGCCCGCCCACCGCGACGAGGGCCGGCAGCACCCACGACGCGCCCACGTCCCAGCCCGCGCGGATCGCGACCAGGATGAACGCGCCCGCGATGAGGGCCGCCCCGATGAGGACGTCCCGCACCGGCAGCGCGGCGACCGGGCCCCGCAGGCGCAGCCGCGGCGCGAGCCGCTGCAGCGACGTCGGCGTGGTGTCCGCGGCCAGCCTCGGGTCGCCAGACGGCACGGTCACCCACCAGAACACGTACGCCACCGCGCCCGCGCCGCCCGCCAGGGTGAGCAGGAGGAAGGCGAGGCGCACCACGAGGACCGGGAGGCCCAGGTGCGCGGCGAGGCCCGCGGCGACGCCGCCGAGCATCCGGCCCCGCGGGGGCCGGCGCAGCGGGAGGCGCGGGGGACGGTCGGTGCTCACCCTCCCGATCCTGGCACGTCAGGGGCGCCCCCGGGCGCGGGATCCCGAGGTTTCAGGGTGGCCGGGCCCGGTGAATCAGGGTCCCCTCAGGGCAGCACCCGATGCCGCGACGCCACCCCGGTCGTCAGGATGGAGCCATGAGCACCGACGACCTCCCCCAGCCGCCCGGGCCGCAGCCCGGCGCCGGCGGCGCCCCCGCCACGGGCGGGCCCGTGCCGCCCCGCAGCGGCGACGGCTTCTTCGACTCCATCCGCCGCCTCGGCGTCACCCGGTCCGACGACCGGTGGGTCGGCGGCGTCGCGGGCGGTGTGGCCGAGCGGTTCGGCCTCGACCCCCTGCTGGTGCGCGGGCTGCTGATCCTCAGCTTCTTCCTCACCGGCGCGGGCATCGTCATCTACGCGATCGCGTGGGCGCTGCTCCCGGAGCGGGACGGACGGATCCACCTCCAGCAGGCGTTCCGCGGCGACTTCGACGTCGCGCTGCTCGGGGCGGTCGTCGCGCTGATCGTCGGCTTCGCGTGGGGCGACGGCTTCTGGTCGTGGGGCGGCGGACGCTTCTTCGACTGGGTCGCCGGCATCCTCTGGGTGGCCGTCTGGGTCGCCATCGTCTGGCTGATCGTCAAGCTGATCCGCGACCGCAAGCCGCGCTCCGGCGGCCCGAACGTGCCGCCCGCCCCGCCGTACCCCGCGACGCCGTACCCGGCGACGCCGTACGCCTCGACGCCGGCCCCCGGGACCGCGGTCCCGGCCCCGTCGGGCATCGCCGGCGGCGGCACCTCCGACACCGGGATGCCGTACGGCGCCGGCGGCCCGTCCGGCGCCGTGCCCACGGACTCGTTCGCCCCGGCGCCCCCCGCGCCGTACCTGGCCGCGCCCACCCTGCCGCAGCCGCCCGCCCCGGCAGCCACGGGCTCCTGGGCGGCGGCGCCGGCCCCCGCCGCGCCGCTCGCTGCCCCGGCACCGCTCGCTCCCCCGGCACCGCCGCGGCCGCCGCGCCCCGTGCGCCGCGGGCCGGGTGCGGGCGCCGTGGGCATCGTCCTCGGCCTGGTGCTCCTCGCCGGCGCGCTCCTGCTCGTCGCCGACCGCACGAACAACCTCGGGCTGCCGCTCGGCCCCACCTGGCTGGGCATCTCGATCGTCGTCCTCGGGGTCGGGCTCGTCGTGACCGGGCTGCGCGGCCGCCGCGGCGGCACGCTGACCTTCTTCGCGATCCTCGCCCTGATCGCCGGGGTCATCACCTGGCCGTTCGCCGGTACCCGCGGCTCGTGGGACTTCTGGGACGCCGGCCCGCAGGAGTCGGGCTCCGCGACCGTCGTCAGCGACGGCACCGTCACCCCGCGGTCGATCGAGGAGGCGGAGGACGGCGTCAACGTGCGGTTCGGCAGCGCCGTCGTCGACCTCACCGAGCTGGACCTCGGCTCCGTCACCCCCGGCGACCCCGTCGTCGTGCCGATCTCCATGGCCGCGGGCAGCACGCAGGTGCTGATCCCCGCCGACCAGGCCGTCCAGGCCGACGTCCAGGTCATCGCCGGCAACGCCACCTGGCGCGCCGACGGTCAGGACAACTCCGTGAACACCTACACCAACGGCCCGGCGCGGTTCACCACCGACGAGGTGCACACCGCGGGCGGCGCCCGCCTGGTGCTCGACGTCGACGTCCGCGCCGGCGACCTGACCATCGAGGAGTCCCGATGAGCGACGACAAGCCCACGACGCCCGACCCCGGGCTCACGGACGGCGGCGACGAGACGCAGGCCCTCCCCGCCGCGGACGAGACGCAGGCCCTCCCGTCCCCGGACCAGACGCAGGCCCTCCCGTCCCCGGACCAGACGCAGGCCCTCCCGTCCCCGGACCAGACGCAGGCCTTCGCGACGACGGACGCCACCCGGGCGCTGCCCGTGGCCGGGCCCGAGGACCCGCTGTCGATCTTCGACCAGCCGGACCGGCCTGCGTACGGCCAGCCCGCCCCCGGCCGGCCGGCGTACGACCAGCCCGCGTACGACCAGCCCGCGTACGACCAGCCGGCGTACGACCAGTCGGCCGGGTCCGCGACGGCCGCGGCGGCGGACGTGCCGCCCGCGACGCCGACGGACGCACCCGCGGCCGCGGCGGGCCCGGTCGACGACCGTCACGCCCCGAGCCCCGGCCCGCGGGCCAGCACGATCGTGTGGGGCTTCCTGGTGGTGGCGTTCGGCGTCGGCCTGGTCGCCAACGGCGCGGGGATGCACATCGACGTCGAGCTCGCCGCCATCGTGCTGCTCGCCGCCGCGGGCGTGCTGCTCGTCATCGGCTCGGTGGTGAGCGCGGTGCGCCGCCGGCGCCGCACGACGTCCGCCCGCTGACGCGCAGCACGACGACGCGGCGGTGACCCCCGGGTGGGGGTCACCGCCGCGTCGTCGTGCTGGGCGGCCGCGGACCTCAGGCGGTCGGCGAGCCGCTGCTCCCGGCCGGCGGGGCCGACGGCGGGTTCTCCGGGGGCGTCGACGGAGGTGTCGACGGAGGTGTCGACGACGTGGACGGAGGGGGTGTGGTCCCGGCCGGGGGCGCCTCGGGGGCGGGGCGGGTGGTCGGCCGCTCGGGCGGCGGGGCCGGGGTGCTGGGCCGTGCCGGCTCGACCGGGTCGGCGCGGTGGGCGGCGTGCGAGAGGTCGCCGCCCGAGGTGACCGGCCCCGAGTCGATCACCATCTGCGGCCCGCCAGCGAGCCTGCGTAGCGCGCTGCCGAGCAGGAGGAACACGATGCCCAGGCCGATGACGAGGGCGCAGACGCCGAACGCCACGACCGAGGTGAACAGCGACGCCCGCAGGAAGGACGCCTGCATGACCGTGTCCCGGGTCGGGTCGTCCTGCGGGAGCTCCGCGTACGTCTGCCCGCCCGAGGCCTCCAGGGCGTGCTTGTTGATCACCTCGGCCTGCGCGTAGGCCGTGAAGGGGCCCGACACGTGCTGGCCCGCGAACATGCTCGCGTCGTCCGACACGGTGATCTGCTCGTCGGAGAGCGTCTGCGAGACGACGATCCAGACCACGACGCCGGCGACGATCATGACGATGCCGGCGATGAGGGTGATCAGACCGATGCCCCGGACGCCCTTGGGGGGTTGGACGGTGACAGTGCTCGACATGTCGCACCTTCTCCTTGAGGTGGGCCGTGATGCATGCGCAGGTACTGCTCCTGGCACGGTAGCGCTCTCGCGCGCGACCGGCTCGGTGAAGCCGCAGGTGACCGCGCCGGTCGCGATGGCAGGATGACCCGGTGCGCATCGTCCACGTCTCCGACTCCTACCTGCCGCTGCTGGGCGGCATCGAGACCCAGGTGGCCCGGCTGGCCCGCCGGCAGGCGGAGGCGGGGCACGAGGTCGAGGTGATCACGACGACCCCCGCGGCGCGCGGGGCCCACGGCGTCACCACCGCGCGGGACGAGGACGGCGTGGTCGTGCACCGCGTCGCGGCGCGGGTCCCCGGCGGGTACCCCGTGCACCCGCGCGCGACGCGGCACGTCGTGGCGCGGCTGCGGGCCCTGGAGGCCGACGGTCGCCGGCCCGACGTCGTGCACCTGCACATGGGCGTGCTCGCCCCGACCGTGGAGGCGTCGCTGCGCGCCGTCACCCGCCTGGGCCTGCCGGCCCTGCTCACGGTGCACAGCGTGTGGGGCGGCTGGGAGCGCGCGTTCGCGGGGCTCGACCGGTTGACGGGCTGGTCCGCGTGGCCGGTGCAGTGGTCCGCGGTGAGCGAGATGACGGCCGCTCCCCTGCGCCGCGTCGTCGGCCGCCGGCTCGGCCCTGCCGCGGCCGCGGAGCGGGTGTCGGTGCTGGGCAACGGCATCGACGTCGAGGCGTGGCGCCTGCCGCGCGTCGAGCGCGGCGAGCGGGCCGAGGGGCACGAGGTGCACGTCGTGTCCGCCACCCGGTTCGCGCCGCGCAAGCGGGTGCTGCCCATGCTCGAGGCGATCGCCGTGGCTCACGACCGCGCGCCCGGGCGCCTCGTCGCGACGATCGGCGGCGACGGGCCGCAGCTCGCGGAGGCGCGCCGGTGGGTGCGCGAGCGCGGGCTGGCGGACGTCGTGCGCCTGGTCGGGCGGCTCACCCCCACCGAGCTCAAGCGCCTGTACGTGCGCGCGGACGTGTTCGTCGCGCCGGCCGTGCAGGACGCGTTCGGCATCGCCGCCCTGGAGGCGCAGGCCGCGGGCCTGGCGGTGGTGAGCCGGTCGCAGTCGGGCGTGGCGGAGCGCCTCGTCGACGGCCGCGACGCGCTGCTCGTGGACGACGACGCCGCGCTGGCCGACGCGCTGGTGCGGCTCGCCGACGACCCGGACCTGCTCGACGCGATCGTCGCCCACAACCGCACCGCCGAGCTCGCGACGTCGTGGCCGCGGGTGCTCGCCGACGTGGCCGCCGCCTACGACCGGGCCGCCGCGCTCGCCCGCTGACGTCGGTCCCGCGGGCCCGTCGGGGGTGACGGCCCTGGCCACGCACCGATCGATGCCCCGGCGTATCACCCGCGGACGCGGCCCCCTCTGTCACTCGCAGACCGGCGACCAGGGGATCGCCGGCTGACGTGAGGAGCGACGATGACCATCACGACACGCACCCGCACCCGCCGCGCACGGCTCGCCGCCGTCGTCGGCGGGCTCGCGGCGATCGCGGCCCTGGGCCTCACCGGCCCGGCCGCCACGGCGGCGCCCGACGACGGCGCCGCCCCGGTCCAGGTCCAGAAGGTGGCGAGCGACAGGCCCGTCACCGTCCAGGACGTCGCCGCGACCGCGTCGTCGAGCACGTTGTACTGCGCCGTCCTCGACGGGACGTTCGGCTGCAAGCCGTACTCCCCCGGCAAGGGGCTGGTCGTCGCCCGCCTGTACGACGGGGCGAACTACTCCGGCCGGCAGGTCGTCATCTTCAACCCGAAGTACAAGGTGGGCTGCACGGCGAAGACCACCGACAACGAGGGCGGCTCCGTCCTCGGCGCGATGTCCAACAAGGTGACGTCGGTCCGGACGTACAACCACTGCGACATCAAGCTGTTCGACGGCGCGTCGAAGAACGGCACGCACACGGGCTGGGTGGATCGCACCGGCCGGCTCGGCGCGCTCGACAACCGGGCGAGCTCGTTCGCGATCTCCTGACCGCGACCCCGGGAACGACCGCGGCCCCGCTCCCCTTCCGGGGGGCGGGGCCGCGGGGTGTCACTCCCACTCGATGGTGCCCGGCGGCTTGCTCGTCACGTCGAGCACCACACGGTTGACCTCGCTCACCTCGTTGGTGATGCGGGTGGAGATGACGGACAGCACGTCGTAGGGCAGGCGCGTCCAGTCGGCCGTCATGGCGTCCTCCGACGACACCGGGCGCAGCACGATCGGGTGGCCGTAGGTGCGGCCGTCGCCCTGCACGCCGACGGAGCGGACGTCGGCCAGCAGCACCACGGGGCACTGCCAGATCTCGGCGTCGAGGCCCGCCCTGGTGAGCTCCTCGCGCGCGATGGCGTCCGCCTTGCGGAGGGTGGCCAGGCGCTCGGCCGTGACCTCGCCGACGATGCGGATGCCCAGGCCGGGGCCCGGGAACGGCTGGCGGGCGACGATCTCCTCCGGCACGCCGAGCTCGCGGCCCACGGCGCGGACCTCGTCCTTGAACAGGGTGCGCAGGGGCTCGACCAGCTCGAACTGCAGGTCGTCCGGCAGGCCGCCCACGTTGTGGTGGCTCTTGATGTTGGCCGCGCCCTCGCCGCCGCCCGACTCCACGACGTCCGGGTAGAGCGTGCCCTGCACGAGGAACTTGACCTCCTCGCCGTGCGCGCCCGCCTCGGCGACGATGTCGCGCTGCGCGTCCTCGAAGACGCGGATGAACTCGCGGCCGATGATCTTGCGCTTCGTCTCCGGGTCGCTGACCCCGGCGAGGGCGGTGAGGAACCGCTCCTTCTCGTCGCGGATGATGAGCTTCACGCCCGTGGAGGCGACGAAGTCGCGCTCGATCTGCTCGACCTCGCCCTCGCGCAGCAGGCCGTGGTCCACGTGCACGCAGGTGAGCTGGTCACCGACGGCGCGCTGCACCAGGGCGGCCGCGACGGCGGAGTCGACGCCACCGGACAGCGCGCAGATGACGCGGGCGTCACCGACCTGCGCGCGGATCGCGGCGACCTGGTCGGCGATGACGTTCCCGGCCGTCCACTCGGGCTTCAGGCCGGCGCCCTCGTAGAGGAACTTCTCCAGCACGGCCTGGCCGTGGGCGGAGTGCTTGACCTCCGGGTGCCACTGCACGCCGTACAGGCGGCGGCCGGTGTCCTCGAAGGCGGCGACGGGCGAGCCGGACGACGTGGCCAGCACCTGGAAGCCGGCGGGCGCCGCGTGCACGGAGTCGCCGTGGCTCATCCAGGTGGTCTGGTGGTCGGGCGTGCCGGCCAGCAGCACGCCGGCCTCGCAGACCTCGACCTCGGTGCCGCCGTACTCGCGCTGCCCCGTCTGGGCCACGGTGCCGCCGAGCGCCTGGGCCATCGCCTGGAAGCCGTAGCAGATGCCGAGCACCGGGACGCCCGCCTCGAACAGCGCAGGGTCGACGAACGGCGCGCCGGTGGCGTACACCGACGACGGCCCGCCCGACAGGATGATCGCCGCCGGGTTCTTGGCGAGCATCTGCTCCGTGGTGAACGTGTGCGGCACGATCTCGGAGTAGACGCTGGCCTCGCGCACGCGGCGTGCGATGAGCTGGGCGTACTGGGCGCCGAAGTCGACGACCAGGACCGGGCGGGGGGAGTCGGTGGCGGGAGACGTCACCGACCCATCGTAGCGGCGCGCCACCCGCCGTCGGCCCGCTCACCGCGTCGGGTAGGTCACCTCCACGCGGCGGTTCAGCGCTCGGCCCGCCGGGTTGTCCTCGCCCTCGACCTCGTTCTCCGCCACCGGGTCCTGCTCGCCGTGCCCCTCGACCTTCGGGGCCAGGTCCGGGCGCTCGGCCCCGAGCACGTCGGCGACGGCGGTCGCGCGCTGCGCCGAGAGCCTCCGGTTGAACGCGTCCGTGCCCACGGAGTCGGTGTACCCGTCCACGCGCACCGTCGCGCCCTGCGGGACGTCCTCGGCGAGCTCCGCCACCGCCGCCCTCGCCTCCGGCGTGAGGGTGGCCTCGCCGAACTCGAACAGCAGGTCGGCGGTGAGCGTGACGACGGTGTCCTCCTTCTTCTCCCGCTTCTTCTCCAGGACGGTGGTGGAGTCGTCCGGCCGCAGCGCGAACGTGGAGTCCGCCGCGCGGAGGTCGACCGCCGCGTCGGCCGCCATCTCCGGGGTGGTCTCCGCTCCCGCCACCCGCGCGCGGGCCTCCGCGAGCGCGTCCTCGGCCGCCGTCAGCAGGTCGGGGTCGGCCACGGCCGCGGAGCCGGTCGCCGCCGGCGAGGCGGACGGGTCCGTCGTCGCCGCGGCGGGCACCGCACCCGCGGCGACGAGCGCGAGGGCCGCGGCGAGCGGGGCGACGGCGCGGCGGACGCTCACTCGGCGGCGCCGTCGCGGTAGGTGACCGTCGCGTCCGTGAACAGCGGCAGGCCCTCGGCGGGCAGGACGTCGACGGTCGCGGGCTCGCCCTCCGGCGCGGGCAGCACCGCGGACACCTCGACCGCGCCGTGGTTGGGGAACTCGAAGGAGTGCTTCTCGAGCGGGGACACGAGCATCGACTCGCGGCACCGGATCTGCGCGAGGGCCGCGTCGGTCGCGCTGTCGGTGTCCTCCTGCCAGGCGCCCTCGGTGCAGAACGGGCGGTAGGCCTTGAGCCCCGCGCGGTCGGTCACCGTCGTCGCGGGCTCGACGGACATGTCGTACCAGCTGACGCCCGCGTCGGCCGGTGCCGCGTCGTCGTCCCAGCGCAGCGCCCAGCGGACCGTCATCACGCCGTCGCCCACCTCGACCGCCCGCAGCGTGACGGTCACCTCGCCGCCCGGGGCGGCGTCCGAGCCGTGCGGCGTGGCGAGCTTCTGCTCGGCCATCGCCTGGTCGGCGACGGTCGCCGTGCCGGGGCCGGCCGCGGCCTGCTCGGCGTCCGCGCCCAGCTCCGGGCCGCCCGTCGTGGCGGTCGCGTCGTCGTCCGCCTCGCCGGTGCACCCGGCGAGCAGGAGGGAGCCGGCGAGGGCGAGCGCGGTGGCCGTGCGGGCGCGGGCGAAGGGCCGTGCGGTCATGGATGCTCCGTCTTCCGGGCGGCCGTCGCCGGCCGTGAGGGGGGTCGGCCTCACCCTGGCACGGGCCGCCCGCCCGGGGCGAGAGGTCTCGACGGGGAGACCTCCCCATCGGCGACCCACGCCCGACGGGGAGAGGGTCGTCAGCCGAGGCGCTCGCGGAGCTCGCGCGCGGCACGCTCCGGGTCCGGCGCCTGCGTGATCGCCCGCACGACGACGACCCGGTCCGCACCCGCGTCGAGCACCTCGCCGAGCCGGGTTGCGTCGACGCCTCCGATCGCGAACCACGGCGTGGCGGGACGGGTCGCGGCGACCTCCCGCAGCAGGTCGAGGCCCACCGCGGCGCGGCCGGGCTTGGTGGGCGTGGCCCACAGCGGGCCCACGCAGAAGTAGTCGACCTCGGGGTCCGCCTCGGCCTGCGCCGCCTGCGCCGCCGAGTGCGTGGAGCGGCCCAGCACCGGGGCCGCACCGAGCAGCCCCCGCACGGCCGGGACGGGCAGGTCCCGCTGCCCCATGTGCACCACGGGCGCCCCCGTCACCGCCGCCACGTCGGCCCGGTCGTTCACCGCCCACAGCGCGCCGTGCTCGGCCGCGACGCGGGCCACGACCTCCTGCAGCTCGAGCTCGCGCGCCACGTCGAGGGTCTTGTCGCGCAGCTGCACGACGTCGACCCCGCCCGCGAGCGCCGCGTGCAGGAAGTCCTCGAGGTCGCCGCGGTCCTCGCGGGCGTCGGTGCAGAGGTACAGGCGGGCGGCGGCGAGGCGGGCGCGCGTCGTGCCGGGAGCGGCGCTGGTCGTGGTCACGCCGGTCAGGGTAACCACGGCCCGGGTTACAGTGACGGCGCACGGGAGCCCCGCTCGGGGCTGAGAGGGCGCAGGAGCCGACCGTCGAACCTGATCTGGGTCATGCCAGCGAAGGGAGCGCACATGCCCACGTCCGTCCCTCCGTCCCCCCGCGACGTCGTCGTGGTGGGCGGCGGCATCGTCGGCCTCGCCGTCGCGTGGCGCGCCGCCGCGTCCGGGATGTCCGTCACGGTGCTCGACCCCGCCCCCGGCGACGGCGCGACCCGCGCGGCCGCGGGCATGCTGGCCGCCGTCGCGGAGGCCGACTTCGGCGAGCACGAGCTGACGCGGCTCAACCTCGCGTCCGCCGCGCGCTGGCCGGGCTTCGCCGCCGACCTCGCCGCCGCGTCGGGCCGCGAGGTCCCCCTGCAGCGGGCCGGCTCCCTCGCCGTCGCGTACGACGCCGACGACCTCGCCCTGCTCCGCCGCGTCCTGACGCTGCACCGCGGATGGGGGCTCGGCTCGGCCGAGCTCACCGTGGCCGACGCCCGCCGCCGCGAGCCGTACCTCGGCCCGCGCCTGGCGGGCGCGGCGGCGGTCGAGGGCGACCTCGCCGTCGACCCGCGCGGGGCCCACGCCGCGCTGCGCGCCGCGCTCGGCGACGCCCTGGTCCCCCGTGCCGCCGTGCGGCTGGAGCGCGACCGCGCGGGCCGGGTCGTCGCGGTGCAGGACGACGCCGGCGCGCGCCACGCCGCGGGCGCCGTGGTGCTGGCCACGGGCGCCGTCCCCGCGGCCGCGCTGCTCGACGCCGTCCCGGAGGCGCCCGTGCCCGTCCGGCCCGTCAAGGGGATCACCCTGCGGCTCGACGCCGGCCCCGGGCTCGCCCTCGAGCACGTGGTGCGCGGCACCGTGCAGGGACGGCCGGTGTACCTCGTGCCGCGCGCGCCCGGCACCGGGACCGGCCCCGGCGGCGGGCCCGCGCACCGCGAGGTCGTGGTCGGCGCCACCAGCGAGGAGCGACCCGACGACCGCCGGGCCGAGGCCGGCGGCGTCTTCGCCCTCCTGCGCGACGCGCGCGCCCTCGTGCCCGGCATCGACGAGGCCGCGCTCGTCGACGTCACGCCGCGCGCCCGCCCGGCCACCCCCGACAACCTGCCCCTGGTCGGCGCCACCGCGGCCCCCGGTCTGCTGGCCGCCGTCGGCCACGGGCGCAACGGCGTGCTGCTCGCGCCGCTCACCGCGGACGCCGTCGTCGCCGCGCTCACCGGCGCGCCCGCCCCCGACCCCGCGCTGGCCGCCGCCGACCCGCGGCGCTTCGCCCCCTCCCCCGCCCGCCGTACCGAAGGAGCCGTCCGATGACCGCCGCGCCCCCCGCCCCCACCGCCGTCGTGAACGGCGAGCCCTACCCGCTCGACGGGCCGCACGGCGACGGCGTCGAGGCGCTCGTCGCCGGCCTCGTGCCCGCGTTCGTGGCCGACGGCACGGTGCAGGGCATCGCCGTCGCCGTCAACGACGCCGTCGTCCCCCGCGGCCTGTGGGCCGGCACCCGGATCGCGCCCGGCGACCGGGTCGAGATCGTCACCGCCGTCCAGGGCGGCTGAGGAGGAACCATGACCAGCACCGCGACCCTCGCCGACCCGCTCGAGATCGCCGGCACCACGATCGGCTCGCGCCTCGTCATGGGCACGGGCGGGGCGGCCAACCTCATGACGCTCGAGGACGCGCTGGTCGCGTCCGGCACCGGGCTCACCACCGTGGCGATGCGGCGCGTCGCAGTGCGGCCCGGCGGGGCG
Organism: Isoptericola sp. NPDC057653; assembly: GCF_042799955.1. Classification (NCBI taxonomy): domain Bacteria; kingdom Bacillati; phylum Actinomycetota; class Actinomycetes; order Micrococcales; family Promicromonosporaceae; genus Isoptericola; species Isoptericola sp. NPDC057653. The sequence continues at coordinate 1,734,660 of NZ_JBHVHP010000001.1, read as the reverse complement.
GGCGCTGAGGACGGTGGCATCTGGGGCCTGCTCGAGCGCCTCGGGATCCGCGCCCTGCCCAACACCGCCGGCTGCTTCTCGGCCCGCGAGGCGGTGCTCACCGCGCGGCTCGCCCGCGAGGCGTGCGGCACCGACTGGGTGAAGCTCGAGGTGATCGCCGACGACGTCACCCTCCTGCCCGACCCGTTCGGCCTCGTCGAGGCCGCCGAGGAGCTCGTGCGCGACGGGTTCGTCGTGCTGCCGTACACCAACGACGACCCGATCCTGGCCCGCCGCCTGGAGGACGTCGGCTGCGCCGCCGTCATGCCGCTGGGCGCTCCGATCGGCACCGGCCTGGGCGTGCTCAACCCGCGCAACATCGAGGCGATCGCCGCCGCCGCGCGGGTCCCCGTCATCCTCGACGCGGGCGTGGGCACGGCGTCCGACGCGGCCCTCGCGATGGAGCTCGGCTGCGCCGGCGTCCTGCTCGCCACCGCCGTCACGCGGGCCGCGGACCCCGTCCGGATGGCGCACGCCATGCGCCTGGCCGTCCAGGCCGGCCGGCTCGCCGCCGGCGCTGGCCGCATCCCGCGGCGCGAGGGCGCCCTCGCCAGCTCGACGCCCGACGGCCGCCTCGACCTCGCCCTCTGACCGCCCCGCCCGCCCGGTGCGAGGGTCCGCACCATGCCGTGGTGGGCCCGTGCTCGAGCGACCTCGCGAGGTGTGCGGACCCCCTCGGCGTCAGACGGCGAGGAGGAGCGCGGGCGCGCCGCCCTCGACGGACCGGGCGTCGACCCCGGCCGCGCGGGCGACGTCGGCGACGCGGGCCGAGCGGGCGCCGGCCGCGCACACCAGCAGCACGGGGCGGTCGACGGGCAGCTCCGCGCGCGCCACGTCCGCGCCGTCGGGCCCGAGGAACACGCCGCTCGGCACGAGCCGCGACCCGGCGACGGGCAGGGCCTGCGCCTCCCAGTCCTCGCGGACGTCGACGAGCGCCACGGGGGCGTCGCCCGCGAGCAGCGCGGCCGCCTCGCGCGCGGTGACGCTCGCCGGGCCCATGCCCGCGTCGGCGGCGCCGCCCGACGGCGCGGGCAGGCCGCAGAACGCCGCGTACGCGGCGTCGTCGGCGAGCAGGGCGGTGACGGGCTCGCGCGTGGGGTCCGGGCGGACGGCGAGCTGCCGCCACGTGAGGTCGAGGGCGTCGTAGACCGCGATGCGGCCGAGCAGCGTGGTGCCCGCGCCGGTGATCAGCTTGACGGCCTCGGTGGCCATGACCGACCCGACGGTGCCGCACAGCGCGCCCAGCACGCCGCCGGTGGCGCAGTCCGGCACGGTGCCGGGCGGCGGGGGCACGGGGAAGACGTCGCGGTAGGTGGCGCCGCGCTCGCGGGAGCCGTCGGCCGACCGCGGCGCGCCCCAGAAGACGCTCACCTGCCCGTCGAACTGGTGGATCGCGCCCCACACGACCGGCACGCCGAGGACCTCCGCGGCGTCCGACACGAGGTAGCGCGTCGGGAAGTTGTCGGCCCCGTCGAGCACGAGGTCGTACCCGCGCAGGATGTCGAGGACGTTCTCGGGGGTCAGGCGCTCCGCGTGGGCGACGACGGCGACGTCGGGCGCCAGGTCCGCGAGGCGGTCCCGGGCCGAGTCGACCTTGGGCCGACCGACGTCGGCGGTGCCGTGCACCACCTGGCGCTGCAGGTTGGAGACGTCCACGACGTCGTCGTCCACGACGCCGAGCGTGCCCACCCCGGCCGCCGCGAGGTACTGCAGGGCCGGGCTGCCCAGGCCGCCCGCGCCCACGACCAGCACGCGCGCCGCGGCGAGCCGCCGCTGCCCCTCCGCGCCGACGCCCGGCAGCGGCAGGTGCCGGGCGTACCGGGCGAGGCGTGCGGCGTCGAGCGCCGGGCCGGGCGCGACGAGCGGGGCGAGGGCGACGGCGGCCGGGTCGCTCATGCCGAGTACCGCTCCGCGAGCGCGGCGAGCTTGGCGTCCGCGCCGGCGTGCACGCGCTTCTCGAGGATGAACGACATCACCGGGACGACGCCGGCGAAGACCATCGTGGCGAGCCGCCCGAAGCCCCAGCGCATCTTGGACCACAGGTCGAGGACGCTCACGAGGTAGACCACGTAGATCCAGCCGTGCGCGAACGGCACCCAGCCCAGGTAGTCGACGACGACGTCGACCTTCACCACGTACTTGAAGAACAGCTCGAAGCACAGGATCAGCAGCATCACACCGGTGAGGATCGCCATGAACCGGTAGCGCTTCAGGGCTCCGCGGGCCTTGCGGATGGCGGTCTCGGCCTGGGCCTGGCTGGCGGCGGGGGTCTGCTGCGGCGTGCTCACCCCAGCATCGTAGGCGGGGTTCGGACCTCGACGGCCCGCCCGCCCGCGCGTTATTCCGTCGCCCGGTGTCGGTACGGCTCCGTACGCTTGATCCCCGTGCGACCCCTCCCCCTCCCCGACGTGGGCAACCCCCCTCTGACGTCCCCCGCCAAGCTCCTCGCCTGGCAGGGGTGGCGCCAGCGCGACGTGCTGGCGAAGTCCCTGGTGGCGGGCGTGGTGGCGATGCTCGCGTCGGCCGCGGCCCCGCTGCTGATCGGTCGCGCCATCGACGAGGGCCTGTCGCAGGGCTTCGGCGGCCCGCTGTTCCTGTGGTGCGGCGCGATGCTGGGCGCCGCGCTCGTCATCGTCGTCGCCGGCATCTTCAACCACATCTGGGACGTCGAGAACTGGGTGCGGGCGTCGCTGTCGTTCTCCCAGCTCGTCGGCTACAAGGCGTCGCGCGCGGGGCACGCGATCACACGCAAGCTCCCCACCGGCGAGGTGGTGTCCGCCGTGGCGAACGACGCCCTCCGCGTGGGCGACATGTTCTCCATGGCCGGCCGGTTCACCGGCGGCGTGATCGCGTACGTCGTGGTCGTCGCGATCATGCTGTCCCAGCACGCGCAGCTCGGGCTGGTCCTGGCGCTCGGCATCCCCGCGGTCGCCGTCGTGCTCGGCCTGCTGGTCAAGCCGCTGCAGTCGCGCCAGACCACGCAGCGCGAGGCCACCGGCCGGCTCACGTCGCTCGGCGCGGACACCGTCTCCGGACTGCGCATCCTGCGCGGCATCGGCGGCGAGGACGAGTTCGCCGCCCGGTACGCGCGCCAGTCGCAGGACGTGCGCCACCAGGGCGTGCGCGTGGCCGTGCTGCAGTCGGTGCTCGACGGGCTGCAGGTGCTGCTGCCGGGCCTGCTCGCCGCGCTCGTGCTGTGGCTCGGCGCGCGCGCCGCCGTCCGGGGCGAGATCACCAGCGGGCAGCTCGTGACGTTCTACGGGTACGCCGCGTTCCTCGCCTGGCCGGTGCAGATGGCCACGCAGATGCTGCAGATGGTCATCCGGGCCGTGATCTCGTCGCGCAAGATCCTCGACGTGCTGCGGGTCACCGAGGCGACGCCGTCCGCCGAGGCTCCCGCCGACGCGCCCGACGCCGGCGTCGACCTGGTCGACGAGACCAGCGGCCTCGTGCTGCGCGACGGCCGCGTCGTGGGCCTCGTCAGCGCCGACCCGGACGCCTCGGCGCGGGTCGCGACGCGGCTCGGGCGGCTCGACGACGAGGCGGAGGCCGGCACGCCGGTCCGGCTCGGCGGGGTGCTGCTGGCCGACCTCGACAAGGAGGCGCTGCGGCACCGCGTGGTCGTCTCCGAGGCGACCCCGCACCTGTTCTCCGGCGTGCTCGGCGAGGCGCTCGACGCCCGCGGCCGCGCCACCGAGGCCGACCTGCTGGCCGCCATGGTCACCGCGGACGCGCACGACGTGCTCGACAGCGTGCCCGGCGGCCTCGCCGGCGAGCTGCCGGAGAAGGGACGCTCCCTGTCGGGCGGGCAGCGGCAGCGCGTCGCGCTGGCACGCGCCCTGCTCACCGAGCCGGAGATCCTCGTGCTCGTGGAGCCCACCAGCGCGGTGGACGCCCACACCGAGGCGCGGATCGCCGAGCGCGTGAGCGAGGTCCGCCGCGGCCGCACCACCCTGGTGGTCACCGCGAGCCCGCTCGTGCTCGACCACGTCGACGAGGTCGTCCTGCTGGACGCCGACGCGACCGTGGCCGCCAGCGGCACGCACGCCGAGCTGCTCGCCCGTGGCGACGCCCACGGCGCGGCGTACCGCGCCGTCGTCGGCCGCAGCATGGCCGAGGACGAGGAGACCGACGAGCTCGGTACCGACGAGATCGACCTGGAAGGAGCCGCGCGATGAGCGCCCCCGCCGCACCCGCGGCCAACCCGAACCTGCTGCCGATCGCCGACAGCGCCGAGGTGAACCGCACCGTGGGCCGCCTGTTCCGGCGCCACCGCGGCCAGCTCGGCGGCGTCGCCGTGCTGCACACGCTCGCCGCCCTGGCCGGCCTGGCCGGTCCGTTCCTCCTGGGCCGGATCATCGACAAGGTCGCCGCCGGCACCACCCTGGAGGCCGTCGACTCGCTCGCCATGGTGCTCGTCGGCGCCGTCGTCGTGCAGGCCGTCGTCACGCGGTACGCGCAGCGGCTGTCCATGGTCTTCGGCGAGCGGGTCTTCGCGGACCTGCGCGAGGAGTTCATGGACGCCGTGACGCGGCTGCCGCTGTCCACGGTGGAGAAGGCCGGCACCGGCGACCTCGTCGCGCGCACCACCAACGACGTGAACAAGCTGCAGCACGCCGTGCGGTTCGGCGTGCCCCGCGTGCTGGTCTGCGTGGTGACGATCGCGCTGACCCTGGTCGCGTCGTTCCTCGCGAGCCCGCTGGTCGCGATCGGCCTGCTGACGGGCGTGCCGCTGATCGTCGTGGCCACCCGCTGGTACCTCAAGCGGGCCACGCCGGGCTACCTGCGCGAGTCGGCGGCCTACGCCACCATCAACGGCTCCATCACCGAGGCCGTCGAGGGCGCGCGCACCACCGACGCCCTGCACCTCGGCGGGCGCGTGCGCCGGCGGATCGACCGCGACCTGCGCGAGGCGTTCGACGCCGAGTCGTACACCCTCGGCCTGCGGCTGCGGCTCATCCCGTCGCTCGACGCCGCGGTCGCGATCGCGCCGATCGTCGTCATCCTGTGGGGCGGCTGGCTCGTCTCGCAGGACCTCACCACGGTGGGCACGGTCGCCACGATCGCGATGTACGGGCACCAGATGGGCGGCCCGGTGTTCGACCTCGTGTTCTGGCTCGACGAGCTGCAGGTCGCGGCCGTCGCGCTGGCCCGCGTCGTCGGCGTCGGCCTCGTCGGCCCGGACCGCACGGCCGGCATCGCGGTGCCGACGTCGGAGGACGTGCGCGCCCGTGCCGTGCGGTACGCGTACCGCGAGGGGCACGACGTGCTGCACGGCATCGACCTCGACCTCGCGCCCGGCGAACGGCTGGCCGTGGTCGGGCCGTCGGGCGCGGGCAAGTCGACCCTGGGCCGCATGCTCGCGGGCATCCACCCGCCCACCGGCGGGTCGGTCACCGTGGGCGGCGTGCCGCTCGTCGAGCTGCCGCTGGAGGACCTGCGCCACCACGTCGCGCTGGTGACGCAGGAGCACCACGTGTTCGTCGGGTCGCTGGCGGAGAACCTGCGGCTCGCGGACACGTCGGCGACCGACGACGCCCTGTGGGGCGCGCTGGGCGCCGTCGACGCCGCGAGCTGGGCCGCCGCGCTCCCCGAGGGCCTCGAGACGGCCGTCGGGTCGGGCGGGCACACCCTCACCCCGGCGCAGGCGCAGCAGATCGCGCTCGCGCGGCTGGTGCTGCTCGACCCGCACACGCTCGTCCTCGACGAGGCGACGTCGCTGCTGGACCCGCGCGCCGCCCGCCACCTCGAGCGGTCGCTCAACGCCGTGCTCACCGGCCGCACGGTGGTCGCCATCGCGCACCGCCTGCACACGGCGCACGACGCCGACCGTGTCGCCGTCGTCGACGGCGGCCGCATCACCGAGATCGGCCCGCACGACGACCTCGTCGCCGCCGGCGGCGACTACGCCAAGCTCTGGCACAGCTGGCAGCACGAGTAGCCCGCCCGCCGAGATCGAGGCACCCGTTGCGAAGTCGACCCACCCAAGGTCGATCTCGTGCCGGGTGCCTCGATCTCGTGGGGTTGTCCACAACGTCCCCTCCGCGCGGTGCCCGCTTCTGACACGCTCGCTCGGCATGACGACGCTGCCCCCGCGGCCCGGCGACCGTCGCGAGCTCACCGCGCCGGCCGTCCCACCCGCCATTCTGTTCAGCGAGGCCCGCCGCGGCGAGATCGCGGGCATGGCGGCGCGTGGCGCGCTGGAGCGCGTCCGTAAGGGCGTCTACCTCGCACCCGTCGCGGCGGAGGGGCCGGCGCGCACGAGGCACGCCGAGATCCTCCGGCAGGTCCGCGCCGTCGAGGTCCGGCTCTCGACGGCGTTCTGGTACTCGCACGCGACCGCGGCACTGCTGCACGGGTGCTGGACGGTCCGGCTCTCCCCTACGGTCCACGTCACCCAGCTGCGGCCGCCCAATGCCGACCAGACCCGCGAGCGGGACCTCCGCCGTCACTGGGCCGCTCTACCAGAGCGCGACCGGACCGACCTGGACGGACTGCCCGTCACGTGCCTCGAGCGGACGGTGGTCGACTGTGCACGGACGCTGCCCCCCGACCAAGGCCTCGTGATCGCCGACTCCGCGCTGCGAGGAGGTGCCGACCTCACGCTGATCGACGCGATCCTCGACGAGTCCAGGGGCGGGCGCGGCGTCCGGCGGGCCCGCGAGGTCATCGGGCTCGCCGACCCACGTTCCGAGTCACCGGGCGAGTCGCTGCTCCGCTGGATCGTCCACGACGCCGGCCTGCCCGCCGCGGAGACCGGGCACCGCGTCACGACCCGGCGCGGCGACCTCTGGCTCGACCTGGCGTGGCCAGACCGCAAGGTGGCGCTCGAGTTCGACGGCGCCGTGAAGTACTCCGGGGGCGAGTACGGCGACCCGGCCCAGCGCCTCTTCGACGAGAAGCTCAGGCACGATGCCTTGGCGGAGGCCGGGTGGCTCGTCCTCCGCGTCGTCTGGGAGGACCTGCTGCATCCCGAGCTCCTGACCGCCCGCATCCGGTCGGCGCTGCGATCACGCCCTCCGAGATCGAGGGACCTGTCATGAGATCGACCCACCGAAGGTCGACCTGACGACGGCTACCTCGATCTGGCGGTCAGGGGGCGACGGGCTGGCGGACGATCGTGCGCCACCTGGACGGGTCGACGCGGCGGGCGTCGGACAGGTAGACCTCGTGGTGCGTGCCGGCCAGCTCACGACCTTGCTGGGCGATGAACGCGTGCAGCGCGGCGACGGTGGGCCCCTCGGTGGCGAAGGGCCCGACGTGCAGCACCTGCGCCGCGTCGCCGTCGCCGTAGTGCTCGAGGCGGACGAGGTGGCCGGCGGGCAGGTCCTTCTCCCGCGCGACGCGGGAGGCGAGCGCCGGGGCGTCGACGTGCTGGACGGCGTCGGGCAGGCCGATCATCATCGTCCAGCGCCACCGGTCCTTGGCGTCCACGCTGAACCGGCTCAGGTCGTCCGCCCACCACAGGCCCTCGAGCGGCAGCACGGTGTAGGCGTCGCCGGTGGCCCGCTTCACCGCGGCCCGCACCGCGTACGCGAGCGGGTAGAGCGTCTCGACCGCCTCGCGGTACGCGGGCTCCGTGTTCGGGTCGCCGGCGCCGTCGACCATGAGGAACGGCCGCGACGGCACCGTCACGAGGGCCGGCGTCGTCGTCGCGCGGTACTGCTCGCCCAGCTCGCGCTTGAGGTCGATGCTCGCCATCCGCCCATGGTGGCGGCGGCCACCGACAGGCGGCTCGACCCGTCAGCCGGGCAGGCCGGCGATACCGGTGCCCACGGGGTCGTCGGAGTCGTCGTGCGTGCGGCCTCGGCGCGTGCCGGCGGCCTCGTCGCGGACGAGGCGCACCCACAGCAGCACGGCGAACAGGCCGAAGACCCACCACTGGAGCGCGTAGAACAGGTTCTGCAGGTTGACGCCGTCGCTGCCCTCGAGCACGGGGCGCGGCAGCGGCGCGGGCCCGCCCTCGGCGGCTGTCGCCTGCGCCGGGTCGGACGTCGTGAGCACGACGTACCCGGAGTAGATGGGCCCGCCCCAGGTGTTGACCAGCGACCCGGTGGAGATGGAGTCCACCAGCGGCGGTCCGTCCGGGTTGTCCGGCAGCGGCGCGCCGCCCTCCTGCAGGGACTCCGACGCCTGCAGCCACCCGGTGAGGCGCACCTCGCCCTCGGGCACGTCGAGGGCGGCGGCGTCGGGGGTCGCCGAGTCCACCCAGCCGCGGACGACGGGCAGGACGGGCGGGCCGGACAGGTCGGCCCAGGACGCGCCGCCGGTGCCGTCGTCGGTGACCCGCAGCGGCGTGAGCACGAGGTAGCCGGTGCGGCCGTCGAGCGCGCGCCCGGCGACGAGCACCTGGTCCTCCGGCTCGTACGTGCCGGTGACCCACGCCTCGGTGCCGACCAGCTCGCCCGGGAACGACGTCTGCGGCTCCAGGAGGTCGCCGAGCGCCTCCGGGCCGTGGGCCGCCTTCTCCGCGGCCTCCTGCTGTGCGGCGACCGCGGCGCGCTGGTAGGCGCGGTCGAGCTGCCACACGCCGAGCCGGCCGCAGACGGCGGCGGCGAGCAGGAAGAGGAGCAGGATCCCGATCATGCGGGGCTGGAGGGCCACCGCCCAGAACGACCTGCGGGCGGGCTGCGGGCTGGGCACGGCACCACCGTAATCGGACCGGGGCCCCCGCCAGGAATCCGTGCGCCGGGAGCACCTGACACCCCGCCAGATCGACGTCACGCCCTCTGACCTCGCCGGTCGTGCTGCATTCGGGCACCGGGTGCGGTGGAATGAAGGCGCTGGCCTACCCCCGAGCCACAGGAGCGTGTGATGAGCACCACGACCACCCCGTCCGTCCGCCCCACGCCTTGGCGCGCCGGCGACGGCACCGAGCTCTCGGCCGACTCGATCGACCGGATCGACCGGTGGTGGCGAGCGGCGAACTACCTGTCCGTCGGCCAGATCTACCTGCTGGACAACCCCCTGCTGCGCGAGCCGCTGACGCGCGACCACGTGAAGCCGCGCCTGCTGGGCCACTGGGGCACGACGCCCGGCCTCAACTTCCTCTACGCGCACCTCAACCGGGCGATCAAGGAGCGCGAGCAGTCCACCATCTACGTCGCGGGCCCCGGCCACGGCGGACCCGGGCTCGTCGCGAACTCGTACCTGGAGGGCACGTACTCCGAGACGTACTCGGACATCACCGAGGACGACGAGGGGCTGCGTCGCCTGTTCCGCCAGTTCTCGTTCCCCGGCGGCATCCCCTCGCACGTGGCGCCGGAGACGCCGGGCTCCATCCACGAGGGCGGCGAGCTGGGCTACGCGCTGAGCCACGCGTACGGCGCGGCGTTCGACAACCCGGACCTCCTGGTCGCGACGGTGGTCGGCGACGGCGAGGCCGAGACCGGCCCGCTCGCCACGAGCTGGCACTCGAACAAGTTCGTCAACCCGCTCAACGACGGGGTCGTGCTGCCGATCCTGCACCTCAACGGGTACAAGATCGCGAACCCGACGGTGCTGTCGCGCATCAGCGACGACGAGCTGCGCGACCTCATGATCGGCTACGGCCACACCCCGTACTTCTTCGTCGGCGGGTTCGACGGCGAGGACCACGCGGAGGTGCACCGCCGGTTCGCGGCGCTCCTGGACGAGGTGCTGGACCACATCGCCCGGATCAAGGCCGAGGCCGCGGCGGGCAACGACGAGCGGCCGGCCTGGCCGATGATCGTCTTCCGCACGCCGAAGGGCTGGACCTGCCCGCCCGTCATCGACGGCAAGAAGACCGAGGACTCGTGGCGCGCCCACCAGGTGCCGCTCGCGAGCGCGCGCGACACCCCGGAGCACCTGGAGGTGCTGCGCGGCTGGCTGGAGTCGTACCGGGCGCACGAGCTGTTCGACACCGAGGGCCGGCTGCTGCCGGAGATCGCCGAGCAGGCGCCCGAGGGCGAGCTGCGCATGAGCGGCAACCCGCACACCAACGGCGGCCTGCTGCTCAAGGACCTGCGGCTGCCCGACTTCCGCGACTACGCCGTGGAGGTCGCGGCCCCCGGCGGCTCGGTCGCCGAGGCGACGCGCGTCCTCGGTCTGTGGCTCACCGACGTGGTGCGCCTCAACCCGGACAACTTCCGGATCTTCGGCCCGGACGAGACGGCGTCCAACCGCCTCCAGGCGGTGTACGAGGTCACGGACAAGCAGTGGAACGCCGAGTTCTACGGGCCCGACGTCGACGAGCACCTCGCCCGCGCCGGCCGCGTGATGGAGATGCTGAGCGAGCACCAGTGCCAGGGCTGGCTGGAGGGCTACCTCCTCACCGGGCGCCACGGCCTGTTCACCAGCTACGAGGCCTTCATCCACATCGTCGACTCGATGTTCAACCAGCACGCCAAGTGGCTCAAGGTCACCAACCACATCCCGTGGCGGCGGCCGGTCGCGAGCCTCAACTACCTGCTCTCGAGCCACGTGTGGCGCCAGGACCACAACGGCTTCAGCCACCAGGACCCGGGCTTCATCGACCACGTCGTGAACAAGAAGGCCGAGATCGTCCGGGTCTACCTCCCGCCGGACGCCAACACCCTGCTGAGCACCTACAGCCACTGCCTGCAGAGCCGCCAGTACGTGAACGTCGTGGTGGCGGGCAAGCAGCCGGCGCCGCAGTTCCTCACGATGGAGCAGGCGATCGCGCACTGCACGCGCGGCCTGGGCATCTGGGACTGGGCGGGCACGGAGGAGGAGGGCACGGAGCCCGACGTCGTGCTGGGCGCGGCGGGCGACGTCCCGACGCTCGAGGTGCTCGCGGCGGCCGACATCCTGCGCCGCCGCATCCCCGGCCTCAAGATCCGCGTGGTGAACGTGGTCGACCTCATGCGGATGCAGGACGAGAAGGAGCACCCGCACGGCCTGTCGGACAAGGACTTCGACACCCTGTTCACGGCCGACCGGCCGGTGATCTTCAACTACCACGGGTACCCGTGGCTGATCCACCGGCTGACCTACCGGCGCACCAACCACGCCAACATCCACGTGCGCGGCTACAAGGAGGAGGGCACGACGACGACGCCCTTCGACATGGCGATGCTCAACGACATCGACCGCTTCCACCTCGTGATCGACGTCATCGACCGGGTGCCGTCGCTGCGCTCGAGGTACGCGGGCCTGCGCCAGGAGATGGTCGACGCACGGCTCACGGCCCGGCAGTACACCCGCGAGCACGGCGAGGACATCCCCGAGGTGCGCGACTGGGTGTGGCCGGACGCGGGCGACACCGCCACCGCGCAGGGCGGCCCGCAGTACGACGCCTCGGCGGCGACGGGCGGCGACAACGAATGACAGGCGACGACGAATGACCAGCGACGCACGAATGACGGGTGACCTCGCGTGACCGGCTCCTCCCGCTCGATCTACATCGCCTCCCCCGAGGGCGAGACCGGCAAGTCGACGGTCGCGCTGGGCGTGCTGGACCTGCTGGTCCGGCAGGTCTCCCGCGTCGGGGTGTTCCGCGCCGTCTCCCGCGTGCCGTCGCCGCCGGCGTCGGACGCGGGGGGCGACGCCCCGCGGGACCACGTGCTGGAGATGCTGCTCCAGCACGACGGCGTGGACCTGTTCTACGAGGACGCGGTCGGCGTCACGTACGACGACGTGCACGCCGACCCCGAGGCCGCCCTGGCCAAGATCCTCGACCGCTACCACGCGGTGGCGGAGCGGTGCGACGCCGTGGTCGTGGTCGGCACGGACTACACGGACGTCGCGGGCGCCACCGAGCTGGCGTTCAACGCCCGCGTCGCGGCCAACCTCGGCGCCCCGGTGCTGCTCGTGGCGTCCGGGCGGGGCCGCTCGTCGGAGGACGTGCGCGCCCTGGTCCGGATCAGCGTCGCCGAGCTGCGCGCCAACCACGCGCAGCCGGTGGGGGTCGTCGTGAACCGGAGCACCCCGGCGGTCCTCGCCGCGGGCGCGACGGCGCTGGTCGGCGACCTGGACCTGCCCGTGTGGACGATCCCCGAGGAGCCGTTCCTGCACGCGCCCACGGTGGGCCGGCTCGCCGAGGCGGTCGAGGGCACCCTCATGCTCGGCGACCGCGACCTGCTGGGCCGCGAGGCGCTGGAGGTCATCGTCGGGGCGATGTCGTTCGAGCACGTGCTCGACCACCTGTCCGACGGCGCGGTCGTCATCCTGCCGGGCGACCGCTCGGACGTGCTCCTCGGGCTGCTGTCCGCGCACGCCGCGGCGACGTTCCCGTCGCTGGCGGGCATCGTGCTGACCGGCGGGTACGTGCCGCGCGGCGTGATCGCGCAGCTCCTGGCGGCGCTCGGCCCTCGCGTGCCGGTGGTCGCGACGCGGCTGGACACCTTCCACGCCGCCCGGCGCGCGGCCGAGACGCACGGCTACGTCACCGTCTCCTCGACCCGCAAGGTCGACGTGGCGCGGGCCCTGTTCGAGCAGCACGTGGACGGCGCCGCGCTGCTGGCGCGCCTCGACCTGCCGCGCACCCGCGTCGTGACGCCGCTGATGTTCGAGTACGAGCTCGTCGAGCGCGCCCGCGCCGACCGGCGCCGCGTCGTGCTGCCCGAGGGCGACGACGACCGCATCCTGCGCGCCGCGTCGACCGTGCTGGCCCGCGGCATCGCGGACCTCGTGATCCTCGGCGACGAGACGACGATCCGGGCGCGCGCCGCCGAGCTCGGCCTCGACATCGCGGCGGCCACGGTGCTCTCCCCCACCGACCCCGAGCACGTGACGAAGTTCTCCGCCGAGTACGCGCGACTGCGCGCGCACAAGGGCATGACGGTGGAGCGGGCCCGCGAGATCGTCACCGACGTGTCGTACTTCGGCACGATGATGGTGCACCTCGGCCTCGCCGACGGGATGGTCTCGGGCGCCGCGCACACGACGGCGCACACCATCCGGCCGTCGTTCGAGATCGTCAAGACCCAGCCCGGCGTCTCCGTGGTGTCGTCCGTGTTCCTCATGTGCCTCACCGACCGGGTGCTCGTGTACGGCGACTGCGCGGTGATCCCGGACCCGACGGCGGAGCAGCTCGCCGACATCGCCATCTCGTCGTCGGCCACGGCCTCGCAGTTCGGCGTGGACCCGAAGGTCGCGATGCTGTCGTACTCCACGGGCACGTCCGGCTCGGGCGCCGACGTCGACAAGGTGCGCACGGCCACCGGGCTGGTCCGCGAGCGCCGCCCCGACCTGTCCGTGGAGGGCCCGATCCAGTACGACGCCGCCGTCGACGCGTCGGTCGCGAAGTCGAAGCTGCCGGAGTCGGCGGTGGCCGGGCAGGCGACGGTGTTCGTCTTCCCGGACCTCAACACGGGCAACAACACCTACAAGGCGGTGCAGCGCTCGGCGGGCGCGGTGGCCGTCGGCCCCGTGCTGCAGGGACTGAACAAGCCGGTGAACGACCTGTCCCGCGGCGCGCTCGTGGCCGACATCGTCAACACCGTCGCCATCACCGCGATCCAGGCGCAGGCGCAGGACCAGGCACAGGAACAGGCGCAGGAGGCCACCGCATGAGCATCGTCCCCGAGGCCGAGCGCCCCACCCCGTACAGCGCCTACGGCGCGCACGGGTCGGTGCTGGTCCTCAACTCGGGCTCGTCGTCGCTGAAGTACCAGCTGGTCAACCCCGTGGGCGGCGAGGCCATCGCGGCGGGCACGATCGAGCGCATCGGCGAGCCGTCGGGCATCGTCACGCACACGTTCGCCGGCAACAGGACGCGCCGGGAGCTCGAGGTGCCGGACCACGGCGAGGCGCTGCGGCTGGCCCTCGGCATGTTCGACGAGATCGGCCCCCGCCTCGCGGACGCCGGCATCTACGCCGTCGGGCACCGCGTGGTGCACGGCGGCGCGGAGTTCTCCGGCCCGGTCGTGGTGGACGACGACGTCGTGGCGCGCATCGACGCGCTGGTGCCGCTCGCGCCGCTGCACAACCCGGCCAACGTGCAGGGCATCCGGGTGGCGCGCGAGCTGCTGTCGGACGTGCCGCACGTCGCCGTCTTCGACACCGCGTTCTTCCAGGGGCTGCCCGCCGAGGCGTACACGTACGCCATCGACCGGGAGGTGGCCGCGACCTACGACGTGCGCCGGTACGGGTTCCACGGCACCAGCCACCAGTACGTGGCCGGCAAGGTGGCGCGGGTGCTGGGCCGGCGGGTGCAGGACCTGCACACGATCGTGCTCCACCTGGGCAACGGGGCGTCGGCGTCGGCGGTGGCCGGCGGCGTGCCGATCGACACGTCCATGGGCCTGACGCCCCTGGAGGGGCTGGTGATGGGCACGCGCTCGGGCGACGTCGACCCGGCCGTCGTGTTCCACCTCGCCCGGAACGCCGGGATGAGCATCGACGAGCTGGACACCCTGCTGAACAAGCGCTCGGGGATGCTCGGGCTCTCGGGCGTCAACGACTTCCGCGAGCTGCGCCGGCTGATCGACGGGGGCGACGAGGCGGCGGCGCTCGCGTTCGACGTCTACGTCCACCGGCTGAAGAAGTACGTGGGCGCGTACGCCGCCCTCCTCGGGCGGGTGGACGTCGTCGCCTTCACCGCGGGCGTCGGGGAGAACGACGCGGCGGTGCGGGCCGCCGTCTGCGAGGGGCTCGAGGGCATGGGGATCGCCGTCGACCCGGAGCGGAACGGCGCGTCGCGGCACGACGAGCGGATCGTCTCCCCGGACTGGACGTCCACGCTGGTCATGGTGATCCCCACCATGGAGGAGCTGGCGATCGCCCGGCAGTGCGTGGAGGCCGTGGAGCACCTCGGCCCCGCCGCGTCGGTCACGGCCGGCTGAGCCGCTCCACGATCTCGTCCGCGATCTCCTCGGGCTCGGCCTCGATGCCGACGGTGAAGCCGTCCTCGTCGGGGTCGAGCGGCTCGAGGGTCTCCAGCTGGGAGGCGAGCAGCGACGGCGGCATGAAGTGACCCTTGCGGGCCGCGAGCCGCGCCGCGAGCAGCTCCCGCGAGCCGTCCAGGTGCACGAACCGGACGGGGCTCTGGGCGGTGCGCAGCACGTCGCGGTAGGCGCGCTTCAGCGCGGAGCACGTGACGACGGCGTGCCGGCCGCCTCCCGAGTGCCCGTCCAGCCAGTCGCGGATGGCGAGCAGCCACGGGGCCCGGTCCTCGTCGGTCAGCGGGATGCCCGCGTGCATCTTCTCGACGTTCGCGGCCGGGTGGAAGTCGTCGGCCTCCGCGAGCTCCAGGCCGAGGCGGTCGGCGAGCAGCGCCGCCACCGTCGTCTTGCCGGACCCCGCGACGCCCATGACGACGAGGTGGGCGCCGTCCCCCGTGGCAGTCATGCGCCGAGCATTCCCGGCGGGACGGGCCCGCCGCAAGCCGGGGGCACGCGTCGCGCCCTCCCGCCGTAGTCTCGACGCGTGACGCTGCACTTCACGCCTCCCTGCGGCCCGGTCCACGGCTGGGCGGACGGCGACGTCCGCCGGGCCACCGGCATCCCCTACGCGCACGCGGAGCGCTTCCGGCGTCCCGCGCCCGTCCCGGACCGGGTCGAGGTGCTGGAGGCGACGTCCTGGTCGCCCGCGTGCCCGCAGGCGCCGGTGCCGTTCCTCGACGAGGTGCTGGGCCCGGCCGGGTCGGGCGTCCCCACCGACGAGCACTGCCAGCGCCTGTCCGTGACGATGCCCGCCGACGCGGGCCCCGACGACCGGCTGCCCGTCATGGTGTGGCTCCACGGCGGCTCGTACACCTCCGGTGCGGGGGACGTGCCGATCATGGACCCGCGCCCGCTGGTGGCGGAGCAGCGGGTGGTCGTCGTGACGGTCACCTACCGCCTGGGCCTGTTCGGCTACCTGGGCGACGACGGCCCCGACCGCCCGGCGAACCTCGGGCTGCTCGACCAGCTCGAGGCGCTGCGCTGGGTGCGGCGCAACGTCGCGGCGTTCGGCGGCGACCCGGCGCGCGTCACGCTGTTCGGGCAGTCCGCGGGCGGGGACGCCGTCGCGCACCTCATGGCGGCCCCGGCCGCGGCGGGGCTGTTCTCGCGCGCGATCGTGCAGAGCGCGCCCCTCGGCATCTCCCGCGGGCGGGCGCGGATGAACGCCGCCATGGCGCGCGCGGCGGCCGGGGTCTCCGCCCGCACGCCGGTCGACGACGTCGTGGCCGCCGAGGCACGGGTCGGCGAGGTCGCTCGCGGGTTCGGGCTGCGTGCCGCGATGCCGTTCGGCACCCAGTACGGCCACGACCCGCTGCCGCCGGAGCACGAGGTCGCGGCGGCGTGGGACGCGGCGGCCCCGCAGGTCGCGGTGCTCGTCGGGAGCACCGCCGAGGAGGCCCGCCTGTTCGTGCGGCGCCTGCCCGCCGTGCGCCGGCTCGCCGCGCTGCCCGTCGTCGGGCCGTGGGCGCGCCGGGCCATGGTCGCCGCCGTCACCGCCCGGGTCTACGGGCGCCCGGCGCGCCGGTTCGCCGCCCGGCACGCCGCGGCCGGGGGCACCGCGTACCGGTACGTCGTGACGTGGGCGGCGCCGGGCAACCCCTGGGGCGCCGCCCACACGGTCGACCTGCCGCTCCTGTTCGGCGACGAGAAGGCGTGGGCGACCGCCGCGCTGACCGACGGCGCGCCCTGGGAGGACCTGCAGCGCAGCGCCCGCGGGGTGCGCGCCGTGTGGGGCGCCTTCGCGCGGGGCGAGGACCTCGGCGCGCGCGGCGAGGTGCCGGGCGCGCTCGTCTACCGGAGGGCGGGCCGATGACGCTCTGGCTCGACCCGCCCGCGTGGCCCGCCCACGGCACGCTGTGGTCCCACCTCGTCTCCGACAGCTCCCTGCACGAGCTGCGGGCCTTCGCCCGCGCGCAGGGGGTGCGCGACCGGGCGTTCGACCTCGACCACTACGACGTCCCCGCGGACCTGCACGACGCGCTGGTCGCCGCGGGCGCCGTGCCCGTCACGGGGGGCGAGCTGTCGCGGCGGCTCGCCGGCTCGGTCCTGCGAGTCCCGGGGTGGGAGCGCAGGCGGGCCTCCCGCGACGCGCTGCTCGCGCGGTGGGCGCGGCTGTGGGACCCCTCGGCGACGGACGGTGCCGCCGGTGTCGACCCCGTCGGGCGGGACCTCGTGGACCGCTGGCGCGAGCCGCACCGCGTCTACCACTCGCGGCTGCACCTGGCCGGCTCCCTCGACTCGCTCGGCCTGCTCGCCGCCGACGGCGCCCCCGGCGACGCCTGGCACGCGGCCGTCGCGCTGTGGTTCCACGACGCCGTGCACGACGGCGACGCGGGGCGCGACGAGGAACGCTCGGCGGAGCTCGTCGGCGCGCTGCTCGGGCCGCTCGCCGGGCGCGCACGGCCGGCCGGCCGGGCGCTCGGGCTGACGGAGGACGACGTCGCCGAGGTCGCGCGCCTCGTCCTCGTGACGACGGACCACGCGCCGGCGCCCCACGACGCCTCCGGGGCGCTCGTCAGCGACGCCGACCTGGCCGTGCTCGGCGCGGACCCGAGCCGCTACGCCCGGTACGCCGCGCAGGTCCGCGCGGAGTACGGGCACGTGCCCGACGACGCGTTCCGCTCCGGCCGCGCCGCCGTGCTGGACCAGCTCGCGGGGCTGCCGCACCTCTACCGCTCCCCCGCCGCCGCGGGGCGCTGGGGCGAGGCGGCGCGGCGCAACCTGCGCGCCGAGCGGGACGGGCTCGACGCCGGGCGCTAGGTTGCGGTCGTGACCCCGACCCCGCCCGCCGCCGGACGTGTCGCCCGCCCGCGCCGCCGCCGCGCCCTCGTCGCCACCGCCACGACGCTGGGCGTGCTCGCCCTCGCGCTCGCGGTCCCGGTGGCGTGGGTGCAGCTCCTCGGCCAGGCCCGCGTGCGCCCGTCGGTCGAGGCGGTCGAGCCCGTCGACGCCATCATCGTGCTGGGCGCGGGGCTGCGCCCCGACGGCACCCCGTCCACGTACCTGCGGCGGCGGGTCGACGCCGCGGCCGAGCTCTACCACGCGGGCGTCGCCGACCGGGTGGTGCTCAGCGGCGACGGCCAGCCCCGCCCGGACGGGACCCCCTACGACGAGCCCGCCTCGATGCGCGAGTGGATCCTCGGGCGCGGCGTGCCCGACGAGGCGCTCACCCTGGACCGCCAGGGCCTCGACACGACCGCGTCGTGCCGCCGCACCGCGGACCTCACCGGGGCCCGCACCGCCGTCGTCGTCACGCAGGACTACCACCTGCGCCGAGCCCTGTTCAGCTGCGCCCGCGCGGGGCTCGACGCCCAGGGCGTGGGCGTCTCGTCGGCCAGCGCCACCCCGCGGAACTGGGTGTGGTGGCACGTGCGCGAGGTCCCCGCGTCGTGGCGCGCCGCGGTCCGCGAGCTCTGACCGCCGCCCGCGGGCGGACACGCCGCGTCAGGGCAGGCGCAGCCGCCGCATGGCGCCGAGCGCGACCGTGAGCACGCGGCTCGGCGTCTCGCCGCCGAGCGCGTAGAGGGTGTCGAGGGAGGCGCCGAGACGCGCGCCCCGCTGGACGGCGACGGTCTGGACCTCCGTCACCGCCTCGATGCCCTCGCGCCCGTGGCGCCGCCCCTGCCCGGAGGCCTTGAAACCGCCCATCGGCGCGCCCGCGGATCCCCAGGCGGACGCGTAGCCGTCGTTGATCACCACGGTCCCGGACTCCACGCGGGCCGCGAGGCGCCTGGCCCGCGCGACGTCCGTGGACCAGATGCTCGCGTTGAGACCGAACTCGGTGTCGTTCATGACGCGCACCGCCTCGTCGTCGGACGCCACCCGCGTCACCGACACCACCGGCCCGAACGTCTCCTCACGGGCGCACAGCGCGTCGGCGGGGACGTCGTCCAGCACGGTCGGGGCGTAGAAGTACGGCCCGACGTCGGAGCGGTGCACGCCGCCGACCAGAGCGCGGGCGCCCTTGGCGAGAGCGTCGTCCACGTGCTCCACGACCCGGTCGAGCTGCGCGGCGGAGACCAGCGAGCCGACGTCGGCGGTGTAGTCCAGCCCGGTGCCCAGCGTGAGGTCGCGCACGGCGGCGGTGAACCGGTCGAGGAACTCGTCGGCGATCCGCTCGTGCAGCACCAGCCGCTCGATGGACATGCACAGCTGGCCGGAGTTCGAGAAGCAGGCCCGCACGACGCCGGGCACCGCGGAGTCCAGGTCGGCGTCCGCCGCCACGTACAGCGGGTTCTTGCCGCCCAGCTCGAGCGTGGTGCCGATGAGCCGCTCCCCGGCGCGCGCGGCCACCTTGCGGCCCGTCGCGGTCGACCCGGTGAAGACGATGTGGTCCACGTGCTCCACGAGGGCGGCGCCGATGTCGCCGCCGCCGGCGACGACGAGGAAGAGGTCGTCAGGCAGCCCCGCGTCCTGGAGCACCTCCGCGACCCAGAGCGCCGACAGCGTCGTCTGGGGGTCCGGCTTGAGCACCACCGCGTTCCCGGCCAGCAGCGCCGGCACGGCCTCGGACAGCACGAGCGACAGCGGGTAGTTCCACGGCGAGATCGCGCCCACGACGCCCACCGGACGGCGGTGCACGCGCACCCCGGTGAGGACCGGCAGCATGCCGGGCACCCGGCGCGCGCCCAGGTACCCCGGGCCGCGCACGGCGTAGTGCCGGCAGGCCATCGCGACGTCGGCGACCTCCTCGAACGCGCTTCGGCGCGCCTTGCCCGACTCCATCTGGATCAGGTCGAGGATCTCCGACTGCCGCCGGAGCACGAGCACGCCGAGACGGTCGAGGACGGCGACCCGCTCGCGCAGGGGGGTGCGGGCCCAGTCACCCTGGGCGGCCCGGGCGCGGCCGACGGCCGTCGCCACGTCCTCCGGCGAGGACAGCGGGAACGCGGCGAGCGGGGCGCCGGTGAAGGGCAGCGTCGAGCGGTGCGTCCCGGCGGTGTGGGAGGTGACGATGCGCCGCGAGAGCGGCTCCACGACGTCGGGCTCCAGGACATAGGTGGCGGCGGGCAGCTCGGGGTCCAGCAGTTCCCCGAGAGCGCCTTCGCCCTCGTGCGCGGTCGGCATGGCGGCCACCCTACGCGGGTCGGCCGACCACGCCGCAACCGTCGTCCCCAGGTTCGCTCTCAGCGCGACCGGGAACTCGCCGCGGACGCCGACCTGCGGAGACGGGCTACAGGTCGCGCCCCAGCACCACGCACTCGGAGTCGGCGTACCCGAGCGCGTCGTAGAACCCCAGCACCCGCTCGTTGCCGTACCGCACCATGAGGCGCACCTTGCGCACCCCCCGGCCGCGCAGCCAGGCCTCCGCGGCGGCCACGGTGGCGCGGCCGAGGCCGCTCCCCTGCGCCTGCGGGTCGACGGCCACGTAGTACAGCCAGCCGCGGTGCCCGTCGTACCCGGCGAGCGCGGACGACACCAGGCGGTCGCCCGCCAGGCCGACGAGGACCGTCGACGTCGGGGTGCTGCGCGCGTCGGCGACGTCGAGGCGCGGGTCGTTCCACGGCCGGGTCAGCCCGCAGGCCTCCCACAGCGCGACGACCTGCTCGACGTCGCCGTCCTCGATCTCGCGGAACGCGACGTCGAGCGCGTCCCGCGTCGGGGCGTCGGCCGTCACCGCGGCTGGTAAGGCGACACGACGACCTCGACCCGCTGGAACTCCTTGAGGTCGGAGTAGCCGGTCGTGGCCATGGCCCGCCGCAGCGCGCCGACGAGGTTGAGCGTGCCGTCGGCGGTGCCGCTGGGCCCGAAGAGGATCTGCTCGAGGGTGCCCGCCGTGCCGACCGCCACGCGCTCGCCGCGCGGCAGCACCGAGTGGTGCGCCTCGGGACCCCAGTGCCAGCCCTGGCCGGGCGCCTCGGACGCCCGCGCGAGCGCCGCGCCGAGCATGACGGCGTCCGCGCCGCAGGCGACGGCCTTGACGATGTCGCCGGAGCGGCCCACGCCGCCGTCGGCGATGACGTGCACGTAGCGCCCGCCCGACTCGTCGAGGTAGTCGCGGCGGGCCGCGGCGACGTCGGACACGGCCGTGGCCATGGGCGCGTGGATGCCGAGGCCCACGCGGGTGGTGTGCGCCGCGCCGCCGCCGAAGCCGACGAGGACGCCGGCGGCGCCGGTCCGCATGAGGTGGAGCGCGGCGGTGTAGGTGGACGCGCCGCCGACGACGACGGGCACGTCGAGCTCGTAGATGAACCTCTTGAGGTTCAGCGGCTCGGCGTTGCCGGAGACGTGCTCGGCGGAGACGGTGGTGCCGCGGATGACGAACAGGTCCACGCCGGCGTCGACCACGGTCTGGTAGTGCTCCTGCGTGCGCTGCGGCGACAGCGCCCCGGCGACGGTGACGCCCGCGGCACGGATCTCCTTGAGGCGCTGCGTGATCAGCTCGGGCTTGATGGGCTCGGCGTAGATCTCCTGCATGCGCCGCGTCGCGGACTCGGCGGGCAGGTCGCGGATCTCGGCCAGCAGCAGCTCGGGCGACTCGTACCGCGTCCACAGGCCCTCGAGGTCGAGGACGCCGAGGCCGCCGTGGTTGCCGAGCGCGACGGCGGTGGCGGGGCTCATGACGGAGTCCATCGGCGCCGACAGGATCGGCAGGTCGAAGTGGTACGCGTCGATCTGCCACTCCACCGAGACGTCCTTCGGGTCGCGCGTGCGCCGCGAGGGCACGATCGCGATGTCGTCGAAGGAGTATGCGCGGCGGCCGCGCTTTCCGCGCCCGATCTCGATCTCGTTGCTCACCAGGACAGCCTACCGGCGCGGTCCTGTCGGTGGCCGGTGGCACAGTCCGTGGACATGACGACGTACGCGGACCACGAGGCAGCGGGGGCGGCGCCGGTCGCGACCCCGCCCGAGCCCGGCTGGTCCCGCGGCCCCCTGCTGGGCTTCGACACGGAGACCACGGGGCTCGACGTCGGGTCCGACCGCATCGTCACCGCGGCGCTCGTGCTGCGCTCCCCCGGCGGCGGAAGCACCGTGCGGACCTGGTTGCTCGACCCCGGCGTCGAGATCCCCGCCGAGGCCACCGCCATCCACGGCATCACCACGGCCCACGCCCGGGCGCAGGGGCGCGAGCCCATCGGCGCGCTCGAGGAGATCGCCGCGATCCTCGTGGCCCAGGTGCGTGACGGCGTGCCCCTCGTCGCGTACAACGCCTCCTTCGACCTGACGCTCCTGGACGTCGAGCTCGCCCGGCACGGCCTGCCCACCGTCCCGCAGCGGCTCGGCCGCCCGGTCGCGCCGGTCCTCGACCCGCTCGTCCTCGACCGCTGGCTCGACGGCGCCCGCGCGGGCAAGCGCCGCCTCGGCGACCTGTGCGCCCTGTACGGGATCGAGGGCGAAGGCGCCCTGCACACGGCGGACGTCGACGTCCTGGCCACCCTCGACGTCCTCGACGCCCAGCTCGCGGCGCACCCGCACCTGCGGAGCGTCGCCCTCGACGCGCTGCACGCCGCGCAGTCGGGCGCGCACCGGGCGTGGGCCGAGCGGGTCAACGCCGAGCGCGCCGCCGAGGCCGACAGCCGACCGCCCACCTCGACGGCCTGGCCGGCGGCGGGCGCCCGCTGACGAGTCGCATCTCACCACACGGATGAAGGACCTGCCCAGAAGGTCGGATCCGGCGTCACGAGGGTCGATCGGGTCTCCAATATCTCATCCATGAGATATCGTCGCTCGCATGACGATGATCGACGATGCACCCCTGAGTCAGGTCGGCGCCCTCATCCGCGGCGCCCGCCAGAACCGCGGCCTCACCCAGACCCAGCTCGCTGAACAGCTCGGCACCAGCCAGAGCGCCGTCCACCGGATCGAGCAGGGCGCGCAGAACGTCAGCCTCGAGATGCTGAACCGGATCGGCCTCGCGCTCGACTCCGAGATCATCAGCCTCGGTGGCCCCAAGCACGCGCACCTGCGCGTGCGCGGCGGCCAGACCCTCTCCGGCCGCATCGACGTCAACTCCTCGAAGAACGGCGCGGTCGCGCTGCTGTGCGCGTCGCTCCTCAACCGCGGCCGCACCACGCTGCGCGGCGTCGCCCGCATCGTGGAGGTCGACCGGATCGTCGACGTGCTGCGCTCCGTCGGCGTCCGCGCGACCTGGACCACCGGCGGCCGCGACCTCGAGATCGTGGTGCCCGACCAGCTCGACCTCGCCGCGATCGACGTGGACGCGGCGCGCCGCACCCGGTCGATCATCATGTTCCTCGGCCCGCTGCTGGGCCTGCGCGACACCTTCGAGCTGCCGTACGCGGGCGGCTGCGACCTCGGGACCCGCACGGTCGAGCCGCACATGATCGCGCTGCGGCCGTTCGGCCTCGCCGTCACCGCGACCGGCGGCAACTACCACGCCACGGTCGCGCCGGCGTCGGGCGCCGACCTGTCCGTCGTACTCACCGAGCGCGGCGACACCGTCACCGAGAACGCGCTCATGGCCGCAGCCCGCCGCGACGGCGTGACCACCATCCGCAACGCCAGCCCCAACTACATGGTCCAGGACCTGTGCTTCTACCTGGAGCTGCTCGGCGTCCGGGTGGAGGGCATCGGCACGACGACGCTCCGCGTCCACGGGCGCACGGACATCGACGTGGACGTGGAGTACGCCGTCTCCGAGGATCCGGTCGAGGCGATGAGCCTGCTCACCGCCGGGATCGTCACCGGGTCGGAGATCACGGTGGCCCGCGTCCCCATCGAGTTCATGGAGATCGAGCTCGCCACGCTCGCCGAGATGGGGCTGCGCTACACCCAGAGCGACGAGTACCTCGCACGCAACGGGCGCACGCGCCTCGTCGACGTCACCGTGCACCCGAGCGAGCTGCACGCGCCGATCGACAAGATCCACCCGATGCCGTTCCCGGGTCTCAACATCGACAACCTGCCGTTCTTCGCGGTCATCGCCGCGAACGCGACGGGCACCACCCTCATCCACGACTGGGTCTACGAGGGCCGCGCCGTCCACCTCACGGACCTCACGCGCCTCGGCGCCGACGTGCGGCTCCTGGACGCGCACCGCCTCCAGGTCACCGGGCCCACGCGCTGGTCCGGCGCCGAGGTGAGCTGCCCGCCCGCGCTGCGGCCCGCCGTCGTCATCCTGCTCGCGATGCTCGCCGCGAAGGGCACCTCCGTGCTCCGCGGGGTCGACATCATCGCCCGCGGCTACGAGGGCCTCACCGAGCGCCTGCGCGAGCTCGGCGCCAACATCGAGACCTTCAAGGACTGACCCGCCCGACCTCCCGGGCGGCGGGCCGGAAGGCCCCGCCGCCCGGGAGGTCGCGTCCCTCGCGCCGTCGGCCTAGCGGTCGTACACGGCGTCGACCTCGACCTCCACCAGCCACCCGTCGACGGGCAGGTTCTCGATCTCCAGGGCGAACCGCGAGGGCCGGGCCGCGTTGACCACCAGGGGGGCGCCGGTCTTCGAGCCCAGCGCGACGTCGAGGGTCCTGCCGGTGGCGAGGTTCGTGTTGGCGAAGAACTGGCGGTAGGCGCGGTTCCAGCCCGCGAAGTCCATCGCCTCCTCGCCGTCCGGGTTCTGCAGGAACACGCGCATGGAGACGACGTCGTCGTACGACAGGCCCGCGCGCTCGAGGTTCTCCCCGATGCGCATCAGCGCGTTGATCCCCTGGGCCTCGGTGAGCGTCACCCCGTCGGGCAGCTCGCCGCCAGGGAACACGTCGGTGGGGACGTAGCGCTCCTCGGCGGACACGCCCGGGGCCCGGTTCAGCGCGGACGGCCCCAGCCCGGACGACTTGTACCAGGCCACGTTCTTGCCGATGGCGACGCCGTCGGCGATCGACGGGGTGTCGCCGGTGACGAACGAGTGCGCCTCGGTGGGCCGGGGCTCGAAGAGACGCCCGCCCGCGACGGCGGTGGCGGGCACGGCGACGGCGGTCGTGACGACGACCGCGAGGACGACCTTCGTGGTGTTCTTCATGCCCGGGAACGTAGGTGCGCGCCGTTTCGCCCGGATGACGGCCGCGGGTCCGTCCGGGGTCGGCCGGCGGCGCCGCAGGTGGCGGCACGGCCTTCCGACCTGCGACGACGTCGTCGAAACGCACTCGTTACCGCGGGCGACGACCCGGTAACGCCACCGACCCCGTGCCGTGACGCGCCCCTCCTACCGTCGGGCGCGGTGCTGACGGCGGCGCCCGGCATCGAGGGCCGTCCGCGTCCGTCCGTCAGGCCTTTCGACACGAGAGGTAGTGCCCATGGTCACTGACACCGTCACCGACGGCCGCCCGTCCGGCTTCTCCCGCCGTAACTTCCTCCAGGCCGTCGGCGTGGGGTCCAGCGCCGGCGTCATGTTCGCCACGATGGGGGCGATGGGCCTCGCCCCCACGGCCGCCGCCCAGCCCACCGCCGCCGCCTGGACCCCGCCGCGCGGCAGCGACTTCACGCTCACGGGACGCTCGGCGAAGAAGGTCGTGGTCGTCGGGGCCGGCCCGGCAGGGCTCGCGTCGGCGTACGAGCTGCAGAAGGCCGGGTACCGGGTCACGGTGCTCGAGGCGCGGCACCGGCCCGGCGGCCGCACGCTGACCATCCGCGGCGGGGACTCCGAGACCGACGTCGACGGGGTGACGCAGACGGCGCGGTTCGACGACGGCGTCTACATGAACGCCGGCGCCGGCCGCATCGCGCAGTGGATGGTGACCATGGACTACCTGCGCGAGCTCGGCGTGCCGTACGAGGTGTTCACCAACGCGAACGCCGACGCCTACCTCTACAACGAGAAGAGCGGCGCGACGCCCGGGAACCCGGTCCGCTACCGCACGGCCAAGGCGGACGTCTTCGGGTACACCTCGGAGCTGCTGTCCTACGCCACCGACCAGGGCGCGCTGGACCAGCGGCTCACCGCCGCGGACAAGGAGAACCTGCGCTCCTTCCTGCGCAGCTGGGGCTCGCTGAAGGCGGACGGCACCTACGCGGGCGGCGACAACCGCGGTTTCGCGACGTACCCGTCGGCGTGGAACGAGCACGGCACGCCGCTCGCCGGCCCGGGCACGGTCTCGGAGGTGCTCGCCTCGAAGGTGGGGCAGTACTTCCCGTTCGAGATCAACTGGGAGCAGTCGATGCTCATGTTCCAGCCCAAGGGCGGGATGGACACCACGTACCAGTACTTCGTCAAGGCGATCGGCAAGCAGAACGTGCACTTCGGCTCCCCGGTGACGGGGGTCGAGAACACCCCGGGCGGCGTGCGCGTCACGTACACCCCCGCGCACGGGCGGCCCCGGCAGATCGAGGCGGACTTCGCCGTCGTCGCCGCGCCGGCCGGGCAGATGCGGACGTGGGACACGAACTGGGGCGCCGGGATCGACGCGGCCCTGGGCGAGTTCGCCGTCGGCTCGCCGGCCGGCAAGATCGGCCTGCAGTACCGGTCCCGGTGGTGGGAGGACGACCACCGCATCTTCGGCGGCATCACCGAGACCGACATGGACCTGGCGCACGTCTGGTACCCGTCGTACGGGTACGGGGAGCGCAAGGGGCTCGTGGTCGGCTACTACAACACCGGGACGAACGCCCGCACCTACGCCGACCTCACGCCCCGCGAGCGGGAGCGGCGCGCCGTCGCGCAGGGCGTGAAGATCCACGGCGAGAAGTACCGCACCGAGCTGGAGTCGTCGTTCTCGATCGCCTGGCACAAGGTGCCGTACATCGAGGGCGCCTGGGCCTACCCGGACACGTCGTCGGCGGGCTTCAGGCTGCTGCAGCAGGGCGCCGGCCGCGTCTTCTTCGCGGGCGACTGGATGTCCGAGGTGTCCGCCTGGCAGCACGGCGCGTTCTGGTCCGCGCGGTACGCCGTGCAGGCGCTGCACGCGCGCGTGATGGCGTCCTGACCGCCCTCGTCCGGTCATGACGACGGCCCGGGTCCTCCGCGAGGGAGGGCCCGGGCCGTCATCGTGGGCGGGGACCGCGGCTCAGAAGCCGGCGTAGTTCGGCGCCTCGACGGTCATCTGCACGTCGTGCGGGTGGCTCTCCTTGAGCGACGCCGACGTGATGCGGACGAACCGCCCCTTGGCCTGCAGCTCGGGGATGGTGCGCGCACCGACGTAGAACATCGACTGGTGCAGCCCGCCCACGAGCTGGTGGGCGACCGTGTGGAGGGTGCCCTTGTAGGGGACCTGCCCCTCGATGCCCTCGGGCACGATCATGTCGTCGCTGGCGACCTCGGCCTGGAAGTAGCGGTCCTTCGAGTAGGACTTCTTGCCGCGGGACGACATCGCGCCCATGGAGCCCATGCCGCGGTACGCCTTGTACTGCTTGCCGTTGACGAGGATCGTGTCGCCGGGCGCCTCCTCGGTGCCGGCCAGCATCGAGCCGAGCATGACGGTCTCCGCGCCCGCCACCAGAGCCTTGCCGATCTCGCCCGAGTGGCGCATGCCTCCGTCGGCGATGACCGGGACGCCGGCGGCGCGCGCGGCCAGCGACGCCTCGTACACCGCGGTGATCTGCGGCACGCCGACGCCCGTCACGATGCGCGTGGTGCAGATCGAGCCCGGGCCGACCCCGACCTTGATCGCGTCCGCGCCCGCGTCGACGAAGGTCTGCGCGCCCTCCTTCGTCCCGACGTTGCCCCCGATCACCTGGACGTGGCGCGTGGCGGGGTCCGTCTTGAGCTTGCGGACCATGTCGACCAGCATGCGCACGTTGCCGTGCGCGGTGTCCGCCACGAGCACGTCGACGCCGGCGTCGACCAGCGTGGTCGCGCGCTGCCACGCGTCGCCGAAGTAGCCGATGGCCGCGCCGACGAGCAGGCGGCCCTGGCCGTCCTTGGAGGCGTTCGGGAACTGCTCGGACTTCACGAAGTCCTTGACGGTGATGAGGCCGGCGAGGCGGCCCTCCTCGTCGACCAGCGGCAGGCGCTCGAGCTTGTGCTTGCGCAGCAGCAGCGTGGCGTCCTCGCGCGAGATCCCGGCCGGGCCCGTGATGAGCGGCGCGGGCGTCATGACCTCGGAGACCTTGGTCGTGGCCCACTCGGCGACGGGCGTGAAGCGCAGGTCGCGGTTGGTGACGATGCCGGTGAGGCGGCCGCCCGCGTCCACGACCGGGAAGCCGGAGATGCGGTACTCCCCCGCCCGCTTGTCGAGCTCCTCGAGGGTGACGTCCGGGCCGATCGTCACCGGGTTGGAGATGATGCCGGTCTGCGTCCGCTTGACCAGGTCCACCTGGTACGCCTGGTCCTCGATCGAGAGGTTGCGGTGCAGGACGCCGATGCCGCCCTGGCGGGCCATCGCGATCGCCATCCGCGACTCCGTGACGGTGTCCATCGCGGCCGAGACGAGCGGCACCCGCAGGGAGATCTCGCGCGTCAGGCGCGACGTGGTGTCGATGTCCGACGGGGCCAGGTCCGAGTACCCCGGCAGCAGCAGGACGTCGTCGTAGGTGAGGCCGAGGAATCCGAACGGGTCGTGCGCGGGCGAGGTCGAGTCCGTCATGACAGGAGTCTACGTTCTGGGCGCCGGCCTTATTCCGGCCGTCCCGCCCCACGGGACCTCACGTGGCCGACCTCACGCCGCCGGCCCGGCCCGCCGTCACGTCACGACGGCGAGGGCCTCGTGCAGCATCGCGGTGAACGACCGCACCCGCTGCACGGTCGGCGCGAGCGGCAGCTCGCTGGCGGCGTCGTCGCGGCGCAGGCTGACGATGATCGGCAGCTCCGCGAACCCCTCGTGCACGGCGTGGACGAGGTCGAGGTCAGGGCGTCGCTGCGACGTGGCGAGCACGAGGGCGGCGGGCCGCACCATCGTCACGAGCTCGAGCGAGCGGTGGGTGCTGGCGGGGCCGGTGACGATCCGCGCGGTCGCGCCCTTGGCGGTCAGCGCGGCGGCGAGGGCGTGCGCCGACAGCGGCACCACCTCGTCGGGCGCGGCGAAGATGAGCACGATCTTGCGCATCCGGCTCGGGTGGTTGGCCGGCGGCGCTCCCCCGGCCACCATGGCCCGCTCGAACGCCTCGGTGAAGTCGCGCAGCGCGCGCAGGGCGGCGGTCGCGAGCACGACCTCCGGGACGGCGCCGGGGCCGGCGAGCACCGTCCGCTGGGCGACGCGCTGCCACGCCGGCTCGGCGATCTCGGTCCACCAGACCGCCGGGTCGCCCTGCGCCGGGATGGCCAGGATCTCGTCGCAGGCCTGCTGGTCGTACGCGAGGGCGGCGTCGACGACGGCGGACACCCGGCCGGAAGCGCTCCCACCCGGGACGTGGCTGCTGGCGGCCATGCTTCGTTCGCCGCCGCCGGGCAGCGCCCGCAGGTGCGCGCGCCCGGGCCGCGGCGCCTCCTCGCCCGCCGGGGCGGCGGGGCGCTCGTCCTCGCCCTCCGGGACGTCCTGGTCGGCCTCGCCGGACGCCGACGACGCGGCCTGCTCCGTCGCCTCCTCCAGCTCCTCCACGCCGGCATCGAGCGCCGCCTTGGCGGCGTCGACCGGCGCGACCCCCTCCAGGGTGAGCCGGCGCATGACGAGCAGCCGCGCCACGTCCTCGGGCGTGTAGCGACGGTGCGAGCCTGCGGTGCGGGCGGACGGGCCGAGCCCGTAGCGGCGGTCCCACGTGCGCAGGGTGGCGGGTGCCACCCCGAGGCGCCTGGCGACCGCCGCGACGGCGAGGCCCGGGCTCGACGCGCGAGACCCGCCCCCGTGAGGGGCGGGTCGGGATGAGGTCATGGCGTCGATTCTGCCGAGAGGACCGGAGGGTCGCCACCGCGCCGCCGGGCGCGCCGCGGAACACGTCGACGATGCAGGTCAAAGCGGTTCAGAACCCGGTCGAACCAGTTCAGCGACGGGCGAAAAGTTGAACACTGAATCATCGAACCTCGTCACAAATCGGCATCTTGAACAACTTCTGCACAACTTGTAGGTTGTTCGACATGACGGAGATCTCGAGGCTGCCCGGCCCGGTGATGGAGCTGTGGGAGTGGCAGTACCAGGGTTCGTGCCGCGACGAGGACGACACGCTGTTCTTCCACCCGGAGGGCGAGCGCGGGTCCACCCGTCGACGCCGGGCCGAGGCGGCGAAGGCCATCTGCCGCGCCTGCCCCGTGATGATGCAGTGCCGGGAGCAGTCGCTCCGGGTCCGCGAGCCCTACGGGGTGTGGGGCGGGCTCAGCGAGGACGAGCGGTCGGCCATCCTCGCCGGCGGAGCGCGCAAGACCGGTTGAGGAAGCACGAAGGCCCCGCACCGACGACGGTGCGAGGCCTTCTGCGTCACGGAGTCGTCAGGCGACGACGACCGCGAGGATGTCGCGGGCCGACAGGACGAGGTAGTCCTCGCCGGCGTACTTGACCTCGGTGCCGCCGTACTTGCTGTAGATGACCTTGTCACCGACCTTGACGTCGACCGGGACGCGGTTGCCCTTGTCGTCGAAGCGACCCTCGCCCACGGCCAGGACCTCGCCCTCCTGGGGCTTCTCCTTGGCGGTGTCCGGGATGACCAGGCCGGAAGCGGTCGTGGTCTCGGCCTCGATGGCCTTGACGACGATCCGGTCCTCGAGCGGCTTGATGGGGACCGACACGTCGGACCTCCTTGATTCGCGATGCGTGGATGGACTTGCTGATTGACCAGGTCGCGTCCGAGGGCTGGCCGTCGTCGCGGGTGCCGGTACAGCCTTGCGGTCGCTGACGACAAATCTAGGCAGGCGTTAGCACTCTGACAAGTCGAGTGCCAGCAGTTCGCCGTGGGCGTCATGCGAACTCCCTCGCGCCGGCGCCTGAGACGATGGCCCGATGGACGCCGCCTCCGTGAGCAAGCTGCTGAGCCCGGACGGGTGGGCGCTGCTCAACTCGCTCCCCCCGTACGACGAGAAGCAGGCGATGGCGCTCGCCACGCGGCTGCGTGCCGAGGGGGTCGACGCCGACCTCGCCGCCGCCGCGCTCACCCAGTCGCGGCTGCGCGCCAAGGCCCGCGCCAAGCTCGGCGACTTCGCGGACGGGATGCTGTTCACGCCCGACGGCGTGGAGCAGGCGACGCGCCTCGTCGTGGCGGCGCTGCACGCGCGGCGCTACCTCGCCGCCGGCGTCTCGAAGGTCGCCGACCTCACCAGCGGGATCGGCGCGGACGCGCTCGCGTTCGCGGGCGTGGGCCTCCAGGTGCTCGCCACGGACATCGACGAGATGACGGCCGCGCTCGCCACCGTGAACCTGCGCCACTTCCCCGAGGCGGAGGTACGGCACACCGACGGGCTCGCGCTCGACCTCGCCGCCGAGGGCGTGGACGGCGTGTACGCCGACCCGGCCCGGCGCACCCGCGGCGGGCGGCGCGTGTTCGACCCGGCCGCCTACGCTCCCCCGCTCGACGCCGTCTGGGCGCTGCGCGACCAGGTCCCCGCGCTCGGCATCAAGGTCGGGCCCGGCATCCCGCACCAGGGCCTGCCCGCGGACGCCGAGACGCAGTGGGTCTCCGTGGACGGGGACGTCGTCGAGGCGGGCCTGTGGTTCGGGCCGCTCGCGGCCGACGGGCCCGGGCGCTCCGCCCTCGTGCTCACGACGCGCGACGGCGCGACGGCCTCGCGCACCCTGCGCTCCGACGGCGACGGCTCGGACCTCGTGCCCGACGTCGGGCCCGCCGGCGCCTACCTGTACGAGCCGGACGGCGCCGTCATCCGGGCCGGGCTCGTCGCCCACGCCGCGGACGAGCTCGGCGGCCGGCTGCTCGACCGGACCATCGCGTACGTCACCACCGACCAGCCCGCGCCGCCGCCCGCCGCCGGAGCCGCTCCGGTGGCGACGGGGTACCGGGTGCTCGACGTCATGCCGTTCAACCTCAAGCGCCTCAAGGCGTACCTGCGCGAGCGCGGCGTGGGCCGCCTGACGATCAAGAAGCGCGGCACGGCGGTCACGCCGGAGCAGCTGCGCGCCCAGCTCTCGCCGAAGGGCGACGCGGAGGCGACGCTCGTGCTCACGCGCGTCGGCGGGGTGCAGCACGTCCTCGTCGTCGAGCCCCTGCGCTGAGACCCCGCGGGACCGACGCGCGCCCGAGCGCCCGGGCGTGGAAGCATTGCCCGCATGGTGCTGGAATTTGCCGCCTCCGACCGGTCGAGCGTCGGCCTCGAGTGGGAGCTCGCGCTGGTCGACGCCGACTCCGGCAACCTGCGGCAGGTGGCCCCCGCGGTCATCGAGGCGGTCGCGGACGACGTGCGCCACCGCTACGTCAAGCCCGAGTTCCTGCGCAACACCGTCGAGGTGATCAGCGGCGTGCGGCGCACGGTCCCCGACGCGATCGCCGACCTCGAGCGCGGGATCGCCGCGATCCACGACGCGACCGGCCCGATGCGGGTCGACCTCATGGGCGCGGGCACGCACCCGTTCGCGCACTGGTCGCAGCAGAAGGTCACCGACAAGGAGCGGTACGCCACCGTCGTCGACCGGGCGCAGGTCGTGGGGCGCCAGCAGATCGTCTACGGCGTGCACGCGCACGTGGGCATCGAGGACCGGGCCAAGGTGCTGCCGATCGTGAACTCGCTGCTCGTGCACCTGCCGTACCTGCAGGTGCTGTCCGCGTCGTCGCCGTTCTTCGGGGGCGACGACACCGGCTACGCCTCGATGCGGACGATGATCTTCCAGCAGCTCCCCACGGCGGGGCTGCCGTACCAGTTCGGCGGCTGGGCCGAGCTGGAGCGGTACGTCGCCGACATGCTGCACACCGGAGTCATCGACGACTTCACCGAGGTGCGCTGGGACGTGCGCCCGGCCCCGCACTTCGGCACCGTCGAGGTGCGCATCTGCGACGGCACGTCGAACACCCTCGAGCTGGCCGCGCTCGGTGCGCTCGTGCACTGCCTCGTGGAGCACCTGTCGACGATGCTCGACGAGGGCCGGCGCCTGCCCACCCTGCCGCCATGGTTCGTGCACGAGAACAAGTGGCGCGCCGCCCGCTACGGCACCGACGCGATCATCATCCTCGACGACGCCGGGGAGGAGGAGCTCGTCACCGACGCCCTCCCGCGCCTCCTCACGACCCTCGAACCCGTGGCGGACCGGCTGGGCTGCGCCGCCGAGCTCGACGGCGTGCGGGAGATCGTGCGCACCGGCGCGTCGTACCAGCGGCAGCGGGCCGTGGCCCGCGCCCACGGCGGCGGGCAGGACGGGCTCGAGGCCGTCGTCGCGTCGCTGGTCGCCGAGCTGCACGCGGGCCGCCCCCTGCCCGCGGCCTGACGACGCCGGTCGCTACGCCTTCTCGAAGTCCCACACGATGAGCACCGGCGCGCGGAAGTAGGCCGCGTGGGAGGCCGCGGCGACCCACGGCATCATCTCCCAGATGTTCGGCGGCCTCGTCGGGTCCTCGAACGCCAGGTCGGCGGCCGGGTCGAACGCGCCGGTGCCGGCGTCCGCGGCCGCCGTGTACTCGCGGCCGCCGTCGACGTCGTCCGCGCCGCCCCCGGCGTACTCGCGGCAGAACCGCGGCACGAGCCCCGCGGGCAGGGCCGCCTGCAGGTACTCGCTCGTGGAGTGCCGCCAGTTCGGGATGTACCCGAACTCGCCGTCCGCGCCCTCGACGAGCGGGTACAGCGGGGACCCGACGAAGTACCCGCGGGTGTCGGAGACGACGAGCCGGCCGCCGGGGCGCAGCACGCGCGCCAGCTCGGCGAGCACCGGGCCCAGGTCCCGCACGTGGCACAGGGCGAGCGTGACGACCACGAGGTCAGCGGAGGCGTCGGGCACCGGCAGGGCGGACAGGTCGGCCTGCGCGAACCGGGCGCCGGGCACCTTCGCGCGGGCGACCGCGAGCATGTCGGGCGAGGAGTCGAACGCGAGCACGTCGTGCCCCTGCTCCACCAGCCACTCCGTGTGCCGGCCCGTGCCGCACGCGGCGTCGATCACCACGACCGGCTCCGCCCGCTCCAGGTGGGGCCGGACGAGCGGCTCCTCCATCCCCCAGAACCCGTTCGGGCCGTCGTAGCGGGGGGCCCAGTGCCGGTAGCCGTCCTGGGTGCTGATCGGCGGCACGTCGTGGCCGTCGCCGAACCGGTCGGCCGCGTCCAGCAGGGCGCGCACGTCGGCCAGCCGCGCCTCGACGAACGCCCGGTCGTGCTCGCCGGCGAACGCCCGCATCAGCGCCACCCCCTCGAGCCCGACGAGGTAGGCGAGCGGGTGCTGGTAGATGCTCGGGCGCGCGGTGTCCACGGGTCGCGACGCTACCGACGCGCCCCCGCGGCGACGAGACCTTTTCCGGCGCAGCCGTTCAGACGGTGATGGTGGTCATCGGCATCGACGATTCGACGGGGAAGTCGAGGGTCGACGGCGCCGCCCCGGCGCGCACGACGGCGGAGCCGAGCGCGGCGATCATCGCGCCGTTGTCGGTGCAGTACCGGATGGGCGGGATGCGGAGGTCGATGCCGGCCTCCGCGCACCGCTCTGCGGCCATGCCGCGCAGCTGGCTGTTCGCGGAGAACCCGCCGCCCACGACCAGCGTGCCGACGTCGTGCCGGCGGCACGCGGCGATGGTCTTGGCGGTGAGCACGTCCGCCACGGCCGCGGCGAAGGACGCGGCGACGTCGGCCGCCGGCACCTCGCGCCCGGAGTCCACGCAGGCCTCGATCCAGCGGGCCACGGCGGTCTTGAGGCCCGAGAAGGAGAAGTCGTAGGCGTGCTTCGCCTGGTCCTTGGCGGCCGTGAGGCCGCGCGGGAAGCGGATGGCCTCGGGGTCGCCCTCGCGCGCGAGGCGGTCCACGTGCGGGCCGCCGGGGTACGGCAGGCCGAGCAGGCGGCCGACCTTGTCGAACGCCTCCCCCGCCGCGTCGTCGAGGGTGGAGCCGAGCTCCGTCACCCCGGTCGCGATGTCGTCCACGAGCATCAGGGTGCTGTGGCCGCCCGAGACGACCAGCGCCATCGTGCGCCCGTCGAACGGGCCGTCGACGAGCTGGTTGACCGCGGCGTGCCCGATGACGTGGTTGACGCCGTACAGCGGCTTGTTCAGGCCGATCGCGAGCGCCTTCGCCGCGGAGGCGCCGATCGTCAGGGGGCCGACCAGGCCCGGTCCCGCGGTGACGGCGACGGCGTCGATCTCGGACAGGTCGACGTCGGCCTCCCCCAGCGCCCGGGTGATGGTCGGGACCATCGCCTCGAGGTGGGCGCGGCTGGCGACCTCCGGGATGATCCCGCCGTACCGCGCGTGCTCGTCCATGGAGCTGGCGACGGCGTCCACCAGCAGCTCGTCGCCGCGGACGAGCGCGACGCCCGTCTCGTCGCAGGAGGTCTCGATACCGAGGACGAGGGGGTCGCCGTGTGCCATGCCCCCATGATCGCACCCGCGCCCGGGGCAGCCGTAACACGATGGTGACGCCGAACTCACGGCGGGGACACGTGGACGTACTTGGGTTCATCTGAACCTAACCAGGCCCTCGGGCCACCGCCACGAACGGAGCACCATGCGTCCTCGAAGCAGCGCGGGCACCACGGGCACCACGCGCACCGGCA
This sequence comes from Isoptericola sp. NPDC057653, assembly GCF_042799955.1. Lineage (NCBI taxonomy): Bacteria > Bacillati > Actinomycetota > Actinomycetes > Micrococcales > Promicromonosporaceae > Isoptericola > Isoptericola sp. NPDC057653. The sequence continues at coordinate 1,699,367 of NZ_JBHVHP010000001.1, read as the reverse complement.
CCACCCGACCTGTCGTCGCCGCGCTCGCCGTCCTCGCCGTCGCGGCCCTCTCCGCGTGCGGGTCCCGGGTCGACGCCGCGGGTGGCGACGCCTCGTCCTCCGCCGCGGCGAGCTGTGTCGACACGTCGGGCGACGCGGTCAAGATCGGCTTCCTCAACTCGCTGTCGGGCACGATGGCGATCTCCGAGCAGACGGTGCACGACTCCCTCCAGCTGGCCGCCGCCGAGATCAACGCCGACGGCGGCGTGCTCGGCAAGCAGCTCGAGATCGTCTCCGAGGACGGGCAGTCCGAGCCGACCGTCTTCGCCGAGAAGGCCACCAAGCTCATCACCAGCGACTGCGTCGCGGCGGTGTTCGGCGGCTGGACCTCCGCGTCGCGCAAGGCGATGCTGCCCGTGTTCGAGGCGAACGACTCGCTGCTGTTCTACCCGGTGCAGTACGAGGGCCTCGAGTCGTCGCCGAACATCTTCTACACCGGCGCCACGACCAACCAGCAGATCGTGCCGGCTCTCGACTACCTCGCCGAGCAGGGCACGAAGTCCCTGTTCCTCGTCGGGTCCGACTACGTGTTCCCGCGCACGGCGAACAAGATCATCAACGCCTACGCGGCCGCCCACGGCATCGAGATCGTCGGCGAGGAGTACGCGCCGCTCGGCCACACCGACTTCTCCACCATCGTGAACAAGGTGAAGGCCGCCGGCGCGGACGCCGTCTTCAACACGCTCAACGGCGACTCCAACGTCGCGTTCTTCAAGGAGTACAACAACGCCGGCCTGTCGGCCGACGACATGCCCGTCGTGTCGGTGTCCATCGCCGAGGAGGAGGTGGGCGGCATCGGCGTGGACAACGTCGAGGGCCAGCTCACCGCCTGGAACTACTACCAGACGGTCGACAGCCCCGAGAACGACGCGTTCGTCGAGGCGTTCAAGGCCGAGTACGGCGAGGACCGCCCGACGTCCGACCCGATGGAGGCGGCCTACACGTCGCTGTACCTCTGGAGGGCGATGGTCGAGAAGGCCGGGTCCTTCGACGTCGCGGACGTGCAGGAGGCGGCCGGCGGCGTCACCTTCGACGCCCCCGAGGGCACGGTCGTGGTCGACGGGGAGAACCACCACGTCGCCAAGACGGCGCTCATCGGCCGCATCGGCGACGACGGCCTCATCCACACCGAGTGGAGCTCCGAGGAGCCCATCGAGCCCGACCCGTTCCTCAAGGGCTACGACTGGGCCGACGGGCTCTCCTGACCCGGCGCGGCGGACACGACGGCGGACACGACATGGACACCCTCCTCTCCCAGCTCTTCGCGGGCCTGAGCCTCGGCTCCGTGCTGCTGCTCGCGGCCCTGGGCCTCGCCCTGACCTTCGGTCAGATGGGCGTGATCAACATGGCCCACGGCGAGTTCATGATGGCGGGCGCCTACACGGCGTTCGTGATCCAGGGGCTCGTCGGCGACCCCGGCGCGAGCCTGCTCGTGTCGCTGCCGCTCGGCTTCGTCGTCGGCGGGGCGCTCGGGCTGCTGCTCGAGGCGACGCTCATCCACCGGATGTACCGGCGCCCGCTCGACACCCTGCTCGTCACCTGGGGCGTCGCGCTGCTGCTGCAGCAGGTGGCCCGGGACGTGTTCGGCGCCCCCAACGTGGACGTGGCCGCGCCCGGCTGGCTGTCGGGCGCGGTCGCCGTCGGCGGCCTCGCGCTGCCGAAGACCCGGCTCTTCATCCTCGCGCTCGCCGTCGTCTGCGTCGTCGCGCTGGCCCTCGTCATGCGGGGCACCCCGCTCGGGCGGCGGATCCGGGCCGTCGTGCAGCACCGGGACCTCGCCGAGGCGTCGGGGATCTCCTCGCGCGCCACCGACCGTCTGACGTTCTTCGTCGGCTCCGGCCTCGCCGGGGTGGCCGGGGTCGCGCTCACCCTGCTCGGCTCCGTCGGCCCGACCCTCGGCACCAGCTACATCGTCGACGCGTTCCTCGTGGTCGTCGCGGGCGGCATCGGGCAGATCAAGGGGACCGTCATCGCGGCCACCGCGCTCGGCCTGCTGCAGGCGTTCTTCGAGTTCTCCACCACGGCGTCCGTCGCGAAGGTGCTCGTCTTCGTGGTCATCGTCGCGTTCCTGCAGGTACGACCCCAGGGCCTCGTCTCGGTCCGGACCAGGAGCCTCGCATGACCACCCCCGCACCCGCCCGGTCCCGGCTCACGGCCCTGACCCGCTCCGGACGCGCCCGCGCCCTGGCCGGCTTCGGCCTCGCCGCCGTCCTGCTGCTCGCGGTCGCCCCCGTCCTCCTGAGCCCGTTCCGGCTCGGCCTGCTGGGCAAGTTCCTCTGCCTCGCGATGGTGGCCGTCGGGATCGGCCTGGCCTGGGGCCGCGGCGGCCTGCTCACCCTCGGGCAGGGCGTCTACTTCGGCCTGGGCGCCTACCTCATGGCGATGCACCTCAAGCTGGCCGACGCCGGGCCCGGCGGGGTGCCCGACTTCATGCTGCTGTACGGCACGGGCGAGCTGCCCGGCTGGTGGGAGCCGCTGCGCTCGCCGGGCGTCGCGGTCGCCCTGGTCCTGCTGCTGCCGGCGGCCCTGGCCGCCGTGCTCGGCTGGGCGGTCTTCACGCGACGGGTGCGCGGGGCGTACTTCGCGATCCTGTCGCAGGCGCTCGCCGCCGCCTTCGCCATCCTCCTGATCGGGCAGCAGCAGACCACCGGCGGCACCAACGGGCTCAACGGGTTCCGGTCGTTCTTCGGCTACGACCTCGCGGACCCGGTCAACCAGCGCATGCTCTACCTCATCGCCGCCGGGGTGCTGCTCGTCATGGTCGCCGTGGCCCGGCAGCTCATGGTGTCCCGGTTCGGCGAGGTGCTCGTCGCCGTGCGCGACCAGGAGGACCGCGTGCGGTTCCTCGGCTACGACCCGGCCGCGGTCAAGACCGTCGTCTACGTGGTCGCGGCCGTGATGGCCGCCGTCGGCGGGGCGCTCTTCGTGCCGATCGTCGGCATCGTGTCCCCCGCCGACGTCGGCGTCGTGCCGTCCATCGGCTTCCTCGTCGGGGTCGCCATCGGCGGCCGGGCCACCCTGCTCGGGCCGGTGCTCGGCTCCGTCGCCGTGAGCTGGGCGCAGACCACGATGTCGGAGCAGTTCCCGTCGGGCTGGATCTACCTGCAGGGCGCGCTGTTCGTGCTCGTCGTGGCGTTCCTGCCGGGCGGTCTCGCGTCGCTCGTGACGTCGGCGCGGCGCCGGCTCCGCGCCCGGGACCGTGGGCCCGGCGACGTCGTGCCCGACGACGCCCCGTCATCCGACCTCGTGCCCGAGGGGAGCCGCGCATGAGCGAGCAGCCGACCACCACGCCCGAGATCGACCTCGCCGCCGCGGAGGCGCTGCTGGGCGACGACACGGCCCGGTTCCGGCACGACTACCTCGAGGTGCGCGGCCTGCGGGTCGAGTTCGGCGGCTTCGTGGCCGTCCGCGACGTCGACCTCACGGTGACGCAGGGCGACCTGCGGTTCCTCATCGGGCCCAACGGCGCCGGCAAGACGACCCTCATCGACGCCGTCACCGGCCTGGTGCGCGCCGCGGCGGGCTCCGCGCGGTTCGGCGGCGCCGAGCTGCTGGGCCGCGCCACCCACCGGGTCGCGCGCGCCGGGGTGGGCCGCACCTTCCAGACGGCGAGCGTGTTCGAGGAGCTCACCGTGCTGCAGAACCTCGACGTCGCCGCGGGCGCCCGCCGCGGCCCGGCGACGATGCTCCGGCGGCGCGGCGCCCCGCCCGAGGCCGTGGAGCAGGCGATGGAGACCGTCGGGCTCGCCGCGCTGCGCGACGTCCCGGCCGGCGTCCTCGCCCACGGTCAGAAGCAGTGGCTGGAGATCGGGATGCTGCTGGTGCAGGACGCGCACCTGCTGCTGCTCGACGAGCCGGTGGCCGGCATGACGCAGGCGGAGCGCGAGGAGACCGGGGAGCTGTTGCGCCGGGTCGGCTCGCAGCGCGTCGTCGTGGTCGTCGAGCACGACATGGAGTTCCTGCGCTCGTACGCCGACTCCGTGACCGTCATGCACCAGGGCCGCGTCCTCGCCGAGGGGACCGTCGCCGAGGTGCAGCAGGACCCGGCCGTCGTCGAGGTGTACCTCGGCGCCCCGACCGTCGACACGGCGGGCGCGACCACCACAGGGACGGAGGCGGGCGCATGATGCTCGAGCTGAGCGGTCTGAGCACCGGGTACGGCCGCACGGTCGTGGTGCACGACGTCGACCTCGCCGTGGGCGACGGGGCGCTGACCGCCGTCCTCGGCCACAACGGGGCGGGCAAGACGACGCTCCTCAAGGCGGTGCTGGGCCTGCTGCCGGCGCGGGCCGGGACGGTGCGCCTCGCCGGCGAGGACGTCACCCGCCTGCCCACGCACCGCCGGGTCCGGGCGGGGATCGCGTACGTCCCGCAGGGCCAGCAGTCGTTCGGCCAGCTCACCGCGCGCGAGAACCTCCAGGTGGTCGCGGACGCCCACGGCGCCGCCGGGCGCCGGCGCACGGACGACGCGCTCGACCTGTTCCCCGCGCTGCGCGAGCTGCTGGGCCGGCAGGCCGGCCTGCTCTCCGGCGGCCAGCGCCAGCAGCTCGCCATCGCCCGCGCCCTGGTCACCGGGCCGCGGCTGCTGGTGCTCGACGAGCCGGCCGAGGGCATCCAGCCGAACGTCGTGAGCGAGATCTACGCCGCGATCACGACGTTGACGGGCTCGGGCGGGCTGTCGGCGCTGCTCGTCGAGCAGCACCTCGGCTTCGCCGTGGAGCACGCGGCCGAGTACGCCGTGCTCGCCTCCGGCCGCGTGACGCGCCGGGGCTCGGGCGGCGGGGCGGCGGCCGTCGCCGGTGCCCGGGAGGCGATGGCCCTGTGACCCGGGACGTGACCCGAGGAGCCAGCCGAGCAGCGAGCCGGAGAGCGAGCCGAGCTGCGACCCCGCCCACCACCCGTCCGGAGGACGCACCGTGCACCTGACCCCCGCCGACACCGAGAAGCTGCTGCTCGCCGTCGCGGGCATGGTGGCGCGCGACCGGCTCGACCGCGGCGTGCGCCTCAACCACCCGGAGTCCGTCGCGCTGCTGGCGTGCTGGTTGATCGAGCGCGCCCGGGAGGGCGCCGACGTCGCGACGCTCATGCGGACCGGCCGCGAGGTGCTGGGCCGCGAGCAGGTGATGGACGGTGTCCCCGAGCTGCTCACCGACGTGCAGGTCGAGGCCACGTTCCCGGACGGGCGCAAGCTCGTCACCCTGCACCACCCGGTCCCGTGACCTGCCCCGTGACCGGCCCCTGGACCCCGGTGTCCCGACCCCACCCCGAACCGCACTGACAGGAGGTCCCGTGTCCGCTGCCCCGTCCACCGGCCCGGGCGCGATCCGCGTCGCCCCCGGCCGGATCGAGCTCAACGCCCGCCCCGCCCACGAACGGCTGCGCCTCGTCGTCGAGAACACCGGCGACCGGCCCGTGCAGGTGGGCTCGCACGTGCACCTGCCCGACGCCAACACCGCGCTGCGGTTCGACCGCGCGGCCGCCCACGGCTTCCGGCTCGACGTGCCGTCGGGCACCTCGCAGCGGTTCGAGCCCGGGGTGAGCCGCGAGGTGGACGCCGTGACGATCCGCGGGGCGCGGAGGGTCCCCGGCATCCAGCGCGGCAAGCACGACGGCGGCGCGCTCGGCGCCGTCCGGCACGAGCAGAACACCGAGCAGGACGCCGAGCAGGACACGGAGCAGGAGGACTGATGGTCTGGATCGACCGCGAGCGCTACGCGGCCCTGTACGGGCCGACCGTCGGGGACCAGGTGCGCCTCGGCGACACCGACCTGTGGATCGAGGTCACCGAGGACCGCACGGTGGGCGGCGAGGAGGCGGTCTTCGGCGGTGGCAAGTCGATCCGGGAGTCGATGGCGCAGTCCACCCGCACCCGGGCCGAGGGCGCCCTCGACACGGTGATCACCGGCGCCGTGGTGCTCGACTGGTGGGGCGTGGTGCGGGCCGACGTGGGGCTGCGCGACGGGCGGATCGTCGCGCTGGGCCGTGCCGGGAACCCGGACGTCGCGGACGGCGTGCACCCGGACCTCGTGATCGGCCCGTCCACCGACGTGATCTCGGGCGAGGGCAGGATCCTCACGGCCGGGGGCTTCGACCCGCACGTGCACCTGCTGTCGCCGTCCGCCCTGCACGAGGCCCTGGCCACGGGCATCACGACGGTCGCCGGCGGCGGCACCGGCCCGTCGGAGGGGTCGAAGGCCACCACCGTGACGCCGAGCTCCTGGCACCTGCGGTCGATGCTGCGCGCGCTCGACGCCCTGCCGCTCAACGTGCTGCTGCTGGGCAAGGGCAACACGGTGAGCGCCGCGTCGCTGGCCGAGCAGGCGCTCGCCGGGGCGGCGAGCTACAAGGTGCACGAGGACTGGGGGTCCACGCCCGCGGCGCTCGACGCCGCGCTCCGGGCCGCGGACGAGTGGGGCCTGCAGGTGGCCCTGCACTCCGACTCCCTCAACGAGGCCGGCTTCGTGCGGTCCACGATCGACGCGATCGACGGGCGCGGCATCCACGCGTACCACGTGGAGGGCGCCGGCGGCGGGCACGCCCCCGACATCCTCACCATCGCGAGCCTGCCGCACGTGCTGCCGGGGTCGACCAACCCCACGCTGCCGCACACGGTCAACACCGTGGCGGAGCACCTGGACATGCTCACGGTCTGCCACCACCTCAACCCGGCGATCCCCGAGGACCTCGCGTTCGCCGAGTCCCGCATCCGCGCGACGACGATCGCCGCCGAGGACGTGCTGCACGACATGGGCGCGATCTCGATCACGTCCTCGGACGCCCAGGCGATGGGGCGCATCGGCGAGGTGATCACCCGCACCTGGCAGGTGGCGCACGTGATGAAGCACCGCCGCGGCCCTCTGTCGGCCGCGGAGCCGGCGGACAACGAGCGGGCGCGGCGGTACGTCGCGAAGTACACGATCAACCCGGCGGTCGCGCACGGCGTGGACGCGCACATCGGCTCCGTGGAGCCCGGCAAGCTGGCCGACCTCGTGCTGTGGGACCCGCGGTTCTTCGGGTTCCGGCCGGAGGTGGTGCTCAAGGGCGGGGTCATCGCCTGGGCCGCGCTCGGCGACCCGAACGCGTCGATCCCCACCCCGCAGCCGGTGCTCCAGCGGCCCGCCTTCGGCGACGCGGTGGGCGCGGACCTCTCGCTCGCCTTCGTCGCGCCGGCCGCGATCGACGACGGCCTCGCGGGGCGGCTTGGCCTGCGCCGCGAGCTCGCCCCGATCGCCTCGACGCGGGGCCTCACCAAGGCCGACATGCGCAACAACGACGCCCTCCCGGCCATCGACATCCGCCCGGACACGTTCGAGATCCGCGTGGACGGCGACCTCGTGGAGCCCGCCCCCGCCGTCCGGCTGCCCCTCGCCCAGCTCTACTCGATGTTCTGACGCCGATGAGCCCCGACAGCCCGACCAGGGCCCCCGAGCGCGCGACGCCGCACCCAGTGACGGTGGCGCTGCTGCTCGCCGACGCGCGCCTGCCCGGCGGCGGGCACGCCCACTCCGCGAGCCTGGAGCCCGCGCTGCGCGGCGGCCTGACCCCCGCCGACGTCCCCGCGTGGATGGTGGGGCGGGCCACCACGGTCAGCCTGGTCGAGGCCGGCACCGCGGTGGTCGCCGCGCGGCTGCTCGCGGACGCCCCGCCGCCCGGGGACGGATCCGCCGGGACGGCAGGGACCGCGGACCGCCTCGACGCGGTGGTGCGCGCCTGGGCCGCGCGGACGCCGTCGCGCGCGCTGCGGGACGCGTCCCGGCTGCTCGGCCGCGGCTACCTGCGCGTGGCCCGCGCGCTGTGGCCCGGCAGCGCGGCCGTGCGCGCCGCCGTCTCCTACGAGACGGCGCGCGGGACGGGCACCGTGCCGCGCGCCGTCGTCCTCGGCGCGATCGCCGCGGCGGCGGGCCTGCCGCCCGAGGACGTGGTGCGCCTGACCGTCTACGACGACGCCCAGACCGCGGCGTCGGCCCTGCTCAAGCTCGAGCCGCTGGACCCGCTCGCCCCCGCGCGGTGGGTCCTCGACGCGTGCGCCGCCACGGAGGAGCACGTGCTCCGCGTGGCGGCGTGCGCCACCCCGGAGTCCGTCCCGGCCTCGGGTGCCCCGTTGACCGAGGGGTGGGCCGAGGCCCACGCCCGCCAGACCCAGAGGTTGTTCCGTGCCTGAGACCGCTCCCCCCGTGATCCCCGCCGCCCCCGCCCGTGCCCTGCGCCTCGGCGTCGCCGGCCCCGTCGGCGTCGGCAAGTCCTCCCTCATCGCGACGGTGTGCCGCGCGCTGGCGGACGAGCTGCGGATCGGCGTCATCACCAACGACATCTACACCGACGAGGACGCGCGGTTCCTGCGGTCCGCCGGGGTGCTGGACCCCGAGCGCATCCGCGCCGTCGAGACGGGCGCCTGCCCGCACACCGCCATCCGCGACGACGTCACCGCCAACCTGCTCGCGGCCGAGGACCTCGAGCGGGACTTCGCCCCGCTCGACCTGGTCGTGATCGAGTCCGGCGGGGACAACCTCACCGCGACGTTCTCCCCCGCCCTCGTCGACGCGCAGATCTTCGTGCTCGACGTCGCGGGCGGCGGCGACGTCGCCCGCAAGGGCGGGCCCGGCATCGGCCGCGCCGACCTGCTCGTGGTGAACAAGACCGACCTCGCGCCCTACGTGGGCGTGGACGTCGAGCGGATGGTCGCCGACGCGACGGCCGCCCGCGAGGGGCGGGACGTCGTCGCGCTGTCCCGCACGGACGCCGCGTCCGTCGCCGCCCTGCGGGCCTGGCTGCTCGGCGTCCTGGACCGGTTCCGCGACGGCGTCCACGTGGCGCAGGACCCGGGCCCGATGGCGCCGCACTTCCACGCCGACGCCGACGGCGAGGGCGTGCTGCACAGCCACGAGGGCGGCGACGGGGCGCACGCGCACGACCACGAGCACGCGCGCTGACATGCGCCTCACCCTCGTCGAGGTCGACCGCGGCGCCGTGCCCGGCGCGCCGGTGCGCGTGCGCACGCGGGACGACCTGCTCGCGGCGCGCACCGTCGCGCGCGGGACGGCGCACGCCGAGGTGGCGCTGGTCGCGACCGGCGCCGTGCTGCTCGGCGGCGACCACGTGGCCGTCCGCGTGCGCGTCGCCGACGGGTGCGCGCTCACCCTGACCGACGTCGGCGGCACCGTGGCGTACGACGGCGAGGGCGTGCCCTGCCGCTGGGACGTCGACGTGCGGCTCGGCGCCGGGAGCCGGCTCACGTGGCACGGGCTCCCGTTCGTCGTCTCGACGGGCGCCGACGTCACCCGCTCGACCGACGTCGCGCTCGGCCCCGGCGCCCGGCTGACGCTGCGCGAGACGGTCGTGCTCGGCCGCGACGGCGAGCGCGGCGGCCGGGTCGTGCTGCGCAGCGCCGTGCACGACGACGAGGGCCCCCTGCTCGTCGAGGAGGTGGCGGCCGCCGGCGACCGGCCCGTGCCCGGGGTGCTCGGCGGGCAGCGCGTGATCGACACGCTCACCGAGCTGCACGGCGCCCCGGAGGACGAGCCCGAGGTCACCGCGGTCGGCGCTGCCCCCGACGGCGCCGTCACGCTGCGCCTGGAGCGCGGCGGCGTCCTGACGCGATGGCTCGGCGCCGCCGCTCATCTCAGCCCGTTGCACCGGTCTCACCCGTACCGGTCCGGCACCGCGCCGACCGTCCGACCCCTGGAGACAGCATGACCCGCACCGCCCTCGTCGTCGCCGCCCTGCACGTCGTGGGGATCGGCGGCCTCGCCGCGACCCTGGTCCTCGACGGGGGCGCCGGGTCGATCACCCTCGTCATGGCGCTCACCGCGTACGGGCTGGGGCTGCGGCACGCCTTCGACGCCGACCACATCGCCACGATCGACAACACGACGCGCCGCCTGGTGCGCGAGGGGCGCGACGCGCGCGGGGTGGGCCTGTGGTTCTCGCTCGGTCACTCGACGGTGGTCGTGGGGGCCGCGGTGCTCCTCGCCGTCGGCGTGCAGGCGCTGGCGCCTGCGCTGGAGGACGAGTCCTCGCCCTGGCGCCGGTTCACCGGCGTGTGGGGGCCGGTGGTGTCGGGCACGTTCCTGCTGACCGTCGCCGTGGTGAACGTGCTCCTGCTCCGACGCGCCCTGCGCGCCGCCCGCTCCGGCGGGCCCGGCGCCACCCACGACCACGGGCCCGCCGGCGGCCCGGTCGCCTGGGCGGTGCACCGGTTCTCCTGGGCCACCGACCGCCCGGGCCGGATGTACGGCGTGGGCCTCGTCTTCGGGCTCGGCTTCGACACGGCCACGGAGATCGGGCTGCTCGCGATGACCGCGTCGGCCGCGCTCGGGCAGGTGCCCTGGTACGCGCCGCTGCCCCTGGCCGTCCTGTTCGCCGCCGGGATGTCGCTGCTCGACTCGGTCCAGGGCTCGGCCGCGCGCCGGGCGTACGCCCAGGCGGGGACCGGCGCCCCGGGCCGCGGCCGCCTGCGCTACGACGTGCTCGTCACCGGCGTGTCCGCGGCCGCGGCGGTGGGCATCGGCGGGGTGACGCTGCTGCAGGTGGCCGCCGAGCACCTACCGGCGCTCGCCCGCGTCCCGGGCGCGTCCGTCGGCCTCGAGCCGTACGGCCTGGTGCTCGCCGGGGTGCTACTCGTCGCCTGGGTGGTCGGGCTGCTCTGCCTGCGCCAGCCGCGCGCCGAGGCCTGACAGCAGGTCCCGGCCGCGGGACGACAGGTGGACCCGGATCACGCGCCGGTCGAAGGCGTCCACCTCGCGGAACACCAGCGCCCGGGTGACGAGGGCGTCGACGCGGCGGCCGAGCGTCGCCTTGTCCGTGACGGTGGCCGACCTGAGCTCGGACATCGTGGCCCCCGGCCGGCGCCCCAGCGCGTCCAGCACGAGCCACTCGTCCACGGTGCAGCCGGCGCCCGCCAGGATCTCGGCGGCGCTCCGGGCGGCCCTGCGGCCGGCGAGCACGGACTCGCGCAGCAGCTCCGCGGGCGCGGTCGCGCCGGTGACCGTCGTGGTGCCCGCACCTGCTGCCGTCCGCATGCTGACCCGCCTTCTCCCGTGCTCGTACACTACCGGCCATCACAGGCCGGGGCCCGGACACGTGCCCCTCGCGCGGACGGGACGTCATGTCGGACTTCGTCGTCGGCGTCCTGCTGCACTTCCAGGGGCCGGGCGGGATCTACGGCCCCTCGTGCCAGGCCGTCACGGAGCTCGCGGTCGCCGAGCTCAACGCCACGGGCGGCATCCTCGGGCGCCCGGTGCGCGCCGAGCTGCTCGACGCGGGACAGCCGCTGCCCCGGCTGCGGCGACGGCTCGGCGCCACCCTCGACGCCGGTCGGCTGCACGGCCTCACCGGCTGGCACACGTCGGCGGTGCGGAACGCCGTCGTGCCGCTGGTGCAGCGCCGGGTCCCGTACGTGTACCCGGCGGCCTACGAGGGAGCCGAGACCCGGCCCGGCCTGTACGTCACCGGCGAGGTGCCGTCGGCGCAGCTCTTCCCCGCGATCGACCGGCTGCGGGCGGAGACGGGGGCGCGGCGGTGGTTCGTCGTCGGGGACGACTACGCGTGGCCGCGCGGCACGTACGCCGCGCTGGCGCCGCAGCTCGCCGCCCTCGGCGCGGGGTTCGCGGGCGCGCGCTTCCTGCCCGAGCAGGGCGCGAGCGCCGCGCAGCTCGGCGCCACGCTCGACGAGGTCGAGCTCTCGGGCGCCGAGGGCGTGCTGCTGCTGATGGTCGGGCAGAACGGGGTGCGGTTCAACCGCATGTTCGCCCGGCGCGGCCTGCACGAGCGGGTGGTGCGGCTCAGCACGCTCATGGAGGAGAACATGCTCATGGGCAGCGGGGCCGCCGCCACCGCGAACCTGTACTCCGCGGGCGGCTGGTTCCGCAGCCTGGCCACCGGCGAGGCCCTCGACCTCGTGGGGCGGTACACCGCGCACCACGGGCTGCACGCCCCGGCGGTGGGCGCCGCCGCGGAGGCCTGCTACGAGGGGATCCTCGCGCTGCGCTCCATCGTCGAGCACGCGGGCAGCGCCGCCGTCGCCGCGACCGACCGCTCGGTCGACGGCCTGGCGTACGAGGGGCCGCGCGGCCTCGTCCGGTTCCGTGGCAACCACGCCGAGCAGCGGCTGTACCTGGCGCGCGCCGACGGGTACGACTTCGAGCCGCTCACCGCACTCTGACCTGCGGCGGGATCGGTGTGGGGCACGTCACGGCCCCGGCCGGAATCATGCGTCTGCATCTATCGGTTGAGGCAACCATGACCGAGACCCTGACGCACCCGACCACGCCCCTCGCCGTCGGCGACGACGTGGCGGACCTCCTGTTCCGCGCCGCCCGCACCACCTCCCTGTGGACCGACGAGCCCGTCACCGACGAGCAGCTCACCTCCGCCTGGGACCTCGCCAAGTTCGGGCCCACCGCGATGAACACGCTGCCGCTGCGCGTGCTCGTGCTGCGCTCCGGCGAGGCGCGCGAGCGCCTCGTGGCCCACATGGGCGGCAACAACAAGGACCGCGTCGCCAACGCGCCCGTCTCGCTCGTGCTCGCCGCCGACCCGGCGTTCCACCAGCACCTCGACACCCTGTTCCCCGCCTACCCGGGCATGAAGGACCAGCTGGAGCCCGCCGCGGACGTCCGCGAGCAGATGGCCCGCAACAACGCCCTCATCCAGGCCGGGTACCTCATCGTCGGCCTGCGCGCCGCCGGCCTCGCCGCCGGCCCGATGAACGGCATGGACTTCGCCGGCGTGGACACCGAGTTCTTCGGCGAGTCCGGCTGGAAGTCGTTCCTCGTCATCAACGTCGGCCACGCCGAGGGCGAGGGCTCCCCGTACCCGCGCGCCCCGCGCCTGTCCTTCGACGAGGTCGCGCAGGTCCTCTGACCCGCCGCCCGCACCACGGTCGAGCCCGTCGAGATCCGTCCCGGCGGGCTCGACCCGTGTCCGGAGGGGCCCGAGGAGCCCGCGGACGGCTACGGGCGGTCGCCCACCGCCGCGGACCGGGTGTCGTCGTTCGACCACTGCGACCAGGACCCGGGGTACAGCGCCGCCGGGATGCCCGCGCACGCCAGGGCCGCGATCTCGTGCGCCGCCGTCACGCCGGAGCCGCAGTACACGCCCACGGACAGCACGTCGTCGTCGCCACCGGCGCCCGCCGCGCTCAGGCCGAGGTCGGCGAACCGCGCCTCCAGCGCCTCGTCGTCGAGGAACGTGCCGTCGTCGCCCAGGTTCGCCGCGGTCGGCGCGCCGACGGCGCCGGGGACGTGCCCGGCGCGCGGGTCGACCGGCTCCGTGTCGCCCCGGTACCGCTCGGCGGCGCGGGCGTCCAGGAGCGTGCCCGTCTCCGCCAGCTCCCCCGCGTCGTCGGCGTCGAGCACGGGCAGGTGGCCCGGGCGCACCACGAGGTCGCCGGGCGCGTGCACGACGTCGCCGCTCTCCAGCGCGTAGCCCGCGCGCACCCAGGCCGGCAGGCCACCGTCGAGGATGCGCACGTCGTCGACGCCGAAGAAGCGCAGCAGCCACCAGGCGCGCGCCGCGGACAGCCCGCCCACCGTGTCGTAGACGACCACGCGCGACCCGTCGCGCAGACCCCAGGCCCGCGCGCTGCGCTGGAACGACGACGCCGAGGGCAGCGGGTGCCGGCCCTCCTCCGGCGACGGCTCGGCCGCCAGCTCCGACTCCAGGTCCACGTAGACGGCGTCGGGCAGGTGGCCCTCGAGGTAGCGCTCGCGGCCGTCGGTCATGCCGAGCGCCCAGCGCACGTCGAGGAGCACGGGCGCCCCGTCCGCCGGGTCCGGCCCGGGGCTGAGGCGCAGGTCCGCGGCGAGCTCGGCGACGGAGACGAGCACCCGCGCGCGGGGCGTCCCGTCGGCGCTCACGAGGCGCTCCCCAGGTCCAGGCGCATGGTGAAGGCGTCCTTGTCCTCCGGCTGGTAGTACCGCTTGCGCAGCCCGATCCGCTCGAAGCCGAGCCGCTCGTACAGGGCCAGCGCCGGGTCGTTGTCCACGCGCACCTCGAGCAGGACGGCGCTCGCCCGCAGCGTGCGCGCGCGCTCCACGAGCGCCTCCAGCAGCGCGCGGCCGACGCCGTGCCGCTGGTAGAGCGGGTCCACGCCGATGGTCATGACCTGCGCGACGTCGCCGTCGAACCAGAGCCCCGCGTACCCCACCACGGGCTTCGGCCCGGCGCCGTACACGGCCACGGCGTCGGTCCCCGTGGGCTCGGCGACGACGTACCAGCGGCCGAGGCCGGCCAGCTCGTCGGTGAGCATGCCGTACGTCCACGCCCCGGCGCCGAACAGCACCCGCTCCAGCTGCAGCACCCGGTCGAAGTCGGTGCTGCGCAGCGGCCGCAGGCGGCAGGACGGCGCGTACACGTGCTGCACGACGCGCGGCAGGCCGCCGGCGTCGGGCGCCGCGGGCCCGGCCTCCGGCGTGGCGGCCGGCTCGGCGGACGGCCCGGCGGCCGGCTGGTCCGTGGTCACGCCGGGCTCCCGGTGGCGGGCACGAGGCGGGCCGGAGCGGGCTCCTGCACGTCGGGCCGGCGCAGGTACAGCGGCTCGGTGGGCAGGTCCTCGCCGGCGGCCCGGCGGGCGAGCGCGAGCCGGGCCAGGACCGCGGCGTCGGGCACGAGCGGGGCGTCCTCGTCGGCGGGCAGGTGCTCGGGGTACAGCGTGGCGCCCTCCCCCACGACGACCAGGCGGCCGTCCGTCGGGGCGTCCTCGAGGCGCGCCCCGACCTCCGCGGCCTTGTCCACGCCCGGGCCCGCGAGCGTCTCGACGACCGGCACGCCGTGCGGGCCCTCGTGCGCGACGACGCGGTAGTGCGCCCAGTAGACCTCCTTGCGGCGCGCGTCGGTCGCCACGAGCACCTCGTCGCCCGGAGTCAGGCCCAGGTCGGCGACCGCCTGCACGGCGACCGCGTCGATGCTCGGCACGCCGAGCACGTCGATCCCGAGGCTCAGGGCGAGGGTGCGCGCGGTGACGAGCCCGACCCGCAGGCCGGTGAACGGCGCGGGCCCGGTGCCGGCGACGACGGCGGTGAGGGCCGAGCGGTCGAGCCCGGCCTCGTCGAGCACCTCGGCGACGAGGGGGCCGAGCGACTCGGCGTGCCGGCGGCGCTCGTCGGCCGAGCGCGAGGCGAGCCGGGCGCCCGTCTCGTCGACGAGTGCGACGGCGACGGCTGCGGACGTGTCTAGAGCGAGAACTGCCACGGCCCCAGCCTACGGTTCCCCCGGACCGACCGCGGGACGCGTCGAGCGTGCTGGCTTGATCCTCAAACCTGAGGTTTGAGGATCAAGCCAGCACGCTCGATGCCCCTGGCAGGGTCAGCGCGCGGCGAGCGCGGCCAGGTCGACGCCGGCCCAGCGGTCGCCGAGGCCGCGCAGGGTCGCGTGCCGGGTGCCGGCGCCCGGGTCGGCCTCCTCGGCGTCGGCGGCGGACGCGTCGGCGGCGCGGCCGCGCGGGCGCTCCAGGTCGATCTCCAGGCGGTCCTCCGTGAGCGCCTCGGCCAGGCCGCGGCCCCACTCGACGACCGTCACCGACTCCTCGAGCGAGGAGTCCAGGTCGAGGGCGTCCAGCTCGTCGAGGCTGCCGAGGCGGTACGCGTCCACGTGCACGAGAGCGGGCCCGCGGGTGCCGTCCTCCCGGGGCAGCGGCGGGTGCTCGCGCGCCACGATGAACGTGGGCGACGCCACCTGGCCCCGCACGCCCAGCGCGGCCCCGAGGCCCTGGGTGAGCGTCGTCTTGCCCGCCCCCAGGTCGCCCGTGAGGATCACGAGGTCCCCCGCCCGGAGCACGCCCGCCAGGGCCGCCCCCAGCGCGCGGGTGGCCTCCGCGTCCGGCAGGTCCGTCTCCGTCCGCACGACGACGTCGCTCACCGCTGCACTTCCTTCCTGGTCTGCGTGTCGGCCGCCGTGACGGCCGCCGGGTCGAGGCCCGTGTACACGCGCGCGGCGCGCGCCCCGATGCCCGTGACGATCTCGTAGCTGATGGTGCCCGCGGCGCGGGCCCAGTCCTCGGCGTTCGGCCGGGCGGCGCCGCGCTCGACGCCGTCGGACTCCCCGAACAGCGTCACGACGTCCCCCGCGCGCTCCGGCGCGTCGGGGCCGAGGTCGAGGACGAACTGGTCCATGCAGACGCGGCCCGCGACCCGCAGCACGCGCGCCTCGCCCGCCCCCGCCGGGCCGCCCCCGCCGACGGCCACCGGACCGCCGGCGCCGAGGTCGCCGCCCGACGCGTGCCGCTGGATGCCGTCCGCGTAGCCCAGCGGCACCACGCCGAGGCGCGTGGCCCGCGGCGTCGTGTAGTGGTGCCCGTACGACACGCCGTGGCCGGCGGGCACGTCCTTGACCGTCGCGAGCCGGGCCTGGAGGGTCATCGCGCCCCGCAGCCCGTAGTCGCCGGGCGCGCCGAGCTGCGGCACGGGCGAGTGCCCGTAGACCGCGACGCCGGGACGCACGAGGTCGTGGTGCAGGCGCGGGTCGGTGAGCACGGCCGCCGAGTTGGCCAGGTGGCGCACCTCCAGGCTCAGCCCGGCGCCCTCGACGACGCGGACGGCGTCGTCGAAGGCCGCGGCCTGGAGGGCGATCGACGGGTGCCCGGGGTCGTCCGCGCACGCCAGGTGGGACATCACGCCCACCACGCGCAGCACGCCCTCGGCCTCCAGCGCGGCCGCGCGCCGCACGACGTCCGGCAGGTCCGCGGGCGTGATCCCGCTGCGCCCGAGGCCCGTGTCGACCTTGAGGTGCACCCGCGCGGGAACGGCCGCGGCACGAGCCCCGGCGGCCACCTCGTCCAGCGCCCAGGGCGCCGCGACGCCCACGTCCACGCCCGCGGCGACCAGCCGGTCGAACGGCGCGCCGGGGGCCGCGAGCCAGGTGAGGACGCGGGAGTCCGCCGGCGTGATCCCGCCGGCGCGCAGCGCGAGCGCCTCGGCGGGCACCGCGGTGCCGAGCCACGTGGCCCCGCCCGCGAGCGCCGCCCGCGCCACCGGGAGCATGCCGTGCCCGTAGCCGTCCGCCTTGACCACGGCCATCACCGCGGCGGTCGGCGCGTGCCCCGCCAGCGCCCGCACGTTGTCGCGCACGGCCGACAGGTCGACGACGGCGCGCGCGAGGGCGTCGGCGGGGAAGGGCAGGTCCACGGCGGCGTCACCCGTGGGGGCGGTCGGGACCTCGGAGGGGACCTCGGTGCTCACGATCACCGATTCTCTCACCGCGCGACCGGGCTCCCGCCGTCGCCCCCGTCGGGGGCCGCGGGCCACTCCGCGAGCCGCCGCCGGGAGCGGAACTCCCGCGGCTCGCCGCTGAGCGGGTCGACGAACGCCAGCGAGCGCGAGAGCAGCTGCAGAGGCCGCGCCGGGTCGTCGGGCGCGTCCTCGCGCAGCTCCGGCCAGAACGTGTCGTGCAGCAGCGGCAGACCCAGGGACGCCATGTGCAGGCGCAGCTGGTGCGTCCTGCCCGTGTGCGGCTCCAGCCGGTAGAGGCCCAGCCCGCGGGCGTCGTCCCGCGCGACGAGCGTCACCCGCGACTCGGCGTTCGGCTCCCCCGCCTCCTCCTGCGCCCGCACCACGCCGCGGTGCTTGACGATGCGCGAGCGGACCGTCGTGGTGCCGTCCACGTCGAGCGGGCTGCCCGGCGCGGGCAGCGCCGCCACCGCCTCGTACACCTTGCGCACGGCGCGGTCCTGGAACGCCGTCTGGTACGGGCCGCGCGCCTCGGGGCGGACGGTGAGCACCAGCACGCCCGCGGTGGGCCGGTCCAGGCGGTGCGCGGGCACCAGCTCCGGCAGGTCGAGGGTGGCGCGCAGGTGCACCAGCACGGTGCGCGTCACCCACCGCCCGCGCGGCATCGTCGCGACCAGGTGCGGCTTGTCGACCACCAGCAGGTCGTCGTCGCGGTGCAGCACCTCGAGCTCCGCGAGCGCGGGCACCTCGGGCTCGTCGGCGGGCGGGTCGCGGTACAGGTAGAGGAAGCCGCGCGGCTGGTAGGGGGTGGCGTCGTCGACGACGGCGCCCTCCCCCGTCACCACCTCGCCGGCGGCCAGCTTCTCGCGCAGCCGGTCGGCGTCGTGCGCGAACCGCTCCAGCAGGTACTGCGCGGCCGTCGCGAACCGGGCGGTGCTCGCCGCGTCGTGGGGCAGCACGAGCCGCGTCGGGTTGAGCCCGTCGCGCACCGGCAGCGGCGGGCGGTGCGGGCGGGGGCTGGGAGGCACGGCCCCATTCTCCCGGCTCCCGGCTCTCGGGGTGCGGGGGCATGATGGGCGCATGAGCCTCTACGACATCCCGTTCGAGCGCATGGACGGCACGACGACGACCCTCGCGGAGCACCGCGACGACGTCGTGCTGGTGGTCAACGTCGCCTCGCGGTGCGGGCTCACCCCGCAGTACGAGGCGCTGGAGCAGCTGCAGAAGGACTACGCCGACCGCGGCTTCACGGTGCTCGGCTTCCCCTCGAACCAGTTCCTGCAGGAGCTGTCCACCGACGAGAAGATCGCCGAGTTCTGCTCCACCACCTACGGCGTCACGTTCCCCGTGGTCTCCAAGGTCCGGGTCAACGGGCGGCACGCGCACCCGCTGTTCGTCGAGCTGAAGAAGACGCCCGACGACGGCGGGCACGACGGGCGCGTGCGGTGGAACTTCGAGAAGTTCCTCGTGCTGCCGGGCGCCGACGTGCACCGCTTCTCCCCGCAGACCGTGCCCGACGCCCCGGAGATCGTCGCCCTCATCGAGAAGGGGCTGCCCCGCTAGTCGGCGGCCCCGGCCCGGTCCGCCGACCGCACCCGCAGGTGCAGCCAGCGCTCGGTGACCACGTAGCCCAGCGCCTCGTTCGCGCGCCGCGACGCCACGCTGTCCCCGGCGCCCCCGGTGCCGAAGAGGGTGTGCCCGGCGTCGGCGAGCGCGAGGACGGCCGCCCCCTTGACGGCGGTCGCCAGCCCGCGGCGCCGCGCGGCCGCGCGCGTCACGGTGAGGTCGATGTCGACCCGGTCGCGCTCGGGGTACAGCACCGTCGCGGCGTCGAGCCGGCCGTCGGCGGCGAACGCCCCGAAGGCCCAGCGCTCCCCCGCCGCCAGCGCGGTGGCGAGGCCCGCGGCGTCGGGCACGTCGTGCGTGGTCGCGGCCGTCACGGGGTAGTCCGCCGCGGCGGTGGTGTCGAGCGCGACGAGCGCCGCGGCCTCCTCCGGCGCGAGGGCGCGGACCGCCCAGCCCGCCGACCGGGCGGCGTCGACGGCCGCGCGGCAGCCGGCCAGCACCTCCGGCGTGACGGTGAGGCGGGCGCCCCACGACTCGGACTCGACGCGCGCGCCGAGGTCCAGCAGCCGGGCGGCCTCGGGGTCGTCGGAGCGCAGGACCCGCACGGCGTTCTGGTTCGTCGTCATCGGGGCGCAGCGTAGCGGTGGCCCCGCGGCGGGGCGGCTCACCGGGCGTCGAGCAGCGCCGCGACCTCGGCCGGCACGGCGTCGGCGACGTCGAGGGCGGCCACGGGGCCGCCCGGGTTGGCGCGGTGCGCGGCGCGGCCGTGCACGAGCGCCGCGGCGGCCGCCACCTCGGCCGCGAGCGCCGGGCGCTCGACCGCCTCCGTCGAGCGGGCCGCGAGCATCGCGCCCAGGACGCCGGCCAGCACGTCGCCGGCGCCCGCCGTCGCGAGCCATGCGGGCCCGTCGGCCTGCGCGTACGCCACGCCCTCCCCGACGACGACCGTCACCCCGCCCTTGAGGAGCACCGTCGCGCCCGTCAGCTCGTGGGCCAGGCGGGCCCAGCGCAGGGGCTCGGCCTCGACGTCGGGGCGGCGCACGTCCTCGCCCCGCGAGCGCAGCAGCGACGTGAGCTCGCCCGCGTGCGGCGTGAGCACGAACCACGGCGGCACCCGCTCGTCGAGCAGGCCGAGGCCGCCCGCGTCGACGACCGCGGGCACGGGCCCGCCCGCCGTCCCGGCGAGGCGGCCCGCCGCGGCCGCGAGCCCCGCCCGGCCCCGCTCGTGCTGCCCGTCGTCCTGGCCGGTGTCCTCGCCCTCGTGCGCGGCCTCCGGCCCGCCCGGCACGCCCGGCCCGACCACCCACGCCTGCACCCGCCCGGGCGCGGTGACGACCTCGGGGCGAGCGGTCAGCACCCGCCCGGCCACCGGCCCCGACCCGCGGAAGCGCACCATCCCCGCGCCCGCCCGCACCGCGGCGGTGGTCGCGAGCACCGCCGCGCCGGGGTACGTCGCCGTGCCCGCGACGACGCCGACCACGCCGCGGGTGTACTTGTGGTCCTCGGGGCCCGGCACCGGCCACGACCGCGCGACGTCGGCCGGCTCGAGGGTGCGCACCGCGGGGTCCCCCGGGAGGCTCAGGCCGAGGTCGACGACGCTCGGCTCCCCGGCGAGCGCGGCCGCCGGCGGCAGCAGCAGCCCCGGCTTGGCGGCGCCGAACGTCACGGTGCGGTCGGCCGCGAGCACCGGTCCGGCCACCGCGCCGTCGTCCACCCCGACGCCTGAGGGCACGTCGACCGCCACCACCCACGGCCGGCCCCGACCGGACGTGGCGACCGCGGCCCCGGGGCGAGCTCGCTCCTCGATCGCCCCCGAGACCGCGCTCACGAGGTCGGCGGCGAGCCCCCGCAGCGGGCCGCGGGCGCCGATGCCCACCAGGCCGTCGAGGACGGCGTCGGCCCGCGCGGCCGCCTCGGCCGCCGCGCCCAGGCCCCCGGGGGCGGCGAACAGCTCCATGAGTCTCCCGCCCGCGCGCTCCAGCGCCGCGCGGCCGCCCGTATGGAACCGCTCGGCGACCAGCACGGCGGTGACCGCCAGCCCGCGCCGCGCCAGCACCGCGCCCGCGTGCAGCGCGTCACCGCCGTTGTTCCCCGCGCCCACCAGCAGCACGACCCCCGCGCCACGCACCGGGCCACGGCGCGCCGCCACGTCCCGCACGACCTGCGTCGCCAGGGCGAACGACGCCCGCTCCATCAGGGGCACGCCCGCCGCCAGCAGCGGCTCCTCGGCGGCACGGACGGCGGACGCGGGCCACGACGGGATCATGAGACGCATCCTGCCGTTCCCGCCCTGACGTCGCAGGTGGGGCATAGGCTCGCACCCATGCGATTCGGACTCTTCATCCCGCAGGGCTGGCGCCACTCGCTCACCGACGTCCCCCCGGAACAGCACTGGGAGACGATGCTGTCTCTCCTCCACTACGCCGACAACGCCGCGGCCGGGGAGCCCCTCCCCGGCGGCCCGTGGGCCTGGGACTCCGTCTGGGTCTACGACCATTTTCACACCGTCCCGGTCCCCAGCACCGAGGCCACGCACGAGGCGTGGACGCTCATGGCGGCGTTCGCCGCCGCGTCCCAGCGGGTCAAGCTGGGGCAGATGTGCACGTGCATGTCGTACCGGAACCCGGCCTACCTGGCGAAGGTCGCCTCCACGGTGGACGCGATCTCCGGCGGCCGGGCCCATCTCGGCATCGGCGCCGGCTGGTACGAGCACGAGTGGCGCGCGTACGGCTACGGCTTCCCGCGGGCGGGCGAACGGCTGCGCGCCCTCGACGAGGGCCTCCAGATCATCACGCAGATGTGGCGCACCGGGTCGTCCGGGACGTTCGACGGCGAGACGTACCAGGTGGACGGCGCGCTCTGCTACCCGCAGCCGCTGCAGCGGCTGCCGGTGGGCGACGGCGGCGCCGAGGTGCCCAGCATCCCGGTGTGGGTCGCGGGCGGCGGCGAGAAGAAGACCCTGCGCATCGCGGCGCGGTTCGCGCAGTACACGAACTTCGACGGCACGCCCGAGGGCTTCACGCACAAGTCGTCCGTCCTCGAGCAGCACTGCCGCGACCTCGGCCGCGACTTCGGCGAGATCACCCGCTCGGCCGACTACAACGTGGTCATCGGGGAGAACCAGGCCGAGATCGACGACCGGTTCGCGTGGATCGAGTCCCACTTCGGCAAGCACGCCCCCGGCGAGCGCGGCGAGGGCGAGATCGCGAGCTGGCGCAACGGCCCGCTCGTCGGGACGCCCGAACAGATCGTGGAGAAGCTGACGGACCTCAAGGCCCGCGGCATGACGTACGCGATCACGTACTTCCCGAACGTCGCGGCCGACCGCGACCAGATCGAGCTGTTCCAGCGGCAGGTCATCCCGGCCCTGCAGGACTGACCCCGGCCGGTCCCCTGCCCGCGGCTCCGCGGGCGGGGGACCGCGTCCTTGTCAGACGGCGGGCTCGGCGACCCCGGGGCGGAGCAGCTCGTCGAACCGTCCGGTCGCGAACCGCACCAGCTCGTCGGCGTCGAACAACCGGCAGACGGCGCCACCCACGGTGAGCGTCGCGGTCGTCCCCCGCGCCTCGAACTCCGCGCCGACGACGGGGAACAGCGTGTCCAGGTCGTCCGCGACGTCCGGGGTCTCGACCCAGGCCCGCTCCCCCGCCACCAACGTCGGGAAGCGGCGCAGCTTCCGGCGGTGGTGCGGGGTGCGCCCCTCGGCGTGGTGCAGGAACGTGTTGCGGTTGTGGCCGACGCCGATCAGGAGGACCCGGCCGCCGAGCGCACGGACCGCTCCGAACGGCGACGACTCCCCGACCCCGTAGGCCAGGCTCTGGCGCGCCACGACGCGCGACGCGGCCGGGCCGTGAGCCACGACCGACACCTGGGGGTGGCTGCTGCGCAGCGTGCCCTCGCGCGCGCGGAGCTCCTCGGCGACCGCGCCCATCCGGCTGGGCGTCGCGGGGGTGAACAGGGGCACGGCGTCGCGCCTGGCCCGCACGTCCGGCGTCGGCGGCCCGGGAACCGTCGGGTCCGGGTCCGCGATCTGCGGCGTGAACGCCGGCATGACCAGCGTGCCCGAGACACCCACTGCTTCGCACAGGCTGTCGACGACGGTGGCCGCACCCCCGGCGACGGGCCCGAAGGCGGACAGGGACGCGTGCACCAGGAGCACGTCCCCGGCGCGGACACCGAGCGCGCGCCAGCCGTCGAGGATCTCGTCGTGGCGCAGGGCCCCGGATGTCGCCATGCGCCGATCGTGCCGTACGGCTCCGACACCGGCCCGCCGGCTCCGTCAGCCCTCCGCGACCACCATGGCGGAGGCGATGCCGGCGTCGTGGGAGATGGACAGGTGCCAGGCCTTCACGCCGAGCTCGTCGGCCCGCGCCTGCACGGTGCCGCGCAGCTCGACCTCCGGGGGCCCGCCGATCACGCGGTGCACGGTGGCGTCGTGCCAGTGCAGGTCGCCGGGGGCGCCCAGGGCCTTGGCGATGGCCTCCTTCGCGGCGAACCGGGCCGCGAGGGACGACGCCGGGAGGTCCCGCTCCGCCTCGGTGAAGAGCTTCTCCCGCAGGCGCGGCACCCGCTCGACGGTCGCCATGAACCGGGCGACGTCCACCACGTCGATGCCCACGCCGATGATCATGCGCACAGCCTAGGTCCGCGGCTGTCGGTGCCGTCACCTACCGTGCCCGCCATGACCGACCTCCCCGCCCCGCTCCACCACGTCGAGCGGGGCGCGGCCGCGGCGCCCGGCACGCCGACCGTGGTGCTGCTGCACGGGTTCCCCGTGGACCACCGCCTCATGCTCACGCCGTTCGAGAGCGCCTTCGCCGCCCGCCCGGGCTGGCGCCGCGTCTACCTCGACCTGCCCGGGATGGGCGCCAGCCCGCCGTCGGGGGTCGGGTCCACCGACGACGTGCTGGCCGCGGTCCGCGCCACGATCGACCGGCTCGTGCCCGGGCCCTACGTCGTGGTGGGCGAGTCGTACGGCGGCTACCTGGCGCGCGGGCTCGTGGCCGCCGACCCGGAGCGGGTCCGTGGGCTCGCGCTCGTGTGCCCGTTGGTCGTGCCGGAGCACGAGCGGCGCGACGTCCCGCCGCACCGGGTGCTGGTCCGCGACGCCGGCCTGCTGCGCGACGTCGGCGCGGCGGCCCTCGACGCGGAGGACGTCGGCGTGGTGCAGACCCCGGAGACCTGGCGCCGCACGCAGGCGGAGGTGACCCCGGGGCTGGAGGCCGCCGACCCGGAGACGGTCCGCCAGGTCGGGGCGCACTACGCCGGCACGTTCCCGGTCGAGCCGCACCCCTACGACCGGCCGGCGCTCCTGCTGCTCGGCCGGCAGGACGCCGTCACCGGCTACCGCGACGCCTGGCGGCTCCTCGAGCACTACCCGCGCGCCACGTTCGCCGTCCTGGACCGCGCCGGGCACAACCTGCAGATCGAGCAGCCGGAGCTGTTCGACGCCCTCGTCCGCGAGTGGCTCGACCGCGTCGAGGAGGCGGGCGCGGCCGGGTGACCGCGCCGCGGGCTCAGCCCGGCGGGCGGACACCCGCCTCGTCCTGCGGCTCCACCAGGTGACGCCAGCGGAACCACTTGCGCTCCACCTCCGCCTCGAGGTCGACGTCGAAACGGCGGGCGACGAGCAGCAGCTGCGCCAGCACGTCGGCGAGCTCCGCGCGGAACGCCGCGTCGACCTCGCCGTCGCCCTCGCCGCGGTCCCGCGACCGCCCCGACCGCGCGAGGTAGGCCTGCGTGAGCTCGCCGACCTCCTCGTGCAGCTTCAGCACCAGCCAGTCGTCGGTGCGCGCGACGCCGAACCTCCGCTCGTACACCCGCGAGATGATCTCGACCTCGTCGCCCAGCGCCGTGAGTTCCACGCCCCCACCCTAGGGACGAGGGCGACCGCCCCGTCGTGCCCGACACCCCGGCACGCCCGTTTCCCGCCCCGAGTTGCGGGACGAACCGGTGACTCGGGCAGAATCGTGCAGGTGGCACCGCAGTCCTCCGACACCGCACCCGGCACCGCACCGCAGCCGCTGGGCGAGCACCTGACCCGGCTCGCGCCGGCGTCCCCGTACGTCGACCTCGATCGCGCGGCGTGGAGCCGCCTCTCGGCGTCGACCCCGCTCCCGCTGACCGACGCCGACGTCGAGCGGCTGCGCGGCCTCGGCGACCCGATCGACCTGGCCGAGGTGGACGCCGTCTTCCGGCCCCTGTCCCGGCTGCTCAACCTGTACGTCGCCGCGAGCGCCGGGCTGCACCGCGCCACGTCGACGTTCCTGCACGAGGAGCCGCCGCGCACGCCGTACGTCATCGGGGTCGCGGGCTCGGTGGCGGTCGGGAAGTCGACGACGGCGCGCATCCTGCGCGAGATGATGGCGCGCTGGCCGGACACCCCGCACGTCGAGCTGGTCACCACGGACGGCTTCCTGTACCCGAACGCGGAGCTGCAGCGCCGCGGGATCATGGACCGCAAGGGCTTCCCGGAGTCGTACGACCGGCGGGCACTCATCCGGTTCCTGTCCCGCGTCAAGGCGGGGCAGGCGGAGGTGCGCGCCCCCGTGTACTCGCACGTCGTGTACGACATCGTGCCGGGCGAGGAGGTCGTGGTGCGCAAGCCCGACGTCCTCATCGTCGAGGGACTGAACGTGCTGCAGCCGGCGCGCCCGTCCGCGGTGGACGAGTCGACGGTCGCGGTGAGCGACTTCTTCGACTTCTCGATCTACGTCGACGCCCGCACGCGCAACATCCGCCAGTGGTACGTGGAGCGCTTCCTGCAGCTGCGCAAGACGGCGTTCAGCCGGCCGGAGTCGTACTTCCGGCGCTACGCGGACCTCTCGGACTCGGAGGCCACGGAGCGGGCGCTGTCCATCTGGGAGTCGATCAACGCGCCGAACCTGGAGCACAACGTGCTGCCGACGCGCGGCCGGGCCACGCTCGTGCTGACGAAGGGCTCGGACCACTCGGTGCAGCGGGTGCGGCTGCGCAAGCTCTGAGGCGGCCGCGGGGCGTCAGGCCGCGCGGCTGGTCGGCTCGGTCTCGGCGTCGTCGTCCTCGTCGGCCGGAACCGGCACGACCTTCGCGGGGCCGGCGACGCGCTGCACCACCTGGTCCACCAGGACGCCGAGCAGGATGCCGGCGACCACGCCGGCCACCATCGCGAGCAGCGGGTTGTGGCCGAGCCAGGACGCGGCCGCCAGACCGATCAGCATCGAGTAGACGCCCCACGTGACGGCGGCGATCCCGGAGTAGACCATGAACCGGCGGCGCGGATAGCCCACGGCGCCGGCGGTCATGTTGACGGCGACCCGGCCGATGGGCACGTAGCGGGCCGCGAGGATGAACGACGCGCCCCGGTGGTCGAGCGCGTGCCGCGCCCACTCGACGGACCTGCGCCCGCGCGCGGAGCGCAGGAAGGCGAAGCGCTCGGTGCCGACGGAGCGGCCGATCTGGTAGGCGATCTGGTCGCCCGTCCATGCGCCGGCGATGGCGAGCGCGAGCACGCCGGGCAGCCACGGCACGCCCTCCGTGTGCGCCAGGACGGTGAGGGTGATGACCACCGACTCGCTGGGGATCGGCGGGAAGAACCCGTCGATCGTGGCGAAGACGTACATGGCCGGGTAGATCAACGCGGACGCGCCCAGGTCGAGGATCCAGCTCTCCAGCTGACCCAGCATCGTCGACAGAGTCTCCAGCAACTGTCCCTCGGTTCGTCGGCCGGGAGGGGGGCCTCCGGCGGTCGCTCGACGCCGGACGGCGTCACAGGTCCCAGCCTAGGCAGAACCGGGGCACAGGCTGCATGGGGAATTCCCCCGGTTCCACCCTGAGCGCCGAATGTTCACCCCTGTTCCACAAGGCGCGGCTCCACCACCGGGCCGTAGCGCACGAGGTTCTCGTTCGAGGTCAGGGTCCGCAGGTGCGCGTGGTCCAGGTAGAGCTCGCCCGCGAGGTGGTCGGTCTCGTGCTGCACGATGCGCGCCGGCCAGCCCGTGAGGACCTCGTCGATCGGCGCCCCGGTCTCGTCGCGGCCGGTGAGCCGGACACGGCGGTGGCGCGCCACGACGGCCTGCCAGCCACTCACCGACAGGCAGCCCTCGTGGAAGGCCGCGCGCTCCGGCTCGCCGTCCGGGCCGGGCGCGGGCTCGTACCGCGGGTCGACGAGCACCCGGAAGGGCAGCGGCGTCCGCTCGCGCGGGTCGTCCGCCTCGGTCCCCGCGTCCTCGACGACGGCGATCGCCAGCCCGAGGCCGATCTGCGGCGCGGCGAGCCCGACGCCCGGCGCGGCGTGCATCGTGCGCCGCATCGCCTCGACGAGGCGCGGCAGCACGTCGCCGAGCTGCCCCGTGTACGGGGCGGCGACGGCACGCAGGACGGGGGCGCCGGCCTGCACGATCGGGAGGATGCCGGTGCCCGGCCCGTCCCCGGCCGCGTCGGCGCGGTCCAGCAGGTCGACGACGGCGGCGCGCAGCGCCTCGTCGGCCGGCCCGCCATGGCCGGGGTTGGCCGGGCCGGTCACGTCGTCGGTCACCGGGTCGGTCACAGCGCCAGGCGGTCGCGCACGACGGCGGCGAGCGTGTTCGCCACGCCGTCGGCCTGCGTCTGGCTGGCGGCCTCGACCATCACCCGCACGAGCGGCTCGGTGCCGGACGGGCGCAGCAGCACGCGGCCGGTGTCGCCGAGCTGCGCCTCGGCGCGCTCGACGGCGGCGCGCACGCCCTCGTCCTCGCCCGCGCGCGCCTTGTCCACGCCCTTGACGTTGACGAGGGTCTGCGGGAGGCGCGGGACGTCGCCGGCGAGGTCGGCCAGGCGGCGCCCGCTCGACTTCACACGGGCGGCCAGGTACAGGGCGGTGAGCACGCCGTCGCCGGTCGTGGCGTGGTCGGCCAGGATGATGTGGCCCGACTGCTCGCCGCCGAGGCCGTAGCCGTGCGCGCGCATCTCCTCGAGCACGTACCGGTCGCCCACGCCCGTCTGGATCGTGGCGATGCCGGCCTCGCGCATCGCGAGCAGCAGGCCCAGGTTGCTCATCACCGTGACGACGAGGGTGTCCGAGGGCAGCCGCCCCTCCTCCTTGAGCGCACGGGCGAGGATGCCGAGGATCTGGTCCCCGTCGACGAGCACACCGCCGTGGTCGACGGCGAGGCAGCGGTCCGCGTCGCCGTCGAACGCGACGCCGAAGTCGGCCTCCGCCGCCACGACGACCGCCTGCAGCTGCTCGGGGTGCGTGGAGCCGGCCTTCTCGTTGATGTTGCGGCCGTCGGGGCTGGCGTTGATGACGACGACGTCGGCGCCGGCCTCGCGCAGCGCCTCCGGGCCCACCTGGCTGGCGGCGCCGTTGGCCGCGTCGACGGCGATGCGCAGGCCCTCCAGGGGCCGCACGTCAGGCGTCGTGCCGATGCTGGCCACGAGGTGCTCCACGTACTGCTGCGCGGCGATCCCGGTGTCGGAGCGCATGCGCCCGACGTCGGCGCCGGTGGGGCGGTCCCACTCCTGGCCGAGGCGCGCCTCGATCTCGTCCTCGACGTGGTCGGCCAGCTTGTAGCCGCCGCGGGCGAAGAACTTGATGCCGTTGTCGGGCATCGCGTTGTGCGACGCGGAGATCATCACGCCGAGGTCCATGTCCATCGCACCGACGAGGTGCGCGAGGGCCGGCGTGGGCAGCACGCCCAGGTTGACCACGTCCACTCCGGAGCTGGCGAGCCCGGCGCTCACGGCGGCCGACAGGAACTCGCCGGACGCGCGGGGGTCACGACCCACCACGGCGCGCGGGCGGTGCCCCGCGAAGTCCCCGGACGTGCCGAGGACGTGCGCCGCCGCGCTCCCGAGCCCGAGGGCCAGGTCGGCGGTGACGTCCCTGTTGGCGAGGCCACGGACCCCGTCGGTGCCGAACAGTCGCACGATGTCTCCTCCTCCGGGCGCGGCGGGAGCTCCGCTCTGGCGCCCACGACGTCCACGGTCGGACGCCGCACCGATCGTAGCCGGACGTGCGGACGGCCCCGCCGGAGACTTCCGACGGGGCCGTCCTTGCGCTGACGCTCCTGTCGACAGGAGCGCTCGATCAGCGCTTCGAGTACTGAGGCGCCTTGCGGGCCTTCTTGAGACCGGCCTTCTTGGACTCGACCGCACGCGGGTCACGCGTGAGGTAGCCGGCCTTCTTCAGCGCGGGGCGGTTCGCCTCGGAGTCGATCGCGTTGAGCGCGCGGGCGATGCCCAGGCGCACCGCACCGGCCTGGCCCGAGGGGCCACCACCGGAGATGCGGACGATGACGTCGAAGCGGCCCTCGACCTCGACCAGCTTCAGCGGCGAGTTGACGAGCTGCTGGTGCACCTTGTTCGGGAAGTAGTCCTCGAGGGTGCGACCGTTGATCTTCCACGTCCCGGTGCCGGGGACGAGGCGCACGCGCGCCACGGCCTCCTTGCGGCGACCGACGGCCGCGCCGGGAGCGGTGATGGACTGGCCGCCGTCCGCGACGGGCGCGGCGGACTCAGAGGTGTAGGTGCTGGGCGTGTTCTCGTCCAGCTCGGTGTCGACGGTGGTCTCGGCCACTGTGAATCCTTCGCTTTGCATCCGGCAGCGGCTCAGGCCTGCTGCGAAACCTGGGTGATCTCGAACGGCTTGGGCTGCTGCGCCGCGTGCGGGTGCTCCGCGCCGCGGTAGACCTTCAGCTTGCCCAGCTGGTCGCGACCGAGGGTGGTCTTGGGGAGCATGCCGCGCACGGCCTTCTCCACGGCCCGCTCGGGGTTCTTCTCGAGGAGCTCGCCGTAGGCCACGGAGCGCAGACCGCCCGGGTAGCCGGAGTGGCGGTAGGCCAGCTTGGTCTCCCGCTTGTTGCCGCTCAGGGCGACCTTGTCCGCGTTGATGATGATGACGAAGTCACCGCCGTCGACGTGCGGGGCGAAGGTCGGCTTGTGCTTCCCGCGCAGGAGAGTGGCGACCTGGCTCGCGAGGCGGCCGAGGACGACGTCGGTCGCGTCGACGACGTACCAGTCGCGCTGGACGTCGCCGGGCTTGGGGGTGTACGTACGCACGGTTGCGTCACCTTTTCGTGTTCGGTGTCGTCGGGCGAGAAGCGGCGCCCGAAGAGTCAGGTTGTTGTGCGCGGGTGCTCCGGGTGGCGTCCTGGCCGGGGCATCGTCGGTGCGAGTGGGCGCGCTGACGACGCGGGACGCCGGAGGCATAGCACAACGACGAGCCAGTTTAGCGGCCGTCCGGTACACGGGTCAAAGCGAGCCCCGTCACGCCGGCGCGGGGCCGCGCGCGGGGCCGCGAGCCGGGTCAGCGGCGGCCGCCACCCAGCAGCCCGCCCAGGCTGCCCAGCACCCCGCCGACGTCGAGCCCCCCGCCGGACGAGGCGCCCGACCCGCCGCCGCCGAGCAGCCCGCCGAGCAGGTCCCCGAGGCCGCCCGCCGCCGGGGTCTCGGCCCCGGACCCGGCGGAGCCGTCCGCCTGACCGCCTGCGCCGAGCTTCTTGGACAGGAACGACAGCGCGAGCGGCGCGAGGATCGGGAGCAGCTTCTGCAGCACCCCCGGGTCCGTGCCCGCGGCCCCCGACACCTGCGCCACGACCTGGTCCTTGTGCGCGCCGAACACGTGGTCGACGATCTTCGCGCCGTCGGCGGTGTCGACCTGGGCGACGTCGACCCCGCCCTCCACCAGGCCGGGGTCGTGCCGGCTCAGGGCGCCGGCGAGCGACCGAGCGCCCGCGGGGTCGTCCGCGTTCGCCTTCAGCCCGCCGAACAGCGCGGGCAGCGCGCCCCCGACGGCTCGCCGGGCATGGTCGGCGTCGACGCCGAGCTCTCCGGCGATCTGGTCGATCGGGAGCTCGGAGAGCAGGTCGTCGATGGATGCACCGGCCATGGTGGGCTCCTCAGTCGTGCCGCGCCCGGCGGGCGCACCTGCGAGCCACGCTAGCGGCCGCCGGAGGCCCTGCAACCGGGTGCCCGCCGGGCCCCGCCCTCGTTGCAGGGGCGCCGTTCCGGGTGCACCGTGGTGGCATGACCGACGCGACACCCGGCACGGCCCCGGACCCCGAGACGGGGGCCGAGGGCGACGAGGACCAGCTCCCCCGCGAGGACACCCTCGGGGACCCCGACCTGGACGACGTCCTGGACGAGGGGTACTCGCCCCTGGAGCGCTCCAGGTCGAACCACTGGGGCGAGACGGCCTGGGAGGAGTCCGCCGGCGAGCCGCTGGACCAGCGCCTGGCCGAGGAGCAGCCGGACTACTGGGAGCTCGACCCGCTCGACCGCCCGGACACCACCCGCGCCGGCCGCCTCACCGAGGACCGCGACGCCGACCCGGGCGAGGACGGTGGCCGCGACAACGACCTCTACGGCGAGGACGCCGGCATCGACGGCGCCGGGGCCAGCGCCGAGGAGGCCGCCGTGCACTGGGTCGAGGAGCCCTGAGCGTCCCCGACCGACCCTCGCCGGGCCCGCGACGTCAGTCGACCTCGCCCGGGTCCCGCCTGGCCCGCACGCGCTCGGCCCGGGCGGCGAGCTCGTCGTCGTCCGGGTAGGCGACGCGCTCCAGCACGAGCCCGCGCGCCGCGACGACGCCGGCGGCGGCGGACCTCGACCGGCCCGCCAGCACCGCGGCGGGGTCGTCCGGCGAGCGGCGCCCCTCCCCCACCGCCAGCGACATGCCGACCAGGGCCCGCACCATCGAGTGGCAGAACGCGTCCGCCTGCACCGTCGCCACGGCCAGCCCCGCGTCCGGGCCGCCGGTCGGCCGGTCCCACGACAGCTCGGTGAGCTCGCGGATGGTCGTCGCGCCCTCACGGGGCTTGCAGAAGGACGCGAAGTCGTGCAGCCCGACGAGCGGCTGCATCGCCCGGTGCATCGCCTCGACGTCCAGGGGCCGCCGGTTCCACAGCACCCAGTCCCGGCGCAGCGGGTCGCGCAGGGCCGGGCGGTCGGCCACGCGGTAGGCGTAGCGGCGGTGCAGCGCGGAGAAGCGCGCGTCGAAGCCGTCGGGCGCAGGGGCGGCACCGTGCACGACGACGTCGGGCGGCAGGACGCCCGCGAGGCGGTCCGCGAGGGCCACGCCCGGCTCCCGGTCGGAACGGCCCGGCATGGCCTCCCACCGCTCGCGCGGGAGGTCGACGTGCGCGACCTGGCCCCGCGCGTGCACGCCGGCGTCCGTCCGGCCCGCGACGGTCAGCCGCGGCCGGGGCAGGCCGAGCGGCTCCGTCCGCAGGATGGTCGCGAGGGCGTCCTCGAGCGTCCCCTGCACGGTGCGCAGGCGCGGCTGGGTGGCCCAGCCGGCGAAACGGGTGCCGTCGTAGGCGAGGTCGAGGCGCACCCGGAGGGTGTCGGCAGGAGGTGTCGGCGTGCTCACCGACCCATTGTGGCCGGATGATGTCCCGTGATGGTCGACTCAGGCGCCACGGCGCACACCCCCGGTCCCCGGCCCGACGGCACCCCCGCCGACGTGCTCACCCTCGCCGTCGACTGCGGTGGCGGTGGCATCAAGGCCGCCGTGCTCGACTCCGCGGGCACGGCGCACGCCACCCCGGTCCGCGTGCCGACGCCCTACCCGCTGCCCCCGCAGCTGCTCCTGGAGACCGTGGCGGACATCGCCGGGCGGCTGCCCACGGCGCACCGGGCGACGCTCGGGATGCCGGGCATGATCCGCCACGGCGTCGTCGTGCACACGCCGCACTACATCACCCGGTCCGGCCCCCGGTCGCGGGTGCTGCCCGAGCTCGTGGAGGCCTGGGCCAGCTTCGACGTCCGCGGCGCCCTCGCGCGCCGCCTCGGCATGCCCGCCCTGGTGCTCAACGACGCGGAGGTGCACGGCGCCGGCGTCGTCGCGGGGTCGGGTATGGAGCTCGTGCTCACGCTCGGCACCGGGCTCGGCTCCGCGCTGTTCGACGGCGGCCGCCTCGCCCCGCACCTCGAGTGGTCGCACGCGCCGTTCCGCCGCGGGGCGACGTACGACCAGTACATCGGCGAGCCGGAGCGCCGACGCCTCGGCGACGGCCTGTGGTCGCGCCGGGTGGTCGCGATGGTCGACGGGCTACGACCGGTCTTCCGCTGGGACCGGCTCTACCTCGGCGGCGGCAACTCGCGCCGGATCACGCCCGCCGCTCTCGACCGCCTCGGCGACGACGTCGTCGTCGTGCCGAACTCCGCGGCTCTGGTCGGCGGCGCGCGGGCCTGGGACCTGCCGCTCGCCTGAGGACCGGCCGCCCCGCGCGAGCGCCGCGGCCGCCTCGAGCACCACCCGGGAGAAGGCCACGGGCGCGTCGAGGCTCACGAGGTGCCGGGCGTGCGGCACGACGACCAGGCGCGCGGGCGCCCCGCCCGCGCGGGCGGCCGCCACGAACGCCCGCTCCTGGGTCCGGAAGTGGTCGTACCGGCCGTTGACGATCCACACCGGGCTGTCCGCCGCGGCCAGCGCCCCGAGCGCGTCGGCGGGCGCCAGCTCCCGCAGCACGTCGCTCATGACCTCCAGCGCGAAGCCGCCCGCACCCATGTCCTGCGCGCTCGCCTCGTCGAGCGCGAGGCGGACGAGGGACGCGTTGAGGCCCTCGCCGGAGTCGGGCCAGCCCTCGATCCACCGGGCCACGGACAGCCACGCCGGGCGCACCTGCGACGTGGTGGCCGTGCTGCACGACGCGGCCACGAGGCCGGCGCTCTGCGCGGGGTGCCGCGCGCGGTGCTCGATGGCGACGTACCCGCCGAGGGACAGCCCGACGACGAGCGCCCGCCCCCCGGCCGCGTCGACGGCGTCGCGCACGGCGTCCACCGCGCCGTCGAGCGTGAACCGCTCGCCGCGGCGGGCGCCGTGCCCGGGGAGGTCGATCGCCGCCGCCGGGACGCCCGCGGCGGCGAGGGCCTCGAGCTGGCGTCGCCACATCGTGCGCGACGTCCGCGATCCGTGGACGAGGACGACGGGCACGCCGGCTGCTCCCATGACCCCCACGGTAGCCACGGGGCTCGGCCCGGGGACGACGGAGCCCCGCACCACCCGGGGGTGGAGCGGGGCTGCGTCGTGCTCTCGTCAGAGCTCAGGCGCCAGGATCAGGCGTCCTTCGACTCCTCGGCGGGGGCCTCGGTGGCCTCGGCGGGGGCCTCGGTCGCCTCGACGGCGGCCTCGTCCTCGACCTTGGCGGGCTTCTCGTCGGCCTTGGCAGCCTTCTCGGCGGCCTTCGTGGCCTCCTTGACGACGGCCTGCTTCGGGCTCACGGGCTCGGTGACGAGCTCGATGACCGCCATGGGCGCGTTGTCGCCCTTGCGGTTGCCGATCTTGGTGATGCGCGTGTAGCCACCGTTGCGCTCGGCCATGGCCGGGGCGATCTCGGTGAACAGCGTGTGCACCACGGACTTGTCGCGGACTACGGTCAGCACCCGACGACGAGCGTGCAGGTCACCGCGCTTGGCGAAGGTAATGAGGCGCTCGGCCAGGGGGCGCAGGCGCTTCGCCTTCGTCTCCGTGGTGGTGATGCGGCCGTGCTCGAAGAGCGACGTCGACAGGTTCGCGAGGATCAGTCGCTCGTGAGCCGGGCTGCCACCGAGCCGCGGACCCTTGGTGGGGGTAGGCATTTCTGGTTCTCCTTGAGGGTGGTTCCGCGCCGCGCGGCCCGGTCAGGTCGAGCGGGCTGCTGCGGGCGCGGAGACGTCAGTACGACTGCTCGTCGGTGTACGTGGCCTCGTCGTCCCCACCGCTGAAGTACGCGGCGCTGGACGGGTCGAAGTCGAGCGGCGAGTCCTTCAGCGAGAGGCCCAGCTCGGCGAGCTTCTCCTTGACCTCGTTGATGGACTTCGCACCGAAGTTACGGATGTCGAGCAGGTCTGCCTCGCTGCGCGCCACGAGCTCACCCACCTGGTGGATGCCCTCGCGCTTGAGGCAGTTGTACGAGCGGATCGTGAGGTTGAGCTCCTCGATCGGCAGCGCCAGGTCCGCGGCCAGCGCGGAGTCCGTCGGCGACGGGCCGATCTCGATGCCCTCGGCCTCGACGTTCAGCTCGCGGGCGAGGCCGAAGAGCTCGACGAGCGTCTTGCCGGCCGAGGCGAGCGCGTCGCGCGGGGCGATCGCGGCCTTCGTCTCGACGTCGACGATCAGCTTGTCGAAGTCCGTGCGCTGCTCGACACGGGTGGCCTCGACCTTGTACGTGACCTTGAGGACCGGCGAGTAGATCGAGTCGACGGGGATCCGACCGATCTCGGCCTCGTCGTTCTTGTTCTGCGCCGCGGACACGTAGCCACGGCCGCGCTCGACGGTGAGCTCGATCTCGAGCTTGCCCTTGTCGTTCAGCGTGGCGACGTGCAGGTCCGGGTTGTGCACCTCGACGCCCGCCGGCGGCACGATGTCCGCGGCGGTGACCACGCCCGCACCCGTCTTGCGCAGGTACATCACGACGGGCTCGTCGTTCTCCGAGGAGACGACGAGGTTCTTGATGTTGAGGATGATCTCGGTGACGTCCTCCTTCACACCCGGCACGGTGGAGAACTCGTGGAGCACTCCGTCGATGCGGATGGAGGTGACGGCCGCGCCCGGGATGGACGACAGGAGGGTCCGGCGCAGGGAGTTGCCGAGCGTGTAGCCGAAGCCAGGCTCGAGCGGCTCGATGGAGAAGCGCGAACGGTACTCCGAGATGACCTCTTCGGTCAGGGAGGGGCGCTGTGCGATCAGCACGGTCAGGTCCTTTCAGTGTGCGTCCGCCATATGACGCATCACGGATCCGCGAGAGCTCGCGGCCCCGGGGCGGGACTCGGTCCACCCGCCCGGGCAGGCTGCGGCGCCGTGCGGGGCCCGGGGCCGATCACTCGGCCCCGGGCCTCGACGACGTCGGGAAAGTCAGACGCGGCGACGCTTCGGGGGGCGGCAGCCGTTGTGCGCCTGAGGCGTCACGTCCTGGATCGAACCGACCTCGAGGCCGGTCGCCTGCAGGGAGCGGATCGCGGTCTCACGACCGGAACCCGGGCCCTTGACGAAGACGTCGACCTTCTTGACACCGTGCTCCTGGGCGCGGCGGGCGGCCGACTCGGCGGCGAGCTGCGCGGCGTACGGCGTGGACTTGCGGGAGCCCTTGAAGCCGACGTGGCCGGCGGACGCCCACGAGATCACGGCGCCCGACGGGTCGGTGATCGAGACGATCGTGTTGTTGAAGGTGCTCTTGATGTGCGCCTGGCCGAGCGGGACGTTCTTCTTGTCCTTGCGGCGCGGCTTGCGCGCGGCCGTGGCACGAGTCTTG
This sequence comes from Isoptericola sp. NPDC057653, assembly GCF_042799955.1. NCBI lineage: Bacteria > Bacillati > Actinomycetota > Actinomycetes > Micrococcales > Promicromonosporaceae > Isoptericola > Isoptericola sp. NPDC057653. Next base: position 1,663,411 of record NZ_JBHVHP010000001.1, on the reverse strand, counting down.
GGAGGCATGTGTTCTCTGATCTCCTGGTCTGATCGGACCGGGGCGGTTCAGCTCGGGGAGCCGACCGCACCACGGACTGCTATCAGCGGGCCTTCTTCTTGCCCGCCACGGTGCGCTTCGGACCCTTGCGGGTACGCGCGTTGGTCTTGGTGCGCTGACCGCGCACCGGGAGGCCGCGGCGGTGGCGCAGGCCCTGGTAGGTGCCGATCTCGACCTTGCGGCGGATGTCGGCGGCGACCTCGCGACGCAGGTCACCCTCGAGCTGGAAGTTGCCCTCCAGGTAGTCGCGCAGGGCGACGAGCTGGTCGTCGCCGAGGTCCTTGACCCGCAGGTCCGGGTTGATCCCGGTCGCGGCCAGCGTCTGCTGGGCGCGGGTACGGCCGACGCCGTAGATGTAGGTGAGCGCAACCTCGAGCCGCTTCTCGCGGGGGAGGTCAACGCCGATCAGACGTGCCATGTGCCTTCCGGCTCCTGTACTTCGTCCAGAGGTCTGCCGCACCGCCCTCCCGCGAAGACCGCGGGCCCCGGCCCCTGGACCGGAGGTTCCTCTCGACGTGCCCCGCGAGGGGCGCCGCTCCGGAAGAGCGGGGTCGAGGTTCGTGGTGGTGCGCTTCGGCTGACGGCGAGCGCGCCGTCAGCGGGTGGCTGCGATCAGCCCTGGCGCTGCTTGTGGCGCAGGTTCTCGCAGATCACCATGACGCGACCGTGCCGGCGGATCACCTTGCACTTGTCGCAGATCTTCTTGACGCTCGGCTTGACCTTCATCAGTGTTCCTCCGCCGCCGCACGCGCGCCGGCAGGTGCCGGCGCCCCGACGGCGCTCGATGGGGTGGTGGTTACTTGTAGCGGTAGACGATCCGACCGCGGGACAGGTCGTACGGGCTGAGCTCGACCACGACACGGTCCTCCGGGAGGATCCGGATGTAGTGCTGACGCATCTTGCCCGAGATGTGTGCGAGGACCTTGTGGCCGTTCGCAAGCTCCACACGGAACATCGCGTTCGGCAGGGCCTCGACCACGCTGCCCTCGATCTCGATGACGCCGTCCTTCTTTGCCATGTCCTCCGCTAACTCTCGTCTGGCCCCGGGCGCCCGTCAGCAGCGTGACGGAGGTCCGGATGTCGTGCGTGCCGCCTGCTCACCCTCGTCCCGACCGACCGGCGCTCACGCCGGTGCGGTGCTGGTCTGCAGCGCCAGTGTGAGGGGCTGCATCGAGGAACTGCCGAACGGACTACACCCGACAGAACATCGTACCTGATCGCACCAGGAGCTGCGAACGCGGTCCCGAGGGTGGTGCGTCACACCTCGAGGCTCACGGGCTCGACCTCGAACGGCGCGAGGCCGGCGCGGCCCCCGTCGACCGCGGTCAGCACGCTGATGCCGTCCTCGAGCACGGCGACGGTGTGCTCCCAGTGCGCGGCCCGCGACCCGTCCTCGGTCACGACCGTCCAGTCGTCCTCGAGCACCCGCGTCGCCCCGCTCCCCCGCGTCACCATCGGCTCCACCGCCAGGCACATGCCCGGGCGGAGCCGCGGCCCGCGGTCCGAGGTACGGAAGTTCACGATGTCCGGCGGCTGGTGCATCGCGGTGCCGATGCCGTGCCCGACGTAGTCCTCGACGATGCCGTACTCGACGCCCGAGGCCCCGCCCGCCAGCTCCACGGCGATCTCGACCGCGGTCCCGACGTCGTTGAGCTTCTTGCCGCCCGCGAGCGCGGCGATCCCGGCCCACATCGCGGCCCGCGTGGCGCGGACCAGGTCGAGGTCGGCGGCGTCGACGCCGGGGGCGTCCGCCGGCTCGTCGACGTCGAGGGCGCCGTCCGGGCCGAGCACGATGCTCAGCGCGGAGTCGCCGTGCCAGCCCTCGACGATCGCGCCGCAGTCGAGCGAGACGACGTCACCGACCTCGAGGACGCGCGCACCCGGGATGCCGTGGATGACCTCGTCGCCGACGGACACGCAGATCGTCGCCGGGTAGCCCTGGTAGCCGAGGAACGAGGGCGTGGCCCCCGCGTCGGCGATGGCGCGCGCGGCGACCTCGTCGAGGTCGGCCGTCGTCATGCCGGGCCGGGCGGCCGCGCGCACGGCGTCCAGCGCCGACGCGACGACCAGGCCGGCGCGCCGCATGACGCGCACCTGCTCGAGCGTCTTGAGCTCGACGCGCTCGCGCGAACCGAAGATCATGGCGTGCGCGACCTCAGCCGAGCTCTGCGGCCAGCGCCTGGACGATGCGCTCGGTGACCTCGGAGACCTCGCCGATGCCGTCCACCTGGGCCAGCAGGCCGCGCTCCGAGTACGCCGCCGTGAGCGGCGCCGTCTGCTCGTCGTAGATGTCGAGGCGACGGGCGATCGCGTCCGGGGTGTCGTCGTCGCGGCCCTCGATCTCGGCGCGCTTGGCGATGCGGGACAGCAGCTCCTCGCGCGCGGCGGTGAGCTCGATGACGCCGTCGAGCTCCCAGCCCAGGTCGCCGAGGATCGCGTCGAGCGCCTCGACCTGGTGCGCGTTGCGCGGGTAGCCGTCGAGCAGGAACCCGACCTTCACGTCGTCCTCGCCGAGGCGGGAGCGGACCATCTGGTCCGTGACCTCGTCCGGGACCAGGTCGCCCTTGGCGCTGTACTCCTGCGCGAGCTTGCCCAGGTCCGTGCCGCCCTTGATGTTGGCGCGGAAGATGTCGCCCGTCGAGATGGCGGGGATGCCGAACAGCTCGGCGAGGCGCGCGGCCTGCGTGCCCTTGCCCGCGCCCTGCGGCCCCATGATCACCAGGCGTGTCACCCGCGCCTCGGCGCTGGGGGCGCCGTGGAGCTCGCGGCGGGTGGTCGGCGTCGCACCGGTGGTGCCGCCTTCGTTCGTCTCGGTCAACGGAGGAACCCTTCGTAATGGCGCTGCTGGAGCTGGGAGTCGATCTGCTTCACGGTCTCGAGGCCGACACCGACGATGATCAGGATCGAGGTACCGCCGAACGGAATGTTCGTGGTGACCCCCAGCACGACGAGCACGATCGTGGGGATGAGCGCCACGATCGCGAGGTAGATCGAGCCCGCGGACGTGATGCGCGTGATCACGTAGTCCAGGTACTCGGCCGTGGGCCGGCCCGCGCGGATGCCCGGGATGAAGCCGCCGTACTTCTTCATGTTGTCCGCGACCTCGTCCGGGTTGAACGTGATCGACGTGTAGAAGAACGCGAAGAAGATGACCATCAGCACGTACAGCACGATGTACAGCGGGTCGGACTGCTGGACCAGGTTGTTGGAGATCCACACCACCCAGCCCGCGGACTGGTCACCGAACTGCGCGAGCAGGCCGGGGATCGCGAGGATCGACGCCGCGAAGATGACCGGGATGACGCCGGCCATGTTGATCTTGATCGGGATGTAGGTGCTGGTGCCGCCGTACATGCGGCGACCCACCATCCGCTTCGCGTACTGCACCGGGATGCGGCGCTGCGACTGCTCGACGAACACGACGAGGCCGACCACGATCACGATCACCGCGATCATCACGATGAAGTTCAGCGGGCCGTTCGAGCCACCGGCGATCGACCACAGGGCGGACGGGAAGTTCGCCGCGATCGACGTGAAGATGAGCAGCGACATGCCGTTGCCGACGCCGCGCTCGGTGATCATCTCGCCGAGCCACATGACCAGGCCGGTACCGGCCGTCATGGTGATGACCATGAGCGTGGCCGTCATGAAGCTGTCGTCGGCGATGACGTCGACGTTGCAGCCCGGGAACAGCATCCCCGTGCGGGCGGTGGTGATGATCGTGGTCGACTGCAGGATCGCGAGGGCGATCGTCAGGTAGCGCGTGTACTGCGTGAGCTTCGACTGCCCCGACTGGCCCTCCTTGTGCAGGGCCTCGAAGCGAGGGATGACCACCCGCAGCAGCTGCACGATGATGCTCGCGGTGATGTACGGCATGATGCCGAGCGCGAAGATCGAGAGCTGCAGCAGGGCTCCGCCGCTGAAGACGTTGACGAGCCCGAGCAGCGACGTGCTGCCCTCGAGGGCCGCGACGCACTGCTGCACGTTGCCGTAGTCGACACCGGGTGTGGGCACGAGGGACCCCACCCGGAAGAGCGCCATGATCGCGATCGTGAACAGCAGCTTGCGCCGCAGGTCCGGTGTCCGGAAAGCCCGGCCGAATGCGCTGAGCACCTATCCTCCTGGCCCGCCGCGGCGGGTTGTCGTGTCGCCGGGGACCGGCGAGGTGTGGCGCGAGCACCCGACGCCGCGGCCCGGGGGCCACGTCGCCGTCACGCCGACTCGGTCATGGTCCGGCCGGGGAGACCCCGACCTCGTCGCCACCCGCCCGAAGAAGCGGGTGCGCAGCGCGGACCGTGACGGATTCTACGTGCCCGGGACGAGTGAGCCAGACCACACGCCATATACCGGCGGCCTGACGGCCGGTGCACGCCGAGAGCACACAGGGCCGGCAGCGCATGTGCGCCGCCGGCCCTGTGAGCGGATGTCAGTCCTCGGAGACCGTGCCGCCGGCCGCCAGGATCTTGTCCTTGGCGGAGCCGGAGACGCGGTCGACCGTGACGTCCAGCTTGACGGTGATCTCGCCCGTGCCGAGCACCTTCACCGGCTGACCCTTGCGGACAGCGCCCTTGGCGACGAGGCCCTCGACGGTGACGGAGCCACCCTCGGGGTACAGCGCGGCGAGCTTGTCCAGGTTGACGACCTGGTACTCAACGCGGAACGGGTTCTTGAACCCACGGAGCTTCGGGAGGCGCATGTGCAGAGGCATCTGCCCGCCCTCGAAGCGCGTGGGGACCTGGTAGCGAGCCTTCGTACCCTTGGTACCGCGACCCGCCGTCTTACCCTTCGACGCCTCACCGCGACCCACACGGGTCTTCGCGGTCTTGGCGCCGTCGGCCGGACGCAGGTGGTGGACCTTGAGCGGCTGCACCTTCTCGGTGTTGTCGGCCATGATCACTCGACCTCCTCTACGGTGACGAGGTGCGCCACCGTGGTGACCATGCCACGGATCTCCGGACGGTCCTCCTTCACGGCGGTGTCGCCGATCCGCTTGAGGCCGAGGGTCCGCAGCGTGTCACGCTGGTTCTGCTTGCCGCCGATGGCGGACTTGACCTGGGTGACCTTCAGACGAGGCATCACGCACCCACCTTCTCGCCCGACTTCTCCGCCTTGGCGGCAAGTCCGGCAGCCTGCGCACGCAGGAGCGCGGCCGGGGCCACGTCCTCGAGCGGCAGGCCACGGCGGGCGGCCACGGCCGCCGGCTCCTCGAGGCCCTTGAGGGCCGCGACGGTCGCGTGCACGATGTTGATCGAGTTCGACGAACCGAGCGACTTGCTCAGCACGTCGTGGATGCCGGCGCACTCCAGCACGGCGCGCACCGGACCACCGGCGATCACACCGGTACCCGGCGAGGCCGGACGCAGGAACACGACGCCGGCGGCCTTCTCACCCTGGATGGGGTGAGGGATGGTGCCCTGGATGCGGGGGACGCGGAAGAAGTTCTTCTTCGCCTCCTCGACACCCTTGGCGATCGCCGCGGGCACCTCCTTGGCCTTGCCGTAGCCGACACCGACGGTGCCGTCGCCGTCGCCCACCACGACCAGCGCGGTGAAGCTGAAGCGACGACCGCCCTTGACGACCTTCGAGACGCGGTTGATCGTCACCACGCGCTCGACGAAGGCGTTCTTGTCGGCCTGGTCGCGGCCACCGCCACGGCGGTCGTCACGACGACCGCCACCGCCGCCGCGGCGGCCGTCGGTCTTGTTGGACTCGTTGGCGCCCTGGGGGGCGCCGGTGCGCTGCCCTGCAGCCATCAGAGGATCCTCATCTTCCGTGCGAAATCGCGGACGTCGGCCATCACAGCTCCAGCCCCGCTTCCCGGGCGCCGTCGGCGACCGCAGCCACCCGACCGTGGTACTTGTTGCCACCGCGGTCGAAGACCACGGTCTCGACGCCGGCGGCCTTGGCACGCGCGGCGACGAGCTCGCCGACCTTGCGGGCCTTCGCGGTCTTGTCGCCGTCGAGGGCACGCAGGTCCGCCTCGAGGGTCGAGGCGGAGGCGACGGTCTTGCCGACCGTGTCGTCCACGATCTGCGCCACCATGTGGCGCGAGGAACGGGTCACGACGAGGCGCGGACGCGTCGCGGTGCCCTTGATCTTCTTGCGCAGGCGCAGGTGACGGCGCTGACGAGCGACGGCCTTGCCCTTGCCCAGAACCTTGAGAGCCATCACTTACCAGCCTTTCCGACCTTGCGGCGGACGACCTCGCCGGCGTATCGCACACCCTTGCCCTTGTAGGGCTCGGGCTTGCGGATCTTGCGGATGTTCGCTGCGACCTCGCCGACCTGCTGCTTGTCGATGCCGGCCACCGAGAACTTGGTGGGGCTCTCGACCGCGAAGGTGATGCCCTCCGGCGCCGTGACGGTCACCGGGTGGGAGAAGCCGAGGGCGAACTCGAGGGTCTGCCCCTTCGCGGCGACGCGGTAACCCGTGCCGACGATCTCGAGCTTCTTCTCGTAGCCCTGGGTCACACCGGTGACGATGTTGGCCAGGAGGGTGCGGGTGAGGCCGTGCAGCGCACGGGACTTGCGCTCGTCGTCCGGGCGCGACACCACGAGGGTGCCGTCGTCCTGGGCGACGGTGATGGGGGTGGGCACCGTGTGCTCCAGGGTCCCCTTCGGGCCCTTGACGGTCACGAGCGCACCGCTGATGGTGACGTCCACGCCGGCCGGGACCGGAACGGGGAGCTTGCCGATTCGAGACATGGCGATTCTCCTTTCCGGATTACCAGACGTAGGCGAGGACTTCGCCGCCGACGCCCTTGGCCTGGGCCTGACGGTCGGTCAGCAGGCCGGAGGACGTGGACAGGATCGCCACGCCGAGGCCGCCGAGGACCTGAGGCAGGTTGGTGGACTTCGCGTAGACGCGGAGGCCGGGCTTCGACACGCGGCGGACGCCGGTGAGGGCGCGCTCGCGGCTCGGGCCGTACTTGAGGGTCAGGGTGAGGGACTTGCCGACCTTCGCGTCCTCGACGCTCCAGTCGGTGATGTACCCCTGCGCCTGCAGGATCTCCGCGATGTTCGACTTCAGCTTCGAGTGCGGCATGGTGACCGTCTCGTGGTGCGCCGAGTTCGCGTTACGCAGACGCGTGAGCATGTCTGCGATGGGGTCTGTCATGGTCATTGGGCTCCAGCCCTTCCTCGCCGGGGTATCCGGGCGATACGTCAGTACCGCCCGGACCTACGGCGTAGTGGTTTTACCAGCTGCTCTTGGTGACGCCGGGGAGCTCGCCGCGGTGGGCCATCTCCCGCAGGCAGATCCGGCACAGGCCGAACTTGCGGTAGACCGAGTGCGGACGGCCGCAGCGCTGGCACCGGGTGTAGGCGCGGACCGCGAACTTCGGCTTGGCGGCCGCCTTGTTGATCAGGGCCTTCTTCGCCATGTCAGTTCTGCTCCTTGAAGGGGAAGCCGAGACGACGCAGCAGGGAGCGGCCCTCGTCATCGGTCGTCGCCGTGGTCACGACCGTGATGTCCATGCCGCGGACGCGGTCGATCTTGTCCTGGTCGATCTCGTGGAACATCGACTGCTCCGTGAGACCGAAGGTGTAGTTGCCGTGCCCGTCGAACTGCTTCGGGCTCAGGCCGCGGAAGTCGCGGATACGCGGCAGCGCGATCGACAGCAGGCGGTCGAGGAACTCCCACATCCGGTCGCCGCGCAGCGTGACGTGCGCACCGATCGGCATGCCCTCACGCAGCTTGAACTGCGCGATGGACTTCTTCGCCCGCGTCACCTGGGGCTTCTGCCCCGTGATCGCGGTGAGGTCGCGGATCGCGCCCTCGATGAGCTTGGAGTCCTTCGCCGCGTCACCGACACCCATGTTCACGACGATCTTGGTCAGACCGGCGACCTGCTGGATGTTCTGGTGGCCGAACTCCTCGCGCAGCGCCGCGATGATGTCCTCGCGGTACTTCTGCTTGAGGCGCGGGGTGGCCGGGGCCTCGAGAGTGGTCTCGGTCATCAGATGTCCTTCCCGGAACGCTTGGCGACGCGCACACGGACGGTGCGGGTACGGCCGTCGCGCTCGACCTGCTCGGTACGGAACCCGACGCGCGTGCCCTTCTTGGTCTCCGGGTCGACGATCATCACGTTCGAGACGTGGATCGGCGCCTCGACGGTCTCGATGCCACCCGTGCGGGTGCCGCGAGCCGTCTGGCCGGCCTTGACGTGCTTGGTGACGCGCTGCACGCCCTCGACCACGATGCGGTCGGAGTCCTTGAAGACCTCGAGCACGCGGCCCGTCTTGCCCTTGTCGCGACCGGCGATGACGATCACCTGGTCGCCCTTCTTGATCTTCGCCATGGTCAGAGCACCTCCGGCGCCAGCGAGACGATCTTCATGAACCGCTTGTCGCGCAGCTCGCGCCCGACCGGGCCGAAGATGCGGGTGCCGCGGGGCTCACCGTCGTTCTTGAGGATGACGGCGGCGTTCTCGTCGAACTTGATGTAGGAACCGTCGGGACGACGGCGCTCCTTGGCGGTCCGGACGACGACGGCCTTGACCACGTCGCCCTTCTTCACGTTGCCGCCGGGGATCGCGTCCTTGACGGTGGCGACGATCGTGTCGCCGATACCGGCGTAGCGACGGCCGGATCCACCGAGAACACGGATGCAGAGAATCTCCTTGGCACCCGTGTTGTCGGCGACCCGCAGTCGCGACTCCTGCTGGATCATCGATTGATCTCCTGTCGTCGAGCTGGTTCTCGTCCCGAGAGGTCCCGGGCGAGCCTTGCCGAACGGATAGTTGCTGAGGTGGTCGGGGCGGGCCGCATACGTGTGTCACGGCCCACCCCGGCCGAAGGTCAGAAGACCTTCTGGATCACTTGGCCTTCTCGAGGATCTCCGTCAGGCGCCACCGCTTGGTCGCGGACAGCGGACGGGTCTCCATGATCTCGACCAGGTCGCCGATACCGGCGGAGTTCTGCTCGTCGTGCGCCTTCACCTTGGTGGTGGTGCGCAGGACCTTGCCGTACAGCGGGTGCTTCTTGCGGTCCTCGACCTCGACGACGATGGTCTTCTCCATCTTGTCGCTGACGACGTAGCCACGACGCACCTTGCGCGTACCGCGCTCGGTCGCGTCAGCGGCCACCGCGTTGGTGTTCTCGCTCATCGATGCCTCACTCACTCACGCTCGGGGCCGTGCGGATACCGAGCTCGCGCTCGTGCAGGACCGTGTAGATCCGCGCGATGTCGCGCTTGACGGCCTTGATCCGACCGTGGGACTCCAGCTGGCCGGTGGCCGACTGGAAGCGGAGGTTGAACAGCTCCTCCTTGGCCTTCTTCAGCTCGGCGACGAGCTTCTCGTCGTCGAAGCCATCGAGGTCAGCGGGGGCCAGGCCCTTGGTTCCGACTGCCATCAGTTAGCACCACCCTCGCGCACCACGAAACGGCACTTCATCGGGAGCTTGTGGATCGCGCGGCGCATGGCCTCACGGGCCAGCTCCTCGTCGACACCCGCCAGCTCGAAGACGATCCGGCCGGGCTTGACGTTGGCGACCCACCACTCGGGCGAACCCTTACCGGAACCCATGCGGGTCTCGGCGGGCTTCTTGGTCAGGGGACGGTCCGGGTAGATGTTGATCCAGACCTTGCCGCCACGCTTGATGTGGCGGGTCATCGCGATACGAGCAGCCTCGATCTGGCGGTTCGTGACGTAGGCCGGCTCGAGAGCCTGGATGCCGAAGTCGCCGAACGCGATCGTGGTGCCACCCTTGGCGGCGCCGGAGCGCTTGGGGTGGTGCTGCTTGCGGTGCTTGAGCCTGCGGGGGATCAGCATGCTCAGGCCTCCGTTCCGGACTCGGGGGCCGCAGCCTGCTCCGGCGCCGGGGCCGCGTCGGACGCGGGGGCGCTGTCGGCGGCCGGCTGGGCCTGGCGCTCGGGACGACGACCGCCACCGCGGCGCTCCCCACGCTCCGGCCCACGTCCACGACCCTGACGGGGCGCGGCGGTGGCCTGCTGCGCGGCGAACTCCTTCTCGGTCATGTCGCCCTTGTAGATCCACACCTTCACGCCGATGCGGCCGAAGGTGGTGCGGGCCTCGTAGAAGCCGTAGTCGATGTTCGCGCGCAGCGTGTGCAGCGGCACACGACCCTCGCGGTAGAACTCCGACCGGCTCATCTCGGCGCCGCCGAGACGACCCGAGACCTGCACGCGGATGCCCTTGGCACCGGCGCGCTGCGCGGACTGGATGCCCTTGCGCATGGCGCGACGGAACGAGACGCGGCTCGCGAGCTGCTCGGCGATGCCCTGCGCGACCAGCTGCGCGTCGATCTCCGCGTTCTTGACCTCGAGGATGTTGAGCTGAACCTGCTTGCCCGTGAGCTTCTCGAGCTCGCCGCGGATGCGGTCGGCCTCGGCACCCCGACGACCGATGACGATGCCCGGACGCGCCGTGTGGATGTCCACGCGGACGCGGTCGCGAGTGCGCTCGACCTCGACCTTGGAGATGCCGGCCCGCTCGAGACCGGTGCTCATGAGCTTGCGGATCGCCACGTCCTCGCGGACGTAGTCGCGGTACCGCTGACCAGGCTTGGTGCTGTCGGCGAACCAGCGCGACCGGTGGTCGGTGGTGATGCCGAGGCGGTACCCGTGCGGGTGAACCTTCTGCCCCACTATCGGGCCCCTTCCTTCTGCTCACGCGGTGCGACGACCACCGTGATGTGGCTGGTGCGCTTGAGGATCTGGCTCGCACGCCCCTGCGCCCGCGGACGGAACCGCTTGAGCGTCGGCCCCTCGTCGACGAACGCCGCCGAGACGAAGAGCTCCGTCTCGTCGAAGCGCTCGCTGGCGCGGTCGGCCTTCACCCGGGCGTTCGCGACGGCGCTCTCCACAACCTTGCGGATCGGCTCGCTCGCTGCCTGCGGCGCGAACTTCAGCACCGCGACGGCCTCGGCGGCCTGCTTGCCACGGATGAGGTCCACGACGCGCCGGGCCTTCTGGGGCGTGACACGGACGAACCGCGCCTGCGCCTTGGCTTCCATTGCTGTCCTGCTTCCTTTTCTCAGACCGTCAGGGCCTGTCGTCCGGCTGACCCGGGGGTCAGCGGCGACGGCCCTTCTTGTCGTCCTTCACGTGGCCGCGGAAGGTTCGCGTGGGAGCGAACTCGCCGAGCTTGTGGCCGACCATCGCCTCGGTGACGAAGACCGGGGTGTGCTTCCGGCCGTCGTGCACGGCAAAGGTGTGACCGAGGAAGTCGGGCGTGATGACCGACCGACGGGACCAGGTCTTGATGACGTTCTTGGTCCCCTTCTCGTTCTGAGCGTCCACCTTCTTCTGCAGGTGGTCGTCGACGAAGGGGCCCTTCTTCAGGCTACGAGGCATCTGTCAGGCTCCTTTTCAGCGCTTCTTGCCGGTGCGGCGACGGCGGACGATCAGCTTGTCGCTCGGCTTGTTCGGGCGGCGGGTCCGGCCCTCGGGCTGGCCCCACGGGCTGACCGGGTGGCGACCACCGGAGGTCTTGCCCTCACCACCACCGTGCGGGTGGTCGACCGGGTTCATGACCACACCACGCACGGTCGGGCGGACGCCCTTCCAGCGCTTGCGGCCGGCCTTGCCCCAGTTGATGTTCGACTGCTCGGCGTTGCCCACCTCGCCGACCGTGGCGCGGCAGCGCAGGTCGACGTTGCGGATCTCGCCGGACGGCATACGCAGCTGGGCGTACGGGCCGTCCTTCGCGACGAGCTGCACGGAGGCGCCGGCGGAGCGGGCGATCTTCGCGCCGCCACCGGGGCGGAGCTCGACGGCGTGGATGACCGTACCGGTCGGGATGTTGCGCAGCGGCAGGTTGTTGCCGGGCTTGATGTCGGCGCCGGCACCGGCCTCGACGACGTCACCCTGCGACAGCTTGTTCGGCGCGATGATGTAGCGCTTCGTGCCGTCCGCGTAGTGCAGGAGCGCGATCCGAGCCGTGCGGTTCGGGTCGTACTCGATGTGCGCGACCTTGGCGGGCACGCCGTCCTTGTCGTGGCGACGGAAGTCGATGACGCGGTAGGCGCGCTTGTGGCCACCACCCTTGTGACGGGTCGTGATGCGGCCGGTGTTGTTGCGCCCACCGGTCTTGGACAGCGGTCGGACCAGAGACTTCTCCGGCTGCGAGCGCGTGATCTCGACGAAGTCGGCGACGCTGGAGCCGCGGCGGCCGGGCGTCGTCGGCTTGTACTTACGGATTCCCATGGGTTAGTCCTCGATCTGCTCTCTGCGCCTCAGGAAGCCGGACCGCCGAAGATGTCGATCGTGCCCTCACGGAGGGTCACGATCGCGCGCTTCGTGTCCTTGCGCTTGCCCAGGCCGAAGCGCGTGCGACGCGCCTTGCCCTTGCGGTTGATCGTGTTGACCGAGTCGACCTTGACGCCGAAGACCTGCTCGACCGCGATCTTGATCTCGGTCTTGTTGGCCCGCGGGTCCACGACGAAGGTGTACTTGCCCTCGTCGAGGAGGTTGTAGGACTTCTCGGAGACGACCGGCGCGATCAGGATGTCGCGCGGGTCCTTCGTCACGGCGGTCACTTGGTGGCCTCCTCGGTCTCGGCCGCCTCGGACTCCGTGGCGACGGCCTTCACGCTCTTGCCCGTGGCCGGGCCGGCGAGGAACGCGGCGAGCGCACCCTCCGTGAAGACGACGTCGTCGGAGACGAGCACGTCGTAGGTGTTGAGCTGGTCCGCCGTCAGCAGGTGGACCTGCTGGACGTTGCGGAGCGACTTGATCGTCAGCTCGTCCGAGCGCTCGGTGACCACGAGGACGTGCGTGCGCTCGGTGAGCGCGGCGATCGTCTTGACCGCGGTCTTGGTCGACGGCGCACCGTCGATGCCGAAGCCGGAGACCACGTGGACGCGGCCGGCGCGAGCCCGGTCGGACAGGGCACCGCGGAGAGCGGCGGCCTTCATCTTCTTCGGGGTCCGCTGGTCGTACTTGCGCGGCTGCGGGCCGTGGACGGTGCCACCGCCGGCGAACTGCGGGGCGCGGGTCGAACCCTGACGGGCGCGGCCGGTGCCCTTCTGCTTGTACGGCTTCCTGCCACCACCGCGGACCTCGCCGCGGGTCTTGGTGGAGTGCGTGCCCTGACGGGCGGCAGCGAGCTGCGCGACGACCACCTGGTGGATCAGCGGGACGTTGGTGTCGATGTCGAACACCTCGGCAGGAAGCTCGGCGTTGCCGGCCTTCTTGCCCTGGGCGTCGAGCACGTCGACGGTCTGGTTAGCCATGGGGGTCACGCACCCTTCGCGGCGCTACGCACGACGACGACGCCACCCTTGGGGCCGGGAACCGCGCCCTTGACGAGCAGCAGACCCTTCTCGGCGTCGACCGCGTGGACGGTCAGGTTCTGGACGGTCATGCGCTCGTGGCCCATGCGACCGGCCATCCGCAGGCCCTTGAACACGCGCGACGGCGTCGAGGCGCCACCGATCGAGCCGGCCTTGCGGTGGTTGCGGTGGGCACCGTGCGAGGCGCCGACACCGGAGAAGCCGTGGCGCTTCATGACACCGGCGGTGCCCTTGCCCTTGGTGGTGCCGACGACGTCGACCACGGTGCCGGCCTCGAAGGCGGCGGCGGTGATCTCCTGGCCGAGCGTGAACTCGGCGGCGTCCTCGGTCCGGACCTCGGCGACGTGACGGCGCGGCGTGACGCCGGCCTTCTCGAAGTGGCCCTTGAGCGGCTTGGTGACCTTGCGCGGGTCGATCTGGCCGGCGGCGAGCTGGACGGCCGCGTAGCCGTCGGCGTCCGCGGAGCGGACCTGCGTCACGACGTTGGTCGGGACGGCCACGACGGTGACGGGGACAAGACGACCGGCGTCGTCCCACAGCTGCGTCATACCGAGCTTGGTGCCGAGCACCGCGGTCACGTTCTTCTGCTGGTTGGTCATATCTATCCCAGCCTCAGAGCTTGATCTCGATGTTCACGTCGGCAGGCAGGTCGATACGCATGAGCGAGTCGACGGCCTTCGGCGTGGGGTCGATGATGTCGATGAGCCGCTTGTGCGTGCGCATCTCGAAGTGCTCGCGGCTGTCCTTGTACTTGTGAGGCGACCGGATGACGGTGAAGACGTTCTTCTCCGTCGGCAGCGGCACCGGACCCACGACCGTCGCACCAGCGCGCGTCACCGTGTCGACGATCTTGCGCGCCGAGCTGTCGATGACCTCGTGGTCGTAGGACTTGAGCCGGATGCGGATCTTCTGTCCCGCCATGGCGTCGTCTGACTCTCTCTCTCGAACCGCTACTGTCCGACCCCCGCGCTCGGGCGTGTCGCAGTTGTTGTCACAACAGTGCGGCGCACCCGGGCACACACCGTTCGGTGTGGGGCCGTTGATTGTGGTCCGCGGGGCGGACCACGACGTTTGTCTGGCCTGTCGAGACATGTGTCCCACGGGGCGCTCTAGCGCGTCGACAGCCGGCAACCCCGCGACCCCTCTCCGGGAGGGGATCCGCTCCAGGCGACGCGGGCCGTTCCGGAGATCCGGACCGGCGCACGCACCGTGGTGCTACACACTGTTCGACACGAGAAAGAACGCGCCCGTGACAGGCAACCTGAACATCTTGCCACAGGGAACCCCGCGATTCCAAGCCGGAACGGGGTTCTTCCGCTGTGACGCCGGACGCACCGGAGGCCCGGGCCCTTGTCGGGGCCCGGGCCTCCGGTCCTTCAGGCGATCAGCTGAGGATCAGCAGATCACTTGATGATCTTGGTGACACGGCCGGAACCGACCGTGCGGCCACCCTCACGGATGGCGAAGCCGAGGCCCTCCTCCATGGCGATCGGCTGGATCAGCGCGACCGTCATCTCGGTGTTGTCGCCGGGCATGACCATCTCGGTGCCCTCGGGCAGCGTGATGACGCCGGTGACGTCCGTGGTACGGAAGTAGAACTGCGGACGGTAGTTCGAGTAGAACGGGTTGTGACGCCCACCCTCGTCCTTGCCCAGGATGTAGACCTGAGCCTCGAAGTCGGTGTGCGGGGTGATCGAACCCGGCTTCACGACGACCTGGCCGCGCTCGACGTCCTCGCGCTTGATGCCGCGCAGGAGCAGACCGGTGTTGTCGCCGGCCTGGGCCTGGTCCATCTGCTTGTGGAACGTCTCGATACCGGTGACCGTGGTCTTCTGCGGCTCGCGGATACCGACGATCTCGACCTCGGAGTTGACGTCGAGCGTGCCACGCTCCACCTTGCCGGTCACGACGGTGCCGCGGCCGGTGATGGTGAAGACGTCCTCGATCGGCATGAGGAACGGCTTGTCGAGCTCGCGCACGGGGTCGGGGACGTTCTCGTCCACGGCCTCCATGAGCTCCAGGATCTTCTTGGTCCACTCGGGGTCACCCTCGAGGGCCTTGAGGCCGGAGACGCGGACGACGGGCGCGTTGTCGCCGTCGAACTCCTGCGACGACAGCAGCTCGCGGACCTCCATCTCGACGAGCTCGAGGATCTCCTCGTCGTCGACCATGTCGGCCTTGTTCAGCGCGACGAGCAGGTAGGGCACGCCCACCTGGCGGGCCAGCAGCACGTGCTCGCGCGTCTGGGCCATCGGACCGTCGGTCGCGGCGACCACCAGGATCGCGCCGTCCATCTGGGCGGCACCGGTGATCATGTTCTTGATGTAGTCGGCGTGACCCGGAGCATCGACGTGCGCGTAGTGACGCTTGGGCGTCTCGTACTCGATGTGCGCGATGTTGATCGTGATGCCGCGCTGCTTCTCCTCCGGCGCGGCGTCGATCTCGTCGAAGTTGCGCTGCGTGTTCGCCGGCAGGTCGGGGTACGTGTCCGCGAGCGTCTTGGAGATCGCGGCGGTGAGCGTGGTCTTGCCGTGGTCCACGTGCCCGATCGTGCCGACGTTGACGTGCGGCTTGGTCCGCTCGAACTTGGCCTTAGCCACTGGGGTCCTCCTGGGAAATGGGTAGATGTTCCGAACGTTGCAGGTGTCGGCCGATCAAGCCGTAACCCTGCGGGCGTTGCGGTTTCCTACAGGTTGATGGTTGTGCTAGGTCGTCGACCTGTGGGGACTCACTCGCCCCGGGTCTTCTTGATGATCTCGTCAGCAACGTTGCGAGGAACCTCGGCGTAGCTGTCGAACTGCATCGAGTACACCGCGCGGCCCTGCGTCTTGGAACGCAGGTCGCCGATGTACCCGAACATCTCGCTCAACGGTACCTGGGCGCGCACGACCTTGACACCGGTCGCGTCCTCCATGGACTGGATCATCCCACGACGCGAGTTGATGTCACCGATCACGTCGCCCATGTACTCCTCGGGCGTCCGGACCTCGACGGCCATGACGGGCTCGAGGATGACCGGGTCGGCCCGCTTGATGCCCTCCTTGAAGACCATCGAGCCGGCGATCTTGAACGCCATCTCCGAGGAGTCGACGTCGTGGTAGGCGCCGTCGAGCAGCGTGGCCTTGACCCCGACCACGGGGAACCCGGCCAGCACGCCCTGCTGCATCGCCGACTGGATGCCGGCGTCGACGGACGGGATGTACTCGCGCGGGATGCGACCACCGGTGACGGCGTTGGCGAACTCGTAGAGCTCACCCTCCGCCGTCTCGAGCGGCTCGAAGGTCACCTGGACCTTCGCGAACTGGCCCGAGCCACCGGTCTGCTTCTTGTGCGTGTAGTCGATCTTCTCCGCGGCGCGGCGGATCGTCTCGCGGTACGCCACCTGCGGCTTGCCGACGTTGGCCTCGACCTTGAACTCGCGACGCATACGGTCGACGAGGATGTCGAGGTGGAGCTCGCCCATGCCGCCGATGACGGTCTGGCCGGTCTCCTCGTCCAGCTTGACGCGGAAGGTCGGGTCCTCCTGGGCGAGCTTCTGGATCGCCGTGGAGAGCTTCTCCTGGTCGGCCTTCGTCTTCGGCTCGATGGCCACGTCGATGACCGGCTCGGGGAAGGTCATCGACTCGAGGATGACCGGGTTCGCCGGGTCGCACAGGGTGTCACCGGTGGTGACGTCCTTGAGGCCGATGAACGCGTAGATGTGGCCGGCGTGCGCCTCTTCGACCGGGTTCTCCTTGTTGGAGTGCATCTGGAAGAGCTTCCCGATGCGCTCCTTCTTGCCCTTGGTCGAGTTCTGGACCTGCGCGCCCTGCGCGACCTTGCCCGAGTACACGCGCACGTAGGTGAGCTTGCCGAAGAACGGGTGCGTGGCGACCTTGAACGCGAGGGCCGAGAACGGCTCCGTCTCGTCCGGACGACGCTCGATGATCTTCTCCGCGTCCTTGACGTCGTGGCCCTGGACGGCCGGGACGTCGAGCGGGGTCGGCAGGTAGTCGATGACGGCGTCGAGCATGGGCTGGACGCCCTTGTTCTTGAACGCCGAGCCGCACAGGACCGGGAAGGCCTCGGACCGGATGACGAGCTTGCGGATGCCGGACTTGATCTCGGCGATCGAGAGCTCCTCGCCACCGAGGAACTTCTCGAGCAGCTCGTCGTCGGCCTCGGCGACGGCCTCGACGAGCTCGGCCCGGTACTGCTCGGCCTTCTCGACGAGGTCGGCCGGGATCTCCTCGACCGCGTACTCCTCGCCCATCTTGGTGTCGCCGCGCCACGTGAGCGCCTTCATCTCGAGGAGGTCGACGACACCCTCGAAGTCGTTCTCCGCCCCGATCGGGAGCTGGATGACGAGCGGCTTCGCCTTGAGGCGGTTGACGATCGTGTCGACCGTGAAGTAGAAGTCGGCACCCAGCTTGTCCATCTTGTTGACGAAGCAGATGCGCGGGACGTCGTACTTGTCGGCCTGGCGCCACACGGTCTCCGACTGGGGCTCGACGCCCTCCTTGCCGTCGAACACCGCGACAGCACCGTCGAGCACGCGCAGCGAGCGCTCGACCTCGACGGTGAAGTCCACGTGACCCGGGGTGTCGATGATGTTGATCTGGTTGTTCTTCCAGTAGCAGGTCGTCGCGGCGGACGTGATCGTGATGCCGCGCTCCTGCTCCTGCTCCATCCAGTCCATCGTCGACGCACCGTCGTGCGTCTCACCGATCTTGTAGTTCACACCCGTGTAGAACAGGATGCGCTCGGTGGTGGTGGTCTTGCCGGCATCGATGTGCGCCATGATGCCGATGTTGCGGACCTTGTTCAGGTCGGTCAGCACGTCGAGTGCCACGGTGTCTTACCCCTTGTCGGTGGAAGGTCGGGAGCCGGGCCGGAGGGCCGGCCCCCGGCCGGCTCCGGATCCGCGGACGGCCCCGGGGGTCACCCGGAGCCGTCCTGAGCGCATCACCAGCGGTAGTGCGCGAACGCCTTGTTCGAGTCGGCCATCTTGTGCATGTCCTCGCGGCGCTTCACCGCGGCACCGAGGCCGTTGGAGGCGTCGAGGATCTCGTTCATCAGGCGCTCGGTCATCGTCTTCTCGCGACGGGCGCGCGAGAAGTCGGTGAGCCAGCGCAGGGCGAGCGTCGTCGAGCGCACGGGGCGGACGTCGACGGGCACCTGGTAGGTGGCTCCACCGACACGGCGGGAGCGGACCTCGAGAGCCGGGCGGACGTTCTCCAGCGCGCGCTTGAGCACGACGACCGGGTCCTGGTCCGTCTTGGCACGGACACCCTCGAGGGCGCCGTAGACGATCGCCTCGGCGGTGGACTTCTTGCCGTCGAGCAGGACCTTGTTGATCAGCTGCGTGACGACGGGCGACCCGTAGACGGGGTCGACGATGAGCGGCCGCTTGGGGGCCGGACCCTTGCGAGGCATCAGGCCTTCTCCTTCTTCGCGCCGTACTTGCTGCGGGCCTGCTTGCGGTTCTTCACGCCCTGCGTGTCGAGCGCGCCGCGCACGATCTTGTAGCGGACACCCGGGAGGTCCTTCACGCGGCCGCCGCGCACGAGCACGATCGAGTGCTCCTGCAGGTTGTGGCCGACGCCGGGGATGTACGCCGTGACCTCGGTACCGGAGGACAGCTTGACGCGCGCGACCTTGCGGAGCGCGGAGTTCGGCTTCTTGGGGGTGGTGGTGTACACGCGCGTGCACACGCCGCGCCGCTGGGGGGAAGCCTTGAGGGCGGGCGTCTTCGACGCCGTGGCCTTCGTGCTCCGGCCCTTGCGGACGAGCTGCTGGATCGTAGGCACTACGTCTCCGTCGTCTTCTCGAGCTCTCGAGGGCCGGCCGGCCCTCGACGGTGGTCTGTCTGGCTTGTGCGTGCCGATCGCATGCGGCACCCGCGGCCCTCACGGACCGCAACGCCACTTACCACCGGCTCGATGGCCCGGGCCCGCTCCCCCGCCCTCACGGACGGTCCGAGCGATCTTCCCGGGGTACCTGTGCGCTCAGGTCGGCGACGCCTCCGGCAGCCGGCCCGAGCCGAAGGCTCTGGACTGACAGCGGGATGCGCGCGCGACGGCACGGGCACGGCTTCCAAGATTACCCGCGGAAGCAAGCGGGGTCAAAGGTGCAGGAGGGGCGCACGCTGTGACGTGCGCCCCTCCTGGGGACCAGCTGGTGCTCAGGACCGACGGATCAGCGGATCCAGGGTCCCGGCGGGTCCCCGCGGCGAAGCGCGGAGACCCGTGGGTTCTAGCGGAAGTCGCCGAAGTCGAGGTCCTCCAGCGGGATCGCCTCGCCCGAGCCCATGCCGAGCGTCGGGAAGTCGATCTCGTCGTACCCGAAGCTCGGGTAGAGCTCGGCCTTCGCCTGCTCCGTCGGCTCGACCTGGATGTTCCCGTAGCGGGGCAGGCCCGTACCGGCCGGGATGAGCTTACCGAGGATGACGTTCTCCTTGAGGCCCAGCAGCGGGTCACGACGACCGCTCATCGACGCCTCGGTGAGCACGCGGGTCGTCTCCTGGAAGGAGGCGGCCGACAGCCACGAGTCGGTGGCGAGCGACGCCTTCGTGATACCCATGAGCTCCGGACGGCCGGAGGCCGGCTGGCCACCCTCCGCCACGGCACGACGGTTCGCGTCCTCGAAGCGGACGCGCTCCGCGAGCTCACCCGGCAGCAGGTGCGAGTCACCCGAGTCGAGCACGGTCACGCGGCGCAGCATCTGCCGCACGATGACCTCGATGTGCTTGTCGTGGATGTCCACACCCTGCGAGCGGTAGGTCTCCTGGACCTCGTCCACCAGGTGCTTCTGCGTGGCACGCGGCCCGAGGATGCGGAGCACCTTCTTCGGGTCGACGGCGCCCTGGACCAGCTGGGTGCCGACCGTGACCTGCTGACCGTCCGTGATCAGCAGACGCGCACGCTTGGTCACCGGGTAGCGGATCTCCTCGCCACCGTCGTCCGGCGTGAGGACCAGGTGGCGCGTGCGCTCCGTGTCCTCGATGGCCACGGTGCCCGTGTACTCCGCGATCGGCGCCTCACCCTTGGGGGTGCGGGCCTCGAAGAGCTCGGTGACACGCGGCAGACCCTGCGTGATGTCCTCCGCGGAGGCGACACCACCGGTGTGGAAGGTACGCATCGTCAGCTGCGTGCCCGGCTCACCGATGGACTGCGCCGCGATGATGCCGACGGCCTCGCCGATGTCCACCAGCTTGCCGGTGGCCAGGGAGCGGCCGTAGCACTTGGCGCAGGTGCCGACGCGCGACTCGCAGGTCAGCACGGAGCGGACCTTGACGCTCTCGACGCCGGCGGCGATGACCTTGCCGATCACCACGTCGCCCGCGTCCGAGCCCGCCTCGGCCACCACGTTGCCGTCCGCGTCCACGACGTCCGTCGCGAACGTGCGCGAGTAGATGCTCGTCTCCACGCGCGGGTGCGGCGCCAGCACGTCACCGATGCGCTCGGCGACGGGCAGCGTCAGACCGCGCTCGGTGCCGCAGTCCTCCTCGCGGATGATGACGTCCTGCGACACGTCGACGAGACGACGGGTCAGGTAGCCCGAGTCCGCGGTACGCAGCGCCGTGTCGGCCAGACCCTTGCGGGCACCGTGCGAGGCGATGAAGTACTCGAGGACGGACAGGCCCTCGCGGTAGTTGGACTTGATCGGGCGGGGGATGATCTCGCCCTTCGGGTTCGCCACGAGGCCGCGCATACCGGCGATCTGACGGACCTGCATCCAGTTACCACGGGCGCCCGAGGACACCATGCGGTAGAGCGTGTTCCGCGAGTTGCTCTCGAGGTTCTCGCGCATGACCGACGCGATCTTGTCGGTGGCCTGCGTCCAGATCTCGATGAGCTCCTGGCGACGCTCGTCGTCGGTGATCAGACCCTTGTCGAACTGGTCCTGCACCTTGAGCGCACGCAGCTCGTGCTCGTCCAGGATCGTGTTCTTGATCTCCGGCATCGCCACGTCGGAGATCGCGATCGTGACGCCCGAACGCGTGGCCCACCGGTAGCCGGCGTCCTTCAGCGCGTCGAGCGACGTCGCGACGTCGACCTTGGGGTAGCGCTCCGCCAGGTCGTTGACGATCGTCGAGAGCTCCTTCTTGCCGACGACACCGTTCTGGAACGGGTAGTCGATCGGGAGCGCCTCGTTGAAGATCGTGCGACCCAGGGTGGTCTCGAACAGCAGCGGCTGCCCGGGCTCCCAGCCCTCGGGGGCCTCGAAGCCGCTGGTCGGCGGCACGAGGTCGGACATCCGCATCCTGATCGTGGCGTTGAGGTCGAGCTCACCGCGGTCGAGGGCCATGATCGCCTCGGCCTGCGAGGAGAACGCGCGCCCCTCCCCCACCCCACCGGGGCGGTCGGACGTGAGGTGGTGCAGGCCGATGATCATGTCCTGCGAGGGCATGGTCACCGGACGACCGTCCGACGGCTTGAGGATGTTGTTGCTCGAGAGCATGAGGATGCGGGCCTCGGCCTGCGCCTCCGCGCTCAGGGGCAGGTGGACCGCCATCTGGTCGCCGTCGAAGTCCGCGTTGAAGGCGGCGCACACGAGCGGGTGCAGGTGGATGGCCTTGCCCTCGACGAGCTGCGGCTCGAAGGCCTGGATGCCGAGGCGGTGCAGGGTGGGGGCACGGTTCAGCAGCACCGGGTGCTCCTGGATGACCTCCTCCAGCACGTCCCAGACCTCGCCGCGGGTGCGCTCGACCATGCGCTTGGCGCTCTTGATGTTCTGCGCGTGGTTCAGCTCCACGAGCCGCTTCATGACGAAGGGCTTGAACAGCTCGAGCGCCATCTGCTTGGGCAGACCGCACTGGTGCAGCTTGAGCTGCGGGCCGACCACGATGACCGAACGGCCCGAGTAGTCGACGCGCTTGCCGAGCAGGTTCTGACGGAACCGGCCCTGCTTGCCCTTGAGCATGTCGGAGATCGACTTGAGCGGGCGGTTGCCCGGCCCGGTCACCGGGCGGCCGCGGCGGCCGTTGTCGAACAGCGAGTCCACGGCCTCCTGGAGCATCCGCTTCTCGTTGTTGACGATGATCTCCGGCGCGCCGAGGTCGAGCAGGCGCTTGAGCCGGTTGTTGCGGTTGATCACGCGGCGGTACAGGTCGTTGAGGTCCGACGTCGCGAACCGGCCACCGTCGAGCTGCACCATCGGGCGCAGGTCCGGGGGGATGACCGGGACGGCGTCGAGCACCATCGCCGTGGGCGAGTTGGTCGTCGTGAGGAACGCGTTGACGACCTTCAGGCGCTTGAGCGCGCGCGTCTTGCGCTGGCCCTTGCCGGTGCGGATGGTCTCGCGCAGCGACTCGGACTCGGCCTCCAGGTCGAAGCTCTCGAGGCGCTTCTGGATCGCCGCGGCGCCCATCGACCCCTCGAAGTACGTGCCGTACCGGTCGACGAGCTGGCGGTACAGCATCTCGTCGCCCTCGAGGTCCGCGACCTTGAGGTTCTTGAACCGGTCCCAGACCTGCTCGAGGCGGTCCAGCTCCGCGTCGGAACGCTTGCGGAGCTGCGCCATCTCGCGCTCGGCGGAGTCGCGCACCTTGCGGCGCGCGTCGGCCTTGGCACCCTCGGCCTCGAGCTCGGCCAGGTCGGCCTCGAGCTTCTGGGCGCGGGCGTTGATGTCGTTGTCGCGGCGGTCCGAGATCTCCTTCTTCTCCAGGTCGATCTCGTTCTGGAGGTTCGGGAGGTCCTCGTGGCGGGCCTCGTCGTCGACCCACGTGACCATGTAGGCCGCGAAGTAGATGACCTTCTCCAGGTCCTTCGGGGCCAGGTCCAGCAGGTAGCCGAGGCGCGACGGCACACCCTTGAAGAACCAGATGTGCGTGACCGGGGCGGCGAGCTCGATGTGACCC
The DNA here is from genome assembly GCF_042799955.1 of Isoptericola sp. NPDC057653. Classification (NCBI taxonomy): domain Bacteria; kingdom Bacillati; phylum Actinomycetota; class Actinomycetes; order Micrococcales; family Promicromonosporaceae; genus Isoptericola; species Isoptericola sp. NPDC057653. The sequence goes on along the minus strand of NZ_JBHVHP010000001.1, from coordinate 1,640,276 downwards.
ATGCGCTCACGACGCACCTTCGAGCGCGTCACCTCGACGCCGCAGCGCTCGCAGATGATGCCCTTGAAGCGCACGCGCTTGTACTTGCCGCAGTAGCACTCCCAGTCCCGGGTGGGGCCGAAGATCTTCTCGCAGAAGAGCCCGTCCTTCTCCGGCTTGAGCGTGCGGTAGTTGATGGTCTCGGGCTTCTTGACCTCACCGTGCGACCAGGCACGGATGTCGTCGGCCGTTGCCAGGCCGATACGCAGCTCGTCGAAGACGTTGACGTCGAGCAAGATGTCCTACTTCCTCAAAGCTTTTCGAATGTCCGTGGAGTTCAGCTGGTCGCTGGATCAGATCTCGTCGACCGTGGCGGCCGAGTTGGGGCGTCGGGACAGATCGATGCCCAGCTCCTCCGCGGCGCGGTACACCTCGTCGTCGGACTCCTTCATCTCGATGGAGGTTCCGTCGCTCGAGAGCACCTCGACGTTCAGGCACAGCGACTGCATCTCCTTGAGGAGCACCTTGAAGGACTCCGGGATGCCCGAGTCGGGGATGTTCTCGCCCTTGACGATCGCCTCGTACACCTTCACGCGGCCGGGGACGTCGTCGGACTTGATGGTGAGCAGCTCCTGCAGCGTGTAGGCCGCGCCGTACGCCTCGAGGGCCCACACCTCCATCTCACCGAAGCGCTGGCCACCGAACTGCGCCTTACCACCCAGCGGCTGCTGCGTGATCATCGAGTACGGGCCGGTCGAGCGCGCGTGGATCTTGTCGTCGACCAGGTGGTGGAGCTTGAGGATGTACATGTAGCCCACCGACACCGGGTCCGGGAACGGCTCGCCGGAGCGGCCGTCGAAGAGCCGGGCCTTGCCGTCGGTGGCGACCATGCGCTCGCCGTCACGGTTCGGCAGCGTCGTCGAGAGCAGACCGCGCAGGCCGGACTCCTCGAGGCCGTCGAACACCGGCGTCGCCACCGGCGTCCGCGGCTCCGACTTCGCCGCGACCGCGGGCAGCGTCTCCTTCCAGGAGAGGTCGTCGCCCTCGGCCAGCTCGATGTCCCAGCCGCGGCTGGCGACCCAGCCCAGGTGGGTCTCGAGGACCTGGCCGACGTTCATCCGACCGGGCACGCCCAGCGGGTTGAGGATGACGTCGACCGGCGTGCCGTCGGGGAGGAACGGCATGTCCTCCTGCGGCAGGATCTTCGAGATGACGCCCTTGTTGCCGTGCCGGCCGGCGAGCTTGTCGCCGACGGTGATCTTGCGGCGCTGGGCGATGTAGACGCGCACCAGCTGGTTCACGCCGGCGGGCAGCTCGTCGCCGTCCTCCCGGTTGAACTCGCGCACGCCGATGACCGTGCCCTGCTCGCCGTGGGGCACCTTGAGGGACGTGTCGCGGACCTCGCGGGCCTTCTCGCCGAAGATGGCGCGCAGCAGGCGCTCCTCCGGGGTCAGCTCGGTCTCGCCCTTGGGGGTGACCTTGCCGACCAGCACGTCACCCGCGCCGACCTCGGCACCGATGCGGATCACGCCGCGCTCGTCGAGGTCGGCCAGGACGTCCTCGGAGACGTTCGGGATGTCCCGCGTGATCTCCTCGGGCCCGAGCTTCGTGTCGCGGGCGTCGACCTCGTGCTCCTCGATGTGGATCGAGGAGAGGACGTCGTCCTCCACGAGGCGCTGCGACAGGATGATCGCGTCCTCGTAGTTGTGGCCCTCCCACGACATGAACGCCACGAGCAGGTTGCGGCCGAGCGCGAGGTCGCCCTCGTCGGTCGCCGGGCCGTCGGCCAGCACGGAGCCGACCTCGACCCGCTGGCCCTCGTCCACGAGCACGCGCTGGTTGTAGCTGGTGCCCTGGTTCGAGCGGCGGAACTTCGCGGCGCGGTACGAGCCGGTGGTGCCGTCGTCGTTCGCGACGAGGACCAGGTCGGCCGAGACCTCGGTGACCACACCGGGCTTGGTCGCCACGATGACGTCGCCGGCGTCGACGGCCGCACGACGCTCCATGCCGGTGCCGACCAGCGGCGCCTCGGAGCGCACCAGCGGCACGGCCTGGCGCTGCATGTTGGCGCCCATGAGCGCGCGGTTCGCGTCGTCGTGCTCGAGGAACGGGATGAGCGCCGTCGCGACGGACACCATCTGGCGCGGCGAGACGTCCATGTAGTCGATCTCGGCCGGCGGCAGGTCGTCGGTCTCGCCGCCCTTGGTGCGCACCAGCACGCGCTCGCGGAGGAACGTGCCGTCCACGGCGAGCTCGGTGTTCGCCTGGGCGATGATGTGCCGGTCCTCGTCGTCGGCGGTCAGGTAGACGATCTCGTCCGTGACCTTGCCGTCGGTGACCTTGCGGTACGGCGTCTCGATGAAGCCGAACGGGTTGATGCGACCGAACGACGCGAGCGAGCCGATGAGGCCGATGTTCGGGCCCTCAGGGGTCTCGATCGGGCACATGCGGCCGTAGTGCGACGGGTGGACGTCACGGACCTCCATGCCGGCGCGGTCGCGGGACAGACCACCCGGGCCGAGGGCGTTCAGACGACGCTTGTGCGTCAGGCCAGCGAGCGGGTTGTTCTGGTCCATGAACTGCGACAGCTGCGAGGTGCCGAAGAACTCGCGGATCGACGCGACCACGGGGCGGATGTTGATCAGCGTCTGCGGCGTGATCGCCTCGACGTCCTGCGTCGTCATCCGCTCGCGGACCACGCGCTCCATGCGGGACAGGCCCGTGCGCACCTGGTTCTGGATGAGCTCGCCGACGGCGCGGATGCGACGGTTGCCGAAGTGGTCGATGTCGTCCGTCTCGACGCGGACCTCGGTCGGCTGGCCGTCCCGGGTGCCGGGGATGGTCACCAGGTCGGCGTGCAGCGCGGCCAGGTACTTGATCGTCGCGACGACGTCCGTCACCGACAGCGTCGAGTCCGCCAGCGGCGCGTCGACGCCCAGCTTCTTGCTGATCTTGTAGCGGCCGACCTTCGCGAGGTCGTAGCGCTTCGGGTTGAAGTAGAAGTTCTCGAGCAGCGCGCGACCGGCCTCGACCGTGGGCGGCTCGCCCGGACGGATCTTGCGGTACAGGTCGACGAGGGCCTCGTCCTGGGTGTGGACGTGGTCCTTCTCGAGGGTGTCGAGCACCGACGGGAAGTCCGCGAACTCCTCGCGGATCTCCGCCTCCGTGAGGCCGAGGGCCTTGAGGAGGACGGTGACGGGCTGCTTGCGCTTGCGGTCGACGCGCACGCCGACGGCGTCGCGCTTGTCGATCTCGAACTCGAGCCAGGCGCCGCGCGACGGGATGACCTTCGCCGAGAAGACGTCCTTGTCGCTCGTCTTGTCGGGGGTGCGCTCGAAGTAGACGCCCGGGGAACGGACCAGCTGCGAGACGACGACGCGCTCGGTGCCGTTGATGATGAACGTGCCGCGCGCGGTCATGAGCGGGAAGTCACCCATGAAGACCGTCTGGCTCTTGATCTCACCGGTCGTGTAGTTCACGAACTCGGCGGTCACGAACAGCGGCGCGGCGAAGGTGAAGTCCTTCTCCTTGCACTCGTCAGCCGTGTACTTCGGGGGCTCGAACCGGTGGTTCGAGAACGAGAGGGACATCGACTGGCCGAAGTCCTCGATCGGCGAGATCTCCTCGAAGATCTCCTCCAGGCCCGAGGTGGCCGGGACGTCGGACCGGCCGGCGGCGGTGGCCGCCTCGACCCGGGCCTGCCAGGCGGGGCTGCCGAGCAGCCAGTCGAAGCTCTCGGTCTGCAGCCCGAGGAGGTCGGGGACCTCGAGCGGCTCGTAGATCTTGGCGAAGGAGACGCGGCGGGAAGCGGTGCGGTTCGCGATGGCGTCGGCGGACGGAACAGAAGGGGTGCGCGAGGCAGCCAAGAGGGGTCCTTCCCTGCAGTTCGATGGCACGCTGTACGCTCTGCGAGGGCTGGAGGCGCCGGACCGCGGGAGTGGACCGCCCCATGGGGTCACGAAGACGTGACACGGAGGGCGGGGCTTCGTCGGCGGGGACGCGTCGGGGCACAAGCGAGCGCAAAGCGCTAGCGTAGCCAGAACTTCATCGTTTGTCCACTCGCGCGGGCACACGAGCGGACGCCCTCGGTTCTGGGTCTTTGAGGACGTTGTCTCGGTGGCCGCCATATGCCGCCCAAGAAACGGTTGTCGGACCAGCCTAACCCGTGCTATGGCCGGGATGCCAGGCGTCGGCGCGCGACGTCGGTCACGGCACGACACCTCCACAACCGTCCCGCGGGCGCCTCCCGCCGGGACGCAGCGAGGCCCGCACCCCCGAAGGGATGCGGGCCTCGCAGGAAGCGATGCGCGGCTAGGCCGCGGCGATCACTTGACGGTGACGGTGGCGCCGGCGCCCTCGAGGGCGGCCTTGGCCTTGTCGGCCGTCTCCTTGTTCGCGGCCTCCAGGACCGGCTTCGGGGCGCCGTCGACCAGGTCCTTGGCCTCCTTCAGGCCGAGGGACGTGAGCGCGCGCACCTCCTTGATGACCTGGATCTTCTTGTCGCCGGCGGCCTCGAGGATGACGTCGAACTCCGTCTTCTCCTCGGCGGCCTCGGCGGCACCGCCGCCGGCGGCGGGGGCGGCGACGGCAGCGGCGACCGGGGCCGCGGCGGTGACGTCGAACTTCTCCTCGAAGGCCTTCACGAACTCGTTGAGCTCGATGAGGGTGAGCTCCTCGAAGGCGGACAGGAGCTCGTCGGTGCTGAGCTTCGCCATGATGGCGTTCCTTTCGGTTGGTGCGTCCTGGGGCCTCGCGGGGCCCGGCAGAAGCAGAGGGGGGTGTTCTCGCCGTACCGCCGTCAGGCGGCAGCGGCCTCCGATTCCTGCTTCTGACGCAGGGCATCGATGACGCGAGCGGCCTGGGCCGGCTTCGCGGTGAAGGCGTAGGCAGCCTGGTAGAGCTTGGCCTTCATCGCGCCGACCGTCTTGGCCAGCAGGACCTCGCGGGACTCGAGGTCCGCGAGCTTGGTGACCTCTGCAGCGGTCAGCGGCTTCCCGTCAAGGACACCGCCCTTGATGACCAGTGCAGGGTTCGCCTTGGCGAAGTCACGCAGACCCTTGGCGGCCTCGACCGGGTCACCGGTCACGAACGCGATCGCGGAAGGACCCTTGAGGTCCGCCTCGAAGGCGTCGATCCCGGCCTCCTTGGCCGCGATGGAGGTCAGCGTGTTCTTCACCACGGCGTAGGTTGCGTTGCCGCTGAGCGACCGACGCAGCTCCTTGAGCTGCGCGACGGTGAGCCCGCGGTACTCGGTCAGCACGGCCGCGTTCGAGTCACGGAACTTGTCCGCGACCTCCGCGACAGCGGCTGCCTTGTCCGGCCTCGCCATGGCAATCCTTCCGGTGGTGGTGCCACCGGTACCCGGAAAAGAAAGGAGCCCCGGCGCAGGTGCGCACGGGGCTCGGAGCTCACAGCGGACTGTGTGATCGTCGTCGTGTCACCTACGCAGGCCCCCGCACTCTTCGCGGGACTTCGGTCTTCGGCTTCCTGGGCGAGCCCGGGCAGCGTCTGACGACCGGCGGTCTTGGGTTACCTGAGAACTGTACACGACGGCGGTCGGTGGTCCGGTACGCTCCCGCCGGACCACCGACCGCCCCATAGGCGACGATGCGTCGGAGTCAGTGGGTGGAGAACGGGTGCTGCGGGCCCGGGGGCTCGGCAGACGCCGTGGCCGCTGCGCCCACCACGGCGGTGGCGGCGAGCAGCAGACCTGCAATGACGCGGGCGGCGCGTGTCTTCATCGAACGTCCTTCCGTCGGTGTCCCCAGTCTCAGTCGAACTGCCGAGACTCGGCGCCCCCATCACAGCCGGCGCCAGTGGCGATGGCAAGGTGTCGTCCACATCACAAGACGAGCGGGCCGAAGCACACCAGCGGCACGGGCTCGGGCTCGTCCGCGACGGCGCGCGCGAGAGCCTCCCCCGGCCGCAGCCCGTCACGCAGCCCCGCGTGGAGGGACGGCATCACGCGGACCGCGACGTCGTCGCGCAACGGCGCCACCGCGGCGATCACGGCGTCCGCACCGTGGCGCAGCAGGACGCTCGCGAACCCGAGGGCTTCCCCGCCCACGTCCGAGGAGGACAGCCCCAGCTCGCAGGCCGAGAGCACCACGGTGGCGCCCGCGAGACCCACCCCGTCGAGCTCGTGGGCGAAGAGCGGTCCGTCCGCGAGGCGGAGTGACGAGAACATCGCGTTGTCCTGCGCGTGCGTGCCGTGCGCTGCCAGGTGCACCACCCGCGCCCGGGTGAGCGCCCGCACCGCTTCATGAACGGTAGCTTCGCCCCGGACCAGCACCCGTGCCGACGACCACACCGCCGCCACCGCCTCGGCCTCCGCGACGCCGCCCTCAGTGTCCGGGCCGGCCAGCACGACGACGTCGTCACGGTGGACCGCGGGGCCGTCGGCCGAGCGCACGAGGTGGACCCGCTCCCCCACCCAGGTGCGCCGGCCGACCCGCGACGTCAGGGCCGACCACGGCAGCGTGAGGAGCTGACCGCGGGCTACCACGTGCAAGTCCCCCGCGCCGCCGAGCGGCCGGACGAGCTGGTCGTCGAGCCGCGCAAGGCTCTGCGCCAACGACCGGCCCGCCGCGTCGCGCAGAGCCGCCGGGATGAGCGGGTTCGACACCACCGTGAGGTCGGCCCGCGCACGACGCGCCTGCTCCAGCATGGCGGACCGCGCACCCAGCCGGTGCAGGGTGGAGCCCCGGGCATCGAGGCGCACGGCGAACAGCTCGTCGTCGAGCGTGCTGTAGGAGACGACGACGTCTGCGTCGCGCGGGGCCGGCGCGGCCCGCAGCGCGGCCCGGACCTCCCGTGCCGAGACCGGTTCGACGGGGCGCCGTTCACCCTCCACCTGCCAGGAGAGCTCCCGCGCCTCGTCCTGCAGGCGCCGGGCCTCCACCAGGTGCCCCCGCTTGTCGCGGATGCCCTCGGGGGTCGCCGTCGCCCCGAGGGCGAGCGCCGCCTGGTGCTCCGCCCTGGCGCGCTCGAGCAGCTCGGCAAGGCGCGCGTCGTCGGGCGGGACCAGCCGCGCGGTCCCCGCGGCGGCGGCACGGCCGCGCTCGAGCGCGTCGAAGACCGCCGCAGCGTCACCCGTCGCGAGCGCGGCACGGACGTCGACCAGGTTCAGTCGGAGCGCGTGCAGCCCCGTCGCGGCGACCGCCTCGACGGAACCGAGCCCGCGGTGCGCCGCCAGCGTGCGCTGCCCGTGCCGCACGGCGCGCACGCCAGCACTGCGCGAGCCACGGGCGAACGCCACCTGGGCCGTCATCGCGGACCGTTCGACCCTCAGCGAGAGGGGCGCGTCGCCGAGGTCGGCGGGCACCCGCGCCAGGAGAGCGCGCGCCTCGTCGAGGTCGCCTGCCATGACCGACCACTCCGCGGCCATGAGCAGCGCCGGGTAGGAGACCGTCAGCCGCCCGACTGCACCGGCGGTCTTGCCCAGGTCGGCCAGCGCGACGGCGCGTCCCGCACGCCGCCGGAGGGTGGCGCGCGTTCCAGGCCGGGAAGCGAATCGGTCCGCGCCGAGCTGCGCCTGCAGCTCGACGACCCGTGCCCGGGCACGCCACGGCGCGTTGCCCGCGCGATCGAACCCCCGCGCGGAGGACCGCGCGGACTCGCGGGCCCGGTCGAAGCGGCGGAGGTCCATGAGGCATGTCGCGAGCGCGAGCTCGACCTCGGCGAGGACCACGGCAGAGCCGCCGTCGAGCATCGCGACGGACTCCGACAGCGCGTCGACGGCGTCGGAGACGAGCCCTGCCTCGGCGAGGACCCGCGCACGATCGAGGAGCGCCACCGGTTCGGGCCGCTCGCCCAGACCCGCGGCGTCCGCCATCTCTCGGAGCGCTGCCGGAAGATCACCGCCGAGGAACGCCGCGTACCCGAGGTTGTGGCGGGCAGCCGCCTCCAGGACCGTGTTCCCGAGCGCCCGCGCGATCCCCGCCGCGGCGGAGAGATCGCGTGCGGCCGCCGCGACCTCTCCCACCTCCAGGTGCAGGGCGCCGCGGTTGACAAGGACGCTCCCGAGGTCGAACGACGGCTCGGCGTCCGGGCCAGGGGCCACTCGATCCAACGCGTCCCGTGCGCCCGACAGGTCACCGGAGCGAAGGAGCAGCAGGCCCCGCTGCCCATGCACCGCGATCATCTCGGCGTCGAGACCGCCCCGTTCACAGACCCCCTCCGCCAGCGCGAGCAGCGCCAGCGCCTCGCCGAGGTCACCGGATGTCTCGTACACCGCGCGGGCGGTCCCCAGCTGGGCGCGCACACGCAGCACGATGCTCGCCCTCTGGTCGCTCTCCTCGAGCTCACCGTCAGGCATCCCACCGTCGAGGAGCGCGACCAGGTCCTGGTAGACCGCGAGCGCACGCACGAACCCGCCGATGTCCTCCGCAGCATGGGCGTCGGCATACAGGCGGTGCGCGCGTTCCAGTGGACCTGCCACCCGGTGAGGGTACGTCGTCCCTCACGTCGGGCGGCAGGTCCGCACGGCTCGTCGCCGGTCGTCGTGAGGTGACCGGCTAGCCCCGCTCCGGGACCGTCAGCCCGGTGCTGCGGCTGATCGCCCCCCACACCAGGTCGCAACGGGCGCTGTCCCCGCCCGGACCGGTCGGCCTCTGCGGTTCACCGAGGCCGCCGTCCAGCAGGTGCCGGGCCAGCTCCCCCGCGAGCACCGGTGCGGCGAACGACGTGCCGCTCCAGATCGCGAACCCTCCCTCGAACCCTTCGGGGTCGATCGTCGCGCGAAACCCGCTGGAGTAGAGCTCGCGCATGAACCGGGTGGGCGCGAGCACCCCGTCCATGGTCACCGGAGCGGTGCTCACCAGCGCCGACCCGGGTCGCAGGCACGTGATCCAGTCGCCGTCGTTGCTGAACAGCGCGGTCGTCCCGTCCGGGTTGCGGGCGCCGACGGCGACCAGCGGCGGCTCGTCCGCCGACAGCGCCTCGACCGGCGTCGGCGGCTCCGTGCGGCGGTCGAGCCGGGGAGCGAATGCCGCGGGGAACGTCTCGCGCACCTGCCCGTCGTTGCCGCTCGAGCAGACGACCGCGACCCCCCAACGACGCAGCTCGCGCAGCACGGTGCCGAGCGGCAGGTCGAAGTCCTCGTCGCGGGGACGCTCGTGGTAGTAGCCGAGCGACAGGACCGCCACGTCGACGGGCGCGTACCCGTCGATGCCGGCCAGGCCGAGCAGGTGCCACAGGAGGAGCCGGCGCAGCGAGCGGAGCAGGTCGCGCTCGGACACGATGCCCGAGCCCCCGTAGACGCGGGGGGCGAGGATCACGGCGTCGGGGCACTGCTGGTGGACGAGACCCGCCATGAAGGTGCCGTGGCCGGCCACCGGGTCGAGAGGGCCGACGAGCGGGTCGATCGAGACGCCCCCGACCTCGGGGTCCTGGTACGCGTGCGCCGGCCGCGGGCTGAGTCCGACCGGCCTCCCGAGGATCTCCGGGTCCCGGAGCACGACGTCCTCGCGGTCCCGGTCCTCCTCCGTCCAGCCGACGCCGGCCGGCCGCCGCGCGCCGTCGAGCCCGAACCACGGGTGCGGGCCGACGCCGGTGTCCATCAGCGCCACCACCGGTCGGCGACGGCCGTCCGCCCCGACGAACGGGGTGCCTCCGGCAGGGATCTCGCCCCGGGGGACGGCCCCCACCCACGCGACAGGCTGCCGCCCACCAGACCCGGGGGTCGTGTACTCCGCGAGACCCGTCGCCGGGTGGCCCACCGTGATCGGGTGCCCCACCGTGATCGGGTGCCCCACCGTGATCGGGTGCCCCACCGTGATCGGGTGCCCCACCGTGATCGGGTTGCCGGTGATGAACGGCTGGGTCGCCGTGAAGGTGCTGGGCTGGCTGCCGGCGCCGCCACCGATGCCGCCGGGGACGATAATGTGGTCGAGCCCGAGCGATACCTCGCCCGGGCCGTCCGCGGACTGCACCGACACGCGGCCGGCCGGCCACGGGAGCGAGAAGCCGAGGGTGTCGTCGCTCGGTCTCGAGTCGTGCTGGTCCCAGCTCCCCTGCACCGCGGTGAGGAGGTTCCAGCCGTCGGGCAGGCCTCCCTCGTTCAACCGGACGAGCACCGCCGACGTGCCGAAGACCTGGCGGAGCCGGGCACGGAGGGCGTCGTCGAAGTCCCCGAGATCGGCGGCCTCGGAGAGCAGGTCCAGGTCCTCGTAGGTCTCGGGCTCGATCTCGACGTTGACCCCGTGGCGCCACGCGGCGTGCCGCAGCCGCCGGAGCCACCGCGGTGCCGGGCCGGAGCGCGGCGGCGCCTCCACGTCCAGCAGCAGCCGGTCCCCCACGTACCACGTCGGCTGCGGGGACGGCTGCGTCCCCGTGCGGCGCGCGTCGGTCGGGTCGAGTGCTCGCGTACGCCACTGCAGGCGTTGGGGGGTGTCGCTCACAGCTCCACCACGGGCGTCGTCACGGACGTCTCCTCCTCGAGTCGGATCAGCAGGCTTGCGGGACCGCGGTCGACGGCGGTGAAGGCGAAGCGGCCGTCGTCGTCGGCGGTGGTGGTGCGCTCGCCACCGGGCTGGCGCAGCTCCACGACGAGGGTGTCCGCCGGAGCCACCCAGCCGTCGAGGCGCACGTGCGTGCCGTCGTCGTCGGTGGACAGCGCGATCATCACCGTGAGGCGCTCGTGCGTGAAGGTGATGGTGCGGGCCTCCAGCGGCGGGGCGTCGCCGCGGACGGAGCCGACGGGCGCCTCGATCTGCTGCAGGTCCATCACCTCGGCCTCGAGGCGGGCGAGGGTCATCGCGAACAGCGACCGCTCGACGAGGCCGTCGGGCATCGGGTCCACCGCCTGCACGGCGCGGCCGAGGCGTTCCAGGACGGCGACGTCGCGCTCGTCCAGGGGCTCGTCCTCGCCGGGCACGGGCGCGCCCCATGCGTTCTCGTGCTTCAGGTTCATGTCCACGAGGCCTCCCCCTGTTCGGTGAGGACGGCGCGCAGCTTCGCCAGGCACCGTCCCCGTGTGGCGCCGATGCTTCCCACCGGCATGCCGATCGACGCCGAGATCGCCTTGTAGTCCGGGCGGTCGGCGAGCGAGACGAGTCGCAGCAGCTCCTGGCAGCGCTCCGGGAGCCGGCGCAGGGACGACCAGAGGAGGCGGTCGCGCTCGTCGCGGAGCACCTCGGCCTCCGGGCCCGGGCCGGCGTCGGGCAGGGCCGCGGAGCCCTCCGTGACGTCGTCGGGCAGCTCGGTGCGGCGGCGCAGGTCGGCGCGGCCCTTGCGCACCGACTCCCACGCGGCACGGCGGGCGGTCACGAGGAGCCACTTGAGCACGGCCTTCGGCTCGGCGATCGTGTCCGCGTGCCGCACGAGCGCCGCCCAGGTGGACTGCACCACGTCGTCGGCGACGTCCCGGTCGACACCCTGGGCGCGCACCGTGTGCCACAGCAGCGGGCTGGCCTCGCGGACCAGGTCGGTCAGGGCGTCGGTGCGCCCCTCACGGAACTCGAGGATGGCCCGCGCGGCCCGGTCGCCCAGGCTCTCGTCGGCGTCGGGCGCCCCACCGAGCGGTTCCTCCGTGGCTCGTGTCATGACTGTTCGCACCTCGTGAGGGCTCGTCGAGAAGCCGGGACGGCTGCGCCCCGGAACCTCCGAGCCTACGGCGCCCGTCGGGACGGATGAAGGGTGACGTTGCGTCGTCATGCCATCACCCCTTCGCAGGGCGGGCCCGCAGGGCGCCGCGCTCTCGTCGTCACGGGGAGGGAGGGGCCCGCCGACCTCCTGATACACGCCGGTGCAGGTGCACCCATCCGCAGCGCCCGCCGTTCCGAACCCCGGGTGAGCGCGGGACGTCCCCGCGCCCGAGAAGAAGGAGCAGCCATCATGTCCTCGTCCGCGAACCGCCTCCTCGCCGCAGTGTTCGGCACCGTCTACCTGCTGGTCGGCCTCGCCGGGTTCGTCGTCACGTCGGGCGTCGGCTTTGCCGCCACGGAGGGCGCGAACCTGCTGTTGTTCGAGGTGAACCCGCTCCACAACATCGTCCACCTCGGCGTCGGCGCCGCCCTGCTGATCGCCTCCCGCTCCGTGGGCGCCGCCAAGGGCGTCAACGTCACCATCGGCGCGGTCTACCTCCTGGTCGGCGTGCTCGGCCTGTTCCTGGTCGGCACCGGCGCCAACATCATCGCGCTCAACGGGGCGGACAACGTGCTGCACCTGGCGAGCGCCGTCCTGCTGCTGGGCGTGGGCCTCGCCGCCGACCGCACCCAGGCGTCGGCGGTCGCCACCGCATGACCCCCGGCGCCACGGCGGCGGTGCCGCTGGGCCGCACCCTCCTCGCGTTCGCGCTGCTGGGCGCGGGCGTCGTCAACCTGGGGCTGGTGCGGGGCGTCCTCCCGGCGCCGCAGGGGTGGCTCGCGCTGCTGGCGGGCGCGGCGGAGCTCGTCGCGGCGCTCGGCGTCCTCCGGGGCGTGGGTCCGCGGCGCCTCCCTGCCGACGCGCTCGCGCGGGCCGCGGTCGCGGCGCTCACCGCGGGCAGCGTCGCCGGGGTTCTGGTCGCGTTCGCCCCGGGCGGGCACTTCGGTGCCGCCGCCGCGGCGGTCACGGCCCTGCAGCTGGCCGCGGCCGCCGCCGTGGGCGTCCTCACCCGGCCCCGCCGCGTGGTGCCGGACGGCGCGCCGACGGACCGCGGGCGCGTCCGGGCCCGCCGCCCGACCGCCGCGCTGGCGGTCCTCTTCGCCGGGGCGGTCGCCGTCTCGACGGTCACGTCGGCGGGCCTCACCGACACCGAGGCCGGGGCGCGGGCCGTCCCGCACAGCGAGCACCACCTGCCCGACCTCCCCGGGCTCGAGGGGCACCACCACGGGCCGTGACGGCCCGCCGCCCGCACCCGGAGACGACGACGGCCCGGCACCCTCGTGGGTGCCGGGCCGTCGTGCGGTGCGGTTCAGCGAGTCCCTTGCGGGATCACGCGTCGATCACGCCTCGTCGAGCAGCTTCGAGGTACGCGACTGGTCCAGCGGGATGCCGGGGCCCATCGTCGTCGTCATCGTGGCCTTGGTGATGTACCGGCCCTTGGACGACGTCGGCTTGAGACGCAGGACCTCGTCCAGCGCGGCGGCGTAGTTCTCCACCAGCGCCTTCTCGTCGAAGGACGCCTTGCCGATGATGAAGTGCAGGTTCGAGTGCTTGTCGACGCGGAACTCGATCTTGCCGCCCTTGATGTCGGACACGGCCTTGGCCACGTCCATCGTCACGGTGCCGGTCTTCGGGTTCGGCATGAGACCACGGGGGCCGAGCACCTTGCCCAGGCGGCCGACCTTGCCCATGAGGTCCGGCGTCGCCACGGCGGCGTCGAAGTCGGTGTAGCCCGCCGCGACCTTGGCGATGAGCTCGTCGCCACCGACCTCGTCGGCGCCGGCGGCCACGGCCTCCTCGGCCTTGGCGGCGTTCGCGAAGACGATCACGCGGGCCGTCTTACCGGTGCCGTGCGGCAGGTTGACCGTGCCACGGACCATCTGGTCGGCCTTGCGGGGGTCGACGCCCAGGCGGAACACGACCTCGACGGTCGCGTCGTACTTGACCGTCGCGGTCTCCTTGGCGAGGCGGACCGCCTCGAGGGGGGCGTACAGGGCGTCGCGGTCGATCTTCTCCGCCGCGGCGCGGTACGCCTTGCTGCGCGTTGCCATCTGCTTCTCCTTCTGCAGTCGTGGTGAGCGGGTCCGCGCGGACCCTGCCACGTGCCCGACGTCGTTCGCCGGGACTTGGTGCGGGCCGCCCGGACGTGACCAGGTCACGGCCGGGCGGCTCGCCCGCGGATCACTCCGCGACGGTGATGCCCATCGAACGAGCGGTGCCGGCGACGATCTTCATCGCGGCGTCGATGTCGTTCGCGTTGAGGTCCTGGAGCTTCGTCTGGGCGATCTCGCGGACCTGGTCCTGGGAGAGCTGCGCGACCTTGACCGTGTGCGGCGTCGCGGAGCCCTTGGCCACACCGGCGGCCTTCTTGATGAGCTCGGCGGCCGGCGGCGTCTTCGTGATGAAGGTGAACGAGCGGTCCTCGTAGACCGTGATCTCGACCGGCACCACGTTGCCGCGCTGCGACTCGGTGGCCGCGTTGTAGGCCTTGCAGAACTCCATGATGTTGACGCCGTGCTGACCGAGCGCCGGACCGATCGGCGGCGCGGGGGTGGCCGCGCCGGCCTTGATCTGGAGCTTGATGAGGCCGGAGACCTTCTTCTTGGGAGGCATGTCGCGTTCCTTGCTCTCTGTTCGTGGGCCGACGCCGTGGGCGATGACCCGGTTGCAGTGCTGCGTCCCGTTTCGCGCGGCCGCGCCGCGCGAGACGTCAGACCGGGCTGATCAGATCTTCGCGACCTGGTTGAACGACAGCTCGACCGGGGTCTCCCGGCCGAAGATGGAGACGAGGACCTGGAGCTTCTGGGCCTCGACGTTGATCTCGGAGATCGTGGCGGGCAGCGTGTCGAACGGACCGTCCGTGACGGTGACCGACTCGCCGACCTCGAAGTCGACCTCGACCGGCGCCTTCGCCGACGCGCCGGACGCGGCAGCGGCCTTGCCGGCCTCGGGGGCGGCCTCGACGAACACCGGCGCGAGCATCGAGTAGACCTCGTCGAGCGTCAGCGGCACGGGCTGGTGCGTGTGGCCGACGAAGCCGGTGACGCCCGGCGTGTGGCGCACGGCGCCCCACGACTCGTCCGTCAGGTCCATGCGCACGAGGACGTAACCGGGGATGCGGACGCGGCGGACGGTCTTCTTCTGCGCGTTCTTGATCTCGGTCACCTCCTCCATGGGGACCTCGATCTGGAAGATGTAGTCCTCCATGTTCAGGCTCTGGATGCGGTTCTCCAGGTTGGCCTTCACACGGTTCTCGTAACCGGCGTACGAGTGGATGACGTACCAGTCGCCGAGCTGCGAGCGCAGCGTGCGGCGGAACTCCTCGGCCGGGTCCTCGACGACGTCGCCGTCGGCGTCCGCCGGGCGCTCGTCCTCGTCGGTGTCCTCCGCGGCCTCGTCGGTGTCCTCGGCGCCGGTCTCGTCAGCAGCGTCCTCGGTGCCCGACTCGGGCTCCGCGTCCGTGGGCACGTCGAGGTCCGCCTCGGCGCCGTCGGCGTCGGGCTGGGTGGGGTCGACGTTCTCCGTCTGGTCCAGCGGATCCTGGGACACGAACGAACCTGCTTTCTGGAATCTGCTTGCTTCGGGGGCGGGCGACCGGCGGCCTGCCGCGGTCAGTCGCCGAAGAGTGCGAGGACGCCCAGACCGATGACCCAGTCGAGCGCCGTCACGAAGAGCATGACCACGACGACGAACACCAGGACGACGATCGTGTAGTTGATCAGCTCCGAACGGGTCGGCGTGACGACCTTGCGGAGCTCCGCGACGACCTGGCGCACGAAGAGCGCGATACGCGCGAACAGGTGCGGGCGCTTGCCGGTGGCCGACTTGCCGCCGCCGGGCGTCCCCACGGCCTCGGCCGGTGACTCGCTCACTCGCACTACCCCGTTTCGCGTTCCCGCCGCGGCCACGCCACCTGCCGGTGACGCACCCACGGCACTGACTCCTGGCGTTCCGGGGTCATGCGATGGCCCCGCTGCGCGCGGCCCCGCGGGGGATCACGCTGGCAGGGTAGACAGGACTCGAACCTGCAACCTGCGGTTTTGGAGACCGCTGCGCTACCAATTGCGCCACTACCCTTCGTGCTCGACCCCCGCCGTCCAGTCCCGAACCACCCGGAAGGGCGCGTTCGAGCATGGCGGGCATCAACCACCGAGGGACAACTGTACGCGACGCGCAGGCGTGGGTCGAACCGCCTCCGCGCGGGCCCCCGGACCTCCGGTCCGTCCACCGATCGGTGGACCCCGGGTCCCCCCGTCCGGGGCTCCCGCCGCCCCCCGCCGGGCGGCCAGGCTCGGGGCATGACCTCGCCGACCCCCGCACCGGCCCCGCCGCCGTCCACCGCGCTGCGCGGCCCGCGATCCTCGACCGGGACCCGGTCCCGCCCCGCCGCGCCGCACCCGCACGGCGACGTGGCCGTCCGCGTCCGCGGCCTGGCCAGGCGCTACGGCGCCAAGCGAGCCGTCGACGGGCTCGACCTCGACCTCGACGCCGGCGAGATCGTCGCCGTCCTCGGGCCCAACGGTGCCGGCAAGACGACCACCGTCGAGATCCTCGAGGGCTTCCGCGCCCGCGACGGCGGCGAGGTCCGCGTGCTCGGCGAGGACCCGGCCCGCGCGGGCCGCGCCTGGCGCGCCCGGATCGGCGTCGTCGCCCAGGACTCCCGCGACCAGGCGGAGCTCACGGTCGCGGAGTCCGTCCGCTCCACGGCCCGCTACTACCCCGCACCGCGCGACCCCGACGAGGTCGTCGCGGCGGTCGGCCTCACGTCCCAGGCCGGCGCCCGGGTCCGCTCGCTCTCGGGTGGGCAACGACGCCGCCTCGACGTGGCGCTCGGCGTCGTCGGCGACCCGGAGCTGCTGTTCCTGGACGAGCCGACCACCGGCTTCGACCCCCAGGCCCGCCGGGCGTTCTGGGACCTCGTCCTCGGCCTGCGCGAGGCCGGCACCACGATCCTGCTCACCACCCACGACCTCGCCGAGGCCGCGCACCTGGCCGACCGCGTCGCCGTCGTGCGCGACGGGCAGGTCGTGGCCGAGGGCACGCCCGGGTCCCTCGGCGGCCCCGGGGCACGCACGCCCGTCGTGTCCTGGACCCAGGACGGCGCGCGGCGCACCGAGCGCACGGACACGCCCACCGCGCTGGCCGCGCACCTCGTCGCGACCGTCGCCGGTCCCGACGGCGAGGTCGCCGACCTGTCCATCACCCGCCCGAGCCTCGAGGACGTCTACCTCGGTCTCGTCACCCCCGGAGGCGACGCATGAGCACCACGGCCCCGACCGCACCCGCCAGCGGCGCCGGGCCGGCCGCCCGCACCCCCGCCGGGCTGCCCGGCGTGCTGCCCCTCTCGCTCGTGCGCGCCGGCGTCGAGCTGCGCCAGTTCTGGCGCGAGCGCGACGCCGTCGTCTTCGTCTTCGCCTACCCGATCCTCATGCTGGCGATCTTCGCCACGGTGTTCGGCGGCCAGGACCAGGGCACCGAGGTCGCCGAGATCGGCTTCGCGCAGTACTTCCTGCCCGGCATGGTCGCCACGGGCGTCGTGCTCACCAGCTTCCAGTCGCTGGCGATCTCCATCGCCGTGGAGCGCGACGACGGCACGCTGCGCCGCCTGCGCGCCACCCCGCTGCCGTCGTCCGCGTACTTCGGCGGCAAGGTGCTGCTGACGCTCGCGACCTCGGTCGTGCAGACGGCCCTGCTGCTCGCGGTCGCGGCCCTCGTCTACGACGTGCCGATGCCCTCGGACGCCGGCCGCTGGGCCACGTTCGCCTGGGTCTTCGTGCTCGGCACGGCCACGGGCACGGTCTGCGGCGTCGCGTTCTCCTCGCTGCCGCGCTCCGGCCGGTCGGCGAGCGCCGTCGTGACGCCGGTCGTGCTGGTGCTCCAGTTCGTCTCCGGCGTGTTCTTCGCGTTCTTCGCCCTGCCCGCCTGGATGCAGACCCTGGCCTCGGTGTTCCCCCTGAAGTGGATCGCGCAGGGCATGCGGTCCGTCTTCCTGCCCGCGGACATGGCGGCGCTGGAGACCAGCGGGTCGTGGCAGCACCTCGCCACCGCTGGTGTACTTGCCGTATGGCTGATCGTGGGGCTCGTCGTCGGGGTGCGCACCTTCCGGTGGCGGCGTCGTGACGACGGCTGACGACGGCGCGGCCGACCCGCCTGACGCCGCCCCCGACCGGTACGCCGCGGTGGTCGACGACGACTGGGAGCGCCAGGTCGTCTGGTGGGACCGCACGTTCGTCGCGATCGTGCTGCTCACCGCCGTCGCGCTCCCGTCGGCGGGGCAGCGCGGGCCGCAGCTGTGGGTGGCGTACGGCGCGATGGCGGCGATCCTCCTCGCCTACGCGCTCTGGGGCGCCCGTGCGGCGCGGACGCGCGACCAGCGCACGGCCACGGCGTACGTGGTCGTCCTGATCGCCGGGACCGCCGTGACGGTGGCGCAGAACGGCATCGCGACGCTGCTGCTGTTCGGCGCGTTCACGCAGCTGTGGATGCTGCTGGACCCGCCGCGCCGGGCGGTCGTGGCGTCGGTGGTGCTGGCGGCCGCGTCGACGGTGGGCATCTCCTTCCAGGGCGGGTTCGACGTCCCGACGCTGCTGCAGGCCGCACCGCAGATGGCGATCGCGCTGGCCTTCGCCGTCATGCTCGGGCTGTGGGTCGCGACGACGATGCGGCTCTCCGAGGAGCGGGCCCGGCTGCTGGGCGAGCTCCGTGACGCGCAGGCCGAGCTCGCCGAGTCCCACCACGCGGCGGGCGTCACGGCGGAGCGCGAGCGCCTGGCCCGCGAGATCCACGACACCCTGGCGCAGGGCTTCACGAGCGTCGTGACGCAGGCGCAGGCCGCGACGGCCGCCCTCGACCGGGGCGAGCAGGGCCGGGCCCGCGAACGCCTGGTGCTGGTGGAGCAGACCGCGCGCGACAACCTCGCCGAGGCCCGCGCCCTGGTCGCGGCGTTCGCCCCCGTGCCCCTCCAGGGCTCGACGCTGGCCGAGGCGCTGCGACGCCTGGCCGAGCGGTTCACCGTCGAGACGGGTGCGCGCGTCCTGCTCGACGTCGCCGGCACGACCGCTCCCGGCGGGGCGACCGGCCACGCGGCCGCGGACGTCGTGCTGCTGCGTGCGGCCCAGGAGGCGCTGGCCAACGTGCGGCGGCACGCCGGTGCGCACGCGGTGACGATCCGGCTGACGCACGAAGCGCCCGCGGACCCCGCCGGCCCGGCGCCCGGCGTGCGGCTCGAGGTGATCGACGACGGCCGCGGCCTCTCCACCGGGCACACGGACGGCCTCGGCCTCGCCGGCATGCGCGAGCGGGTCTCGGCCGTGGGCGGCACGCTCGACGTCGGGCCCGGCGAGCAGGGCGGCACCCGCGTCGAGGTCCGGGTGCCGGCCGGGGACGCCGCGTGAGCGCGGCCGGCACGGACGGCACGGACGGCCCGAGGGCCACGGTCCGCGTGCTGGTCGCCGACGACCACCCCGTCGTGCGCTCGGGGATCATCGGGATGCTGGACGGCGAGCCCGACGTGCAGGTCGTGGGCGAGGCCCCCGACGGCGAGGCCGCCGTCGCGCTGGCCGCCGAGCTCGGCCCGGACGTCGTGCTCATGGACCTGCGGATGCCGCGCCTCGACGGCGTGGGCGCCACCTCCCGGATCGCCGGGACCGGGCCGCACGTCGTCGTGCTGACGACCTACGACACGGACGCCGACATCCTGCGCGCCGTGGAGGCCGGGGCCACCGGCTACCTGCTCAAGGA
The DNA here is from genome assembly GCF_042799955.1 of Isoptericola sp. NPDC057653. Classification (NCBI taxonomy): domain Bacteria; kingdom Bacillati; phylum Actinomycetota; class Actinomycetes; order Micrococcales; family Promicromonosporaceae; genus Isoptericola; species Isoptericola sp. NPDC057653. The sequence goes on along the minus strand of NZ_JBHVHP010000001.1, from coordinate 1,620,971 downwards.
CACCCCCCGCGACCAGCTCGTCGCGGGCGTGCGGGCGGCCGCGCGCGGCGAGACCGTGCTGGCGCCCGGGGTCGCGACGCGGCTCGTGACCAGCGTGCGCACGGCGTCCGAGCGGCCGACGGCGCGCGAGGCGCAGGTGCTGGGGCTGGTGGCGCGCGGGTTGTCCAACGCGGCCGTGGGCCGGGAGCTGTTCATCGCCGAGGCCACCGTCAAGACGCACCTGCTGCGGGCGTTCGCGAAGCTGGGCGTGGACGACCGCACGGCGGCCGTCACCGTGGCCCGGGAGCGTGGCTGGCTGCCCTGATCGGGCGCGCTCGGGGCAGACTGGCGCAGTGCGCGATCTGGCGAAGCTCCCCAAGGCTCACCTGCACCTGCACTTCACGGGCTCGATGCGGGTGCCCACCCTGCGCGACCTGGCCCAGGAGCACGGCGTCCGCCTGCCCGGCGCGCTGACCGACGGGGACCCGCTGCGGGTGCCCGCGGACGAGCGCGGCTGGTTCCGGTTCCAGCGCCTGTACGACGCGGCGCGCGCCTGCGTGCGCTCGGAGGCGGACATGCGCCGGCTGGTCGACGAGGCCGCGGCGGACGACGCCGCGGAGGGGTCGCGCCGGCTCGAGATCCAGGTGGACCCCACGTCGTACGCGCCGTTCGTCGGCGGGATCACGCCCGCGGTCGAGATCGTGCTCGACGCCGCGCGGGCCGCGAGCGCCGCGCACGGCGTCGAGGTGGCGGTGATCGTCGCGGCGTCGCGGATGCGGCACCCGCTCGACGCCCGCACCCTCGCCCGGCTGGCCGCCCGGTACGCCGGGGAGGGCGCGGGCGAGGTCGTGGGGTTCGGGCTCAGCAACGACGAGCGGCGCGGCGACACGGCCGAGTTCGCGGCCGCGTTCCGGATCGCCCGCCGCGCGGGCCTGGCGTCCGTGCCGCACGGCGGCGAGCTGCTCGGCCCGTCGCACGTGCGCGACGTCGTCGACTCGCTGCACCCCGACCGGCTCGGCCACGGGGTGCGCGCCGGCGAGGACCCGGCGCTCCTCGCCGAGCTCGTCGAGCGCGAGATCGCCCTCGAGGTGTGCCCCGCGTCGAACGTCGGCCTCGGCGTGTACGCCGACACGTCCCAGGTGCCGCTGCGGCCCCTGGTCGAGGCGGGTGCCCGGGTCGCCCTCGGCGCGGACGACCCGCTCCTGTTCTCCTCCCGGCTGCTCGACCAGTACGTCGCCGCCCGCGAGGTGCACGGCTTCACCGACCCCGAGCTGGCCGACCTCGCCCGGTCGTCCGTGCGCGCCAGCCGCGCGTCGGGGTCCGCCCGGCGCGCGATGCTGGCCGACGTCGACGCGTGGCTCGCGGCGCCCGACCCGGGGCCGGGCGGCGACGACGGGCTCTCATCTGCGTCTCATCCGCCGGCGGGATGATCCCGGCATGACGGACGGCGAGCGCGCGGGGCGGGGGTGGCGCAGGGTCGTGCCCTGGGGGCTCGGCGCCGCCCTCGTCGCGGCGATCGTCGCCCTCGTGGCCTCGGCCGCCGGCTCGCAGCCCGAGGACCGCGACGTCGGCGGCGTGGTCGTCGTCTCCCCCGGGCCGTCGACACCGTCCCCCACGTCCTCGCCCCGGCCGTCGCCCACCCCCACCGACGACGACGACGACGACGATGACGACGTGGCGCCCGCCCCGCCGACGGACGACGACGATGACGACGATGACGACGACGACGGACCGGACGACGACGAGCCGGACGACGACGCGACCGCCACCCCGACCGCCACCCCGACCGCCGGCGGGGGCCGCTGATGGCGCGGGCCGTCCGGCGCGGGCTCACCGTCCGCACGCGTCTGCTCGCCTCCATGCTCGCGCTCACGGCTCTCGCCCTGGGCTTCGCCGGCGCCACCGCCTTCCTGCTCACCCACCGGCAGGTGGACGAGCGCATCGACGCCGACCTCGTGGAGAGCGCGGACGAGCTGCGCACCCTGGCGGCCTCCGGCGTCGACCCGGTGACGGGCCTGCCGTTCTCCTCGCCCGAGGAGGTGGTGGTCGCCGCCATCCAGCTCGAGGTGCCCGCCCGGAACGAGGGCGTCCTCGGGCTGCGCACCGGCAAGCGCCCCCTCGTCACCCAGCAGGAGGTGGAGGTGCGGCTGCAGGACGACCCCGAGCTCGTCGCAGCCGTCACGCCGCTCGTCGACGCCGACCGCGTGCTGCTGCGCACCGTCACCACCTCCACGGCCGACTACCGCGCCCTCGTCGCCCCCGTCCGCGCGCTGCCCGGGGCCGCCGGCGGCGCGACCTCCGATGCCCCCGCCGCGCTCGTCCTCGCCTACGACCGCGGTGCCGAGCACGCCGAGACCCAGGCCGTCTTCCGCGGCTACGCCCTGGTCGCGCTCGCGGCGCTCGTCGTCGCGGGCGTCGTCGGGTGGCTCCTGGCCGGCCGGCTGCTGCGGCCCATCCGCACCCTCGCGCACACCGCGCAGCAGATCGGCGAGACCGACCTGTCGGCGCGCATCCCCGAGACCGGCAACGACGACCTCACGCACCTCACCCGCGCCGTCAACGCGATGCTCGACCGGCTCGAGGGGTCCTTCGAGTCGCAGCGCCGCCTGCTCGACGACGTCGGGCACGAGCTGCGCACCCCGCTGACCATCGTGCGCGGCCACCTCGAGCTCATGGACCCCGCCGACCCCGCCGACGCCGCCGAGACGCGCGACCTCACGCTCGACGAGCTCGACCGGATGCACCGGCTCGTGGACGACCTCGTCACCCTCGCGACGGTCGGGCAGCCCGACTTCGTGCGCCCCGCACCCGTCGAGCTCGGCCGCCTCACCGACGACGTCCTCGACAAGGCGCGCACCCTCGGCGAGCGCACCTGGCTCGTCGACGCCCGCACCGACGCGCGCACCCTCGCCGACGCGCAGCGCCTCACCCAGGCGTGGCTGCAGCTCGCCGCCAACGCCGTGAAGTTCTCCGCGCCCGGCAGCGTCGTCGCCATCGGGTCGCGCACCACCGCCGACGGCTCGAGCGTCCGCCTGTGGGTGCGGGACGAGGGCGTCGGCATCGCGCCCGACGACCTCGGCCGGGTCTTCGAGCGCTTCGCGCGCGCCGAGCACGACGGCGAGCGCCGCGACGGCTCCGGCCTCGGGCTGGCCATCGTCGCCGCCATCGCCCACGGGCACGGCGGCCGGGCGACGGTCGAGTCCGTCGTGGGTCGGGGTTCCTTGTTCGCCGTCGAGATCCCCGTGCTCCCGGTGCCCGACGCCGACGCGGGGACTCCCCCGCACCTGCCGCCGGCCGTGCCGCCGCCCCCTCCCCCTCCCGACGGAAGGACCGCACCGTGAGGACCACGCCGTGAGCCAGATCCTGGTCGCCGAGGACGAGACCCGGATCGCCTCCTTCATCGCCAAGGGACTGCGCGCCGCCGGGTACGCCAGCACCACCGTCGGCACCGCGCGCGAGGCGTTCGACCTCGCGTGCACGGGCGACTTCGACCTGCTCGTGCTCGACCTCGGCCTGCCCGACCAGGACGGCTTCACCGTGCTGCGGCGCCTGCGCGAGGCGAGGGTGACGCTGCCCGTCATCATCCTCACCGCCCGCACCTCCGTCACCGACACCGTCGCCGGCCTCGAGGGCGGCGCCGACGACTACATGCCCAAGCCGTTCCGCTTCGAGGAGCTGCTGGCGCGCATCCGCCTGCGGCTGCGCGTCGAGCCCGCCGGCGAGGTCACCGTGCTCAGCCACGGCGACCTCAGCCTCGACCTGCGCACCCGGCGCGCCACCGCCGCCGGCGTCGAGGTGGACCTGTCCGCCCGCGAGTTCGCGCTCGCCGAGGCGTTCCTGCGCAACGCCGGGCAGGTGCTCAGCCGCGAGCAGCTCCTGTCGCGCGTGTGGGGGTACGACTTCGACCCCGGGTCCAACGTCGTGGACGTGTACGTGCGCTACCTGCGCAACAAGCTCGGCGTCGAGCGGTTCGTCACGGTGCGGGGCATGGGCTACCGGCTGGCCTGACCCGAGTGCCGAACAGGCGGTGGTGCACGTTCTGAACGCTCAGAACGTGCACCACCGCCTGTTCGGCGAGTGCGGACGGTGTCAGTCGGCGGACGGCGCCGTCGGGGCGCTCTGGGCCGACTGCGGGGTGACCGGGCTGACCGGGCTGGCCGGCGTGTTCGGGCTGGCCGGCGTGTTCGGGCTGGCCGGCGTGTTCGGGCTGGCGGGCGACTGCGGCGTCGGGGCCGACTTCGCAGACGGCGTGGACGGCGCGGACTTCGCGGACTGTGCCGTCGGCGCCGTCTTCGCGGACTGCGCGGACTGCGCGGTCACAGTGGTGACGGTCGACGCGTTCTGCACCGCAGACGGCGACGGGTCCGCCGACTCGACGGGCGGGGTGGCCGCGTTCGCGCTCGACGTCGGGTCGGGCGTCGCGCCCCCGTGGTCGTCGGCGACGCGCACCGTGGCGGTGGTGGCGTCGTCGGACGGCGCGTCGTCGACGGTGCCCTGCGCCGCGGCGGCGACGGCGCCCAGGCCGACCGCGCCGAGCGCCCCGGTGACGATCCATGCGCTGCGTGCCTTCATGGTGCTGCTCCTTCGTGTCGTCGGCGGCGTCGTGCCCCCGTGATGGCCGGGCGTCCTGCCCGCCTGGTTCCCAGCCTTCGCGGCCCCCGTGAGACGCCGGGGAGCCGCAGGTGAGAGGTCTCTCAGAAAGCCGCCGCGTCCGCCGCGAGGCGCTCGGCCACCGCGAGGAAGGCGGCGGCGCGCGCCGCCGTGTCGGCCCCCGCGGCCAGCGAGGCCACGACGGCGGCGGCCCGCGCGCGCAGGAGCGCCGGGTCCGCCGCGCCGCCGAAGACGTCGAGGCAGCGCGCGACCAGGCCCTCCGTGCCCGCGTACGCGGCGGGCGCGAGCGCGGGCAGCACGGCCAGGTGCGCGACGGCGCACGCCAGGTCGTCGACGAGGTGTCCCGGGCCGAGCGTGTCGGCGTCGAGCAGGCCGCCGACGCGCGCCGGTCGCCCCGCGCCAGGGGCCGACGACGCCGGGTCGAGCAGGAGGTTCGCCGCGTGGAGGTCGCCGTGCGTCGTGACGACGGGGCCGGGGTCGCGGGCGTCGACGACGGCGCCGATCCGGGCGCCCAGGCGCGCGAGGCGCCCGGGGTCGGCCCCGTGCAGCGCCGCCAGCGCGCCCAGGTAGTGGTCGAGCCGGTCCGCCCACGGCGCGCGTGGCGGCAGGGACACGCCGGCGGCGGGGAGCCCGTGCGCGACGCGCAGGACCTCCGCCGGGTCGAGGCAGTCGGCCCGGCCGGCCGCCGGGGTCCGCGCGAGGAGGTCGGCGACCGACGCGCCCGGCACCTCCGTCAGCAGCACGACGCCGTCCCCCGGCGCCTCGGGCCCGCCGAGCACCCGCGGGGCGACGACCCCGTCGGCGCCGGCGAGGAGCACGTGCCGCCGCACCAGGGCGTCGGCGCGGGAGGGCCGCACCACCTTGACGTACACGGTGCCGGCGGTGGTGCGCGCCCGGAGCACCGCGCGGCGCAGCGGGCGGTACGTGACGGTCTCCAGGGCGAGCACCTCGGCGTCCACGCCCGCCGCCCGCAGCCGTTCCCGCACCCCCGCGGGGGTGCTGCCCGCCGCCAGGCCGGGCAGCGCCGGGTCGTGCGGGTGCCGCCACACGTGCAGGCTCCGCCCGCCGTCGTCCAGCCGCACGACGCCCGGGCCGAGCGGGTCCCCGTCCCGGACCGCGCCGCGAGCCCGACGGAACACGGACCCCGGCGCGCTCGACGCGCACAGGTGCTCCCGCGCGCGGAGCGTGCCGCCGGCACCCGCACGACGGGCCACGACCTCGTAGGCGACCGTCACCTCGGCGCCCGGGCGGGCGTGCACCTGCCGCACCGACCAGGACTCGAGCTCGGACCCGTCGGCCGCGAGCGCCGCGCCCAGCACCCCGGCCGCGCCGTCGCCGGCGAGCAGGTCGAGCCACGCGCGGTGGTCGTCGGGCGCGGTGGCGGGCGCGGTGGCGGGCGCGGTGGCGGGCGCGGTGGCGGGAGCTCTGGTGGGCGGCGCGGCGAGCGGCGGGGAGGTCGGCACCCCGCCATCCGACCGTCCCGGGGCGAGCGCGGGGTGAGACGCGGATGAGACGCCTCTCATCTGCCCGCGGGGAGCCGGCCGCGGCGGGCCGGACTACAGCGACACGTCGTCCAGCCCGAGCCAGCCGGCGAGGTCCGCCAGCTCGCCCCGCACGGCCTGGGCGACGTCCGGCTCGAAGGGCAGGTCCTCGTGGACGGCGTCCACGCGCAGCACGCCCGCCTTCCGGTCGGCGGTGGCGTCGACCTTGCCGACGAACCGGTCCCCGTGGAGCACCGGGAGCGCGAAGTAGCCCCAGCGCCGCCGCGCCCGCGGCTTGTACATCTCGAGGACGTAGTCGAAGTCGAAGATCTCGAGCAGCCGGGCGCGGTCGTGCACGAGGGCGTCGAACGGCGAGAGCACCGCGGTGCGGCCCTCGAACGGCTCGTCGACGGCCGCGAGCGCCTCCGGGTCGGCGAGCCAGGTCCGCTCGGTGCCCTCCACGGTGACGGGCGTCCCGGCGAGGTCGAGGTAGTCCTCGTCCCCGGGCAGCCCCGGGACCCGGGGGCGCACGATCCCGCGCGCCCGCACCAGCCGGGCGACGCGCTCGCGCGCCGCCTCCGCCCGCGGCAGCGGCGGCACGTCGGGGTAGACCCGCTCGGCCAGGTCCCACAGCCGGTCGCGCCCGCGCCGCCCGGCGATCGCGACGTCGCCGTGCAGGCACGCGAACTCCAGCATCTGCGTGACGTTGCGGTGCCCCGTCCAGCCGCTGGAGCGCCACGGCCGCACGCTGGTGTCCGGCACGTCGCGCGCGGTGAGCGGGCCGGCGTCCTGGAGCAGCGCGAGGACGTCGTCGAGGAACGGTGCGTTGTCGTGGAACCAGCTCGCGCGCCAGTCCCCGAACGGCCACCGGGACATCTGCTCGAGGTACAGCGGCAGGTCCTCCATGGAGCGCACCGTGCCCCCGAGGCGGAACAGCATGCGGTCGGCCAGCGCGTCCTCCACCGCGCCCGGCCAGGTCGCGCGGCCGAGGCGGGACCAGGGCACGAGGTCCACCGCCGGCGCCACGGCGGCGGTGGGGTCCACGGGCAGCACCAGGAGGTGCTCGACCGTCGCCACGAGGTCGTCCGGGCGGCGCGCGTCGAGCAGCTGCGCCCGCACGGCGATGCGCCGGGCCTGGTCTCGGGTCAGCCGCACCACCGGCGCGGCGGCGTCGCCGGTCATGTCGCGACCGTAGCGGCGGGCGCCGACAGCGCGCGGGTCAGCCGGCGGCGGCGGCGAGCAAGTGGTCGAGCACCGCGAGCGTCGCGGGCCCCGGTGCGCCGCCGGTCGTCCGGTGCCGGGCCACGATCTGCCGCGTCCCCAGCCCCGGCAGGGCGACGACCCGCACCGTGCCCGGCAGGAGGCCCGGCACCGCGAGCGCCGGGACGACCGCGACGCCGAGGTCCGCCGCGACGAGGGAGAGCGCCACCGTGTAGTCGTCGTACCGGTGCGTGAGCGGGGCCGTGGCCCCCGACGCGGCGTGGGCACGCTGCACGACCCGGTCGGCGGCGTGGCCGGCCTCCGCGCCGAGCCACGTCGCGTGCCGCAGGTCGGTCAGGCTCTCGGGGACCGGGTGGTGCGACGGGAGCACCACGAGCCACGGCTCGTCGAGCACGGGGACGTCGCGCGCTCCGGCGGGCGTGGACCGCCCGATGTCGCTCTCGGTCTCGGTGAGGATCAGGTCGAGCCCGCCGCGGCGCAGCTCCCGCTGCGCCGCCTCGCCCTCCGCCTGCAGCAGGTGGACGTCGAGCCCGGGCGAGGTGCGGGCGAGTCGCCCGGCGAGGGGCGCCAGCAGGCCGCTGATCAGCGTCGGCGAGGCGCCGACGGCGACCGTGCCGCTGGGCTCGCCCGCGAGCTCCGCGAGGGCCCGCCGCGTGTCGGTGAGCTCGGCCTCGATGCGTTCCGCGGCCTCGACGACCAGCCGGCCCGCCGGGGTGAGCACGGCGCCGGCCGGCTGCCGGTCCACGAGTCGCTGCCCCGACTCCGCCTCGAGACGCGCGACCTGCTGCGAGACCGCCGACGGGGACACCCCCAGCGCCTCGCCGGCGGCGACGATGCCACCGTGGCGGTGGACGGCCAGGAGGATCGCGAGCCGGCGCGGGTCGAGGTGCATCGAAATACCTTAAGCCCGAGTGCGGAGAACTTCGATTGATCTGAAGCACCCCCTCGTCCGACGATGGGCCGGTGACGACGACGAGACCCGGTGCCGAGGCCCCTCCCGCGCCCGCCCTCGGCGGGGGTGCCGTCCTCGTCGCGACCGGCGCGCTCCTCTGGGGCACCGGGGGCGTCGCGGCCGCCACGATCACGGCCCACAGCGCGATGTCCCCGACGGCGGTGTCGGCCCTGCGGCTCCTGCTGGGCGGGCTGGCCGTGCTCGGCGTCACCGCCGTCACCGGGCAGCTGCGCGCCATCCCGCGGACGGCCGCCTCCGCGCGGCACGTGCTGCTCACCGCCGCCCTCGCCGCCGTCTTCGGCGCGGCGTACTTCCAGTCCGTGGTCCAGGTCGGCGTCGCCGTCGCGACCGTGGTCGCGCTCGGCGGCGCGCCGCTGGTCGTGGCCGCCCACGGCACCCTGCGGGCCCGGCGCCTCCCGCGCCTCCCGGTGCTGGTGGCGCTCGCGGCGTCGGTCGCCGGCCTCGCGCTCGTCGGCGACGTGCGCCGGCCCGCCGACGCCGGCGGCGATGCCGGGTGGGGCGTCGCGCTCGCGCTGGTCGCGGCGGTCGCGTTCGGCGCGACGACCGTCGTCAACCGCCGCGTCCTGCCCGGGCTCGCCCCCGCTCCCCTGGTCGCCACCGCGTTCACCCTGGCGGGGCTCGCGTCGCTCGTGCCCGCGGCCCCCGCGGGACTCGCCCTCGGCTCGCTCGACGCCACCGCGTGGGTCACGCTCGCGTTCCTCGCGCTGGTGCAGACGGCGGTCGGGTACCTCGCGTTCTACGCCGGCCTGCAGCGCGGGGTCAGCGCGACGTCGGCGGCGCTGCTGTCGCTGCTGGAGCCCGTCGGGGCGACGGTGCTCGCCGTCGCGGTGCTCGGCGAGCACGTGACGCCGGCGGCCGCGGTCGGCATCGGCCTCGTGCTGGGCGCCGTCCTGCTCGCCCGCGACCGACCCGCCGGCGCGACGGCGGCCGCCTCGTCGACCACCAGCACGACCACCAGGACGACGCGGCGTGGTCCCCGGGGACGACGTCGCACGGCACCCCGGTCGGACGCGCCGCCCCCCGCCGCGGCGTAGCGTGCCCGGCATGGAGCGCGGCCCCCTCGACCGTTGGCGCCCCCGGCTGTTCCTGGCGCTGGCGCTCGCCGTCGTCGTGACCGTCGGGACCCTGGGTGCGTCGCACTGGCAGCCGGACGCCCGCGGCGTCGACGCGCTGGGCCTGGCCCTCGCGCTCGTCGGGCCCCTCGTGCTGCTGACCCTGCCCCGCCGCCCCGCGCTCGCCGTGCTGCTGGCCGTGGGCGCCCTCGGGGCGTACCTGGTGCTGGGGTACGCGTGGGGCCCGGTGTTCGGCGGCACGGTCGGCGTGCTCGTCATGGTGCTGCTCACCGGCCCCGCGGCCCGGGCGCGGGCGATCGCCTGGTCGGGGGCGCTGCTGATGTGGGGCACCGTCGTGGGCGCCGCCGCCCTGCGCGACGACGCGCCCCGGTCGGCCGCCCTCCTCGGCGGGGCGGCGTGGACCGCCGTCGCGCTGCTGATCGCCACCGGCGTCCGCGAACGGCTCGCCCGCGCCACCGCGCTGCGCGCCGCCCGCGCCGACCGGGAGCGCACCGCCGTCGCGACCGAGCGGCTGCGGATCGCGCGCGAGCTGCACGACGTCCTCGCCCACTCCCTGTCCGCGATCAACGTGCAGGCAGGCGTGGGCCTGCACCTGCTGGACCGCGACGTCGAGCAGGCCCGCTCGGCGCTCGCGTCGATCAAGGCCACGAGCCGCGACGCCCTCGACGAGGTGCGCGCCGTGCTCGGCGTCGTGCGCGGCGAGGACGACGCCGCGCCCGAGCCCCGCACCCCCACCTGGGACCTCGCCGCCCTGCCCCGGCTGGCCGAGCCGCTGCGCGCCCGCGGCGTCGACGTCCGCTTCGACGTCGAGCCGGGCCTCCTGGCCGACGGCGCCGTGCCGGCGCACCTCGCCGGCGTCGCGTACCGGGTGGTGCAGGAGGCCCTGACGAACGTCGGCCGGCACGCCCCGGGGGCCCGGTCGGTCGTCGCGCGGGTCGACGTCCGCGGCGAGCGCGCGGAGCGCACCCTGCGGGTCGTGGTGTCGGACGACGGCGGCCCGGCCGCGCCGTCGGGGCCGCGCCCCGACGGCTACGGGCTGCGCGGCATGCGCGAGCGGGTCGAGGGCGCCGGCGGCACCCTGCGCGCGGGGCCCCGGCCCGCGACCGTCGGCGCCGGCTTCCTCGTCGACGCCGCCATCCCGCTGCCCGAGAACCCCACGGAGGACGCATGATCCGCGTGCTGCTCGCCGACGACCAGGCGCTCGTGCGCGGCGGCTTCCGCGCCCTGCTCGACGCCGAGGACGACATGACGGTGGTGGGCGAGGCCGCCACCGGCGACGAGGCGGTGCGCCTCACCCTGGAGCTGCTGCCGGACGTCGTCCTCATGGACGTGCGGATGCCCGGCGCCGACGGGCTGGAGGCCACGCGCCGCATCGTGGCCGACCCGGGCACGGGCGGCGTGCACGTGGTGGTCGTGACGACGTTCGAGCTGGACGAGTACGTGGCCGAGGCCGTCCGCGGCGGCGCGAGCGGTTTCCTCGTCAAGGACACCGAGCCCGCGGACCTGGTGCGGGCCGTGCGCGTGGCCGCCGCGGGCGACGCCCTCCTGTCCCCCGGCGTCACCCGGCGCCTGCTGGCCCGCGTGGCCGACGCGACCCGCGACGTACCGCCCCCGCCCGGCCTCGGCGACCTCACCGCCCGCGAGCGCGAGGTGCTCGTCGAGGTGGCCGGCGGGCTGTCCAACGACGAGATCGCGCGCACGCTCTACCTGTCGGAGTCCACCGTCAAGACGCACGTCTCGCGGGTGATGGCGAAGCTGGGCGCCCGCGACCGCGCGCAGCTCGTCGTGGCGGCGTACGAGGGCGGCGTCGTGCGGCCGGGCTGGTCCGGCTGAGCCCGGCGGGGCGGCACCCGGGGACCACCCGGGTCGGTACGCCCGGCTGACGACGCGGCCCGTCCCCCCGGGCGACGGTGGTGGTCGAGGGCCCGCACAGGGCGGACCCACCGTCACGAGGAGTCCACGATGCTCACCACTGCCACCGCGATCGCCGTCCCCGCGGCCGTCGTCGCGCACCCGTACGCCGCCGGCGGGGGGCCGGGCTGGTGGATCGTCTTCCCGATCCTGTGGTTCCTGCTGTTCGCCTCCGTCGTGTTCCTCATCGCCCGCCGTGCGCGGCGCTACGGCCCGCCGTGGGCCCGCGGCGGCGCCGGCGGGGTCGACGTCCTGGGCGAGCGGTACGCCCGCGGCGAGATCGACGAGGCCGAGTACCGGCAGCGCCTGGCCGTCCTCAAGGAGGACCGCCGCTGACCCGGCCCACCGTCGAGCACGCGACCGCTCGCGCCGTCCGCCCCGGTGACGCGAGCGGTCGCGTGCTCGAGAGCCGACCCTCGGCACAACCTTTTCGCCGCCCCGAGCGTCGTGGCAGGTGACCGACCTGTCACAGGTCACGATCACGACACGACCGGAGTGCTGCGGTCGCGGTCGGGGCGGTCGCGGGGCACGGTGGTACCCCGCGGCGCACCCGGTACGCCGCCACACCGGCGCGGAAGGGACACGATGCGTACGGTTCCCACGACCCGGCGACGCCGCGCGGCGTCGCTCCTCGGCGTGCCGGTGGTGCTCGCCCTCGTGCTCGGGGGCTGCGCCCCCTTGTCGGGAGACGGCGGGCAGGCCGAACCGGGGACCGCCCCGACGGCGACCTCCTCGGCCCCCGCGGACGGCTCCACCCCGGACGACGGCGTCCAGGGCTCGGCGTCCGACGACGCGGCGCAGCAGCAGGCCGAGCAGGACGCGGCGGACCAGAAGGCTGCCGACGACGCCGCCAAGAAGGCGGCGGAGAAGAAGGAAGCCGAGAAGAAGGCGGCCGAGAAGGCGAAGAAGGCCGCGGAGAAGAAGGCGGCCGAGGAGGCCGCCGCCAAGGAGGCGGAGGAGCAGAAGGCCGCGGACGAGGCCGCCGCCAAGAAGGCCGCCGAGGCGCGCGACAAGCTGATCTCCTACGGCGACTCGGGGGCGAAGGTCACCGCCCTGCAGGAGCGGCTGCAGGAGCTGGGCTACTTCCTCCAGGACGCGGACGGCACGTACGGCCCGGCCACGCAGCAGGCGGTCTGGGCGCTGCAGAAGGCGGCGGGCCAGTACCGCGACGGGGTCGTCGGGCCGAAGACGCAGGCCGCGCTCGACGACGGCGTCCGGCCCAGCGCGCACTCGTCGTCGGGCAAGGCGGTCGAGATCGACCTGGACCGCCAGCTCCTCATGACCGTGGAGAACGGCAAGGTCACGCGGATCTTCAACGCGTCGTCGGGCAACGGCGACACCTACGAGGCCAAGGGCCGCACGTACCACGCGTCGACGCCGCGCGGCTCGTTCGCGGTGTACATGGAGCGCAACGGGATGCACGAGTCCACGCTCGAGCTCGGCTCGATGTACCGGCCCAAGTACTTCTCCGGCGGGTACGCGGTGCACGGCTCGCCGTCGATCCCGCCCTTCCCCGCGTCGCACGGGTGCGTACGCGTGTCCAACGCCGCGATCAACTGGCTGTGGGACTCGTGGGGCATGCCCAAGGGCACGCCCGTCGTCCTCTACTGACCACCCACCGGGCCTACCACCGGGCCTACCACCGGGCCTAGAGGGCGGTGCCGACCAGGACGGGCTCGGGCTCGAGCTCGACGCCGAAGGTGTCGCGCACGCCGTCGCGCACGGTCCGCGCGAGCGCCACGAGGTCGGCCGCCGTCGCGCCCCCGCGGTTGGTCAGGGCGAGCGTGTGGCGCGTCGACAGGCGCGCGGGGCTGTGCTCGCCGGCGAGGCCGAAGCCCTTGGTGAACCCGGCGTGCTCGATGAGCCACGCCGCGCTGGTCTTCACGAGCGTGGTGTCGACGGCGCCGAGGCTCGGGCTCACGGTCGACTCGGGCGTCGCGGAGCGCACGGAGAAGCGCGGGGCGTCCTCGGGCAGCTCGTCCGCGGCGTCCGCCGGCAGCACGGGGTTGGTGAAGAACGACCCCGCGGACCAGCGGTCGTGGTCGGGCTCCGGGGCGCCGCCCACGCCGTCGAGCAGCATCCCCTTGCCGCCGCGCAGCTCCAGCACCGCCTGCCGCACCTCGGCCGACGGGGCGCGCTCGCCCACCTCGACGCCGAGGCGGCGGGCCAGCTCGCGGTAGCCGACGGGCGCGGACAGGCTGCCGAGCCGCATCTGCAGGTTCACCTCGAGCACCACGTACCGGGGCGTCGGGTACCAGGGCGCGCCCTCGCCGCCACCGGACCGCATCGTGCGCTTCAGGAGCGACGTGCGGTAGCCGAAGCCGAGGGACGCGAGCGGGAAGGTCTTCCTCTGGCCGGTGGCGCGGTCCCAGGTCCGCACGGACGCCACGACGCCGGACACGTCCTGCCCGTACGCGCCGATGTTCTGCACCGGGGCGGCGCCGACGGTGCCGGGGATGCCCGACAGCGCCTCGACGCCCACCCACTCGTTCGCCACGGCCTCGGCGACGAACGCGTCCCAGTCCTGCCCCGCGGGCAGGCGCAGGCTCGCGCCGCCGCACGCGCCGTCGGTGCCGCACGAGTCGGCCAGGTCCGCGTCGAGGCCCTGGCGCACGTCGCGCACGACGACGCCCGCGAACCCCTCGTCCGCGACCAGCAGGTTCGAGCCGCCGCCGATCACCAGCAGCGGCTGGTCGGCGTCGTCCGCCGCGCGCACCGCGTCGATCAGCTCCGCCTCCGACTCGGCCTCCACGTACGCGTCGACGGGCCCGCCGACGCGCAGCGTCGTCAGCTCGGAGAGCGTGGGGGTCGAGGTGGAGCGGTCCGCGGCGGTCGCGGGCGGCTCGGTGGCAGGCGAGGCGGGCACGGCGGAAAGGCTCACGCGTCCAGCGTACGCGCCGGGTCGGCGGCGGCCGGCAGCGGCCGTGCGGCTCCGGCCACGAGCAGCCCGAGGGCCACGGGGACCGCCAGGACGAGCAGCGCGTCGCGGTACCCGACGTGCTCGGCGAGGAAGCCGATGAGGGCCGGCCCGACGAAGAACGCCGAGTAGCCGATGGTCGAGACGACGGACACGCGCAGCGCGGCCCGCCGCGGGTCGTCGGACGCCGCCGACATACCGAGCGGGAACCCGAGGGAGGCCCCCGCGCCCCAGATCGCCACCCCGACCAGCGCCACCCACAGCGACGGGACGAGCGCGAAGGCCACCACGCCGACCAGGGCGGCGGAGCCGCAGATCCGCAGCATGGTGACGCGGCCGTACCGGTCGATGAGCGACGTGCCGGCGAGCCGGGCGAGCGTCATCGCGCACAGGAAGACGGCCAGGCCGATCGCGCCGGTGGACTGCGGCGCGTCGAAGCCGTCGACGACGGCGAGGCTGACCCAGTCGTTCGCGGCGCCCTCGGTGAGCGCCGCGGCGAGCACGACGAGCCCGACGAGCAGGGTGCGCGGCTCGCGCCAGGTCGCCAGGGTGTCGCGCAGCGAGTGGCCGCCGCCGGCGTCGACAGCCGTGGCCGGGTCCGCCTGGGTGTCGGTCGCCGCACCCGCGGCGGGGGCCTCGGCGTGCGCCGTCGTCGGCTCGAAGAACCGTACGCACACGACGACCACGACCAGGTCGACGACCATCACCGTGATGACGTGCAGCGGCAGGGACACGCCGCCGTGCGCGGCGAGCGCGCCGAGGCCGGCGCCCGCGACGGTGCCGAGGGAGAAGCCCGCGTGGAAGCGCGGCATGACGGACCGGCCGAGCCGCCGCTCGACGACGGCACCCTCGAGGTTCATCGCGGCGTCCCAGATGCCCACGCCCATGCCGCCGAGGAACAGCCCGACGCGGACCCACAGCGGGCTGCCGCCCTCGACCGCGAGGGTCGCGACGGTGAAGCCGGCGGCCGCGAGCGCCGCGAACGACACGCAGGTGCGCCCCGCGCCGATGCGCGACGCGATCATGCCGGAGAGCGGCAGGGCGATCAGCGAGCCGATGGCGCCGGTGAGCAGCAGCAGCCCCATCTCGTCCGCCTGGAAGCCGAGGCCGTCGCGGACGGCGGGGATGCGGGAGGCCCATGTGGCCATCCCGATCCCGGCGACGACGAAGACGGCGAAGACGGCCCAGGCGGCGCGGACGGCGTGCCGGGGTGCGGCAGGGCGAGCGGAGGTCACGGTCTGACGTTTCCGGAATCCGCCGCGCTGGTCAAATCGATTCGAACCCCGGAATCCCCCGGTAGGCTGGCGCCCCGACACCGCCCGAAGGAGCCTCATGGGACGCAGCACCGCCGCCCGACCGACGCTGGCCCGGGTGGCCGAGCTCGCGGGCGTCTCGGTCTCCACTGCCTCGCTGGCGTTCTCCGGCGCCGGCCCGATCACCGCCGAGACCCGCGACAAGGTGCTCGCCGCCGCCGCCGAGCTCGGCTACCACGGCCCCAACCCGCTGGGCCGCCAGCTCCGGTCGGGGCGGTCAGGGATCGTGGGCGTCGTCATCGGCGACCAGCCCGGGCGCGCGTTCCGCGACCCCGTGGCGGTCAAGGTGCTCGACGGCCTCGTCGACGTGCTCGGCACCGAGGGGCTCGGCGTGCTGCTCATCCCCGGCGTCCGCGGAGCGGCGGCGCCCGCACGTGCCGACGACGGGACCACCCCGGCCGCCCCCGTGCCCGCCGTGGACCCGCTGCTCGAGTCGGCCGCGATGGACGTCGCCGTGCTCGTGTGGGGCGTGCTCAGGGACGACGCGACCCTCGCCGCGCTGCGGCGCCGCGACGTGCCCGTCGTCGTCGGCGAGGGCGGTCGCGTGGACGGCGCGCCGCTCGTCGCGCTCGACGACCGGGCCGGCACCGCGCTGGCCGTGCGCCACCTCAAGGAGCTGGGCCACACCCGCATCGCGGAGATCACGCTCCCCCTCGACGCGGTCGAGCGGTCCGGCCCGATCGACGCGGCCCGCCTCGCTCAGGCGGACCGCACCTCCACGCGGCACCGCCTCGACGGCGTGCGCGACGAGGTGGAGCCGGTCATCTCCTGGGAGACGCCGGCGTCCCTCGTCGAGCACGGCCGCGACGCGGCCACGGAGATCCTCGGCGCCTGGGTGCCGGAGACCGAGCGCCCGACGGCGATCGTCGCGCACTCCGACCTGCTCGCCGCGGGCGCCGTCATCGCCGCCCGCGAGCTCGGCCTGCGCGTGCCCGACGACGTGTCGATCGCGGGCTTCGACGGGATCGACCTGCCGTGGCTCTCCCCCGACGTGCTCACCAGCGTGCACCAGCCCCTGCAGGCCAAGGGCGCGGCCCTCGGCCGGGCGGTGCTGGGGGTGCTCGCCGGCGAGGAGCCGACCTGCACCACGCTGCCCGTCGAGCTCGTGCCGGGCACCACCACCGGCCCCGTGCCGGCGGCCGTGCGGCCGGCCGACGCGCAGGCGTAGCCGGCCCGTCCCGGCCCCGGGCCCCGCTCAGCCCGTGGCCCCCGCACCCGCCGCGAGCGCGGCCGCCAGGATCGCGTCGCCGCGCTCGCGACCGAGGAACGCCAGAGCCGCCTCCTTCGGGCCCTGCGGCGACTCGAAGCGCACCGTGCCGGCGGGCTCGAAGCCGAAGGCCACCATGCGGGCCAGGGCGCGCTCGTTGCGCGCGTCCGGCTCCACCACGAGCCGGCGGGCGCCCGGCAGGGCCAGCGCGAGGCCGAGCACCGCGGGCCCGATGACGTCCCACGGGGCGACCCCGTACCGCGCCGCCGGGCCGTCGCTCCCCTTGAAGAAGTGCATCCCGACATCGCCGGGCAGCACGTCGTAGGCGGTCGCGACCGGGTCGTCCTCCGGGTGGTAGAGCTGCACGAGCACCACCGGCTCGCCGTCCCACCGCACCAGGTACGCGTGGTGCGTGGGCAGGGAGTCGACGAACGCGTACGTGGCGCTCAGGTCGTCGCGGCTCAGGCCGCCGAGCCCCCAGAAGCCCGCGTACGGGCGGTTCACCCACGCGTGCAGCACGTCGAGGTCCGCGACCGGGTCGAGGACGTGCGCGGTCACCGTGCCGGCGCCCGGCGCGCCGGCCCGCCACACCTCCTCGCCGCGGCGTCCGGTCAGCAGTCGGGGGTCGTCGGTCATCGGGAGCTCCGTCGGTCGTCGTCGGCCAGGGGCCGGCCGGTGGGCAGGGGTACCGGGCGCAGCCGCGCCCAGTCGGTCTCGATCACGGTGGTGCGGGCGGCGGCCCACGCCGGGTGCTGGTCGGCGAAGTGCGGCGAGCGCGGGTCGCCGGACGCGCCGAAGGGCACGCCCCAGCGGCTGCGGCGCCGGTCGCCGAGGTCCCACACCCAGCGCGCCACGGAGCCGCGGAAGGCGGCGGTCGTGACCCCGGGGACCCCGCCGGTGCAGCGCACGGCGTCGCCGGTCCCGCCCAGGGGCGCGCGGGGCACGACCGGCGCCGTCGCGCCGGGCACCAGGTCCAGCGCGTGCAGCGGGGCCAGGCGGTGCAGGTCGCCCCAGGTCTCGGCGTCGTCCCCGTCGGCGGGCCCGTCGAGCGTGTCGAGGTCCGCCAGCGCCGCCGCGGCGGCGGCCCGGGAGCCGACGACGCCGGACGCGAGCACGGCGGGCAGGGCGTCGCCCACGCGCGCGACGACGTCGAGCCACGGCGCGAACACCGCCGGCAGGCCGTGCGGCGCGTGCAACGGGGCCAGCGCCGGGTCGGCGGCGACGCGGCGCACCAGGGCGTCCCGCCAGCGGGCGAAGAGGGCGGCGTCCGCGTCGTCGGCGTCCGTCCGGGCCCCCGCCGCCGCCCAGGCCAGCAGGCGCCCCGCGCGCCGCCGGGCGTTCTCCGACCCGGGTTCCGCCCGCTCCAGCCACGCGACTAGCCCAGGCGCCCCGCCGTCACGGGTGTCGGCGAGCACCCGCTCCTGCGACCGCGCCGTCTCCCCGCCCGGCGGCGGTGCGGCGAGCAGGGCACGCACCCGGGCCGCCCGGTGCGGGGCGTACACGAGGCCGAGGTCGTGGCCGGGCCGGCCGGACCGGTCGTTGGCGTCCACCGCGACGTCGACGACGGCGGTGGGCGCGGGCAGGCCGAGCCACTCCGGCCCGGCCCGCCGCCCCGCCTGCCCCGACCGCGCCACGTCCTCGACGGCCCGGGGCATCACGCGCTCCGCGGGCGGCACGACCGGGACGCGGCCGGCGGTCAGGCGCAGCACCTCCCCCGACGAGTCGGCGGCGAGCACCCGGTTCACCGGGTCCACCCAGCCGGCGAAGGCGGCCGCGACCTCGCGCGCCGTCCGCGCGCCCTGGAGCGCCCGCCAGGCGGCCACCCCGGCGTCGGCCGTGACGCGGACGGGCCACCGGAGGCTGTGGCGGTCGGTCACGAGCGGGCCGCGGGGGGTCTCCGCCCACGGCACCTCGACGGCCTCGCCGCCGCGCACGGGGACGGTCTCGGCGCCCGACGCGACGACCTCGGTCGCGCCGACGTCGTCGCCGTGCGACGCCTCCGCGACGAGGTCGACGTGGTGCGCCATCGCGTTGGTGATGCCCCACGCCACCGACCCGGTGGGCGTCTCGGCCTGCCCGAGGTGCAGCACGCCGGGCACGCCCGGGAACGCCAGGCCGACGACGTCGTGCCCCGGCCGCGCGAGCCTGACCTGCTGGTACACGCCCGGCAGCTCGAGGAACCGGTGCGGGTCGCCGGCGAGCAGCGGCGCGCCGGACGCCGTGCGCGACCCGTGCAGCGCCCACGCGTTGGAGCCGGACGACGGGCCCCCGCTCCCGCCGTCGTCCCCGCCCCACCAGGAGAGGGCCGCCGCGCCGAGCGTGGGGCCGAGCGTGCGGGCCACGTGCTCGCGCCACAGCAGGTGCGGGAAGCCGCTGAACAGGACGTGGTGCACCAGGAACGTGCCGACCGGGGTCCACGGGTGCCACGGCTCGTCGGCGGGCAGCGGGGCGCCGCCGAGCGCCCGGGCCAGCTCCGCCCGCTCGGGCGCGTCCCGGCCGCCGGCGTCCAGGCCGTCGCGCACCCCGTCGGCGTAGGCGGCGAGCCAGTCCCGCTCGGGGGCCGCGAGCGCCGCCCACACCCGCCGGGTGGTGTCGGCCAGGCGCACGCGGACGGCGAACCGGTCCCACTCCAGGCCCGCCGGGCCGACGCGGGCGGCCAGCCGCCCCTCGCCGTACCAGCGGTCCACCTCGAGCTGCCACCCGCGGTCCAGGGCGGTGACGTACCCCTGCCCGAACGCGAGGTCCGCCTCGGAGCCCGCGCGCACGTGCGGCACGCCCAGGTCGTCGCGGAAGAGCTCGAAGGGTCGGCTCACGGGGTGCCCGGGCGGGCGACGGGGTTGGCCATCGTCCCTGCGTACAGCAAGGAGGCGGACTGGTCGGTGAGGTCGACCATCTGCAGCGTGTTGCGCAGCTGCAGCCGGTTGAGGCACGAGTGCGCGAAGCGCGGCACGCGCAGGTCGACGCGCCCGGCGAGGTCCGGGTGCTCGGCCCCGTGCCGGTCCACGACGTCCGCCACGACGGCCCAGAACCGGTCCTCGGGCAGCACGCCGTCGACGGCGAGGATGCCGGCCAGGTGGCGCAGCACCCCGTCGAAGACGTCGGTGAAGACCGCGAGCGCCTTCTCGTCGGCGTCCACGGCGGCGCGCACGCGCTCGACGCCGGGCGGGAGGGCGCCGTGCCCGAGGACGGCCACCTCCTCGCCGATGTCCTTCATGAAGACCCGCCGCACCACGCCGTCGCGCAGCACCAGCACGAGGTTCTCGCCGTGGGGCATGAAGGCGAGGTCGTGGGCGCGCAGGCAGTGCATCAGCGGGTACAGGTAGGCGTCGAGGTAGGCGCGCAGCCAGGCCTCGGGCGCGATCCCGGACGCGCGCACGAGGGCGGTCGCGAGCGCGCGGCCCGAGGCGTCGCGGTGCAGCAGGCTCGCCATGGTGGCCAGCCGCTCCCCCGGCGCCGTGCGGGGCACCGGCGACTCCCGCCAGAGCGCGGCGAGCATCTTGCGGTGCGCGCTGGGCCGGGCGGTGCGGTGGTAGACGTCGCCCGTGTAGCCGACCGACGCGCGCTCCCGCAGCACGCCGAAGCCGCTCGCCCGGAGGGTCGCGTCCCCCTCGACGACGCCGGCCACCCAGTCGTTGATGTCGGGGGTGGCGCGCATGTAGGCCGGGGAGAGCCCGCGCAGGAAGCCCATGTTCTGGATCGCGAGCGCCACCTTCACGTAGTGCCGCTCCGGCCGCGTCCGGTTGAACATCGTGCGGATGGACTGCTGCGGCTGGTACTCGTCGGCGCCGGGCCCCAGCGGCACGAGGTCGCCCCGCGCGACGTCGGCCGCGAACGTGACCGGCACGCGGTGCTGCCACTGCCACGGGTGCACGGGCAGGTAGAGGTACTCGGCCGGGTCGAGGCCGCGCGCGGTGAGGCGGCCGGCGAAGGCGGCGCGCTCGGCACCGGTGAGCTCGTCGCCGTACAGGCCGGCCTCGGTGAGGCCGTCCCCGAGCGCCAGGTGGGAGTGCTCGCGCCGCGCCGCCAGCCAGACCAGGCGCATCCGCTCGCCCCGCTCCGGCGCGTACGCGAGATAGTCGTCCAGCGAGAACCCGATGCGGCCGTTGTTCGCGAGGAAGCCCGGGTGGCCCTCGGTCATCGCCGCCTCGGTGGCCTGGAACGCGTCGGCGCGGCGTCGGTCGTCGTCCGCCCCGTCGAGGCCGCCTGCGGGGTCCGCGGTGTCCGGGGCGAGCGCCGCCAGCAGCTCGGGGACCTGCGGGGACGCTCCGCTCAGCTCGCGGTCGCGCTTGGCGCAGGCCGCGGCGAGGGTCGAGGACAGCTCCTCGAGGTAGGTCGCGACCAGGTCGTCGGGGATCTGCAGCAGCGGCTGCAGCTCGGCGACGAGCTCCAGCGCGTCCACGGGCAGCTCCACGCCCTCGGCGGCCGGCGGCCCGGCCGTCCGGGTGATCGAGGACGGGTCCACCACCCAGTGCTCCAGGGCGAACGTGCGCGCCGTGAACCGGTAGGTCACGCCGTCGAGCGCGAGCACGTACCGCTCACGACCGTCGGGGTCCGGCTCGGGGCGGAAGAGCCGCTCGTGCGCGAGCTCGGCGAGCGCCTTCGCGGCGAGGTGCCGGTGCGCCTGCGCCGCGAGGCCCGGGCGCAGGTGCGGGGCGAGGTCGACGCCGCTCGGGCCACCCAGCGGCGACGCCGCGAAGTCCGCGCGCGTGCAGACGCTCAGGGCCGCCCGCTTGACGTGCCCGCCAGGTCCGTCGCCCTCGCTGACGTCGACCTCGCGCAGCACGCGGAAGCCCGCGGCGGCGTTCTTCGCGGCGATCGCACGGTTCGTCACGTCGGGCTCGACGACGACGCGCGCCGCGCCACGGCCCTCGGGCGCGAGGCAGAACCGCACGACGGCCGCCATCACGGCGTCGGTGAGGCCCGGGACGCGGTCGCCGGGGTCGGCCGGCGGCGGCGCGACGAGCAGGTGCATGCCGAGGTCGCCGGGGACGGCGTCGTGCACGCCGGCGAGGAGCACGCGGGCCGGGTCGTACGTCTCCGTGTAGAAGGCGGGCCGGCCCTCCACGCGTCCGAGCCAGCCGTCCTGGTCCGGGTCGGCGACGACGGCCTCGAGGTAGGCCCGCACCTCGCCCTCGGTCAGGTGCCCCATGCGCCAGAACGCCGACGCGGGATGGGCGAGCCAGGCGTGCAGGGTCGTGACGTCGCGCGCCGGGTCCACGGGCTCGAGCGCGACGGCGTCCGCGGACGCGCGGGCGGTGCGGGGCTCGGTCGTGACGGTCATCGCGCCACCTCCCCCACCGCGGCCGACGACGGCGCGGGCGCGGCGTCGACGCCCCCGGGCAGGCCGAAGGTCTGGAAGGCGATGCGGCTCTCGACCGGGTACGGCTCACGACCGGTGACCTGCGCGAGGATGACGGAGTTGCGCCACGGCGCGAAGCCCAGGTCGGGGGCGGTCACGCCGTGGGTGTGCGCCTCGGTGCCGCCCACGTGCAGGCGCCCGCCGGCACCGGCGGTGTAGTCGCGCGCGACGTCGACGCGGCCGAGCTCGTCGAGGTCCACCAGCCCCGGCGCGACGAAGCCCGGCACCCCCGAGCCGTAGCCGGTGGCGGCCACGACCGCGCGGGTGCGGTGCTCCGCCGTCGTGCCGAGCTGCCCGTGCCGCAGGGTCAGCACGTACTCCCCGGCGCCGCCCGCGCCCTCGGCGTCGTACCGCGCCTCGACCACCTCCGTGTCGGACAGGAGCGTGGTCGGCAGCTCCCGGCCCAGGGCGGACTTGCGGTAGAGGGTGTCGTAGATCTCGTCGACGAGGTCGCCGCTGATGCCCTTGTAGAGCGCGCGCTGCTCGCGGCCGAGGATCTCCCGCAGCTCGGTGGGCAGCGCCCGGTAGTGGTCGGTGTACTCGGGCGACGTCATCTCGAGGGTGAGCTTGGTGTACTCCATCGGGAAGAACCGGGTCGAGCGCGTCACCCAGTCCACGCGGTGGGCCTGCGGGGACGCGTCCTCGAGCAGGTCGCGGTACACCTCGGCGGCCGACTGCCCCGAGCCGACGACGGTCACCGCGCCGCTCGCGGCGAGGGCGTCGCGGTGCGGCAGGTAGTCGGCGCTGTGCACCACAGGCCCGGCGCCCGGGTGCCGGGCCGACTCCGCGGCCAGGCCGGCGAGCGGCCCGGGCAGCTGCGGCGTCGTGCCCACCCCGAGGACGACGTGGCGCGCCCGGTACGTCTCGGTGCGGGGTGCCTGGCCCGGGCCGGCGGCGAGGCGGGCGGTGACGACGAGGTCGCCGGTCTTGTCGTCGCGGTCCACGCCGACCACCTCGCGCCCCCAGCGCAGCGTGGTGAGCCGGTCGGCCACCCACCGGCAGTACTGGTCGTACTCGGCGCGCAGCGGGTAGAAGGACTCGCGGATGTAGAAGGGGTAGAGCCGGCCCGTCGCCTTGAGGAACGCGAGGAACGACCAGGGCGACGTCGGGTCCGCCATCGTCACCAGGTCGGCCAGGAACGGCACCTGGATGGTGGCCCCCTCGAGCATCATGCCCGGGTGCCAGCTGAAGGCGTCGCGCTGGTCGAGGAAGATGGCGTCGACGTCGTCCAGCGGGTCGGCGAGCGCCGCGAGGCCGAGGTTGAACGGCCCGATGCCGATGCCGAGGAGGTCGTAGGTGCGGGTCATCGGGCTGCTCCCTCGAGGGCTGCGTCGGTCGTGACGGTGCGCTCCAGCCGCGGGTGCACCGCGCGGCAGGGCGGGGAGTCGAGCTCGAGCAGCTCCTGGCCGGCGAGCAGGCCGTGCGCGGTGGAGCGCACCAGGTCGAGCACGTCGCGGACGTCGTCGAGCGTCGCGTCCGGGTTGAGCAGGGTGAGCTTGAGGCACGGGCGCCCGTCGATCACCGTCTTGGCCACCATGGCGCGGCCGGAGTCGAAGAGCACGCGACGCACGCGGGGCACGAGGGCGTCGGCCCGGGCGTCGTCGACGCCGTCCGGCTGGAACCGGAACAGCACGGTCGACAGGTCGGTCGGGGCGAGGAGGCGCAGCTCGGGGTCGCCCGCGAGGTCGGCGTGCACGGCCGCCGCGAGGTCGCACACGGCGTCGACCATCGCGCCGACGCCGTCCGCGCCGACGGCGCGCAGCGTGGCCCACAGCTTGAGGGCGTCGAACCGGCGCGTGGTCTGCAGCGACTTGTCCACGAGGTTGAGGTCGGGGTTGGGCTCGCCCGACTCCTCGGCCGGGTTGAGGTAGTCGGCGTGCCACGTCGCGCGGGCCAGGTCGGCGGGGTCGCGCACCACGAGCGCGCTGGACGACACCGGCTGGAAGAACGTCTTGTGGAAGTCCACCGTGACGCTGCGGGCCCGCTCGACGCCGTCCAGCAGGTGGCGGCGGCGCGGCGACAGCAGCAGCCCGCCGCCGTACGCGGCGTCCACGTGCAGCCAGGCCCCGACGGCGTCGCACAGGTCCGCGACCGGCACCAGCGGGTCGACGCAGCCGCGGTCGGTGGTGCCGGCCGTCACGACGACGGCCATGACGACGTCGCCGGCCCGCTCGACGTCGACCAGCGCGCGGGCGAGCGCGCCCGGGTCCATCCGGCCGGCGGCGTCCGTCGGGACCGCGACCACCGCGTCGTCGTCCAGGCCGAGCAGCAGGGCGGAGCGCGCGACGCTGAAGTGGCCCGACGCCGTGGCGAGCACGCGCAGGCGGCCGAGCCGCTCGCGCCGCGCGGCACCGCCGAGCCGGGCGCCCGCCGCGTCGGTCAGGGCGCGCTCGCGGGCCAGGTGCAGGGCCTGCAGGTTGGACTGCGTGCCGCCGGAGGTGAAGACCCCGTCGCCGGCCTCGAACCCGACGCGCGCGGCGGTCCAGGCGACGAGCCGCTGCTCCATGAGCGTCGCCACGGTCGACTGGTCGTACGTGTCGACCGACGTGTTGATCGCGGCGAGCATCGCCTCGGCGCCGACCGCCGGGAGCGCCACCGGGCAGTTGAGGTGCGCGGCGTAGCCTGGGTGGTGGAACCAGACGGCGTGGGAGGCGTAGAGCTCGGCGGTCTCGCGCAGCGCGTCGGGCGTCCCGACCGGCGGGCCGTCGAGGTCGACGTCGTCGACGAGCGCCTGCAGCTCGCGCCGGCTCGCGCCGCAGAACGGCTGCTCGGCGGCGGCGACGCGGGCGGCCACGTCGTCCACGACGGCGTGCAGCGCGCCCGCGTACTCGGCCGCGGTCGCGGCTCCCAGCAGGGCGGAGGACTTCGTCACGGGTCTCCTCGGGGTGGTCGAAGTGAGGTCAGCCTGGCCTAACTTAGGTTCGCCTCGGCCGGATGCCAACCGCTGGGACGCAGATCACATCGGCGCCCCGCCGCCGGCGGTGCGGGCGCGATCGACCGCCGCCGAGCACGTTGCCCCCACCACCGCGACCGGGTAATGTCCTGCGGCTCCCACCCGCCCGTTGTCCTGGAGGTCAGCCGTGCCCGCTGTGACCCATGCCGAGCTCGACCGGGAACGGGCACACCTGGAACGGGCGCGCGAGGAGCTCGCCCGGATGCGCGAGCGCACGGCGGGGCTGACCGCCCACGCCGGGGACCGGATCAGCGCCGAGGCGCTGGAGCTCACGCTGGCCCGACGCCTGGCGCAGCTCGCGGACGACCCCCACGTGCCGCTCTTCTTCGGCCGGCTGGACCGCGACGAGCCGTCCGGCGGCGAGGTCTTCCACGTCGGGCGGCGGCACGTGTCCGACACTGCCGGCGACCCGCTGGTCGTGGACTGGCGCGCCCCGGTGAGCTCGGCGTTCTACCGCGCCACCCGGGACGACCCGATGGGGGTGACGACCCGGCGCCGGTACGGCTTCGCGCGGGGCGTCCTCACCGGTTTCGAGGACGAGGTGCTCTCCGGCGCGGCCGCGACCGAGGTCGAGCACTCGGAGATCCTCGAGCAGGAGATCGAGCGCCCGCGCACCGGGCCGATGCGGGACATCGTGGCGACGATCCAGCCCGAGCAGGACGTCATCGTCCGCAGCGGCCTCGACCGCACGGTCGTCGTGCAGGGGGCGCCCGGCACGGGGAAGACGGCCGTGGGCCTGCACCGTGCGGCCTACCTGCTGTACGCGCACCGGGAGCAGGTCACCCGGCGGGGCATGACCGTCGTCGGGCCGAACTCGAGCTTCCTGCGCTACATCCGGGACGTGCTGCCCGCGCTCGGCGAGGTCGACGCCACGCAGACGACGGTCGAGGAGGTGGTCGCCGCGCACGGCCGCCTGCGCGGCACGGAGCCGGCCGAGGTAGCCCGCCTCAAGGGCGACGCCCGCATGGCGCAGGTGCTGCGCCGCGCCGTCTGGTCGCACCTGGGCGAGCCCGCGGAGGCGCTGGTCCTGCCGCGCGGCTCCCGTCGCTGGCGCGTGCCGGCCCACGAGGCGCGGGACGCCGTCGCGCACGTGGTGGGCCGCGACCTGCGCTACGACGCGGGGCGCGAGCAGCTCCGGTACGCGCTGGCGCACCGGATCCTGCAGCAGATCGAGGCGGCCGGCGACGCGCTCGACGAGCGGGCGTGGGACGTCCTGGCGCGCACCAAGCCGGTCAAGGACTACGCCGCGACGCTGTGGCCGGCCCTCGCGCCCGCCCGGCTGCTCCACCGCCTGCTGGCCGACCCGGCGTTCCTCGCGGAGATGTCCGCCGACGTCCTCACCCCGGCCGAGCGAGAGGCCCTCTCCTGGGAGGCGCCGCCGCGGAGCGCGGGGGCGGCCCGGTGGACGCTCGCCGACCTCGTGCTGCTCGACGAGCTCGCCGACCTGCTGGAGCGGGCGCCCTCGGTGGCGCACGTCGTCGTCGACGAGGCCCAGGACCTGTCGCCCATGATGCTGCGCGTCCTCGGCCGCCGGGCCCGCACGGGGTCGCTCACGGTCCTCGGCGACCTCGCCCAGGCGACCACGCCGTGGGCCGTGCGCTCCTGGGCGGACGCGCTCCACCACCTGGGCAAGCCCGACGGGCACGTCGAGCAGCTCACCGCGGGCTTCCGCGTGCCCGGTGACGTCATCGAGTACGCGGCGCGCCTCCTCCCGACGATCGCGCCCGAGCTCGCCCCGCCCGTGGCCGTGCGGCGGGCCCGCGGCGAGCTCGTGCTCACCACGGCGCCGGCGGAGGAGCTGGTGCGGGCCGCGCTCGCGCGCGACGGATCGGTGGGGCTGATCGTGCCCGACGCCGGCCTGGACGCCGCCCGCCGCCGGCTCGTGGCCGCCGGGCTGGAGTTCGCCGTCGTCGGCGAGGAGGACGGGGCAGCGAGTGCCGCCGCCGCCGATGCCGCAGACGACGCCGACGACGCCGACGACCAGGCCACCGAGTTCGACGCGCGGCTCGACCTGGTCCCGGCCTCCCTGGCCAAGGGCCTGGAGTTCGACCACGTCGTCCTCGACGACCCGGCCGGGGTCGTGGCCGGGGAGGTCGACCGCGAGTCCGGCCTGCGCCGCCTGTACGTGTGCCTCACCCGGGCGGTGACGTCGCTCGCGGTGCGGCACGACGAGGACGTGCCGGTCGAGCTGGCCGCCTAGCGCCCCTCCCCCGCGGCCGCGGCCACGCGCAAGGTCGTGACACACGCCACAGTTTCTGGGAAAGTCTTTGCCAACGGGCGGTGGGGACCGTCCCACGCCCCTGTCCCTGGGGAGGGACCCGTGACAGGCATGGTGCGGAGGAGCTGGATGAGAGCGACGACGGCGGCACTGGCAGCGGGGGCGGTGATCGCACCGACCGCGGGGGCCGCCGGCGCCGCGCCGCCCGACGACCCCGCGGCATCGGGGCACAAGATCACCACCACCCACTGGCAGGGCATCGCCGACCTGCGGCAGGGCGAGTGGGAGAACCTGCGCCCCGGAGCGCACGGCACGCTGGGCGTGCGGGATGCCGGTGGCCCGACCACGGCGTACACCGACCCGTTCGGCGACGGCAGCGCGGTGGACTACGAGACGGGGACGTGGACGTCGCCGGTCGTCGAGACCGGGTACGCCGTCGACGAGTCCCTGACCTCCTGGAACGCCACGACCCCGACCGGCACGTGGGTCGAGGTCGAGTTCCGCGGCCGCAAGGCCGACGGCGCCTGGACCAAGTGGTTCGTCATGGGCCGCTGGGCGTCCGGCGCCGATTTCGCGCCCACGGACGGCTCCGTCGGCGACATCCACCGCACGTCACTGAAAGGACAGAACGACGCCGACGCCGCGCTGTCCACCGACACGTTCATCGCGCGCACCGGCCACGAGCCCGAGGCCTTCCAGACCCGCGTCACGCTCTACCGGCCGGCGGGGTCGACGGCGACCCCGCGGCTGTCGGGCGTGACGACGATGACCAACGAGTACCTGCCCGACTCCGCGTACACCGGCACCAGCGACTTCACGCTCGGCCGCGCGGTCGAGCTCGACGTGCCCGGCTACTCGCAGCTGATCCACATCGGCGAGTACCCCGAGTTCGGGGGCGGCGGCCAGGTGTGGTGCTCGCCGACGTCGACCACGATGATCCAGTACTCGTACGGCAAGAAGTACCGGGTGCCCGCCGACCGGCTCGAGGGGATAGTCGCCCCGAACGGCGACCCGCAGGTGGCGCACGCCGCCATCAACGCGTGGGACTACACGTACGAGGGCGCGGGCAACTGGCCGTTCAACACGGCGTACGCGCACGAGTACGGCCTGGAGACGTTCGTGACCCGGCTCCGCTCGCTCGCGGAGGCGGAGCGGTTCATCGCCGCGGGCATCCCGCTGGTCGTCTCGATCAACTTCGCGAAGGAGGAGATGCCCGAGGCGGGCTACGGCACCGACGGCCACCTGGTGACCATCGTGGGCTTCACCGCCGACGGCGACCCGGTCATCAACGACCCCAACAAGGCGACCGACGCCGACGTGCGGAACGTCTACACCCGCGAGAACTTCGAGCGCGTGTGGCAGACCTCCACCGACGGCATCGCGTACGTCATCCACCCGCACGACGTGAAGCTGCCCCGCAACGTCGCGGGCGCCACCGCCAACTGGTGACCTGACGCACGAGGACCCCCGGGCTCCGGTGAGCCCGGGGGTCCTCCTCTGTGTCGGGCGTCAGTGCGGGCGCACCGGGCCGACGGCGTCGGAGGTGAACGTCGCCGACGTGTACCCCGGGGCCGAGACGGTCACGCGGACCGACATGTCCGCGCCGCGGTCCCTGCCGGTGAGGTGGTAGCGCCTGCCGTCCGCGCCGCGCACGGGCTCGCCGTCGCGCAGCCACTGCACCTCGACGCGGAGGCGCTCCGCACCGGGCAGGTACTCGCCGGTGTCGGCGGTCAGCACCTTCCCGATCTCGGGCCTGCCCGCGACGGACGGGCCCTCGACGTCGGTCACCACGGGGTCGTGGAGGACGACGTCGGCGGCGCGGGTGAACACCTGCCGGTGGGCGTACCAGAGCTGGTAGTAGGTGTCGGTGCCGCGCACGTCGGTGCGGTCGTCGGGGATCGAGCCGTCGAACGACTTGGCGTTGTAGTAGTCGGTCGTCACGGTGTCGTCGGAGACCACGTAGCTCTGACCGGTCCCGATCGTGTACTCGATCGGCGTGACGGCCTGCGTCGCGATGCCCGGGTAGGGCGCGTACGCGGCCGCCTCGGGGTACGCGCGGCCGTAGATCGCGGCCGCCTTGGCGCCGCTCACCGTCACGGTCCTGCCGGTGCCGGGGACCACCACCGGCCGGTCGGCCGGGTTGTGGAGCCACACCAGCGAGCCGGCCCACCACACGCCGAGCCACTCACCCCGCACCTGCGCGACGACGAGCTTGTGGCCCGAGGTCACGCGCGCGCTGATGTCGCTGGCGTACGTCGTGCCGTCCGCGCCGTTCGGCTTCCAGCCCGGGTCGCGGGCGTACGGCGCGTCGAGCGAGGGCTGCTGGTACGCGACGGCGAAGTTGGTGCCCGCGCCCGCCACGCAGTCGCCCGAACCCGGCGACGCCTGCTGGCAGCCGGTGACCGGGTTGGCGTTGTCGTCGTAGCCGGCGACCACCTCGACGACGTCGCCGGGCGCGACGTCCGTCGTCGGCGTCAGGCCGCCGCCGATCGGCGCGCCTAGCAGCTCGAAGTAGTGCTCCCAGTCCCAGTAGGGGCCCGGGTCCCAGTGCACGCTCTTGGTGGACCCGGGCAGGATGCCCGGGATCTGGTCGTGCCCGATGACGTGGGCGCGGTCGAGCGGCACGTCGTACTTCTCGCCGAGGTAGCGCACGAGCTCCGCCGACGACTGGTACATCGCCTCGGTGAACCAGCCCGACGTGCCGGCCCAGCCCTCGTGCTCGATGCCGATCGAGTGCATGTTCATGTACCAGTTGCCCGCGTGCCAGCCGACGTCGTCGGGCTGCAGGTGGTTGGCCGTGTGCCCGTCGGACGAGCGCACCGTGTAGTTCCACGCGAGGTAGTTCGGGTCCTGGACCATGTTGAGCGTCCCGGCGTACCCGCCCTCGGTGTCGTGGATGACGATGTAGTCGATCGACGGCCCGCCCGCGCCGGTGCGGTCGGCCTGGTCGTGGTTGCCGTAGTTCCCCGTGTCGTCGGGAAGGTCGGCGCTGCCCTTCTCGTACGGCGCGGGGATCCAGTCGCAGCCGAGGTCGGCCGGGCAGTCGGCGGCGGGGTCGCTCGCCGTCGTCGCGGCCGCCCGGGGCAGGACGGCGGCCGGCTGGGCCGCGAGGGTGACGCGCCCGCCGTCGTCGGTGGTGCGGGACTCGCCCGTGCGGAGCGTGGCGTACACCCGGTCGGCGAACGTCGTGGCGTCGCCCATCCGCGCGACCGCGGTCTCCCACGTGGCGAGGGAGCCGCCGGTGCCCTGCCCGGCCGACGCCTGGTAGGAGGACAGGAGAGCGGCGGCGCCGCAGGTGTTGGCGCCGGCGTCCGACTTCAGCTCCGCGACCGACAGCCCGGTCAGGGCGGCGGCACGGTCGAGCTCGCTGACGGCGGTGCGGGGCGTGGCGTCCTTGCCGGCCCCGTCGGGCGCCTCGGCGGCGTGGTCGAGCAGGTTGAACAGGCCGTAGCCGCCGTCCGCGCTGGGCGCGCCGGCGTGCTGGTCCCAGCGGGACTCCATGTAGGAGACGGCCTTGAGCAGGTCGGCCGGGACCCCGGTGGCGTCGCTCGCGGCCGCGAACGCCGACTCCCGGTCCGGCGCCGCGACGACGGCGTCGCAGCTCACGTCGGAGGGCGGGGCGGTGGAGGGACCGGCCCCCGCGGCGACCGCGGGGATGGTGATCAGGGGAACGAGCAGGCCGGCGGCCGCCAGCCCGGTGGTGCGTCGTCGTACGGATCTCACGGGGAGTGCTCCTCTCGAGGACGGAGTGCGCTCGGGGCGCACCACGTCATCGAACCGTGAAATCACGTTTCATGAGAAGTGCTAGGCGTAAAAAATCTCGTCCTGCGGACGCGCGACCGGTCCCGGCCCGCGCGACGGGCGGTGCGGGTGGCGAGGAGAGGGGCGTCAGGAGAGGCGGACGGTCGCCTGCGACCGGCCGAGTACCTTGGCGCCCTCGTGGGTCACCGTGAGGTCGACGCGGACGGTGCCGGCCTCGGCGTCGATCGCCCCGACGACCGCGGAGACCTCGACGACGGCGACGCCGCTCGCGGGCACCGGGACCGGCTTGGTGAAGCGCGTCTGGTACGCCACGACGGCGCCCGGGTCCCCCGCCCACGCGGTGACCACGCCGACGACGGAGCCCATGGTGAGCATCCCGTGGGCGATGACGCCCGGGAGGCCGACGCCGGTCGCGAAGGACTCGTCCCAGTGGATCGGGTTGAAGTCGCCGCTGGCGCCGGCGTACCGGACGAGGCGGGCCCGGTCCAGCTCGATCGCGGCGGTGGCGACGACGTCGCCGACGGACAGCTCGGCGAGGACGGGGCGGGCCATCAGGAGTCCTCCCCGCGGATCACGAGGCTGGAGGAGACCGTGGAGACGGGCTCGCGCGTGCCGTCGTCGGCCTGCGCGAAGATCTCGCAGCGGGTGGTGACCATCGCGATGCCGGCGCGCTGGGTCACGGAGTCGACGTGCAGCACGGTGACCAGCTCGTCGCCGGCGACGATCGGCCGATGGTGCACGAACTTCTCGTCGGCGTGCACCACGCGCGAGAAGTCGATGTCGGCGTCCGGGTCCTGCACGTACTGCGACTCCGCCCGCTGGGCGACGACGACGGCGAACGTGGGGGGCGCGACGAGGTCCGGATAGCCGAGACCCCGCGCCGCCACGAGGTCGTGGTGCGCGGGGTCCAGGGCACCGACGGCGCACGCGAACTCACGAAGCTTCTCGCGCCCCACGCTGTAGGGGGCGCCGGCCGGGTACTCGCGGCCGGCGAAGTCGGGGTTCGCCACGTCGGTGAGGTGTCGTGTCGACCGAGGCGTCAGCGGGTCTCGCGGTGCGAGGTGTGCTTGCCGCAGCGCGGGCAGAACTTCGCCAGCTCGAGACGGTCGGGGTCGTTGCGACGGTTCTTCTTCGTGATGTAGTTCCGCTCCTTGCAGTCCACGCAGGCCAGCGTGATCTTCGGGCGGACGTCCGCGCTCTTAGCAGCCATGGTGTGTCACCTCTCGCGCCCCCGGAAGGCGCAACGTGCGTCAAGGAACAGGCCGGTCCGACGCCGGCCGTCGAACCGTTAGGAGTGGCGGTAGCGAGGGCGGGGCTCGAACCCGCGACCTCACGATTATGAGTCGTGCGCTCTGACCAGCTGAGCTACCCCGCCGCACGTGACGGAACGCGGACCCGTCGCCCGCATAGACGGACGACGGTCCCGCGTCACACCACAGAGCCCCGAAAGGGAATCGAACCCTTGACCTTCTCCTTACCATGGAGACGCTCTGCCGACTGAGCTATCGGGGCAGCGGAGAAGACTCTACACGGCTCGCGGCACCTGATGAAATCCGCGGGATGCCCGCTCGATCACACCGTGCACCGGGGTCGCGAGGACCTTCTCCGGACGTCGGACGGGGCACCACCCAGAGGTGGCGCCCCGACCGTCGCGGTGGCAGGTGAGGGATTCGAACCCCCGAAGGCTGAGCCGTCTGATTTACAGTCAGATCCCTTTGGCCGCTCGGGCAACCTGCCGTGCGGGCTCGCGGACGAGCTCGCGGGTAGAACCATAACGCCCCGGGCGGCCCAGGCGGAAATCGTCCGCCGGTGGCCCGCGTCACCCGGTCGCCGCCCGGCTACGGTGAGCCGGTGACGACCCCCTCCTCCCCCGACCGGTGGGGACTGCCCCTCGGGCTCTCGGCGTTCGTGCTCTGGGGCGCGATGCCCCTCTTCTTCCCGCTCCTGGAGCCGGCCGGCCCGGTCGAGATCATCGCGCACCGCGTGGTGTGGAGCCTCGTGTTCTGCGTGGTGCTGCTCCTGGTGACCCGGACGTTCGGGTCGTTCGTCGCCGTCCTGCGCAGCGGCCGCACCATGGGCGCGCTCGCCGTCGCCTCGGTGCTCATCGTCGTCAACTGGACGACGTACGTGTACGCGGTGCTCACCGACCACGTGCTCGACGCCGCGCTCGGCTACTTCATCAACCCCCTGCTCACCGTGCTGCTCGGGGTGCTCGTCCTGCGCGAGCGGCTGCGCGTCGCCCAGTGGGTGGCCCTAGGGTTCGGCGCGGCGGCCGTGGTGGTCATCTCCACCGGGGTGGGCGGGCTGCCCTGGATCGCCCTGGTGCTGGCGGGGGCGTTCGGGCTCTACTCGCTCGTGAAGAACCGCGTGGGCCGCGGCGTCGGTGCGCTGCCCGGCCTCGCCGCCGAGACCGCGGTCGCCACGCCGTTCGCCCTGGCCTACCTCGGCTGGCTGGGCGCCACCGGGGCCGGCACCTTCGCCACCGAGGGCGCCGGGCACGCGCTGCTGCTCGCGGCGTGCGGCGTCGTCACCGGCCTGCCCCTGCTGCTCTTCTCCGCCGCCGCCCGCAGGCTGCCGCTCTCGGTGGTCGGGATGCTGCAGTACCTCACGCCGGTGCTGCAGTTCCTGCTCGGCCTCCTCGTCTTCGGCGAGCACATGCCGCCCACCCGCTGGGCCGGGTTCGCGCTGGTGTGGGTGGCGCTGGTGATCCTCACCGTCGACGGCAGCCGGCAGGCCCGGGTCTCCCGCCTCGCGGCGCAGGCACGCACTACGGTGGTCCTCGAACCCTGACCCCACCCGAAGGAGACCGTCATGGCCGACTCGTCGTTCGACATCGTGAGCAAGGTGGACCGCCAGGAGGTGGACAACGCGCTCAACCAGTCCGTCAAGGAGATCTCGCAGCGGTACGACTTCAAGGGCGTGGGCGCGTCCATCGAGTGGAGCGGCCAGGACACCATCGTCATCGAGGCGAACTCCAGCGAGCGCGTGCTCGCCGCCCTGGACGTCTTCCAGACCAAGCTCATCAAGCGGGGCGTCTCGCTCAAGGCCTTCGACACCGCCGACAAGGAGCCGCAGGCGTCCGGCAAGGTGTACCGCCTCGCGGGCTCGCTCAAGGAGGGCCTCGCGGGCGAGAGCGCCAAGAAGATCACCAAGATCATCCGCGACGAGGGCCCGAAGGCCGTCAAGACGCAGGTGACCGGCGACGAGGTGCGCGTGACCAGCAAGTCCCGCGACGACCTGCAGGCCGTCATCGCCCTCCTCAAGGGCGCCGACCTCGACGTCGCGCTCCAGTTCGTCAACTACCGGTGACGACCGGGGCGGCGGCCGGCGCGCAGGTGCTGCCGCGGGTCGTGGCGACCGACCTCGACGGCACGCTCCTGCGCTCGGACGGCACGGTCTCCGAGCGGACGCGGCGCGCCCTGCTCGCGGCGGAGGCCGGCGGCGCCGAGGTCGTCTTCGTCACGGCGCGGCCGCCGCGCTGGCTGCACGCCCTGGGCGACCTCGTGGGCGGGCACGGGCGCGTGATCTGCCTCGGCGGCGCCGCGGTGTGGGACCTGGCCAGCGGCCGCGCCCTCGACACCTGCGGGTTCGACGACCGCGTGGTGCGCGACCTCGTCGCCGAGCTGCGCGACGCCGTCCCCGGCGTCGGGCTCGCCGTGGAGACCGTCCGCGGCCCCGCGTTCGACCCCTGGTTCCCCGACGGCGAGCCCGGCCTCGACCGGAGCCTCCGCGCCGCCCCGGTGGAGGGGTCCCTGGGCGCCACCGGCGACCCCGTCGCCAAGCTGCTCGCCGTCCGCCCGGGCACGACGGCGCAGGGTTTCGGCGTGGTGCAGCGCGGCGCCGTCCACGACGCCGCGCAGGAGGCCTTCTTCGAGCACGTGCAGGCCGTGGCCGGCGGCCGCGCCGAGCTGCACTACTCGGGCGCGGCCGGGCTCGCCGAGCTCCTGCCGCCCGGGGTGACGAAGGACGTCGCGCTGGCGCGCTGGTGCGCGCGCCTGGGCGTCGACGCCCGCGACGTGTGGGCCTTCGGCGACATGCCCAACGACCTGCCGATGCTGCGCTGGGCGGGCCGCGGGCACGCCGTCGCCAACGCCCACCCGGACGTCCTCGCGTGCGCGGACGCCGTCGTGCCCGGCAACGACGACGACGGCGTGGCGGTCGCGCTGGAGGCAGCGCTCGGGGCCGCGTCCGGGATCGCACCCCACCACGCTCAGGGGTCCACGGCCCCGGGCGCGGCGCCCCGCTGACCTCTCCCCCGCCGCTCGTCCCGCTCCTCCTGTCGCCGTGCCGCCACGATCTCGGCGCGCAGCGCCTGGACCTCGGCGGTGAGCAGGGCCACCTGCTCCGGGGAGGCCACCCGACCCAGGGGCACGTCGTCGACGCCCACGCCCGCGCCGCCCTCGTCGTCCGCGTCGCCGGAGGGACCGCGGGCGACGCGCTCGACCAGCAGCGACGCCAGCGTCGCCGTCACGACGCCGAGCAGCGCCACCCCGCCGAGCATGAGGCAGACCGCGACCACCCTGCCGGACGGGGTCACCGGGACCATGTCGCCGTAGCCCACGGTGGTGATGGTGACCATCGCCCACCAGAAGCCGTCGCCGAGGTTCACGATGCTCGCGCCGGGCGCGCCGCGCTCCGCCTGCGTCACCAGGAGCGCCCCGACCAGCACGAGCAGGAACGTCCCCGCGACCGCGAAGCGCACCACCCGGCCCCGCAGGCGGACGGCGTTGGCCCGGTTGAGGCGCACCACCACGGACACCAGGAGGAGCGGCCGCAGCACCGGGAGCACCACGACCGCCAGCTCCAGCGGGTGCCGCCGCACGTACGTCCACGTGCGGGGCGCCAGGCGGGCGCGCACCACGTAGTCCACGACGAACAGCAGCCAGGTCAGCGCGAGGACGGTCGTGCAGACCGCCCGCACGTCGGCCGACACGTCCGGCCGGGCGATCGGGATCGCGTACGCGACCAGGAACAGCAGCGAGACCGCCGTGAGCGGCCACTCGGTGGCCGCCTGCCAGCGCCGCAGGCGCGCGTGACCGCCGTCCGGGTGGGGGGCCGGCCGTGGCTCTGGCGGCCCGGGCGTCGCCGCGTCCTCGGCGCCGCCCAGCGGGGCTGGGGTCATCGCAGGTCAGCCTCGCAGAACCGGGCGGGACCCGCCGCCCGAGCGAGTGCCCGGAACGGGTGATCCCCCGGGGAGCGGTGCGGGCGAGCGACTACTCTCGCCGCCATGCACAGCTCACCGGGCGCGTCGCCCGCACCCGGCGCGGCCGCGCTCGCCGCATGGCGGCCCCGACCGGGACGGGTGCCCCTCGCCGCCGTGGGGTCGGTGGTCCTCGTCGGTTCCGCCGCCCTGGCGGTCGCGCTATCGCCGGAGGACGACATCCCCCTCAGTGCGGCCGAGGTCGAGTCGCCCGACTACTGGCTCACCGGGCTGCTCGTCGGACTGCTGCTCGGGAGCCTGGTCGCCCTGTGGTTCTCCGTGCCGGCGGGGGCGTGGTGGGGCGCGGCGGCCCTCGCCGCGCCGTCGCTCGGGGAGGCCCCCGGCTCGGGAGCCTTCGTCGCCGGTCTGTCGGGCGCGGTCCTGCTGGCCTGCATCGGGTTGCTCGCGACGTCCCCGCGGCGCCACCAGGCCGCGGCGGCACGCGCGTGGTCCACCGCGCCGGTGCAGGTCCCCGAGCTGGCTCCCACGGGTCGTCGGATGGCCCAGCGATGGCGTGGGCCATGGACCGTCGCGGGTGTGCTGCTGGTCGTGGCAGCCGTCGGCGCGGCCGCCCTGTTCGCCCATGACCTGGCCGCCGACCGACAGTTCCGGGCCACCGCTCTCACGGCAGACGGCACCGTCGTGGAGATCTCGGACGACGGGTACGACGTCGTGGTGGACGTCGACGGGCTGCGCATCAGCGTGTCGCCGCCCGAGTCCTCACCGGCGGTCGGCGACGTGGTGACCGTCCGGTATGACGGCTCGGGCCGGGCGGAGCTGGTGGACGACCCCGCCGACTCGTCGATCTTGCTCCTCGTCTCGGGGATCGGGATCGTCGGCGGCCCGTTCCTGCTGCTGCGGGAGGCCGGCCGCCGACGCCGCGTCACCGCGCTCCTGACCCACGGCGGACCCGCGATCCGCCTGCGGGCGAGCTGGGACCGCGACGACGAGGTCCTGCTCGCACCCGTCGAGGCGCCGCGCTCCCCCGTGCTGCGCACCGGACCGCTGGCGGGCCTCACCCCGATCCGCGACCACGCGCCCGACGCCCTTGCCGAGGACGACGGGGACGACGCCGACGACGGCCCCTACGGGCGCCCGGTGGAGGAGGTCACGGACGAGGAGCTCCTCGCGATCGCCCGCACCGGCTGGGAGGACGACGAACGCCCGGCGGACCCCGACGGTCCGCACCTCCCGCCGACCTGGGCCGGGACCGAGGTCCTCGTCGTGGGCCTCCACGACGACCGCGCGCCCCTCGCCCTCCGTGCGCCCGACGGGGCCTGGTACGTGACGGAGACCGGCCCGGCACCGGCCCGCCGGGGCCGGCGCGGCGGCGGCCGTCCCGCGTCGGCAGGAGCAGGCCGGATCGACGGAGCCGTGCTGGCCGTCGTGCGGAGGACCGGGCGGTGGGCCCCGTGGGTCGCCGTCCCCGCGGCGGCGACCGTGGGCTGGTGGCTCGCGCCAGGGACCGAGGTCTGGTCGGGGCTCGTCGGCTCGGCGCTCGTCGCCGGGCTGCTGCACGCGTGGTCCTGGTCGGCCACCGCCGCCCTGCGCGTGACCCCGCGTGGCCTCGTGGAGCACGGTGCCGTGCTCGACGCGAGGTACCCGTGGTCACGGGTGGCCGCGGTGCTCGCCGACCCCGGGGCGCTGGTGGTCCGGACCCGCGCGTCGAGCGTCGAGGAGCCGGACGCGCTCATGTTCGCCGTACCGCCCGACGGCGAACGACTACTGCCCGGGGTTTCCGACCCGCTCGTCGCGCGCGAGCGGATCCTCGCCGCGCGGGCGGCGGGCGCGGCGTCCGCGACTGCCGACACGGCGACGCGCCGGCGGCCGTCCCGGCCCACGATCGTCGCGGCGCTCGGCGCGGCCGCCTTCCTCCTCGCGGTGCTCGCGCGGTGAACGCACCACGCGCGAGGCCGGTTCCAGGCGATCAGTAGCGGGTGATCCCCCCGGGCCCGAAGCCCGTGCCGCCGGCCATCTTCTCGAGGCGGGCGATGCGGTCCGCCATCGGCGGGTGGGTGGAGAACATCTTCGCCATGCCCGCGCCGCGGAACGGGTTGGCGAGCATGAGGTGGGAGACGTTCTGCAGCTCGCGGGTCTGCGGCAGCGGGGCCTTGGCCGTGCCCGACTCCAGCTTGCGCAGGGCGGAGGCGAGCGCCATCGGGTCGCCGGTGAGCTTGGCGCCGTCCTCGTCCGCGTCGTACTCGCGGGTGCGGGAGATCGCCATCTGGATCAGCATCGCCGCGAACGGCGCGAGGATCGCCATCGCCAGCGCGGCGAGCGGGTTGCCGCCCTCGCGGCGGTCGCCGCCGCCGAAGATCAGCAGGAACTGCGCCAGCGAGGTGATGACTCCCGCCATGGCGGACGCGACCGACGACGTGAGGATGTCCCGGTTGTAGACGTGCATCAGCTCGTGGCCGAGCACGCCTCTCAGCTCGCGCTCGTCGAGCAGGCGCAGGATGCCCTCGGTGCAGCAGACGGCCGCGTTCTTGGGGTTGCGCCCCGTCGCGAACGCGTTCGGCGCCTGCGTGGGCGAGATGAAGAGGCGCGGCATGGGCTGGCGGGCCTCCGTCGAGAGCTCCCGCACGATGCGGTACATCTCGGGCGCCTCGAGCTCCGTGACCGGGTAGGCGTGCATCGCGCGGATCGCGATCTTGTCCGAGTTCCAGTAGCCGACGAACGTCGTGACCAGGCCGATCCCCACGAAGACGACGAGCATCCCCGTGCTGCCGCGGAAGAAGATCGCCCACAGACCGAGGACCACGGCCCACATGACGCCGAAGAGCGCCGCCGTCTTGAGACCGTTGAAGTGCTGGTGGCCCATGTGTCCTGCCGTCTCCTTCCGTGCGCCCTGCCCGGTGCACGCGCACCGGCAGGATCCCACGGGTTGAACGCGCCGACGGCCCGGGCGGTTCCCGCCCGGGCCGTCGTGTGGTCGGTCGCACTGTCGGTCGACCTGCCGGTCGCCGTCAGGACGTGGCGCGCCCCTTGGCGATGTCGAGCATCTCGTCGCGCGGCACGACCTTGATCCGCTCGCGCCCGTGGGGCTCGCCGAGGGTCTTCTCGTGCTCGTCGAGGAGCACGAAGTCGTCCCACTCGACGACGTCCACGCCGCGGTCGGCGAGGAAGTCGAGCACGGCCTGCGGGTCCGCCTGGGTCGCGGTGCGCCCGCCCTCGACGTCGCCGGTCGCGACGTCGCCGCCGTCGCCCACGCCCGTCACGTCCTCCACGAGGTGGCGGATCGTCTCGGACGCGTCCGACTTGGTGTGCCCGATGAGGCCGACCGGGCCGCGCTTGATCCAGCCCGTCGCGTAGACGCCCGGCAGGTGCTCGCCGTCGAGGTCGACCACGCGCCCCTCCCGGTTGGAGATGACGCCCTTGAGCTCGTCGAACGGGATCTCCGGCAGCGGGGAGCCGAAGTAGCCCACCGCGCGGTAGACGGCCTGCACGGGCCAGTCGTGGTGCTCGCCGGTGCCCTTGACGGTGCCGTCGCCCTGCAGGGCGGTGCGCTCGGTGCGCAGCGCGGTGACCTTCCCGTCCTCGCCGAGGATCTCGGCCGGCGCGTGCAGGAAGTGCAGGTGGAGCCGGCGGGACGCCTTCTGCGTGGCCGGGTCGACCAGGGTCCAGTCGGTGAGGGTCTTGACGACCTGCTTGGTCTGGTTGGACGACTCGACGGCGGCCATCGAGCCCTCGTCGAAGTCGTAGTCCTCCGGGTAGACCACGATGTCGACGTCGGGCACGTGGCCGAGCTCGCGCAGCTCGAGCGGCGAGAACTTCACCTGGGCCGGGCCGCGGCGGGCGAAGACGTGCACGTCCGTGACCGGCGAGGTCTTGAGGGTCTCGTAGACGTTGGCCGGGATCTCCGTGGGCAGCAGGTCGTCCGCGTGCTTGGCGAGGATGCGCGCCACGTCGAGCGCCACGTTGCCCGCGCCCAGGACGGCCACCTGCTGGGCCTCGAGCGGCCAGGTGCGGGGCACGTCGGGGTGCCCGTCGTACCAGGAGACGAAGTCGGCCGCGCCGTAGGAGCCGTCGAGGTCGATGCCGGGAACCGGCAGCTCGTGGTCCTTGATCGCGCCCGTCGAGAAGATCACCGCGTCGTAGAACTGGCGCAGGTCGTCGAGCTTGAGGTCGACGCCGTAGTCCACGTTGGCCAGCAGGCGGACGTCGCCGCGGCTCAGCACGCGGTGCAGCGCGGTGATGATCTGCTTGATGCGCGGGTGGTCCGGGGCGACGCCGTAGCGCACGAGGCCGAACGGCGCGGGCAGGCGCTCGAAGAGGTCGATGCTCACGTCGAGGTCGGTCTTCGACAGGATGTCCGCCGCGTAGATGCCGGCGGGGCCTGCGCCGACGATCGCGACGCGCAGAGGTCGGATGCTGCTCACTGCGGGGTACGCCTTCCGGATCGGTGATGCGTGGCGTTCGATTCTAGGAGGATTCTCCTGCGAACTGGTGAGGCTTACCTCACCTTCAGGGTCCAGCCTTACCCAGGGTGCCACAACCGTCTCATCCGGTGAACAGGTCGTCTCGCTTGGCGGTCACCGGTGCCGGGGGCATCCGACACACGACGGCGCGCCGGCCGTCACGGGGCGGTGGTCAGCTCGCGCACCGCGCGCTCCAGGTCCTCGCGCCCCGCCCCGCCGGCCGCCCGCAGCGGTCGGTACGCGGGCACCACGGTGACCGCAGCCGTCCCGTCCGCGACCCGCACCGCACCGGACTCGCGCGAGCCGTAGACGGCGCGCGCCTGCGCCACACCCGCCGGCACCCGGCGCACGACCCAGCGGGGTCCCTCCTCGCGGCCCACCCACACCTCGACGGCGCCGTTCCCCACGGCGAGGGCGACAGGGTTGCCCCCCATCCCCGAGATGCCCTTCGTGCGGACACCGGCCGCGCGCGCCTCGTCGAGCGTGTCCGCGGTCGTGAACGCCGGCACGACGACCGCGCCGGGCCGCAGCCGCGTGACGTGGTCCCGGACGGCGCCGGCCCGGCGCACGACCACCGCCAGGGCGACCACCAGGATGACCGCCACCACGAGGAGGGCGATCCAGATCACGGCGCCGTCGACGCCGTCGCGCGCGACGGTGCTCGCGATGCGCACCACCGAGAGCGCCAGGAAGAGCACGAGCGCGGCGACGAACCACCGGCGTCGGGTACGGGAGTCCATGCTGCCTCCAGGGCGTCGTCTCGGGACGGTTCGGGGTCGCGCGCCACGGGACGCGGCAGGCGGGAGTGCGGCGGCGGGCGCCGCAGACGACGAGGGGCGGCCCGGAGTCCGGACCGCCCCTCGACCTCGGCCGTAATCAGCCGCGGATGCCCTGCGCGAGCTGCGAGTCCGCGTCGGACAGCGTCTGCGCGGCCTGCTCCAGGAACGACGCCATGCCCTCGAGGCCCTCGATGGCCTGCGTGGTACCGGTCGTGAACTCCTCGTAGGAGGTCTGGAACGCGCCCGACGCCTGGTCGGTCACGAAGCCCGACGACACGAGGTTGTTCACCTGGGACTGCAGGTTGTGCAGGATGTCGGTCATCTGCTGCTGGCCGTTGCGCAGCTGACCCGCCTGCGACCGCAGCTCGTCGTACGTGACGTTCATGTTCGCCATGAGAAAGCTCCTCGTTCTCGTCGGTTCTCGGCCGGCCCCCTAGCGGCCGATCCGTCGTTCCGTCGACGACCCTAGCGGGCGCCCCGAGCAGCCGTCGATGGGGAGGGCTCCCCATGCGCACGCGGTGCCACCCGGCGTCGTCCCCCGTAGGGAGGGGCCGGCGCCCGGTCGCGTACACCCCACCGCCCGGACGACGAAGGGGCGGCCCGGGAGTACCCGGACCGCCCCTCGACCTCGGCCGGAATCAGCCGCGGATGCCCTGCGCGAGCTGCGAGTCCGCGTCGGACAGCGTCTGCGCGGCCTGCTCCAGGAACGACGCCATGCCCTCGAGGCCCTCGATGGCCTGCGTGGTACCGGTCGTGAACTCCTCGTAGGAGGTCTGGAACGCGCCCGACGCCTGGTCGGTCACGAAGCCCGACGACACGAGGTTGTTCACCTGGGACTGCAGGTTGTGCAGGATGTCGGTCATCTGCTGCTGGCCGTTGCGCAGCTGACCCGCCTGCGACCGCAGCTCGTCGTAGGTGACGTTCATGTTCGCCATGGGAAGCTCCTCAGCTCATCGGTGGTTCGGCCGGCCCCCTAGCGGCCGATCCGTGGTGCGGTGACGACCCTAGCGGGCGCCCCGAGCACGCGTCGATGGGGAGGCCTCCCCATGCGCCGTGGGCCCGCGGGCCCGCTCAGGCGTCGCCGGGGCCGCCGCGCGCGAGGCGCGCCCGGCGCTGCCGCTCCAGGTGCGCCAGCCGCGCACGGCGCTCGTCGGGGGTCAGCGCCGTCAGCGGCCGGTCGTCGGGCGCGGCGTCGGCCGCGCCGGAGAACCGGCGGCGGAACGCCCGCACCCCCAGCACGAAGGACGTCAGGAGCAGGCCGACGGCGACGACGGCCGCCACCAGGTGCACCGTCCCGGACACCCCCGGCACGAGCGCCGCCACGGCGAAGGGCCACGCCAGACCCGCGGGCAGCATCGCCAGGACGGTACGGCCGTCCACCGTCCATCCGGCGGCGTAGTACCGCATCACCCGGTCGGTGAACGGGCTGGGGCGCACGGGCTGCAGCGACAGCGCGACGCCCGCGAGCGTGGGCGGGCCGAAGGTGCTCCCCCAGGCGCCGTGGGTGGTGTACGAGAGCTTCTCGCCCCGGTAGCGGCGGTCGAGGCCGCGCCCCACGTACACGAACGACAGCACGGCGAGCGGCCAGGACGCGGTCAGCACGTGCCACCCGCCCGCGCCGACCGCCAGCGCCAGGACCGGCAGCGCGACGACCAGCAGGCCCAGCGCGCCCAGCGGGTCCGACAGCCGGTCCTCGACACCGGCCACGAGGCTCGCGGAGTCGACGAAGGCGAGGTACGGCACCGAGCCCACCAGGAGGAGCACCGCGATCAGCCAGATCGCCGTCCACACGACCCCGACCACCAGGTAGCCCAGCGGGCGCAGGGTCACGCTCCAGCGCGGGGGCGGTGCGCCGTCGCCCGCCGGCGCTCCCCGGCCGTCGGCCGTCGTTCCGGGCATGGTTCCTCCACGTCGGTCCGGCTCCGGGGTGCCACACTAGCGTCGGCACCGCGCCGCCGAGGCCGCGGACCCCCCGGGGTGCGTGCGGGACGACGGCGACGCGGCGCGGGTGGCAGCCCCCGCACCACCCGACCGACGAGACCGACGAGACCGACGACAGGGACGGACCCGCATGAGCAGCAAGAGGGACAGGGAGCGCGAGGCCGCGGCGAACCAGGCCATGCGGCCGGCCACCTACGCGCTGGGCGCGGTCGTGGTGGCGTGCGTGCTCGCCGTGGTGCTCAGCGCCGCCGCACCGGACGCGTTCGCCGCGATCGGCGGCTGGGTCACCTTCGCCCTGGTCGTGGTCGCCGCCTGCGTCTGGGCCGGGCTGGCCGTCGTGCGCCGCACCCGCCGGAACGCCGCGCAGGACGACCCG
The DNA here is from genome assembly GCF_042799955.1 of Isoptericola sp. NPDC057653. Classification (NCBI taxonomy): domain Bacteria; kingdom Bacillati; phylum Actinomycetota; class Actinomycetes; order Micrococcales; family Promicromonosporaceae; genus Isoptericola; species Isoptericola sp. NPDC057653. Next base: position 1,577,279 of record NZ_JBHVHP010000001.1, on the reverse strand, counting down.
GGCGCCTGACACCCGGGCCTCACGGTCAGGCGGACGCCGCCCGCTGCTCGCCCTCGGCCGCGGCGGCGTCGTCGTCCATGAACTCGATCGAGTCGACGATCTCGTCGAAGAGCACCGCGAACGGCTCCGCCGACGGGATGTCCGTGACGTTCACGCGGACGAAGAGCATCCGTGCGGGGTCCTTCGGGTGGGGCATGTGGTACTCGAGGCGCATGGTCAGCACGTCGACCGCGTCGTCCCCCTCGCCCGCCTGGCCCTGCGACATCTCCACGACGCGGGCGGCCGGGCGGCCGTTGCGCTGCACGGCGACCTCGCCCTCGGGGTAGGCCGCGCGCAGCGCCCCGGCGTAGTCGCCGTCGGCCAGCAGCGGGGCCGCCGCGGCGGGCCACTCGTCGTCGAACATGAGGATCGCGGCCGGGAACGGCACGCCCGGGGCGAGCTCGAGGGACATCAGGTACGTGTGCACGCCGATCGACACGGCGTCGCGCGCCGTCGCCAGCAGCTCGTCCAGCGCCTGGCGCCGCATCCGCGCCAGCCGGTCCGCGGTGCCCACCTGGCGACGGACGAGGCGCTTGATGAACGCCGTGGCCTTCTCCGGTGACTCCAGCGGGATGCTCACCCACGTGCCGGGCACGATGATCCGCACCACGCCCCCGAGCACCTTCAGCTCGGGTGCCGCCGCCTGCGTCATGCCGTCTCCGTCTCCACCGTGAGCCCCACGAGCAGGTCGAGAATCTCCTGGGGCATGTCGTCGAACGTGCCCACGCTACGCGCGACGGCGGTCACCTCGACCATGTCCGGGGTGGCGGGCGGGAAGACGCCGAGCACGACGCGCTCCTCGAGCACGCCGCTGGCGTCGTCGCCGAGCTCCCCGAAGTGGGTGATCATCGCGTGCAGCCCCTCGACCGTGCCCGAGTCGCTGGTCCCGTCGAACCGGCTCGCGAACGCGTAGTCGTGCTCCTGCGAGCTCTCCACGCCGGCCGCGAGCTGCGCCGCGAACTCCTCCTGGGCGAGGTCGGGCTGCGCCGTCACGGTCACCATCGCGTCGACGACGCCGAGCTCCGGGCGCCGCACGAGGGCCGCGGTGACGAGCCCGGGGATCCCCGTGTCCGCGACCGCGCGCCCGACGTCCTCCAGCTCGGCGGCCAGGCTGGTGGCAAGCTCCTCGGCGGGGACGTCGAGGCCCCCCGAGGTGCCCGCCTCGGCGACGATCCCCGCCGCCGTCGACCGCGCCCAGTCCCCGACCAGGTCCGGTGCCTCGGTCGGGACGGCGTACCAGGACTCCGGCAGCCGCAGCTCGAAGCCCGCGATGCGCCGGGTCACCAGGACCCCGCCACGTAGCCGTTGTTGCCGAAGACGTCGTTGAAGCCGTCCATGGCGCCGTGCACGTTGCCGGCACCGCCGGAGATCTTGCCCCAGCTGCCGCCCGCGCCGCTCGAGGCCAGCGAGTTGCCCTCGCCGTACGAGCCCCAGCCGTCGCCGCCGGCGATGGCCATGCCGAGCCGGGCCGAGTTGTTGGCCAGGCTCGCCGTCTGGTGGAAGACCGCGCCGACCGTCGCGACGGCCTGCGTCGCGCTGGTGACCCCGTCGATCCGCAGGCCGGTCATGTTGAAGTGCGAGACCATGTCGATCACGTCGTCGTTGCCCATGGCGAAGCGCGCCGCGCCATCCTTGTAGGGCAGCGGGAAGTTCGACTTCTGCCACGACTTGAACGCGTTCTTGTAGAGCCCGTTCTTCACCATCCCGGCCACGGCCTTGTCGCCCGCGGACCGCACGAACGGGGACTTCAGGACCTCGGTCACGCGCTGGCCCTTGGTCATCGCCATGGTCTTGCGCGAGCTCTTGAGCAGCGCGCTCCCGAACTTCAGCTTCGACGCCCGGCTGCTCATCCGGGCGGAGGTCTGCACCACCGAGCGCGCCTTCGCGTACTTGGCGAACGACCCGATCGCCTTGCCGCCGAAGAGGCCCATCACGCCGAGGCCGACGCCGAGGAGCATCTCGCCGAACCCGATGTCCCCCCGCGCGAACTTCACGATGTTCTCGATGATGGAGATGATCGAGCCGATCGCGGCGAGGACCAGGAGGATCTGGCCCAGGATCGGGACCCAGGACAGGAAGATCGCCAGGATGCCCGCGATGTCGCAGATGATCTTGAAGACCTTGTAGATGCCCTTGACGACGTTCTTGACCTTGTCCCAGGTGCTGTCCTTGAGGCCGTTGACCTTGTCGCCGCTCACGACCTCCTCGATCTTGCCGATCGCGGTGCTCGCCGCCCGGTTCTTGGCGTCGTGGCCGTCGTTCCAGTAGCCCTCCTGGACGGCGATGTCGCCCTCCAGGTCGTGCACGGCGCCGTTCGCGGTCCGCGCGGAGTTCTTCGCCTCGCTCTTCTCGGCGTCGGTCGCGTCGTCGGGCAGGTCGTCGACCCCGTCGTTCGCGCCCCGCGCCGTGGACTGCGCGTCGACGAGCTGGTCGCGCAGGGTCCGGAGCCGCGCCGCCGCCGGGTCCGCCTCGTTCTGCGCGCTGCGCAGGGCGGCCCCGTAGGTCGTCAGCGCGTCGCCCGTGTACGAGTAGCGCTCCTTGGCCTTCTCGATGTCCTCGCGCACCTCGCCGGCGAGCTTGCGCGTGGCCTCCATCGACTTCGCCGTGGTGTTCGTGTCGTCGACGATCTGCTGGAGGGTGCTGACCGACCGCCCGATCGCCTCGGCGAGGTCGGTGTACTTGCGGCCCTTGGTCTGGACGACGTCAGCCTCGCCGTCCAGCTCCTGCCACTGGGTGTCCGCCATGTTCCTGGGTCCCCCTACTTCTTCGCCGCGTCTTCGAGCGACTTGGCCAGCTCGGTGTCGATCTCCGTGAAGGTGTCGGCGATCTGCCCGATGATGTCGGACAGCTTCTTGACGTTCTCGAGCATCTCGCCGCGCTTGATCTCCCACTTGTCGGAGAAGTCGTTGACGCGGTCGCGCAGGTCGTCGTGACCCGTCGCCTTGGCCGCGGCCTCCGCGTTCGAGTCGGCGTTCTCCAGCTCCGTCGAGATCGCCTTGAGGTCGTCCTTGAGCGTCCTCAGCTGATCCATGTCGATCGACAGGTCGTACCCGGCCACAGCTCCCCCTCGTCCTGTGCAGCTCGTCGTCCGGCCGCCGGGCAGCACCGTAGCCGAGGGCGACGGCACGGGTCGATGGGGAGACCTCCCCATCGACCCGCCCGGCCGCCCCTCAGTCGTCCAGGACCAGCGGCAGCTGCACCCGCGTGTGCTTGCCGCGGGCGATCCACGCGCCCCGGCCCACCGGGAACTCCCCCTTGGCGGCGCGCGGCAGCGACGTCTTGAGGATGGTGTCGCCGTCGAGGTTCTCGGGCTGCAGGATGAGGCCGCGCCGGCCGTTCTTCACCTCGCCCAGCAGCGGCCAGGTCGCGGACCAGCCGGCCGTCTCCGCCTCGGCGACGAGCAGGTGGTCGCTGCCCCGGATCGCCTTGGTGAGGTCCTGGATCGGCTTGTCCGCCGGGGACTGCAGGTACTCGTTGATGCCCTCGATCAGCACGACGATCCCGGGGTCGACGTCCTCGTCCTGGACGGCGGCGAGCAGGTCGGTGGCGAGCGCCTTGACCTTCTCCACCCCGGTGGCGACCTCCGTCCACGGCAGCTTGTCGGCGATCGCCGACCGGCCCTGCGCGAAGAGGTACATCCGCGCGTCCGGGTTGGCCCGGAGCACGGCCCGCGCGATCGCGACGAGCGCGTTGCTGCGCCCCGACCCGGGCGGGCCGGCGACGACCATCGTGCCCGTGGGCTCGAACGGCACCGGCCCGAGGGTGATGCCGTCCAGGCCCAGCACAGGCTGCCCGTCCACCCGCGGCGGCAGCTCGCCCGCCCCGTACTCGGTGGGCAGCACGCGGACGTCGGGCGCCGGGCGCACGCCCGCCGCCAGCATCGACTGGCCCAGCTTCTCCGTCGCGGCCGCCTGCGCGGACACCGACGTCGTGCCGCCGATGACGGCGACCTGGACCTCGAGCCCGTCGACGAGCGCGCGGCCGTTGGGCGAGCTCGAGGTGATGACGTCGCGGGGGGCGTTGAACGCCAGGTACCCGTCGTCGGTCATCCGCAGCAGCAGGTTGCGCTGCACCATCGAGCGCACGTACGTGGGGACCGCGCCCGAGCGGTCGGCCGTGAACACGACGTGCATGCCGAGGGCGCGGCCGTCGTTGAGGATGTCGCGGAAGACGTCGAACCACTCCGCGCGGCCGGCGCCCACCTCGAAGTCGTCGCGGAAGCCCGGGAACCCGTCGACCAGCAGCAGGATGCGCGGCACGTCCACGCGCCCCGACAGCTGCCGGTACTCGGTGACGCTCGACGCCGACACCGCCGCGAACGCCTCACCGCGGCGCTGCAGCTCGTCGCGCAGCATGCGCATCAGGCCGACCACGCGCTCGACGTCGTCGCCGCGCGCGATCGTCCCGACGTGCGGCAGCGACGACAGCATGCGCAGCGCGCCCGCCGCGAAGTCCAGGCCGTACACGTGCACCGGGCCGCCGCGCGGGGTGATGCCCGCGGCCGCGGCGAGCGTGCGCAGCGCCGTGCTCTTGCCGGCGCCGCCCGTGCCGTACACGCCCAGGTGTCCGTCGACGTCCGGCACGAAGTACACGGGCCGCTGCGCCTGCTGCTCGGGGATGTCGGCCACGCCCAGCAGCAGCTCGGTGTCGGTGCGCTGGTGCAGGCGCGTGAGGTCGTACGCGTCGGCCATCGAGTCCAGCCAGGGACGACGAGGCACGGGCAGGCGGCCCGCCTCGAACGCCTCGGTGACCCGCGCGACCAGGCGCTGCTGGTCGTTGGGGCCGAGGTCGAGCCCGTCGTCGACGACGGCCGACGGGTCGACGGGCTCCTCCCACCGCTCCTCGCGGCCGAAGTGCAGGCCCGCGACCTCGATCGCGGCCCGCTCCGGGGCCCGGCTGCTCCACGCGCCCGCGTACCCGGACTGGAACGCCTGCAGGCGGCCCGGGCCCGTCTTCACCACGCCGCGGCCGGGGATGGCCGGGTCGATGTGCGCCGCGTCCTTGATGTCGACGACGTCGCTGGAGTCGGACTCGTCCGCCATGCGGAGCGCGACGCGCAGGTTCGTGTTGGCGCGCAGGTTGTCCTTGATGACGCCCGCGGGGCGCTGCGTGGCCAGGATCAGGTGGATGCCGAGCGAGCGGCCGCGCTGGGCGACGTCGACGACGCCGTCGACGAACTCCGGCACGTCGCCCACCAGCGCCGCGAACTCGTCGATGACGATGACGAGCGCGGGAGGCGTCTCCGGGTCGCCGCGCTTCTCCAGCTCGAGCAGGTCCTTGACCTTCTTGCGGTTGAAGAGGTGCTCGCGGTGGTGCAGCTCGGCGCGCAGCGACGTCAGCGCCCGCAGCACCAGGTGCTGGCTGAGGTCCGTCACGAGGCCGACGCAGTGCGGCAGCTGGACGCAGTCCGCGAACGCCGACCCGCCCTTGTAGTCCACGAACAGGAAGGTGACCCGGTCCGGGCTGTACTCCGCCGCCATCGCGAGCACCCACGCCTGCAGGAACTCGGACTTGCCGGCGCCCGTCGTGCCGCCCACCAGGGCGTGCGGGCCCTGGGAGCGCAGGTCGAGGTGCTGGGCGTCCAGACCCGCCGAGCCGACGATGGCGCGCAGCGAGCCGGCCCGCTTGCGCGGCACCGCCTGCGTGCGGTCGTAGACCGACAGGTTCTGCCGCCAGCGCTCCAGCACGGCGCCCGGGTCCTCGAACAGGTCGTGCCCGAGCAGCGCGGGCATCGTCACCGAGCGGGGCAGGTCGGACGAGTCGGCGACGATCGCGCCGGCGTCGAACACGGGGGCGAGCCGGCGGCCGTAGTCGAGCGCCGTCGACGCGTCGACCTCCTCGAGCTCGACGTCGTCCACCCAGCGGCCCAGGCGCACCATGCCGACGCGCGGGCCGTGCTCCCCCAGGTCCACGAACGTGCGGCACGCGGCCGGCAGGTACGCGGTGTCCGCGGAGATCCACAGCGGGTAGACGCCCGCGTCCGGGCCCTGCTCCGCGAGCTGCACGAGGCGCGCGCGGTCCACGTCGATGTCGTCCGAGATCACCACGACGACCGCCGGCACGGGCGACTTCGTGCCCGCCTCGGCCTTCTTGCCGCCGACGTCGGAGCCACGCTCGAGGGCGGCGTCGTCCTCGTCGATCGCACCGCGGCGCTGGGCGCCGCCGCGCGCCGCCCGCAGGCGGGTGGTGACGAGCTCCTCGAGCTCCGCGACCAGCCGCGCCGCGCCGCTGGCGGAGTCGGCGAGGTGGTGGCCCTCGATCGGGCTCTGCGGGGAGGACGTGTGCGGGATCCAGGTGAGCCACTGCAGGTGCTTGGTCCACACCGGGCTGACCATGCCGGTGACGACCAGCTCCGCCGGCGAGTGCAGGCCGGTGAGCTGCAGCAGCGTCGCGTTGAGGCTGCCGGCCACCGCCGCGGGCGGGCCCGCGAAGCCGAGCGCGCCGGCGTCGTACAGGTTCTCCACCACGGGCACGCCCGACACGTTCTCGTGCCGCTCGACCACGGCGTCCAGGCGGTCCTGGTACTCCTTGATCATCGAGCCCTTGGCGGAGTCCTTCACCGTGTTGCGCGACGGCATCGTGCCGATGCCGAACCGCACGTTGAGGAAGCTCCAGTGCTCCGGGCGGCGGGTCCACAGCATCGGGCCGTGCCGCATCGCCTCCGCGAACACGTGCGGCGTGGCCGGGGCCTCGCGCAGGCGCACCGAGCGCTCGGTCTCCTCCTCGCCGCCCAGCGCCTCGCGCAGCGCGTCGAGCCGCTCCTCGAAGCGGGCGATGTCGCGCTCCTTGCGCTTCCTGGTCTGCATGTTCCGTGTGAGGTAGTTGCCGACCAGCATGATCGGCGAGAGCGCGATGAAGACCAGCGACATCATCCCGCGGCCCATCGCGAGCATGAACCCGCCCATGAGGACCGGGGCGAGCATCGCCAGCAGCGGGAACGGCTGCGGCTCCGTCTCCGCGGGCACCTCGGGGGCGTCGAACTGCTCGCCCTTGTACCGCGCCTCGACGCGCGGCGAGCGGGTGAACGGCACGGGGCCGGCCTTCGGTGCCACCCCCTGGAGCGTCTGCGGCTTGCGCCGCTCGATCGTCATCACCGTGTCGCCCACGGTGACGCGCTGGCTGCCCTCGACGCGCAGGCGCTGGACGTGCGCGCCGTCGACCAGGAGGCCGTTGGCCGAACCCAGGTCGACCACGTCGACGACGTCCGAGACGTCCAGGCGCAGGTGCTGCTTCGACACGAGCGCGTCGCTCAGGACGACGTCGCAGCCCGGCGCGCGGCCCAGCACCCAGCTGCCCTCGGGCAGGTCGATGACGCCGCCGTCCGAGAACCGCAGGGTGGCGCGCACGTCGCGCGAGGGCTGGTAGTCGAAGCCCGGGCGGTCGAGGTCGACGATCGCGACCTCCGCGCCCGAGCCGATCCACGCCTCGCCGAGCGCGGCGTCGGCCGGCAGCCGCACGGGCCGGTCCTGCCCGGGCAGGCGGGCCTCCAGCGTGCGCCGCCGGCGGTCCGTCTCCTCCGTGCCGGACGGGTCGACGCGGGCGATCGTCGAGGCGACCTCCCCGATCGTCGCGCCCGCGTCCGCGGTGACGACGACGTCGTCGTGCGTGGTGTCGGGGCGCCGGAGCGTCACCTTGACGCGCATCGCTCTCCTCGGTTCGTTCGGTCAGGTTCTGTCCGGCGGCCGAGCGGCCGGCGGGGGACGTCGGGGGGTCAGCCGCCCCGGCCGCGGCGCGTGAACGCCAGGACCACGGCCGTCACGGCCGCGACCACGACCGCGCTCAGGCCCACGACGCGCCAGGTCGCGGGGTCGGTCAGCTCGCGGCCGATCGCGCGGTAGAAGTCGAGGGGATCGCCGGTGCCCACCCCGTCGGCGAGCACGCCGGTCACCACCACGATCACGAACGCGATGGCGGCGCCCCCGATCGCCGTCACCACGACGAGCTGCCAGGGCTCGGGGCGCCGGCGGCGGGTCACTCGGCGTCCTTCGGGTCGCCGTCCGACGGCAGGTCGAGCAGCGGCAGGTCGTCAGAGGTCACCAGCCGGGACGCCACCGCGTACTCGACCAGGCGCGCGCGGCGGTTGGTCGCGAGCCCGCCCGACCCGCCGCGCAGGCCCTTCACGCCCACCCGGTCGAGCTTCTCGCACACGTTGTCGAGCTTGCGGTTGAAGCGCGTCGTCGTCCACCCGAGGCGCGCCGCCGCCTCGGCGGAGGACGGGATCTCCGACAGGCCCGTGCCGTCCCGCTTGAGCATCGGCTCGCAGAGGGCCACCACGAGCTGGCGCTGGCTGACGGTGAACGGGATCATCCCGATCGTCGTCGCCCCGCCCTCGGGCTCCTCCGAGCGGATCTCCGCGTACGGCGCGGGGCTGAGCGCCGCGAGCAGCTCGTAGGTGGTCGGCCCGGCCGTGAACACGATCGACGTGTTCGGGAAGACGATCGGCAGCGACGTGCCCGGCGAGAGCCAGGACTGCACGCCTCCCGCCGCGTCGCACACGGTGGCGGACAGCCGGTTGCCGACGTTGCCCAGCCACCACAGCCCCGACGCGTGGGTGAGCTGCAGGAACCGCCGGTGCAGGTACGGGTTGTCGTCCAGCGCGAGGTCGCCCTCGCGACCGATCTCGAACACCGAGCCCGGCTCGGGCCGGAACCACTCGCCCGCGAACTCCACCGCCAGGTCGCTCATCCCACGCACACCCCCTGCGGCTGCACCGAGAACGCGCCGCTCCGCACGACGACGACCTCGACGCACGTCTCGCCGGACTTCTCCTTCGGCACCGTGACGGTCGGCTCGGTCACCTTCTGGTAGTGCGCCTCCCCCAGGGCCTTGGCCTCGCGCCAGCCGTACGCGTCGCCGTCCTGCGGGTCCGGGTTGGTCCAGGTGAAGACGACCTTGTCGCCCTTCGCCTTGCCCTCGAGCTCGGTGACCGACGGCACGAGGCCGCCCAGGTTGTCCGCGGGCGGGGCCGGGTCGTCGCCCTGTCCCGTGGCGACGGGCGTCACCGGGTCCTCGGGCGACTCCCCGTCCGGCCACAGCACGACGGCGAGCGTCACGACCAGCGCGGTCACCAGGACGGCCAGGCCCACCACCAGGCCGACGACCACGCCGCTGCGGCGCGGCGCGGGCGCCTCGGCGGGGGCGGCCGGAGCGTCGACCCGGGCGGGCGCCGCGGGCGCCATCGAGCGGTGCACCGTGTCGCCGAGGTCGTCGGCCAGCGCGGGCGCCGTGCCGGTGACCGTCGACGCCGTCGGGGCCGGGACGGACGACGTCCAGGCGGGTCGGGGCGGGGCGGCGGTACCGGTCGCCGCGAGCGCGGCGGCCGCCGCGGGCCCGCGCGGGTCGACCGACACGACCTCGCGGAGCCGGGTGCCGACCTCGTCCTCGTCGCCCGGGGCGTCGCCGTCGTCGTCGCGGACCTGGCCGCGGTCGTCGAGGAGGTCGATCGGCGTGACCGCGAAGGACAACTCGGTCTGCACGGCCTGGAGGGCGCGGGCGAACGCGAGGGACGTCGGGTACCGGGCCTCGGGGTTCTTCGCCATCGCCGTGCTCAGCACGCGCTCGAGCGAGGCGGGCACGTCGTTGCGGCCCGTCTGCTGCAGCGGCGCCGACTCGATGCGCGCCACCAGGTCCGCGCTGGAGTTCGACCCGCCCGGCACCTCGAACGGCGTGCGGGAGGCCAGCAGCGAGTACGTGGTCGCGGCGAGGCCCCAGACGTCGGTGGCCACGCCCGTGCGCGGCGGCTCCGCGAACGACTCCGGCGGCGACCACGGGATGGACATGCCCTCCGCGCGGCCGGCGTCGTCCAGCGTGGACGAGATGCCGAAGTCGGTCAGCGCGGGGTGCCCGTACTCGGTGACGAGGATGTTCGCCGGCTTGATGTCACGGTGCAGGATGCCGGCGCGGTGCGACGTCTCGACGGCGCCCGCGACCTGCACGGCGATCCGCAGCACGTCGGGCACGCTGAGCCGCTCGCTGCGGTAGCGCGCGCCCAGGTTCGGCCGGGAGCAGAACTCCATCGCGAGGAACGGACGGCCGTCGGAGGCGACGTCCGCCTCGTACATCGTGACGATGGACGGGTGGGTGGACAGCGTGGCCATGAGGTCGGCCTCGGCCTCGAAGGCCTCGCGCTGCCCCTCGTTCGTCCACTCGTGCAGCAGGACCTTCACGGCCACCCGACGACGCGGTCGGCGCTGCTGGTAGAGGAAGACGTCCGAGAAGCCGCCCGACCCGATGAGGGAGACGTACTCGAACCCCTCGATCTCCGGCGGCGGTGACGGTGGACGCTTGCGGCTCACTCAGAGGATCCCTTCGAAGGTCAGCGTCACGTCGTCACCCAGGTCGACGACGTCGCGCGAGACGACCATGACCGGCTCGCCCGGGTGCAGCCGCAGCGGCGGCTGGCCCGACCGCAGCAGCGTGGTGCCGTTCGTCGTGCTCATGTCGCTGACCAGCACGTGCCAGCCCTCGAGGCGCACCTCGACGTGGGAGCGGGAGATGTCCTGCTGCGGGCTCGGCACCGTGACCAGCCGCGGCAGGTCGTCGCCGGAGGCCCGCGGCGAGCGCGGCTTGCGCCCGACGACGACCGGCCGGTCGAGCGTGACCCGGGGGCCGCCGGACACGCCCATCGTCCCGAGCGGCGGGCGCGGCACCTGGCGCGCCTCGCCCACGAGCGACTGCCCGCAGGTGGCGCAGTCGTCGCGCTGGGGCGGGTTCGGGTGACCGGCGGTGCAGGACCGCGCGAGGATCATCGGCCGGCCGGGAGCGGGCGCGGACGCGAACGCCGGCCCGGGCGGGACGGGCGCGCCGGGCACGCCCGTGGCCGGCGCGGCGGCCTGCGGCCCCGGCGCGGTGGACCGCAGGTCCGCGATGGCGGAGGACAGCACCGTGCTGCCGTCGATCTCGTCGGCACCGCCGTCGGCCGCCGGCTCCGCCGGCGCGCCGGGCACGGGGGCGGGCGGCACGGGGGTGACCGGCGCGGGAGCGGCCGGGACCGGTCCCGACGGGCCGGGCGCCGCGGCGGGCTCCGGAGCCTGCGAGGCGGGGACGGCGGAGACGATCGCGGCGGGCGCCTCGGACGCCGGCGCGGCGTCGGGCTCGCCGTCCTCCTCCTCGTCCTCCCCCGGGGGACGGACGGCGGCGGCCTCGACGGACGAGTGCACCGTCGAGCCCCACAGGTGCCCGTAGCCGGTGGTCTCCTCCAGCGGCGGCTCGTCGCCGGCGCCGCCCGCGGCAGCGGGGAGGTCGGCCGCCCCGGCCGCGTCCGCGGCGTCCTCGGCGGGCCCGTCCACGGCGTCGTCGGCGCCGACCGGCACCACCGTCAGGCTCGGCACCATCGTGGCCTCCGGCGCGATGGTCGCCTCGGCGACCGGCACGCCGTCCAGGACGGGAACGGTCGGCGGCGCGGGTGACACCGGGCTCGACACCGGGCTCGGCACCGGGCTCGGCACCGGGCTCGGCACCAGGGGCGTCGACGGCGCGGGCGGCTCGACCGGCTCGGGCGTCGCCGGGCCGGACGGCGCGGGCGTCGGCACCGCCGCCCCGCGCACGAGGGGCGGCGGCGCGTCGTCCTCGGCCGCCGCGTCGTCCTCCCAGGGCTCGCGCACGCGCTCCGGGTGCCGCACCGGCGCCGTCGGCAGGGCGTCGCCCGTCAGCCGCGCGCCGACCGACGTCACCAGGGTCACGCCCGCGTCCAGCGGGAGCGCGCGGGCGTCCACCAGGTGCGAGGGCTCGGCCACGCCCACCTGCACGGACAGGTCGATCACCTCGTCGAACGTGCGCTCGGCCCAGGTGGTCACCCCCTCGCCGGAGACGTGCTCGCGCCCGCCCGCACGGTCGATGGTCACGGACGTCGCGCCGCGGCTGGCGACCTGCACCCGCCGCCCGTCGGCGACGGCGATCGCGAACGGCGGCAGCGAGGCGAGGCTCGCGCCGAACGACCCGGTGAGCACCTCCAGCACCGGGACCACCCCGCCGCCGTCCCCGAGCCTCGTCCACAGCTCGTCGACCAGCTCCGGCGTCACCTTCTCCGGCAGCACCACCACGGCACCACCTCGGACCACGGCATACGCCGGGCCGATCACGTAGCGCACGGTCACGTCATGGCCCCCTTCCACGGCGACCGCCGGGGCACCGTGTCCTCGTCGTCATCGCGGCCCGCGCGCCCGTCCCTCGGCGCCGTGCTCTCCAGGGCCTCCGTCAGCCCCGTGGCGTCCACCACGATGACGGTGATGTTATCCCGGCCGCCCGCGACGAGCGCCTCGCGGACCAGCCGCTCGGCGGCCACCTGCGGGTCGGCCTCGACGAGCAGCACCTCGGCCACCCGCCGGTCGGTCAGCTCCGCGGTCAGCCCGTCGGAGCACACGAGCATCCGGTCCCCCGGGTGCACGGGCAGGAACCAGAAGTCCGGCTCCGGGTCGTCCGGCGCACCGAGCGCGCGCGTCACGACGTGCCGGCGCGGGTAGGTCAGCGCCTGCTCCGGCGTGAGCCGGCCGGCGTCCAGGAGCTCCTGGACCTCCGAGTGGTCCACGCTCACCTGCTCCAGCACGCCGTCCGCGCTGCGGTAGGTCCGGGAGTCGCCCATGTTGACGACCAGCCAGTACGGCTCGCCCCCCTGCTCGGTGAGCACCACCCCGGCGAGCGTCGTGCCGGCGCCGCGGCCGGGCGCGGTCTCGATCGCCCGCACGGCGTCGTGCGCGGCGCGCACGCGGCCCCGCACGGCGTCCACCCCGACGACGTCGGCGTCGCCGAGCGGCGTGAGCGCCTCGACGGCGGCGGCGCTCGCCACCTCCCCGGCGTCGTGCCCGCCCATGCCGTCGGCGACGAAGAAGACGGAGCCCCCCGCGAGGTAGGAGTCCTCGTTGAGCTTGCGGCGCGCGCCCTGGTGCGTCGCCGCACCCCACAGCAGCCCGAGGCTGACGGGAACGGTCATGCGCCGGCGTCCTGCCCGACGACGGTCAGGCGCCGCGCGCCCGCCTGCACGACCCAGCCCGCGCCCACCGTGACCGGACGGCCGGCCGAGAGCTCCTGCACCGCGCCGGCGGGGTCGATGACCGCGCTGCCGTTGGTGCTGCCGAGGTCGGTGACCTGCAGCCCGCCGGCGGACGGCACGAGCTCGAGGTGCGTCTTGGACACCGAGCGCGTCGCGTCGTCGACGCGCAGCAGCGTCGCCGGGGCCCCGCCGTCCTGCTGCGGCGCCCGACCGACGAGCGTGCGGGTCGCGACGTGCACGCGGCGGTCCGGGTCGACCTCCACGACGATCCGCGGCGGGGCGCTGCCGTCGCCGGCGCTGCGCCGCGACGACACGCTGAACCGCGTCGCCTCGAGGTCCTCGAGGTCGTCCGCCTCCGGGGCGGGCTGCACGGGTGCGGGCAGCGGCGCGGGCGGCTGGGCCGGCGCCTGCACGGGCGTCGCCGGCGGGACCGGGCCCGCCGGGGCGGCGGGGGTCCCGGGGGCGCCGCGGTGCACGGTGTGCGCCTCGATGCCGGACAGCCCGTCCCCGGCCGTGCCGGCGGGTGCGGCCGACCCCGGCACGCCGGTGATCACGCCGCCCGCGGGGAGCTGCTCGCGCCCCTCGCCGCCGGGGAAGGCCCACGGGTCGGGCGACGCGCCGGCCGCCGGGGCGGGCGCGCCGCCGGGGCTCGCGGGCGAGGCGGGCGCGAAGCTGCGCGGGGTCTCGTTGCGGACGTCGCGCACCAGGCTGCGGGCCGCCTTGTCCTGCCAGCCCTGGCGGCGGCCCGACGCGTCGAAGGTGGGCGAGACCAGCACCAGCACGGTCCCGACGAGCGGCACGACGCCGCTCAGCGCCAGGACGAGCCAGCGCAGCAGCCCGCGGCCCGCGCCGATCGGGCCGCCGCCCTCGGCGGAGACCGTGCGGATCCCGAGCAGGCTGTTCCCGACGGTGCGGCCGGCGAGGCCGTCCCACAGCGCCAGGCCGACCCAGCCGGCGAGGCCCACGAGGCCGGAGACGAGGGCGACGACCGTGTACGCGCCCATCAGCTCCTGCGCGGCCGCCGCCTGCCCCATGGTCGTCGTCGCCGCGGCGAGGTCCGCGACGCGCGCCGGCAGCCGGGTGGCGACGACGACGACCGTCGCGACGATGCCCGACAGCACGGAGAGCGTCAGCAGGTCGAGCAGGTACGCCCCGGCGCGCCGGCCGACACCGGCCAGCGGCGGCTCCGCCGGCCGGCCCGGTGCGACCCCGGGCGCGCCGGCGGCGGCCTGCACCAGGCCGGCGGGCGCCCGGCGCGTGCGCTCGCGCAGCTCGGGCTCCGTCGTCACCTCCAGGCTCCCCGTCGGGGGGCCGGAGGCCGCGGGCGCGCGGTAAGCGGTCGCCACCGTGGGCGTGCCGCACACGGAGCAGAACGCGCCGCTCTGCTCGGTGGCACCGCAGGCGGTGCACGTCGTGGTCATCGATCCTCCTGCCGCCGGGCGCGCTGCTTGCGGCGACGCGCGCGCGCCATCCTGTCATGCACCGGGCGGACGACGGCCCGCCCTGCCTGGGCGAACACCCCGGGAACCGCGGCGACCCACCCGCGCAGCACGGCGGGCAGCGGCGGGGCGTCCGCGCCGCGCACCGAGCGCAGCGACAGCCGCGCGGCGACCCGGCGGCCCCAGGGCACGCCGGCACGCATCTCGCCCACCGCCTGGTCCACGTCGGCCCAGTACTGCGTGACCTCGTCGTCGGTGGGCGTGCCCGACCCGAAGACCGAGGCGTCCGCGCGGTGCGCGAGCAGCACCGTGCCCGAGGTCGACTCCGGCAGCTTCTCCGCCAGCAGGCGGGCGCCCTCGCGGCGGGTGGCCGCGCGGGGCACGCCCGCGCCGAGGTCGGTGGCGACGTCGACGACCTCGCGCCAGCCGCCGCTGACCCGGTCCGCGACCACGGGGGCCGTGCGACGGCCCCGGCGCCGGCGGCGCTTGAAGCCGAGGATCAGCAGCAGCGGCAGCGCGAGGATCGCGAGCGGCACGCCGACCGTGACCGCGATCATCATGACCTGGCGCCAGTCGATCGCCGACTGGTCGTCGTCCTGGTCGTCCTCCTCGACGTCGCCGGCCTCCGCCTGGGGCGGCTCCTCCGGCGACTCGGGCGTCTCGAGGACCGGCGGCTTCGGCACCTGCTTGGAGCGCGGCAGCGGCTCGACCTTGTTGTCCTCGTCGGGGATCACGTCGAACGGGACCCAGCCGTAGCCCTCGAACGGCACCTCGACCCAGGCGTGCACGTCCTCGCCCGTGACGACGTACGGCTCGCCCGCCTTGACGGTGTCCTTCTCCGGGTAGAAGCCCATGACGACGCGCGCCGGTACGCCGGCCTGCTGCGCCATGAGGGCGAACGCGGTGGCGAACTGCTCGTCGTCGCCCACCATCTCGTCCTGCGCCAGCAGGGCGTCGATGCGCGCGGCCGAGTGGCCGGGGCGCGACGGCGGCTGGTTCTCCAGGCCGCTGGAGTACACGCCCGTGGCCTTGAGGGTGTCGCGGATGTTGGTGAGCCGCTCGAACGGGTCCGTCGCGTCGGCCGCGAACTGGGCCGACTTCGCCGGCACGGCGTCGGCGACGTCCTGCGGCTTCGGGAGCGCGACCTGCTCGATCGGTGTGGAGGCGAGCGTCTTCTCGTCCGGCGGCGCGGCCACGACGGAGTCGATCTCGTAGCCGTCGCCGGGGCGCAGGCCCGCGGTCGTCAGCGCCGTGCCCGACGTCGCGTTGTAGTAGGTGCCGGCCGCGAGCTCCGCGGCGCGGTCGCCCGTGAACCGGATGCCGGCGAGCTGGCCGACGTCGGGCACCCACACGCCCGAGTAGCCCAGCACCGTGACGTCGACCGGGGTGCGCGTGCCCGCCGCGACCGTGTCCACGACCTCGCCCGCGCGGTTGAACACGCCCGTGGCACGCCCGCTGGACGCGTCGTAGACGGTGCCGGCGTAGGTGTCGAGGGTCGCGAGCCGCACGCGGCCGCCCTCCGGCAGGCCGTCGACGCTGAACAGCTCGGTCTCCGCCAGGTCCTTCGTGTAGTGCCGGAAGCCGACCAGCGGGCTCGTGTACTGGTGCAGGTCGAGCGGCGGCGTGATCATCTCGCGCAGCGCCAGGCGCTCGCCCTGGGCCACCTGCGGCGCCACCAGGACGGCGGCCACGCCGCCGAGCGCGAGCAGCACCGCGCCGCCGCGCACGCGCTGCGCCCGCAGCCGGCGGGTGGCCGAGCGGCTCGCGTCGGACAGCAGGCGGTTGGCGCCCATGCGGCTCTCCGCCGCGCGCCACGACGCCCACAGCAGGCCGACCACGGCCACGACGAGGCCCTGGGCCAGCGGGTAGGCCGGCAGGATCGTGCCGAGCAGCCCCACCCCGGCCAGCGCGACCACGACGGGCAGCAGCGCCCACGCGGCGCGGCGCGCGCGCCACGCGATCGTGCCCGCCAGCACCGCCGCCAGGTACAGCAGCAGGTACGGCACCACCGCGAGGTCGGGGAACGACGCGATCGGCGGCACCGTCGTGACGAACGCCTTCCAGCCGTGCACCGCGCCGACCGCGAGCTCCCGCAGCGTGTCCAGCGACGGGACGACCCCCGCGATCGCGGTGCCCGGCAGCGCGAGCACGCCCCCGAACAGGAAGTAGGCGAGCACGGTCGCGGCGCTCGTGAGCAGCACCGACCAGCGCAGCCACGCGCCGAGCCAGGCGACGAGCAGGCCGAGCACCGCCCCGCCGACCGCCGGCAGGAGGTACCCGGTGGTGCCCCAGGCCGGCGCGAAGCCGACCGCGACCACGCCGAGCAGGGCGAGCAGCACGACGCCGTCCACCGCGCCCGCGGCCGTCACGGCCCGCCGGCGGTCGTCGCGGCGTCCCTTGGCGCGGGTGGTCCCGGCGCGCACCGAGGTGCGCGAGGTGCCGCCCGTGCGCGACGTGCCGCCCGTGTGCCCCGTGCTCCCGGTGGTACCGGTCGGCCCGGCGTGCGAGGTCCGGTCGTCCGGGTCCTCGGCGGGGGCGTAGCCCTCAGTCATTCATCCTCCGCAGCGCGTTCGGCAGGTCCGGCAGCTCGCCGAGCGTGAGCACCTGCATGTCGGCCACCCGGCCCCGGCTCACCTTCGCCCCCGGCACGCACTGCATCGCCACGAGGCGGGCGTCGACGGGCAGGCGCACGGCGGCGGCACGCAGGTCGGTCGGGGTCACCCGGCTGCCCACGACCACCGCGACGACGGACGCGTCGGTCACCGTCGCGGACGCGACGCGCGCCACCTCCGCGAGGCTGGTGCGGGCGGGCTGGAGCTCCAGCCGGGTCAGGTCGTCCAGCAGCCGCGTGCGGTGGTCCCCCCGCACCCGGCCTCGCTGGACCAGCACGGTGAGGCCGCCGTCCTCGCGGATGGCCTGCAGTCCCAGCGAGCCGCACACCGACACCGCGAGCTCGAACTCCTCGGGGTCGGCGTAGTCCTCCTCGCGCGTGGAGAGGATGACCGCGAGGCGCGAGCGGCGCGTCTCCTCGAACTGCCGCACCATGAGCTGGCCCGTGCGGGCCGTGGACTTCCAGTGGATGTGCCGGCGGTCGTCGCCCGGCACGTAGTCGCGCAGCGCGTGGAACGACACGTCCGAGTCGGAGATGTCGGGGGTGACCCGGCCCTCCAGGTCGTGCAGCAGGCCCGTGGACGACCCCGACAGCGGCAGCGTGCGGGGGTGCACGAACAGCTCCTCCGGCTCCGTCCACGTGAGCTCGCGGCGCAGCAGCCCGAGCGGGTCGGCGCGCACGGAGCGCACCGGGCCCAGGGGGATCACCGCGCGGCGGTGCGTCGGGACGGCGAAGATCTCCTCGTGCTCGCTGTCCGGGCGCAGGCGCGGCACGGGGAACGTGGCGATGCCCTGCCCCACCTGGAGCTCCATGACGGCGGGCAGCATCGTGCGCGACGAGCCGTTGCGCACCAGCAGGCGGCCGACGGCCCGGTCCCCCACGACCACGCGGCGCGACGCGACGTCGAGCGTCACGTCGTAGCGCAGGCGCCCGAGGACGAACACGACCGCGCCGAGCAGCGCCACCGTCACGGTCACCGCGACGACGGCCCACTCCTCCCAGCCCAGCACCACGCCGGCCCACCAGGCCGCCGCGGTGAGCACGAGGACGGCCCACCCGAACGCGGACACGACGCCCAGGACGGGCGTGGTGCGCGCCCAGGCGCGGCCGGCGACGGAGCGGACCGCGGCCGCGGCGCCGGCGCCCGCGCCGCGCGCGCCCGCCAGGAGGCGGCGCGTCGTGCGGCGGGGCGCCCTCGGGGCGGCCGAGGCGTCCTGCTCCGGGGTCGAGGGGGCGTCCTGCGCGGCAGGCGCGTCCGTCTCCCGTTCGGTGGTGGTCGTCATGGGGTTCTCCCCTAGTTCCTCGCTGTCGGACCGGGTGCGCGGTCAGGCCGGGGGCCCGCCGTCAGGCCGAGCGGCGCTCCTGCGGGGCGGCCACGTCGCTGAGCAGGCGGTCGATCGTGCCCTCCGCGGTGGCACCGCCGAACTCCGCCTCGGCGTCGAGGACCAGGCGGTGCGCCCACACGGGCCGCAGCAGGTCCTTCACGTCGTCGGGCAGCACGTAGTTGCGCCCGTGCGCCGCCGCCCACACCTTCATGCAGCGCACCAGCGCCAGCGCGCCGCGCACGGAGACGCCGACGTGCACGTCGGCCGCCGCGCGCGACTCCTCCGCCAGGCGCGAGACGTACTCGAGCACGGCCGGGTCCACGTGGGTGGCGGCGGCGAGGTTCGCCATCTCCACCACGGCCTGGCCGGTGATGACGGGCTGCAGGCCCGCGCTGCGGTCGCGCACGGCCGAGCCCGCGAGGATCTCCACCGTGGACGCGAGGTCCGGGTAGCCGATCGAGGTCTTCATGAGGAAGCGGTCCAGCTGCGCCTCCGGCAGGCGGTAGGTGCCGGCCTGCTCGATGGGGTTCTGCGTCGCGACCACCATGAAGGGGCTGCCCGCGGCGTGCGTGACGCCGTCGACGGTGACCTGCCCCTCCTCCATCACCTCGAGGAGCGCGGACTGCGTCTTCGGCGAGGCACGGTTGATCTCGTCCGCGAGCACGATGTTCGCGAAGATCGGGCCCTTGTGGAACTCGAACGTGCCCGACTTCTGGTCGTAGATCGTCACGCCCGTGACGTCGGACGGCAGCAGGTCCGGCGTGAACTGGATGCGGTGGTTCGTGCCCTGCACGCTCGCCGCCATCGACCGGGCGAGCATCGTCTTGCCCGTGCCCGGCGCGTCCTCCAGCAGCAGGTGGCCCTCGGCCAGCATGCACGTGAGCGCCAGGCGGATCTGGTCCTCCTTGCCCAGCACGGCCTGCGCGACGTTCCCGACGAGGCGGTCGAAGGTCTGGGCGAACCAGGTCGCCTGCTCGGGGGTCATCGTGCTCATCGCTTCATCTCTCCAGGGTCGTGCGTCGGATGTCGGGTCAGTGCCTGTAGGGAGCGGGTGGAGGACGTTTAGTGCCACCAGGTCGTGCGGACGGACATGCTGAAGCTGCCGTCCACCATCACCCAGGCCTGGGCGCCGTTGGTGATGCCGAGCACGCACGGCAGGTCGACGGAGCCGTTCGCCGCGAGGTACGCCGAGTAGGAGCGTCCCGCTCGGACGATGTTGCTGTCCTGGCCGTCGGCGTTGGACCAGCACTCGAACGTGTGCGTGCCCGTGGGGAACGTCGAGTTGGCGTTCACCCGGTAGCGGTTGCAGGCGTCGGTGTTGCAGCCTTCGACGTGCGAGATCGGGCCCTTGCTGACCGTCACCTGCGGCGGCGGGGGCGGCGGGTCGGTGGTGCCGCTCGCGCTGCTGCCCGACGTGCAGCCGGCGGTGTTGCAGGCCTTGACGGAGACGGTGTAGCTCTTCGACCAGCCGCCCGCGACGTCGACACGGCCCGTGCCGTCGCCGCTGCCGCTCTGCGAGCCGGAGAGCGTCCAGCTCACCGTGCCGGTCTTGCCGTTCCAGCTGCCCGGCCCGCTGACGGTGAAGTACCCGTCGTCGCCCGCCGTCTTCGTCCAGCTCACGCTGGGCGCGGACGGCGCGCTGTACCTCGTCACCGCGTTCGACCTCCCGCTGGCGGACGACGTGCCGCCGGCGTTGGTCGCCGTCACCGTGAACGTGTACGACGTGCCGTTCGCCAGGCCGGACGTGAACGACAGGCTGCGGCCGGACGTCGTCATGGTCTGCCCGTTCGAGGCCGTGACCGTGTAGGACGTCACCGGCGAGCCGTTGGCGTCCGCGGCGTTCCACGAGACGACCGGCGTGCCCTTGCCGTCGGACGCGGCGACCCCGGTGGGTGCCTCCGGCTTGCCGAAGGGCACCACCGCGTTGGACGCCGGGCTGGACGCGCCCTTGCCCGCCTTGTTCTCGGGCACCACGGTGAACGTGTACGTGCCCTCGTTGTCCAGGCCGGTCGCGCTGTACGAGGTCCCGGAGACCGACTCGGTCTTCACCGCCGCGCCGCCCTTGAGGGTGGTGACGTGGTACGTCCGCACGGCGTCGCCGTTGGAGTTCGGCGCCGACCAGCTGACGGCGATCTTGCCGCCCAGCGGGTCGGAGACGCGGGACGCGGTCGGGGCGGCCTGGTCGAGCGGGACGCCGGCGGGGATCTCCTCCGCGGAGGCCGCGCCCCAGTCGGACGGGTCGGGCGCCTCGTTCACGGCCTGCACCGCGACGGTGTACGCCGTGCCGTTCTTCAGCCCGTCCCACGTGTAGCTCTGCCCGGTGACGCAGGCGACCTCGGTGACGCCGCTCGCGGGCGCGGGCGAGATCCGCAGGTTGACGCACTTGATGGGCGAGCGGTCGGTGTAGGTCGCGTTGACCCAGGTGACGTCGATCGACCCGTCGCCGAACGCCAGCGACGGCGCCGCCGGCGGGTCCGGCTTCTCGTCCGGCCGGGCCTCGGCGGAGGCCGGGGACGCCGGGGAGTCCCCCACCTCGTTGGTGGCCACGACGGTGAAGGTGTACTTCACGTTGTTGGTCAGCCCGTCGAGCGTGCACGTGGTCGTG
This sequence comes from Isoptericola sp. NPDC057653, assembly GCF_042799955.1. Classification (NCBI taxonomy): domain Bacteria; kingdom Bacillati; phylum Actinomycetota; class Actinomycetes; order Micrococcales; family Promicromonosporaceae; genus Isoptericola; species Isoptericola sp. NPDC057653. Next base: position 1,556,272 of record NZ_JBHVHP010000001.1, on the reverse strand, counting down.
GCGCAGTCGAACGCGTCACCGCGGTTCGAGGTCACGGTGTAGCCGGTGATGTCCGCGCCGTTGTTGAGCGGCGGCGTCCAGGACAGGACGACCGTCTCGGAGCGCACCTCCTCGACGACCGGCGTCGCGGGCGCCTCGGGCACGCCCAGCACGGACAGGGTGATCCGGCCCTCGACGAGCCGGTCCGGGTCCTGGGTCGCGTCCTCGACGCGGTAGTAGGCGACCAGGGTGCCGACGAAGTCGCCCGCGGGCGTCACGACCACCTTGTCGCCGTCCACGACGGCCTCGCCGTCGCCGGTCTCCACGCCGCTGCCGATGAGCCCGAGGCCCTTCGGCGCGAACGGGTCGATGTCGTTGGCCAGCACGGGCACGGCGACCGCCTTGCCCTGGTGCGCGCCGTCGACGGTGTCGGGGTTCGCCTTCGCCAGCGGGCGCGTGGAGGCGACCACCGTCGCGGTGAGCGAGCCCTTCACGGGGGAGTTCTCGCCGTCGGACACGGTGAACGGGATCGTGTGGCTGGTGCCCTTGGTGGTCTCGGGCGCCGCCTGGAGCGTCACGACGGACCCGGTGAGGACGGCGCTCACGCCCTTCGGCGCGGAGCCGAGCGAGAAGGTCAGCGGGTCGCCGTCGGGGTCGGTCGCGAAGCGCGCCAGGTCGACGGTGCTCTCCTCGCCCGCCGCGACGCTGCCCGAGGGCGCGCCGGGCTCGGGCGGCAGGTTCTCCGGCGGCAGCACGGTGATCGGCACCTGGACCATCGCGGTGTGCGCGTCGTCCTCGGGCCCGTCGCCCAGGCCGTCGGTGACCAGCACGCCGACGGCGGCGGGCCCGACGTAGTCCTCGTCGGAGGTGTAGACGAGCCGCTGCTTGTCCTTGACGACCACGGCGCCCGCCACCGCGCTCGCGCTGCCGGCGTCGGCGATCGCCACCTTGCCGCCCTCGGCGACGACGACGGCGTCCGCGAGGTCGACGGTGAGCGCCTCGCCCGACCGCACCTTCAGGGGCGAGAAGCTCGGCTTGAGCATCGGCGCGGGGCCCTCGGGGTCCTCGGCGTCCGCGCTCGGCTGCTTCGACGCCGGCACCTGGACGAACGCCTTGGCCTGCAGGCCGTCCTGGTCGGTCACGGTGTACGTCAGGAGCTGGCGCTCGGCGGTGAGGCGCACCTCGAGGACGCCGTCGTCGCCGACGGTGGCCGTGTCGGCGTCGACCGAGACGGCCAGGTCGCTCGCCGCGCCGTCCGGGTCCTCGTCGTTGTCGAGCACCGCGACCGTGACGGACGACTGGTCGGCCTTGACGGCGCCCGGCATCACGACGTCGTCGCGCGCGACCGGCGGCAGCAGCGGCGCGTCCTCGGCGACCTCGAGCGTCACCGCGCCCATCGCGCGGGCGCCCCACGAGTCCTCGATCGCGTAGTAGAAGCCGTACGAGCCGTCGTCGTCCGGGGTGCGCACGACGATCCGCTCGCCCTCGACCTTCGGCGTCAGCGGCTCCTTCGCCTCCAGGGCGCCGGGCACGAGGCCGAACTGGTCGCCGTCCGGGTCGGAGTCGTTGCGCAGCGGCGCGACGGCGACGTTGCGCCCCGGCCGGGCCGTGACGACGTCGTCCTCCGCGAGCGGGGGGTGGTTGGTGGTGGGCGGCGGGGCGATGCCGATCCGCACCGTGCCCTCCGCCGTCTCGCCCCGCGCGTCGACGACGGCGTACGTGAGGGAGTCCTGGCCGACGACGCCGCGCGTCGCCCTGAAGTCGACGTAGCGCCCGTCGACGATCTCCGCGATGCCCTTGACCGGCGGCCTCACGAGGTTGACGAGCTGCACGGAGTCGCCGTCCGGGTCGACGCCGTCCAGCGGCACCTGCACGCGCACGGTGCCCCCGGACACGACCCGCGCCTGCACGTCCGGCGGCGTCGGCGGCCGGTTGTCCTTGCCGTCGCGGACGTGGATCGTGACCTGGGCGGAGTCCTCCTGGCCGTTCTCGTCCGTCACCGTGTAGATGGCGTAGGCGGTGGTCGCCTTCGGGCCGGCGCGGAACCGCAGCCGCCCCTCGGAGACGAACAGCTCGCCCTGCTCGGGCTCGACCGTCTGCACCAGCTCGTCGTCGAGGGTGAGCTCCAGCCCGTCCGGGTGGGTGTCGTTGTCGAGGACGTCGATGTTCACGTAGTCGCCCACGCGCACCGTCGCCTCGTCCGCGGCCGCGCTCGGGGGCTGCAGTCGCGCCGGCGCCGGGACCGGCAGCACGCGGACCTGGCCCGTCGCCGTGCCGGAGCCGTTGGAGACCGTGTAGGTGAGGGTGACCGCCTCGGAGATCCGGCGGCTCTCGGTGACGCGCAGCATCTGGTGCCCGAGCACGGCCACGGCGACGCCCGCGTCGTCCGGCACGTCCACCGACTGCACCACGAGCACGCCGCCCGCCGGGTCGCTGTCGTTCGCCAGCACGTCCACGAGCGTCGACCCGCCCGCCGGGAGGAGCGCGGTGTCCGCCACGACCACCGGGTCGCCGGTGGCCTCGTCCGGGTCCAGCACGTCCACGCGCACCACGCCCGTGGTGGCGTTCGGGCCGTCGGTGACCTGGTAGAGCACGTCGTAGGACTTCGGCTCCTGCGCCAGGAACGTGAACGTGCCCGCGTCGTAGTTCGGCGTGATCCGGGCCGGCGACGCCTCGCTGACGTTGGCCAGGCGGAGCTCGTCCCCGTTCGGGTCGGAGTCGTTCTTCAGGGGCTCGACCGTCACCGGCTGGCCCGCGGCCACCACCACGTGGTCGCCCACCGCGACGGGCGGCTTCTGCGTCGCGCCGACGACGTCGACCCAGAGCGTGCCCTCGGTGCTCTTGCCGCGGCCGTCGTTGACCGTCAGCGCGACCTTCTTGCGCCCTGTCGTCTTGCCGTCGTCGCGGAACTCGACCGTGCCGTCCGGGGACGTGCGCACCTCGTCGCCCTTGACCGCGGACGCCGCCGTGCCGAGCAGCAGGTCGTCGCCGTCCGGGTCGCGGAAGTACGACAGCACGCGGATCTCGCCCTTGCCGCCCTGCGGCACGGTGAGCACCGGCTCGCCGGTCTGCTCGGGCGCCTCGTTCTCGCTCCACGGCACCACGCTCAGGTGGACGCTCGCCTCGTCGTGCCCGCCGCGGCCGTCCGAGACCACGTACGAGAACGTCATGGAGCCGGTCGCGTCCTCGGGGACGACGGCCTGCAGCGCCGCGCCGCCGAGCACCTCCTGCAGCGTCATGCCGTCGGGCTGGTCGCCCGCCAGGGCGGCGGTGATGACGTCGCCGTCGGGGTCGAGGTCGTTGGCCAGGACGTCGAGCACGGTGGCGCGGCCGGGCCGCACGCCGATCTTGTCGTCCTTCGCGACGGGCGGGTCCTGCTTCTCCCGGTCGACGACGGTCTGGTCGACCATCTCGGGGGTGTCGTCCTCCGCGTTCGGGTCGTCGCCGTCGCCCTCCTCGGGGAGCTGGACGTCCCAGTCGTCGACCTTCTCGTACTCGTCGAGCGCCATCCACAGGGTGCCGGCGGTGAGGTCGTTGAGCACGACGTTGCCGCGGTTGACGCGGTAGGCCAGCCGCGTGTCCTGGTCGATGCCCTCGAGCACCTTGCTGACGTCGAGGTCGGTGCCCTCGCAGTCGCGCACGATCTGCCCGGTGCCGGACCAGGCCCCGTACAGGCAGCCGCCGAGCTGGACGGGCTGCGCCGGGGTGCCGGACGCCTTCCGCGTCGTCGACGCGCCGCCGCCCAGCGGCTGCACCACGAGCGCGCCGCTCGTCGCGTAGGCGACGGAGGTGCCCTCCGCGCCCGGGAGCTGGAGCTGCGCGCCCTGCGCCTCGGCCACGTCCACGACGTCGCCGCCCGGCAGCCGGAGCTTCCCGCGGGTGCGGTCCAGCACGACGAGGTCGTCGCCCACGGTGGTGAGGACGACGTCGTCGCCCTCGGAGGTCAGGTCCAGCCCGGAGGTGCGGGGGGCCTCGCCCGGCTCCAGCGTCCACAGGACGTCGCGGGCGGGCACGACGGCGTAGACGATGCCGGACTCGGAGACGACGACGTCCGCCGCCCCGTCGAGCGCCGCGGTGGGCTTCGCCTTCGTCGTGTCGAGCGCGGCGAACCGGTCGAGGCTCGTGACCCACAGGGACCCGGACTCGTCGTCGACGACGGCCACGCGCCCGCCGCCCATCGAGGCCTCGGCCCCGGCGGGGACCGCGGTGCTGGACGCGAACTTCAGCCGGGCCGGGTCCACCACGTTGCCGGTGCTGGAGCCGTCGTCGCTCACCAGGACCTGGCTCGCCTGCTGGTCCACGTCGAAGGACGAGCTGCCCGCGAGCATGGTGCCGTCGAGCGAGCGGGCCTCGGTGTTGAACCGGCCCACCAGGCCGGAGGACTCGTTGGTGACCCAGACGCCCGAGTCGTCCAGGTCGACGTCGGCCGTCGCCTCGCCCTGGTACAGCACGGCCGCGGCGACGACGCCGCCCGAGAGCGCGAGGACCACCGTGGTCGAGATCGACGCACGGCGGTCGGCACGCAGGCGCGAGAGCACGCTCACTGTTCCCCCGGATGTGTGGGCGCCGACCGTCCGACGCCCCTCGTCGACCGCACCCAGCGCCCGCACAGGATAGCCAGTCTTCGTCCGCCCGGGATACCGATTCCGCCCCTCGGGCATGGGGAGAGGTCCCCATGCCCGAGGCGTTCCCGGGCAATCGTCACGATGCGGTCACCGACCGGCCGTCGTCACCAGATCACCGTGTTGCTGGTCAGGCCGAGGTTCGTCGTGACCTTCACGCTGTCACCGCCGCCGCCGTAGTAGCACCACAGGTCGCGGGGTCCGGCGTTGCCGTTGGCGTCGGTCCTCGTCCTTTCCGTGGGGGCCTTCATCCAGTTCGTGCCCGCGGTGTTGAACTTCCGGCCGTCCGCGATGCACTCGTAGGTGAAGGTGGTGTTCGGCTTGGCGTCGCGGACGGTGATCCGCAGGTAGGCGCATGCCGCCCCGTCGCACGCGCCGTACTCGCGCTCGCCGTCGGCGCTGGTACCCCGCTGGAGCGTCAGCGACGGCTGCGGCGCAGCGTCCGACGTGGCCGCCGCGCACTTCTGGTTCGACTGGCCCTCCGTGTCGGTCGCCGTCACGCAGATCTCCTTGGTCTGCGAGTACCCCGCGCTCACGGTGTCGCTGCCGGACTTCGCCGAGCTCGACAGGGCGCCGCTGACCTTCACCGAGATGTCCCGGCCGTTGGTGCTGGTCGACCAGCTGAACGACACCTTCTGGTCGCCGCCCGTCGCGGAGACGGTCGGCGTCGGGACGGGGCCGAACGGCGTCACCGCGCCCGAGTACGCCGTCCACGCCGAGCAGCCGCCGGCGTTGCAGGCCTGGACCCGGAACTTGTAGGCGGTGCCGTTCGAGAGCCCGCCGTACGTCATGGACGTCCCGGTGGTCGTGGTGCTGCCGCCCTGGTCCGTGGCGACCGTGTAGGTGACCGCGGCGCCGTTGTCGTCGGAGGCGCCCCACGACACCTTCGCCTGCCCGCTCATGCCCTTTCCGACGCTCGCGCTGGGCGCGCCGGGCGTGGGCGGCTTGCCGTACGGCGTCACCGCGTTCGAGGCGCCGCTCGTGCCGCCCTTGCCGGCCTTGTTCTCCGCGGTGACGGCGAACGTGTACGAGCCCTTGGTGTCGAGGCCCTCGAACGTGGTGGACGTCGCGCCCGTCACCGTGCGCGTGTCGACCTTGGAGCCGCCCTTGAGGACGTCCACGGTGTACGCCTTCACGGCGTCGCCGTTGTCGTTCGGCGCGGTCCACGACACGTCGACCTGACCCCCGTCCGGGGCGATCTCCGAGCTGACCCGCGAGGCCGTGGGCGCCGCGGGCGCGTCGGGCTTGCCCGCGGGGATCTCCGACGTCGACCAGGTACCCCAGTCGGACGGGTCCGGCGCGTCGTTCACGGCCTGGATCCGCACCTTGTAGGCGGTGCCGTTGGTGAGTCCCTCCCAGACGATGCGCTGCCCGGTGACGCCCACCTTCTGCGTCTCGCCGTTCGCCGGCGCGGGCGAGATCTCCAGGTTCACCGACGTGATCGGCGACCGGTCGGTGTACGAGGCGTTGGCCCAGGTCACGGTGAGCGAGCCGTCGCCGAACTCCAGCTGGGGCGCGGCCGGCGGGTCCGGCTTCTGGTCCGGACGGGCGTCCTCGGAGGCCGGGGACGGGTCGGACGCCCCGACCTCGTTGTTCGCGACGACCGTGAACGTGTAGGTGACGTTGTTGGTCAGCGGCGTCAGGGTGCAGGTGGTGGTGGCGCACTCGAACGTGTCGCCCTGGTTCGAGGTCACGGTGTACCCGGTGATCTCGGAGCCGTTGTTCGCCGGCGGCGTCCACGACAGCACGACCGTCTCGGACCGCACCTCCTCGACCACGGGCCTCGACGGCGCCTCCGGCACGCCGATGACGTTGACGGTCACCCGGCCCTCGACCTGGCGGTCCGGGTCCTTGGTGGCGTCCTGCACCGTGTAGCGCACCACGAGCGTCCCGACGAAGTCCTCCTTCGGCGTGACGACGACCTTGCTGCCGTCCGAGGTCGCGTCGCCGCGGCCGGTCTCGACGACCGGCTGCCCGACGAGCTCGAGCGGCCCGCGGTCGGCGAACGGGTTGGAGTCGTTGGCCAGCACCGGCACGGAGACCGGCTTGCCCTGGTGCGCGTCCTTGACGACGTCGTCGACGGCGCGCGCGAGCGGGCGCGTCGACGCGACGACCTCGACGGTGAGCTTGCCGTCCACCGGCGGGTGCTCGTCGTCGGTCACCGTGAACGGCACGGTGAGCGTGGTGCCCTTCGGGGTCTCGGGCGACGCCTCGAGCGTCACGCGGCCGCCCTTCAGGGTGGCGCCGAGACCGCCCGGCAGCCTGCCGAGCTGGAAGCGCAGGTCGTCGCCGTCCGGGTCCTTGGCGAACCGGCCGAGGTCGACGGCGCTCTCCTCCCCCGCCGCGACCTGGCCGGACGGGGAGCCCGGCTCGGGCGGCAGGTTCTCGGGGGGCAGCACGGTGATCGGCAGGGTCAGCACGGCCGAGTGGCCGTCCGGGTCGTCCGGGCCGGTGCCGTCGGTGACCTCGAAGGTGACGCCGGCCGGGCCCGTGTAGTCGTCCCGGGGCGTGTACGTCATGGTGGTCCTGCCGGTCACCTCGACGCCGCCCTCCAGCGCGGTGACCTGGTCCTCCGTGGTCAGGCGGGGCGTGCGCCCCTCGACCACCAGGACGTGGTCGGCGATGTCGATCTTCAGCGACTCGCCGGCGAGAACCTCCAGCGGTGCCTGCCCCGGCTTGAGGATCGGCTCGGCCGCGGCGAGGCCCGGCACGACGGCGAAGGCCTTCGACGTGAGCCCGTCCACGTCCGTCACGGTGTAGGTGATCACCTGGCGACGCTCGGTGAGGGTGACGTCCAGCTCGCCCTCGGGCGTCACGGTCACCCCCGTGGCGTCGGTCGTGACCTGGAGGTCGTCGGCCGCGCCGTCGGGGTCCTCGTCGTTGTCGAGCACCGGCACCGTCACGGACGTGCGGCCGAGGATGTCGGCCACGGGCACCGAGTCGTCGCGCGCGATCGGGGCGAGCAGGGGCGCGTCCTTCGCGACCTGCACGCTGACCGACGCCGAGGCCCGCGCCGCGTACGTGTCCTCGATCGCGTAGAAGAAGGTGGTCGTGCCCTCGGCGCTCGGCGACTGCACGACGATCCGGTCCTCGGACACCTTGGCCCCGAGGTCCTTGCCGCCCTCGAGGGCGCCCGGCACGAGGCCGATCTGGTCGCCGTCGGGGTCGGAGTCGTTCTCCAGCGCCGGGACGGCGACCCGGCGGTCGGGGCGCACGGTGACCTCGTCGTCCTGGGCCACGGGCGGCTGGTTGGTGGCCGGCGGCTGCGCGATGCCGACCCGGATCACGCCCGTGGCCACCTCGCCCCGCGCGTCCTGCACGGTGTAGCGGAACGTGTCGAGGCCGCGGGCGTCCTTGCTGGCCGCGTAGTCGACGTACCCGTCGACGACGTCGGCGCGGCCCTGGGCCGGGCCGGTCGCCAGGCCCGTGAGCTGCACCGAGTCGCCGTCGGGGTCGATGCCGTCCAGCGGCACCGGGATGCGGACCGTGCCCCCGGACAGGGCCCGCGCGTCCACGTCGCGGGGCAGCGGCGCGGCGTTGTCCTTGCCGCCGCGTATGTGGATCGTGACCTGGGCGGAGTCCTCCTGCCCGTTCGGGTCGCGCACCTTGTAGATGGCGTACGCCGTGCCGGGCTTCGACCCCGCGCGGAAGCGCAGGCGGTTCTCGGAGACGAACAGCTCGCCCTGCGCCGGGTCCACCGACTGCTCCAGCTCGTCGGCCAGCGTGAGCTCCAGGCCGTCCGGGTGCGAGTCGTTGGCCAGCACGTCGACGTTCACGTAGTCGCCCGCGCGCACGGTGACCTCGTCCGGCGCGGCGTTCGGCGGCTGCAGGCGGTCCGGCGGCGGCACGGGCAGCACGCGCACCTGGCCCGTGGCGGTCTCGGTGCCGTTGGAGACGGTGTAGCGCAGCGTGACCGTCTCGGAGATGCGCCGGGTCTCGGTGATGCGCAGCATCTGGTGCCCCAGGACCGCGACGCTCACCCCCGCGTCGTCCGGCACGTCCACCGACTGCACCACGAGCACGCCGCCCGCCGGGTCGGTGTCGTTGGCCAGCACGTCCACGAGGGTCGAGCCGCCCGACGGCAGCAGCGCGGTGTCCGCGACCACCACGGGCGCGCCCTGCGCGGCGTCCGGGTCCTGCACGTCGACCCGCACGACGCCCGTCGTGGCCTCCGGGCCGTCGCTCACCTGGTAGAGCACGTCGTAGGACTTGGGCTCCTGGGCCAGGAACGTGAACGTGCCCGAGTCGTAGTTCGGGGTGATCTCGGCGGGCGCGGCGTCGGCCACGCTGGCCAGCCGCAGCTCGTCGCCGTTGGGGTCGGTGTCGTTCTTCAGCGGCTCCACCGTCACCGGCTGGCCGGCCGTGACCACCACGTGGTCCCCGACCGCGACCGGCGGCTGGTTGCCGTCGCCGAGCACGTCGACGTTCAGCACGCCCTCGACGACCTCGCCCCGGCCGTCGCCGACCGTGAGCTTGACCTTCTTGCGTCCCGTGGACGTGCCGCCGTCGCGGAACTCGACCGTGCCGTCCGGGTAGGCCCGCACCTCGTCGCCCTGCACCGTCGGCGCGGCCGTGAGGAGGATGACGTCGTCGCCGTCCGGGTCGCGGAAGTACGGCAGCACCTTCATCGACGCCGTCTTGCCCTGCTGCACCCGCAGCACCGGGCTGCCCTCCTGCTCGGGCGCGGCGTTCTCGTCCTCGGGCACCACCCGGAGCTTGACCGTGGCCTGGTCGGTGCCGCCCCGGCCGTCGTCGGCCTCGTAGGTGAACGTGGCCGAGCCGGTGGCGTCGGCGGGCACGACCGCCTGCAGGGCCTTGCCGCCCATGACCCGCTCCACGCGCACGCCGTCCGGCTGGTCGCCGACGAGGGACGCGGTCATCACGTCGCCGTCCGGGTCGAGGTCGTTCGAGAGCACGTCGAGCACCGTCGCCCGGCCCTGGCGGACGCCGAAGTCGTCGTCCTTCGCGACGGGCGGGTCCTCCTTCTTCCGGTCGAGGACGGTGGTGTCGACCAGCTCGGGCTTGGCGTCCTCCGCGTCCTCGTCGGAGCCCTCGGCCTGCTCCGGGAGCTTGATGTCCCAGTCGTCGACCTTCTCGTACTCGTCCAGCGCCATCCACAGCGTGCCCGCCGTGAGGTCGTTCAGCACCACGTTGCCGCGGTTCACGCGGTACTCGAGCTCCGTGGACTGGTCGATGCCCTCGAGCACCTGGTCGAGGTCGCGGTCCGTGCCCTCGCAGTCGCGCACGATCTGCCCCGAGCCCGACCACGCGCCGTACAGGCAGCCGCCGAGCTGCACCGGCGCGGCGGGGGTGCCCGACGCCTGCCGCGACGTGGCCGCGCCGCCACCCAGCGGCTGCACCACCAGCGAGTCCGCGGTCGCGTACGCCACCGAGCCGGAACCCTGGCCAGGCTGCTGCAGGCGCGCGTCCTGGGCGCCGGAGACGTCGACGACGTCGCCGCCCGGCAGGCGCAGCTCGCCGGTGGTCCGGTCGAGGAGCACGAGGTCGTCGCCCACCGTGGTCAGCTCGACGTCGTCGCCCTCGGACAGCATCCCGAGCTTCGTCGTGGCCGGGTCCTTGCCCGGCGCCACCGTCCACAGCACGTCCCGGGCCGGCACGGCGGCGTACGCGGTGCCCCCCTCGGACACGACGACGGACGCCGCCCCGTCGAGCTCCGCCGTCGGGTCCGCCTTCTGCGTGTCGAGGCCGGCGAAGCGGTCCACGGTGGTGACCCACAGGGACCCGGACTCGCCGTCCACGACGGCGACGCGCCCGCCGCCCATGGAGGTCTCGGCGGCGCCCGGCAGCTTCGTCGTCGAGCCGAACTTCAGGCGCGCGACGTCGACGACGCTCCCCGCATGGGTGCCCTTGTCGTCCACGAGCACCTGGCTCGCCTGCTGGTCCACGTCGAACGCCGAGCTGCCCGCCAGCATCGTGCCGTCCAGCGCCTTGGCCTCGGTGTTGAACCGACCCACCAGGCCCGAGGCCTGGTTCGTCACCCACACGCCCGAGTCGTCGAGGTCGACGTCCGCCGTCGCCTGGCCCTCGTAGAGCACCGCCGCGGTCACCATGCCCGCGGAGACTGCCAGGACCACTGCCGTCGAGACCGACGCGCGACGGTTTCCGCGCAGACGCGTGAACACGCTGAATGACTCCCCTGTTGGCCGACGACCCGGGTCGAACTCCCCCCGCCCGGGCCGACGTCGGCGCGGTGCGATCGCGCGGACAGGATAGCCAGAATTCACCCGCCCGAGGCAAGGAATCCCGGTCCCCGGGCATGGGGAGAGGTCCCCATGCAGGTCCCCGTGGCCGGGCCCGCGGACCCCCGGGAGGGCCCGTCACCAGGTGGTGCGCCGGTACTCCTTGCCGTCGATCTTCACCGCCACCTGCTTGCCCGGGTAGCCGAAGTAGCACAGGAGCTGCTTCTTCCCCGACTCGGGCAGGCTGATGTCGTAGCCCGCGCCGGACTCGGTGATGTCGCTCCACCCGTCCCGGTCGTCGCCGTAGCAGTTCACGTGGTGGGTGCCGGGCTTGAAGTTCTTCGTGTTCACCACGAAGTACGCGCACGAGCCGTCCGTGCAGCCCGGCTGCCCCTTCGCGCTCGGCCCGCGGGTCACCCAGGCGTCCGCCTGGAGGGCGGAGGCGTCCTTGCAGGTCTGGTTCGACTGCCCCTCCTTGTCCTTCGCCGTGACGCAGACCCGCTTGTTCTGGCCCGGGTCGACCGTGACCGTCTTCGTGCCGGACCCGGCGGAGGAGGTGAACGCCCCCGTGACGCTCACGGTGACCGGTCGGCCGTTCTCGGTGGTGCCCCACGTGAACTTCACGCCGTTGCTCTGGCCGGTGGCGCTCACCGACGGCGCGGGCACCGGGCCGAACGGCGTGACCGCGCCGGTCCAGGCCGTCCAGTCCGAGCAGCCCGCCGCGTTGCACGCCTGGACGTGGAACCGGTAGGCGGTGCCGTTCGACAGCCCGGAGAACCGCGTCGACGTCCCGGTGGTCGTCGTGCTGCCGCCCTTGTCGGTCGCCACCGTGTACGTGACGGGGTTGCCGTTGTCGTTCGCGGCGCCCCACGAGACGGCGGCCTGGCCGCTCATCCCCGTGCCGACCTTCGCGCTCGCGGCGCCCGGCACGCCGGGCTTGCCGAACGGCGTCACCGCGTTCGACCTCCCGCTCGTGCCGCCCTTGCCCGCCTTGTTCTCGGCCGTCACCGCGAAGGCGTAGCTCCCCTTCCGGTCGAGCCCCTCGAGGCTCTGCGAGGTGCCGGAGACCGTGCGGGTCTCCACCTTCGAGCCGTTCTTGAAGACGTCGAGGTAGTACTTCTTCACGGCGTCGCCGTTGTCCTCCGGCGCGCCCCAGGTGACCTTCACCTGGCCGCCCAGCGCGTCGTCGACGCGCGAGGCCGACGGCGCCGCGGGGGCGTCCGGCGGGCCGGCCGGCACCATCGTGGTGGACCACGCGCCCCAGTCCGACGGGTCGGGCGCGGAGTTCACCGCCTGGATCCGCACCTTGTACGCCGTGCCGTTCGTCAGGTGGTCCCACGCGATGCGCTCGCCGGTGACGCCCACCTTCTGCGTCTGGCCGTTCGCGGGCGCCGGCGAGATCTCCAGGGTCACCGACGAGATCTGCGACCGGTCGGAGTACGTCGCGTTGTCCCACGTCACCGTCAGCGAGCCGTCCCCGAACTCCAGCTGGGGCGCGGCCGGCGGGTCCGGCTTCTCGTCCGGACGCGCCTCCGCCGACGGCGGCGACTTCTTCGAGGGCCCGACGTCGTTGGTCGCGACCACCGTGAACGTGTAGGTCACGTCGTTGGTCAGGCCGCCCAGCGTGCAGGTGGTCGTGGCGCAGTCGAACGTGTCGCCGCGGCTCGACGTCACGGTGTACCCGGTGATCTCGGAGCCGTTGTTGCCCGGCGGGGTCCACGACAGCACGACCGTCTCCGAGCGCACCTCCTCCACGACCGGCGTCGCCGGGGCCTCGGGCGCGCCGACGACGTTCACCGTGATGCGCCCCTCGACCTGCCGGTCGGGGTCCTTGGTGGCGTCCTGCACCGTGTACCGCACCACCATCGTGCCCACGAAGTCGGCCTGCGGGGTGACGACCACCTGGTCGCCGTCCACGGTGGTGCCGCCCTGCCCGGTCTCGAGGACGGCGTCGCCGACGAGCTCGAGCGGCCCGCGGTCGGAGAACGGGTTGGAGTCGTTGGCGAGCACCGGCACGGAGACCGCCCGGCCCTGGTGGGCGTCGTCGACCGTGTCGTCGACGGCGCGCGCCAGCGGCCGGGTCGAGGCCACCACCTCGACGGCGAGCTCGCCGTCCACGGGCGGGTGCTCGTCGTCGGTCACGGTGAACGGCACCGTCAGCGTGGTGCCCTTGGGGGTGTCGGGCGACGCCTCGAGCGTGACCCGCGAGCCCGCCGTCGTCGCGCGCAGCCCCTTCGGCAGCGCGCCGAGCTCGAACCGCAGGTCGTCGCCGTCCGGGTCCTTGGCGAACCGGCCGAGGTCGACCACGTTCTCCTCCCCCGCCGCGACCTGGCCGGACGGGGAGCCCGGCTCGGGCGGCAGGTTGTCCGGCGGCAGCACGGTGATCGGCAGCGTCAGCACCGCCGTGTGCCCCTCCGGGTCGTCGGGGCCGTCGCCGTCCGTCACCTCGAAGGTCACCCCCGCCGGTCCGGTGAAGTCCTCCCGCGGCGTGTACGTCAGCGTCGTCGTGCCGGTCACCTCGGCCTCGCCCTCGAGGCCGGTCACCTCGTCCGCCGTCGTCAGGCGCGGGCTGCGGCCCTCGACCACCAGCACGTGGTCGGCGATGTCGACGTCCAGGGACTCGCCCGAGGGCACCTCGAGCGGCGCCTGCCCCGGCCTGAGGATCGGCTGCACCGACGTGAGGCCGGGGACGACGACGAACGCCTTCGCGCTCTGCCCGTCCACGTCCGTCACGGTGTAGGTGATCACCTGCCGCTGCTCGGCGAGCTCGACCTGCACCTCGCCGTCGGGCGTCACCGTCGCGGCGGACGAGTCGGTCTCGAGCTCGAGGTCGTCGGTGGACCCGTCCGGGTCCTCGTCGTTGTCCAGCACCGGGACGGTCACCGTCGTCTTGCCGAGCAGGTCCGCCACCGGCACGGAGTCGTCGCGCGCGACCGGCCGCTGCAGCGGCGCGTCCTTCGCGACGGTCACGCTCACGGCGGCCGAGCCGCGCGCCGCGTACGTGTCCTCGATCGCGTAGAAGAAGGTCGTGGTCCCCTCCTCGCCCGGGGTCTGCACGACGATCCGGTCCTCCGACACCTTGGCCCTGAGGTCGTCGCCGCCCTCCAGCGACCCCGGGACCAGGCCCACCTGGTCGCCGTCGGGGTCGGAGTCGTTCCCCAGCGCCGGGATCGCGACGCGCCGGTCGGGGCGCACGGTGATCTCGTCGTCCTCGGCGACGGGCGGCTGGTTCGTCGCGGGCGGCTGCGCGATGCCGACCCGGACCACGCCCGTGGCCACCTCGCCGCGGGCGTCCTGGACGGTGTACCGGAAGGAGTCGAGGCCACGGGCGTCCTCGCTCGCCTCGTAGTCGACGTACCCGTCGACCACCTCGGCACGACCCTGCGCGGGCCCCGTCGCGAGGCCCGTGAGCTGCACGGAGTCGCCGTCGGGGTCGATGCCGTCCAGCGGGACGGGGATCCGCACCGTCCCGCCCGCGAGCGTGCGGGCGTCGACGTCGTGCGGCACGGGCGCCGCGCTGTCCTTGCCGCCGCGGACGTGGATCGTGACCTGGGCGGAGTCCTCCTGCCCGTTCGGGTCGCGCACCGTGTAGATCGCGTAGGCGGTGCCGGCCTCGGGGCCGGCGCGGAACCGCAGCCGGTCCTCGGAGACGAACAGGTCGCCCTGCTCCGGGTCCACCGACTGCTCCAGCTCCTCGCCGAGCGTCAGCTCCAGGCCGTCGGGGTGGGAGTCGTTGGCCAGCACGTCGATGTTGACGTAGTCGCCCACGCGCACCGTGACCTCGTCCGGTGCCGCGTTCGGCGGCTGCAGCCGGTCCGGCGGCGGCACCGGCAGCACGCGCACCTGCCCGGTCGACGTGTCGTTGCCGTTCGACGCCGTGTACTCCAGGACGACCGGCTCGGAGATGCGCCGGGTCTCGGTGATCCGGAGCATCTGGTGGGACAGGACCGCGACGCTCACGCCCGCGTCGTCCGGCACCCGCACCGACTGCACCACCAGGACGCCGCCCGTCGGGTCGGTGTCGTTCGCCAGGACGTCCACGAGGGCGGACCCGCCCGCGGGCAGCATCGCCGCGTCGCTCACGACGATCGGCGCGCCGCTCGCCTCCTTCGGGTCCTGCACGTCCACGCGCACCACGCCGGTGGTCGACGACGGACCGTCGCTGACCTGGTAGAGCACGTCGTAGGACTTCGGCTCCTGCGCCAGGAAGGTGAACGTGCCCGCGTCGTGGTTCGGCGTGATCTCCGCCGGGGCGGCCGGGCTGACCTTGGAGAGGCGCAGCTCGTCGCCGTTGGGGTCGGTGTCGTTCGTCAGCGGCTCGATCGTCACCGGCTGGCCGGCGGTCGCGACGACGTGGTCGCCCACGGCCACCGGCGGCTCGTTGCCCTCGCTGAGCACGTCGACGTCCAGCGTGCCCTCGACGACCTCGCCCCGCCCGTCGCCGACGGTCAGCCTGACCTTCTTGCGCCCGGTCGACGTGCCGCCGTCGCGGAACTCCACCGTGCCGTCCGGGTAGGCCCGCACCTCGTCGCCCTGCACCGTCGAACGGGCGGTGGCGAGGTACACGTCGTCGCCGTCGGGGTCGCGGAAGTACGGCAGCACCTTGATGGTCGCCGTCTTGCCCTGCTGCACCCGCAGCACCGGGCTGCCCTCCTGCTCCGGCGCGGCGTTCTCGTCCTCCGGCGACACGCGCAGCCGCACGGTGGCCCGGTCGGTGCCGCCGCGGCCGTCGTCGGCCTCGTAGGTGAACGTCGTCGAGCCGGTCCCGTCCGCGGGCACCACCGCCTGCAGCGCCTTGCCGCCCATGACCCGCTCCACGCGCAGCCCGCCCGGCTGCTCGCCCACCAGCGACGCCGTGATGACGTCGCCGTCCGGGTCGAGGTCGTTCGACAGCACGTCGAGCACGGTGGTGCGCCCGGGCCGCAGCCCGAGGTCGTCGTCCTTCGCCACGGGCGGGTCCTGCTTCTCCCGGTCCACCACGGTGTTGTCGACCAGCTCCGGCTTCGCGTCCTCCGCGTCCTCGTCGGAGCCCTCCGCCTGCTCGGGGAGCTGGACGTCCCAGTCGTCCACCTTCTGGTAGTCCTCGAGCGCCATCCACAGCGTGCCCGCGGTGAGGTCGTTGAGCACCACGTTGTTCCGGTTCACCCGGTACTCGAGCTCCGTGGACCGGTCGATGCCCTCGAGGACCTCGTCGACGTCGCGGTCCGTGCCCTCGCAGTCGCGCACGATCTGCCCGGAGCCCGACCAGGCGCCGTAGAGGCAGCCGCCGAGCTGCACGGGGGACGCCGGCGTGCCCGAGGCCTTGCGCGACGTGGCCGTGCCGCCGCCCAGCGGCTGCAGCGCCAGCTCCGCGGAGGTCGCGTACGCGACGGAGGACGACGACGGGCCGGGCAGCTGCAGCCGGGCGCCCTGCGCGTCGGCCACGTCCACCACGTCGCCGCCGGGCAGGCGCAGCTCGCCGGTGGTCCGGTCGAGGAGCACGAGGTCGTCACCGACGGTCGTGAGCACGACGTCGTCGCCCTCGGACAGCATCCCGAGCTCGGTGGTCGACGGCTCCTCGCCCGGCGCCACCGTCCACAGCACGTCCCGGCCCGGCACCACGGCGTACGTGACGCCCGACTCCGAGACCACGGACGTGGCCGCGCCGTCCAGCTCCGCCGTCGGGTCCGTCTCTTCCGTGTCCAGGGAGGACAGCCCCTCGAGCGACGTCACCCACAGGGAGCCCGACTCGTCGTCCACCACGGACACCCGGCCACCGCCGAGCGAGACCTCGGCGCCCGCCGGCAGCTGCGTCGTCGCGTGGAACTTGAGCCGCGCGACGTCCACGACGTTCGCGGCGCTGCTGCCGTCGTCCGCGACGAGCACCTGACCCGCCTGCTGGTCCACGTCGAACGCCGAGCTGCCCGCCAGCATCGTGCCGTCCAGCGCCTTGGCCTCGGTGTTGAACCGACCCACCAGGCCCGAGGCCTGGTTCGTCACCCACACGCCCGAGTCGTCGAGGTCGACGTCCGCCGTCGCCTGGCCGTCGTACAGCACGGCAGCCGTCACGACGCCGCCGGCGACGGCGACGACGACAGCGGTGGAGACGGACGCACGACGGTCGGCGCGCAGCCGCGTCAGCAAGCTCAAGATTCCCCCGGAGGACGATGACCTGGGCAGACACCCGACACGAGGCGGTGACGCCCCCGTGCGATCGCCGGCCCAGGATAGGCAGACCCCACCCACAGGCGACAGGGGTTTGTCCCCGTCTGTCCACAGGGAGCGCCCCGTCGCGCACCTGATACCCCGGGCACCCGTCCGCTCAGCGCGCCAGCCGCTCCACCACTGTCCCGTAGACGCGCGGCAGCCGCGCGGCGGCGGGCACGACCGCGCTCCGGAGCGGCGAGCCCGCGGCGGCGACGAGGCCGGTGGTCAGCAGGCGGTAGTCCCGGGTGACGCGCGCCCAGCGGCGCTCGTAGGCGGCCGGGTCGTCGAGGTGCTCGACCGCCGCGCGCGCCTGCGCCAGCCCCACGCGCAGCCCCTCCCCCGTGAGCGCGTCGACGTACCCGGAGGCGTCGCCCACCAGCCGGACCTGCCCCGCGGTGCGGGCCGCGGAGCGCACGCGCAACGGTCCGGCGCCGCGCAGCGGCCCGGCCGCCGCTCCCTCGAGCCGCGCGGCGAGCCGCGGCAGCGTGGCGAGCTCGGCGTCGAAGTCGACGCCGGCCGGGCCCAGCAGCGCGACGCCGACGAGGTCCGCGGCCACAGGGGTCACGTACGCCTCGACGCGCGGGCCCCAGTGCACCTCGACCAGGTCGGACCACGGCGCCACCCGGTAGTGCCGCCGCAGGCCGAAGCGCCGCCGGTCCGCCGCCCGCCGGCCCCGGCCCGGCACCGCGCGCGGCGCGACGACCTCCAGACCCGTCTCCCGCCGCACCCGGGAGTGCAGCCCGTCGCAGGCGAGCAGCCACCGCGCCCGCAGGCCGCCCGCCGTCACCAGCCCCCCGCGCTGCTCGACGGTCGTGACCCGGCGCGCCAGCACGACCGTCCCCGCGTCCCGGGCCGCCTCGTGCAGCGCCGCGTGCAGCACCGTCCGGCGCACCCCGCGTCCGGGGCCGGCGGCGAACCGGTGGTCCGCGACGACGTCGCCCTGCCGGTAGGAGATGCCACCCAGGTCGTGACCGGGCGGGTCGACGCCGAGCCGGCGGACCGCGGCGAGCGTGCCCGGCATGAGCCCCTCGCCGCACGCCTTGTCGACCGGGGCCGGCCGGGGCTCGAGGACCACGACGTCGAGCCCCGCGCGGCGGGCCTCGAGGGCGGCCGCCAGCCCGACCGGCCCGCCGCCGGCCACGACCACGTCGGCGTCCGGGGTCACGGCGCGCTCACCCGGCGCGCGCGTCGTCCGCCAGGCGCAGCGCGCGCTCCTCGGCGGGGACGCGGAACCCGAGCAGCAGCCACGCGTTCAGGACGGTGAAGACGACGGCGGTCAGCCAGGCGGTGTGCACCAGCGGCAGCGCGACGCCCTCGAGGACGACCGCCACGTAGTTCGGGTGCCGGAACCACCGGTACGGCCCCCCGGACACGAGCGGCAGCCCCGGGACCACGATCACGCGGGTGTTCCAGCGCTCCCCGAGCGTCGCGATGCACCACCAGCGCAGCGCCTGGCTCGCGAGCACCAGCGCCAGCATCGGCCAGCCCAGCCACGGCAGGAACGGCCGGTCCAGCAGCACCACCTCGGCGACGCACGCGAGCAGCAGCCCGGTGTGGAGCGCCACCATCGCCGGGAAGTGGCCGCGCCCCGACTCGACCCCGCCGCGCGCGAACGACCAGCGGGCGTGCCGGGCCGAGACGACGAGCTCGGCGACCCGCTCGGCCCCGGTCGCGAGGACCAGCGCGACGTACAGCGCCACCGACGTGCTCACGCGACCTCCCGCCCGCGCAGGAGGACGAGCTCGGCGGACACGCCGGGTCCGAACGCCATGAGCACCGCCCACCCCCCGGGCGGCGGCGCGCCGTCGTCGAGCGTCGAGGCCAGCACGTGCAGCACGGACGACGACGAGAGGTTGCCCTGCGCCTCGAGGGTCGAGCGGGTGCGGGCCAGCGCCGCCTCGTCGAGGCCCAGCGCGTCGCGGACGGCGTCGACGATCTTCGGCCCGCCCGCGTGCACCACCCAGGTCCCGACGTCCGCCACCTCCAGGTCGTGCGCGGCGAGGAGGTCCTTGACGTCGCCGGCGAGGTGCGCGCGCAGCAGGTGGGGCAGCTCCGCCGAGAGCACGATGCCGAACCCGCTGTCCCGCACGTCCCAGCCGAGCTGGTCCTCGGTACCCGGGTAGAGCCGGCTCCGCGTCGCCACGACCTCGGGGACCGGCCGGCCGGCCGGGACCGCGACGTCCTCGCCCCCGAGGACGACGGCGCTCGCCCCGTCCCCGAACAGGCCCGACGACACGAGGTTGGCGGTCGACGCGTCGTCCCGCTGGAACGTCAGCGAGCACAGCTCCACCGAGACCAGGAGCGCCCTGCCCCGCGGACGGCCGCGCAGGTACTCGTGCAGCAGGCCGAGGCCCGCCGCGCCGCCCGAGCACCCCAGCCCGAACGACGGCACCCGGCGCACGTCCTGCCGCAGCCCGAGCCGGCCCACGAGGGACGCGTCGATCGACGGCGCGCCGATCCCGGTCACCGAGGTGAAGAACAGCAGGTCGACGTCCTGCGGGTCGACCCCCGCGGCCGCGAGCGCCGTGCGCGCGGCCTGCTCCGCCAGGTCGGTGCCCTCCCGGACGAAGTGCGCGTTGGACTGCGCGAAGGACGTCGGCCCGGCGTACGCGGGCAGCGGGAGCGCCAGGTGGCGGGTGCGCACCCCCGACGACGCGTGCAGCCGGCGCGCGAGGGCGCGGCGCGACGCGTCGGCCGCGAGCAACGGCAGCACGACGTCGTCGATCCGCTCCTGCGGGTGCGCCGGGCCGGGCAGGACGGGTGCGACGGCCAGGACTCGCGACATGGGGGCATCGTGGCACCGCTCGGGGTCGCCCGCGCGGGCGCGGGCCCGCCACCTGCCGACGGCGCCGGACCGCGCTAGGTTCCGGTCATGACGGTCGGCGTGACGGCGCGGTGGCGCGGGCTCCTCGTCGCCGCGCACGCGCCCCCCGCGGCCGTGGTGACGCTGCTCGGCCTCGGGCTGGCGCTCGGCGCCGGGGCGACCCTCCCGCGCGCCCTGCTGGTCACCGCGGCGGTCGGGGCGGGCCAGCTCTCCGTCGGGTGGAGCAACGACTGGCTGGACTCCGCGCGGGACGCCCGCGTCGGACGCCGCGACAAGCCCACGGTGACCGGCGCCGTCTCCCCCGCGACGCTGCGCGCCGCGGCCCTCGGCGCGCTGGCCGCCTGCGCGCTGCTCTCCCTGGCGACCGGGCTGCGGCCCGGGCTGCTGCACCTGGCCGCCGTCGCGAGCGCGTGGGCGTACAACGCCGGCCTCAAGTCGACGGTGGCCTCGTGGCTGCCCTACGCCGTCTCGTTCGGCCTGCTGCCCGCCTTCGTCGTGCTCGCGGCCGGGCGGCCCGCCGTGCCCGCCTGGCTGGTCGGCGCGGGGGCCCTGCTCGGGGTGGGGGCCCACGTGGCCAACGTGCTGCCCGACCTGGAGGACGACCACGCGACCGGCGTGCGCGGCCTCCCCCACCGCCTCGGACGACGCGCCTCCAGCGTCCTGGCCCCGGTGGTGCTGGCCGCGGGCAGCGTGGTCGCGCTCGTCGGGCCGGAGGGGGCTCCCGGCCCGACGGCGGTCGCCCTCACCGGCGCGGCCGTGGCCCTCGCGGTCGGCGCCGGGGTCGTGGGCGTCGTCCGGCCGCGCAGCCGCGCGCCGTTCCTCCTGAGCATGGCGGTCGCGGTGGTGTGCCTCGGGCAGCTCGTGCTCGCCGTGTCCCTCTAGCCCTCCGGACCCTGACCTGCGGACCTGGCGCGTGCCTGTGGACGGGCGCTCCGTCGCCCGGGGCGACGCCCCTAGCATGCTCGGATGCCCTCGCCCCTCGACCGCGCCCGGCGCGAGCTCGCCCCCGTCCGCCGGGCCGTCGGCGTGGGCGCGCTCCCCGCCGCGGTCTGGGCCGTGTGGGCGAGCGGACCGGGCTGGGCCACGCCGGCCTTCGTCGTCCTGGCCTGCGTGGGCGTCGCCCTGGCGGTGGTCGACCTGCGCACCCACCGGCTGCCGGACGCCCTCACCCGCCCCGGGACGGCGCTCGTCGTCGTGCTGCTCGGGGTCGCCGCCCTCGCCACGGGCGACGGGCCGGCCCTGGTCCGCGCCCTCGCGGGCGGGCTCGCGCTCGGCGCGGTGTACTTGCTGCTGCACCTGGTCCACCGGGCCGGGATGGGGCTCGGGGACGTCAAGCTCGCGGTGCTGCTCGGCGTGGCGACCGGCTGGGCCGGCTGGGCCACCTGGGCCGCGGCCGCCCTGCTGCCGTTCCTGCTCGGCGGGCTCGCCGCCCTCGTGCTGCTCGCCACCCGCCGGGCGTCGCGGACGACGGCGATCGCGTTCGGCCCCTTCATGCTGGCGGGCGCGGCGGTGGCGCTCACGGCCGCCCGCCTCGCGTGACCGCTGCCCCCGACGGTCGGCGCCCGAACCCGCCGCCGGGACGCCACGGGGGTCCCGCGGGTGCTCAGACGGTGCGGTCCGCCAGGGCCGTGGCGAGGTCCGCCAGCGCCTCGCGGACCGGGCCCGCGGGCAGCGGGCCGAGCTCGGCGGCGGCCTCGCGCGCCCAGCGGGCCGCGGCCTCGCGGGTCTCGGCGAGCACCTCGTGGGCGCGCAGGTCCGCGACGACCGCGGCGAGGGCGTCGTCGCCCGACAGGTCGCCGTCGAGCCGTGCGACGAGCGCCGCGTCCTCGTCCGTGCCCTCGCCCCTCGCGACCCGCTGGCGCAGCAGCAGCACCGGCATCGTGGGCACGTGCTCGCGCAGGTCGGTGCCGGGCGTCTTGCCGGACTCGTCACCGGACGAGGCGATGTCGAGCACGTCGTCGGCGAGCTGGAACGCCACGCCCACCTTCTCGCCGTAGGCACCGACCGCGTCCACCGTCTGCGGCGCGCAGCCACCGAACATCGCGCCCAGCTTGGCCGACGTCGCGAGGAGCGACGCCGTCTTGTCGCTGAGCACCTGCAGGTAGTGCTGCACCGGGTCCTCGCCGTCGCGCGGGCCGATGGTCTCGTGGAGCTGGCCGAGGCACATGCGTTCGAACGTCCGCGACTGCAGCACCACCGCCTCGGGGCCGAGGCCCGCGACGAGCGCCGACGCGCGCGCGAAGAGGAGGTCGCCCACGAGGATCGCCACCGAGTTGCCCCACACGGTGTGCGCGGCGGGCGCGCCGCGGCGCACGGGCGCGGAGTCCATGACGTCGTCGTGGTACAGCGACGCGACCTGGGTGAGCTCCACGACCACGGCCGCGTCCACGAGCTCCGGGCGCGAGCCGTCGCCCAGCTCCCCCGCGAGCAGCGTCAGCAGCGGACGGAACCGCTTGCCGCCCGCCGCGACGAGGTGGCGCGACGCGTCGTCGGCGAGCGTGTCGGCCGAGGCCACGGCTTCGTCGAGCGCCGCGTCGACCAGCGTCATCCGCTCGGCGAGCCGTGCGGCGAGCGCAGGGTCGGACAGCGGGATCGCCGGCGGCGGCGAGGGCGGCGTGTGCCCCGACCCGGAGGCCGGCGCGGAAGGTGCGCGAGTCACGGTCCGAACCTATCCGTCCCCGGCCCGGAACACCGCACCGAAACCGCCCGCCGGACGCGTCGGGTCGCTCACGATCACCCCGCCGCGGCCGCCGCTCAGGGCCGGAACTGCGCCGCCTGGCCGACGAGGTCCAGCGCCCCCGCCGGCAGGATGCCGAGCAGCAGCACGCCCACCGCGCAGACCGCGATCGCGAACGCCGCGGGCCCCCGCGAGCCGACGACCGTCACCACCGTCCGCGACACCAGCGTGCGGGTCGCCGCGCCGGTGAGCGTCGCCGTGCCGCCGCCGGAGGACCCCGCCTCCGGCCCGCCCTCCCCGGCCGCCGTCGAGCCCGCCGCCGCGACGGCGTCGCGCCCGGGCGGAGGGGTCAGCACCATGAGCACGATGACGCGCACGTAGAAGAACACGGCGACGGCCGAGGCCAGGACGCCGAGCAGGGCGAGCGGCCACGCCCCCGCCTCCACCGCGGCGGAGAACACGCCGAACTTGGCGACGAACCCGGCCGTGAGCGGGATCCCCGCCATCGACAGCAGGAACAGGGAGAACGCGGCGGTCAGCCACGGCGCCCGGTGGCCGAGCCCGGCCCACTGCGCCAGGCGCGTGGCCTCGCCGAGCACGACCCCGTCGTCCGGCACGGGCCCGTCGCCCGGCGACTCGTCGCCGGTCACCGTGCGCTCGCGCACCAGGGTGACGACGGCGAACGCGCCGATCGTGGCCAGGCCGTACGCGAGCAGGTAGAAGAGGACGGCGCGGGAGCCGACCTCGTCCATCCCGACCAGGCCGACCACGAGGAACCCCGCGTGCGCGATCGACGAGTACGCGAGCATGCGCTTGACGTCCGTCTGCACGGCACCGGCGACGGTGCCGACCAGCATCGTGAGGATCGCGACCGCCCACAGGGCGACCTCGAGGTCGTGCCGGAACTCGGGCGTCAGGCCGTTGGCGAGGGTGAACAGCACCCGCACCAGCGCGCCGATCGCCGCGGCCTTGGTGCACGCCGCCATGAAGCCGGTGACGGGCGTGGGGGCGCCCTGGTACACGTCGGGCGTCCAGGCGTGGAAGGGCGCCGCGCCGATCTTGAAGAGCAGGCCGCTGAGCACGAGCAGCAGCCCCACCACGACGAGCGCCGGCATCGTGCCGAGCGGCGACGTCGCCGGGTCGGCGAGCACCGCGACGATCTCCTGCAGGCGCACCGTGCCGGCGAAGCCGTAGACGAGCGCGACCCCGAAGACGAACAGCGCGGACGCGAAGGCGCCGAGCACGAAGTACTTGAACGCCGCCTCCTGGCTGAGCAGGCGCCGGCGGCGCGCCGTCGCGCACAGCACGTACAGCGGCAGCGAGAGCACCTCGAGCGCCACGAACATCACGATGAGGTCGTCCGTGGCGGGGAACAGCAGCATGCCGCCGGTCGCGAACAGGATCAGCGGGAAGATCTCGGTCTGCTGCAGGCCCGCCCTCCGGGTCTCGTCCTCGTAGGCGGTGCCCGGCACGGCCGCGGCCGAGGGGGCGAACGCGTCCTGGCCGGCGGTGGTGCGCTCCGCGACGACCAGCACGCCCAGCACGGCGCAGATCGCGACGACGGCCTGCACGCCGAGGCCGAACGGCGTCAGCAGGTACGACCCGCCGACCACCGACACCGCGCCGTCCTGCACCCGGCCCCACAGCAGGCCCACCGCCACCAGCGACCCGACCAGGGCCAGGAGGGTGAGCGTGAGCTGCGTGGCGCGCCGCGCGCGGGCGGGGACGAACGCCTCCAGCAGGACCCCGAGGACGCCGGCGGCCAGCACGATCAGCACCGGGGAGACGGCCGCCCAGTCGATGGGCGGTGCGACGAAGTCGTTCACAGCTGGCTCCCCTCGGTGGCGGCGGACGAGGCGGCGTCCACGGCCGACGACTGGATCACGGGCGGCGGGTCGGTCTCCCCGACCTGCTGGACGGAGACCTCGCCCGGCGCGCGGACGTAGTCGAGCACCGGGCCGGGCACGAGCCCGAGCACCAGCAGCGCGCCGACGAGCACCCCGGCCACCGTCTTCTCGCGGCCGTCGAGGTCGCGCGCGCTCTCGAGCTCGGGCGTCGTCGCGCCGGTGAACATGCGCTGGTAGGTGAGCAGCACGTACACGGCGGCGAGGACGACGGCGGGCACGGCCACGAGGACCGCGGCGGGCCAGCGCGAGTACGACCCGAGGAACACCATGATCTCGGAGACGAACGTCGCGAGGCCGGGCAGCGACGCGGCGGACAGGCCGGCCACGAGGAAGGTGCCGCCCAGGATCGGCGCCACCTTCCGCAGGCCGCCGTAGTCGCCGATGAGCTGGCTCTGGCGCGGGTGCCGGGCGATCGCGAACCCGGCGATCAGGAACAGCGCGCCGGTCGAGATGCCGTGGTTGAGCATCATGAGGCCCGAGCCCGCGGTGCCGAGCGACGTGAACGTGAAGATGCCCAGGATGATGAAGCCGAAGTGGGACACCGAGGTGTAGCCGATGAGGCGCAGCACGTCGCTCTGCCCGATGGCGAGGATCGCGCCGTACAGGATCGAGATCACCGCGAGCACGACGACGAACGGTGCCGCCCACCGGCTGGCCTCGGGGAACAGCGGCAGGCACAGGGTCAGCATTCCGAAGGTGCCCACCTTGTCGAGCACGCAGATCAGCAGCGTCGACGTGCCGGGCGTCGCGTTCTGCGTGACGTCGGGCAGCCAGCTGTGCACCGGGAACATGGGCGCCTTGATCGCGAACGCGAGGAAGAAGGCGCAGAACATGAGCTTCTCGGCCGTCGGGTCGAGCGCCAGCCCGGTGAGGTTGTCGGTGAGGAACGTCGCGGGTCCGCGGTCCCCCGCCGGCACCTGCAGGTAGAGCGCGATGACGCCGACCAGCATGACGAGGCCGCCCGCCAGGGAGAACAGCAGGAACTTGACGGCGGCGTACCTCCGCTGCGGCCCCTGCCCGAACCCGCCGATGAGGAAGTACGCCGGGATCAGCATGGCCTCGAAGACCACGTAGAAGAGGAACACGTCGCGCGCCGCGAACACCGTCACCATGAACGCCTCGAGGACCAGCACGGTGGCGAGGTAGCGGCGCAGCTTCGCGTGGTCGCCGCCCTGCTCCTTCCACGCGGCGAGGATCACCAGCGGCACGAGGCCCACCGACAGCGCGACGAGCAGCAGGCCCACGCCGTCGACCCCGACCGCGTAGCTGGCCCCGAGCGCCGGGATCCAGGAGTGCGTCTCGGTGAGCTGGTGGGTGCCGGCGTCGCCGGTGTCGAAGGCGGCGAACGCCCCGACCAGCAGCGCCACCTCGACGAGCGCGCCGACCAGCGCGACCGTGCGGGCCGTGCCCGCCCCGAACCTCCCCGCCCCGGTGACCGCGCCCGCCGCGGGGCGTCCGCGCCCCACGCCGGTGAGGGCCGTGGCTGCCGCCGCGACCAGGGGCCACACGATGAGGACCGTGAGCCAGGGGAACCCTGTGGACATCGTCATCCTTTCCGTCCTCGTCCGTTCAGCTCGCCAGCGCCCACACGACGATCCCCACGACCCCGAGGCCGCCGAGCATCGTCGCCGCGTACGAGCGCACGTAGCCGTTCTGGAGCCGGCGCAGCCGTGCGCCGAACCGCCCGATCCCGCCGGCCAGCCCGAGCCAGCCGCCGTCCACCGCCGCGCGGTCCAGGTACACCAGGGAGCGCGTCAGGTACTGCCCCGGCCGCATGACCAGCGACTCGTTGACGTCGTCCTGGTGCAGGTCGACGCGCGCGGCCCGCACGAGGACGGGCGCCGGGGGCGGCTCGACCGGGACGGCCGCCACCGCGTACTGCCGGAAGGCGAGCAGCGCGCCCACGACCACGAGCAGCAGGGTGAGCGTCATGAGCAGCCACACCGGGAGCACCGGCTCGTGGTGCTCCGCCTGCCCGGTGACGGGCTCCAGCCAGGTGACGAACCGGTCGCCCAGCGCCAGGATGCCGCCGAGGGCCACGGACCCCGCGGCCAGCACGATCATCGGCCACGTCATCAGGCGCGGGGACTCGTGCGGGTGCCGCACCGGGGCGCCGTCGTCGCCCGGCCCGCCGTCGCTCCAGCGCCGGCGGCCCAGGAACGTCATGAAGAACAGGCGCGACATGTAGTACGCGGTGATCCCCGCGCCGAGCAGCGCCGCCATGCCGAAGACCCACGGCCGCCAGCCCTCGCCGACGAACGCCGCCTCGATGATCTTGTCCTTCGACCAGAAGCCGGAGAACGGCGGCACGCCCAGGATGGCGAGCCAGCCCAGCCCCATCGTGATCGCCGTGACCGGCAGCAGCCGGGCCAGGCCTCCGAAGCGGCGCATGTTCACGTCGTCGTCCATCGCGTGCATCACGGACCCGGCGCCGAGGAACAGCCCCGCCTTGAAGAAGCCGTGGGTCAGCAGGTGGAAGATCGCGAACGCGTAGCCGACCGGGCCCAGGCCCGCGGCGAGCATCATGTAGCCGATCTGCGACATCGTCGACGCCGCGAGGGCCTTCTTGATGTCGTCCTTGGCGCAGCCGACGATCGCGCCGAACAGCAGCGTGAGCGCGCCGACGACGGCGATGACGAGCTGGGCGTCGGGCGCCACCTCCAGGATCGGCCCGGATCGCACCAGCAGGTACACCCCGGCGGTCACCATCGTGGCCGCGTGGATCAGCGCCGACACGGGCGTCGGGCCGGCCATCGCGTCCCCGAGCCAGGCCTGCAGCGGCAGCTGCGCGGACTTGCCGCACGCGGCCAGCAGCAGCATGAGGCCGATGGCCGTCATCGTGCCCTGGCCGGCCGCCGCCGCGCCCTCGCCCGCGGCGGGGAGCACGGTCGCGAAGTCCACGGCGCCGAACGTCGCGAGCATGAGCATCATCGCGACGATGAGCCCCATGTCGCCCACGCGGTTCATGACGAACGCCTTCTTGCCGGCGACCGCGTTCTCGCGCTTGCCGTCCCAGAACCCGATGAGCAGGAACGACGCCAGGCCCACGCCCTCCCAGCCCACGAACAGCAGCAGGTAGGAGTCGGCGAGCACCAGCAGCAGCATCGCCGCGACGAAGAGGTTGAGGTACCCGAAGAACCTGCGCCGGTCGACGTCGTGGTCCATGTAGGCCACCGAGTAGACGTGGATGAGCGTGCCGACGAACGTCACGAGCATCACGAACGTCATCGACAGCGGGTCCACCTGGAACCCGAGGTCCACGTGCAGCGGCCCGGTCTCGATCCAGGTGCCCACGGTCTGGGTGCCCACGCGCTGGTCGGCGGGCGTGCCCAGCATGTCGAGCAGCATCACCAGCCCCACGACGAACGTCGCGGCGCTGGCCAGCACGCCCAGCCAGTGGCCCCACCGGTCGCTGCGGCGCCCCGCGAGGAGCAGCACGAGGGCGCCGGCCATCGGGGTCGCGACCAGCCAGGGGGCGAGGGAGAGAGTCTGCATCGTCGGAGGCCTCTCAGCTCTGCAGCAGGTTGACGTCGTCGACCGAGGCCGACCGGCGGGAGCGGAAGATCGTGATGATGATCGCGAGCCCCACCACGACCTCGGCGGCGGCGACCACCATCACGAAGAAGGCGAGCACCTGGCCCGTCACGTCACCGTGGATGCGCGCGAACGTCACGAACGCGAGGTTGGTGGCGTTGAGCATCAGCTCCACGCCCATGAACACCACGATGGCGTTGCGCCGCAGCAGCACCGTCGTCGCGCCGATCGCGAACAGGATCGCGGCCAGCCCCAGGTAGTTGGTGATCTCCATCAGCGCACCTCCCCGTCCTCGTCGTCCGCACCGTCCGTGTCGTCGGACGGCGTCGGACCGGCCGTACCCGTCGCGACCGGGTCGCCGGCCTGCTCGACCGCCGTGCCCGGAGTGGGCCCGACGCCGATGAGGCGGAGGTCGTCGCGCGGCACGAGGGTCTCCTCCTCGGCGAGCACCGCCGTGGCCGACCGTTCCTGGCCGCGGATGCGCAGCACCCGGGGCACCGAGTGCGGCAGCGGGGCGCCGTCCGGGCCGAGGGCGGGCGTGTCCATCGCGTTGTTCTGCGCGTACACGCCCGGCGCCGGGAGCGGCGTGAGCGTGCGGCCCTGCTCGATGCCGGCGACCCGCGCGGCGGCGAGCACCCGCTGGGTGGGCCGCACGCTGAGCCGGCGGCGGTGGGTGAGCACGAGGCCCGCGAGCGCCGCTGTGACCAGCAGGACGCCGACCACCTCCATGGCGAGCACGTAGTCGCCGAGCAGCACCCGGGCGAGCGCCACGGGGTTGGTGACCGCGTTGGCCTCGGCGAGCCCGACCGCGGGCGGGAACGTCGCCTGCGCGATGACGCCGAGCAGCACGACCGCCAGCCCGAGGCCGAACAGGACGCCCACCCAGCGCTGGCCGCGGATCGTCTCGGTCAGCGAGTCGGCGGCGTCGACGCCCACCAGCATCAGCACGAACAGGAAGAGCATCATGACGGCGCCCGTGTACACGACCACCTGCACGACGCCGAGGAACGGCGCCTCCTGCGCGACGTAGAAGATGGCCAGGCCGACCATCACGAACATCACGCAGACCGCGGCGTGCACCGCCCTGCGGGCGAAGAGCAGCCCGAGCGCGGCGAGCACCATGAGCGGCGCGAGCACCCAGAAGAGCGCGGCCTCCGCGCCCGAGGCGGTCACGACCGGGCTCCGGCGGTGGGCGCGACGCCGCCGGACGCGCCGCCGGCCGTGCCGTCCGAGACGTGCCCGCCCTCCGCGGCCTGCCGGGTCGCGACGGCCGCCTTGGTGGCGCTGCCGCGCAGCCGGTGCCGGCGGGGCGTCGGGGGCGGCGCGTCGCCGTGCACCACCCGCTCGGCGGCGTCCAGCGTGGCGTCGTCGGGCCGGTGCTCGCGCACCCAGGCCACCTGCTCGGCCGTGGGCGCGGTGACCTCGCCCCGGTAGTACTCGGTGTCCGTGGTGCCCTCGACCATCGGGTGCGGCGCGGCGAGCATGCCCTCGGCGAGCGGGGCGAGCAGGTCCTGCTTCTCGTAGATCATCCCCGCGCGGTCGGGCCCGGCCAGCTCGTAGTCGTTGGTCATCGTCAGCGCCCGGGTGGGGCACGCCTCGATGCACAGCCCGCAGAAGATGCAGCGCAGGTAGTTGATCTGGTAGACGCGGCCGTACCGCTCGCCGGGCGACATGTGCTCGCCGTCGGGCAGGTCGGCGTTGTCCGCGCCCTCCACGTAGATCGCGTCCGCGGGGCAGGCCCACGCGCACAGCTCGCACCCGATGCACTTCTCCAGCCCGTCGGCGTACCGGTTGAGCTGGTGGCGGCCGTGGTAGCGGCGCTGCGGCGGCGTCTTCTTGCGCGGGTACTGCTCCGTCACGGTGGGCCGGAACATGGAGGAGAACGTCACGCCGAACCCGGCCACCGGGGCGAACAGGTCGCCCAGCGGACCCTTGCTCGGGCGCAGCGGCTCGTACGGCTTGTCGGTCATCGCGTCTCCTCGGATCGGTCGACGGCGGAGGCGGCGGCCGGGACGTCGGCGGCCTGCGGGACGTGCCGGCGGGCGCGGGGCGACGGCGGCAGGGTCTGGCCCGGCAGCGGCGGCACGGGGAAGCCGTCGGCGAAGGCGTCGAACTCGCCGGCGGGCCGGCGCGCGCCGCCCGGTGGCTGCCCGGACGCGGCGGCGCCGGACGGCTTCTTGCGCTCGGGCCACAACCACAGCAGCGCGACGACGACCACGGCCGCGACGGCCACGCCGGTGATGAGCTGGGTGCGCGTGATGCCGGCGAGGCCCAGGTACTGGAAGACGGAGAGCACCACGACCCAGCACAGCGCGACCGGGATGAGCACCTTCCAGCCGAACGACATGAACTGGTCGTAGCGCAGGCGCAGCAGGGTGCCGCGGACCCACACGAACACGAACATGACGAGCCAGAGCTTGGCGAGGAACCACAGCACCGGCCACCAGCCGGTGTTGAACATCCCGTCGTTGATCGCCGAGAGCGGCCACGGCGCCCGCCACCCGCCGAGGAACAGCGTGGTCGCGACGGCCGAGACGTTGAGCATGTTGATGTACTCCGCCAGGAAGAACCAGGCGAACTTCATCGAGCTGTACTCGGTCATGTAGCCGGAGACGAGCTCGCCCTCGGCCTCGGGCAGGTCGAAGGGCAGGCGGTTCGTCTCGCCGATCATCGAGATGACGTAGACGACGAACGCGGGCAGCAGGGGCAGGAACCACCAGATGCCCGCCTGCGACGCGACGATCTGCGACGTCGACATCGAGCCGGCCATGATGAACACGCTGACCAGGGAGAGCCCCATCGCCAGCTCGTAGGAGATGACCTGGGCCGTGGAGCGCACGGAGCCGAGCAGGGGGTAGGTCGAGCCGGACGACCAGCCGCCGAGCACGATGCCGTAGACGCCCATCGACGCGCAGGCCAGCACGTAGAGGATCGCGACCGGGAAGTCGGTGAGCTGCGCCGGCGTCGAGTAGTCGGTGAACGGGATCGTCACCTCGGGGCCGAACGGGATCACCGCGAAGACGAGCAGCGCGCAGAACACGGAGATCATCGGCGCCAGCAGGTACACGACCCGGTCCGCGCGGGTGACGTTGACGTCCTCCTTGAGCAGCAGCTTCATCGCGTCGGCGAGCGACTGCAGCAGGCCGAAGGGCCCGTGCCAGTTGGGGCCGGGGCGCACCTGCATGCGCGCCACGACCTTCCGCTCGAACCAGATCGCGAAGAGCACGCTCGTCAGCAGGAAGACGACGATGAGCACGGCCTTGATGAGCGAGACCCACAACCAGTCGTTGCTGAAGTCGGCGGCGACCCCGGGGATCATGCGGCCCCTCCCTGTTCGTCGGTCGAGCCTGCCGGGGCGCCCGCGCCGACCGGCTCGGCGGGCGGCCCGATGCGCACCAGGTCGCCCGGCACGGCGCCGAGCGTGTCGTGCACGCGGCTGCCGCGCGACGCGAGCGGCAGCCAGACCACGTGGTCGACCATCTCGGTGATCGCGACGGGGACGGTGAGCGACCCACGGTCGGTCGCGACGGTCACCCGGTCCCCGTCGTAGACGTCCACGGCGGCGGCGGTGGCGGCGGACATCCGCGCGACCGGCCGCTTGGCCGTGCCGGCGAGGAACTGCTCCCCGTCCTGCAGGGCACCGTCGTCGAGCAGCAGGTGCCAGGTCGCGAGGACGGCCGAGCCGGCGGGCACCTCGGGCGGCTCCACGGGCTCCCCCGCGGGGGCCGCGACCCGGGCACCGCCCCAGGCGGGCAGCGCCGCGATCGCCCGGTGGGCGTCGTACGGCGTCGCCGCGCCGAGCGCGACGCCGGCCTGCGCGGCCAGCGCGTCGAGCACGCGGTGGTCGGGCAGCGCGGCGGAGTCCAGCGCCTGGCCGAACGCGCGCACGCGCCCCTCCCAGTTCCAGTACGACCCGGCCCGTTCCGCGGGCGGGGCGACGGGGAGCACGACGTCGGCCAGCTCCGTGACCTCGGACCGGCGCACCTCGAGCGAGACCACGAAGCCCGCGGCCTCGAGGGCCGTCCGCGCGTGCGCCGGGTCGGGCAGGTCGGCCAGCTCGACGCCGCCGACGAGGGCGCCGCCGAGCTGCCCGACGGACAGCGCGTCGAGGATCTCCGCGGCGTCGCGGCCGGGCGCGGCCGGCAGGGCGTCGGCGTCGATCCCCCACGCTTCGGCGACCTCGGCGCGCGCGGCCGGGTCCGTCAGGGGGCGGCCGCCGGGCAGCAGCCCGGGCAGCAGCCCGGCCTCCAGGCCGCCGCGCTCCCCCGCGCGGCGCGGGATCCACGCGACCCGCGCGCCGGTGGCCGCCGCGAGCCGCAGCGCGGCGCCGTAGGCACCGGGCGACGACGCGAGCCGCTCGCCGACGAGGATCAGCGCGCCGGGGGCGGCGAGCCCCTCGGCGACCGCGCCCAGCGTCGCGGCGTCGGAGTCGGCGGGCACGAGGCCGCCGTCGGCGCGGGTGGCGAGGATGCCCAGCCACTCGGCCTCGGTGCCCGGGGCCGCGGGCAGCAGGGTGCCGTCGAGGCGGGCGAGCCCGCGGCTCGCGAAGGGCGCCACGGACCAGACCTTCGTCCCGTGGGCGCGCACGGCCTTGCGCAGCCGCAGGAAGGTGATGCCGGCCTCCTCCTCGGCCTCGAGGCCCGCCAGCAGCACCGCGGGCGCGGCCTCGACGTCGCCGAAGGTCACCCCCGTCCCGGTGCCGGCCACCGCGTGCCCGAGGAACGCCGTCTCCTGCGCGGAGCCCACGCGGGCCCGCTGGTCGACGTCGTCCGTGCCGAGCACGGTGCGCGCGAAGCGCGACCAGGCGAAGGCGTCCTCGACCGTGAGGCGGCCGCCCGGCAGCACGCCCACGCCGCCGGCCGCCCGCGCGGCGGCCAGGCCCTCGGCCGCCAGCTCGAACGCCTCGACCCACGACGCCGGCCGCAGCTCCCCGCGCGAGACGACCGTGCCGTCGGCGTCGAGCTGCCGGTCCCGCACCAGCGGGGCGGTGAGCCGGTCCGGCGCGGCCTGCCAGGTGAAGGCGAAGCGGTCCTTGTCGGTGATCCACTCCTCGTTGACCGCCGGGTCCTCGCCCGACAGGCGGCGCAGGACGACGCCCCGGCGGTGGTCGACGCGGATCGCCGCGCCGCAGGAGTCGTGCTCGGAGATCCCCGGCGTCGAGACGAGGTCGAACGGCCGGGAGCGGAACCGGTAGGCGGCGCCGGTCAGCGCGCCCACCGGGCAGATCTGCACGGTGTTGCCGGAGAAGTAGGACGCGAACGGCTGGCCGCCGGCCGTGACGGCCGCCGACCCGAACGTGGCCTCCGCGGGCTCGCCCTGCGGCGGCGCGAAGTCGAGCACCGTCTCGTCGAAGCGGCCGATCTGCTGGTGCGCGCCGCGCTCCTGCAGGGCGATGAACGCGTCGCCCGCGATCTCGTCGCTGAACCGGGTGCAGCGCTGGCACAGCACGCACCGCTCGCGGTCGAGCAGGATCTCGGTGGAGACGGCGATCGGCTTGGGGAACGTGCGCTTGACGTCCTCGAACCGGGACTCGGCGCGGCCGTTGCTCATCGCCTGGTTCTGCAGCGGGCACTCGCCGCCCTTGTCGCACACGGGGCAGTCCAGCGGGTGATTCATGAGCAGCAGCTCCATGACCCCGTGCTGCGCCTTGTCGGCCACGGCGGACGTCCGCTGCGTCTTGACGACCATCCCGGGCGTCACCGTCATCGTGCAGGAGGCCTGCGGCTTCGGCATCGGCCGCACGTTGCCCTCGCGGTCGGGCATCGCGACCTCGACCAGGCACTGGCGGCACGCGCCGGCCGGCTCCAGCAGGGGGTGGTCGCAGAACCGCGGGATCTGGATGCCCACCTGCTCGGCCGCCCGGATGATCAGCGTGCCCTTCGGCACGGTGACCTCGACCTCGTCGATGGTGAGCGTCACCGTCTCCACGGGCTTGTCGACCTGGCCGCCGCCCGTGCCCGGCTTGTCCGTGGTCGCCGTCATCAGTGACCTCCCGCCCCGGCGAGCGCCGGCGTCTGCTTGGGGGTGTACGCGAAGAGGGCGCTGGCGCTCGGGTCGAACGGGCAGCCGTGGCCGTCGATGTGCGCCTGGTACTCGTCGCGGAAGAGCTGGATGCTCGACGTCACGGGGGACGTCGCGCCGTCGCCGAGCGCGCAGAACGCGCGCCCGAGGATGTTGTCGCACAGGTCGAGCAGCAGGTCGACGTCGCGCTCCTCGCCCCGGCCCGCCTCGATGCGGTGCAGCACCTGCTTGAGCCAGTACGTGCCCTCGCGGCACGGGGTGCACTTGCCGCACGACTCGTGCGCGTAGAAGTCCGTCCACCGGCTGACCGCCCGCACCACGCACGTCGTCTCGTCGAAGAGCTGCAGGGCGCGGGTGCCGAGCATCGACCCCGCCGCGCCCACCGACTCGTAGTCGAGCGGGGTGTCGAGGTGGTCCGCCGTGAACAGGGGCGTCGACGAGCCGCCGGGCGTCCAGAACTTCAGCTGGTGCCCGGCGCGGATGCCGCCGGCCTGGTCGAGCAGCTCGCGCAGCGTGATGCCGAGCGGCGCCTCGTACTGGCCCGGCCGGGTCACGTGCCCGGACAGCGAGAACAGCCCGTGCCCCTGCGACCGCTCCGTGCCCATGCCGGCGAACCAGTCCGCGCCGCGCGCGACGATGCCCGGCACCGACGCGATCGACTCGACGTTGTTCACCACCGTGGGCCGCGCGTAGAGGCCCGCGACGGCGGGGAACGGCGGCTTGAGGCGCGGCTGACCGCGCTTGCCCTCGAGGGAGTCGAGCAGCGCCGTCTCCTCGCCGCAGATGTACGCGCCGGCCCCGGCGTGCACGGTGACCTCCAGGTCGAAGCCGGAGCCGAGCACGTCCTTGCCGAGGAACCCTGCGTCGTACGCCTCCTGCACCGCCGCCATGAGGCGCCGGTACACGTGCAGCACCTCGCCGCGCACGTAGACGAACGCGTGGTGGCAGCCGATCGCGTAGCTCGTGATCGCGATGCCCTCCACCAGGTGCTGCGGGCTGGCGAGCATCAGCGGGATGTCCTTGCAGGTGCCCGGCTCGGACTCGTCCGCGTTGACCACGAGGTAGCGCGGGCCGCCGTCCGGAGGAGGCAGGAAGCCCCACTTCATCCCGGTCGGGAACCCGGCGCCGCCGCGTCCGCGCAGGCCGGAGTCCTTGACCGTCTGCACGACGTCGCCCGGCTCCATCGTCAGCGCCTTGCGCAGCCCCGCGTACCCGCCGGCCGCCTCGTACGCGGCGAGCTTCCACGACCGCTCCGCGTCCCACGTGTCCGTGAGCACCGGCATCAGGTCAGTCATCGCTGCCACCCTTCGGCTCGACGTCTTCCTCGGTCGCGGGCTTCCGCTCGGCCGACGACTGCGCGCCACCGGTCTCGGGCGGCACCTCCGCCGGGTCCGCGACCGCGGGCGGGCTGTCCGAGGACGGGGTGTCCGGGGACGACGGGGACTCCCCCGCACCCTCCGGAACCGCGTCGACGGCCGCCGCGGCGCGGGCGAGGCGCAGGCCCGCCAGCGTCGGCTCCCCCGCCCCGACGCCCTCGTCGGCGCGGCCGTCGGTGAACCCGGCCAGCACGCGGCTCATCTGCTTGAAGGAGCACACGGACGACGCGCCGCGCGTCGGCGCGACCTCCTGCCCGGCCCGCAGCCGGTCGGTGAGGTCCGTGGCCGACTCCGGCGTCTGGTTGTCGAAGAACTCCCAGTTGACCATCACGACCGGCGCGTAGTCGCAGGCCGCGTTGCACTCGACGCGCTCGAGCGTGATCGCGCCGTCGTCGGTGGTCTCGTCGTGCCCGACGCCGAGTCGCTCGCTGAGCTCGTCGAAGATGGCGTCGCCGCCCATGACTGCGCACAGCGTGTTGGTGCACACGCCCACGGTGTAGGTGCCGTTGGGGTGCCGCTTGTACTGCGTGTAGAAGGTGGCGACGGCGCTCACCTCGGCGGGCGTCAGCTCCAGCTGCTCGGAGCAGAACATGATCCCGTCGCGGCTGACGTACCCGTCCACCGACTGCACCAGGTGCAGCATCGGCAGCAGGCCGGAGCGCGGGTCCGGGTAGCGCGCCTTGATCGCGGCGGCGTCGGCGGTGAGCGACGCCAGCGTGTCGGCGTCGTACCGGGCCTGCGAGCGCGCGCTCGTGGGTTCTGCCGTCATCGGTCGACCCCTCCCAGCACGGGGTCCAGGGACGCGACGGCGACGACGACGTCGGCCACCTGGCCGCCCTCGCACATCACCGACACCGCCTGGAGG
This sequence comes from Isoptericola sp. NPDC057653, assembly GCF_042799955.1. Lineage (NCBI taxonomy): Bacteria > Bacillati > Actinomycetota > Actinomycetes > Micrococcales > Promicromonosporaceae > Isoptericola > Isoptericola sp. NPDC057653. Next base: position 1,520,081 of record NZ_JBHVHP010000001.1, on the reverse strand, counting down.
TTGTTGAACGACGGGTCGCGGAAGTGCGCCCGGTACGGCTTGGTGCCGCCGTCGGACACGGCGTGCACGCCGAGCTCGCCGCGCGGGTGCTCGACGGTCTGCCACGTCTGCCCGGCCGGGACGTGGAAGCCCTCGGTGACGAGCTTGAAGTGGTGGATCAGGGCCTCCATCGAGGTGCCCATGATCTGGCGGATGTGGTCGAGCGAGTTGCCCTGGCCGTCCGCACCGACCGCGAGCTGCGCCGGCCACGCGATCTTCTTGTCCGCGACCATGACCGGCGCGCCGGCGGTGTCCTCGAGCCGCGTGAGGCACTGCTCCACGATCCGCAGCGACTGGTAGCACTCCTCGATCCGCAGCACGACCCGCGAGTAGCAGTCCGCGTCGGTGGACGTCGGCACGTCGAAGTCGTAGGTCTCGTACCCCGAGTACGGGAACGCCTTGCGCACGTCGTACGGCAGGCCCGCGGAGCGGAGCACCGGGCCGGTGATGCCGAGGGCCATGCACCCGGCGAGGTTGAGCACCCCGACGTCCGTGAGGCGCGCCTTGAAGATCGGGTTGGCGAGCATGAGGTCGCCCAGCTGGCCGAGGTACGTGCGGATCTTCGGCAGGGCCCCGCGCACCTGGTCCTCGAAGCCCTCCGGCACGTCCTGCGCGACGCCGCCGGGCCGCACGTACGCGTGGTTCATGCGCAGTCCGGTGACGGCCTCGAACAGCCGCAGGATCTCCTCGCGGGCCGTGAACCCGATGGTCATGACCGTGGTCGCGCCCATCTCGTTGCCGCCCGTGCCGAGGCACACGAGGTGGGAGGCCACGCGGTTGAGCTCCATCATCAGCACCCGGATGATCGACGCCCGCTCGGGCACGTCGTCCGTGACGCCCAGCAGCTTCTCCGTGGCGAGGCAGTACGCCGTCTCCTGGAAGAGGGGCGCCAGGTAGTCCATCCGGGTGCAGAACGTGGTGCCCTGCGTCCAGGTGCGGAACTCCATGTTCTTCTCGATGCCGGTGTGCAGGTAGCCGATGCCGCAGCGGGCCTCGGTGACCGTCTCGCCGTCGATCTCCAGCATGAGGCGCAGCACGCCGTGGGTGGAGGGGTGCTGCGGGCCCATGTTGACGACGATGCGCTCCTCGCCCACGGCCTCGCGGGCGATCTCGTCCCAGTCGCCGCCGGACGCCTCGAACCCGGGGATGCCGGGGTCGAACTCGTCCGTCGGCGCCTTGGTGGCGCTGAATGTCCCCGAGGTCATGAGTACTGCCTCCTCGTGTCCGGCGGCGGCACCGTGGCGCCCTTGTACTCCACGGGGATGCCGCCGAGCGGGTAGTCCTTGCGCTGCGGGTGCCCGGGCCAGTCGTCCGGCATCTCGATGCGCGCCAGGCCCGGGTGGCCGTCGAAGACGATGCCGAAGAAGTCCCAGGTCTCGCGCTCGTGCCAGTCGTTGGTGGGGTACACCCCGGTGGTCGAGGGGATGTGCGGGTCGGCGTCCGGCACCGACACCTCGAGGCGCACGCGGCGCCCGTGGGTCACGGACGTCAGGTGGTAGGCGGCGTGCAGCTCGCGGCCCTCGTCCTGCGGGTAGTGCACGCCCGAGACGCCGAGGCTGAGCTCGAAGCGCAGGTCCTGGTCGTCGCGCAGGGCCCGGCAGACGGCCACGAGGTGCTCGCGCGCCACGTGCAGCGTCAGCTCCGCGTCCGGACTCGGCGGTGCGGTCTGCGGGTCGACGGACACCCGCTCCACGGCGTCGTCGAACGCGACCCCGGCCTCCCCGAGCACCTCCGCGAGCACGTCCACGGCCTCGTCGAACCAGCCGCCGTACGGGCGCGTCGCCGGGCCGGACAGCACCACCGGGCGGACCAGGCCGCCGTAGCCCGACGTGTCGCCCGAGCCCCGCACGCCGAACATGCCCTGACGGACCTCGACGACCTCGGGCCCGCGACCGTCCGCGGCCGGCTCGCCGCCGGCGACGACCTCCCCCGTCATCGCAGCAGCCCCTTGAGCTCGAACGTCGGCGTGGCCTCGAGCGCCGCCGCCTCCGCGGCCGCGGCCGCCTCGCGGCGGTTGACGCCCAGCGGCGAGTCCTGGATGTGCTGGTGCAGCGCGAGGATCGCGTTGATGAGCATCTCCGGGCGCGGCGGGCAGCCGGGCAGGTACACGTCGACCGGCACGATGTGGTCGACGCCCTGCACGATCGCGTAGTTGTTGAACATGCCGCCGCTGGACGCGCACACGCCCATGGACAGCACCCACTTGGGCTCGCTCATCTGGTCGTAGACCTGCCGCACGACCGGCGCCATCTTCTGACTCACCCGGCCCGCGACGATCATCAGGTCGGCCTGCCGCGGCGACGCCCGGAAGACCTCCATGCCGAACCGCGACAGGTCGAACCGCGACGCGCCGGCCGCCATCATCTCGATGGCGCAGCACGCCAGCCCGAACGTCACCGGCCACACGGACGCCTTGCGCAGGTAGCCGGCCAGGTCCTCGATCGTCGTCAGCAGGAAGCCCGACGGAGCCTCTTCCAGGCCCATGACCCCTCCCCTTCGTGAGCATCGGTGCCGGATCGTGCCGGCATCGTCGCCGTCCGTAGTGCCGTGTCGTTCTGGGTCGTGCTGGTCGTGCAGGTCGTGCCGGGTGGTGCTGCCGTGCGCCGGGTCAGACCCAGCTCAGGCCGCCGCGTCGCCACTCGTAGACGAAGGGCACGGTGATGAGGGCGAGGAAGGACAGCATCGCCACCACGCCGAAGCCGGCGAGCGCCGCGAAGTCCACCGCCCACGGATAGAGGAAGACCACCTCGATGTCGAAGACGATGAACGTCATCGCGACCAGGTAGTACTTGACCGGAAGGCGCCCGCCGCCCACCGCGTGCGGCGTCGGCTCGATGCCGCACTCGTACGCGTCGAGCTTGGCGCGGTTGTAGCGCTTGGGGCCGATGACGGCGCTCGCCGCCACGCCGCCCACGGCGAGCACCAGGGCCACGCCCATGAGCATGAGGACCGGCACGTACGGGTTCGTCATCGCAGGCCCCCCGTCCGCGCCGCCTCGCCGCTGCCGCGACCGACTTCGTGCATCTCGACCACTCCCTTGTGCTCGTGTGCGTTCATGCCGCCGGGACCACCCTGGTGAGCCCCGCGATGACCCGGTCCACCCAGTCACCGCCGCGCGGCTCGTAGCAGTCGGACAGCAGCTTGAGCACGAACCGCATGACCACCGGCCGCGGCAGCCCGTACCGGACGCACAGCCGCATGATCTGCGGGTGCTCGATGAGCCGCACGAACCAGCGGCCCAGCGTGTAGTAGCCGCCGAGGTCCGCGCGCATCCGGTCCGCGTAGGACGCGAGCGTCCGCTCCCGCGCGTCGTCGGTGGTGCGGGTGCGCGCCTGCGCGATCGCGTCGGCGGCGACCCGCCCGGCCTGGAGGCCGTAGGCGATGCCCTCGCCGTTGAACGGGCTCACCATGCCGGCCGCGTCGCCCACGAGGAGCGCGCCGCCGGAGTACAGCGGGCTGCGGTTGAAGCCCATCGGCAGCGCCGCGCCGCGCACCGGACCCACCTGGTTCTCCGGGGTGAACCCCCAGTGCTCGGGGGCGTTGCGCATCCAGGCCTGGAGCATGCCGCGGTAGTCGTGCCCGGTGGCGGACTGGCGGGCGGGCGTCGAGCTCACGGAGCCGAGGCCGACGTTGGCCGTGCCGTCGCCGAGGGCGAAGATCCAGCCGTAGCCGGGCAGCAGGTTCGACGCGCCGGGCGCCCCGTCCCAGAGCTCGAGGTGCGACTCCATCCACGCGTCCTCGTGGCGGGACGTGCCCTCCGTGCGGAAGTAGGTGCGCACCGCCGTGCCCAGCGGGCGGTCGTCGCGGCGCGTGATGCCGAGCCCGGTCGCGAAGCGCGACGAGACGCCGTCGGCCGCGACGACGACGGGCGCGCGGTACACGGCCTCGTCGCCGTCGGCGCGGCCCCGGCCGTCGAGCGGCTGCGCGCGGACGCCCACGACCCGGCCGTCGCGGTCGTCGAGCAGCGGGCCGGTCACCTTGGTGCGCTCGAGGAGCTTGGCGCCGCTGGCCTGCGCGTGCTGGGCGAGGCGGTGGTCGAGCGACGTGCGGGCCCGGGCCATGCCGTAGCCGGGGTAGGAGTCGAGGTCGGGCCAGGGCAGCTCCCACGAGCGCGCACCGGCGACCACCCGCAGACCCTCGTTGCGGATCCACCCGTCCTCGGCGCGGGTGCCGAGGCCCATGCGGGCCAGCTCCCCCACCGCGCGGGGCGTCAGCCCGTCGCCGCAGACCTTGTCGCGGGGGAAGGACGCCTTGTCGAGCAGGAGGACGTCGAGGCCCGCGGACGCGCACCAGTGAGCGGTGGACGTCCCGGCCGGGCCGGCGCCCACCACGATCACGTCAGCGTCGTCCGAACGACCTGCGCGCACGTGCTCACCTCGCTCCCTCGAGCGCCCCGGCGACGGTGCCGGAGTCGATTTGTGAACCCCATCACAACTCTTGTCGAGCACTCTAGTCACGTTCGCGGGGCGATGTGTAGGAAGGTAACCCTTCCTTGCCGCGGCACCTCCCGCGGCACGGCCCCGGGCCTGCGTCGCCGCAGGTCCGCAAGGGTGCGGACATCGGCATGTCGCGGGGTGCGTGCCCGCCCCGACGTGCCTACGGTCGTGCCCACGACCCGCGACATCGACCGCAGCGAGATCTCCAGGAGGCTCCACCCATGAAGGCAGGACCCGCATTCGTCGTCGGCGCAGCACTCGGTTACCTGCTCGGCACCGAGAAGGGCCGGCAGCAGCTCGACAAGGCCAAGGACTGGGCGACGGAGACGTGGAACGACCCGCGCGTGCAGGCCAAGGTCTCGGACGTCACCTCGACGGTCACGGACTTCGCCAAGGAGCGCACCGCCGGCAGCTGAGGGCATCCGTTCGGCAGGTGGTGGACCTGTTCGGCACGACCGCGGACCGAAGAGATCCACCACCTGCCGAAGAGCAAAGCCCGGCCCCGGCGCCGCCTCAGGCCGGGCGGACGCCCCGGTGCAGGGCGACGACGCCGCCGGCGAGGTTGCGGTACGACACCCGCTCCCACCCGGCGGCGAGGAGCCGGCGGCCGAGCGCGGCCTGGTCGGGCCAGGCGCGGATCGACTCCGCCAGGTAGTCGTACGAGCCCCGGTCGCGGGTCACGGCGCCCGCCACCACGGGCAGCGCCCGCATCAGGTACTCCTGGTACACGACGCGGAACGGCGCCCAGGTGGGCGTGGAGAACTCGCAGACGACGACCCGCCCGCCGGGCCGCACTACCCGCAGCATCTCGTGCAGCGCGGCGTCCGTGTCGACCACGTTGCGCAGCCCGAAGCTGATCGTCACGGCGTCGAACGCGCCGTCGGCGAACGGCAGCCGGGTGGCGTCGCCCGCGACGAACGAGAGGTCGGGGCGGCGCGCCTTGCCCACCGTGAGCATGCCGAGGCTGAAGTCGGAGGGGACGACGAGCGCGCCGTCGGCGGCGAACGGCTCGCTGGACGTGCCGGTGCCGGCCGCCAGGTCGAGCACCTTCTCGCCGGGGACGGCGGCGACGGCCTCGACGACGGCCCGGCGCCAGCGGCGGTCCTGCCCGAGAGAGACGAGGTCGTTGACGAGGTCGTAGCGCCGCGCGATGCCGTCGAACATGGACGCGACCTCGGCGGGCTTCTTCTCCAGGCTGGCGCGCGACATGGACGTCATCGTCGCACGACGGCCCGCGCGGCCCGCGCGACCCGTTGACGGCGCCGCGCGCCTCGCCTAGCGTCCGGGTCGAGGACGGCGTGCGGCCGTGGCTCCCTGGATCGGCAGACAGGCCCACTGAGCCGGCGCGACGCGGCGCCGGTCCCAGGACGCCGCCGTCAGGAGGCACCGATGAGCACCTGGATCAAGAACCCGCTGGCCGTCTTCACCGCGGACGACTCCCCCGAGGCGCCCGACGCGCGCGGCGGCGTCGTCGTGGACGACGGCGTGATCACCGAGCTGGTCGCCGCCGGCGGGACCCCCGCCACCACGGTCGACGAGACGTTCGACGCGTCGGAGCACGTGGTCACGCCCGGCCTGATCAACACGCACCACCACTTCTACCAGACCCTCACCCGGGCCTGGGGGCCCGTCGCGGACGCCGAGCTGTTCCCCTGGCTGGTCAACCTGTACCCGGTGTGGGCGCGCCTCACGCCGCGCGCCCACGAGCTCGCGACGAAGGTCGCGCTGACCGAGCTGCTGCTGTCCGGCTGCACGACCGCCGCGGACCACCACTACGTCTTCCCCGCGGGCCTGGACGACGCGATCGACATCCAGGTCGCGGCGGTCCGCGAGCTCGGGATGCGGGCGACGCTCACGCGCGGCTCGATGACGCTCGGCACGGACGACGGCGGCCTGCCGCCGCAGTCCGTGGTGCAGGACGCCGACACGATCCTGGCGGATTCCGAGCGCCTGGTCGCGGCCTACCACGAGCGCGGCCCGGGGGCGCGGGTCCAGATCGCGCTGGCGCCGTGCTCGCCGTTCTCGGTGACGACGCAGAACATGCAGGACACGGCCGAGCTGGCCGCCCGCCTCGACGTGCGCCTGCACACCCACCTCGCCGAGACGATCGACGAGGAGGACTTCCTCCGCGAACGCTTCGGCATGCGCACCGTCGACTACCTGGAGTCGGTGGGCTGGCTGACCGACCGCGCCTGGCTGGGCCACGGCATCCACTTCGACGACCAGGAGATCGCGCGCCTCGGCGCGGCGGGCACGGGCGTGGCGCACTGCCCGACGTCGAACATGCGGCTCGCGTCCGGCATCGCGCGCGTCCTGGAGCTCGAGGACGCGGGCGTGCCCGTCGGGCTCGGGGTCGACGGCTCGGCCTCGAACGACGCGTCGACGATGATCCTCGAGGCGCGCCAGGCCCTCTACCTGCAGCGCCTCAAGTACGGCGCGTCGGTGCCGGTGGCGCGCGCCCTCGGCTGGGCGACCCGCGGCTCGGCCCGCGTGCTGGGCCGCGACGACCTCGGCGTGCTCGCCGTCGGCAGGCAGGCGGACCTCGCGCTGTGGCGCCTGGACGAGCCGCGGTTCTCCGGCTCGCACGACCCGGTCGCCGCCCTCCTCCTGTGCGGCGCCGACCGCGCCGACCGCGTGATGGTCGGCGGCGACTGGCGCGTCGTCGAGGGCGCGGTCGTCGACCTCGACCTGCCCGCGCTGCTCGCCGAGCACCGCGACGCCGCACGCCGCCTCGTCGCCGGCTGACACGCGGCGCCCCCCACCGCAGACCGCACGAAGACCCCGATCCGCGATCCGGAAGGGGTTGACACAGATCACACTTTGCCGGTCGAATAGTGGAAGGCTTCTTCCACTAGCCGGAAGATAGACGACTCTGATAGCGAACAAGGAGGTCCGCTATGTCACGGTCCGCAACCACCCGGCCGGCGACCAGCCCGACCCGTCCCGAGGACGAGCGCCTGCCGCTCGGCGCCACGTTCGGGTACGGCTTCCAGCACGTCCTCACGATGTACGGCGGCATCATCGCCCCGCCGCTCATCGTCGGGAGCGCGGCCGGCCTGACCCCGGCCGAGATCGGGACGCTCGTCGCCGCCTCGCTGTTCATGGGCGGGCTCGCGACCGTCCTGCAGACGTGGGGCATCAAGTTCTTCGGCTCCCAGCTGCCGCTGGTGCAAGGGGTGTCGTTCGCCGGCGTGTCGACGATGGTCGCCATCGTGGGCGGCGGCGGCGGGATCCGGGCCGTGCTCGGCGCGGTGCTGGTCGCCTCCGCCATCGGGTTCCTCATCACGCCGTTCTTCGCGCAGATCATCCGGTTCTTCCCGCCGGTCGTCACCGGGGTCGTCATCACGACCATCGGCCTCACGCTGATGCCGGTGGCGGCGAACTGGGCGATGGGCGGCAACGCCGACGCACCCGACTACGGCTCGGTGGGGAACATCGGCCTCGCGTTCCTCACGTTCGCGATCGTCATCCTGCTGTCGAAGGTCGGCTCCGGCACGGTCTCGCGGCTGTCGATCCTCATCGCGATCGTGGCCGGCACGCTCATCGCCCTCGCGCTCGGCAAGGCCGACTTCGCCGGCGTGGGCGAGGGCCCGATCTTCGCCTTCCCCGCACCGTTCGCGTTCGGCACCCCGACCTTCGAGGTCGCCGCGATCGTGTCGATGCTCATCGTCATCCTCGTGACGCTCACGGAGACGACGGCGGACATCATCGCCGTCGGCGAGATCGTGGGCACCAAGGTCGACCGCAAGCGGATCGCCAACGGCCTGCGCGCCGACATGGCGTCGTCGGTCGTGTCGCCGGTGTTCGGCTCGTTCACGCAGTCCGCGTTCGCGCAGAACGTCGGCCTGGTCGCGATCACCGGCATCAAGTCGCGGTTCGTGGTGTCGGCCGGCGGAGTGATCCTCGTCGTCCTCGGCCTGCTCCCCATCCTGGGCCGCGTCGTGGCCGCCGTCCCGACCCCCGTGCTGGGCGGCGCCGGCGTCGTCCTGTTCGGTTCCGTGGCGGCGTCGGGCATCCGCACGCTCGCCAAGGTGGACTACAGCAACTCGATGAACCTCGTCATCGTGGCGGCGTCGATCTCGTTCGGCATGGTGCCGATCGCGAAGCCCGACTTCTACGACCAGTTCCCGACGTGGTTCGGCACGATCTTCCACTCGGGGATCAGCTCGGCCGCCCTGATGGCGATCCTGCTGAACATCCTGTTCAACCACATCAAGGCGGGCACGCCGGAGAACCCTTCGGTGTTCGTCAAGGGCACCGCGAGCAAGGCCGTCGACGACGACCAGCTCGAGGACCTGGCCGACGACGGCGTCCTCAACCGCTCGAACGAGCGGCGCGACGGCGCGTCCACCTCCTGACCCGCGCGGCGCGGGTGAGCAGCGCACCGTGAGCGGGGCGTGGCGGGCCTCCGGGCGTACCCTGGAGCCGATGTCCGCCACGCCCCTGCCGGCTCCGCGACCCCTCCCGGGCGCGGCCACCGGCACCACCCCGGATCCCGCGACCGAGCCCCTCGCGCTCCTGGTCCGCACCTCCCGGATCGACGACCTCCCCGGCGGCCTCACCGCCCTCGTCGACCTCCTGCCCGACGCCCGGCCGCTCAGCTGGGTGCGGCGCGGCGACGGCATCGTCGGCTGGGGCGAGGCCCTGCGGTTCGACACGTTCGGGCCCGGCCGGTTCGCCGACGCCGAGGCCGCCTGGCAGGCCACGCTCGCGCGCGCCGTCGTCCGCGACGAGGTGCACCTGCCCGGCACGGGCCCGGTCGCCTTCGGCACCTTCGCCTTCGACGACGCCGGCCAGCTCGACGACCAGGACGGCGACGACGTCGGTCACGGACGACCCGACGGATCCCTGGTGGTGCCGCGGGTCGTCGTGGGACGGCGCGGCGGCGTGACGTGGATGACCACCATCGCCCCCGGCGCGAGCATCGACGCCGCCCCCGGCACCGAGGCGCTGCGCCGGGAGCCCCGCACGGAGGTGCCCGCGCCGGGCCGCGTCCGGTTCTCCGACGGCGCCGTCGCGGCGGACGACTGGCCCGCGGTGGTGCGCGAGGGCGTGGCCCGCATCCAGTCGGGCGCGCTCGAGAAGGTGGTGCTCGCCCGCGACGTCCTCGCGACCACCGAGCACCCGCTGGACCCCCGGTGGCTGCTGCGCCGCCTCGCCGACCGGTACGAGGCCTGCTGGACGTTCTCCGTCTCCGGCATGGTCGGCGCCACCCCGGAGCTCCTGGTGCGCAGCGAGAAGGGGCTGGTCACCTCACGCGTGCTGGCCGGCACGATCCGTCGCGAGGCCGGGATGTCGGACGACGACGCCCTGCTGCACGCCGCGCAGCTCGCGCGCTCCTCCAAGGACCTCGAGGAGCACGAGTACGCCGTGCGCTCCGTGGCCCGCGCCCTGGAGCCCTTCTGCTCCTCGATGAACGTCCCCGACGCGCCGTTCGTGCTGCACCTTCCGAACGTCATGCACCTCGCGTCCGACGTCACGGGCGTCCTCGACCGCGTGGCACCGGGCGGTGACGACCGGCCGCCGTCGTCCCTGACGCTCGCGGCCGCGCTGCACCCCTCGGCCGCCGTCTGCGGCACGCCGACCGTCGTCGCGCGCGACCTCATCCGCGAGATCGAGGGCATGGACCGGTCCCGGTACGCCGGGCCCGTCGGCTGGGTCGGCGCGGACGGCGACGGCGAGTGGGGCATCGCGCTGCGCTCCGCGGAGCTCTCCCCCACCGACCCGCGGCACGTGCGCCTGTTCGCCGGGTGCGGCATCGTCTCCGCCTCCGACCCGGAGGCCGAGCTCGCCGAGTCCGAGGCCAAGCTCGTCCCCATGCGCTGGGCGCTCGGCGCGGACTGACCCGCCCGCTCCCCCGAGGCCGGGGGAGCACGAAGGGCGTCGAGGTGGTTCGCGTGCCGGCGTGGGGCACGATGCCCACCCGCCGGCGCGAGCTACCTCGACGCCCTTCGGACCTCCTCGGCGGTCAGTCCTCCCAGACCTGCTCGCGGAAGTCGGACCAGACCTGGACGTCGGAGGTGGCGCCCATGAGGCCGATCCGCGCGTCCGTGAGGGCCAGCAGCATCTCGACCAGCGACGCGCCGCTGGTCAGCTGCTCCCCCAGCTCCGCCCAGTCGTCGCCGTCCGGGAGGTTCGCGTGGATGGAGGAGATGTACATCTGCGCGTTGCCCTGCATCGACACGTAGTCGGCGTCCGTGACCGTGCCGCCCAGCGTGCCGTCGTTGTCGGCGTACGTCTTGAGCCAGAACCCGGGCACCTTGACGGAGTCGACGGAGAGCCGCAGCGCGTCGCGCCGGGGGCCGTCGTTCGTCACCGGGACGTTGACGACGTCGATCCCGTTGATGCCCGTGAGCGGGAGCTGCAGGTCGCGCGTCTCGAGGTCGCCGTCGAGCGAGAAGGTGTTCGCGTCCTCGCGCTTCCCGCAGTCGCCCGGGAGCGAGACGTTGATGTCGTACTCGCCGCCGAACGTGATCCGCGCACACGGACCGAGCTCGAGGCGGGCCTCCTCCTGGACGGACTCCTTCGCCTCCTTCTCCGTCGGCTGCTCGCCGTCGGTCTTCTCGTCGGCCTTGTCGCCCTTGTCGCCCTTCGCGTCCTTGCCGCCCGCCGCGTCACCGGCCGTCTGGGGGGTCGAGCCGCCGTCGGCTCCTTCGCCGGCGTCGGTCGCGGTGCCGTCGTCGGACGACGAGCCGCCAGGCTCCGTGGCGGCGCCCCCGTCGGTCGCCGTGCCGTCGTCGGTCGAGCCGGACCCGCCGACGTCGCCCGTCGCCGAGGGCGACGGGCTGGGCGTCGCCTCCGGCTCGTCGGCGGTGCCGCAGATCCACTCGAGCCAGCCGAGCGGGTCCCAGCAGTCCGACGCGGTGCGCACCTGCGCCGGGACGACAGCGCCGGACTGGACCGCCGTCGCACCCGTGCTGCCGAGGGCGAGCACCACCACCGCGGCCGCGACGGCCGCGTGCCGTCCGCTCCGGGCCGGCTTCTCCTCGAAGGGCAGGAGCTCGGCGAGCGTGACCTCCTCGCCGTCGGCCCGCGGGTCGGCGGGCTCGACGCCCGCCTCGGGGGCGGGGTCCGCCGAGGGTGCGACCGCCTCGTCGTCGGAGGCCGTGGCCTCCTCGGGCCCCGCGGCGGTGCGCGGCATCCACGACACGGCGAGGATGCCGCCGACGACGCCCAGGATCATGCCGACCCCGAACCCGCCCAGGTTGACCGCCAGCAGGGAGTACACCGAGATCGCCAGCGTGATGACGCCGTAGAACACCCGGAACTGCGGCTGGGTCGTGACCAGCACCCCGAGGAGCACCAGGGCCACCGGGAGCAGCGTGGTCTGCATGCCCTCGATGCCGAGCTGGATCTCGAAGTTGTCGAGCTGCAGCCGGCCGGAGAACCACAGCACCAGGCCGGCCAGGACCGCCAGCGTGCCGCCCCAGAAGGGCCGGCCGCTCCGCCAGGCGGCGAACCGCTGACGGCGGGTCGCGGCCGGCGCCTCGGGGGACGCCTCGGGGGTCGAGGTGTTCTCGTCGCTCACGCGGACTCCTCCATGGCTCCGGGGCGACTCAGAAGCACTCGGTGCCGTCGGAGATCTTCAGGTGCAGGTCGGTGAGCTTGAAGACCGCGGCCGACGTGCTCGACGAGACCTGCTTGAGGTTCTGGATGTCGATGGCGTCGGAGTCCATGGCGAAGTCGCCCTTGCTCCCGTGCTCCTTGGTGTTCACGGTCGAGGCGTCCACGCCGATGCGGATCTGGTTGAACGTCGCGGTGCCGCGCAGGTCGCTCATGCCGATCTGGAGGTCCGTGGCCTTCACGGGGTTCTTCGGGTTGGTGCCCGCCGAGATGAGCAGGCCCAGCGGCATGCCGGGCACCTTCACCGACTGGCAGAGGTTGTGCAGCGTCGCGTCCTTGATGTTCGCGATCGCGACCGGCTGCGCCTTGCCGTCGGCGTCCTTGGCCTGGCCGGCGTACTGCGAGAAGCCGGTACCCTCGAGGGAGTCCGCGGCGATCTTGAACTGCTGGCCCGAGATGGCCATCGACACGGGCACCGCTCCCTGGGCGACGCCGCCCATGAGGACACCGATGACCGCGACCGTCGGGACCGCGGCGAGCATGGCACGGCCTCGGCGCGTGCGCGTCAGTGCGCTGAGCTTCATTTCCCCTCCACAGACGACATGGCGACCCCTGTGTCGCCGACGAGTGGCGACGGTACGCCCCTTACTGAGGCGCCGTCAATAGAACCCCAGCGGCATGTCCCGGCCCGGGTCCCGGCACGCCCACGACCTCACGGAACGGTCATATGCTCTGGTCATGGCAGCCGCGCGACGCACCCGGATGAGCCCCGACGAACGTCGGCAGCAGCTCGTCGCCCTGGGTGTCGCGGCCCTCGCCGACCGGCCGCTGGAGGCCGTCACCGTCGAGGACCTCGCGGCCCAGGCGGGCGTCTCCCCCGGCCTCGTGCACTACTACTTCGGCAACCGCCAGGGCCTGCACTCCGCCATCGTCCGCACCGCGCGCGACGCCATGCTGCACGCGACCCAGCCACGCCCCGAGCTGCCGCCCCGCGAGCGCCTGCGCGACACCCTCGACCGGTTCGTGGAGTTCGTGCACGACCACGACGCGACCTTCTACTCCCTGGTGCGCGGCGCGGCCTCCGGCGACGAGGAGGTGCGCACCACGGTGCAGCACGCCCGCGACGTCCTCGCCGGCCACCTGCGCGACGCCTTCCAGGAGATCGGCGTCTCCCCGAGCCCCCTGCTCGACGTGGCCCTCCACGCCTGGATCTCGTTCGCCGAGCAGGCTCTCGTGGAGGCCGCGACCGACCCCCGCATCCCTCCGTCGGACCTCGCCGACTTCCTCGAGCGCAGCGCCCTGGGCGTCCTCGCCGCCCTGCGGCCGACGCCCGCCACCGCCGGCTGACCCCGCCGGCCGCGACGTCGACGCGGCCGGGCACGGCAAAGCCCCGCGGGCCGCGACGGGGAGGGGGAGGTGGTCGCGGGCCCGCGGGGCTGTCTGTGGTCCGGTCAGCTGCCGTTGCCGCCCTGGAGGAGATCCTGCAGCCAGCTCGGCAGGCTGCCCGGGTCGGTCGATCCGGAGCCGTCGCCCTGGCTCTGGCCGCCCTGGTCCAGGCCGTCCTGTCCCTGACCCTGGCCGTCCTGACCGTTCTGGCCGCCCTGACCGTCCTGGCCGTTCTGGCCGTTCTGGTCCTGGCCGCCCTGGCCGGTGGTCGACGACTCGTCCTTGACCGCCAGCGTGACGTCGACGGTCTGCGTCTTGCCGTCGCGGACGTAGGTCAGCGTCACCTTCTGGTCGGCCGCCTTCTCCCGCACGTACGCGGTGAGCGACTCTGCGCCGTTCACGGCGTTGTCGTCGATCGCGACGATGACGTCGCCCTGCTTGAGGCCGGCGTCGGCCGCCGGCGACCCGGAGGACACGTCGATCACCTCGGCGCCGCGGCGCGTGACGCCGTCGGCCGTGGCCGTCGCGTCCTGCATCGTCACGCCCAGGAAGGCGTGCTGCGCCGTGCCGTCCTTGATCAGCTGGTCCGCGATGTTGGTCGCGAGGTCCACCGGGATGGCGAACCCGAGGCCGATCGAGCCCGACTGGCTGCTGCTCGAGCCGCCCGACAGGGTGGCGATCGACGACGTGATGCCGATGACCTGGCCCTGGGCGTTGAACAGCGGGCCGCCGGAGTTGCCCGGGTTGATCGCGGCGTCGATCTGGATCGCGTTGGTGACGACCTGCGTGCTGCCGTCCTCGCCGGAGGCCGACACCGGCCGGTCGAGCGCCGACACGATGCCCGTCGTGGCGGTGTTCGCCAGCCCCAGCGGGTTGCCGACGGCCAGCACGGCGTCGCCCACCTTGACCTCGTCGTTCGAGCCGAACGACGCCGGCTTCAGGTCGTCCGGCGGGTTCTTCAGCTGGACGACGGCCAGGTCGGTGGTGGGGTCGGTGCCCACGATGGTCGCCTCGAACAGGCGACCGTCGGACAGGGTGACCTGCACCGTGTCGTTCTGGGCGCCGGACACGACGTGGTTGTTGGTGAGGATGTGGCCCTTGTCGTCGTACACCACGCCCGATCCCTCGGCGCCGCCGGCCTGGCTCTGCACCTGGATCGCCACCACGGACGGGGCGACGGCCGTCGTGACGGCCTCCCAGTTCGGGTTGGTCGACGTCGAGTTCTTGACCGGTGCCTCGTCGGCCGACTGGTTCGACGACGAGCCGACGCTGGCCAGCGACGACGGGTTGCCCGCGTCGAACGCGCCGGTCGCGGCGGCGGTGCCGAGGCTCGCCAGGATGGCGGCCGCGACCGCGGCGACCGTCACCGGCACCCACACCGGGCGCTGGCGCTGCGCGGTCGCGCCGCCCTGAGGCCCGCCCTGGGACGGGTGCTGCGAGGTCGCGTACGGGTCACCGGGCCGGCCGTAGGGCTGGCCGGGCTGCTGGCCGTGCTGCTGGCCGTGCTGGCCGTGCTGGCCCTGCTGCCCGTAAGGCTGCTGCTGACCGTACGGCTGCTGCTGGTGCTGCTGCTGCGCGTAGTACGGCGATCCGCCGGCCATCTGCCCGTAGCGCGGCTGCGGCGCCGCGGGCTGCTGGTGCGCCGCGGCCTGCTGCGCGGGCTGCTGCTGCGTGGGCTGCGGCGGCGTCGGCTGCTGCGCCGGGGTCGTCGGCAGCTGTTGGGTCGGCTGCACGGCGAGGTGCTGGGTGTCCTGCGAGGCCGGCTGCGGGGCGGCCTGCTCCGCGGCGCCCGGCTGCTCGGCCGGGTGCTCGGCGGGCTGGTTCGCGCTGCGGTTCGGCTCGTCGGCGCCCGACGGCTGCGGTGCGCCCGGGTTGTCGGTGCTCATGATGCCCTCCTCGATGTGTGCCCCTAGGACACCAGCCCATCCTGATGTGGTCCTTGAATCAACCTGAGAAGTTCCTGCGAATCATGTCGTCGCAGGTCAGAGAGTCGCACGGACCGCGGCCGCGACCTTCGCGGCCAGGTCCCTGGACTCCGCGAGGCGGTCGGCGCGCGGCACCCGCACCTCGATGACCTGGACGCCGCGGGTCGGCGCCTGCAGCGCGTGCCGCAGCGACCCGACGTCCAGCACCAGCTGGTGGTCGACCCCGTACCCCGCGCACAGCGGCCCGAGGCTCGCGCCGTGCGGCGTGCCGAAGACCCGCTCGAACGTGGCCGCGCCGTCGTCCGACGCCGCCAGCTCGCCGTGCTCGAGGGTGGCGAAGATCGACCCGCCGTCGTCGTTGACCACCACGATCTCGAGGTCGACGGGCGGCTCGTGCGGACCGCGCAGCAGCCCGCCGACGTCGTGCAGGAACGTGAGGTCGCCGACCAGCGCCCGCGTGCGGCGGCCCTGGCGGGCGACCGCGTGCGCGACGCCGGTCGCGGTCGAGACTGTGCCGTCGATGCCGGCCAGGCCGCGGTTGGCGAGCACGTCCGGCAGGTCGCCCGCCTGCGGGTGGTCGAGCCCGAGGACGAGGTCGAGGTCGCGGACCGGGTTGGAGGACCCCACGACCAGGACGTCGTCCGGGCCGAGGACGGAGGCCACCGCCCGCGCGACGGCGAGCGCCGCGTGCCGCGACTCGTGGAGCCCGGCCGCCAGGGCGTCGTCGCTCGTCGCCGCGGCCACGACGTCGGCCGCCGCCCGACCGGCGGCCTGCCAGCGCGCGAGGAAGCCGTCGTCGCTCCCGGACCTCGTCGCGGGCGACGACCATCGGTCGGCGAGCCGGGGCACGACGGCCTCCGCGTTCCGGGCGGCGTCCGGCCACGGTCCGCCGTCGGGCGCCACGACTGTGACCACGACGCCCGGCCGCCCCAGCAGCCGCTGCACGGGCCGCGACAGCGTGGGGCGGCCGAAGACGACCACGTGCTGCACGTCCTGGACCAGCTCAGCGACCCCCAGCACCGAGCGGTACGCGGCGACGGCGTTCGGGCCTCCGCACGCCCCGGAGGACGGTTCGGCGAGGAGCGGCCAGCCCTGCGCCTCCGCGACGGCGCGCGCGTCCGGCCCGGCGCCGTCTCCCGCCACGACGAGCGTGCGGGCGGGGTCGCCCTGCAGGGCCGGGTCGCTCCCCGGTCCAGGGGCGGGCGGGACGACGGTCGTGCGGCGGAAGCCCTCGGGCCACGTCTCCTCGGGCGGGAGCGGGGACAGCGGGGCGGGCGGGTGCAGCGGGTCGCGGAACGCGAGGTTGACCTGGACGGGGCCGGGGTGGCGGTCGCGCAGCCCCTGGGCCGCGACGAGCGCGCGACCGAGCGTGCCGAGCAGGTCGCGCACCTCGCCGTCGCGTCCGTCCGGGGCGGGCACGTCGACGGCGTACCGGACGGCGGTGCCGAAGATCCCCACCTGGTCGGTGGTCTGCGAGGCGCCGGTGCCGCGGAGCTCGTGGGGCCGGTCGGCGGTGAGCAGCACCAGCGGCACGCCCGTGTGGTGCGCCTCCAGGACCGCCGGGTGGAGGTTGGCCACCGCGGTCCCGGACGTCGTCACGACGGCCACCGGGCGCGTCACCTCGACCGGCGTTCCGCCGGCGTGCCGCAGCAGGGGCTCGCTGCCCCGCGCGAGGCCGAGCGCCAGGAACCCGGCGGACCGCTCGTCGACGCGCACGTGCAGCGTGAGCCACCCCCGCTCGGCCGCCTCGGCCAGGGCGTACGCGAGCGGCGCGGACCGCGAGCCCGGCGCCAGGACGACGTCGTGCACGCCCTGCTGCACGAGGTCGGCGACCACGGCCCGCGCGGCGACGACCGACGGCGGCAGGGCGGCGCTCATGCGGCCTCCTCGAGGAGCGCGGCGAGGCGCCCGTAGCGGGCGAGCCAGCGGTCGCGGGTCCCGGGGTCGGCCTCGGCGGCCGCGAACGCGTCGGCGTCGGGCGCGGGTCGCCGGACCGGCAGGGCGCCGTCGACAGGGAGCAGGGGCTCGGCCACGACGTCGTGCACCAGCAGCTGCGAGGTCGCCAGGCCGCACGCGTACGGCAGGTCGGGCAGCGCGGCCGCGAGCGCCACCCCGGCCGCGAGGCCCACGGACGACTCCAGCGCCGACGACACCACGACGGGGAGGCCCACCTGCTCGGCGAGGTCGAGGCAGGCGCGCACGCCGCCGAGCGGCTGGACCTTGAGCACGACGACGTCCGCGGCGTCCTCGCGCACCACGCGCAAGGGGTCGGCGGCGCGGCGGATCGACTCGTCCGCGGCGACCGGGACGGGCGAGCGCAGGCCGCGGCGCACGGCCGCCAGGTCGGGGACGGTGGCACACGGCTGCTCCACGTACTCCAGGCCGCCGGCGGCGGCGTCGAGCACGGGGATGCGGGCCAGCGCCTCGGCGGTGGACCAGCCCCCGTTCGCGTCCACCCGGACCGCGCCGACGCCCGGGCCGTGCAGCTCGTCGAGCGCGGCGCGGACCGCGGCGACGCGCGCCTCCTCCTCGGCGAGCGGCTCGAGGGGCCCGGGCCGCCCGCCCGCGACGGGGCCCCGCTGGGCGACCTTCACCTTGGCGGTGCGGCAGCCGCCGGACGCGAGCACGATCTCGCGGGCCCGCTCGGGGCCGACGGCGGGCACGGTGACGTTGACGGGAACCCGGTCGCGCACGGGGGCGGGGAAGCCGACGTCGGCGGCCTCGCGCGCGGCGCGCAGCCACGTCGCGGACTCCGCGTCGTCGTAGTCCCAGAAGGGGGACAGCTCGCCCCAGCCGGCGTCGCCCCGCAGCAGCAGGCCGTCGCGGACGTCGAGGCCCCGGAACCGGGTGGTCAGCGGGGTGCGGTACACCAGTTCACGGAGGAGCTGCACGCGTTCAGGTTACGCGGCGCGCGCGCCGGGACGCCGGGTGGCCCCGTCCGCGGGGACGCCCCGGTCAGTCGGTGAACTCCGTCAGACCCGGCTCGAACGACAGCGGGCTGGGAGCGGGGCGTCCACCGATGCGCTGCGCGTCGCGGCGGACCGTCTCGGCGTCGTACACGAAGATCTCGTGCGCCACGTCCTCCGGGTCGACCACGTCGTCGTCGGGTTCCCGCGTGCTCATGCCTCCAGGGTGCGCCCCGGGAGCACCCAGGACCAGGATGACGTCGGGCGCGCCGCGACCCCGTTCGTCGCGACCGTCAGAGCCAGACCGTCGCCAGCCAGGCCGCGAGCCCGCCCAGCACGAGCAGGCCGACGTTGAGCCAGATCGCCCCGGCCTCCCGACGCGCGAGGTGCAGCGTGGTGGCCCCGACCTGCAGCGCGACGAGGCCGACGGCGGCGACGAGCGCGAGCCATGGCGCCACGCCCGTCAAGGGCGGCACGACGAGGCCGACCACGCCCAGCAGCTCGAGCGCACCGATCGTCCGGGTCAGGCCCAGCGGCAGGTCGTCGACCCACGCCATCATCGGGCGCAGCCGGTCGCGGCTCTGCGCGACCTTCTTCCCCCCCGGAATAGAGGTAGACGACGGCGAGCAGTGCGACGACGACCCAGTAGGCGACGGCCATGACGAGCTCCTTGGTTACGCTTGGTAAGTGGCCCCATGATGAGTCCGTGGGGCAGAGCTCACAAAAGGCACACCCGTGTGCGTGACGGCCAGGGAGGTCCACATGTCGTCGTACGAGAAGGCCTGCCTGATCCGGGGGGACGGCGGCCGGACCATCCGCGCGGTGCTCGACCGCGTGGCGGACAAGTGGAGCCTGCTCGTCATCGCCACCCTCGACGGCGGCTCGCTCCGCTTCACCGAGCTCCAGCGAAGCGTCTCCGGAATCTCCCAGCGCATGCTCACGCGCACGCTGCGCGGGCTCGAACGCGACGGGCTCGTGCGGCGCACCGTGCACGCCGAGGTGCCGCCGCGTGTCGAGTACGACCTCACCGCCACGGGCCGCACCCTGATCGGTCCCGCCGTCACGCTCGCCGAGTGGGCCGTCGAGCACAACCCCGAGATCGAGCGGCATCACGCCGAGTACGACCGCCGCCACGCGTCCGGCGAGCCGGCGGCGCCCTGACCCCGCCGCCGTCGCCGGCCCGAGGCTAGGGTGACGCCGTGAGCAGCGCACCACTCCCCCGGCCCGTGTCCCAGACCTTCGACCCCGCCCGCTGGCGCGAGGTCGCCGGGTTCGAGGGGCTCACCGACCTCACGTACCACCGCGGGGTGGAGCGCGACGCGGACGGTGCCGTCGTGCGCGACCTGCCGGTGGTGCGCGTCGCCTTCGACCGGCCCGAGGTGCGCAACGCCTTCCGCCCGCACACCGTCGACGAGCTGTACCGCGTCCTCGACCATGCCCGCATGACGTCCGACGTCGGCACCGTGCTGCTCACGGGCAACGGGCCGTCGCCGAAGGACGGCGGCTGGGCGTTCTGCTCCGGCGGCGACCAGCGCATCCGCGGCCGGTCCGGCTACCAGTACACGACGGCCGAGGACGGCGGCGGCGCGCAGCACGGCGCGGACGCCGTCGACCCCGCCCGCGCCGGTCGGCTGCACATCCTGGAGGTGCAGCGCCTCATCCGCACCATGCCCAAGGTGGTCGTCGCCGTCGTGGACGGCTGGGCCGCGGGCGGTGGGCACTCCCTGCACGTCGTGGCGGACCTCTCGATCGCCTGCCGGGAGCACGCGCGGTTCAAGCAGACCGACGCGGACGTCGGCTCGTTCGACGGCGGCTACGGCTCGGCGTACCTCGCGCGCCAGGTGGGCCAGAAGCGGGCACGGGAGATCTTCTTCCTCGCCCGCGAGTACTCCGCGGACGACGCCGAGCGCTGGGGCGGCGTCAACGAGGTGGCCGAGCACGCCGACCTCGAGGACCTCGCGATCGAGTACGCGCGGACCATCGCGGGCAAGTCCCCGCAGGCCGTGCGGATGCTGAAGTTCGCGTTCAACCTCGCCGACGACGGCCTCATGGGCCAGCAGGTGTTCGCCGGCGAGGCCACCCGCCTGGCCTACCTCACGGACGAGGCCGTCGAGGGCCGCGACGCCTTCCTCGAGAAGCGCGACCCCGACTGGTCGCGCTTCCCGTACGCCTTCTGACGGCCGACCCTGCGGGGGCTGCCTGCGCCCGTCGCCGGTAGCCTCCGGACATGCCGCCCAGGTTCCGTCGCCACGAGCCGATGTCGACGTTCGAGCTCGTGCCGGACGACGAGCGGGAGGACGACGGCCGCCCCGGCCCGGCGGGTGACGACGCCCCCGACGCGGCCCCGCTGCGCCACCGCGCCGCCGAGCGCTGGCGCGGGCTCTCCCGCCGTGGGCGCGTCCTGGTCGCGGGGTCGGCCGCCGTCGTCGTGGTCGCCGTGGCCGCCGCCGCCGTGGTCCCCGGGATGCTCGAGGCCCGCGCCGAGCGCCTGCGCGCCGACGCCGCGCGGGGCCTGCCCGGCGTCGTCACCGACCTGACCGAGCCGCTCGCCGAGACGTGGAAGGTGGCGGCCGGGGAGGGGGGTGTCGCCGTCCTCGCCGACGGCGTGCTGCTCACCTCCGAGGGCACGGTCCTCACCGGGATCGACTCCGGCACCGGCACGGAGATCTGGCAGCAGGACGTCGGGGAGAACCCGACCTGCGCGCCCGGACAGACGTTCGGGCCGCGCGGCGCACTCCCGGCGGAGCGCGTCGTGTGCTTCGGCGGCCCCGACCGCAGCCGCGTCGTCACCGTGCTCGACGCCGCGGGCACCGTCGTCGGCACGCGGGACCTGGACGGCGTGGGAGACCCTCTCGTCGGGGTCGCCTCCACCGAGCCGCAGGCGTGGCCGGCGGCGGACGGGACGATCGCCGTCGTCGCCCCCCTGACCGCCGTCACGGTGCCGAAGCCCGACGACGACTCCCCGGACGCCCTCGTGCGCGCCCTGCGCGGCGCGGGGTGGACCGACCCCACCCTGCGGCTCGAGGACGCGCTCACCGGCGAGACCGTCGCCGAGGCCACGGTGCGGCTGCGGAACGACCAGCTCGAAGGCTGCGAGCGCTACGAGGAGCACGACGGCAAGGTCACCGTGGAAGCCGTGCCGTGGGTCGACACGTCGGCCACCTGGACCAACCTCTACGTCTGCGGCGGGGGCGTCAGCGTCGCCGCCGACGGCGCGGTGCGCGACCTCGCCACGGCCGGAGGCGCTCCCGAGACCCTGCCCGGCGGGGGCACCGTGGTTCCCGGCGAGAGCAGCAGCACCTACTACGACGCCGCCGGGGACGAGGTAGCCACGGTGCCCGGCTGGCCCCTCCCGCCGCCGGTCGACACCGACCCCGACGGCGCGTTCCTCTCGCTGGAGGGCCCTGCGCAGGACGAGGCCGGCCTCGGTGTCGACAGCGGGGCCGCCACGCGGGACGGCGGCAGCGGCCTCCGCCTCACGGCGTCCGGCCGCGACGGCAGCGCGCTGTGGTCGGTGCCGACCGAGGGCTTCCCGTCGGTGGCGGCACGGGTGGCCGGCACGGTCGTGGTCACGGACGACGCCCGGGTCTTCGCCGTCGACGCCGCGACCGGAGCCGAGCGCTGGTCGCTCGACGACACCCTCGAGCGCGACGACCAGGGTGTGGGCGAGCAGGTCGACGGCGTCGTCACCGACGGCACCCGCGTGCTGCTCGCGATCTCCGACGAGACCGGCTCCGACCCGCGGCTGCTGGCCCTCGACGCCCGCGACGGCCGCACCGTCTGGCAGGCGGACCTCCGGGGGAACCTGGGCACGCTCGTCGCCGTCGACGGGCACGTGGTGATGATCTCGGGCACCGGGACGGGCGCCCGCGGCCTCGGCTGAGCAGGCTCGATACCCTCCCTCCATGCCGCCGAGGTTCCGTCGCCCCGAGCCGATGACCACGTTCGAGCTCGTGCCCGACGACGAGCGCGAGCCCGACGACCTGCCCGGCATGCCCGACCCCGACGACGACCGACCCGGCCGCCTCGCCGCGCTGCGCGACCGCGTCGCCGACCGCTGGCGCCGCCTGTCCCGCCGCAGCCGTGCCACGATCGCCGCGTCCACCGCCGTCGTCGTCCTCGCCGCCGCCACCGCCGCCGTCGGTCCCGGCGTGCTCGACGCCCACGACCAGCGCCAGCGCGCCGCCGCCGTCCGCGGCCTGCCCGGCGCCGTCGACGACCTGTCCCAGCCCCTGGCGGAGACCTGGGACCTCGGGAGCGGCGGCACCACAGGGACCGTCCTCGCGGACGGGACCGTCGTCGTGACCGACGGCGAGGACGCCGTCGCCGCCGACCCCACGACGGGCCGGGAGCGGTGGCGCCGCCCGGTGGGCCAGGCCCCGCGGTGCGGGGCCGCCGTGACCATGGGCGCGGTGCGACCGGCCGTGGCCCCCGACGTGCTCGTCTGCGTCGGCGCGGCAGCGGGCGGTCCGCAGGTCACGGCGCTCGACCCGTCCGGGGAGGTGCTCGGCACGCGCACGGTCCAGGGGCGGGAGGTCCTGCCGGCCGGCGACGGAGCCGTCGCCGTCGTCGCTACGACGTCCAGCCTGTCGGTCTCCGTCCCGGTCGAGGCCGACGAGGCCGAGCGGCTCCGGGCGGTGCAGCGCGCCGGATGGCACGCCGTGACGTTGCGGCTCGAGGACGCCGTCACCGGGGATGTGCGGGGCGTGGCGTCCATCGCCCTCGACGACGTGGACCTGCAGACCTGCGGCTACCAGGACGGCGGGGACTCCGAGATGATCCTGGAGCTCGACCCCTGGACCTTCGCCGGCGACCTCACGACGACCCAGGTCTGCGACGCCGTCGTCGCGCTCACCTCCACGGGAGCCGAGATCCCGGTCGACGACGACCTCGCGGGCTGGCCGGCGTCGCTGCCCGACGGGCGCGTGTCCGTCCCCGGCCGGCAGAGCCGGATCTTCGACACGTCCGGAGCCCTCGTCGCGACGGTGCCCGGCGCGGTGATGTCGCCCCTCGTGGACGACCAGCCCGACGGCCCGCTCGTCGCGATCGGCGTGGACCGGACCGGGCAGGTCGACGGGCGGCTGACGTCCGTGACCGACGAGGGCGACGTGGTGTGGTCGCACGACGTCCGGACCCTGACCTCGGTCGTGGCCCGCGTGCGCGGGACCCTGGTCCTCGTCGACGGTGGCCGCGTCGTCGGCCTCGACGCCGCCACGGGAGAGGAACGCTGGGCCGGGGAGAAGGTGATGCGCGGCGGCGCCGAGGGCCCCGGCGAGTACGTCCTCGGCGCGGTCACCGACGGGACGCGGGTCCTCCTCGTCTCGACGACCTTGGACGGCACCACCCGGCTGGTCGCCGTCGATCTTCGCGACGGTGCCGTCGCGTGGACGCGCGAGCTCGAGGCGTCGCCGCAGCGCATCGTCGCCGCGGGGGGACACCCGGTGCTGCTGGGCACGGACGGCGCGGCCGCCCATGGTCTCGGCCGATAGCCTCCGGCCATGCCGCCGAGGTTCCGTCGCCCCGAGCCGATGACCACGTTCGAGCTCGTGCCCGACGACGAGCGCGAGCCCGACGACCTGCCTGGCATGCCCGACCCCGACGACGACCGGCCCCGCCGCCTCGCCGCGCTCCGCGACCGCGCCGTCACACGATGGCGGCGCCTGTCCCGACGCAGCCGTGCCACGATCGCCGCGTCCACCGCCGTCGTCCTGCTCGCCGCGACCACCGCCGCCGTCGGCCCCGGCGTGCTCGACGCCCACGACCAGCGCCAGCGCGCCGACGCCGTCCGCGGCCTGCCCGGCGCCGTCGACGACCTGTCGGAGCCGGTCGCCCCGACCTGGTCGCTGCCCGGGGGCTCGGACCTGGAAGCCGTGCTCCCGGACGGGGTGCTCGTCGCCGGTGACGGGCGAGGCGTCACCGCGGTGGACGCCGGCACCGGCGAGACGGTGTGGGAGCACGTGTTCGACGGGGGTGGCCGGTGCGGGACCTCCCCCGCGTTTCCGCCCGAGGCGCCCGAGATCACGGAGACCGTGGTCTGCGTCAGCGACGCCGGGTCCACCGCGACAGTGCTCGACGCCGACGGCTCGGTGGTCGCCGAGCGTGAGCTGGACTGGAGCGACCTCATCCGGTCCGGGGCCCGCCCCGTCCACCGCCAGGCGTGGCCGGCGGCCGGAGGAGCCGTCGCCCTGCTCGACACCCGCACCGGCGACACGTCCTCCGTCGAGTGGCACGAGGGGGACGACCCGGCGGCCGCACTGCGCAGCCTGCGCGCCGCGGGCTGGCGCGACCCGACGCTGCGGCTCGAGGACGCCCGCACCGGCGAGGTCCGCGCCGAGGTCACCGTCGCGCTGAGCCCCCACGACCTCACGGCCTGCGGCATCATCGAGGACGCCGCCGGGTCCAGGCTGTCCCTCGACGCCTACGTCACGGCCATGCCCACCTACACCGTCGTCAGCGCGTGCAACGTCTCGCGCGTCCTCACCGCGACCGGGGCCGAGATCGAGCGTGACGACGTCGCGGCCTCGATCTCCTCGATCGCGGGGGGCGGCTATCTCGTGTCCGGCGACACCAGCACGCTCCTCGACGCCGACGCCGAGGTCCGCTCGACCGTGGACGGATGGGTCGTGACGCCCGCGCTCGACACCGCACCGGACGGCCCCGTGCTCGCCCTGCGCGCCACACCGGACGGCGACACCGCGACGCTCGTCGCCGTCGGCGAGGACGACGAGGCACTGTGGGCCCACCCGATCACGACGCTCAGCGTGCCCCTCGCGCGGGTCGGGGACACGGTGGTCGTCGCGGACGAGTCGTCGATCACCGGGCTCGACGCCGACACCGGGGTCGAGCGGTGGTCGCTCGACCAGATGGCCGACGACCCGACGACCGAGGGGTACGTCGCCGGCAGGGCGACCGACGGGACGCGCCTGCTGCTGGCGATCCCCGCAGCCACGGTCATGGACGCCGAGACCGGCGAGATGCGCTCCGGCTTCCGCCTGGTCGCCGCGGACCTCCGGGACGGCACGATCGCGTGGGAGTCGCGCGCCGACGACCACGACCTGTGGGGCATGTACACGGTGGGCGGCCACCTCGTGACCGGCGGCGAGACCGTGTCCGGGCTGGGCTGAGGGCTGGGCTGAGGGCGGCGCAGGGGCGGCGCGCTCAGGAGATCTCCCAGCTCCCGCCGTCCTTCGGGACGAGCTCGATCCACGTGTTGCCCGGGTCGAGCTCCACGGGCTCGCCGTCCCGCGTCAGCTCCACGGGGGACTTCTGGTCCTTCTTCGACCACTGCACCGGGACCGTCTTGCCGCCCGTGGCGAGCACGCCCTTGCCCTTCCCGACCAGCTCGGTCTTGGGCACGGGGTTGCCGGCCGGGTCCTTGTACGTCGTGTTCACCACGTCGACGGACAGCAGCAGCACGTTGGTGGCGGCCAGCCGCTTCCCCGCCGACGAGACCGACTCCTGCGAGCCCTCGCTGCGCAGCCACTGCTTCTGCTTGCCCGACCAGTCCCACACGCTGTGCTGAGCCGGGCTGAGCTTCGCGTCGACGGTGGCGGCCGCCGACCCGTCCGCGCTCGCCGTGCCCTCTCCCGCCGCGTCCGCGTACCGGAACTGGGCGGGCGGGGGCGCCTTCCGGTCGCCGTCCGCCTGGTCGAGGAAGGCCTGCATGTCGCCGACGACGTTGTGCGGGGCGGCGCGGTCCGGGTCGCGGGAGAAGCCGGCGTCGCCGCGGTCCATGATCACGGACTGCGTGCCGGACTTCTCGACCTCCTTGATGAAGGGCGCCTGCCCGCCCGAGTAGGCGAGGATGCCGCCGAGCGGGGCGACGACGTCGGGGTCCATCGGCCGCACCGAGCGCACGGGCTCCACCGTCTTCGGGACGTGCGAGTGGTAGACGGCGACGAAGCGCGTGATGCCGCCCTCGACGACCTCCTCCCAGACCATGTCCGCGTCCTCGAGGCCCGTCTGCGGCCGGGCCTGCGGCGCGTTCTCGATCTTGACGGCGAGCGCCGGACGGGCGGCGACCTCGTCCGACGGCACGCCGGTGAGAGGCCAGGCCGGCGGGATCTCCGGCGCGGGCGGAGCGCCCTTGTCCGCGGTCGTGTCCGGCGACGCGGTGGGCGCGGGCCCGCCGGACGAGCACGCCCCGAGCGCCAGGACGGCGGCCACCGCGAGGGCGGCCGCGGCGCGGACGTGGGGCGTGCGGTGCGTGGCGGTCATGCGTCCTCCGGAGGGCGGCGGGCTGTGCTCGCGGTCACACCTCACCGTATGTCGCCGGCCCCCGGATCCGGCGTCAACTCACCCGCCAGGACCCGCTCCCGCGCGGCACCAGCTCGATCCACAGGTTGCCCGGGTCGAGCTTCGCCGGCTTCCCGCCGGGCGTCGTGAGGACGATCCGCGAGCGCGTGCCCTTCTTCTTCCAGGTCACGCTCAGCGCCTTGCCCCGGGTGAGCAGCACGCCCTTCCCCGTGCCGACCATCTGCGTCTCGGGGACGGGGGCGCCGCTGGGGTCGCGGTACTTCGTGTTCTTCATCGCGACGGACAGGACCAGCACGTTGCGGGCCCGCAGCTGGCTCCCGGAGGACATCGACGGGGTGGAGCCGTCGTAGCGCGCGTAGGTCGCGGTCTTCGCCTTCCACCGCCACACCGTGCGCTGCGCCGGCGAGAGCCGGACGTCGGCGACGTGACCGCGGCGGTCGTGGGTCGCGGCCGACCCCTGCCCGGCCTTCGCCGCGTACGAGAACTGCGCGCGCGGCGGCGTCGCGCGGCTCTTGTTCGCCTGCTTGGCGAACGTCTTCACCGAGCCGTAGACGTTGTGGGGCGCGTAGCGGTCCCCGCTGCGCCAGAAGCCCGGGTCACCGCTGTCCATCGTCACGGACTGCACCCCCGCCTTCCCCACGGCGCGGATGAACGGCGGCTGCCCGCCCGAGTAGGCAAGGATCCCGTGCATCGGGGCCACGATCGCCGGGTCCATCGGGCGCACGGACCGGACCGGGCCGACGGCGGACGGCAGGGACGAGTGGTAGACGGCGACGTAGCGGCTGATCCCGCCCTCGACCACCTGCTCCCACACGATGTCTGCCGACTGCAGGCCACGCTGCGGGCGCGCCGCGGTGGAGTTCTCGATCTTCACGGCGACGGCGGGGCGGGCCGGGACCTTCGCGGTCCCCGTCCGCTTGCCCGTCAGCGGCCACACCACCGGCTTCGGCTTGGGCTTGGGCTTCACGGGGTCGGGCGGGGTCGCCTTGGGCACGGCGACGTCAGGGGCCGCGGTGACGGTGGGCGGGGCGGCCGGCTCGCCCGCGCCGCAGGCGGCCGTGGTCACCAGCGCGAGCGCGACGAGCGCGGCGGCGGCTCCGGTCCGGGCGCGGCGGGCACCGCGGGCCGGGGTGCGGGGCATCGTGGGCATCCTCGACGTCCTCCTCGACGTGCGTCCGGCGTCGGCCCGCGGGCTCCCCGGGCCGGGACCGGACCACCCTACGGCAGCCCGCCGCCGGCCCGGACCTACCCTGGTGCGGTGCCCGGTCCCTCGCTCCCCCCGCCCGTCGGCGCGCTCCGCGACGCCCTGCGCGCCGCCCTCGACGGCGGCCCCGCCGTCGTCCCGCTCCCCCGGACGACGACGGGCGCGCCGCCCGCCGGGACGGCCCTCGTCGTGCGCACGTCCGGCTCGACGGGCACGCCTCGCGAGGTGGCGCTGACGGCCGACGCCCTGCGCGCGTCGGCGACGGCGACGCACGAGCGGCTCGGCGGTGCCGGGCACTGGGTGCTGACGCTGCCGCCCACCCACGTGGCCGGCCTTCAGGTGCTGGTGCGGTCGGCCCTGGCGGGGACGCCGCTGACGGCCGCCGACCCCGACGCCCGCTTCACGCCCGACGGCCTGGCCGACCTGCTGGAGCCCGCCCTCGCCGGCGACGGGCCCGTGTACGTCTCCCTCGTGCCCACGCAGGTGCACCGGCTGCTGGCCGCGGCCCGCGACGGCGCCGCCCGCGGCCTGGCGGCGCTGGCCCGGTGCGGTGCGGTGCTGCTCGGCGGCGCCGCGTCCCCGCCCGCGCTGCTGGCGCAGGCCGCGGACGCCGGGGTGCGCGTCGTCACGACGTACGGCATGTCCGAGACCGCCGGCGGGTGCGTCTACGACGGCGCGCCCCTGCGCGGCGTGCGGGTCCGCGTGCGTCCCGCCGACCCGTCAGGTCCGGCGCGGGGTGTACCGAGCACCGAGCCTGACGGCTCGGGGGCCGTGGGGGTCGTGGAGCTCGGCGGGCCCACCCTTGCCGCGGGGTACCTGGGCGACGACGCCGCCACGGCCGCCGCGTTCCGCACCGACGACGACGGGTCGCGCTGGTTCCGCACCTCCGACCTCGGCCGGCTCGCCCCCGACGGCACGCTGCAGGTGCTCGGTCGCGCGGACGACGTCGTCGTGACCGGCGGCGTGAACGTGGCCCCCGCGCCCGTGGAGGCGCTGGTCGGCGAGCTGCTGGGGGGCGAGGCGTGCGTCGTCGGCGTCCCGGACCCGGAGTGGGGGCAGGCCCTCGTCGCCGTCGTCGCGCTCCCCTCCGCATCGAGCGTGCTCGCGCCGCTCGCCCCCGACGACGTGGCGCGGGTGCGGGCCGCCGTCGCGACTAGGCTGGGTGCGCCGTCCGCGCCCCGCCGCGTGTACCGGGCGCCCGCGCTCCCCCTGCGCGGTCCCGGCAAGGTGGACCGCGGCGGCGTCGTCGCCCTCGTCCGCGAGCACGAGGCGCGCGCCTGACCTGCTCGCGACCCGCGACGCCCGGGCGCCGCACCGACGGACGGAGAACCATGGCCAGCTCGAGCGAGTGGATCGCCGGCGCACGACCCCGCACGCTGCCGGCGGCGGCGGCCCCCGTGCTCATCGGCTCCGGGGCCGCGGCCGACATCGACGCCTTCGCCTGGCTGCCCGCCGTGCTCGCGCTCGGCGTCGCGCTCGCCCTGCAGGTGGGCGTCAACTACGCCAACGACTACTCGGACGGCGTCCGCGGCACCGACGTCGACCGTGTGGGCCCGTTGCGGCTCACGGCCTCCGGCATCGCGGCGCCGGGCCGCGTCAAGGGCGCCGCGTTCGGCTCGTTCGCGGTCGCCGGCGTCCTGGGGCTCGCCCTGTGCGCCGTGACCGGGCACTGGTGGCTGCTGGCCGTGGGCGTGCTGTGCGTGCTCGCGGCCTGGTTCTACACCGGCGGCAAGCACCCCTACGGGTACGCGGGCCTCGGCGAGGTCGGCGTGTTCGTGTTCTTCGGGCTCGTCGCGACGCTCGGCACCACGTACACGCAGGCCGACACCCTCACCTGGCCGTCCGTGCTGGGCGCCGTCGGCGTCGGGATGATCGCCTGCGGCCTGCTCATGGTGAACAACGTGCGCGACATCCCGACCGACGTCGTCGCGGGCAAGCGCACCCTCGCCGTCCGGCTGGGCGACCACCGCGCACGCCGCTGGTACGCGGCGTGCATCGTGCTGCCCGTGGTGCTGGGGATGGTGTGCGCGGCGTGGTCGCCGTGGGCGATGCTCGTCACCGTGCTGCTGCTGCCGGCCGCGCTGCTGGTGGTCCCCGTCATGGCCGGGGCCCGCGGGCCGCTGCTGGTGCGGGTGCTCGCCGGCACCGGCATGTTCGAGCTGGCGTACGGCGTGCTGCTGGGGCTGGGCCTGGCGCTCTAGGCCCGGCGCTCGGAGCCGCCTGCGGCGGTCCCGGTGCTGCCGGCACCGTCCGCGGGCTCCGCGGGCTCAGCGGGCTCAGCGGACTCAGCGGACTCAGCCGACTCCCGGTCCATGACGGCGTCCTCGAAGTCGGTGTCCACGTCGTGCTTGGCCGAGCCGTCCTTGCGGCGCTGCTCTTTCTCCGCGAGCCAGACGGCCGCGGCCTCGCGCGGCCCGGCGAGCGCCAGGTAGGACACGGCGAACGCCACGACGGCGGCGACGAGGACGAGGAGCCAGCTGCGCAGGCCGAGCACGTAGCCGGCGCCGAGCGCGGCGACGAACAGCAGGATCCGCCAGACGGTGTACATCACGAGGGGCACCCGTCCAGGGTAGGCGCGATTCCTGAGCACTCCGACGCCGAACTAGGCTGGGGGCATGTTCGCGCGTGTGATCCTGCCGCTGCTCGTGGTGGGGCTCGCCCTGTATGCCCTCCTCGACCTCGCCGGCTCCGACGAGGAGGAGCGCGGTGGCCTCCCCCGGTGGCTGTGGGCGGTGATCATCGTGCTGCTGCCGCTGTTCGGCGCCGTCGCGTGGATCGTCGTCAAGCAGGCGAGCCGCCGCGCCTCCGGCGGCCGTGGGGACTCCTCGCGGCCGGGCCGCCGCGGCCCCTCCGGCCCGCGCCGCCCTTCCGGGCCCGTGGCCCCCGACGACGACCCCGAGTTCCTCTGGCGCCTGGAGCAGGAGAAGCGCCGCCGCCAGCGCGAGTCCGGCGGCAACGGCGACGCCCCCTGAGGGCATTGGGGCACTGGGGGCGACGCCCCCTGAGGCGCGAGGGCGACGGCCCTGAACCGTGGGCACGACAGAGGGGACCGTCCGGTGCCGGACGGTCCCCTCTGTCGTGCCCCGAAGCCCTGGCGGGTCAGGCGTCGGTGTTGAGGCCCGAGTACGAGTGCTTGCCGTTGAAGATCAGGTTCACGCCGGTGAAGTTGAACAGCACGCACAGGTAGCCGACGATCACGAACCAGGCGGCGCGGCGGCCGTCCCAGCCCCGCGTGGTGCGGGCGTGCAGGTAGGCCGCGTAGACGACCCAGATGACGAAGCTCCAGACCTCCTTGGGGTCCCAGCCCCAGTAGCGGCCCCAGGCGTGCTCGGCCCAGATGGCGCCGCCGATGATGGTGAAGGTCCACAGCACGAAGCCCACCGCGTTGAGGCGGAAGGACAGCGCCTCCAGGGACGTCGGCGTCGGCACGCGGTCGAGCCAGCGGAAGCCCGGGCGCTGGAGGTACGGCGAGCCCGAGTCGCGGCTGTCGCGCACGAGCTGCAGCACCGACGAGACGAACGCCACCGTGAAGATGCCGGTGGCGCTGATCGCCACGCCCACGTGGATGACGAGCCAGTAGTTCTGCAGCGCCGGCTGCACGCCGGTCGCGGCCACGTAGAAGACGTTCAGGCCGAGCACGAGGAACAGCACCGCCAGGCCGGTGACGAACGCGCCGAGGAACTTGAAGTCCTTGCGCACGTTCATGCCGAGGAACACGGCGAGGGCCATGAAGGAGCCCACCAGCGTGAACTCGTACATGTTGGCCCACGGCGTGCGGCCCGCGGCGATGCCGCGCAGCACGATCGCGACGAGCAGCATGGCGGTGCCCAGCCACGTCGTCGACATCGCGATCCCGGCCGCGCGTCGGCGGGCGGGGGCCGGCGGCGCCGCCCCACCGCCCTTCGCGTCGGCGGGCGCTTCCGGCGCCGGAGCACCGGCCCCCACCGCGACCGGGGTGCGCGCCTCGGCGCGGGCGTCGGCCCGCTGCTCGGTGCGGCGGCCGAGGTCGATCGCGAACGCGACGAGCGCGATCGTGAGCGCCGTGGCCGCGCCCCACACGAGCAGCACGCTCAGCTCGGCGATCTGCATGGTCAGTCCTCCGTGGCTGTCTTCGGGTTGTCGTCGGGCGTGTCGTCCACCCGGCCCGGCACCGACGCCAGGGCCTTGTCGACCTCACGCTGCAGGCCGGCGTCGTCACCGCGCGCGAGCCCGGCGAGCTCGACGTGCGTGACGGACCGACCGTCGTCGTCCGTGGTCTCCCATGATCGCACCCACACGCGACGGCGCGGCGTGAACAGCGAGATCGCGAGGCCGCCCAGGGCGAGCAGGGCGAAGGTGAGCACCCAGGCGAGCGACGGGTCGTGGCGCAGGTCGAGCGCGACGTACCGCGGCACGTCCTCGCCGAGCGTCACCGTGCCGAGGCCGTCCGGCAGCTCGACGGTCTCCCCCGGCTTCACCAGGAGCTTGATCGTCGCGCCGTCCTCGTCCACCGACGGGGTGAGGCTCGCGGTGTCGAGGCGGTACACGTTCTGCGGCACGCCGTCGTCCAGGCCCAGGTCGCCGCGGTACACCTCGAGCACCATCAGCGGGTTCTGCGGCTGCGGGAAGACGGAGCGGGCGGACCCGTCCGCGTCGACGACGGCGGTGGGCAGGAAGTAGCCGACCAGGCCGATCTGCTCCTGGCCCTTCGACACGTCCGGCACCTTCACGACGCCGCGCGACGTGTACATGGTGTCCTCGGGCAGGAACGGGACCCGGCCGGAGAACGCCAGCTCGCCGGCGCCGTCCTTCACCGTGATCTCGGGCGCGAAGCCGTTGCCCTGCAGGTAGATCTTGGCGCCGTCGACCGTGAGCGGCTCGTTCACCTTGATCGTCTCGGCGTGCGACGAGCCGTCGGGCTCGGTGGCCGTCACGTACGCGGTGAAGTCGCGCGCCTGGGCGAACGCCACCGTGTCGGAGGCGAACGTCGACTCGAACGAGTCGAGGGTCATGGAGAACGGCGACAGCGACGACGGCCGGAACCAGGCGCCCTTGTCGAAGGTGTCGTAGTCGACGACGGCGTTGGCGAAGCCGCGGCCCTCCGTGACGATCGCCTGGCCGCGGTAGTGCATGAGCTGGCCGAGGGCGACGGAGACGAGCAGGCCGAGCAGCGCCAGGTGGAACAGGAGGTTGCCGGACTCGCGCAGGTAGCCGCGCTCGGCGGCGACGGTGCGGGTGGCCGGGCGCCCGAGGCGGGGCTCCTCGGCGCCGACGTCCACCCGGAAGGTGGGCAGCCGGCGCAGCGGCCCGCGCAGGTGGGTGGCGACGGCGTCGACCACCTCGTCCGGCGACGCCGTCGTGCCGGCCTCCGCCGTCGCGGGGAAGCGGCCGAACCGCACCGGGGTCTTCGGCGGGCGGTTCCGCAGGGCGCGGGCGTGCGCGATCGTGCGCGGCAGGATGCAGCCCACCAGCGAGATGAAGAGCAGCAGGTAGATCGCGGAGAACCAGACTGAGCTGTAGACCTCGAAGAAGCCGAAGCGGTCCAGCCACTCCCCCAGGGTCGGGTGGTCGCCGAGGTACTCGAGCACGGCCGCGGCGTCCTGGCCCCGCTGGGGCAGGATCGAGCCGGGCACGGCCGCGACGGCGAGCAGCATGAGCAGCATGAGCGCCACGCGCATGCTCGTCAGCTGACGCCACGTCCAGCGGAGCGTGCCGCGCCAGCCCAGGGAGGGCAGGGTCGGGGTGCCACCGGGCTTCTGCGGCCCGTCCGCGGGCGCGGACGGGGCGTCGTCCGGACGGCCCTCGACGAACGCGTCGTTGATGCCCTCGGGGCGGTAGGTCGCCTTCTCGCTCATCACACCACCGTCGCGAATCCGCTGACCCAGCCCTGGAGCTGGCTGGTCCACGCGGCCCAGAGGCCCGTGACCAGCGCCAGGCCGACCAGCACCAGCAGGGCGCCGCCGGCGCGCTGGATGGCCAGGCGGTGGCGACGCAGGAAGCCGAGCATGCGCTGCGACGACTGCAGCCCGAGCGCGACCAGGAGGAACGGCACGCCCAGCCCGATGCAGTACGCGATGCCCAGCGCGATGCCGCGCCCGGCGGACGCCTGGTCGAGCGACAGCGCCTGGACGGCGGCGAGGGTGGGGCCGATGCAGGGCGTCCAGCCCAGGCCGAACACGACGCCGAGGAGGGGCGCTCCCCACAGGCCCGCCTGGGGGCTGAGGTGCATGCGCCGCTCGCGCTGCAGGAACGGCATCGCCCCGAGGAACGCGAGACCCATGAGGATCACGACGACCCCGAGGACCCGCATGATCGTGGTCTCCCACTGCACGAGGTACGAGCCGAGCGCCCCGGCCGCGGCCATGAGCGCCACGAACACCGCGGTGAAACCGAGCACGAACAGGGCCACGCCCGCGACGACGCGCCGGCGGCCCGGGTCCCGCGGCGCCCCGGGGCGGGCCTGCGACCCGCCGGCCGTGGCGGCGGCCATCCCGCTGACGTACCCGACGTAGCCGGGCACGAGCGGCAGCACGCACGGCGAGGCGAACGACACGAGGCCGGCGATCAGCGCCACCGGCAGCGCCAGCAGCATCGAGCCGCTGAACGCCGTGACCGCGAAGGTGTCACCCATCAGGCGCCCTTCGCCGCGCCGTCGCCCGAGCCGCCGGACGACTCGGCGAGCACCTCGTCGACGATCGCGTCGAGCGTGGACGCCTCCGCCTGCCCGATGACGCGCGCCGCGACGCGGCCCTCGGCGTCGAGCACGACGGTGGACGGGACGGCCTGCAGCGGCACGACCCCCGAGAGCTTGGCCACGACCTTCCCGGTGCTGTCCGCGACGGACGGGTACGGGACGTCGAAGGTGCGCTGGAACGAGGTGGCGGCGCCTGCCTCGTCCTCCGTGTTGATGCCCAGGACGCGCACGCCGTCCGCCTCGCGGTCGTTCGCGAGAGCCACGAGGTCGGGGGCCTCGGCGCGGCACGGTGCGCAGCCGGCGTACCAGGTGTTCACGACGACGACGTCGCCGAGCCAGTCGGCGGTGCTGACGTCGTCGCCCTCGAAGGTGGTGCCCTGCACGGTGACCACGTCGCCGCGGTCGCCCGCGTCCCACTGCTTCACCGAGCCGTCGCCGGAGACGAAGCCCTGGCCGACGACGTCGCCGGCGCCCGAGTCCTGCGCGCCGCACGCGGCGAGGAGGCCGAGGCCGAGGACGGCGCCGACCGCCGCGGACGCGCGCCGGAGCGCGCGCGAGGAGGTGGTGCGCATCATGCCCCCGGCACCGGGTCGGCGCCCGCGAGCAGGTCGGCGGCGGGCTCGGTGTAGTGCAGGCCGACGAACGTGTCGCCCTCGAACCGCAGCGACGTCATGGACGCCAGGGAGCACTCGCGCCGGCGCGGGTCGTGCGCCAGCGAGCGTGCCTCGAACGAGCGCCGCGTCACCCACACGGGCAGCTGGTGGCTGACCAGCACCACCTCGTGGCCGGCGTACGCGCGGCGGGCGTCGTCCACCGCGGCGCGCATGCGCGCGACCTGCTCGGCGTACGGCTCGCCCCACGACGGGCGCAGCGGGTTCCACAGGAAGCGCCAGTAGCGGGGGTGGGCAAGCTGCGCCGGGTTGCTCCCGATCGTCGTGCCCTCGAAGTGGTTGCCGGCCTCGACGAGGCGGTCGTCGGTGGCGAGGGTCAGGCCGAAGGCCTGGGCCGTCGGGGTCGCGGTCTCCTGCGCGCGCTGCAGCGGGGACGCGACGACGCCGGCGACGTCGTGGCCCGTGCCGGACAGGTGCTCCGCCACGCGGCGCGCCATCGCCTGACCGCGGTCGGACAGGCGGTAGCCGGGGATGCGCCCGTAGAGGACCCCGTCCGGGTTGTGGACCTCGCCGTGCCGCACGAGATGGACGGTGGTGGTGGCCATGGGTCCCAGTGTCCCAGAACTCCGGGGTACCCAGGTCCCGTCCAGCCAGGGGTGACGGCGCTCACGCCCCGGGTGCGGGACCGTCCTGCGGCGACTCGGCGGGAGGCACGCCCGCACCCGGCTCGCCCGCGAGCTCCACGGCGGGGTCGAGACCCTTCGCGGTGGCGGCGACCTTCGCCATCGCGCGGCCCAGGACCGCCATCTCGGCGGGGTCGAGGGCGTCGACCAGCAGCCGCCGGACGGCGGTGACGTGGCCCGGCGCGGCGTCGACGAGCGCGGCGTACCCGGTGTCGGTCATGACGCAGTTCACGCCGCGCCGGTCGCCCGGCACGGGGGTGCGGACCACGAGCCCGCGCTGCTCCATGCGGTCGACGGTGTGCGTGAGCCGGCTGCGCGACAGGGCGAGGAACTCCGCGAGCGCCGACATCCGCAGCGTGCGCTCGGGCGCCTCGGAGAGCTGGACCAGCAGGTGGTACTCGCCGAGCGTCACCGGCAGCCCCTCGTCGTGCGCGGTGCCCAGCGCCTCGAAGAAGCGCGCCGTCCCCTCCAGGAAGCGTCGCCACGCCCATTGCTGGCTCTCGTCGAGCCATCGCGTCTCCGCGTCCTCGCGCTGCCGCGCCTCGTTCGTCCCGCCCACGGGAATAGGTTACGAGACCGGCGTGTTCTCCCCCTCGTGACGGTAGTTGAGTGCTCAACTACCTAGTGACACCGACCGCACGACCTACTCCGAGGAGACACCCATGACCGCGCTGCCCGCAGGCCTGAACACCGGTACCTACGCCATCGACACCGCCCACTCCACCGCCTCCTTCTCCGTGCGTCACGCGGGGATCGCCAAGGTGCGCGGCACGATCGCGATCACCGGCGGCTCGATCACCGTGGGCGACGACCTCGAGTCCTCCAACGTCGCGGCCGAGCTGGACGCGGCGTCGGTCAACACGAACGACGAGAACCGCGACAACCACCTGCGCAGCGCCGACTTCTGGCACGCGGAGGAGAAGCCGGTCTGGAGCTTCGTCTCCAAGGGCATCTCGACGGACGGCGACGACTACACGATCGCCGGCGACCTCACCATCAACGGCGTGACCAACTCCGTGGAGCTCCCGACCGAGTTCACCGGCACCGCCACCGACCCGTTCGGCAACGCCCGCGCCGGGTTCGAGTCGCAGATCGAGATCTCCCGCAAGGAGTACGGCCTCACGTGGAACGCCGCGCTCGAGACCGGCGGCGTCCTGGTGGGCGACAAGGTCAAGATCGCCCTCGACGTCTCGGCCATCAAGCAGGCCTGAGCCCGCTCCCTCCCCGCGAGGCAGCTCGCAGAGCGCCGAGGTCGTCCGAGCCGGACGACCTCGGCGCTCTCTCGTACCACCCCGGCGCGGCCGCTATCTCGCGGCGGTGCCGTTCGTCGCCGCGCGGGCGGCGGCGTGGAACGCCAGGATCTGCAGCTCGCCGGCCACGTCCACCGAGCGCACGACCACGTCGTCGGGCAGCTGGAGCGCGACGGGCGCGAACGACAGGATCTCGCGCACGCCGCAGCCCACGATGCGCTCGGCGATCGGCTGCGCCACCGGCCCCGGGGTGGCCAGGACCACCATCGACACCCCCGTGCGCGCCAGCACCTCCTCGAGCCGGTCGACGTGCTCGATGGTCAGGCCCGCCGCCGTCCGGCCCACGACCTGCGGGTCCGCGTCGAGCAGCGCCACCACCTGGAAGCCGCGCGCCGCGTAGCCCGAGTAGTTGGCCAGGGCGTGCCCCAGGTTGCCGATGCCGACGATCGCCAGCCGGTGCTCGGACTCGAGCCCCAGCGCCGTCGCGATGTACTGCGCCAGCGACTGCACGTCGTAGCCCACGCCGCGCGTGCCGAACGACCCCAGGTAGGACAGGTCCTTGCGCAGCTGCGCCGACCCCACCCCGGACCGTTCCGCCAGCTCCGACGACGACGTCGTCGTCACCCCGGCCTCCGCCAGGTCACGCAGGGCGCGCAGGTAGTACGGCAGCCGCGCCACCGTCGCGGCCGGCACCGTCGCCTCACCGAGCTCGATCACTCCGTCGTCCTCCCCGGGCTCAGCGTGCCAGACGGCGCGCCAGCCGCGCGCCGTCCACCCGCCAGAAACCCTGCTGCACGCCGTCCACCTCGACGACGGGCACGTAGTCCCCGTACCTTTCCACCAGATCACCGCCCGGCGCGTCGTCGACCTCGATGTCGATCTCGCGCCATGCCTCCCCCGCCGCCTCGCACACGTCCGTGACGACCGCCCGAGCGTCCTCGCACAGGTGGCAGCCCTGCTTCGTGTACAGCAGCACCCGGGGTTCACCTGCGGATCCCTGCGGCATGCTCACCTACCAAGCCTAGCCGCGCCGATACAGTGGACCGCATGCCGTCGCCCGCCGAGT
Organism: Isoptericola sp. NPDC057653; assembly: GCF_042799955.1. Classification (NCBI taxonomy): domain Bacteria; kingdom Bacillati; phylum Actinomycetota; class Actinomycetes; order Micrococcales; family Promicromonosporaceae; genus Isoptericola; species Isoptericola sp. NPDC057653. The sequence goes on along the minus strand of NZ_JBHVHP010000001.1, from coordinate 1,482,083 downwards.
CGTCCACGCCGGTGCGCGCCGCAGCGTTTTTCGACGTCGACAACACGATCATCCGCGGCGCCAGCGCGTTCCACCTGGCACGCGCCCTCTACCAGCGCCGGTTCTTCGGGACCCGCGACCTGGTGCGGTTCGCGCTCATCCAGGCGAAGTACCTGGTGTTCGGGGAGTCGCGCACGCAGATCGAGTCGGTGCGCAGCCGTGCCCTGTCGCTCATCGCCGGCCGTTCCGTGGCGGAGATCACCGCCGTGGGCGAGGACGTGTACGACACCGTCCTCGAGCTGCGCATCTTCCCGGGAACCAAGCGCCTGCTCGACGAGCACCTCGCCGCCGGCGACCAGGTGTGGCTGGTGACCGCGACCCCCGTGGAGATCGGCGGCCTCATCGCGCGCCGCCTGGGCGCGACCGGCTGCCTCGGCACCATCGGCGAGCACTCCGGCGGCTTCTACACCGGCCGCCTCGTGGGCGACCTCATGCACGGGGAGGCGAAGGCCGCCGCCGTGCGCGAGCTCGCGGAGCGCGAGGGCATCGACCTGTCCGCCTCGTACGCGTACGGCGACTCGCTCAACGACCTGCCGATGATGCGCACCGTGGGGCACCCGTGCCCCATCAACCCCGACACCCGCCTGCGCCGGCACGCCAAGGAGGTGGGCTGGCCCATCCGCGAGTTCCGCGGGCGCGGGCGCCGCGTCGCGGGCCGGGGCATGAAGACCGCGTCGTGGGCGGGCGCCGCCTGGGTGGCGGGCCTGGCCCTGCGCAGCATCCAGAAGCGCCTGCGCGGCCGCTGACGGCACCCTCGCCACGCCGGCGGCACGTCCGGACGGGCGACACCGGTCCGGACGTGCGAACGGGCCCGGCGCCTCCGTGGAGGTGCCGGGCCCGTTCGTGCTCGCTGCCCGCCGGGATCAGCCGGCGGACGAGCTCACTTCTTGTTGCGACGCTGGTGACGCGTCTTCCGCAGCAGCTTGCGGTGCTTCTTCTTCGCCATGCGCTTGCGGCGCTTCTTGATGACGGAGCCCATGAGGTCCTCACAATGCTTGTCGGTCGGTGGAACACGGTTGGTCCCAGGAGCCCTGTCTCCAGGAGCAGCCGACCAACGCGGAAAAGTCCGTCCCCCAGGGTACCCGATGCTGAGGGGCTGCCTGACCCGGCGGCTACCGCGCGCGCAGGATGACGGCACCGAGGTCGTCGACGTTCCGGCGCAGCTCGTCCCTCCACTCCGGCGCCCCGGGTTCCATCGGGGGGCCGTCGGGGGAACCGCCCGACCAGAACGCCCCGCTGCCCACCGCGGCGGCGTAGCCGATCAGGGCGGTGCTCACGAGGCGCTCGACGCGCGGCAGCTGGTCGGGGTCGACGCCGGCGTCCCGCAGGATCCCGTACGTCGCCTCCATGACGCGGATCGCCTCGGGAGCCCGGTACGGCCGGTTGAGCACGAGCAGGAACGCCTCGGGGTGCCGGACGGCGGCGTCGAGCAGCTGCTGCGCGACGGCGTGCAGGCGGGGCCGCCACTCGGCGGGGAGGTCGCCGGTGGCGACGTCGGCGAGCACCCGGCCGACGAGGGCGTCGAGGATCTCCGCCTTGTCGGCGAAGTGCCGGTAGAGCCCCATGGCCGACAGCGACACCCGCTCGGCGACGGTCCGCATGGAGAGCCGCTCCACCCCGACCTCGTCCGTGAGCTCGAGCGCCGCCCGGAGGATCTGTTCGCGCCGGACGGCCGTCTGCTGCTTCTTCCCCGCCATGTATACAGTGTACGCATGACCCGGTCCGGACTCCCCGAGCTCGTGCGTGCGCCGTCGCGCGTGCCGCTCGTGATGCTGGTCGTCGCCAACCTCGTGTCCACCGTCGGCGGCGCGATGAGCCTGGTGGCGCTGCCGTGGTTCGCCTTCTCGATCACCCGGGACCCCGCCCTCACCGGTGTCGTCGCCGCGTGCGAGTTCACCGCCGTCGTGGTCGCCTCGGCCTGCGCAGGGTGGTTCATCCAGCGGCTCGGCGCCCGCGGCACGCGCGTGCTGTCGGACGTGGTCAGCGGCGTCGCCGTCCTGGCCGTCCCCGCGCTGTTCGAGCTCGGCGCGCTCCCCTTCGGGCTCCTGCTCGCCCTCGTCGCCGTCAACGGGTTCCTGCGGACTCCCGCGGTGGCGGCGAGCTACCTGCTGCTCGCGGGAGCCGCCGAGCGCGGCGGGACGACGACCGGCGCCGTGAGCGGGCCGAACCTGGCGTCCCTCGCGCTCGCCGGGGCGATCGGGGCACCGGTCGCCGGCGCGGCGATCGCCGCGGCCGGCGCGCCGCTGGTCCTCGTCGCGGACGCGGTGACGTTCCTGGTGTCCGCACTGCTGGTCCGGGCCTTCCTGCCCCGGTTCGAGCCCGAGGACGCGCAGGAGCGGCCGCCGACGGTCGCCGGCGCGCTGCGCGTCATCGGGCGGAGCCCGGTGCTGCGGCTGATGCTCGCGGGGTCCCTGGTGCTGGGGCTGCTGTCGTCCGCGTGGGCCACCGTGATCGCTCCCGTGTACGGGACGGAGGTCCTGCGCAGCCCGGCCGCCCTCGGGTTCGTGCTCACCGCGCAGAGTGTCGGCAGCATCCTGGGTGCGTGGTCGAGCGCACGGGTCGAGCGCCGCCTGTCCCGCCGCCGCCTCGCGCCGCTCGCCGTCGTGACGGCGGTCGTGCCGATGTTCCTGGCGCTCGGCACCGCCGCGCCGCTGGGCGCCCTCCTCCCCGTGGCCTTCGTCTTCGGGACCGCGGGAGGGGTCTACGGCACGATGTTCGTCAACGTCGAGTACGCGACCGTGCCGCGCCACCAGCAGGGCCACGTGTTCGGCGTCGTCACCGCCCTCGGGCAGACCAGCTCCGCCGTCGGCCCGCTGCTCGCCGGCGTCGTCGTCGGCGCCGCCTCGTTGCGGGTGTTCAGCGCCGCCGCGATCGTCGCCGGGCTCGTGACGGCCGCCGCCCTGCTCCTCGCGGCACCGCGGCGGGGACCGCGCGGGCGCCGGACCACGTGACCTTCGCGGGGCCGCGGGGCCGTCCGGCCGGCCGGTCCCCTAGTCCCGGTACGGGTCCAGCCCCCACGTGGGGAACACGTGCCGGCGGGTGGCGAGGATCGCACGGTCGACGTCGTCGGCCGGGTCGTAGCCGTCCCCCCAGGGGCGCCAGGAGATCTCGCCGCCGGCGAGCCGCTCGGCCGGGTCGAGCCCGGAGAGCTCCTCCACCTCGCGGCGCCAGGACTCGGGCAGCTCCAGGCACGCGGGCAGGGGCGCGTGCGCGGCCTCCGCGACGAGGCTCGCCCACACCAGCGGCACGACGTCGACCACCGCGTACCCGCCGCCGCCGAGCGCCACCCAGCGGCCGTCGGCGAGCTCGTGCGCGAGGGCGTGCACCCACCGGGCGGCGGTGCGCTGCGCCGCCACGCCCACGTCGAGGTCCGTGAGGGGGTCGTTGCCGTGCGCGTCGCAGCCGTGCTGCGACACGATCACCTGCGGCCGGAACTCGCGGACCACCGCCGGCACGACGGCGTCCACGGCCCGCAGCCAGTGCGCCCCGTCGGTGCGGGGCGGCAGCGCGACGTTCACCGCCGTGCCCTGCGCCGCGGTGCCGCCCGTGTCGCCCGCGTTGCCGGTGCCCGGGAACAGCGTGTGCCCGTCCTGGTGCACCGACACCGTGAGGACGCGCGGGTCGTCCCAGAAGATCGACTCGACCCCGTCGCCGTGGTGGGCGTCCAGGTCGACGTACGCGACGCGCTCCGCACCGAGGTCGAGCAGCCGCTGCACGGCCGCCGCGGCGTCGTTGTAGATGCAGAACCCGGACGCCGCGCCGCGCTGCGCGTGGTGCATGCCGCCCGCGATGTTCACGCCGTGCTGCACGTGCCCCGACCACACCGACTCCGCGGCGTCCACCGACGCGGCGACGAGGCGGGCGCCCGCCTCGTGCATGGTCGGGAACACCGGGTCGTCCTCGGTGCCGAGCCCGCGCGCGAGGTCCGGGGCGCCCGTCGCGGCCGCGCGGCGCACCGCCGCGACGTAGGCGGCGTCGTGCACCGACTCGATGACCTCGTCGGGGGCCGGCTCGACGTCGGCCAGCTCCAGCGTGGGCTCGTCGAGGAGGCCGAGCTCCGCCACGAGCCGCATGGTCAGGTCGAGCCGGGCGGGCGCCATCGGGTGCCCGGGGCCGAAGTCGTAGCGCAGGAGCTCAGGGCTCCACAGCAGCCGGGCGACGCGCATCCCGTCACGGTAGCCGACGGCGTGGCAGGCTGTGCCCAGCGACTGAAGGGCGAGAGGGGACAGGGTGCCGGGGACGTGGGGCGGTCGCGGGCTCTCGCTGCGCGGTTGGGCCAACCGCGCCGCCCGCGAGTACCCCGCGAGGCTCGCCATGACGGTGTTCGCCGCCGTCATCACGGTGATCTGGCTGCTGCTCCTCACCCCGTGGGCGACGGCGTCCGGCCGCGGCGCCTCCATGGTCGACGCGCTGTTCACCGCGACGTCGGCGGTCTGCGTCACCGGCCTCGTCGTGCAGGACACCGCCACCTACTGGTCGGAGTTCGGGCACGTCGTCATCCTCGTCGGCATCAAGGTGGGCGGCCTGGGCGTGATGACGCTGGCGTCGCTGCTCGGCCTCGCCGTGTCGCGCCGGCTGGGCCTCACGCAGAAGCTGCTGACGGCGTCGGAGACGAAGACCGAGCGGCTCGGCGAGGTCGGCGCGCTGCTGCGCACCATCATCATCACCGCCACGACCATCGAGCTGTGCCTGTCGCTGCTGCTCTTCCCCCGCTTCCTCGCCCTCGGCGACCATGCGGGGACCGCGGCCTGGCACGCGCTCTTCTACGGCATCTCGTCGTTCAACAACGCGGGGTTCGTGCCGACGCAGGAGGGGCTGCTCCCGTTCGCGTCCGACTGGTTCGTCCTGGTGCCGATCGCCCTCGGCGTGTTCATCGGCTCGCTCGGCTTCCCCGTCATCCTCAACGTCATCACCAACCGCCGCCGCAAGCACAAGCACTGGGTCCGGGCCCTGTCGCTGCACACCAAGCTGACGGTCACCACCAGCCTCGCGCTCCTCGTGGCCGGCGCGATCCTCATCGGCGCGATGGAGTGGAACAACCCCGCGACCTTCGGCGACCAGGACTTCGCGACCAAGATCCTGTCGTCGGTCTTCGCGTCCGTGATGCCGCGCTCGGCGGGCTTCAGCTCCGTGCCGGTGCACGAGATGACGCAGGAGACCTGGCTGCTCACCGACGCCCTGATGTTCGTGGGCGGCGGCTCCGCGTCCACCGCGGGCGGCATCAAGGTCACGACCTTCGCCGTGATGCTCCTCGCCATCGTCGCCGAGGCCCGCGGCGACGCCGACACCGAGGTGTTCGGCCGCCGCATCCCCCGCGACACCCTGCGCCTGTCGATCGCGGTCGTCTTCGTGGGCGCCACGGCCGTGCTCGTGTCGTGCCTGGCCCTGCTGCGTCTCACCGACCTGCGCCTGTCCGAGGCGCTGTTCGAGGTCATCTCCGCGTACGCCACGGTGGGCCTGTCGACCGGCGTCACCGCGGGCCTGCCCGACGCCGCGAAGTATCTGCTGTGCGCGCTGATGTTCGTGGGGCGCGTCGGCGTCATCTCGCTGCTCGGCGCCCTGGCGCTGCGCGACCGGCGACGCATCGTACGCTTCCCCGAGGAACGCCCGATCATCGGGTGACCCCACCTGACGACCTGCGTGAAGACGACCTGCCGGAAAGAGGAGAACCGTGGCGGACAAGAAGGCTCCCGCGCGCGACGCGGGCGTGCTCGTCATCGGCCTGGGGCGCTTCGGCTCGTCGCTCGCGACGACGCTGGACCGGCTCGGGCAGGACGTGCTCGCCGTCGAGCGCGACGAGAAGCTCGTGGCGCAGTGGTCGGGCCGCCTGCCCCTGGTGGAGGCCGACGCGTCGGAGTCGGAGGCCCTGATCCAGCTCGGCGCCAAGGACTTCGGCGTCGCCGTCGTCGGCGTGGGCACGGAGCTCGAGGCGTCCGTGCTCATCACGGCCAACCTCGTGGACCTCGGGACGCCGCAGATCTGGTCCAAGGCCATCTCGGCGGAGCACGGCCGCATCCTCACCCGGATCGGCGCGCACCACGTCGTCTACCCCGAGGCCGACGCCGGCTCCCGCGTCGCGCACCTCGTGAGCGGCAAGATGCTCGACTACATCGAGGTCGAGGACGGCTTCACGATCGTCAAGATGCGCCCGCCGAAGGAGATGCAGGGCTTCACGCTCGCGCAGTCGGACATCCGCAAGCGCTACGGCGTCACCGTCATCGGCGTGAAGTCGCCCGGCGTCGAGTTCACCTACGCGACGCCCGAGACCCGCGTGAGCGCCAACGACCTGCTGGTCTGCTCCGGCCACGCCGACCTGCTGGAGCGGTTCTCCGCCCGCCCCTGAGGCCCCCGGGGAGACGGGACCCTCAGGCGGTCCGACGGCGCAGGGTGGCGACGCCGAGGACGACGGCGCCGACGATGAACAGCGCGATGGCGCCCACCGCGCCCTGCACGTCCGCCCACTCGCCGCCGGCGGCGAGCGTCTGCATGGCCTCCACCGCGTAGGTGAGCGGGAAGACGCGCGAGAGCCACTCGAGCACCTCGGGCATCTGGTCGCGCGGCATGAGCAGGCCGCAGGTGATGAGCTGCGGGAAGATCACCGCGGGCATCATCTGCACGGCCTGGAACTCGCTGCGGGCGAGCGCGGACGCGGCGAGGCCCAGGCAGCAGCCGAGGACGGCGTCGAGCATCGCGACGGCGATCACCAGCCAGAGCGGGCCGAGCACGTCCATCCCGACGACGAGGGCGAAGCCCACCACCACCAGCGACTGCAGCAGCGCGAGCGCGGCGAACGCCAGCGCGTAGCCGGCCACGAAGTCGCCCTTGCGCAGCGGCGTCGTCATGAGCCGCTCGAGGGTGCCCGACTGCCGCTCGCGCAGGGTGGCGACGCTCGTCACCAGGAACATCACGATCAGCGGGAACAGCCCCACGAGCATCGGGCCGAACTGGTCGAGCACGGGCGTGCCGTCGAACATCCAGGCGATGAGCCCCAGCAGCAGGCACGGCAGCACGAGGATGAGCGCGACGGTGCGGTGGTCGAAGCGCAGCTGCGCCAGGACCCGGCTCGCGGTCGTGAGGGTGAGGGTCATCGGGCCTCCTCCGCCTGCTGGTCGATGAGCGCGAGGAACGCGCGCTCGGCGTCGGGGGCGCCGGTGCGGGCGAGGAGCTCGGGGGGCGTGAGGTCGGCGACGAGCGCCCCGTCGCGCAGCAGCAGGAGCCGGTCGCACTGGGTGGCCTCGTCCATGACGTGGCTCGAGACCAGCAGCGCCCGCCCCTCCCCGGCGAGGCGGCGGAACATCGCCCACAGGTCCCGGCGCAGCACGGGGTCGAGGCCGACCGTGGGCTCGTCGAGCACCAGGAGCTCGGGGTCGCCGACGAGGGCGGCGGCGAGCGAGACGCGCGACCGCTCGCCGCCGGACAGCGTGGCGACCCGCTGCTTCTCGTGCCCGCCCAGGTCGACGGCGGCGACGGCGCGGCGCACCGCCGCCTCCGCCCCCGCGGCCGGCAGCCCCGCGAGCCGGGCGAAGTAGCGCAGGTTCTGCAGCACCGTGAGGTCGGTGTACACCGAGGCGGCCTGCGTCACGTAGCCCACGCGGCGGCGCAGGGCCGGAGCGCCCGCGGGCTCGCCCAGGACGGTCACCTCACCCGCGACCCGGGCCTGGACCCCGACGACCGCGCGCAGCAGCGTCGTCTTGCCGGAGCCGGACGGCCCCAGCAGCCCCACCACCTGGCCCGCGGGCACGGTGACGTCCAGGCCGTCGATGATCGGCCGGCCGCCCCGCTCGACCCGCAGGCCGCGGACCCGGATGGCCCCGTCATTATTCCCCATGTGGTGAATTGTGCTCCTCGACGACACTGCGCGCAACGGTCAGCCGTGCACCAGCTCGCCGGTGAGGTAGCGCTGCACCGTCGGCCCGACCAGCGCGGCGACCCGGTCCGCCGGCAGCGACGCCAGGGGCTCGAGCGGGACGAGGTACCGGGTCATGAGGACGCCCACCATCTGCGAGGCGACGAGCCCCGTGCGCAGACGTGCGTCGTCGACGTCGAGGCGGCGCACGATCGGCCCGAGCAGCTCCGCACCGAGGAACTGCGGCAGCAGCGCGCGCAGTCCGGGGTCCGACATGACCGCCGGGACGACGAGCCGCACCGTCTCGCCGTAGTCCGCGTCCCACACGTCCACGACCGAGCGGACGAGCCGGACACCGAGCGTCTCGACCGGGCCGCCCTCGGTCGCGGCGCGCATGATCGCCGCAGGGTCGACGTCGGCCAGCCCCACTGAGGCGGTGAACAGGTGCGTCTTGTCCCCGAACCAGTGGCGCACGGTGCCCGGGTCGACGCCGGCGCGCCGGGCGACCGAACGGACGGAAGCGCCCTCGTAACCGCGCTCGCGGAACTCCTCGCGGGCGGCCGCCAGCACCGGTTCGCGGGTGCCGGCGCCCGCGGGCCGTCGGCCGCGGCGCGCGGCCGCCTCCGGACCGTCCGCCAGGTCGCCCGTCATCCCGCCACCCTCCGGCCCGGCTCAGCCGTGCTCGGCCGCGAGCTCGCGGGACCGGTCGCGCGCGGCCTCGAGCGCGTCGAGGAACGCGGCACGCACGCCGCCGTCGTCGAGCTTGCGCAGCGCGGCCACCGTGGTGCCACCGGGCGAGGAGACCTTCTCGCGGAGCAGGACGGGGTGCTCGCCCGTCTCGTCGAGCAGCTTCGCCGAGCCCAGCACGGTCTCGACCGCGAGGCGCCGCGCGACGTCGCGGGTGAGGCCGAGCAGCACGCCGGCCTCCGCCATCGCGTCGACCACGTAGAAGACGTAGGCCGGGCCCGAGCCCGCGAGCGCGCCGAACGCGTCGATGTCCTTCTCGGCGACGCGGAAGACGTGGCCGGAGCCGGCGAGCACCTGCTCCACCAGGGCGACGTCGTCCTCGCGGGCGGCCGACCCCCCGACGACCGCGGTCACGCCGGCGCCCACCAGGGCGGGGGTGTTGGGCATCGCCCGCACCACGGGGGTGCCGGCGGGCAGGCGCTGCTCGAAGAACGACAGCGGCAGGCCGGCGGCGACGCTCACCACGACGGCGCCCGGCTCGAGCGCGTCGGCCACGCGGTCGAGCATGGCCCCCACGTCCTTCGGCTTCACGCCGACGACGACGACGTGCGCGCCCTCGACGGCGGCGACGTTGTCCGTCGTCGCGCGCACCCCGAAGCGCTCGGTGAGGTGGGCGCCGCGCTCGGCACGGCGGGAGGTGGCCACCACGTCCTGCGGCGCGACCCCCGCGGACAGCGCCCCCGCGAGCACCGCCTCGCCCATGTTGCCCGTCCCCAGGAACGCCATCTTCACGCCGTCCGTCCGGCTGTTCGTCGGGGCGCCGGCCTGCTCGTCAGTCTGCTCGCTCACGGGCACCACGGTACGTCCCGCGCGACCCTCGGGGCCGACGCGCGGGCTACAGGGGGTACGCGGAGTAGAAGTCCTCGACCAGGTCCGCCGGGCCCGTGGCCTGCAGCACGGCCGTGCCGTTGCGCCACGTGACGACGGCGGTGCCCGTCGCCGAGCCCGGGGTGACGACGTACGCCCCGACGGTCTTGCCGTCCACCGTCACGTCGCCCTCACCGGTGGGCTCGCCGGCCGCCTTGACCAGCGCCTCGTACGCCGCGGACGCGGCGTCGTCGTCCTCCCACTGGCCGGCCTCGACCTGCACCGTCGTCGCGGCGTCGCCCGCGCCGTCCGCGTACGTGAGCTGCCACGCCTCGACGGCGTCGGCCTCTTTCTCGCGGTCCTTGTCCTCCGTCACGCCCTGCAGCGCCAGCGCCAGCACGGTGTCGGGCTGCGCCTTGAGGAACGCCGTCTGCGACTCCGGGCGCCCGCTCGGCGCGATCGTCGGCGTCGGGACCGGCGCCGTCACCGTGGCCTGCGGCTCCGGCTCCTCGCGCGCGAACCCCGGCCACACGAACGCCGTCAGCAGCACCACCACCAGCACGAGCGCGCCCGCGGCCGACGCCACCACGATCCGACGACGGCGGAACACCTCCGGCGACGGGCGCCCGTTCCCGCCCGTGCGTGCCTGGCTCACGATGTCCTCCTGCGGGGTCGGCGGCGGTGCACGACGCAGCCTAGGGCGCGCGTCCCGGTGTCGGCGGCTCCTCCGGCGCGTGTCGAGGCGCCCCGGCTCAGCGCAGCACGAGCTCGACGTCCGGGTGGTCGGCGAACACCTCCAGGACGAGCTCGGCGTACGTCCGGCCGCGCCCGGCCTCGAGGTCGGCGAGGCGTCCGCGGAACAGGGCGGCGTCGAACCGCGGGTCGCCGAGCTTCGCCAGGTAGTACGCGCGCGTCGCGGCGAAGCCCAGGGCGTCGCGGGAGCGGTCGAAGGCGTGCCAGACGACCGTGACCCGGTCCGCGCCGTGCGCGGCGCCGAACCCGCCGTGCAGCAGGTCGTCCAGGGCGTCGAGGCTCGGCCCGAGGTCCCAGTCCTCGCCCGCCATGAAGACGCGGTTCAGCTCGTCGTAGAACGTGGCGACGGAGTCGACCCGGCGGCCGTCGAGGTGCAGCGTGCGGTGCAGGCCCTCGGAGGTGTCCACGTCCTCGACGACCTCGTCCGGGGTGAGCCCGTCGTACTCCGTGAGCTCCGTGCGCCAGTACTCGGCGCCGTCGCGGGTGCGGTGCACCGTCCCCAGGTCGACCATCGCGCGCCGCGCGCCGACCGGGTCCGCGGCGAGCTCCGCCAGCCGGTCCGTGAGCTCGCGCTCCCCCAGCGGCTCCAGCAGGTCGGGCAGCGTGGCGTGCGCGAGCCAGCGCGCCACCGCCCTGCGGTGCTCCCACCGCCGCGGCATCGCCAGCAGGCGCCCGTCGTGCAGGAACCGGGTCACGTCGGGGTTCTCGGGGGCCACCCGGCCATCATCGCGCGCTCCCTGCGCCGGTGTCGGTGCCGGGGCCTAGCGTCTGTCGACGTGAGCACCACGACGTCGTCCCGCAGCCGCGCCAAGCAGTCCCGCCCCGGCTACCGCTGCACGGAGTGCGGGTGGACCACCCCCAAGTGGGTGGGCCGCTGCGGCGAGTGCCAGGAGTGGGGCACGGTCACGGACGAGGGCCCGGCGTCGGCCGGGCCGCGCACGGTCGCGACCAGCCCGGGCCGCGCGCCGGCGCGCCCGATCGGGGACATCGACGTCGCGGCCGCGCAGGCGGCGCCCACGCAGGTGCCCGAGCTGGACCGGGTGCTCGGCGGCGGGCTCGTGCCCGGGGCGGTCGTGCTGCTGGCGGGCGAGCCGGGCGTCGGCAAGTCGACCCTGCTGCTCGACGTCGCGGCCAGCTACGCGCGCGGCGCCGACGGCCGCGACGCGCGCACCGTGCTCTACGTGACGGGCGAGGAGTCCGCCGGGCAGGTCCGCCTGCGCGCGGAGCGGGTGGGCGCGCTGGCGCCGACGCTGCTGCTCGCCGCGGAGACCGATCTCGGCACCGTGCTGGGCCACATCGAGGCCAACCAGCCCGACCTGCTGGTCGTGGACTCCGTGCAGACCATCGCGTCGGCGGAGGTGGACGGCGCGCCCGGCGGCGTGAGCCAGGTGCGCGAGGTCGCCGCCTCGCTCATCGCCGTCGCGAAGGAGCGGCAGGTGCCGGTGCTGCTCGTCGGGCACGTCACCAAGGACGGCACGGTGGCCGGCCCGCGCACGCTCGAGCACCTGGTCGACGTCGTGTGCCAGTTCGAGGGCGACCGGCACTCGCGGCTGCGCATGGTGCGCGCCGTGAAGAACCGCTACGGCCCCACGGACGAGGTCGGCTGCTTCGAGCTCTCCGAGAAGGGCATCATCGGCCTCAGCGACCCGAGCGGCCTGTTCCTCTCCCACCTCGGCGCGGGCGTGCCGGGCACCTGCGTCACGGTGACGCTCGAGGGCCGGCGCCCGCTCGCGCTGGAGCTGCAGTCCCTGGTCGCGCCGTCGCCCCTGGCGAACCCGCGGCGCACGACGAGCGGCGTCGAGTCGTCCCGCCTGGCGATGATCCTCGCGGTGCTGCACCGGCACGCCGGCCTGCGGCTCGCCGACCAGGACGTGTACGTCTCGACGATCGGCGGCGCCCGGGTCACCGAGCCCGCCGCCGACCTGGCCACCGCCCTCGCCATCGTGTCGGCGCGCACCGGCGAGCCGCTGCCCACCGGCACGGTCGCGCTCGGCGAGGTGGGTCTGGCGGGCGACATCCGGCCCGTCACGGGGCTCGACCGGCGGGTCGGCGAGGCCGCGCGCCTCGGCTTCGTCCGGGCCGTCGTGCCGGCCGGCGCGTCGGTCAAGGCGCCTGCGGGGATGCAGCTCCTGGAGGCCCGGCACCTCGCCGAGGCCGTCGACCTCGCGGGGGTCGGCGTCCGATCGGCGGATCGCCGGGGCGAGCGGCCCTCCGCGTCGTAGGATTCCCCCGTGGCTCCCTCCTCCGTGCACTCCGATGCCCTGCTCCGGGAGACGCTTGCCGCGGTCGCCCCCGGCACCGAGCTGCGCGACGGCCTCGAGCGCATCCTGCGCGGCCGCACGGGCGCGCTCATCGTCCTCGGCCTCGACAAGACCGTGGAGCAGATGTGCTCCGGCGGCTTCGAGCTCGACGTCCAGTTCTCGGCCACGCGCCTGCGCGAGCTGTCGAAGATGGACGGCGCGTGCGTCCTCGACCACGACGCCACGCGCATCCGCCGCGCCGCCGTGCAGCTGCTGCCGGACCCGTCCATCGAGACCAGCGAGTCCGGCACCCGCCACCGCACCGCGGAGCGCGTCGCCAAGCAGTCCGGCCTGCCGGTGATCTCCGTCAGCCAGTCGATGCGGATCATCGCCATCTACGTCGGGTCGCACCGGCACGTCCTCGAGGACCCGGACACCATCCTCGGCCGCGCGAACCAGGCCCTCGCCACCCTGGAGCGCTACCGCTCCCGCCTCGACGAGGTGTCGGGGACCCTGTCCGCGCTGGAGATCGAGGACCTCGTCACCGTGCGCGACGTCTGCTCCGTCGTCCAGCGCCTGGAGATGGTGCGCCGCATCTCGGAGGAGATCGACGGGTACGTCGTCGAGCTCGGAGCGGACGGCCGCCTCCTCGCCCTGCAGCTCGACGAGCTCATCGGCGGCATCGGCGCCGACCGCGACTTCGTGGTCCGCGACTACGTCGAGCTCGAGCGCAGCGGCCGCTCCCTCACCGGGGTCCAGGCCGACCTCGCCGCCCTCGACTCCGCGCAGCTCCTCGACCTCGGCCACATCGGCCGCGTGCTGGAGCTGCCTGGCGGAGGCGTCGCCCTCGACGCCGCGGTGGCGCCGCACGGCTACCGGCTCCTGTCCAAGGTGCCGCGCCTGCCCGCCGCCATCATCGAGCGACTGGTCGGGCACTTCGGCGGGCTGCAGAAGCTCCTCGCGGCGAGCGTCGACGACCTCATGGCCGTCGACGGCGTCGGCGAGCAGCGGGCGCGCGCCGTGCGCGAGGGCCTGTCGCGCCTCGCCGAGTCCAGCATCCTCGAGCGCTACGTCTGACCTGAGCCGCACCTGACCCGGCGCGCCGGCTCCCGGCGTCGGCCTGCGGGTCGCGCACGCAGGTCGGGCAGCCCGTCGGCCACGTCGGTATCAGCCCCGCTCGGACGCCTTCTCGTCGGCCGCCGCCTTGCGGTCGGCGGCGCGCCCGGCGCCCTCGTCCTTCCCGCCCCGGTCGGTGTCCTCGCCCTGCGCGTCGTCGCCCTTGGCGCCGTCGGACGACGAGTCGGCCGCGTCGCCGGTCTTCTCGTCACCGGCCTTCTCGTCACCGGTCTTCGCGTCACCGGTCTTCGCGTCATCCGCGGCGTCATCGGTCGCGGCGGCGCCGTCACCCTTCGCGTCCTGGGTGTCGGCGTCGTCCGTCGCGGTGTCGGCCTTGGCCTTCGCCTTCGCGGCGACGGTGAAGGTGACGGGGTCGCTCTTCGCGCCGGGCACGTCGACGAGCGACGCCGTCGCCTGGTACGTGCCGGCGGGCACCGCGGGCTGCCCCGTGCAGCCCTTCCCGGACGTCTGCGACTTCCAGTGCACCTCGCCCGCGTTGAGGTCACCCGGCCCCAGGAGCAGCATCCGCGAGCCGTCCGCGCAGTCGGACGACGACCAGACGCGCTCCTTGCCTGTGGCGTCGGTGATCGTCACCGCGCGGCTCGCGGCGGTGCCGTTGAAGGTGCACGGCACGCGGCCCACGTTGGTCACCCGCACCATGAACGACAGCGGCGAGCCGGCCGTCACGGTCGACGCGCTCGACGACAGGCGCAGCTCCACGTTCTCCGGGGCGCACGTCGTCCACGGGCCGCCGGCGTTCAGCGGCTCGGGCGCGGCGACCTTGTCCGCGGGCAGGCTCTCCGGCCCGGCGAGCATCCCCCGCACGCCGTCGACCGCACGCCCGACGCCGTAGCCGCCGACCACGCCCGTCGCGCACAGCAGCACCACGACGAGGAGCGACACCACGGTCGAACGGCGTGAACGACGCGGCGCCGTCCGCGACCTGGCGGGCCGGGACGCCGTGCGGCCGGCCGATGCCGAGCGCGCACCGCCGCGCGACGCACCGGGTGCGACGAACTGCGACGCCGTGACCACCCGGCGGTTGCCGCCGCGGGACCCCGACGACCTCGTCGACGACGACCGTGTCGAGGACGAACGTGTCGAGGACGAACGTGTCGACGACGAACGCGCGGACGAGGCCTCCGTCCCCGTGGACCGCGCGCCGGCCGCGGACCCGGACCGGGCGCCCGCGCCGCGCGCAGCGCCCTTCGGTCCCTGCTTCGCGGCGGGCTTCGACGTCGCCTTCGAGCCGCTCCGGGGGGCGGGCTTCGGCGTCGCCTTCGAGCCGCTCCGGGGGGCGGACGTCGAGGGCTTCTTCGCGGCCGGCTTCGCGCCGCCCTTGCCCGCGCCGGTGGTCGACCCGCGCGACGTCGTCGACCGCGACGACCCGGCCGAGGTCCGCTTGCCCGACGACGTGCCGCCCGAGCGCCCGGACGCGCCGGAACCGCCCGCCCGACCTGCGCCGGAGCGCGCGCCGGCGCCGCGCGAGGTGCTGCCACCCCGACGCCCGTCGTCCGCACGTGCCACGGGCCACTCCTCCGTCTCGAACCGTGCTGCGGCGCCACCGTACGACGCGCCGGTTCGCCGCTCGCGGAGCCGCGCCGCCGGCCACCGCACCCGTGACCTGCCGGCGGCGAGGTCTGACACTCGATGGGACACAATGGGCGACCGTGCCGCCCGTCCACCCCGCCCCGCCGACGTCGGCCACCGTGTCCCCCGACCCGCTGGTCGCGCGGACGGTCGCGTGGTTCGACGACGCCGCCCGCGACCTGCCGTGGCGACGCCCCGACCGCACGCCGTGGGGCGTGCTGGTCAGCGAGGTGATGCTGCAGCAGACCCCGGTGGTGCGGGTCGAGCCGGTGTGGCGCGCGTGGCTGGAGCGGTGGCCGACGCCCGCCGACCTCGCCGCCGCCTCCACCGCCGACGTGCTGCGCGCCTGGGACCGGCTCGGCTACCCGCGCCGGGCGCTGCGCCTGCAGCAGTGCGCGGCCGCGATCGTCGAGCGGCACGGCGGCGCCGTTCCCGACGACGAGGAGGAGCTGCGCGCGCTGCCCGGCATCGGCGAGTACACGGCCGCGGCGGTGCGCGCGTTCGCGTTCGGCCGCCGCTCCGTGGTGGTCGACACCAACGTGCGGCGCGTGCTGGCCCGCACCCGTGGTGGCACGGCGCTCGGCGCGCCGTCGCCCACGGCCGCGGAGCGCGCCCTCGCCACCGCGGTCGTGCCCGGCGACGACGCGACCGCCGCCCGCTGGGCCGGCGCCTCGATGGAGCTGGGCGCCGTCGTGTGCACCGCCCGCGCGCCCCGCTGCGGCGCCTGCCCCGTCGCCGACCTGTGCGCGTGGCGCGCCGCCGGGCACCCGCCCGACGCCCACGCGCACCGCCGCCGCACCCAGGCCTGGCACGGCACGGACCGCCAGGTGCGGGGCCGCGTCATGGCCGCGCTGCGCACCGCCACCGACCCGCTGCCGCGCGCGCTCCTCGCCGACTCCGGCCCCGACCAGGCGCAGGTGGACCGCTGCCTCGCGGGCCTCGTCGAGGACGGCCTCGTCGAGCAGGACGACGCCGGCCGGTACCACCTGCCGACCTAGGCGGGTCGCGGGCGGCCGGGCGAGGCGGTCAGAGCTCGAGCAGCATCCGCGTGTTGCCGAGGGTGTTGGGCTTGACCCGCGCGAGGTCGAGGAACTCGGCGACGCCGTCGTCGTGGGACCGCAGCAGCTCGGCGTAGACGTCGGTCGTCACGGGCGTGCCGTCGATCTCACGGAAGCCGTGGGTGCGGAAGAAGCCGACCTCGAAGGTGAGGCAGAAGACGCGGCGCAGCCCGAGCTGGCGTGCTCGGCCGACGAGCCCCTCGACGATCGCGTGCCCGACGCCGTGCCCGCGCCACGCCGGGTCGGCGGCGAGGGTGCGCACCTCGGCGAGGTCGTCCCACATCACGTGCAGGGCGCCGCAGCCCACGACCTCGCCGTCGGGATCGGCGGCCACCAGGAACTCCTGCACGGCCTCGTAGTACCCGACCATCTCCTTGGCCAGGAGGATGCGTCGCTCGGCGTACGGCTCCACCAGGCGGCGCACCGCCCGCATGTCGGCCGGCAGAGCGGGGCGGACGGCGTACGACGCGCCGTGGTCCTGGGGCACGGCGTCACTCTACGAGCGTGCGCCGCGGCGGGCGCGGGCGTCCCGGTGCACGGACGTTCACGACTCCTCCACGAGTGCGACGGCGGTGGCCTCGTCGATGACCAGGTCGGTCACGACGCCGGCCGCGAGCGCCGCCTGCAGCGGGACGACCTTGTTGTCGCCCGCGACGGCGCACAGCCGCCGCGGGATGCGGCGCAGCTCGGCCGGCGCGGGGCCGGTGGCGCGGGCGTTGAGGGTGATGTCGCGGTAGGTGCCGTCCGAGCGCATGAAGACGGTGCAGACGTCGCCCACCACCCCCTCGGCGTCGAGGACGGCGACGTCGTCGGGGTCGAGGTACCCGGCCGAGTACACGTGCGACGGGACGCCGCCGGTGAGCGCGCCGACGGAGAAGAGGGCGATGTCGGCGCGGGACTGGACGTCGAGCACGCGGCGCACGGAGCGCTCGCGCCACATCGCCGCCTTGGTCTCGGCGAAGTCGAAGAACGCGGGGACGGGGAAGTAGTGGACGGACGCGTCGAAGGCGGTCCCGAAGCCCGCGATCAGGTCGCCGGCATAGGTCATGCCCGAGGTCCTGGTGTTGGCGGCGCCGTTCAGCTGCACGACGGCGGCCCCGCGGGTCGGCTTGTGCGGCAGGTGCTCGGTGATGGCGGCGAGGGTCGTGCCCCAGGCGACGCCGAGCACCATGTCGGAGTCGAACCAGCGGGCCAGGAGTCGGGCGGTGGTGATCGACACCTGCTGCAGGCGGTCGTCGTCGTTGGCCGAGTCGGCGACCGGCACCACGTAGGCGTCGATGCCGTGCCGCTCGGCGATCTCCTGGCTGAGGCCGGGTGCCCGGGACGGCCCGGGACGCAACGTGATCTCGACGACGCCGGTCTCCCGGGCCCGCTTGATGAGCCGCGAGACGGTGGACCGCGAGGTGCGCAGATGGCGCGCGATCGTCTCCATCTTCATGTCCTGCAGGTAGTACATGGTCGCCGCCATGACGACGTCGCGTTCCCGGTAGCTCGCCATGGCCCCAGTTTCTCATCCTGCACGTTCGTGCACCTGGCTTGCGCGGACGTGCTGGGGATGCTGCCCTGGGAGCGTCGTCGTCGATCGGAAGGAACCCCCCGATGGCCTCCACCCGCCTCACGGCCGAGTCGCGTACCCAGGCGCTCGCCGCGCTGAAGGACTCCCAGTCCCCGAGCGGTGAGCTCGACGTCCTCGTCATCGGCGGCGGCGTCACCGGCGCCGGCATCGCGCTCGACGCCGCCACCCGCGGCCTGTCGACCGCGATCGTCGAGGCCCAGGACTGGGCCTCCGGCACGTCGAGCCGCAGCAGCAAGCTGGTCCACGGCGGACTGCGCTACCTGCAGATGCTCGACTTCCACCTGGTGAAGGAGGCGCTGACCGAGCGGGACCTCCTGCTCAAGGACATCGCGCCCCACCTGGTGAAGCCCGTCCCGTTCCTCTACCCCCTGGAGCACCGGGTGTGGGAGCGCGCGTACGTCGGCGCCGGCATCGCCCTCTACGACACCCTCGCCTCGCTGGCCCCGGGCCGCCGCGCCATGCCGCTGCACCGCCACCTCAGCCGGCGCCAGATGTCGAGCAAGTTCCCGGACCTCGCCCACGACGCCGCCATCGGGGCCGTGCAGTACTGGGACGCCTCCGTCGACGACGCCCGCCTCGTCACCACGCTCGTGCGCACGGCCGTGAGCTACGGCGCGCACGCCGCCGCCCGCACCCAGGTCGTGGGGCTCACCAAGGGCGCGACGGGCGCCGTGAACGGTGCCGTGCTCGTCGACCTCGAGAGCGGCGAGGAGATCACCGTGCGCGCCCGGCACGTCATCAACGCGACCGGCGTGTGGACCGAGGACACGGAGGCGCTCGCCGGCGACGAGGGCGGCCTGCGCGTGCTGGCGTCCAAGGGCGTGCACATCGTGGTCCCGCGCGAGCGCATCAAGGGCACCGTCGGCCTCATCCTGCAGACCGAGAAGTCCGTGCTGTTCGTGATCCCGTGGTCCCGGTACTGGGTGGTCGGCACCACCGACACCCCCTGGGACCAGGACCCGACGCACCCCATCGCCACGGCGCAGGACATCGACTACATCCTCGACCACGCGAACGCCGTGCTCGCCCACCCGCTGAGCCGCGACGACATCATCGGCACGTACGCCGGCCTGCGCCCCCTGCTGCAGCCCGGCACCAAGGAGGGCACCAGCTCCGCCAAGGTGTCGCGCGAGCACACCGTCGCGAGCCCCGTGCCCGGCCTCACCGTCATCGCCGGCGGCAAGCTCACCACCTACCGCGTGATGGCGAAGGACGCCGTGGACTTCGCCATCGGGCAGCGCGCGGCCGCGCTCCCGTCGATCACCCACCAGATCCCGCTGCTCGGCGCGGTCGGCCTGCAGGCCACGCGGCGCCTGGCACGGACCTGGGCGGCCAAGTTCGGGTGGAAGCCCGCGATGGTGGACCACCTGCTGCACCGGTACGGGTCGTCCCTGCGCCAGCTGGTCGACCTGTGCGAGCAGGACCCGTCGCTGGCCCGCCCGCTCGAGCACGCCCCCGCCTACCTGCGCGCCGAGATCCACTTCGGCGTCAGCCACGAGGGCGCCCTGCACCTCGAGGACCTGCTGCTGCACCGCACCCGCCTCGTCTACGAGGTGTCCGATCGCGGCCTGGCCGCGCTCGACGAGATCGCCGACATCGCCGCGCCGCTCCTCGGCTGGGACGCCGCCGCGCGGCAGGCCGAGGTCGACGCCTACACCGCCCGGGCCCAGGCCGAGGACCAGGCGGAGCTCCAGCCCGACGACTCGAGCGCGGAGGCCGTCCGCCTGCGTGCGCCCGACGTCGCCGCCATGCAGCCCCTGCGGGGCTGATCCGATCCCGGCCGGGCGACCGGCCGGGCACCCGCAGGGCGTCGCCGCCCGTCGCGGGCTCTCCGGTCCCGGAGAGGACAACGTGGTCCCTCAAGAGAAAGAGAACCGACGATGGACTCATTGATCATGCAGGCGTTCTGGTCCGAGATTCTCGGGACCGCGACGCTGATCCTGCTGGGAGCCGGCGTCGTCGCCAACGTGATACTCCCGAGAACCAAGGGCTTCGACGGCGGCTGGCTCCTCATCAACTTCGGATGGGGTCTCGCGGTGTTCGCGGGTGTGTTCACCGCGTACAAGTCGGGCGCCCACCTCAACCCGGCCGTCACCATCGGCCTCTACTCGGCACAGCTGCCGTTCGCCACGCTCACCGGCCCGGAGGGCCGCGTGACCGCGACGATCGAGCCCACCGTGAGCAACATGTTCATCTACTTCGGCGCCGAGATGATCGGCGCGATCATCGGTGCCGTGCTCGCGTACATCGTGTACAAGAAGCACTTCGACCAGGAGGCCCCCGCCGCCACCAAGCTGGCGGTGTTCTCGACCGGGCCGGAGCTGCGTTCGTACGGCTGGAACTTCATCACCGAGGTCATCGCGACCTTCGTGCTGGTGTTCTTCGTCGTCGTCTCGGGCAAGTCCCCCTCCGGGCTCGGGCCGCTCGCGGTCGCACTGATCGTGGTCGGCATCGGCGCCTCCCTCGGTGGACCCACGGGGTACGCCATCAACCCTGCACGTGACCTCGGGCCCCGCATCGCGCACGCCTTCCTGCCCATCAAGGGCAAGGGCTCCAGCGACTGGGCCTACTCCTGGGTGCCCGTCGCCGGGCCCCTCGTGGGTGGCGTGCTCGCCGGCCTGCTCGGCGCGGCCTACTCCTGACCGACCCCGCCGGCCGGGCCCCCACCGGGCCCGGCCGGTCCCCCTCTTCCACCACACCGACGTGAAGGGCATCCCCCATGGCTGACTACGTCCTCGCCATCGACCAGGGCACGACGAGCTCGCGTGCCATCGTCTTCGACCACTCCGGCCGGATCGTCTCCACCGGCCAGCTCGAGCACGAGCAGATCTTCCCCAAGGCGGGCTGGGTCGAGCACAACGCCGAGCAGATCTGGAGCAACGTGCGCGAGGTCGTCGGGCTCGCGCTCACCCGCGGCAACCTCGCGCACACGGACCTCGCGGCCATCGGTATCACCAACCAGCGCGAGACCGCCGTCGTGTGGGACAAGAACACCGGCAAGCCCGTCTACAACGCCATCGTGTGGCAGGACACGCGCACGCAGGCGATCGTCGACGAGCTCGGCGGTTCCGAGGGCCCCGAGAAGTACAAGGCGATCGTCGGCCTGCCGCTGGCGACCTACTTCTCCGGCCCCAAGGTCAAGTGGATCCTCGACAACGTCGAGGGCGCGCGCGAGGCCGCCGAGCGCGGCGACCTCCTCTTCGGCAACACCGACACCTGGGTGCTGTGGAACATGACGGGCGGCCCCGACGGTGGCGTCCACGTCACCGACGTGACCAACGCGTCGCGCACCATGCTCATGGACCTCGACACCCTGAGCTGGCGCGAGGACATCGCCGCGGACATGGGCATCCCGATGTCGATGCTGCCCGAGATCCGCTCCTCCTCCGAGGTGTACGGGCAGGGCCGCCCCCGCGGCCTCGTGCCCGGCGTGCCGATCGCCGGCATCCTCGGCGACCAGCAGGCGGCCACGTTCGGCCAGGCCTGCTTCGAGACCGGCACCGCGAAGAACACGTACGGCACGGGCAACTTCATGCTGCTCAACACCGGCACGGAGAAGGTGCCGAGCAAGAACGGCCTGCTCACCACCGTCTGCTACAAGATCGGCGACGCCCCCCAGGTGTACGCGCTCGAGGGCTCCATCGCCGTCACGGGCTCGCTCATCCAGTGGCTGCGGGACAACCTCGGCATGTTCGAGGACGCCCCCGACGTCGAGTGGCTGGCCCGCAAGGTCGAGGACAACGGCGGCGCCTACTTCGTGCCGGCGTTCTCCGGCCTGTTCGCGCCCTACTGGCGGCCCGACGCGCGCGGCGCGCTCGTCGGCCTCACGCGGTACGTCAACCGCAACCACATCGCGCGCGCGGCGCTGGAGGCCGTGGCCTTCCAGACCCGCGAGGTCGTCGACGCGATGAAGCTGGACTCCGGCGTCGACCTCACGGAGCTCAAGGTGGACGGCGGCATGGTCCAGAACGAGCTGCTCATGCAGTTCCAGGCGGACCAGCTCGGCGTCGACGTCGTGCGGCCCAAGGTCGCCGAGACGACGGCGCTCGGCGCCGCCTACGCCGCCGGCATCGCCGTCGGGTTCTGGAAGGGCGAGGAGGACGTCACCGCGAACTGGGCGGAGGACAAGCGCTGGTCGCCGGCCATGGCCGAGGACGAGCGTGAGCGCCTCTACCGGTCCTGGAAGAAGGCCGTGTCGAAGACCTTCGACTGGGTTGATGCTGACGTGCAGTAGTTCTGCTTGAACCCGCGGCGGGGACGGACCTCGTGCGGGCGGTCGCGTTCACGGGCGCCAGGGCGCCCTCCACTTCGGGAACACCTACGACCGCCCGCACGAGGTCCGTCCCCGCCGCTCTGCGTTCGAGCTCTGCCCGGGGTGTGGCTTGCTGCCGGAGCTGGGATCCGCACGGCGGCGCGGACCTGCCCGCCGCGCGGTCACCCGCGGAGGAAGTCCTGCGCCGTGGCGAGGAGGAGGGCGCGCTCGCCGTCGACGGTGAAGCGGTCGTCGGTGGCGACGCGTTCCAGGAAGCCGCCGGAGAGCAGGACGAGCCACGAGGCGATGCGGGCGGGCGCGAGGTCGGTGCGGACCCCGCCCGCGGCCTGGCCGCGGGCGATCCACGGGACGAGGAGGTCGCGCTGGGCCTGGTCGTCGGCCGCGAGGGCCGCGGCGACCGCCGGCAGGTGCATGACGCCGGCGACGGCGCGCACGAAGCCGGGGATGCGCGGGTCGGCGGCGTCGTCGGCCCAGCCCTCCAGGAGATCCAGCAGGACGCCGAGCGGGTCGGTGCGGCCCTCGAGGGCGGCCGCCTTCTCGACCGTCTCGGCCGTGCCCAGCTCCAGGATCGCGAGCACCAGCTCCGTCTTCGTGGCGAAGTAGTGGAAGAACGTGCCCGAGCCGATGCCGGCCTGACGGCAGATCGCCGCCGTGGTCGCCCCCTCGTACCCGCGCTCCGCGAGGACGGTCAGCCCGGCGGCGACGATCTGGAGGCGGCGCGCCTCGTGGCGCGCCGGGTCAACGGTGCGTGCCACGGGCGTCCTCGACGGTGGGGACGCCGCACCGGCGGACCTGGAGCCGGTCACCCTGGACGCGCGCGGCGATCCCGTGGGCGCCGAGCTCGGCGTCGACCTCCGCCACGGCGCCCGCGTCCTTGCGCTCCGCGAGCCGGCGGCGCAGCAGCGCGTGCTCTGCGGGGGCGAAGCCCGGACGGCCGTCCACCCACCGCTCGTACTCGTGCTCGTGCGGGTCGGCGTCGCGCCACGGCCAGCCGCGCGCCTCGAAGGCGCCCCGCACCTCGGCCTTGCGGAGGGTGTCCGCGTCCAGCCGGGCGCGCGGTGCGCCGCCCGGGCCGAGGAGGACCAGGTACCGGCCGTCGCGGAAGACGTCGGCGACGTCGCTCCGCTCCACCCAGCCCTCCTGGTCGTCCGTGCGGTGCTCCAGGTGGTCGGCGGCGACCGTGAGGCGCAGCGCCTCCCCGATCGTCGACAGCGCCAGCAGCGTCCCGGCCACCACACCGAGGCCGCCGAGGATCGGGACGGACCAGGTCAGCGGCAGCCCGGCGAGCAGCTCGACCGGGCCGAGGACCGGCAGCGGGCCGGCCTCCAGGACCCCTTCCAGCCAGCGGGCGAGCGGCGGGAGGCCGAAGCCCAGCCCGACGGCGAGCAGGACGGTCGCCGCGAGGACGAGCAGGGGCACGGCACGCGGCTGTCGGACCTCGGTCACGGACGCGGGAGCGGTTCGGGGCACGACCCTATTGTTGGAGCACGCACTCCATTAATGCAACCCGGCCTAGGCTGTGCCGGTGAGCACCACGGGCAGGACTACCACGCGCGAGTACACGATCCCCGGCGTCCACGTCACCGACCGCACCCTCACGGTGCCGCTGGACTGGTCGCACCCCGAGGACGGCCGCACGATCTCTCTCTTCGTGCGCGAGCTCGTGGACCCCACCCGCCAGGGCGACGACCTGCCCCTGCTCGTCTTCCTGCAGGGCGGCCCGGGCGGCAAGGGCCCGCGCCCCACCGGCCCGGACGGCTGGGTGGGCGAGGCGATCAAGCGCTTCCGGGTCGTCCTGCTCGACCAGCGCGGCACGGGCCGGTCGACGGCGGTGCGCGCGGGCGCCCTCACCGCCCTCGGGTCCGCCGACGCCCAGGCCGAGCACCTCTCCCACTTCCGCGCCGACGCGATCGTCGACGACGCCGAGCACGTGCGGGAGACCGTCTACGGCGGGCGTCGCTGGTCCACCCTCGGCCAGTCGTACGGCGGCTTCCTCACCCTCACCTACCTGTCGCGCGCGCCCGAGGCCGTGGCCGCGTCGTACGTCACCGGCGGCCTCGCCGGGCTCACCGCGAGCGCCGAGGACGTCTACCGGCGCACCCAGCCGCGCGTCGTCGCCAAGAACGCGCTCTACCGCGAGCGGTACCCCGACGACGTCGAGCGCGTGGCCCGGATCGCCGACCGCATCGCCGTGGGCGACGTCCGCCTGCCCGGCGGGGACCTCCTGTCCGTCGAGCGGTTCCAGACCCTCGGCACGGCGTTCGGCATGGGCCCCGGCTTCGAGCGGGTGCACTGGATCGTCGACGAGGCGTTCGACGACGCGGCCCCCGACGAGCTGAGCGACACGTTCCTCGCGGAGGTCGAGGCCGCCACCGGTTTCGCCACCAACGCCATGTACGCCGTCCTGCACGAGTCGATCTACGCGCAGTCCGGCACCGGCGCGACCGCGTGGTCCGCGCAGCGCGTGCGCGACGGGGACGCGTCGTTCGCCGCCGACGCGCGGCCGCTGCTGTTCACCGGCGAGATGATCTACCCCTGGATGTTCGAGCAGGTCGCCGCGCTGCGCCCCTTCCGCCCGGCCGCCGACGCGCTCGCCGCGCGCGACGGCTGGGACGACCTGTACGACCTCGACGTCCTCGCCCGCAACGAGGCCCCGCTCGAGGCGGCCGTCTACCACGACGACATGTTCGTCGACGCGGGCCTGTCCCTCGAGACCGCCGGGCACGTCGGGAACGCCCGCGCCTGGGTGACCAACGAGTTCGAGCACGACGGCCTGCGCCTCGGCGACGTGCTCCCCAAGCTCCTCGCCCGCATGGACGCCCGCGGCGGCGCACGGTCGTGAGCCGGCCAGGGGACGTCGGCGCCTGACTCACGTCGCCGCGGTCCAGGCCTTCCCGGGCCAGTACGCCCACTCCTCGAAGTCGGCCACGCGGCCGTCGGGGGCGAAGCGCAGCACCCACAGGTCGCGGTACTCCTGCTCGCGCGGTGCGGTGTAGCGCACCTCGAGGCGGACGACGGCGACGTCCCCCTCCACGGCGAGCGGCTCGGCCGTCATCGTGAACGACGCGTCCTCGTCGACGGTCCAGAACCCGCGGACGGCCTCGTGCCCCACGAGCTCCTCGGGGTCGTACGGCGAGCGCGCGTACCGGGCGTCGGGGGTGAAGAGCTTCTCGACGGCGTCCGCGTCGCCGGCCCGCCACGCGGCCTCGTACCCGGCGACCCACCGCCGTACCGACTCCCGGTCCGCTGCCATCTCCGCAGTATGCCCGCCGCAGGGACTCCCCCGCCGAGCTCTGGACCACCTCGCCGGGATCAGGACCGCCGCGGAGATCTGGACGACCGCGCCGGGGTGCGGGAACCGCGGGGTACCGTCGTTCGTCGGACGTACCGGCGGCGCCCGCCCGGGCCCGCCACGCGAAGCAGAAGGCGACCTCATGAGCACCACCTCCCCCACCCCGATCCTGCGCGCGGCCGACCTGGTGGTCGGGTACGGCGGCCCGGCGATCCTGGAGGGGATCGACCTGGCGCTGCTGCCGGGCGCGGAGCCGGTGGGCGTCGTGGGCGAGTCGGGCACCGGGAAGTCCACGCTGGTGCAGGCGCTGCTGGGGCAGCTGCGGATCCGTGAGGGCCACGTGACGTTCGAGGGCCGCACGGTCGGCAAGCTGGGCCGGCGGGACAAGAAGAAGTTCCGCGCCGCGGTCCGCACCGTCGCGCAGAACGGGCTCGACGCCGACCCGCGGTGGACGGTGGAGCGCGCCGTCTCCGGCGCGCTGTCCGACGCCCGCAAGGCCGGCCGGGCGAGCGGCCGCACCGTCGAGGAGCTGCTCGACGACGTCGCGCTGGAGCCGCAGTTCGCGCGCCGCACCATCCACTCCCTGTCCGGCGGGGAGAAGCAGCGCCTCGCCCTCGCGCTCGCCCTCGCCACCCGGCCCGACGCCATGCTGCTCGACGAGCCGCTCACCGCCGTCGACCCGGCCATGCGCGGCGAGATCGTGCGCCGCCTCACCGAGGCCACCCGCGCCGAGGGCACCGCCGTGCTGCTGGTCTCGCACGACGTCGAGCTGGTCGGCCGGCTCTGCCCCACCGTGCACGTGCTCGCCGACGGCACGTTCGTCGCGTCCGGGTCGATGAGCGACGTGCTCGCCGCAGGCGCCGACGACGACGCCCACCCGGCCGTGCGCGGCCTCGCCGAGGCCGCCCCGCTGGCGGCGCAGCGCTTCCGCTGACCCGCGTCTGACCCGCGCCTGACCCGCGTCCGACCGGCACCGCGGCGCCGGCGCCGGAACCGGGACCCGGCACGGGGCGTTCTCCCCGTGACGCACCCGCAGCGACGCCGGGGCCGGCGACCGTCGGTCCCCCGCGGGCCGGCGACCGACGGAGAGGACCCCGGTGGACGCGGACACCTGGTGGAACATCGCGCTCGTGCTCCTGTTCGTCCTCCTGGGCGGGGTGTTCGCCGGGACGGAGTTCGCGCTGGTCTCGCTGCGCAGCACGCAGCTGGACCGGCTGGAGCAGCAGGGGACGCGCGGCCGGCGGGTGGCCGCCATCGCGCGCGACCCGAACCGCTTCCTCGCCGCCGTGCAGATCGGCGTCACCGTGGCCGGCTTCTTCTCGGCCGCGTACGGCGCGTCCACGCTCGCGCCGGACCTGGCGCCCGCGCTGGAGTCCGCCGGCCTGCCCGCCGGCGCGTCCGCGACCGTGGCCCTGGTCGGGCTGACCCTCGTCATCGCCTACGCGTCGCTGGTGCTCGGCGAGCTGGTGCCGAAGCGGATCGCGCTGCAGCGCTCCGCGCAGGTCGCGCTGGTCGTGGGGCCCCCGCTGGACCGCTTCGCGGTGCTCATGCGGCCGGTCATCTGGCTGCTCTCGCGCTCGACGGACGCCGTCGTGCGTCTGCTCGGCGGCGACCCGACCCAGCGGTCCGAGGAGATCACCGAGCAGGAGCTGCGCGACCTCGTCGCCGCCCACCCGGGGCTCCACGAGGACGAGCGGCGCATCCTGTCGGACGTGTTCGCCGCGACGGAACGCACGCTCGGCGAGGTGATGCGCCCCCGCGGCGACGTCGTCTTCCTGCACGCGACGCTCACCCTCGCCGAGGCCCAGGAGCGCACCCGCGACCTGCCCTACTCGCGCTACCCGGTCACGGGCACGGACGTCGACGACGTGCTCGGCTTCGTGCACGTGCGCGACCTCGCCCGGGCCGCGGGCGACCCGGCGGACGGGCGGCGCACCGTGCGCGAGGTCGCCCGGCCGGTGCTCGACCTGCCGGCCACCGGGCGCCTGCTGCCCACGCTCGCCGACATGCGGCGCACGCGGACCCACCTCGCGCTGGTCGTCGACGAGTACGGCGGCACCGACGGCATCGTGACGCTCGAGGACCTGGTCGAGGAGCTCGTCGGCGACATCCGCGACGAGCACGACCCGCTGGCCGCCGTGCACGTCGCCGGCACCTACGACGCCGGCCTCACGCTGCAGGAGTTCGCCCGCGCGACCGGCGTGGAGCTCCCCGACGGGCCGTACGAGACGGTCGCGGGCTACGTCCTCGCCCGGCTGGGCCGGCTCGCGGAGGAGGGCGACGTCGTCGTCCTGGACGGCGCGGACGGTGCGGACGGCCTGGACGACCCGGGCGACGGCGACGGCAGGGCCGCGAGCACGCTCCGGGTGACGCAGGTGGAGGACCGGCGCATCCGCGAGGTGCGGCTGGACCGGGGCTGAGGAGGCCCCCGGTCCCCGCCGGCCTCAGCCCGCGGTCTCGTCCGCCGGGCCGGCGGCCGGGGCGTGGCGCTGCAGGAAGGCGAACACGTCCGTGTCGTCGACGCCGGGGAACGCGCCGCGGGGCAGGGCCGCCAGCACCTGCTGGTGCATCCGGGCGCTGGGCCAGGCGACGCCGTCCCAGCGCTCGGCCAGGTCCGCCGGCGGGCGCTGGCAGCACGCCGGGTCGGGGCAGGTGGAGCTGTGCCGCACCTGGGTGTCCCGGCCGCGGAACCACTTGGCGTGCGCGTACGGCACCCCCACCGTGATGGAGAACTGCCGCCCGTCGGCGCCCGTGCCCGTCTGTACGGAGTCCCAGAACGTGCCGGCCGGCGTGTCCGTGTACTGGTAGGACTCGGTGGCGCGGTCCCGGCGCGTGAACGCCTCGCGGCCCGCCCACCAGCGGCACACGAGCTGCCCCTCGATCGCCCCCGTGACGTCCTGCGGCAGCGGAAGGCCGTCGTTGGCGTAGCCGCGGAACAGGGCGCCGTCGTCCCCCACCCGCAGGAAGTGCAGCGGGATGCCGAGGTGCACGGTGGCCAGGTTGGTCAGCCGCATCGCGGCCGCCTCGTGCGTGACGCCGAACGCGTCGCGGAAGTCCTCGACCGCCAGGTCCTTCTCGCGCTTGCGGCGCTGGAGGAACTCCACGGCCACCGACTGCGGGATGAGGCAGCACGCGGCGAAGTACGTGATCTCGACGCGCTGGCGCAGGAACTCGGCGTAGCTGCGCGGGCGGTCGTGCCCCAGCACCCGGTGCGCGATCGCCTGCAGGGCGAGGGACCGCAGGCCGTGCCCGCCCGGGATCGACGCCGGCGGCAGGTAGATCCGGCCGTTCTCCAGGTCGGTCACGGAGCGTGCGGACCGGGGCAGGTCGTCCACGTGCAGCAGGGTCAGCCCGAGCTGCTCGGCCATGCGGGCCACCGTGCGGTGCGTCAGGGCGCCCGCCCCCGCGTACCCGGCGCGCTTGGTCAGCTCCTCGCCGAGGGCCTCGATCTGGGGCAGGTAGTTGTCCCGCCCCTGCCGCTCGTTGCGTAGCTCGGTGTTCGCCCGCCGGGCCTCCTCGGGCGTGGCGATGGCCTCCTCCTCGCGGCGCGACAGCTCGGAGTGCAGGCCGACGAGCTGCTCCAGCACCGGCATCGGGAGCTTCTGGCTCGGCTTCACCGACGGCAGGCCGAGGGCCCCGAACAGCGGCCCGCGCTGCGCCCGCTCGAGGGAGATCTCCAGCTCGGCGCGGCGCGACGGGGGCTCGTCGGCGAGGAGGTCGGGCACGGCGACGTCCAGCGCCTCGGCCAGCGACCGCAGCAGCGACAGCCGGGGCTCGCGTCGGCCGTTCTCCACGAGCGACAGCAGGCTGGGCGCCGAGCCCACCCGCTCCCCCAGCGCCTCGAGCGTGAGGCCCCGCGCCGTGCGGGCGTGCCGGATGCGCCGCCCGAGGGTGATGAGGTCCGGGGACTCGGCCGCCGGGCCGTCCTTCGTCGCCATGGTTTGACGGTACGTGAAGATCGGCGAATCTTCACGGGTGATCTGCTGGAAAGCCGGTTCCGGGGTGCGAGACGCTGGAGTCAGCCCACCCGGCAGCGCACGCCGGGGGCCCATCCGACGGACGGAGCACCCGATGACCTTCACCGCGAACCCGCGCCGCACGCGCCTCGCGATCGCCGAGCTCGCCCCGGACGCCCTGGCCCCGCACGCGCTGGCACCCGCGGAGCACGCCGGCGCCGCGACCGCACCGGCCGCCCGGGCACAGGCCCCGCAGGACGCGCGGGCGTGGGTGCGGCAGGTCGCCGCGCTGACCCGGCCGGACGAGATCGTCTGGTGCGACGGCTCCGCCGCGGAGAAGCAGCGCCTGCTCGACGGCATGGTGGAGGCCGGCACGCTGATCAAGCTGGACGAGGCCAGGCGGCCGAACTCCTACCTCGCCCGCTCGCACCCGTCCGACGTCGCGCGCGTCGAGTCGCGCACGTTCATCTGCGCGGAGCACGAGGAGGACGCCGGCCCCACGAACAACTGGCGCGCCCCCGCCGCGATGCGCGCGGAGCTGGCCGACGTGTTCGCCGGCTCGATGCGCGGCCGCACCATGTACGTGGTGCCGTTCTCCATGGGCCCCGTCGGCGGCCCGATCTCGCAGGTGGGCATCGAGATCACCGACTCGCCGTACGTCGTCGTGTCGATGCACGTCATGACGCGCGTCTCCCCCGCCGTCCTGGACCTCATCGACGGCGGCCAGCAGTGGGTGCCGGCCGTGCACTCCGTGGGCGCCCCGCTGGCCGACGGCGCGCAGGACGTGCCGTGGCCGTGCAACGACACCAAGTACATCGTCCACTACCCGGAGACGCGGGAGATCTGGTCGTACGGCTCGGGCTACGGCGGCAACGCGCTGCTCGGCAAGAAGTGCTTCGCCCTGCGCATCGCCTCGGCGATGGCCCGCGACGAGGGCTGGCTCGCCGAGCACATGCTCCTCGTCCGCGTCACCTCGCCGGAGCAGCGGCAGTACCACCTCGCCGCCGCGTTCCCGAGCGCCTGCGGCAAGACGAACCTCGCCATGCTGCGCCCGACCATCCCCGGCTGGACGGTCGAGACGCTCGGCGACGACATCGTCTGGATGCGCCCCGGCCCCGACGGCCGCCTGCGCGCGATCAACCCCGAGGCGGGCTTCTTCGGCGTCGCGCCCGGCACCGGCGTCGAGACCAACCCGACGGCGATCGACACCCTCACCCACGACGTGATCTTCACGAACGTGGCGCTGACCGACGACGGCGACGTGTGGTGGGAGGGCCTCACCCCCGAGGCCCCCGCGCACCTCGTCGACTGGCGGGGCGAGGACTGGACGCCGGACTCCGACACCCCCGCCGCGCACCCGAACTCCCGGTTCACCGTGGCCGCGGCGCAGTGCCCGTCCATCGCGGACGCGTGGGAGGACCCGGCGGGCGTGCCCGTGGACGCGATCGTCTTCGGCGGCCGCCGCGCCTCGAACGTGCCGCTCGTGACCCAGGCGACCAGCTGGGACCACGGCGTCTTCATGGGCGCCACCATCAGCTCCGAGCGCACCGCCGCGGCCGAGGGCACGGTCGGCGAGCTCCGCCGCGACCCCTTCGCCATGATGCCGTTCTGCGGCTACAACATGGCCGACCACTGGGCGCACTGGCTGCGCGTCGGCAAGGCGCTCGACGCCGACAAGCGGCCCAAGGTGTTCCAGGTGAACTGGTTCCGCAAGGGCGAGGACGGCCGCTTCCTGTGGCCCGGGTTCGGCGAGAACTCGCGCGTCGTGGAGTGGGTCGTCACCCAGCTCGACCGCTCGCGCGGCCTGCGCACCGACGCCGGCGCCGTGCACTCCCCCGTCGGGCTCCTCCCCGCGCCGGGCGCCCTGCGCACCGAGGGCCTCGACCTGTCCGACGACGACCTCGCCGCGCTGTTCGACGTCCCCGTCGCGCCGTGGCGCGCCGAGGCGGCCCTCACCGGCGAGTTCTTCGAGACGTTCGGCGACCGCGTGCCCGACCAGCTCTGGGCGCAGCTGTCCCTGCTGCGCGACCGGCTCGGCGCGGAGCGCTGACGGCGCCACCTCAGGCTCGGGCCCGCCGGAGAGGCACCGGCGGGCCCGTGGCACGCCCGGCACCACCGCGTGCCGGACGCCGCCCCGGGAGGCGGCAGAATCGCGGGATGACCGCGACCCCCGAGAACGTCACGGGCCCCGTCGCCCACCACGCCGAGGGCCCCGTCTGGTGGCCGGCGTGGGGCGGGCTGCGCTTCGTCGACATGCTCGCGGGCGACCTGCTGACGGTGCGCCCCGACGGCGCGGTCGACCGCCGGCACGTGGGCGACGTCGCGGCGCTGGTGCGGCCGCGCGCCGCCGGCGGCTTCGTCGTCGCGCTGGAGCGCGAGGTCGCGGTCGCGGACGACGACGACGGGCCGCTGCGCCCCCTCGCCCGGCTGGACGACGGCCCCGCGGTGCGGCTCAACGAGGGCGCGACCGCGCCGGACGGCGCGCTGTACGCGGGCGGGATGGTCACCGGCCCCGGCGCCACGGCGTCCCTGCACCGGATCGACCCCGACGGCACCACCCGCGTCGTGCTCGACGGCATCGGCTGCTCGAACGGGCTGGGCTTCTCGCCCGACGGGACGCTCGCCTACTACGTCGACACGGCCGCGCACCGGGTCGACCTCCTCGACGTCGTCGCGGCGTCGGTCGACCCGCGGGGCCTGGTGGGCCGGAGGCCCTTCGCCACGGTCGACCCCGCAGACGGCGTCCCCGACGGGCTCGCCGTGGACGCGGAGGGCGGGGTCTGGGTCGCGCTCTGGGGCGGGTCGGTCGTGCGGCGCTACGCGCCCGACGGGCGGCCCGACGCCGAGGTCCGGCTGCCGGCCTCCCAGGTGACAGCCTGCGCCTTCGGGGGCGAGCGGCTCGACACGCTGTACGTCACGACCTCCAGGCAGGGTCTCGCGGCCGGCGCGGAGCCGGAGGCCGGCTCCCTGTTCCGGGTGGAGGTGGGGGTGCGCGGCCTGCCGGCGCTGCCCTTCGCCGGCTGAGCCCGCGCCGTCGGGTCAGACGACGGCGTCGCGCACGCGCTGCTCCGCGCGCCCCAGCCCGTCGATCTCGAGGGTCACGACGTCGCCGTCCCGCAGGTACGGGAACCGGCCGGACAGCGCGACGCCCTGCGGTGTCCCGGTGTTGATGACGTCGCCCGGCTCGAGCACCATGTACCGGCTCAGGTGCCAGACGAGGAACGGCACGTCGAAGATCATGTCGGCCGTCGTCGAGTCCTGGCGCGCCTCGCCGTTGACCCACGAACGCAGGCGCAGCCCGCCGGCGTCGACCTCGTCCGCCGGCACGAGCCAGGGCCCCAGAGGGTTGAACGTCTCGCAGCTCTTGCCCTTCGACCACTGCCCGCCGGAGTGCTCGAGCTGGTAGTCGCGCTCCGACACGTCGTGCGAGAGGACGTACCCCGCGACGTGCGCGGCCGCCTCCTCGGGCGAGGCGAGATACCGGGCGCGGCGCCCGACGACGACGCCGAGCTCGACCTCCCAGTCCACGGTCGTGGCGCCCGGCGGCACGAGGACGTCGTCGTAGGGGCCGACCACGGTGTTCGAGTGCTTCCAGAAGACGATCGGCGCCTCGGGCGGGGCGGCGCCCGACTCGGCGGCGTGGGCCGCGTAGTTCTGGCCGACGCAGACGAGGGCCGTGGGCCGCGCCACCGGCGGCCCGACCCGCAGGAACTCGGCCCCGTCGAGCACCGGCAGGCCTCCGGCGGCGAGGGCCGCGCGCGTGCGCGCGACGCCGTCCGCCGCGAGGAACGCCCCGTCGACGTCGCGCGTGAGCGGGGAGAGCGAGTACGTGCCGCCGTCGTGGCGGACGGCGGGGCGTTCCTGGCCGGCGGGGCCGAGACGGACGAGCTGCACGGAGGCTCCAGGGGCGTGAGGCGGCGGGGGCGGAGGGGGCGGCGTCAGCGCGCGAGCACGCGGGCGAACCCGGGGTTGACGACCGAGGGCACCGGCCGGCCCGCGAGGAAGTCGACGGCGTTGCGCGCGGTGTGGACGGGCAGGTCGGCCATGGCCTCGGGCGAGAACCAGGCGGCGTGCGGGGTCAGCACGACCGTGTCGAGCGACCGCAGCCGGCTGCCGGCCGGCAGCGGCTCGTGGGCGAAGACGTCGAGCGCCGCGCCGCCGACGTGGCCGGCCTCGATCGCGTCCGCGAGGGCCTCCTCGTCCACGAGCGGCCCTCGGCAGGTGTTGACGACGAGGACGCCGGGACGCGCCGCGGCGAGCGTGTCGCGGTTCAGCAGGTGCCGGGTGTCGTCGGTGAGCGGCGCGTGCAGGGTGATGACGTCGACGGCGGCGAGCAGCTCCTCGAAGGACGCCGGCAGGTGGCCCGCGGCCTCGACGTCCGCCGCCGGGACCACGGGGTCGTGCACGAGCACCCGGAAGCCCAGGGCGGCCAGGCCCCGCGCCACCTCGGAGCCGATGCGGCCGTACCCCACCACGCCGACCGTCGTCGTCGACGGACGGACGGCGGCGGGACGGGCCGCGGTGGGCGCCCAGCGACCGGCCCGCACGTCACGGTCGTACCCGACGAGCCCGCGCCCGAGTCCGAGCACCATCGCGAGCGTGTGCGACGCGACCTCCTCGATGCAGTAGGTCGGGGTGTTCGCGACGGCGATGCCGCGCTCGGTGGCGGCGGCGACGTCGACCATGTCGTAGCCGATCCCCATCCGGGAGACGAGGCGCACGCCCCCGGGTCCGCCGACCGCGTCGAGCACGCGGGCCGTGATCGGTGCCCACTGGACGACGAGCGCCTGGGCGCCCCCGGCCGCCCGCACGGCCTCGACGACCTCCTCCTCGGTGCGCGCCGCGGCGCGCACGGCGCGCAGGCCGGCGGCTCCGACGGTGTCCTCGCAGGCGGTGGACGGCAGGTCGCAGTCGGTGATGACGACGGTGTCGGAGCTCATGCGGGAATGCTATAGCAGATAGCATTCCTCACCCAACCGCCCGGCCCTCGAACCGGGTGCGCGGCGCCTTCCGGGTGCTATAGCGTTCCGTCCATGTCCCGACGACTCGCCCTCATCACCGGCGCCAGCTCCGGCATCGGCGCCGCGTCCGCCGTCCACCTCGCCGAGCAGGGCCACGACGTCTGGCTCACCTACGCCCACGACGAGGCGGGCGCGACGGCGACGGCAGAGCGCTGCGCGGGGGCGGGCGCGGACGTGCGCGTGTCCCGCCTCGACCTGCGCGACCCGGCGTCCGTCGCGGCGCTCGTCGACGAGGTGACCGCGACCTGGGGCCGGCTGCACGTGCTCGTCAACAACGGCGGCACCTGCCCGTACCGCGCGCTGGACGACATCGAGCTCGACGAGTGGGACCAGGTCATGGAGACCAACGCGCGCGGCACCTTCGTGCTGTCCCGCGCGGCGCTGCCGCTCCTGCGCGCCGGGCGGGACGCCGCCGACCGCTCGGACGACGACCGCGCCATCGTCAACGTCGCGTCGATCGCCGGCCAGCAGGGCGCCCTCAGGACGGGCGTCCACTACGCGGCGTCCAAGGGCGCGATCCTCGCGATCACGCGGTCCTTCGCCCGCATCCTCGCCGACGAGCGCATCCGCGTGAACGCGGTGACCCCCGGCCCCGTCACCAGCCGCATCACCGACCAGCTCGACGACGCCGGGCGCGCCGCGCTCACCTCGTCCATCCCCCTCGGGGACTTCGGCACCCCGGAGGACGTCGCCTGGGTCATCGGCTCCCTCGCCGACCCGCGCGCCGCGTTCGTCACGGGCGCCACCTACGACGTCAACGGCGGCGTCCGGATCGACTGAGGCCGCCGCCCCACCGCCCCATCACCCCACCACCCGGAGGACCCGTGCCCACCGCTGCCACCGTCGTCGCCGAGCAGGTCGACGCCTTCAACGCCCGCGACCTCGACCGCTTCCTCACCACGTACGCCGCCGACGCCGTCGTGACCGGCGTGACGCCCGAGCCCCTCGTGGGCCGCGACGCCCTGCGCACCTTCTACGCGGGGCGCTTCGAGGATCCCGCCCTGCACTGCGAGATCACGACGTCGGTCGCGTTCGGCGAGCGGTGGCTCGTGGCGCGCGAGCTCGTGACGAGCACGAGCGGCACGGGCGAGACGGTGGCGACGTTCGACGTCACCGACGGCGCCATCGCCCGCGCCAGCATGCTCAAGGCCTGACGCGCGGCCTCAGGCCAGCCCGTAGCGCCGGTCGAGCTCCGGGTCGGACGGCGGCGTGCCGAAGGACGCGGTCCACGCCCCGTCCGCCGCGAGCGACTGCCCCGAGACGTAGGCCGCCTCGTCGGACAGCAGGAACGCGACGACCGCCGCGACCTCCTCGGCCGTCGCGATCCGCCCCAGGGGCGGCCCCTGCGACAGGTGCCGCTCCTCGGCCGCGGGGTCGGCGGCCGCGGCGATCTGCGCCTCGAGGTGGGGCGTGCGGACACCGCCCGGCGCGACCGTGTTGGCGCGGATGCCGTAGCGCCCGTACGTGACGGCGACGCTGCGCGCGAGGGCGTCGATCCCACCCTTCGTGAGCTCGTACGCGGCGTGGTCGGCGAAGGAGGCCCGCCCGTGGATGGACCCGACGTTGACGATCGCCCCGCCCGAGACCTGGTCCGTGAACGCCTCCACCGCGGCGGCCGCGCCCCAGAGGTAGCCCAGGCCGTTGATGTCGACGATCTCGCGCACCGTGGCCTCCACCTCGGCCTCGCGCGCCGGGTCGGCGAGGGCGTGCAGGGGCGTGGTCCGCGTGACCCCGGCGTTGTTCACCCAGCCCGCCAGCGGGGCGAGCTCCCGCGCCCGGCGGGCGGCCTCGCGGTGCACCCCGCGCTCCCGCGAGTCGCCCAGCACGACGGCGGCGCAGACCCCGTCCTCGACGCTGCCCGACCCCCGGCTCCGCTCCACGCCGACCACGACCCAGCCGTCGGCGGCGAGCCGGGCCGCGATCGCCCGGCCGATGCCCTTGCCGGAGCCCGTGACGACGACGCTGCGCGCGCTCATCGTGCCGCCCCCGGGAAGAACCGCGGGGACAGGCCGAAGCCCAGGCCCGGCGTCGCCGGCGGCGTCGCGCGGCCGCCCTCGAACGTCGGCCCGCCCGTCACGAGCAGGGGCGCCGGGTCGTAGGGGTTGCCGTGGGGGGACCGGTCGAAGGTCTCGACCCCGACGCCCAGGTGCACGCTGACCTCCGGGTAGACGTGGCTCGACGGCGCCGCCCCGGCGCCGCGCCAGGAACGCACGAGCCCGGCGGCCGGCGTGAGGCCGCCGATCGCGACGACGTCGACCCGCGGCACGTCGAGGGCGCCGAGCGCGGCGAGCCGGGCGTGGACCTCCGGGTCGGTGACCTCGTCGCCGATGCTCAGCGGCAGCCCGGTCGCGGCCCGGACCCGGGCCGCACCCGCCGCGTCCTCCGGCAGCAGCGGGTCCTCGAGCCACGCCAGGGCGGGCTCGCCGCCCGGTGCCGCGACGCCCCAGGCGGCGAGGTCGGCGAGTGCCTCCTCCGCGTCGCGCCAGCCGAAGCCGACGTCGACGACGAGGCCTTCCCGGCCCGGGACCGTGCGCCGGCCGCGCTCCGCGAGCCCCGCCCGCACCCGGGCGATCACGTCGCGCATGAGCGCGCGGTCCGGCGAGCGCGAGATCTTCAGCAGCGGCCACCCCTCGGCGGCGTGCCCGAGCACCTCGTCGGCGACGTCGGCGGCGGTGCGCCCCGGCGTCGGGTACGCGGCGACGAGGACCGCCGGGCGCGGGGCGCGGTCGGCGCCCAGCAGGCTCCAGACCGGGCGGCCCGTCGCCTGCCCGGCGACGTCCCACAGGGCCACGTCGACGAGCCCGATCGCCCGGCGCACCAGGCCGACCCGCCCGACGATCGCCGAGCCGCGCAGCATCGCGTCCCAGGCGGCGCGGACGTCGTCGGGACCCGCGACCCGGCGCCCCACGACGTGCGGCGCCACGAGTCGCTCGACGAGCTCCGCCATCGGCGCCTCCCGCGTGAGCGCGTAGGCGACGCCGACCAGCGGGCCGTCCGCCTCCCCGGGCTCCGGCTCGGCGAGCACCTCCACGGCGACGTACTCGCGCCGCGTCACGGTCATCGCGCCCAGCGGCAGGGGCTGCGGCAACGGCACGGCGACGGTGTGCGTGCGGACCTCGGTCACGCGGGCCATCAGCGCGTCACTCCGGCTTCTTCGCGAGCGGCACGCCGTAGTCGACCATGAAGCCGCCGTCGACGTAGAGGGTCTGCCCGACCACGTAGGACGCCTGGTCGGAGGCCAGGAACGCGACGGCGTTCGCCACCTCTGACGCGTCGGCCAGCCGGCCGGCGGGGATGCGCGCGAGGATCGTCTCCTCCGAGAGGGTCCCCGCCGCGACGCCCTGGCGGAACACCCCGGTGTCGATGTACCCCGGCGCCACCGCGTTGACGCGCACGCCTCGCGCCGCCCACTCCGCGCCGGCCGTCGCCGTGAGCGCGATCACCGCGGCCTTGGTCGTGGCGTACGGGGCGCGGCCGGCGGAGCCGCGCGAGGACACCGACGAGATGTTGACGACGGCCCCGCGCCCGGCCGCGAGCATGTGCCGGCCGGCGGCCTGCAGGCACGAGAAGACGCCGTGCAGGTTGACGTCCACCACGGCCGACCACTCGGCGAATGTGAGGTCCTCCAGGCCGCGGTGGCGCTGGATGCCCGCGTTGTTCACCAGCACGTCGATCCCGCCGAACCGCGCGGCGAGGTCGTCGAAGGTCGCGCGCACGGCCTCGGGGTCCGTCACGTCCAGGGACGTCCAGACGAGCCCCGCGGCCGTCGGGACGGGGCCGTCGCCGAGGGCGGGCAGGTCGTGCTGCGCGACGTCGGGGCACACGACGCGGTGGCCCTCGGCGGCGAGCCGCTCGGCGACCTGCCGTCCGATGCCGGCGGCGCCGCCGGTGACGATCGCGAGCGGCGCCCGGGTCGGGGTCGGGTCGGTCACTGGTCCTCCTTCTCGCCCGGCGTGCCGGGCAGGGTGTCGATGAGCCGGGCGGCGTGCGCCTCGAGCCGGGCCAGGGACCCGGGGGCGACGGGCGTCTGCCACGCCTGGTAGGCGCCGCGCTCGTACGCGACGTCGGTGGGCAGGTAGACGAAGCCCGGCCCGTTGGTGAGGTTGGCGACGACGACGGGTCGGCCGGCGGCGTGCTCCCGGACGGTCCGCTGGAGCCGGGAGTACGCCTCCCCCGGGTGCGCGACGAGGATCGCGTCGCCGACCTGCCAGACCCACGCGGGGTGCCGGACGGTGGGCCCGGTGACGTAGCCGTCGCGCAGGTTGCGCGCGCGGCGCAGGCGCTCCTCCCGCGAGCCGGGGTCGATGCCGGCCCACTCCTGCTCGAGCTCGGCGATGGTCGGCAGGGGGCGCAGGTCGAGCTCGACGTCCTCCTGCCGCACGGCGAGCGTCGTGGACCCCGCGGACGGCGCCGGCTCCCAGACGCCCAGCGGCGCGCCGGACTCCACCACCCGCGTGAGCTCCCAGGACGTGCCGGGCGGGGGCAGCTCGGCGAGCGCGGCGAGCACGGCGTGCCCGAGCGCCTCGCCGTGCCGGTCGGCCACCGCGAGGTCGCCCGTGTACTGCTGGCGCGGGGCGAGCTCGCCGGACGCCCCCTGGAGGAACGCGACCGGCGCCCCCGTCGCCCCCTGGACCAGGTCCCGCATGGCGCCCACGTAGTCCGGGGAGACGAGCCGGTTCTGCCACGAGAGCGTGGTCGGGTGGCAGGCGTAGTTGACGATCGTGGCGAGCGGTCGGCCGGGCCCGTCGCCGTCGGCGGCGGCGGTGAGGCGGCCGACCAGCACGGTGTCGTCGGCGGGCACCTCGGGGTTCCAGCCGACGACGGGCCGCGGCTCGTCCGGCGTCTCCACGAGCAGCTCCCGGTCGGCCGCGAGGGCGCAGCGGCCGGTGGTCCACTCGAGGACGGCGGGGCGCAGCGCGCCGAGGGCCTCGCGCCCGGCGTCGACGGCCGCGGCGGCGAGCGCGTCGAGGTACCCCGGAACGAGGTCACCGCCCGGCAGGTCGGCGTCGCCCGCGCACAGCACCGGGCCGGCGTGGGTGTGCGACAGGGAGATCAGGAGCCGCTCGGCGGGCAGGCCCAGGGCCTCGAGGACGCGGTGGCGCACCCCGGCCTCGTCGTCGACGCGGCGCCACCAGGTGCCGTCGACGGTCATCGTCACCACCGGGTCGCCGTCGGCCCCGGCGAGGGCCACCGCCGTCAGGCTCATGGACCGGTGCTGCCCCTCGGCGGCGTCCCAGTCCGCGGGCCCCCAGTTGCGGGCGCGGATCCCCACAGGTGGGCTGACGTCACGCGTCGCGACGCCGGCCAGGCCGTGGAACGCGGGCACGGGCACCCGGTCGTGCAGAGTCGCCATCGATCCTCCAGTCGTCGACGCCGCCGATGCTATAGCATGTGCGTCTCGGCGCCGGGCCCCGGCCAGGCGCCGTACCCGGGTGGACCGCGGGGCGCGCCACAGGCGCGGCGACCCCCGCCGGCGCCACCACCGAACCGGAACCGGCCCCTGCCCCACCCGACCGACGGAGTAGCAATGGCGCTGAAGAACGTGCCCGACCTCAACGTGGCCGACCGCGTCACCGTGGAGCTGCGGGAGGCGATCTTCTCCGGCGAGCTGGAACCCGGCGAACGACTGGTGGAGCGCAAGCTCGCCGAGCGCCTGGGGACGAGCCACATCCCGGTGCGCGAGGCGCTCACCCGCCTCACCGAGGAGGGGCTCGTCGAACGGCTCCCCCACCGCGGCGCCCGCGTGGCGGCGCTCACCCGCCGGGACCTCGAGGAGATCTCCAGCCTGCGCACCCTGCTGGAGCAGTTCGCCGTCGTCCGCGTGCAGCAGGACTGGGACGCGGCCAAGGAGGCGCGGCTGCGCAAGATCGTGCAGCAGATGGTGCAGGCGGCCGAGAAGGGCAGCGCCGCGCGCGTCTTCGAGCTGGACCGGCGCTTCCACGAGCAGATCTGGGAGATGGCCGACCACCGGATGCTCATGGCGCTGAACGCGCAGCTCCGCAGCCGGATCACGGGCTTCCTGCGGGCGGCGAACGTGGCGCTGGAGCCGGCCGCGCGCGTCGCGCACGCGCAGACCCACGAGGAGATCGTCGACGCGATCGCCGGGGGCGACCCCGAGGCGGCCCGCCGGGTGATGGCCGAGCACGTCGGGGCGGCGGCGGCACGCCTCGCCCCGCACACGCAGGACGACGACTGAGCGCTCCGGAGCGCGACGGCGGGGCACGGGCGGCACGGGCGGTGCGGACGGCCGCGGCGCGCCCGGCGCGGCCGTCCTGGTGCGACGAGGGGCCAGCCCGACCCTCCGCGCGATGCTCGTCCGTCGCTCGCCGACGAACGTGCGGCCGACGTTAATCCTGCTATAGCAAACCGTCAACAGGTGGCGCCGCGCCTCCGCCAGGAAGGGGTCAGCCATCTCAGCCGTGCAGCTCCGGACCGCCTCCGCCGCCGACGCCGCGGCGCTCTACGCCCTGTGGGCCCGGGCGTTCGACGCCCCCCTCATGGTCCCGGTCTACGAGTCCGACGACGGCCGCCTGGGGCGCACCGTCCTCGCCGTCGCGCCCGGCCGGGACGGCGCCGTGCTGGCGTCGGTGTACTGGACGCCACGGGTCGTGACCTCGGCGGACGGCACGCGCGCACTGCGCGCCGGGTGCGTCGCGAACGTGGCGGCCGCGCCGGAGGCCCGGGGCCGCGGTCTGGTGCGCCGCGCGCTCGCCGTCGCGCTCGAGCAGATGGCGGCGGTCGGCACGGACGTCGCGCTGCTCTTCACCGGCACCCCGGGCGTCTACCGGTCCAGCGGGTTCGAGACGTTCGGCGTGCCCGTGCTCACCGGGCCCCCGCGCCCCGCCCCGACGACCCCCGACCTCCCGGCTCCCGACCTGCTCGACGACCGGCCCGCCGGCCCGCCCGCGGTCCGCGTCGACCGCCTGCCGGGCGACCCGTGGGACCAGGGCTGGGGCCCGGCGCTTCCGTGGCGGGCGCTCGCCCGCCTGCACGACGCGGCCGACACGGGCGACGACGGCCGGCGCCGCCCCCTCGCCACCGTCCGCACGGAGGACCACTGGCAGCGGCGGGTCCCGCTGTGGTTCCGGTCGTGCGAGCTGCTCACGGCGCGCGCGACCGGTGGCGAGGTCATCGGGTACGTGGTCCTCGAGCCGGGCCCGACCCTGCGGGTCCGCGAGCTCGCCGTCGACCCGGCCGCCCCCGGGCACCCTGCGGCCACGACCGCCCTCGCGGACGCCGCGCTGGCCCGCGCCCGTCACCACCGCGCCGCCTCGGTCGAGGTCCGGCTGCCGCAGGACGCGGCCGGCCTGGCGTTCGCCCGGGCGGTGCTGGCCGAGGCCACGCCGTCGGTCGACGCGACGGGGATGCTCCGGCCGGTCGGTGCCGGCCGGGCGGAGGTGGACGCGCTCCGGGGGTCGCCGTCCGCCGTCGGCGCCGGGTTCCACTGGCCGGGAGACTACGTCTGATCTCGGATGCTATGGCATCGACGAGATGCCCTCAGCGCTCTGACCTGCATAAACGCTCCTCGGTCAGCCGTTGACGTTGCTATAGGATTTGGCTACTCTGCTCGGGACGGCGCAACGACGCGCACCACCGTCGGCGCACCGCAGGACCCGCCCGGCCCCGCAGGACCGCTCGCCGACCACCCGCAGCCCCGGGCCGGCACGCGGAGCACCACCCCCGTCGCTCGCCCCGGACGGACCGTCGTCCCGACCGTCCCGAAGGGTGTCTCCCTTGACCTCCAACACCACGACCGGCCGCGCGGCCGGCGCACCCCAGACCCGCCCCGACCGCTCCGCCCCGACCCGCGTCGCGGCCCACCTCGCCGAGCTCACCGGCTGGCGCTCCCGCGACCTCGCGCACGGGACCGTCGCGCGGCTCCTCGGCCACGCCGCCCCCGGCGACGGCGCCGGCCGGCTGCTGCGCTTCGACGCCCGGTCGACCACCGCCGCGAACGGCGGCACCGTGCTGGCCCCGCGCGACGCGGGCACCACCGGGCGCTGGCACACGGTGCACGCCGGCACCGCGGACTTCCGCTGGTTCGGGCACCTCGGCCCCGAGAGCCCCGCGGACGACGCGCTCGACGCCCTGGTGCGCGACCCCGCGGTGACACGCATCGAGGCGCACACGGACCTGCTGTTCCGCCGCCGGCACACGTTCACGCGCTCCCGTCTCGAGCTCGACTTCGGCGGGCACACCGTCGACACCGACGGCATCGAGCGCAACAGCCACGACAACCCGTTCGGCGCCCTGCTCTTCTTCCGGGGCCGCGTCGGCGACGCCACCCAGACGCGGGTGCTCACCGCCCCGCTGCCCGACCTCGCGGACGTCTTCGAGGTGGCCGACTCCGCCGCGTTCGCCGTCGGGCAGTGGTGGGCCGTGCAGTCCGACCCCCGGCCGGGGGGCGGCCGCGACGAGCGCGAGCTGCAGCGGCTGGTCGAGGTGACCGAGGTGGTGGACGGCACGCACGTGCGCGTCGACTACAAGAACGGCTGGGAGCTGCCGGCGGGCCGCACCCTGACCTGGACGCCGGTGGAGCCCGTCGAGCAGGTCCACGTGCGGCACCTGCGCTTCCTCGGCGCCGGCCCCTTCGACGGCCCGGAGGAGGGCGAGCTCCCGGACGACCGGGAGTACACCGGCTCGCACCCCGTGGCCTTCGAGTACGCGGTGCGGTGCGACGTCGAGGAGGTGCACGGCGAGCGCACCTGGTGGCCGGTGATCATGCGGCGCTGGAACACGCACTTCGTCACCCGGCGGTGCTCGGTGTCCAACCCCCCGACCGTCTTCTACGGCGGCGCCGGCTACCTCACGCAGCAGATCTACTCCCTGTACGGGCACGTCGTCGACTGCCGGAGCCACAACGCCCGGCACCTCAACGACCTCACGGCCTCGGCCTACTGCCTCGTGGAGAACTGCCACGGCGACGGCGACGACGAGGGCGGCAACCCGTTCACGACGCACGGCCAGTACGAGCACGACCTCGTGTTCTCGGGCTGCAGCGGGCTCATGGACATCGCCAACTCGGGCGCGCAGTGGGGCACGGCGGCCAAGCGGATCACCGTGCGGCGGCACGTGGCGTCGTGGTTCGTGGTCGGCACGAAGATCACCGACCTCACCCTGGAGGACGTGCACGTCGTGGCCCGCTCGACGTTCGACCCCCAGGCCACCCTGACGATCAACGCCGACGGCGCCCGGCTGCGCGGCTGCTCGGCCGGGTTCTTCGCCGTGGGGCAGCGGTCCGCCCTGTCGTCCCGCCCGACCGTCGTCGAGGACTGCTCCTTCGCGCTGCCGCCCGGCTCCGTGCTGCACCAGACGCCCGTGACGAGCCCCGTGCACTTCGTGCGGACCCGGTTCACCGGCGTCGACGGCACCGTGCTGCGCGGCCCCGGTCCCGTGACCTTCACGGACTGCGAGGTCGTCGGGGCCACGGGCGACGAGGTCGCCGCCCCGATGAGCGTCGGGTCGGCGGACGTCACCGTGCGCGGCGGCCGGTGGACCGGCGCCGGGATCGTCCTGAGCGGCGCCCGCGACCAGCGCCTCACCGTCGACGGCACGACGATGACGGGCACGACCACGGCAGGCGCCCTCGTGTCCCGGGCCGGGACCGGTGCCGTCGCCGTGCACCTGCGCGGCGCCGACCTCACGGTGCCGGGCGGCGCCGCGCACGTCGCCCTCGACGCCGGCCCGTCCTCGTACCAGGCCACCGGCACCCGGTTCGCCGGCGGGCGCCTCGACCTCGACGCCGCCTCGCCCGTGCTGCACGCCGGGTGCACGTTCGACGGCGTCGACGCCGTCCCCCAGCCCGGCCCCGCGACCGTGCTGCACGCGTCGCTCGGCTGACCCGCACCACCGCCCCACCCGTACCGAAGGAAGGACGGACGATGACCACCACCCCCACCACCCCCACCACCGAGGCGACCGAGGTCCCCTCGCGGCGCGCGCTGCTGCGCGTCGCGGGCATCGGCGGGCTCGTCGTCGCGGGAGCCGCCGCGGGCACGACCGCGGCGAGCGCCGCACCGCTCGCGGCCGCCAAGGCCGACAAGGCCGACAAGGCCGACAAGCC
The DNA here is from genome assembly GCF_042799955.1 of Isoptericola sp. NPDC057653. Taxonomy (NCBI): domain Bacteria; kingdom Bacillati; phylum Actinomycetota; class Actinomycetes; order Micrococcales; family Promicromonosporaceae; genus Isoptericola; species Isoptericola sp. NPDC057653. Next base: position 1,437,706 of record NZ_JBHVHP010000001.1, on the reverse strand, counting down.
CGCCACCGACGTCGTCGTCGCCGCCACCGTCGCCCAGCTCGTCGGCTGGCAGGCGAAGAAGCTCGACGACGGCACCGTGGCCCAGCTGCTCGGCCACGCGAAGGCCGGCGACGGGGCCGCGCGGCTCGTGCGCTACGACGCCCGCTCCACCGCCCGACCCAACGGCGGCACGGTGCTCGCGCCCGCGGACGCCGGGGCGAGGGGCCGCTGGCACACCCTGCACACCGGCACCGCCGACTTCCGCTGGTTCGGGCTCTTCGGCCCGCAGGCCCCGGCCGACGACGCGCTGGACGCCCTCGTCGGCGACGCGAGCGTCAGCCGCATCGAGGCGCACAGCGACCTCGCCTTCGTGCGCCGCCACCGCTTCACGCGCTCGCACCTCGAGCTCGACTTCGGCGGGCACACGATGACCACCGAGGGCATCGAGGACGCCGGGCAGGACGACCCGTTCGCCGCGGTGCTGTTCTTCCGGGGCACCGTCACGGACGACGTCCGGACGAACACGCTCACCGCGGTCATGCCCGAGCTCCGGGACGACTACGAGGTCGCCGACTCGTCCCGGTTCGAGGTCGGGCAGTGGTACGCCCTCGAGGTGAACGCGCTGTCGGGCCGCTGGGAGAAGGAGCTCCAGCGCCTGGTCCAGGTGACGCAGGTCGTCGACGCCACCCACGTGCGCGTCAACTACAAGGCGGGCTGGGAGCTGGCCAAGGGGCGCACCCTGACCTGGACGCGCGTGGAGCCGGTGGAGCAGGTGCACGTGCGCCACCTGTCGTTCGTGGGCCGGCCCGACGGCGACCAGTACACGGGCTCGCACCCGATCGCCTACGAGTACGCGGTCGGCTGCGACGTGGAGGACGTGCACGGCGTGGCCACCTTCTGGCCGCTCGTCATGCGCCGGTGGAGCACGTTCTTCCGCACGTCGGGCTGCTCCCTCACCAACCCGGCGTCGGTGACGTGGGGCGGCGCGGGCTACCTGACCCAGCAGATCTACTGCAACTACGGGCACGTCGTGGACTGCCACACGAGCAACGCGCGACACCTCAACGACTGGACCGCGTCGTCGTACGGGCTCGTGGAGAACTGCCACGGGGACGGCGACGACCAGGGCCCGTTCGTCACGCACGGCCAGTACGAGCACGACCTCACGTACGTGGGGAACTCCGGCCTCATGACGTTCGCCAACTCCGGCGCGGCGTGGGGCTCCTCCGCCAAGCGCATCACCGTCACCCGGCACGTGTGCTCGTGGTTCGTGGCCCGCGTCAAGGTCACCGACCTCACGCTCACCGACGTGCAGGTGATCCGCAAGGAGGGCCTGGCCGGCTCGGGGATGATGTGGGTGAACGCCGACGGCGTGCAGCTGCGCGGCTGCCAGGCCGACGACACCCTCATCGTCTCGCAGGCCTCGGACCGCTCCGCGCGACCGAACGTCATCGAGGGGTCGCGGTTCGCCGTCCTGCCCGACACCCCGGTCACCCAGGCGAACGTGACGCGACCGGTCCACCTGGTGCGCACCGCGCTGAGCGGGCTGAAGAACGCGTCGTTCGCCGGGTCCGGCGCCGTGGTGCTCGAGGACTGCGTCCTCGAGGCCGCGGAGGGCGCGGGCACCCTCACGGTCTCCGGCGACGTCACGGTGCGCGGCGGCGTGCTGCGGAACGTCGCCCTGGTGGCCGCGGGCGCCAAGGACCAGACCGTGCGCGCCGGCGGCGGCGCGCGCCTGGAGGGCGCCCCCGCCGGCGGGGCGTTCCTGTCCCGCAGGGCGGCGGCGGCCACCGTGACGTGGGCGCTCGACGGGCTCGCGTCCACGGCCGGGGACGGCACGGCCCACGCGGTGCTGACCCAGGGCACGAACCGCTGGGCCGCCGTCGGCTCACGGTTCGCCGGAGGGCGGGTCGAGCTCGCACCCTCGGCGTTCGGCGAGGGATCGACGCTCGTGCAGACGGGGACGGTCGAGCAGGGCGTCACGCGCACCGCGTTCCCGGAGGACGGCCCGCGCGTGACGACGGCGGGCTCGCTCGTCCTCTGACGGCGCGCCCCGTCCGGCTCCCTGGTCCCCGCCCGTCCCCGCCCCGCCCCACTCGGCGCGGGGACGGGCGGGACCCGGCCGCCGTGGGGGCCGCTCCCGGCCGCCGCCGGGATCGAGGTCACAAATCGGTACCAGGTGGACCGGCCGTCGTGAGGGAGTTAACACCCGGGCCCGTCTGGCGTAACATCCCTCTGGCAGAGTGCTATAGCAAATAGCAGATTCTCTGGACGGGCGCCCGCCCCCGCGCGGGACGGGCACCCACAGTACGACCCCACGCAGCACCCATCGCAACGGAGCAAGGACCGCACGTGACCCCCACCCCCCAGGTCGTGACCGTCGCCCTCGTCGGCGCGGGGAACCGCGGCCAGACGTACGCCCGCTGGATCGCGGCGCACCCCGACCGGGCGCGCCTCGTCGCGGTCGCCGACCCGCGCCCCCACCAGCGCGGCCTCGTCGCCGCGCAGGCCCGCGAGTCCCGCGCGGGAGCCGGTGAGACGACGCCCGAGGTGCTCGAGCTCGAGGGCTGGCGGGACCTCGTCGCCGCCGGCACCGACCATGCCGACGGCCGCGTCGCGGACATGGTGATCGTCGCGACGCAGGACCGCGAGCACCGCGACCCCGTTGTCGCGCTGGCCCCCCAGGGCTACGCCGTCCTGGTGGAGAAGCCCCTGGCCCCGAGCCCGGAGGAGTGCCGCGCCGTCGTGGACGCGGTCGAGGCGGCGGGCACCCTGTTCGGGGTCTGCCACGTCATGCGCTACATGCCGTACACGGACCTGGTGAAGTCGGTCGTGGACTCCGGGGTCCTCGGCGAGATCGTCAACGTGCAGCACCTGGAGCCGGTCGGCTGGTGGCACGACGCCCACTCGTACGTGCGGGGCCCGTGGCGCACCGAGCGGACGTCCAGCCCGATGCTCCTCGCCAAGTCGAGCCACGACCTCGACTGGATCCGGTACGTCACCGGCAAGCGCATCACGAGCGTCGCGAGCTTCGGCTCCCTCAAGCACTTCCGCCCCGAGGAGCGGCCGGAGGGCGCCGCGGACCGGTGCCTCGACTGCCCCCTCGAGCCCACCTGCCCCTACTCGGCGCCCCGGCTCTACCTGCCCACGCTGCGCGAGCAGGGCCCGATCTGGCCCGTCTCGGTCATCACCGACGCGACCGACGAGGCGGGCGTCCTCGACGCCCTGCGCACCGGCGACTACGGCCGCTGCGTCTACGCCTCCGACAACGACGTCGTGGACCACCAGGTCGTCGCGATGGAGCTCGACGGGGGCTCCGCCGCCACCTTCACGATGACGGCGTTCAGCGAGCAGGACCACCGCAAGACGCAGATCTTCGGCACCCACGGCTGCCTCGACGGCGACGGCGAGAAGGTGCGGGTCACCGACTTCCGCGACGGGAGCGTGACCGTGCACGACGGCGGCCACCACGGCGCGACCAACGCCGCCGACGACCACGGCGGCGGCGACAGCGGCGTCATGGACGCCTTCGTGCGCGCCGTCGCCACCGGCGACCCGAGCCACGTGCGCTCCGGCGCCGTCGAGTCCCTCCAGTCCCACCTCGCGGTCTTCGCCGCCGAGGAGTCCCGGCACCACCGCACCGTCGTCGACGTCCCCGCCCGGTGACCGTCGCCGACCGACCCGTCCCCCCGGACGGCACCGACCTGCTCGACACCCGACACAGCCCATCGCCCGGACGCACTGGAGCGGCCCGGGCACTCCCGAAGGAGAAGTCGATGACCCAGCGCACGATCCGGCGCGGCTGGACCGCCGCCCTCGCCCTCGCCTCGCTCGGCGCCCTCACGGCGTGCGGCGGCGGCACCACGGGCGGCGACGCCGTCCCCGAGCCCGAGGACGGTGCCGCCTCCGGCTCCGTCACCATGTGGACCTACCCGGTCATCGCGGACGAGGCCGCCCACAAGAAGTTCTGGGACGAGAAGATCGCGGAGTTCACGAAGGAGAACCCCGACGTCGACGTGAACGTCGAGATCTACCCCTGGGCCGGCCGCGACGAGACGCTCGCGACCGCCATCGCCGGCAACAAGGGGCCGGACGTCGTCTACCTCATCCCCGACCAGCTGCCGAAGTACGCGAAGTCCCTCGCCGCCGTCGACAACTTCGTCACCGACCAGTCGGCCGGGCTGCGCGAGAACGCCAAGGCCGCCGTGACGATCGACGACGCCATGCTCGGGTCGCCGCTGATCATGAACTCGAAGCCCCTGGTCTGCAACGCCGCCGCGTTCGACGCGATCGGCGAGTCCGGCAACTACCCCGCCACGTGGGACGACCTCATGGCGCTGGCGCCGAAGTTCAAGGACGCGGGCTACGACGTCACCAACTACTGGGGCGCCGTCGACGCGACGCTCAACGAGTCGTTCTACCCGCTCCTGTGGCAGGCGGGCGGCTCGGTGTTCACCGAGGACGGCACGGGGGTCGCGTTCGACTCCCCCGAGGGCGTCGAGGCGCTGCAGTTCATCACCGACCTCGCCGAGGGCGGCTACGTCGAGAAGGACCTGCTGACCACGATCCCGGCGTTCGAGCAGACCCGCACCGCCCAGGGCAAGATCGCCTGCACCTGGCAGCAGGGTCCGGCCGACGTCGCGTCCTTCTGGGGCGAGGACAACGTGGTCGTGCTGCCGTCCCTCAAGGAGGCCGAGTCGATCGGCTACGGCACCGTCGGCTCGCTGTCGCTGATGAAGGGCTCGGACGACCTGGACGCGGCCGGCAAGTGGCTCGCGTTCGCCACGAGCGACGAGGTCAGCGCCGAGTACGCCCAGGCCTCCGGCTGGTTCGGGCCGTACAGCGACCAGACGGGCCTCTACGAGGGCGACAAGACCATGACGGCCCTCGAGGACACGCTCGACGCCACCACCTCCGGCGACCTCAACGAGAAGTCCCGCGAGGTCATGGGCGTCCTCGCCCCGGAGATCCAGGCCGCGCTCATCGGCGAGAAGACCCCGGAGCAGGCGCTCGAGGACGCCGCCGCGGCGGCTGCGCCCCTGCTCGGCTGACCCACCCGCGCGGGTCCGGAGCGGACCGACGCACCGTGCACGGACGTGCCGGGCGCCGGGAGCCCGCCTCCCGGCGCCCGGCGCCCGCGCCGCGAAGGAGAACCACCCATGACGACCACCACCCCGACCGCACCCGCCCCGGGCGCGGCGACCGGCCCCCGGCCTCCCGGCCGACCGGGCGCCCTGCGCCGCACGATGGCGCGGCGCGAGGCCCGCATCGGCCTGCTGTTCGCGCTGCCGGCGTTCCTGCTCTTCCTGCTCTTCCGCTTCGGGCCGGCGATCGCCGGCGTCGGCCTGAGCTTCTTCGACTACACGATCGGCGCCGGTGCCGAGTGGACCGGGCTGGACAACTTCCGCCGGCTGGTCGTCGACCCGGTGTTCTGGTCCGCGCTGCGCGTGACGATCGTGCTGAGCGTCCTCATCGTCCCGGTCCAGCTCGCGATCTCGACCCTCATGGCGCTGCTGGTGCGGCGCGGGTTCCGCGGCTCGCGGCTGTACCGGTCGGTGTTCTTCCTGCCCGTCGTGACGAGCCTCGTGCTCGCGGCGACCGTCTTCACCTGGGTGTTCTCGACCGGCGGACCCTGGTCGAAGCTCATGGGGCTGCTCGGGCTGTCGACCGACTCGTGGCTGGGGTCGACGACGTTCGTCCTGCCCGCGCTCGCGCTCGTGGCCATCTGGTCCCGGTTCGGCTACGGGATGCTGATCCTGCTGGCCCGGATGCAGGACCTCCCCCGCGAGCTCGAGGAGGCCGCGGCGATCGACGGCGCCAACGGCTGGCAGCGGTTCTGGAACATCATCGTGCCGCAGCTCAAGCCGACCCTGTTCTTCCTCGCGGTCATCGAGACGACCGCGTCGTTCCAGATCTTCGACCTCGTCTACATGATGACCGGCGGCGGGCCCGCCCGGGCGAGCTACAGCCTCGTCTACGAGATCTACAACCAGGGCTTCAAGTACTTCGACCTCGGGTACGCCAGCGCCCTCGGCGTCGCCCTGTTCGTCCTCACGCTCGTCGTCGCCCTCGTGCAGCGAGCCGTCATCGGGAAGGAGAAGTGACCATGACGACCCAGGTCACCACGCCGCCCCCCGCGGCCGCCCCGCGCCCCGCGAGCCCTCCCGCGCGGCGCCGCCGCTCGCGCGGCTCGGGCATGGAGCCGACCCTCGGCGGCAAGGTCGTGCGCTACGTCGTGCTCTCCGTGGCCGCCGTCGTGACGATCTTCCCGTTCTACGCGATGGTCGTCCTGTCGCTGAAGCCGGCCGCCGCGATCGAGTTCCCCGCGTCGCTGCTGCCGACGAACCTCGGCACGGGCGCCTACGAGCGGGTGCTCTCCGCCGGCGGGATCGGCACGTGGTTCGTCAACACGCTGATCTACTCGGCCGTGTCGGTCGTGGCGGTGCTCGCCCTGTCCGCGATGGCCGGCTACGCGTTCGCCAAGAAGCGGTTCCCGGGCCGCGAGACGATGTTCTGGTCGTTCCTCGCGATGGTCATGGTGCCGTACCACGTGACCCTCATCCCGACGTTCATCCTCATCGCGCAGGCGGGCGGCCTCGACACCTACTGGGGCCTCATCCTGCCGACCCTGGCGAACGCGCAGGCCGTCTTCCTCATGCGGCAGTTCATCGTGGACCTGCCCGACGAGCTGTTCGAGGCGGCCAAGCTCGACGGCGCCTCGGAGTGGCGCATCTTCGTCTCGATCGTCCTGCCGCTGTGCAAGCCGATCCTCGCGACGCTCGGCACGTTCGTCTTCCTGTGGCACTGGAACGACTTCCTGTGGCCGCTCATCATCGGCCAGGGCACGGAGCACTGGACCCTCACCGTCGGCATCGCCTCGCTGCAGCAGCAGGACGTGCCGCTCAACATGATCCTCGCCGGCGCGACCATCTCGTTCGTGCCGATCTTCGCCGCCTACCTCGTGGCCCAGCGCTACTTCCAGGAGGGCGTCACGATGTCCGGAATCAAGGGATGACCGCACGCATGACGACGACCACCGCACCGTCCGCCCGCCTCTCGGCCCCGGCCTCCGTGGCCGAGCTGGAGCGCCTGCTCACCACCCCGTCCCCCGCGCTCGTCGAGGACATGGCCGCCCGCACGGGCGACCTCGTGATCCTCGGCGCGGGCGGCAAGATGGGCCCCTCCCTCACCGTCCTCGCCCGGCGGGCCCTCGACGCCGCCGGTCGCTCCGGAGACGCCGTGCACGCCGTCTCCCGCTGGTCCGACGCCGCGCAGGCCGACACCCTGCGGGACGCCGGGGTGGACGTCGTCACGGCCGACCTGATGGGCCCCGACGCCGACCTGTCCGCGCTGCCCGACGCGGCCGACGTCGTCTACATGGTGGGGGCCAAGTTCGGCACGACCTCCGCGCCGTCGCTCGCGTGGGCGGCGAACGCCGCGCTGGTGCACGACGTCGCCCGGCGCTACGCCGACTCCACGATCGCCGCGTTCTCCACCGGCAACGTGTACCCGCTCGTGCCGGTCGGGTCGGGCGGCTGCGCCGAGGACCACCCGGTGGGGCCCGTCGGCGAGTACGCGATGAGCTGCCTGGGACGCGAGCGGCTGTTCGAGCACGCGGCCCTCACCCGCGGCACGAAGGTCGCCACCGTCCGGCTCAACTACGCCGTCGACCTGCGCTACGGCGTGCTGTTCGACATCGCCTCCCCGATCCTCGCGGGCGAGCCCGTGGACGTCACCACCGGGCACGTCAACGTGGTGTGGCAGGGCTACGCCAACGAGGTCGCGCTGCGCGCCCTCGGGCACGCGTCCGCGCCCGCCACGGCCATCAACCTCACCGGGCCGGAGACCGCGTCCGTGCGCCGGCTCGCGACGCAGCTCGGCGCCGCCCTGGGCCGCGAGGTGTCCTTCACGGGCACCGAGTCGCCCACGGCGCTGCTCAACGACGCGAGCCGCTGCCACGAGCTCTTCGGCTACCCCCAGGTGCCGCTGCGGACCCTGGTGGAGTGGCAGGCCGCGTGGCTGGCCGCCGGGCTGCCGACGTCGGGCAAGCCGACCAAGTTCGCCGTCCGCGACGGGAAGTTCTGATGACGGCCGCCCCGGTCGAGGTGCCCCGCCTGGCGGACGACGTCGGCGCGCTGCTGCGCGCGGGCACCGTGATCCCCGCGCAGCCGCTCGCCCTCGACGCCGGCCGCCGGCTCGACGAGCGGCGCCAGCGCGCCCTCACCCGCTACTACCACGCGGCCGGCGCCGGGGGCGTGGCCGTGGGCGTGCACACCACGCAGTTCGAGATCCGCGAGCACGGCCTCCTCCGCCCCGTGCTGGAGCTCGCCGCCGAGGTCTCGCGGGACACGATCGCCGGTCGTGCGCCCGCCGGGGCGGCGGAGCCCGGCCCGCGGCCGCTCGTCCAGGTCGCGGGCGCCGCGGGCGACGTGCGGCAGGCCGTCGCCGAGGCGGAGCTCGCCGCCGGCCTGGGCTACGACGCCGTGCTGCTCGCGCCGCGCGTGCCCGGGCTGACGGGGACGCGCGAGGAGGTCGAGCGGGTGCTGCTCGACCGGGCCCGGGCCGTGGGCGAGGTGCTGCCCGTGATCGGCTTCTACCTCCAGGAGGCGATCGGCGGCCCGCGCCTGTCGGTCGGCTTCTGGCGCGAGTACGCGTCGATCGAGGCGGTCGTCGCGATCAAGGCGGCGCCCTTCCACCGCTACCGGACCCTCGACGTGCTGCGGGGCGTCGCCGCGTCCGGCCGCGGCGACCAGATCGCCCTGTACACGGGGAACGACGACGCCATCGTGGCCGACCTCGTGTCGCGGCTCGACGTGCCGGTGGCCGCCCCGGACGGTGGCACGTCCACCTACCGCGCCCGGTTCGTCGGCGGCCTGCTCGGTCAGTGGGCGGTCTGGACCGCCGGCGCGGTCGAGACGCTGCGCCTGGCCCACGCCGCGCACGGCGACCCGCCGCCCGGCACGAGCACCGCCACCGTGCCCGACCCGGGAGCGCTCGCGACCCTCGTCGCGCGCCAGTCCGCCCTCACGGACGCGAACGCCGCGGTGTTCGACGCCGCCCACGACTTCGCGGGCGTCATCGCCGGCGTGCACGAGGTGCTGCGGCGCCAGGGCCTGCTCGACGGCATCTGGTGCCTCGACCCCGCGGAGACCCTGTCCCCCGGGCAGGCCGAGGAGCTGACCCGCGTGACCGCGTCGTACCCGTGGCTCGCCGCCGCGGACGACGCGCTGATCGCCGAGCACCGGGACGCGTGGCTCGCATGACGGCCGCCGGGACCGCTCGCCCCGTGGCCGTCGTCGCGGTCGCCCCCGGGCTGCGCGACGAGTTCTTCGCGCCCGACGCCTGGTCGGCCCTGGAGGCGGCCGTCGACGTCGTCGCCGTGGACGAGCCCGCGGGGCTGGTCGCGGCGCTGGCTGCGGCCGACCCGCAGGTGCGGGCCCGGGCGCGGGTGCTCGTCATCTCCTGGGGGACGCCGCGCCTGGACGCCGCCGTGCTCGACCTCCTCCCGTCGCTGCGCCTCGTGGCGCACACCGGGGCCTCGGTGAAGCCGTTCGTCTCGCCCGAGCTCTTCGACCGCGGGGTCCGGGTGACGCAGGCGGGCCAGGGCATGGCCCGCCCGGTCGCCGAGGTGTCGGTCGCGTTCGCCCTCGCGCTGCTGCACCGGCTGCCCCGGTTCCACAACGCGCTGCACGACGGCGACCCGTGGGAGCGCGCGGAGGACGCGCCGCCGCGCCACGAGATCGCGGGCTCGCGCGTCGGCGTGCTCGGGGCGTCCCGCACCGGGCGCGCCGCCATCGCGATGCTGCGCGCCCTCGGCGCCGAGGTCGTGGTCGCCGACCCGACGCTCACGGCGGCCGACGCGGCGGCCCTGGGCGTCGGGCTGCTGCCGCTCGACGAGCTCCTGGCCACCAGCCGCGTGACGATGGTCCACGCCCCGACGCTGCCCGAGACCCGCCACCTGGTGGGCGCCCGCGAGCTGGGGCTCATGCCGGACGGCGCGGGGCTGGTCAACACCGCGCGGTCGTGGCTGACCGACGAGGACGCCCTCGTGCGCGAGCTCACGACGGGACGGATCGACGCGGCGCTCGACGTGTACGACGACGAGCCCCTGCCCCGCGACCACCCCCTGCGGCGGCTGCCCAACGTGCTGCTCACCCCGCACCACGCGGCCGCGACCGTCGAGGGCCGCCTGCGCCAGGGCGCCATCGTCGTGGACGAGGTCGCGCGCCACCTCGAGGGCCGGCCGCTCGGCCACGAGGTGACGCGCGACGCGCTCCACGGGATCGCCTGAGGGACCCGGCCGCTCAGGCGTACACGGTGCCCATGAGCTCGCGGACGTCGGCCAGCGTGCGGTCCGCGACCTCGTTCGCCCGGACGTTGCCCCGCGCGAGGACGTCCCGCACGACGGCGGGGCCGTCCGACGCGAGGGCACGCCGGCGCTCGCGCAGCGGCCGCAGCCCCTCCACGACCGCCTCCGTCACGACGGACTTGAGACGGCCGGCACCGGCGTCCCCCACCTGGTCGGCCAGCTCCTGCGGCGTCGTGCCCGCGAAGTGCGCGCCGATCCGCAGCAGGTTCGCCACCTCGGGACGCCCGTCGGGGTCGTAGGCGATGTGCCGCTCGGAGTCCGTGCGGGCCCGGCGGAAGAAGCGCACCGTGTCGTCCTCCGACGCGCGCAGCTCCAGCGCGTTGCCCCGCGACTTGCTCATCTTGGCGCCGTCGTTCCCCAGCACCGTCAGCGACGGCGTGAGCAGCGCCTCCGGCTCCGGGAAGTACGGGCTCGCGGCCGCGTAGCGCTGGTTGAACCGCCGTGCGACGATCCGCGTCGTCTCCAGGTGCGGCAGCTGGTCGAGGCCCACGGGCACGAGGTTGCCGTGGCAGAACAGGATGTCCGCGGCCTGGTGCACCGGGTAGGTGAACAGCAGCCCGGACATGCCGCGCCCCTGCCGCCTCTCCGCGTCCGCGGCCTCCGCCTTCACGGTGGGGTTGCGCTCCAGCTCCGCGACGCTGACCAGCGACAGGAACGGCAGCAGCAGCTGGTTCAGCGCCGGGACGGCGGAGTGCGTGAACACGGTGCTGCGGGCGGGGTCGACGCCCGCGGCGAGGTAGTCGAGCACCACCTCGCGCACGACGGCGGGCAGGTCGCCGGCGTCGTCCCGGTCGGTGATGACCTGGTAGTCGGCGACGACGAGGACCACCTCGACCCCGGCGTCCTGCAGCCGCACCCGGTTGTCGAGGGTGGCGAGCAGGTGGCCGAGGTGCAGGGCGCCCGTCGGCCGGTCGCCGGTGAGGACGCGGAAGCGGCCCGGGTCGCGGGCGATCTCGGCCTCGACCTCGGCCGAGCGGGCCTGCGCGACGGCGGCGCTCGCCGTGGCCGCCGGGGACGGCGCGGGGACGGTGGAGGCGGCGGGGGCGGGGGCGGACAGGACGGACATGGTGCGGCTCCTTCGGAGGTTCGCCGCCCGTCGGTCCGTCCGGACACGAAAAACGTCCCGGCTGCGACAGGCAGCTCGGGACGGGTGCTGGTGGGCGCGTCGGGTCACGGCTGCGGAGGCAGCCACCACCAGCACGCGCGCATCGACATGCCGCCATCGTACGCCCGCCGACCTGGGGCCGGTCGGAATCCGCCCCCGGACCAGGCAGAATGTTCCGGTGATCCGCTGCCTGTTCGCTCTGTCCCTCGGCGTGCTGGCGGCGTCGATCCTCGGCGACGCCCTCACCGGCGCCGCGTTCTACACGACCCTGCGGATGGTGGCGATCGTCGTCGCCAGCATCTGCCTGCCGCTGACCATCATCGGCAGCGTCGTGGGGTCGACCGGCGTCGCGAACCCCCGGCAGACGGCCGCCGCCAAGGCGGCGGGCCGCACCATGCTGGCCCGCGTGGTGCGCATCGACGCGACCGGGTCCAGCGTCAACGACCAGCCCGTGTGCGACATCGAGCTCCTGGTGGTGCCCCGCCAGGGCCGCGGGCCGTACCGCACCACCACGCGGCGGGTCGTGAACCTGGCGCACCTGCCGTCCATGCAGCCGGGGGCGGTGCGGGTCGTGACGCAGCTCGACGCCGAGCGCCCGGAGGTCGCGATCGACGACGGCCCCGACCCGGAGTGGGCGGCGCGCGCGGCGAACGACCGGCAGGTGCGCGAGGCGCCCGTCGCCGACGTCTGGGCGCCCCCGCGCCAGGGCCGCGCGCCCGGCGCGATCCGGCACATCCCGTTCGTCGTCTTCCCGGTGCTGGCCGTGCTGGGCGGCGGCGCCGCGCTGTACCCGGCGTGGGCCGAGGCAGGCCAGCTGCTCCAGGGCAGCTCGATCGACGAGATCCGGGCCGAGAGCGAGGCCACGGCCGCCGCCGAGACCTCCATGTTCACGCCCGGCAACCTGGAGCCCGCGATCGAGGCCGTCCTGGCGCTCTCGGGCACGGACGTCACCGAGGTGGGCGTGTACGACCAGTTCGTGCTCGTCACCGCGCCCACGTCGCCGGGCGCCGGCACCACCGACGAGTGGCAGTACCGCGACGGCACCGCGGAGCGCACCGGCCCGTCGCTCATCCAGCCGGAGCCGGAGGACGTGCCGCGCGAGCTGTTCGACGCCACCGACGTCGACTGGGCCACGCTGCCGGGGCTCGTCGAGGAGGCCGGCCGCCTCACCGGCATCGACGAGGAGGACCCGTCCCTGCGCGTCGCTCGCTACGTGTTCGCCGACGAGAAGCCCAGCCCGCCCCGCGTCGCCGTCTCCACCACCGACGACTACCACTCCGGATGGGTGGACTTCTCCCTGAAGGGCGAGGTCGTCCGGATGAACGGCGGGGCGCCGGGGTCCGAGGCGGCCGCGGCCGAGTAGCAGGCGGACGGCTGACCCGCACGCCTCCGGGTGGGAGAATCGGGCCGTGCCCGACCAGCCCGCCGCCCCGCCGTCCCCGTTCGCCCACGTCGTCTACTACGAGCCGCGGATCCCCGGGAACACGGGCTCGGCCATCCGGCTCGCGGCCGTCACCGGGGCGCGCCTGCACCTCGTGGAGCCGCTGGGCTTCGACCTGTCGGAGGCCAAGCTCAAGCGCGCCGGCCTCGACTACCACGACCTCGCCGTCACGGACGTGCACCCGTCGTTCGACGCCGCTCTCGACGCCCTGCCCGACGCCCGCGTCTTCGCGTTCACCGCGCACGCGACCACCACGTACACCGACGTCGCGTACCGGCCCGGGGACGTGCTGCTGTTCGGCCCCGAGCCCACCGGCCTGCCCGACGCGGCCCTGGACCACCCGCGCGTCACCGACCGCGTGAAGATCCCCATGCTCCCCGGCCGGCGGTCGCTGAACCTCACCAACGCCGCGTCGATCGTCGTCTACGAGGCGTGGCGCCAGGCCGGGTTCCCCGGGGCGTCCTGACACCGCTCGCCCGCCCTCTTGCGCGCTCCCGCGGTCCTGGGATGCTCGGCGCATGGCCCCTCCGAACCGTGCCCTGCCCGTCGACCCGGAGCGCGCCCGCGGGCTGGTCCTGCGCTGGGCGGGCCCGACGCTCGCCGCCCCCGACCTCGACCACCTCGCGGTCGACCTCGTCAACGTGGGGACCACGCCCTGGGCGCCGCGGGAGGGGGAGCACCTCCTTGCGGTGGGCGTGCTGCGGTCCGCCGGGAAGGAACGTGGCGGCTTCGGCTTCGCCTACGCCGGCAGCGAGCTGTTCGCCGTCCCGCTCGACCCGGGCGAGTACGCGCGTCTGCCGGTGAGGGTCGGCGGCTCCGAGTGGGCCCGGGCGCGGCCGGGCCAGACCCTCGTCGACGCCGTGCTCCCCGGGATCGGCCTCGGGACGGAGACACCCCTGACCCTCGACCTGACCGCCGCCGACATCGCCGGCCGCCGCCCGGAGACGTCCTCCCCGCAGGAGGAGGCCACGGCGCTGCGCCGGCGCCTGGACCGCACGACGGCGTTGCTGGCCGCGCGGTCCGTGCTCCCCCGGTTGGTCGACGAGGTGCTCGCGGCCGCGTCGGACGACGACGCCGTCACGCGCGTGGCCGTCACGCTGGGCTGCGACGAGGACTCCGCACGCACGGTCGCCCACGGAGGGCTCGTGCAGTACCGGTCGGCCGAACGCCTGGAGCGCGAGGTGTCGGACCTGCGGCGGCGGCTCGAAGCCTCCACCTGACCGACCCGCCCTCCTCCCTCCGGCGGATGCCCGCGGGCCGGCCGGACGGAAGGATGGAGACCATGCGCAGCAGCCTCATGAACCACACCGAGCCGCAGGGCGAGCCCGGCAGCTTCCAGCTCGTCAACCCGCGGATGCTCAAGGTGGACCTCGCCGGCTCCGGCGGTTTCTTCTTCGCCAAGCAGGGCGCGATGGTCGCCTACCAGGGCGACGTCGACTTCGCCTACGAGGGCGCCGGCGGCGTCACCAAGCTGTTCAAGAAGGCCTTCACCGGGGAGGGCATGTCCCTCATGAAGGTCTCGGGCAGCGGCGACGTCTTCCTCGCGCAGGACGCGGACGAGGTGTTCGTCCTGTACCTGGAGAACGAGAGCGTCACCGTCTCCGGCAGCAACATCCTCGCCTTCGAGAGCACCCTCACCTGGGACATCAACCGCGTCCAAGGCGCGTCGATGCTCAGCGGCGGGCTGTTCAACACCACGTTCACGGGCTCCGGCGCCCTCGCCGTCACCGCCTACGGCACCCCCGTGGTGCTGCAGGTGGACGAGCCGACGTACGTCGACATGCAGAGCGTGGTGCTCTGGTCGACGTCGCTCCGCAGCACCGTGCGCAAGACCGCGAAGCTCGGCGCCGCCATCGGCCGCGGCTCCGGCGAGGCGTACCAGCTGGGGCTCACCGGGGAGGGGATCGTCGTGGTGCAGGCCTCCGAGGGCCACCCGCTGCCGAACCAACAGTAGGCCGGGGTGCCGTCTCGCGGCGACGCCGTCAGGCGGGGGCGAGCACCTCGACCCGGTTGCCGGCGCCGTCGCGGGTGTGGAACCGGAGGTAGCCGGTGAACGACTCACGCTCGGTGCGGTCGACGTCGAAGCCGGCACCCTCGAGCCGGTCGGCGGTGGCGTCGAGGGTGCCGGCGTCGTCGACGACCAGGGCCGGGTGGGCCTTGCGCGCCGGCGCGAACGGGTCCTCCACGCCGACGTGGATCTCGGCCACGACCACCCCCGCGGCGTCGTAGCCGCGGAACCAGCAGCCGCCGCGGCCCGCCAGCTCCGGCGGCTTCGCCACCTCGGTCAGCCCGAGCCCGGCGCCGTAGAACGCGCGCGCGGCGTCCTCGCCGCCGCGGGGGCAGGCCACCTGGACGTGGTGCAGTCGCATGTCGTCTCCTCGTCGTCGAAGTCTCTCGACGTCAAGATACTTCACGCCGAGACTTCTCCGCGCGCCGCCGCACCGCGGCGGCCCGGACGGACAGGCCGCCGACGACGAAGACCGGCGCCATCACGAGTGACCTGCCCCAGGGCGGAAGGCCGGGGGCCAGCGCCTCGACCGCGTAGGTGGTCGCGACGACCGCCACGATGAAGAGCACCCCCACGCCGAGGACGCGCACGCGTCAGCCCTCCAGCAGCCAGGTCGCCGCGCGGCGCAGCAGCTCGGCGTGCGAGGGCGAGTCGTAGGAGCGCCCGTCGTGGCCGAGGCCGGAGTAGACGGTGCGTCCGCCGTGCCCGTCGGCGACCCACAGGGCGGGGTGCCGCTCGCCCTCGTCGTCCGTCACCCAGCCCAGCACCTGCGACGTCGGCGCCACCCGCAGGCGGCAGTAGCGCTCGTCGACGACGTCGACGGACCCCAGGCCCTCCGTGATCGGGTGGGCACCGACCGCGAGCGGCACGGTGGTGGGCCCGAGCGGCGGGTGCATCGAGGTCCCCGGCACCCACCGGCCGCCGAGCACCTCCTCCCAGGCGGGGTGGTCGCCGAACGCGTTGGCCGCCTGGTGCACGGCGAGGATCCGGCCGCCGCCGCGCGCCCACGCGTCGAGGCGAGCGTGGAACGGCGCCCACGCCGCGTCGTCGGGTCCGATGCCGGCCTCCCGGAAACCCGGCCAGGGGGTGCCCGCGTTGACGACGAGCAGGTCGACGTCGTCGAGGTCGTCGAGCGCCTCGGGGGACGTGCTCCGCACGACGACGTCCGGGGTGCCGGCGCCGACCTCCAGCCCGGAGAGCACCAGCGCGAGCCGGTGCGACGTGGCGGCGTGGTCGTGCCAGGGGTCCTCGTGGCGGCCGCGGCCGGCCAGGATCAGGATGCGGGCGATCGATGGGGAGGTCACGGGCCCCGAGCGTGGCGCAGTCGCCGCGCGGGCGCCACCCACCACGCAGACGAGTTTCGTCTTTCATATTGAGTAAATGCCGGAGTTGTGGTCTGGTGTGCTCCGAAAGACAACGCTGTCAGTCGGTGGCGATCCCTGCCGCCCCGAGCCACGAGGTCACTGATGCCTTCACGCCCGACCACCCCACCCCCGACCGCGCCGCCGCGGCCACGTGCCGCGGGGCGCGCCCGCTGCCTGCAGCTCACCGTCTCGCCCGTCCTCGCGCTCGCGCTCGGCGCCACCGGCGTCGGCGTCGCGGGCGTCGCGACGGCCGCCCCCGCCGCCCCGAGCGCCGACGGCGGGTCGTTCTTCACGTCGTTCGAGCCCGACGACCCGCAGCCCACCTGGGACAGCGAGGCCGAGCAGGGCCCCGACGGCCCCCGCTCGTCGGGCGTCGTCGGCACCACCGTGCTGGAGCGCAGCCCCAGCACCCCGGTCGGCGACAACCTGCTCGCCGACGCGACCGACGCCCTCGCCTGGGAGGGCCCGTTCCAGAACGGCGTCGGCAACGTGCCCGGCACGCTCGAGCCGACCGCCGCGGCGGACGACTCCGCGATGCACTGGGCCATGCAGTCGGCCGGCGAGACCTGGGTCCAGGTGCCGCTGCCCGACCTCGAGCGCGGCGTCCCGCTCCGCGCGTCGGTGACCCTCAGCGGCAGCGGCACCGTGTTCCTCAACGTCTACGACGGCAACCGCGACGTCGGCGGCGAGGAGGTCACGCTCACGGCCGAGCCGAAGACCGTGACCGTCGACATCGCCCGCCCCGCCAGCGGCGGCGGCCGGCCCCAGTTCCAGGTCCGGACCCACAACAGCGGCGCGCTCGACGTCGTCGTCGCCGACGCGTCGGTCCAGCGTCTGAAGCCCGGCACGATCGACTTCCCGGGCGACGTCACGGACACCGTCGCGAAGGTGACCGCCAGCGGCGAGAACGCTCCGAACGAGGTCGCGGCCAACCTGGCCGACGGCGACGTGAGCAGCAAGTGGCTGGTCGGCTCCCGGACACCCTCGGTGACCTACGAGCTCGAGAAGGCCGCCCCCGTCGCGACCTACGCGCTCGCGTCCGCGGGCGACGCCCCCGACCGCGACCCGCGGTCCTGGAAGCTCGAGGGGTCGAACGACGGCGACGCCTGGACCACCCTCGACACCCGGACCAACCAGGGCTTCGCCGAGCGCCTCGAGACCCGCCAGTACACGGTCGCGGAGCCGAGGTCGTTCCGCTACTACCGCCTCAAGGTCACCGAGAACTCCGGCAGCGACGGCACCCAGCTCGCCGAGTGGCTCGTCTCCACCGAGGCCGCACCGGCCACCCCGATGGCGACGACGCTCGGCACCGGCCCCGCCAGCGCCTACGCCGCGAAGACGCAGGCCGGCTGGACCGGCACGCACGCCCTGCGCTACGCGGGCAGCCAGACCGCCGACGGCCGCGGGTACGCGTACAACCGCGTGCTCGACGTCGACGTCCCCGTGGGCGACGACACGCAGCTGTCGTACAAGCTGTTCCCCGAGGCGTCGGAGAAGGACCAGTCCTACGCCAGCACGCACGTCGCCGTCGACCTCGCGTTCACCGACGGGACCTACCTCAGCGACCTCGCCGCCACCGACGGCCACGGCTTCGCCCTCGACCCGCAGGGCCAGGGCGACGCCAAGGCGCTGTACGTCAACCAGTGGAACGCCGTGCAGAGCGACCTCGGCGACGTCGCGGCCGGCAAGACGATCGACCGCGTCCTCGTCGGCTACGACAACGCGGCCGGGCCGGCCGACTTCAGCGGCTGGGTCGACGACATCTCCATCGCCGACGCGCCGGCGCAGAGCACCTCCGACCACCCGTCGGACCACGTGCTGACGACGCGCGGCACCAACTCCACCGGCGACTTCTCCCGCGGCAACAACATCCCCGCCACGGCGGTGCCGCACGGCTTCAACTTCTGGACGCCGTCGACCGACTCCGGGTCCACCAACTGGCTGTACGCCTACCAGAAGGACAACGACGGCCAGAACCGGCCGCAGATCGAGTCCTTCAACCTCAGCCACGAGCCGAGCCCGTGGATCGCCGACCGCCAGATGTTCCAGGTGATGCCGTCCGCCGCGACCGGCACGCCCGACGCGACCCGCTCCGTGCGGGCCAAGACCTTCAGCCACGACAACGAGACCGCGCGCCCGTACTACTACGGCGTCACGTTCGACGACGGCATGAAGACCGAGATCGCCCCCACCGACCACGCGGCGATGTTCCGGTTCACGTTCACCGGCGACGAGTCGAACGTCCTGTTCGACAACGTGCGCAACGACGGCGGGCTGACCCTCGACCCGAGGACCGGCACCCTGTCCGGCTACACCGACGTCGCGGGCGGCAGCCAGAGCAACGGCTACAAGCGGATGTACGTCTACGCGACGTTCGACCGGCCCGCCACGGCGGGCGACAAGCTCACCGTCGGGGACCGCGACAAGGTGGCGGGCTACCTGACGTTCGACACCTCGACGACCAGGACCGTCGAGATGCGGATCGCGACGTCGCTCATCGGCGTCGAGCAGGCCAAGCACAACCTCGACCTCGAGATCGCCGGCGACGACACGTTCGAGCAGGTGCGCGACCGCGCGCAGGACCTGTGGGACGCCAAGCTCGGCGTGATCGACGTGGAGGGCGCCTCGGCCGACCAGCTCACCACGCTCTACTCGAACCTCTACCGCCTCAACCTGTACCCGAACTCCGGGCACGAGAACGTCGGCACGGCGGCCGCGCCCGAGTGGAAGCACGTGGACCAGTCGGGCACGAGCCTCGACCCCGCGCCCGCGGGCACCACGGCCACGAGGACCGGGGCGAAGATCGTCGACGGGAAGGTCTTCGTCAACAACGGCTTCTGGGACACCTACCGCACCACCTGGCCCGCGTACTCCCTGCTGTACCCGGGGGACGCCGCCGAGATGGTCGACGGGATGACCCAGCAGTACGACGACGGGGGCTGGGTCTCGCGCTGGTCCGCCCCGGGCTACGCCAACTCCATGACCGGCACCAGCTCCGACGTCGCGTTCTCCGACGTGCTGGGCAAGGGCGTCGAGGACATCGACGTGCAGCGGGCGTACGACGCGGCACTGAAGAACGCGTCCGTGGCGCCGCCGAACGAGCACGTGGGCCGCAAGGGCCAGGAGCAGGCGACGTTCCTCGGCTACACGCCCGCCTCGACGCACGAGAGCGCGTCGTGGTCGCTGGAGGACTACCTCAACGACTACGGCATCGCGACGATGTCGAAGAAGCTGCTGGACTCCACCGACGCCTCCGACCCGCGCCACCAGGAGTACGCGGACAACTACGAGTACTACCTGAACCGGTCGCAGAACTACGTGCGCCTGTTCGACCCCGAGACCGGGTTCTTCCGGGCGAAGGACGCCGACGGCGGCTGGTCGCAGTCCGCCGCCGACTTCGACCCGCGCGCGTGGGGCAGCCCGTACACGGAGACCGACGGCTGGAACTTCGCGTTCCACGCGGTCCAGGACCCGCAGGGCCTGGCGAACCTGTACGGCGGCCGGGACAAGCTCGCCGACAAGCTCGACGAGTTCTTCAGCACCCCGGAGACGGCGCAGTACCCCGGCGCGTACGGCGGCGTCATCCACGAGATGCGCGAGGCCAAGGCCGTCCGGATCGGCCAGTGGGGCCTGAGCAACCAGGTCTCGCACCACATCCCGTACCTGTACGACGCCGTCGGCCAGCCCTCCAAGACGCAGGAGATCGTCCGCGAGGCGCTCGCCCGCGGCTTCGTGGGCAGCGAGATCGGCCAGGGCTACCCCGGCGACGAGGACAACGGCGAGATGTCCGGCTGGCAGGTCTTCAACGCGCTCGGCTTCTACCCGCTGCAGGTGGGCAGCCCCACCTACGCGATCGGCTCCCCGCTGTTCACGAAGGCGACGATCCACCTCGCCGGCGGCAAGGACCTCGTGCTCAGCGCGCCGAAGAACAGCGCGAAGAACATCTACATCCAGGGCGTCACCGTGAACGGCAAGCCCCAGACGTCGACGTCCTTCACGCACGAGCAGCTGACCGCGGGCGGGACGATCGTGTTCGACATGGGCCCGACGCCGTCCGCGTGGGGCACCGGCGAGGACGACGCGCTCCCCTCGATCACGCAGGGCGACGACGTGCCCGACCCGCTCGCCGACGTCACCGGCCCGAAGAAGGGGACGGCGACCACGGACGACTCCGTCGCGAAGGCCGGCGCGCTGTTCGACGACACGTCGGCCACGTCGACGACGTTCACCTCGGCCAAGCCCTCCGTGGCCTACGAGCTCAAGGGCCGCACGGCCCGCGTGACCATGTACACGCTGACGTCGGCGGCCGAGAAGGGCGCGGACCCGAAGGCCTGGACCCTGCAGGGCTCGGCCGACGGCAGGAAGTGGGTCACCCTGGACACCCGGCGCGGGCAGAAGTTCGCCGAGCGTCAGCAGACGCGGGCGTTCTCGGTGGCCGACCCGGGGATCTACGGGCACTACCGGATCGTCGTGACCTCCTCCCAGGACAAGGCCACGGCCCTGTCCGAGCTGGAGCTCCTGGCCCACCAGCCGCGCGTCGCGGAGATCGCCGCCGTCGTCGACGACGCCCGGCACGACCGCGAGATCCCCGCCCGCACGGCACGGGAGCTGGGCGACGTCCTCGACGCCGCCCGGGCGGCCGAGGGCAAGGGTGACGCCGACGGCGTCCGTGCCCAGGTGCGCGCGCTCAAGGCCGTCATGGACACGACGCCGGAGAGCCGCCTGCCCGACCGCGTCCGCGAGGACCTCGAGCTGGTCGTGTCGCAGTGGGTCGGGCACGGCGAGGGCCTCGACCTCGTCCGGGCCCAGATCGGCGACCTGACCCGCAGCGGCGACGTCAACAAGGGTCTCTCGCGCACCCTTCTCGGCCTGGTCGAGGACGCGCAGGACGCCGCGGACGGCAACCACGCCGCCCCGCTCGCGAAGGCCCTGGCCGAGCTCCGCTCGACCGTGGCCGACGCGAAGGAGAACAAGGCGAGCAAGCTCGCGAAGGCGGCCCTGCTGCCGCTCCTGGACGAGCTGATCGCCTCCCCGCCGTCGACCGTGCGGGCCACCCGCGCGGCCGAGGTGCTCATGGGCGACTACGACACCGGCAAGGCCTGGTGGCCGTCGAGCTGGTGGAACTCCGCCGTCGCGACGGAGACCGTCATCGAGTACATGCAGCGCACCGGCGACCTGAGCTACCTGCCGCAGGTGGACCGCACGTTCGAGCGCAACAAGGGGAAGTTCCCCGCGGGCGAGCTCTCCGGCGACGAGCTGTGGGGCAACTTCACCAGCCGCGCGATCGACGACTCCGAGTGGTGGGGCCTCGCCTGGGTCCAGGCGTACGACCTCACCGGCGACAAGAAGTACCTCGACATGGCGGAGACCATCGGCGAGTTCGTCAACGGCTACTGGGACACCAGCACCTGCGGCGGCGGCGTGTGGTGGGACCACGAGCGCACGTACAAGAACGCCGTCACCAACGGGCTGTGGGTGCGGCTGAGCGCCGAGCTCCACAACCGCATCGAGGGCGACACGACGTGGCTCGGGCGGTCCCAGGCCGGCTGGGACTGGATCACCTCCAGCGGCATGATCAACGCCGACGGGCTGGTGAACGACGGTCTGAACGGTGACTGCGAGAACAACGGCGGCACCGTGTGGACCTACAACCAGGGCGTGTTCCTGGGCGGCGGCCTCGAGCTGTACCGGGCCACCGGCGACGCGTCGGTCCTCGCGACCGTGCGCCAGCTCGCGGACGCCGGCACCACCGACCCGGAGCTGGTCACCGACGGGATCCTCACCGAGGAGTGCGACCCGGCGGGCACCTGCGACGACAACGCCAAGCAGTTCAAGGGCATCTTCCTGCGGTACGTGGGCGACCTCAACGACGCCCTCGACGGCCACCCGTACCAGGAGTTCGTCGACCGGCAGGCGGGGTCCGTCTGGGCCCACGACCGCAACGGTGACGACCGGCTCGGCCTGCGCTGGGCCGGCGGCAGCGGGTCGGAGAAGGCCAACGTGTACGACTGGCGCACCCAGGCCAGCGCGCTGAGCGCCCTGCTGGCGAACATCCCGGCGACGGACGGCTGACCCCGCCCGTCACCACCACCGAGGGCCGTCGTCCGACCGGACGGCGGCCCTCGGCGCGTCCGGGGCGCCCACGGGCCCTCAGGGGGCGAAGGCCCGCACCAGGGCGTCGACGCGCCGGTCGTCGGCGTCGGCGGAGAGCCGGCCCGCCCGGTGCAGCGAGGCGAGCCCGTGCACGGCGCTCCAGAGCATCTCGGCCGCCGTCGCGGGGTCGGCGGGCGGATGCCGCAGCCCCGCGAGGGTGCCGGCGATCGCCGCGAAGCCCTCCTTCATGACCGCCGGGGTGTCGTCCGCCGCGAACGGGACGACGACGGGGAGCAGGAACATCGCGTCGTAGGTGGCCGGGTGGCGCGCGGCGAAGTCGAGGTAGGCCACCACGAGCGCGCGCACGCGGTCGGCGTCCTTCCCCTGCGCGGCGGCGGACGGCGCGAGCGCGGCCGCCAGCTCCTCGAACCCCGCCAGCGCGACGGCGGTGACGATCTCGGTGCGCCCCTGGGGGAAGTGCCCGTAGAGCACGGGCTGGCTGTGCTCGATCGCGTCCGCGAGCCGCCGGGTGGTCACGGCCTCCCACCCCTGCTCCTCGGCGAGGGCGCGGGCCGCGGCGACGATCCGCTCCCGGCGCTCCTCGACCTGGCGGGCTCGGCGGGCTGCTGCGGGGGTCGTCATGAACCGACCCTAGCACTGCTAGCGAATCGCTGATACGTTTCCTAGCACTGCTAGATCCTACGTCCAGGAAGAGGTCGTCATGGAGTGGTCGCCCATCGTCGCCGTCGTCGTCACCGGGCTGCTGGTCGGCGTGGAGGCGTCCGTCATGTTCGTCATGAACCCGATCTTCGACGGCCTGCCCGACGACGCCGCGGTCCTCGCCCGCGCGCGCGGCGGCCGGATGCTCGGGCGCCTCATGCCGTTCTGGTACATCGGCGCGACGCTCCTCGTCGCCGGCACCGCGCTGGTCACCCCCGAGGCCGCGGCCCTCGCCTGGACCTCCGTGGCACTGATGCTCGTCAGCGTCGTGATGTCCGTCGCGCTGCTGGTCCCCATCAACGACCGGTCGAAGGAGTGGACGCCCGACACGCTCCCCGCGGACTGGCGCGAGCAGAAGGACCGGTGGAACCGCCTCCACCTCGTGCGCGTCGCCGTCATCGTCGCCGCGTTCGTCCTCGTGACCGTGGCCGCCGTCCGCTGAGCTGCCACGGCTCCGGCGGGGACGGCATCGAGCGTGCTGACGTGATCCTCGAACGGGTCGTTCGAGGATCACCTCAGCACGCTCGATTCATGGTCCGGTCCGGGCGGTCAGGCCTCCAGCAGCACCGCCGACCCCTGCCCCCCGCCGCCGCAGAGCGCGGCCACGCCGACGGACCCGGGGCCGAGCAGCTCCAGCCGCCGCGCCAGGTGCCCCACGACGCGGGCGCCGGACGCGCCGATCGGGTGACCCAGCGCGATGGCGCCGCCGTGCGCGTTCACCAGCTCCGGGTCGAGGCCGAGCATGTCCACGGACGCGAGCACGACGGCGGCGAACGCCTCGTTGATCTCGACCGCGGCGAGGTCGCGCGGGGACACGCCGGCCCGCTCGCAGGCGGCGCCGATCGCGTTCGCGGGCTGGGCGTGCAGCCCGACGTCGGGCCCCGCGACCAGCGCGTGCGACCGCACCCGCACCCCGGTGAGGCCGCGGGCCGCGGCGGCGTCGTCCGCCATGAGCACCAGGGCGGCCGCGCCGTCGGAGATCTGCGACGCGTTGCCCGCGGTGATCGTGCCGTCCTCGCGGAACGCGGTCCGCAGCCGCGCCAGCCCCTCGATCGTGGAGTCGGGCCGCACGCCGTCGTCGGTGTCGACCACCACCGCGCCGCGGCGCCCCGGCACCTCGAACGGCACGATCTCCTCGGCCAGCAGGTCCGCCGCCTTCGCGGCCCGCGCGTGCGACGCGAGGGCCAGGTCGTCCTGCGCGGCGCGGGTGTTCCACGCCGCGGCGGCCATCCGCTCGCCGTGCCGCTCCGTGCTGAGCCCCATCGAGTCCCGCTCGAAGGCGTCGGTCAGCCCGTCGTGCGCCATCGTGTCGACCAGCTCCACCGGGCCGAACTTCTTCCCGGCCCGCGAACCCACCCACGCGTGCGGCGCGAGCGTCATCGACTCCATCCCGACGACGGCCACCACCTGCGCCTCCCCGCCCGCGATGAGCCGGTGCGCCTGCGTCACCGCCTCCGCCCCGGACAGACAGACGGCGTTGAGCGTGATCGCCGGCACCGTCATCGGCACCCCCGCGCCGACGCCCGCCTGCCGGGCGGGGTTCTGCCCCGCGCCGCCCTGCAGCACCTGCCCGCCCACGACGATCTCCACCTCGGTGGGCGCGATGCCCGCCGCCGCGAGCGCCCCCGCCAGCGCGTGCGCGCCCAGCGCCGTCGCCGGCACGGTGGCGAACGCCCCGTTGGAGCGCACGAACGCCGTCCGCCGGTACCCCACGATCACGGTCATGACAGTTCCTCCTCAGTCGATCGGCGTTGGCACGCCATGACCCGTCCCGACATCCTTCTCGTCCTCCAGCTCCACGAGGACCTCCGCCTCGGTGGCCTCGCGCACGTCGTCGACGCTCACCCCGGGCGCGAGCCGGCGCAGCACGAACGCGGCCTCCAGCCCGTGGTCGGTCACGTCCAGCACGGCGCGGTCGGTGACGATCCGGTCGACCACGCCCTCCCCCGTCAGCGGCAGGGTGCAGCGGCTGCGCAGCTTGGGCGAGCCGTCGCGGGCGACGTGCTCCATCAGCGCGACGATGCGCCGCGCGCCGACCACGAGGTCCATCGCCCCGCCCATGCCCTTGACGAGCTTGCCGGGCACCGTCCAGCTCGCCAGGTCGCCCGTGGCGGACACCTGCAGCGCGCCGAGGACCGCGATGTCGACGTGGCCGCCGCGGATCATCGCGAACGACGCCGCCGCGTCGAAGTAGCTGGCCCCCGGCACCGCCGTGACCGTCTGCTTGCCGGCGTTGATGAGGTCGGCGTCCTCCTCGCCCTCGAGCGGGAACGGGCCGATGCCGAGCAGGCCGTTCTCGCTCTGCAGGGTGATCCCCACCCCGGCCGGCAGGTGGTTCGCCACCAGCGTCGGGATGCCGATGCCGAGGTTGACGTAGTCGCCGTCGTGCAGCTCGGCGGCGGCCACCGCGGCCATCTCGTCGCGCGTCCAGGTCATGCCGCACCTCCCGCCGTCGTCGCCGTGCCCGCCGGGCTGTGGTTCGTGGCGGGGCGCACCGTCCGCTGCTCGATGTCCTTGACCCGCTCGCGCGCGAGCACGAGCCGGTGCGTGTAGATGCCCGGCGTCACGACGACGTCCGGGTCGATCGGCTCGTCGGTGATCTCCTCCGCCTCGACCACCGTCACCCGACCGGCCGTCGCGATCACCGGGTTGAAGTTGCGCGCCGTGTACCGGTAGACGAGGTTGCCGAACCGGTCGGCGCGGCGCGCGTGCACGAGGGACAGGTCCGCCACGATGGCGCGCTCCAGCACGTAGCGGCGACCGTCGATCTCGTCGACCGGCTTGCCCTCCGCCACCGGCGTCCCGACGCCCGTCGGGGTGTAGAAGGCGGGGATGCCGGCGCCGCCCGCGCGCAGCCGCTCCGCGAGGGTGCCCTGCGGCACGAACTCGACCTCGAGCGCGCCGTCCAGGTACTGCTGCGCGAACAGCTTGTTCTCCCCCACGTACGACGCGAGCACGCGCCGCACCTGGTCGTTCTCCAGCAGGATGCCCAGGCCCTTGCCGTCCACGCCCATGTTGTTGGACACGATCGTCAGGTCCCGCACGCCCGAGTCGCGCACCGCCTCGATGAGGTCGTTCGGGTTGCCGCTCAGGCCGAACCCTCCGACGGCGATCGTCATGCCGTCGTGCAGCAGGCCCTCCAGCGCGGCCACGGCGCTGGGCTGCCGCCGGGTGGTGGTCCTCGTCATCGTGCTCCCCCGTTCTCCTCGACCGTACGTCCGCCGGCGGCCCCGTCGGGAGCGCGCGGCCCGTCGTCCTCGGTGCCCGGCTCCGCCTGCGCGGCGCGCCGCAGCACCGCCTCAGCGTGCCGCAGGAGCGGCGCGTCGACCATCTGTCCGCCCACCGTGAGCACGCCCGCGTCGGCGGTGCCGTCCCGTCCGTCGGCACCGGCCAGCGCGGTGAGCGCCTCCGCCCTCCCCGACGCCGCGGCGAGCACCTCGCGCGCCCGCTCCACCTCGGCCTCCGACGGCGCGAACGCGGCCCGCACGACCGCCACGTGGCTCGGGTGCACGCACAGCGACGCCACGAACCCGCTGGCCGCGGCGTCGAGGGCCTCGGCGCGCAGCCCGGCGAGGTCGTCGAGCTCCAGGTGCACGGCGTCGACCGCCGCCTTGCCCGCGGCGCCCGCGGCCAGCAGCACCGCGGACCGGGCGTGCCGGGCGACGTCGCGGTACCCGCCGTCGGCGCCCCGGCTGGACGTGCCGTGCAGGGAGGCCACCAGGTCCTCGGCGCCCCAGGCGAGCGCGACGACGTCCGGCCGCGCGGCCAGCGCCGGCGCCGCGAGCACCCCCGCGGCCGTCTCGCACAGGGCGACGACGGCGTAGGGGCGCCCGTCCGGCGCCAGCAACGGGCCGACGAAGCGCCCGTCCGCCTTCGGCAGCATCACCGTGCGGTACGGGGTGCGCGCCAGGGCCGCCAGGTCCGCGTCGTGGTCCGGGGTGCCGACCGCGTTGACCCGCACGACCACCCGGTCCGGGTCGAGCGGGGTCTCCACGAGCGCGGCGCGGGCGGCCTCCTTGCGGCCGGGCGCGACGGCGTCCTCCAGGTCGAGGATCGCCGCGTCCGCGCGGTCCAGGGCCTTCGCGAACCGGTCGGGCCGGTCCGCGGGGCAGAACAGCAGCGCCGGGCCGAGGGTGAACGGGGCGGGGTTCACAGCACTCCCCCGCCGTGCTCGGCCGCCAGCCGGTGCTCGTGCTCCTCGTGCCCCTCGCGGGTCCACATCAGCATCGTGCGCACCGCCCGCGCTACGACGTCGCCGTCCTGGTTGCGGCCCACGTGCTCGACGGTGACGATCCCCTGCCCCGGGCGCGAGCGCGACGGCCGCCGGTCGGCCACCGTCGTCTCCCCGTACAGGGTGTCGCCGTGGAACATCGGGTGCGGGAACGCCACCTCCGTGAAGCCGAGGTTCGCCACCAGCGTGCCCCGCGTCAGGTGCGCCACCGACAGCCCCACCAGCGTGGCCAGCGTGAGCATCGAGTTCACCAGGGGACGGCCGAACGGCTGCGTCGCCGCCCACGCCGCGTCCAGGTGCAGCCCCTGCGGGTTCATCGTGACGGACGTGAACAGCACGTCGTCCGCCTCCGTCATCGTGCGGCCCGGCCGGTGCACGTACCGCACGTCGGGCTCCAGCTCGTCGTAGTACAGCCCCCGCTGCACCTCGTCACGCATGACGTGCTCCTTCCTCCCCGGTGGGGCTCACGACGCGAGCCCCAGGTCGCGGGCGATGACCATGAGCTGCACCTCCGTGGTGCCCTCGCCCACCTCGAGCACCTTGGAGTCCCGGTAGTGCCGCGCCACCGGGTTCTCGTTGAGGAAGCCGTAGCCGCCGAAGATCTGCGTGGCGTCGCGGGCGTTGGCCATCGCCGCCTCGCCGCCCACCAGCTTGGCCACGGACGCCTCGGCCTTGAACGGCTTGCCGTGCACCTGCTTGAGCGCGGCGTCCAGCCAGCACAGCCGCGCCGAGTGCACGCGCGCCTGCATGCGCGCCAGCGTGAACGCGATGTGCTGGTTGCTGCCGATCGCGTGGCCGAAGACCTCGCGCTCGCGCGAGTAGCGCAGAGCCTCCTCCAGGCAGCCCTGCGCCGCGCCCGTCGCGAGCGCGGCGAAGGCGATGCGGCCCTCGTCGAGCGCGCGCAGGAAGTTCGCGTAGCCGCGCCCCTGCTCGCCCAGCAGGTTCCCGGCCGGGACCCGCACGCCGTCGAGCGTCAGCGGGTGCGTGTCGGAGGTGTGCCAGCCGACCTTGTCGTAGCTGGGGCCGACGGCGAAGCCGGGCGTGCCCGAGGGCACGAGGAACGACGACAGCTCCTTGTGCACGTCGCCGTCGGCGCCGGTCCGCTCGCCCGTCACCGCGGTGACGGTGACGACGCTGGTGATCGGCGTGCCGGAGTTGGTGATGAACTGCTTGGAGCCGTCGATCACCCACTCGCCGGCGGCCTCGTCGAGCCGGGCCGTGGTGCGGGTGGCCCCGGCGTCGGAGCCGGCGCCCGCCTCGGTGAGCCCGAAGGCGGCGAGCGCCCGCCCGGAGACGAGGTCGGGCAGCCAGCGCTGCTTCTGCTCCTCCGTGCCGTGCCGGAAGATCGGCATGATCCCCAGCCCGACGCCGGCCTCGAGCGTCACCGCGATCGACTGGTCCACGCGGGCGAGCGCCTCCACCGCGAGGCACAGGGACACGTAGTCCTTGCCCTGCCCGCCCACGTCCACGGGGAACGGCAGGCCGAACAGCCCGAGCTCGCCCATCTGGGCGATGATCTCGACCGGCAGGCGCCGCTCGGTGTCGTACCGGTAGGCCGCAGGGGCCACCACCTGGTCCGCGAACTCGCGCACCACGGCGCTGAGCTTCCGCTGCTCGTCGGTGAGCACGGTGGACTGGGTCTCGCTGATCATGACGCTCCTCGGGTGTCGGAGTGTGCTGCCGCGACGGCGGGGTCTGCCGGGGCGGGAGCGGGGTTTGCGGGGTTGCGCACAGGGGTGTCGGCGGGCGGGTCGACGACGGCGACGACCTGGTCGAGGCGCACCTGGTCGCCCGTGCGCACGTCGACGCGGACGACGCCGGCGACGGGCGCGAGCAGCGGGTGCTCCATCTTCATCGCCTCGACGACGACGACGGGCTGGCCCGCCGCCACGACGTCGCCGTCCGCGACGGGCACGGCGGACACGGTGCCGGGCATCGCGACCCGCACCGCCGCGGACCGCGCGGCGCCGTCGTCGCCACCGCCGGTGAGGGCGCGCTCGGCGCGCCGGCGCGCGGCCAGCGCCGCCCGCCCCGGCACGGCGAACGACGACGTCCGCCCGTCCACGTGCACCCACACCGTCGCGGTCGTGGCGTCGAGCGCGCTCGCCACGGTGCGGGTGACGCCGTCGACGGTGAGCATGTGGCGGCCGCCGGCCTGCGGGTCGGCGCGCGGGTCGACGAGCGGGCGCAAGGACGCGCGGACCGGCTCGCCGTCGCCGGTCGTGACGACGGCGGCGTCCGCGGTCCCGGCGACCGCGACGGCGTGCTCGGCGCCCGTCGCGTCGACGAGCACCGCACCGCGCGGCGCGGCGCGCCCGTTGAGGCGGAAGCCGTCCGAGGCCCACGCACCGGCCGGGTGCTCCGGGCCGGCGAGCGCGAGCAGCGCCGCCGCGACCAGCGAGGCGTCGGGAGCCCGGCCCGCCGCGACGGCGTCCGCGTCGAGCGCCGGCTCGCCGCGGTCCGCCACGAAGCGGTCGATGAGGCCGGTGTCGAGGCGGCCTGCGCGCACGTCGTCGTCGGCGAGCAGGTCGCGCAGGAAGCCGGCGTTGGTCTCGACGCCCAGCACGACGACGTCGGCGAGCAGGCCGTCGAGCCGCTCCACCGCCCGGGCCCGGTCGGGCGCCCAGGCGACGGCCTTGGCCAGCATCGGGTCGTAGTCGCCGGTCACCTCGGCGCCCGGCAGCAGCCCGCTGTCCAGGCGCAGGGGCGTGGCGCCGGGCCCGGCCGGCGCGCCGGCGTCGTCGTAGCGCAGCACGCGGCCCGCGGCGGGCAGGAACCCGCGCGCCGGCGACTCGGCGTACAGGCGGGCCTCGACGGCGTGCCCCCGCAGGGCGACGTCGTCCTGCGCGAGGCCGAGGGGCTCGCCCGCCGCGACGCGCAGCTGCAGCTCCACCAGGTCGAGGCCGGTCACCAGCTCCGTGACCGGGTGCTCCACCTGCAGGCGGGTGTTCATCTCGATGAACCAGAACGTGCTCGGGTCGTCGCCGGGAGCCAGGAACTCGACGGTGCCCGCGCCGACGTAGCCGACCGACCGCGCCACCGCGCAGGCGGCCTCGCCGAGCCGCGCTCGGGTCGCCTCGTCCACGACGGGGGACGGCGCCTCCTCCACCACCTTCTGGTGGCGGCGCTGCAGCGTGCACTCGCGCTCGCCGAGGTGCACGACGGAGCCGTGGGTGTCGGCGAGCACCTGCACCTCGATGTGCCGCGGCCGTCCCACGAGCCGCTCCAGGAGCAGCCCGTCGTCGCCGAACGACGACGCGGCCACGCGCCGGGCCGAGGCCAGCGCGCCCGGCAGCTCGTCCGCCGTGCGCACCACCTCCATCCCCTTGCCCCCACCGCCCGCGACGGGCTTGACCAGCAGCGGGAACCCGACGTCGTCGGCCGCGGCGACCAGGGCCGCGTCGTCGAGGCCGTCGTCGACGGTCCCGGGCAGCACGGGCACGTCGTGCGCGGCGACGAGCCGCTTCGCGGCCGCCTTGTCCGCCATGGTCTCCACGGCGGCGACGGGCGGCCCGACGAAGACGATCCCGGCGCGCTCGCACGCCCGCGCCAGGGCCGGGTTCTCGGACAGGAAGCCGTAGCCGGGGTGGATCGCGTCGGCGCCCGTCGCGACGGCGGCCGCGACCACGGCCTCGACGTCGAGGTAGCTCCGGGCCGCCTGCGCGGGGCCGAGCCGCACGGCGACGTCGGCCTCGCGCACGTGCCGGGCGCCGGAGTCGGCGTCCGAGTACACGGCGACGGAGCGGATCCCCAGGCGGCGCAGCGTGCCGATCACGCGGCACGCGATCTCCCCGCGGTTGGCCACGAGGACGGTGGTGAACGCGGTGCCGGAAAGACCTCGGGTGTCCATCGCCCTCACATCCGGAAGAGCCCGAAGCGGGGCTCGGAGTCGTCGTCGGCGCCGGGCAGGGGCGTGCGCGCGCACACGCCCAGCGCCAGGCCCAGCACGCGGCGGGTGTCGGGCGGGTCGACGATGCCGTCGTCCCACAGGCGCGACGTGGCGTGGTACGGGTCGCCGGCCACCTCGTAGCCGTCACGGATCTCCGCGCGGAACGACTCCTCCTCGGCCGGGTCCCACTCCTCGCCGCGGCGGGCGAGCTGGTCGCGCTTCACCGTGGCGAGCACCGACGACGCCTGCGCCCCGCCCATCACGGAGATCCGCGACCCGGGCCACGACCACAGGAAGCGCGGCGAGTACGCCCGCCCGCACATGGCGTAGTTCCCGGCGCCGAACGAGCCGCCCACGATGACGGTCAGCTTCGGCACGCGCGTGGTCGCGACGGCCGTGACCATCTTGGCGCCGTCCTTCGCGATGCCGCCGGCCTCCGCGTCGCGGCCCACCATGAACCCGGAGATGTTCTGCAGGAACAGCAGCGGGATGCCGCGCTGGTCGCACAGCTCGACGAAGTGCGCCCCCTTGAGCGCCGACTCGCGGAAGAGCACGCCCGCGTTGGCCAGCACCCCGACCGGGTGCCCGTGGATGCGCGCGAACCCCGTGACGAGCGTGGTGCCGTACTCCGGCTTGAACTCGTGCAGCTCGCTGCCGTCGACGATCCTGGCGATCACCTCGCGCGGGTCGTACGGCTGCTGCACGTCCACCGGCACGGCGGCGTACAGGCCCTGCGGGTCGACGACCGGCTCCCGGGACGGCGCGACGTCCCACGCCGGCGCGGGGTCCGGCGGCAGCGTGCTGACGATGTCGCGGACCAGGTCGAGCGCGTGCTCGTCGTCCTCGGCGAGGTGGTCGACGACGCCGGACCGCCGCGCGTGCAGCTCCCCGCCGCCCAGCTCCTCCGCCGAGACGTCCTCGCCGATCGCGGCCTTCACGAGCGGCGGCCCGCCCAGGAAGATCGTGCCCTGGTCCCGCACGATGACGGTCTCGTCGCTCATGGCCGGCACGTAGGCGCCGCCCGCCGTGCAGGAGCCGAGCACCGCCGAGATCTGCGGGATGCGTGCCGCCGACAGCTTCGCCTGGTGGTAGAAGATCCGCCCGAAGTGGTCGCGGTCGGGGAACACCTCGTCCTGCCGCGGCAGGAACGCGCCGCCCGAGTCCACGAGGTACACGCACGGCAGCCGGTTCTCCAGCGCGATCTCCTGCGCCCGCAGGTGCTTCTTCACGGTGAGCGGGTGGTACGTGCCGCCCTTGACGGTCGCGTCGTTGCACACCACCATCACCTGCCGCCCGCTCACCAGCCCCACGCCGGCGATGACGCCCGCGCCCGGCCAGGCGCCGTCGTCCAGGCCGTAGGCGGCGAGCGGCGCGACCTCGAGGAACGGGCTGCCCTCGTCCAGCAGGCGGGCCACGCGGTCGCGCGGCAGCAGCTTGCCGCGCGACGTGTGCTGGTCGCGCGCCCGCTCCGTGCCGCCGAGCGCGGCCGCGGCCGTGCGCTCGCGGAGCCGGTCCGCGAGCGCCCGCTGGGCCTCGTCGTTGGCGCGGGCCGCGTCGGCGCGGGGGTCGACGGCGGAGTCGAGGACGGTCACGGGGCCTCCCCCTCGGTCGGGCCGTCGGCGGCCGGGGCGTCGCCGCCGAGCAGGAGGGCGAGCGCCGGGTCGGCGAGCACCGCCCCGAGCTCGGCGAGGAACCGGGCGCCCTGCTCGCCGTCGACCACGCGGTGGTCGAACGTGAGGCTGAGCGTCGTCACCTGGCGCAGCGCCACCTCGCCGTCGTGCTCCCACGGGCGGCGGACCACCTGGCCGAGGCCGAGGATGGCGGGCTCCCCCGGGTTGAGGATCGGCGTGCCCGCGTCCACGCCGAAGACGCCGACGTTGGTGATGGTCAGCGTGCCGTTCGTCAGCCGCTCCGGCGTGGTGCGGCCGGCGCGGGCCGTGGTCGTGAGGTCCGTGAGCGCGGCGGCGAGCCCGGTGAGCGACAGGGTGTCCGCCCCCGGCACGTGCGGCACCACCAGGCCCCGGTCCGTGGCGACGGCGATGCCGAGGTTCACGTGCGCGGGCCGCACGATCTCGGCCTCGCCGTCCGGCAGGTCCACCCAGCGGCTCGTGAGCGACGGGTGCGCGGGAAGCAGCGCGCACAGGGCCCGTGCCACCAGCGCCAGCACGGTGATGCGCTGCCCGCCGGCCATCGGGTGCGTCTTGAGCCGCGCCAGCAGCTCCATGCTCGCGGTGGCGTCCACGGTGAGGAACACCGACGCCTGCGGGGCCGCCGCGCTCGCCACCATCGCCGCGGCGGTGCGCTTGCGCACCCCGCGTACCGGCGTGCGCGTCTCGCCGGCCGGCGCCGGGCGCGCCGCGGGTGCCGGGCGCGCCGCGGCGGGGGCGGCCGGGGCCGACGCCGCCTCGACGTCGTCCCGCGTGATGCGCCCGTGGGGGCCGCTGCCGACGACCGTCGTCAGGTCGAGCCCGCGCTGCCGCGCCAGGGCCCGGACCACCGGCGTCGAGCGCGGCCGCTCCCCCCGGCCACCCGAGGTCGCGGGGGCGGACGCCGTCCCGTTCGGCGGCACGGCAGCGGCGGCCGGGGCGGCCGTCGGCACCGGGGCGAGGACCTCGCGCCGGCGTCGCCGCGCCGGGCGCCCCGTGCGCTCGGGCCGCGCGCCGTACCCGACGAGGTTCGGCTCCGGGCCCTCGTCCGCCGCCGAGCTGTCGGGTCCTGCGCCGGGCATGCCGTCGGCTGGTCCTGACAGCTCGGCGGCCCCGGACAGGTCGAAGGTCACCAGCGGCTCGCCCACCTCGACGGTCTGGCCCTCCTCGGCGTGCAGCACGCGCACGACGCCGGCGACCGGGGACGGCAGCTCGACCAGCGCCTTGGCGGTCTCCACCTCGGCGATCACCTGGTTGAGCTCGACGGCGTCGCCCACCGCGACGCGCCACTCGACGACCTCGGACTCGGTCAGCCCCTCGCCCAGGTCCGGCAGCCGGAACTCGCGCGTCGCCATCACGCTCCCACCTCCACGCCGGCGGTGGCGCCCGACGCCGGGGTGCGGCCCAGGACGCGGTCGATGCCGACGAGCACACGGTCGAGGTCCGGCACCTGGTTGCCCTCCAGCTTGGCCGGCGGGTACGGGATGTCGTACCCGGTGACGCGCACGGGCGGCGCCTCGAGGAAGTCGAAGCAGCGCTCGGTCATGCTCGTGGCGATCTCGGCGCCGACGCCCGCCTGCCGCGGCCCCTCGTGCAGCACGACCAGCCGGCCGGTGCGCCGCACGGAGGCGGCGACCGTGTCGTGGTCGATCGGCGACAGGGAGCGCAGGTCGATCACCTCGACCGAGACGCCCTCGTCGGACGCGGCGACGGCGGCGTCGAGCGCGGTCGCGACGTGCGACCCGAACGTCACCAGGGTGACGTCGTCGCCCCGCGCCACGACGCGTGCGGTCCCCATGGGGGCGGCGTCGTCGAGCGGCAGGTCCGGGTCGACGTCGCCCTTGACGTGGTAGCGGCGCTTCGGCTCGAAGAAGACCACCGGGTCGTCGCACGCGATCGCCTGGCGGAGCACGGTCGCGGCGTCCTGCGGGTTCGACACCGAGACCACGCGCAGCCCGGCCGTGTGCACGAAGTACGCCTCGGGCGACTCGGAGTGGTGCTCCGCGGCGCCGATGCCGCCGGCCACGGGGATGCGGATCGTCACGGGCAGCGTCACCTTCCCGTTGGTGCGGGCGTGCATCTTGGCGAGCTGGCTGACGATCTGGTCGAACGCCACGTAGACGAAGCCGTCGAACTGGATCTCCACCACCGGCCGGTACCCGCGGTACGCGAGGCCGACGGCGGTGCCGAGGATGCCGGACTCCGCGAGCGGCGTGTCCACCACGCGGCGCGGCCCGAACTCCGCCTGGAGCCCGTCGGTCACGCGGTACACGCCGCCGAGGCGGCCGATGTCCTCGCCGAGCACCATGACCGACGGGTCGTCGGTCATCGCCCGGCGCAGGCCGGCGCCGAGCGCCTTGGCGAGGGTGAGCGTCTGGGTCGTCATCGGTCGGCCCCCTCGCCGCTCGTCGTGCCGGTGGTCGTGCCGGTGGTGGTGTCGGCGAAGCCCGCCAGGTAGGCCTCGTGCTCCGCGCGCTCGGCGCGCACCGTCGGGTGCTCCTCGGCGTACACGTGGTCGAAGACGCTCAGCGGCGGCGGGTCCTCGATGGCGACGACGCCGGCCCGCAGCTCGGCGGCCACGGCGTCGGCCGCCGCGCGCACGCGGGCCTCGTCGTCGTCGGTGAGCTGGCCGCCCGCGCGCAGGTACGAGGCGAGCCGCGCGATCGGGTCGCGCTCGGCCCACACGTCCAGCTCGGACGCGTCGCGGTAGCGGGTGGGGTCGTCGGCGGTGGTGTGCGGGCCCATGCGGTACGTCACGGCCTCGACGAACGTGGGGCCACCGCCCGTGCGCGCGCGGTGCAGCGCCTCGCGGGTCACGGCGAGCACGGCCAGCACGTCGTTGCCGTCCACCCGGACGCCCGGGACGCCGAAGCCCGACGCCCGCCGGACCAGCGGCACGCCCGACTGCAGCGTCACCGGCTCGGAGATCGCCCACTGGTTGTTCTGGCAGAACAGCACCAGCGGCACCTGCCAGGTGGCCGCGAACACGAACGCCTCGTTGACGTCGCCCTGGCTCATCGCGCCGTCGCCCACGTACGCGACGACGGCCGCCGAGCCGTCCTCGCCCGGGACGACGACGCCGCGCTCGACGTCGGCCTGGATCCCCAGCGCGTAGCCCACGCCGTGCAGGGCCTGCGCGCCGATGATGACCTGCGGCGTCGCCATGTTCACCGCGTACGGGTCCCAGCCCGACGCCGTGACCCCGCGCCACACGCGCAGCAGGTCCACCGGGGACACCCCGCGCTTGCGCGCCACCGCGTGCTCGCGGTAGCTGGAGAAGACGAAGTCGTCCCCGCGCAGCGCGGCCGCCGAGCCCACCTGCGCCGCCTCCTGGCCCTGCAGCGGCGGCCACAGGGCCAGCTCGCCCTGCCGCTGCAGCGCCGTCGCCTCGGCGTCGATGCGCCGGGCCACGACCATCTCCTCGTACAGCGCCAGCAGCGCCGCGCGGGCCTCGTCGGTGCCCGCGTCGACGTCCGTCAGCCAGCGGTCGAGCCCCGGGTCGGGGTGCCGCACGCCCTTCTCGTCGAGCAGCCGTACCGTGCCGCCTGCATACGTCTCGTCCGTCGTTCCGGACGCCGTCTCCGTCCGCGCTCCGCCCGCTCGTGACAGGTCGTCGCGGGACGTCGAACCCATGGTGCTGGGCATCGTCGCCTCACCTCGCGTGTCGCCGGTAGCTCCTCGTCGAGCGCCGGATACCGCGAACGTAACGCCGCTCACAGGGCGCGACCAGCACCTCACGACCGGCTGCGCAGAGTGCGCAGCCCACCCCCGTTAGGCTGGTCGATGTGCGCAGCTACGACGCCGTGGACCTGAGCCTTCTGACGGCCCTCGCCGAGGACCCGAGGGCCACGATCGCCGCGCTCGCGGAACGCCTGCGGCTGTCCCGGAACACGGTGCACGCGCGGCTCGCGCGGCTGGAGGAGTCCGGCGCCTTCCTCGACTTCGACCGGCGGGTCAACCCGCAGTTCCTGGGGCACCCCCTCACCGCGTTCCTCGAGGTCGAGGTGCGGCAGAAGGAGCTGGGCCGCATCGTCGACGCGCTCCGGCAGATCCCCGAGGTGGTGCAGGCGTTCGGCCGCAGCGGCACCGCCGACCTGCGCGTGCAGGTCGTGTGCCGGGACACCGACCACCTGTTCCGCATCGACGCGGCCATCCTCGCCGTCGACGGCGTCGAGCGCACCGAGACGTCGCTGTCGATGGGCGAGCTCATCCCCTACCGGATCCAGCCGCTCATCGACGAGGCGCGGCGCGCGCTCTGACCGACACGTCACCGGCGACGGCGCGGTCTCGCTCGCCGTGTCGCTCGCCGTGTCGCTCGGCGCGCCGCGTGTCCGCGGACGTTGTCGTTTTGCGTGCGGTCCGCAAACGCGCACGTTGTCCGGCTCTGCCGACTCCAGGCCTGCTCAGCACGAACCTCCGGGGCAGCCGCACCGCTTCCTGCCCAGCGATCGCGGCTCCTGCTCAGGTCGAGAATCGGGCAGGGGCGAATCGGCGCCGCCCCAGCAGGCGCCATGTGCGGGCGGCCGACTCCACGCGAAATGACAACGTCCGCGGGCGCGCGACACGCCGGATGCGCGGTCGTCGAGCGGAGCCGGCCCGCCCTGCGTTCCCCGCCCGCTACCCGCCCGTCCTCGGCCCCGCGCCGGTGCCGACCGCACGCCCGATGCCGGCGCGGGTCAGGCCACCGGGAGCGCCGCGCGGGTGAGGGCGCCGTCCGACCAGCGCACGCGGACCTCCGTCCCCGCCGACCGGGCGTCCGTGACCTCGACGTCCGGCACGACCGGCTCGTCCTGCTGGCGAGCGTCCCGCAGGCCACCGTGGAGCCCGACGACGACCGCCAGCCAGTGACCGACGGGGACCGGCTCCGCGGCCACCCACGGCGTCGCGGTGCGCGACCCGAGGGGCGTGGCGTCGTCGGCCGCGGCCACGCCCGCGAGCCATGCCGGAGAGGAGCCCGGGACCTCTCCTGCTCCGGGGCCCGGAACGACCGGCATGAGCGTCGACCGGAGCGCGCCCGCGCGGGCGGCGTGTGGGCCGTCGGGCCGCGCGTCGTCCCCGCTGACCGGCCAGCCCCCGACGCGCAGCGCGACGGCGACCGGCGACGGCTCCTCGACGCGGACCAGCCGCACCTCCCACGCGCCGCGCACCACGCTCACCGTCGTGACCGTGCCCGCGGGGTGCGCGTCCCCGGTGAGCCCGGAGCCGGCGTCGAACGCGGCCGGCTCCGCGTCCAGCCAGTGGGCGCGCGCCCGCGACGCCAGGATCGCGGCGGTCGCGCCGTCCCCGTCAGGGCTGTCGGGGTCGTCGGGGTCGGACGTCGTGCGGACCTCCAGCGTGCGGAAGCCCGTGCGGTGCGTGGCCCGCCCCTCGGCGTCGAGCAGCACGACGGACTGGTCGAGCGGGTCCGTCCAGCCCTCCGCGTCCAGCAGGGGCGACGTCGCCGTCGAGTACCCGAGCCGCGCGTACAGCGGCGAGTCACCGGTCTCGTCGCCCTCGGACGCGTGGTCCGTGCCGTGGTTGTAGACGCGCACGACGCCGTCGTCGCGCGTGCCCGCGACCGCCCAGCCCGGGGCGCGGGCCACCAGCAGGGTGTCGCCGGCCTCGACCGGCAGCGGCTCCTCCGGCGCGGTCCACGCCGGGTGGTCGGCAGGCAGCGCGAGCCCCAGGAGGCCCTTGCTCGCCCAGTACGGCGAGCCGGTGCCGGAGTACGCCTGCGCCATCGCGCGCCACTCGTGGTGCCAGCCGAGGGTGAGCAGGCCGCGCTCGTCCGGGGCGCCGCGGTCGACGAAGTGGCCCACGACGCCCGACACCGCCCGGCGCAGCAGCCCCGGCGACGTGCTCGGCACCTGGGCGAGCGCGCCCACCCAGAACGGCGCGGCCGCCGCGAAGCGGTAGACCAGGCTGCGGCCCTGGACCAGCGGCGAGCCGTCCGCCCCGACGAGGTGCACGGCGTCGGCCACGAACCGGTCCAGGCGTTCCAGGTACGCGGGAGCGCGCGGCCCGGCGAGGTCCTGCGCGCCGGCCATGCGCGACCACAGCACCGGGTACAGGTGCATCGCCCAGCCGACGTAGTGGTCGTAGGCCCGCTGCGGTCCGTCGGAGTACCAGCCGTCGTTGCGCCAGAAGTCCTCGTGCCGCGCGAGGTCGCGCTCCATGTCCTCGGCCGACCACGGGCCGCCCACCGACCGGAGGAACTGCTCGGTGACGATCCGGAACCAGACCCAGTTGTTGTCGGCGTACCCGTCGTCGCCGACGACGGTGGCGAGGTAGTCGACCACCCGCTCCTGCACGCCGGCGTCCAGCCGGTCCCACAGCCACGGACGCGTGAGGTCGAGGACGAGGGCGATCGACGCCGCCTCCACCTTCGCCTGGCCGTGCTCGTCGGGGCGCAGCCAGCGCTCGGCGGACGACGGGTCCGTCCCCGCGGCGAGCCCCCGCGCGTACCAGTCCGCCAGGCCGAGCGGGTCGGCGCCGCGCTCGCCCGCCAGCCGGAAGCCCGCCGCGAGGAACGTCCGCGCGAACCCCTCGAGGCCGTCGACGTCGGTGCCGAGCCCGCCGGGCCGGCCGGGCAGGACGACGCGCGCGTGACCGGCCGACGCGTACGGCCGCACCGCCAGCAGCATCCGGTCCGCGAGGTCCGCCCACCGCTCCCGCGTCCACGTCTCTCCCACCGTGTCCCCCTCCTCGCGGACGCCCGCGACGAGCGGGCGTGCGACGAGTCAACCGGGCCGCGCCGCCGACCGGCAAGGAGGTCGTACAGACCCGAACATAGGCTCGCGGTCATGAGCGACCCACGCGGCCCGGGCCTGGCGGCACACCGGCACGAGCTGATCCGCAACGAGGCGCGCCTGCGCGGCTTCGTCAAGGTGGCGGAGCTCGCGGGCCGCCTCGGCGTCTCCGAGGTCACCGTCCGCCGCGACATCGCGGCGCTCGTCGCGGCCGGCGAGCTCGA
The DNA here is from genome assembly GCF_042799955.1 of Isoptericola sp. NPDC057653. NCBI lineage: Bacteria > Bacillati > Actinomycetota > Actinomycetes > Micrococcales > Promicromonosporaceae > Isoptericola > Isoptericola sp. NPDC057653. The sequence continues at coordinate 1,397,909 of NZ_JBHVHP010000001.1, read as the reverse complement.
GCGCGTGCACGGCGGCGCCACCCTGCCCGCGGGGGGCTCCGGGTCGCGCCGGCCGCTCGCCACGCTCGGGATGATCCTGCCGGCGTCGCGCTACTACTACCGGAGCGTCGTGGCGGGGGCGGAGGAGGCCGCGGCGCGGGCGGGCATGCGCCTGGTGCTCGCCGTGTCCCGGTACGACGCGGACGAGGAGGCCCGCCTCGTGGAGCGGATGCTGCGCGCGGGCGCCGACGCGCTCCTCGTCGCGACCGCGCGGCCCCCGCAGGACGAGCCGCCCCGCTGGCTCGCGTCCGCACGGGTCCCCGTGGTCCTGGTCGAGCGGTGGCGGGACGCCCCGGACGCCGAGTACGCGCGCACGGACCACGCGGCCGGCGCCCGGCTCGCCGTCGAGCACCTGGCCGCCCTCGGGCACCGGAAGGTGGGGCTGGCCGTGCGGACGTCGACGCCCACGTCGTCCTGGCTGGTCGACGGCTTCCGCGACGCCACCGGACCGCGCGGGACCGCGGTCGCCGGGTTCGCGCCGATCGAGCTGGCGACCGAGGCCGACGGCATCGCCGAGCGCGACCGCCGGCTCGCCGACCTGCTGAGCCGGTGCGCCGAGACCGGCACCCGCGGTCTCCTGGTCCACGCGGACGACGACGCGCTCGTGCTGCTCGGGCTGGCCACCGACCAGGGCGTGCGCGTCCCCGAGGACCTGTCGATCGTCGCCTACGACGACGAGATGTCGGCCCTCGCGCCCGTGCCGCTGACGGCGGTCGCCCCGCCGAAGCACGACGTCGGGCGGGCCGCCGTCGAGCTCGCCGTGCGGCGGCTGTCCCGCGGCCCGGCGCCGGCGACGCAGCAGGTCACGCTGCTGCCGCGCCTCGTCGTGCGCGCCTCGACCTCCGCCCCGTGACCGACTCTGTTCGTTCTGCACGGATCCGGTTGACCCCGGTCGGCCGGGCCCGCGCACAATGACGACCCACGGCCCGCCACGAGGAGAGACCATGCAGCCCGGCAGCACCCCGAGCGTTCCCACGGTGACCCTGGCCATGCAGCCCGGGCTGCCCGACCGGCTGTTCGCCGCCGAGGACCTGGACCGGCTGCGCGCCGTCGCCCGCCTCGAGCCGGGCGTGCTGCACGACCTGACCGACGACGCCGCCCGCGACGTCCTCGCGCGCACGGACGTGCTGCTCACGGGCTGGGGGTGCCCGCCGATCACCCGCGACGCGCTCGGCCACGCGCCGCGGCTGCGCGGCGTCGTGCACGCCGCCGGCTCGGTGCGGCACCACCTGCCGCCCGAGTTCTGGGACGCGGGCCTCCCCGTGAGCACGGCCGCCGGGGTCAACGCCCAGCCGGTCGCGGAGTACACCGTCGCGACGATCCTGCTCGCCAACAAGAGGATCCTGCCCATCGCTGCGCGCTACCGCGCCGACCGGCGTGCGGAGAACTGGAGCGTCGAGGTGCCCGACGCCGGCAACTACCGACGCACGGTCGGCGTCGTCGGGGCGTCGAAGATCGGGCGCCGCGTGCTGGAGCTGCTCGCGCCGTTCGACCTCGACCTCCTCCTCAGCGACCCGTACGCCGACGAGGCCACGGCCGCGGCGCTGGGCGCGCGCCTCGTCGACCTGGACACCCTGGTGGCCACGAGCGACGTCGTGTCCCTGCACGCCCCCGACCTGCCCGAGACCCGTCACCTGATCGACGCCCGGCAGCTGGCGGCGATGCGCCCCGGCGCGACGCTCGTGAACACCGCGCGGGGCGCCCTCGTGGACACCGACGCGCTGACGGAGGCCGTGGTCGCGGGGCGCGTCTACGCCGTCCTCGACGTCACGACGCCCGACGTCCTCCCCGCCGACTCGCCGCTCTACGACCACCCGAACGTGCTGCTCACCCCGCACGTCGCGGGCTCGATCGGGCTGGAGCTGCACCGCATGGGCGCGTTCGCCGTCGACGAGGTGCTGCGCCTCCTGGCCGGCGAGCCGCTCGCCGCCCCCGTCGACCGCGCCCTCCTGGACCGCACGGCCTGACCCTCCGGCACGCTGGGGTGCGGGCGGTCAGGCGGCCCAGCGCACGACGACGTCGGCCGCGGCGCGCGTGGCGGCGACGGCGTCCGCGTTGACCTGGTCGGAGCCGTTCGCCCAGCGGCGCGCGTCGTCGCGGCTCTTGCCGAAGGCGTGGTGGCGCTCCTCGAGCCGGGCGAGGCGCACGGCGTCGGGGACGTCGAGGTACCAGACCTGCGCCATCCGCGCCCGCGCCCACGGCCACGCGCCGGTGGGCGCGAGCAGGTAGTTGCCCTCCGTCACGACCAGCGGCACGTCGGAGGGGACGGCCACGCCGGCCGCGACGGGCTCCTCGATCTCGCGGCGGAAGACGGGCGCGTACACCGGCGGGTCGCCGGGCCGGGCCTCCGCGAGGCGTGCCACCAGCGCGGCGTACCCGGCGTCGTCGAACGTGTCGATCGCGCCCTTGCGGGCGCCGCGGCCGAGGTCCGCGAGCACCGCGTTCGACAGGTGGTAGCCGTCCATCCCGACCTCGACGGCGAGGGCCGGGCCGAGCCCGTCGACGACGGCGCGTGCGAGCGTGGACTTCCCCGCCCCCGGCGGGCCGACGATGCCGAGCACCCGCCGCTCGCCGGGCACCGCCAGCCGCCGGGCGCGCGCGACGAGCTCCGCCGTCGTCGCCGCGGCCGGGGTCACCCGTCGTCCCGCGCGGGCTCCGGGCCGGGTCGGGCCGCCCCTCCGTGCGGCTCCGTCAGCTCGGGAAGGTGCGCGAGCCAGGACCGCGGGCCGACCTTCCGCACGCGCGTGCTCGCCACGCGCACCGCCGTGGCGCAGGCGTCGGGCAGCGACTCCCCGCGGGCGAGGGCCACGGCCAGCGCGCCGTGGAACGCGTCGCCGGCGCCGAGGGTGTCCTGCACGTCCACCTCCGGCACGGGCACGGTGCCCCGCTCCCCGACCTCGACGACACCGTCGTCGGCGCGCCGCGGCCGCGCCCACTCCACCGGGGCCGCGCCGTGGGTGACCACCACGGACCCCGCCCCGAGCAGCAGCGCGCCGTGGGCGGCGTCGGTCGCGCCGGGGGCCAGCTCGGCCGGCACGGTGAAGGCGGCGCTGAGCGCCGCGACGTCCGCCGCGGGCAGCAGCTCCGCGAACACCGGCCGCCACCGGCCGCCGTCCAGCACGACCAGCGGCCGGGGGCGCAGCTCGGCGACGTGCGCCAGCACGGCCCGCGCAATCTCGGGGTGGTGGCCGTCGAGCAGCACGACGTCCGGGCGCGGCAGCCCCGCGATCGCGTCGGGCCGCGGGGCGCGCACCGCGACGAGGGCCGCGTCGGGCGAGACCACGGACCGCTGCCCCGTCGCGTCGTCGACGAGGACCGCCGAGACCGCGAGCGGGAACTCCTCGTCCGGGCCCGCGACGTCGTGCACCTGCACCTCGCGCTCGTCGAGGTCGGCCCGCGCCGCCTGGGCGACGGGCCCGGCGCCCAGGGCGCTCACCAGGACGGCGTGCGCCTCGAGCGCCGCGGCCGTGACCGCGGCGTTGGCCGCGGGCCCGCCGGCCGCGACGTCCTGCCGCACGGCCGTGACCTTCTCGTCCGGGCCCGGGCGGGCCGAGGCCCGGTGCACGACGTCCAGCGTCGTCAGCCCGACGAACCAGCAGACCACCATCCCTGCTCCCCTCTCGGCCGCGGGATCCTCAGCGGCCGGTGCCGTCGACGGCGTGCGGCTCGATCGCGGCGATCTCCTCGTCGGTGAGCGCCGGGGCGCGCAGCGCGGCCACGTTGTCCTCGAGCTGCGCCACCGACGACGCGCCGATCAGCGCCGACGTCACGCGGTCGTCGCGCAGCACCCACGAGAGGGCGAGCTGCGCGAGCGTCTGCCCGCGGCCCTCCGCGACCGCGTTCAGCGCCCGGGCGCGGTCCAGGTACGTGTCGGTGAGGTTCGACGACGACAGGAACGGCGAGTCGCTGCGGGCCGCGCGCGAGCCCTCCGGCGCCGAGCCGCCCAGGTACCGGCCCGTGAGCAGGCCCTGCGACAGCGGCGAGAAGACGATCGTGCCGACGCCGAGGTCCTCGACCACGTCGAGCAGGGACTCGCTCTGCCGGCCGTCGTACGCGTCCTCGCGGTCCGCGATCTCGACGTGCCGGTTGAACATCGAGTAGCTGGGCTGGTGGATGAGCAGCGGCACGCCCAGGTCGGCGAGCACCTGCGCGGCCTCGCGGGTGCGCGACGGCGAGTAGTTCGACACGCCCACGTACGTGGCCTTGCCCTGCTGGACGGCGGACGCGAGCGCGCCCATCGTCTCGGTGAGCGGCGTCGAGGGGTCGGGCCGGTGGTGGTAGAAGACGTCGACGTGGTCCAGGCCCATGCGGGTCAGGGACTGGTCGAGCGACGAGAGCAGGTACTTGCGCGAGCCGTGGTCGCCGTACGGGCCCGGCCACATGTCGTAGCCGGCCTTGGTGGAGATCACGAGCTCGTCGCGGTACGGCGCGAGGTCCTTGGCCAGGTGGCGGCCGAAGTTCTCCTCCGCCGAGCCGTACGGCGGGCCGTAGTTGTTCGCGAGGTCGAAGTGGGTGATACCGAGGTCGAAGGCACGGCGCAGGATGGCGCGCTGCGTGTCGAACGGGTTCACGTCGCCGAAGTTGTGCCACAGGCCCAGCGACAGGGCGGGCAGGTCGAGGCCGGAGCGGCCCGTGCGGCGGTAGGTCATCGACTCGTAGCGGGCGTCGTCGGCCAGGTACCGAGGTGCGAGAGGCATGGCCCCATCCTCGCGCACCCGGCCGACGTCACGCGCGGTGCGATCACTCGGCGGGCGGCACCGGGAAGTTGGCGCGGAACACGTTGTCGGGGTCCCAGTCGCGCTTCACCTCGCGCAGGCGGGCGAGCGTGGGCCCGGGGAAGGCGTCGGTGATCCGCTCGGGCCGGGTGTCGGTGTCGAACGACAGGTACAGCCCGTCGGTGTACGGCGCCATGACGTCGTCCCAGACCGCGTCGAGCCGGCCCTGGTCGGAGGACATCGCCGACAGCAGGAAGTTCTGGTGCCGGTGGGCGTACGCCGTCGCGTCCGCCTCGACGTCGTGCGCGGCGCCGCCGGTCGCGCGGACCTGCAGGAAGTACGCCTCGCCCGACAGGGCCAGTTTCTCGAACGCGCGGGCCGTCGGCCCGTCCAGGTGCGCGACCAGCCCGGACCGGACGGCCGGGTCCCCGCCGCCCTGGTGGTGCTTCTCGCCGGCCTGCACGACGCCCGCGTACGGCAGCAGGTACGCCTGGTGGGCCAGCAGCGGGCCGGCCCCGGCGAGCCGCTCGAGCTGCTCGACGGCGGCGTCCGTGTCGTCGCCCGCCCAGACCGTCATGAGCTGGGCGACCGGGCCCTGGTCGTCGCTGCCGTCGGCGAGGCGGCCGCGGCGGCCCGGGGACAGGATGAGGAAGCTCGTGAGCTCGCGCGGCGCGGACTCGACGACGGCGCCCCAGCGCTCGAGGGTGCCCGCGACGTCGGTCGCGTCGAGCGTCATCTGGGAGAAGACGACGTGGCCCTGGTCGCCGAGGGCCATGGCCTCGATCTCGACCCACGTCACGACGCCCAGGTTGCCGCCCGCGCCGCGCAGGCCCCAGAACAGGTCGGGGTGCTCGTCGGCCGACGCGAGCACCACGCGGCCGTCCGCGGTGACGACCTCGGCCGCGACCACGTGGTCGATCGTCAGCCCGTAGGCGCGGCCCAGGAAGCCGACGCCGCCCGCGGTGGCGAGCCCGCCGACGCCGACCCCGCCGGAGTCGCCGGAGCTGATGGCCCAGCCGCGCGGTGCCAGCTCCTCGGCGACGCGGCCCCACGTGGCTCCGACGCCGACCCGCACCCGCCGGGTGGCCTCGTCGACCACCTCGACCTGGTCGAGCGCGCCGAGGTCGACGACGACGCCGCCGTCGTTGGTCGACCGGCCGCTGATGCCGTGGCCGCCCGACCGCACGCCCAGCGGCACCTGCTGCGACCGCGCGAACCGCACGGCCTCGGCCACCTGCTGCGCGTCCCGCGGCCGCAGCACGAGGCCCGGCGCGCCGGAGCGCAGGTAGTTGTGCCGGACGCCGTCGTACGCGCGATCGCCGGGCTCGACGGCGGTGGCCGCCAGCGCCGCGGGGACGGCGGCGTAGTCGATGCCGGGGCGCCGCAGGGCGATCGCCCGCGCACCGCGCTGGGACGCCGCCGGGGCCGTGCCCGACGACGCGCGCTCCCGCGCCACCAGCTCCCGCACGGCGGGCGCGACCTCCTGCCCGTACACCTGGATGAGGCTCGGGTCGTCGGCCGCGAGGATGACCGTGCCGATGCCGTCCTCGAGCGCGAGGGCGGCCAGCTCGTCGACCCACTGCTCCACGGGGCCCTGGAGGAAGCCGCGCGGCTCGTCGCTGACGGCACCCTGCACGTTGAGCAGGCGCCGGATCTCGGCCGGGTGCCGGCCCGCGGCCTCGGCCGCCTCGTCGATGATCGCGTGACCGCGCTGCAGGTCGCCGTCCTTGAGGTAGGCGAGCGACGGCAGCCAGCCGTCGGCCTTGCGGGCGATGAGGCGCAGCATGCGGGGCTTGAGCGCGCCGAGCCAGATCGGGACGTCGTGGGCGGGCTCGGGCCCGCGCTTGGCGCCGACGACGCGGTGGTGGGCACCCTCGACGCGCAGCGGGCGGCGCTCCTGGCCGTCCCAGATGCCGCGGATGATGTCCAGGGCCTCGTCGAGCGCGTCCACGGACTCCCCCGGCGTGAGGCGCGTGCCGCCCATCGCGACGATCGGGTCCCAGAAGCCGCCGGCCCCGAGGCCGAGGGCCGCCCGCCCGCCGGACAGGAGGTCGAGGGACGCGACGGCGCGCGCGAGCACGGCCGGCGGCCGCAGCGGCAGGTTGAGCACGTTGCCCGCGACGGTCACCCGCTCGGTCTGCGCGGCCACCCACGACAGCAGCGTCCACGTGTCGAGGAACCCGGGCTGGTACGGGTGGTCCTGGAACGTCACCAGGTCGAGCCCGGCCGCCTCGGTGACCTGGGCGAGGCGCACGGGCTGCTGCGGGTCGCGGTTGGTCGGGGTGAGGAACGTGCCGAAGACCAGGTCGTGGCCGTAGTCCGTCATGCGGGGCCTTTCGCGGGGAGGACCGCTCCCGCTCGCGACGGGAGATCGTCTGTCGCACAGACGATATCAGCGGCAACTCTTCTGGCCGACCGCCCATTCCCCGTACGATGGCGAGGTGAGCACCACGACCGACCGGACCCGCCGCCCGCGCGGCACGGCCGACACCGGCGGCCCCGCCGACTCCGCCGCCCCGGTCGACCCGTCCCCGCTGGGCTGGTCCCTCGCCGCGCTGCTGCGGGAGTGGAGCGCCCGGGTCGCGGCCGCGTGCGCCGACGTGCCCCACGGCGGGCGCGGCTACGAGGTGCTCGCCGCCGTCACGCGCGACGCCCCGCCCACGCAGGCGGCGCTGGCCGCCCGGCTCGGCATCGACCGCACCGTGATGACCTACCTGCTCGACGAGCTCGCCGGCTGCGGACTCGTCGAGCGGCAGCCGGACCCGGCCGACCGGCGCGCGCGCCGCATCGTCGTGACGGACCACGGCCGCGCCGTCCTCGCCGACCTGGACGCCCGCGTCCGGACGGCCGAGGACGACCTGCTCGCCGGGCTGGACGCCGCCGAGCGCGACGCCCTGCGCCACCTGCTCGTGCGCGCCGCCACCGGCGCGGCGCCGGGCGACGACCGCTGCGCCGTCGTCGCGCGCGTCGTGGACCCGTCCTGACCACTCGGAGAGCGATCGAGCGTGCTGACGTGATCCTCAGACGGACCGTTCGAGGATCACGTCAGCACGCTCGATTCGGACGGACCGGTCAGCCGCCGATCGCCGCGCCCACGTCCTTGAGGAAGGCGTCGGCGGCCTGGGCGGGCGTCATCCGCTCGAACAGCACCTCGGTGTTGATGCGCGTGATGATGTCCTGCATCTCGTTGGCGCCGTTCGGCGGCACCGGCGGGTTGTCCACGACGTCGTCCTCGAGGTCGGCCATGAAGTCGGCCATCCGCTGGTCGGCGGCGGTGAGGTCGGGGAGGATCGCCTCCCGGACGCTCAGGTTGGCCGGCAGGCCGCGGTCGGTGAGCTGCAGCTTCGCGGCCTCGGGGTCGTTGAGCAGGAAGTCGACCAGCTTGGCCGCCTCCTGGGGATGCTCGCTCTTGGCCGACACGGAGTAGTACATCGCCGGCTTGAAGTACATGCCGGTGCGCTCGCCCTCGGACTCGCCGGGCAGGCGCAGCAGCTCCAGGTCCCGGCCGGAGGCGTCGGACAGCGCCCCGAGCTGGTTGCTCCACCACACGCCCATGGCCCCGGAGTTGGTGCCGAGCAGCGAGCCTTCCGGGCCGGCGTTCTGGTACTCGACCGAGCGTGACGCGTCGGGCTGGCCGCCGTTCGCCATGAGGTCCAGCGACGTCTGGAAGAACTGGGCCACGGTCTCCTTCGAGACGCCGAGCTTGCCGTCCGGCGTGTAGAGCGTCTCGCCCTTCTGCCGCGCGAGGACGGCGAGGCCGGCCTCGTTGAAGCCGTAGTCCTGCGTGCCCCACACGCCCTTGCCGGCGCCCTTCGAGATCTTGCCGGCGACGTCGACGTAGTCCTCCCAGGTCCACGTCGTGTCGTCGGGCATGTCCACGCCCGCGTCGGCGAAGATCTTCGGGTCCGCCACCAGCGCGTACGCGTTCACGCCGGTCGGGATGCCCACCAGGGTGCCGCCCACCTCGCCGGTGGTCAGGATGTCGTCGGAGATCTCGGACGTGTCGATGTCGAGCGCACCGAGGTCGGCGATCACGCCGCGGGAGGCGTAGTCCGACAGGTACCGCTCCTCCTGGGTGATGACGTCGGGGGTGTCGCCGCCGGCCGTGGCGGTGGCGAGCTTGTCCCAGTAGCCGCCCCAGTCGGTGTAGTCCGGCACGACGGTGATGCCGGGGTTCTTCTCCTCGAACAGGTCGAGGATCTCCTGGGTCGTCTTGTGCCGGTCGTCCGACCCCCACCAGGAGAAGCGGATCTCGACGTCGCCGTCCTTCCCGCCGTCCTGGTCGGAGGGCACGATGCCCGAGTCGCCGCCGGAGCAGGCGGTCAGGGCGAGCGCCCCGACCGCCGTGAGGGCGACGAGCGCGGCGCCGCGGCGGCGCGTCGCGCGGGTGGCTGTGACTCGCATGAGGTTCTCCTTCGAACGACGGTGCGGACCGTGCGGTGGGATGAGCGGCGGGCTACTTGATGCCGGTGGTGGCGATGCCCTTGACCAGGTACTTCTGGCCGAAGAGGAAGACGAGGAACACGGGGACCAGCGACACGATCGACATCGCGAACAGGGGCCCCCACGAGCTGTTGCTCGTGGAGTCGACGAACGTGCGCAGCGCGATCGGCACGGTGTACATCTCCGGCTTCGTCAGGAAGATCAGCTGGCTGAAGAAGTCGTTCCAGGTCCAGATGAAGGTGAAGATCGCGGTGGTGGCGAGGGCCGGCAGGGACAGCGGCAGCATGATCCGCAGGAAGATGCGGCCGTGGCCGCACCCGTCGAGCCGGGCCGCCTCGTCGAGGTCCTTCGGGATGCCGCGGAAGAACTGCACCATGAGGAAGATGAAGAACGCGTCCGTGGCCAGCAGCTTCGGCACGATCAGCGGCAGGAACGTGTTGATCCAGGACAGCGACGAGAACAGGATGTACTGCGGCACGATGATCACGTGGATCGGCAGCATGATCGACATGAGCATGACGGCGAACCACAGGTTGCGGCCCCGGAACTTCAGCCGGGCGAAGGCGTAGGCCGCCATCGAGCAGGAGACCAGGTTGCCGAGCACGGAGCCGAGCACGACGAGCGCCGAGTTCAGCAGGTAGTGCCCGAACGGGTGCAGCAGCGCGTTCCAGCCGTCGGTGTAGTTGCTGAAGTCCCACTCGGTCGGGATCAGCCCGGGCTCGCGGAAGATCAGCGAGGTGGGCTTGAAGGAGCTCGCCAGCATCCACAGCAGCGGGTAGAGCATGACGAGGCCGAACGCGATGAGCAGCACGTGGCGGGACACGCGGCGGACGGCGGCCCAGGCGCGCCGCCGCGGCGGACGGCGCTCGGGGTAGGCGGCGGCCACCTCGGCGAGCGAGGGGCGGGCGGGTGCGGGGCGCGACTCGGGGCGCGCGGGAGCGTCAGTCATCGTAGAAGACCCAGAGCTTGGAGGCGAGGAAGTTCACGGCGGTCATGCCCGCCACGACGAGCAGCAGGAACCACGCCATCGCCGACGCGTACCCCATCTGGTACGAGCCGAACCCCTTGTCGTAGAGGTACAGCGTGTAGAAGAGCGTGGAGTCGACCGGGCCGCCGGTGCCGCCGCTGACGATGTACGCCTGCGTGAACGACTGGAACGCCCCGATGAGCTGCAGCACCAGGTTGAAGAAGATGATCGGCGTGAGCAGCGGCAGCGTGATGCTGCGGAACCTCCGCCACCGGCCGGCGCCGTCGATCGACGCGGCCTCGTAGTACATGGCGGGCACCTGCCGCAGCCCGGCCAGGAAGATGACCATGGGCGCGCCGAACGTCCAGACGTTGAGCACCATGAGGGTGCCGAGGGCGTAGTCCGGGTGCGACACCCAGCCCACGCCCTCGATGCCGACGAACGCGAGCAGCTGGTTGACCAGGCCGTCGGCCCCGAACACCTGCCGCCACAGGATGGCGATGGCGACGCTGCCCCCGAGCAGGGAGGGCAGGTAGTAGATCGACCGGTAGAACGCCAGGCCGCGCAGGCCCTTGTCGAGCACGACGGCGAGCGCGAGCGCGGCGGCGAGCTGCAGGGGCACCGAGACGAGCACGTAGGTGAAGGTCACCTTGAGCGCCTGGAAGAACCGCGGGTCGTCGAACATCCGCGTGTAGTTCTCGAGCCCGATCCAGCCGGGGGCCTCGAGCAGGCTGTAGTCCGTGAAGGACAGGTACAGCGACGCGAGCAGCGGGAACGCGGTGATGAGGACCACCCCGGCGAACCACGGCGCGAGGAAGACCGCGGCGGCCCGGCCGTCGCCCCTGCGTCGCTCCTTGGCCGCGCCGCGTGTGCGGGCCACCTCCTGGATCACCGCCATCGCGGCACCTCGCCGTGCGGCGTGCTGGTGGGCGTCATCGCCGGCCTCCCGATCTCCCTCGATCCGCGGTGCCCGGGCCACGTCGCCCGGAAACCGGTTGCTTCCCGGGAAGGTATCACGAGAGCAACCGGTTTCCAATGGTGTACGGTCGGCTCGTGAGCCCGAGGAGGCATCGATGCCTGACGTGAACCTGCGGCGACCGACGGTGACCATCGCCGACGTCGCCACCGCCGCCGGCGTCTCGCGCGCCACCGTCTCCCGCGTGATGAACGGCCGCAGCACGGTCGACCCCGCGATCGCCGCCCGCGTGCAGGAGGCGGCGATCGACCTGAACTACCGCCCCAGCAACGTGGCGCGCAGCCTGTCGCTGGGCCGCACCACGACCGTCGCGCTCGTCGTGCCGGACCTGGGCAACCCCGTGTTCCAGCAGATCCTCCGCGGCGTCACCTCCGCCGCGGCCGAGGACGGCTACCGGGTGCTCGTGGCCGACGCCGCCGAGGACCCGTCCGAGGAGGCCGCCATCGCGCGGGAGGCACGGATGCGCTGCGACGCGCTCATCCTCGTCGCCCCGCGCATGCCCGGCGCCGCCCTGGACGCGCTGCTGCCGCTGGTGACCCCCGCCGCCGTGATCAACCGCGAGGTCGACCACGCGGGCACGCCGAGCCTCGTCATCGACTACGCCGAGGCCACCGTGCAGGTCGTCGAGCACCTGGTCGGCCTCGGCCACCGGCGCCTCGCCTACCTGGCCGGGCCCCGCGCCGCGGCCACGGACGCCGCAAGGCGCGCCGGGCTCGCCACCGCGCGCGAGCGGCACGCGGACCTGGAGGTGGTCGAGCTCGCCGTCGGGGCCGACCTCGCCTCGGGGCACGCCGCCGCGGGCCCGGTGCTCGCGAGCCGCGCCACCGCCGTCGTCGCCTACAACGACCTCGTCGCGTTCGGCCTCCTGGCCGCGCTCAACGAGGCCGGCGTGGCCGTGCCCGGCGACATCTCCGTGGCCGGGTACGACGACATCGACCTCGCCCGGTACGCGACGCCCGCCCTCACCACCGTGTCCGTGCCGCAGGCCGAGCTGGGCCGCCAGGCCTGGCGCGAGCTGCACGCCGTCATCGACGACGACGCCCACGCGGCGTCCACCACCCGCTTCACCGCCCGCCTCGAGGCCCGCTCCAGCACCGGCCCGGTGCCCCGCCGGCTCACGCGCACGGTCGTGACCGAGCCCGCGCCCGTCGCGGCGCCCGACGCCGAGGTCGTCGACCCGGGGCCCGTGTGGTCCGTCGAGACGCGCGAGGTGGTGCTGCGGCACACGCGCGACCGCGTCCCGCTGGCGCGGTACGTGGACGGCGAGCGGCTGCCCGCCATCCACTCCCCGCGCCCGTTCCTGCACCCGGTGCACTCGCTCGCGGGCGTGCCCCTCACCGAGTCGGAGCCGGTCGACCACCGGCACCACTACGGCGTGAGCGTCGCCGTGCCCGACGTCAACGGCACCAGCTTCTGGGGCGGTCGCACGTTCGTCGCCGACGTCGGCCCGACCCTGCTGCCCAACCACGGCCGGCAGGTCACGACGCGCGCGGAGGTCGACCCGCTGGCCCCGCACGTGCTGCTCGACTCCGTGCGCTGGGACGACGAGCACGGCGAGCCCCTGCTCGACGAGCAGCGCCGGCTCGGAGCGCGCCTGCTGGGCGACGACGGCTGGGCGCTCGAGTGGCGCTCCACCCTGCACGCCTCGCACGGCCCGCTGGAGATCCGCTCCCCCGCCACGAACGGGCGGCCCGGCGCGGGGTACGGCGGCGTCTTCTGGCGCGCGCCGATCGCGCAGCGCACCGTCGTGCTGTCCGAGGGCGGCGAGGGCGAGGAGCACGCGCACGGCAGCGCGTCGCCGTGGGTCGCGTTCGTGCAGCAGCACCACGACCCGTACGCCGAGGACCGCTCGACGACGCTGCTGATCGCGCAGACCTCGCCGCCGCGGCACTGGTTCCTGCGCGCCGCCGAGTACCCGGGCGCGGGGCCCGCGCTGGCCTGGGACACCCCGCTGCGGGTGCCCGCGGGCGGCACCGTCGAGACCGGGATCGTGGCCGCCCTCGTGGACCGCGCGCTCGAGCTCGACGAGGCGACCGCCCTCGCCGCCACGCTGCGCTGACGCACCGCGGCAACCACGCCCCGCCGGTCCCCGGCCGGGCCACGACGACACCCCAGGACTGGTGGACGATGACGTACCCGACCTCCGACGGCCTCGTCCCGCAGATCGCGGTGGTCGGGCTGCACGGCCACGGCGCCTCGCACGTGCGCCGCGTGCTCGAGCTGCAGCGCGCCGGCGGGGCGCGGCTCGCCGCCGTCGTCGACCCGCGCGAGCCCGGCCCGGGGCACGAGGCGCACGACGCCGGCGCGCCCTGGTTCCCGACGTTCGGCGACCTGCTGTCCACGCCGTCGGTCCGCGTGGACGTGGTGGTGCTGAGCACGCCCATCCCGACGCACCTGCCGCTGGCCCGGGCCGCCATGGAGGCGGGCATCGACGTGCTGCTGGAGAAGCCGACGGCGGCGTCGCTCGCCGAGCACACCGAGCTCGTCGCCGTGACCGAGCGCACGGGCCGCCGCTGCCAGGTGGGGTTCCAGACGTTCGGCTCGCACGCGCTGTCCGCCGCGGCGGGCGTCCTCGCGCGCGGCGAGATCGGTGACGTCGTCGGCCTCGGCGCCGTCGGCACGTGGGTGCGCACGGTGTCGTACTGGCGCCGCGCCGCCTGGGCCGGGCGGCGTCGGCTGGACGGGCGGGACGTCGTCGACGGCGTCGTGACCAACCCCCTGGCCCACGCCGTCGCGACCGCGCTGCGCCTGGGCGGGGCGACGACCGCGCGGGACGTCACCTGGGTGGACACCGACCTGTACCGCGCCAACCCGATCGAGGCCGACGACACGTCGTCGGTCCGCGTGCAGGACGCGCACGGGCGGCGCTACGGCTTCGGGCTCACGCTCTGCGCGCCCGAGCGCTCCCCCGCGCGCGTGGTCGTGCACGGCACCCGCGGCGACCTCGCGCTCGAGTACGAGCACGACCGCCTCCTGCTGCGCACCGACGCCGCCCAGATGGACAAGACGTACGGGCGCACGTCCCTGCTCGACGACCTCCTGGCCGCCCGCGCCGACGAGTCCCGCGCGCTGCTGTGCGACGTCCGCGACACCGGCGCGTTCATGCGCGTCCTCGAGGCCGTCCGCACGAGCGCCGACCCCACCCCGATCGCCGCCGAGCACGTCCTGTGGCGCGGCGAGGGCGCCGACCGCCGGCCCGTGGTGGCCGACGTCGAGCGCTGGTGCGCCGAGGTGGCGCGCACCCAGCGCACGTTCGCCGAGCTCGGCGCCCCCTGGGCCTCCTGACCCACCCGCGCCGAGATCGAGGCCTCCGGGGCGAGGTCGACCTTCGGTAGGTCGACCCCGCGACGGAGACCTCGATCTCGGCGGGCCTACAGCCCGATGGGCCTACAGATCGATGCCGAGGCGCAGGTCGTCGAGGCGCACGGGGTCGCCCGTGGCGAGCGAGCGGTTGCCGGCGTAGCCGATGCCGGACGCGCGGAGCCCGTCGCGGAAGCCTGCGGCGCGGCCCAGCGGGTCGGCCTCGACGCGGCCGCGGAAGACGTCGGAGAGCAGCAGCGCGTCGCCGCCGCCGTGGCCGCCCGCGCCGACGGCGACGATGGGCCGCTCCTCGGCGCGCTCCCAGTGCTTCTGCACGACGAGCCGCTCGCCCTCGGGACGCACGGTGTCCTTGCCGAAGGTGGCGGTGAAGCTCGGGTCCACGGTCGCCTTGCCGTCGGCGCCGAAGACGACGGAACCGCGCTCGACCACCTCGAGCTCCGCGCGCCCGCGCGACCCGTTGACCACGACGCGGTACCCCTCCCAGGGGGCGCTGGCGGTGAGCGAGTAGGTGAGCACCGGGCCGCCGGCGTACTCGACGACGAGGCCCAGCGTGTCCTCGGTCGTGATGCCCGGGTCGAAGACGCCGCGGTCGCGGCGGTAGCCGTCGACGGCCTGCGCCTCGGGGCCGTACAGCTCGGCGAGGTACGGGTCGGCGGAGACGTCGATGCGCCACGGGTCCACGCCCTGCTCGGCCAGGGCCCGCTCCCCCGCCGTCGGCTCGTCGCCGACCGCGTGCGCGGCGTCGTCGCCGTAGAACCGGCGACCGCCGCTGGCGAACACCCGCTGCGGCACGGCGTCGATCCACCAGTTGACGAGGTCGAAGTGGTGGCTGGACTTGTGCACCAGCAGGCCGCCGTTGTTGACCTTCTCGCGGTGCCAGCGGCGGAAGTAGTCGGCGCCGTGCACGGTGTCGAGGGCCCAGTCGAAGTGGACGCTCAGCACCTGCCCGATCTCGCCGGACGCGATGACCTCGCGCAGCGCGGAGTTCCGGGGGGAGTAGCGGTAGTTGAACGTCATCGTGAGGTCGCGGCCCGTCTCGGCGACGGCGTCGGCGATCTGGCGCGCCTCGTCCTCGGTGGCCGCGATCGGCTTCTCGACGACGACGTCGACGCCGGCCCGCAGGGCGCGGGAGACCAGGTCGGCGTGCGTCCGGTCGACGGAGGTGACGATGAGCCGGTCCACCCGCTGCTCGTCGAGCGCCTTCTCGAGGTCGTCCGGGTGGTAGAGGGGTCGCTCGCCGCCGACGGCGGTCGCGACCTTCGCCTCGTGCACCGCGGCGCGCACCGGGTTGGGCTCGACCCACGCGACGATCTCGCCGTCGTCGGCGTGGTCCCCGATCAGCGCGTTCACGTACATGCCGGCGCGGTGCCCGGTGCCGGCGACGGCGTACCGCCGACGGTCCTGACCGGTCGGGGCGGCGGGGGCGGAGGGCATCATCGATCTCCTTGCAGTCGCCGGGGCGACGTCGGGTAAGCGGTTTCCTGCGCAGCCTACCGGAGCACCGTCGCCCGCCACACCCCCGGCGAGCACGCGATCGAGCGTGCTGACATGTTCCTCGACGGGGCCGTTCGAGGAGCAAGCCAGCACGCTCGTTGCGATGTCGGGGCGTGACGGGGGACGGGGCGGAGCGGCCTACTTCGAGGGCGTGATGACGACCTGGCCGGCCCAGGTGAAGCCGCCGCCGAAGCCGAAGAGGAGCGCGGGGGTGCCGGCGGGGATCTTGCCCGCGTGCCACCACTTGGACAGGCCCAGCGGGATCGAGGCGGCGGACGTGTTGCCCGACTCGGTGATGTCCGCGACGACCACGCGGTCCTCGAGGCCCAGCGCCTTGGCGAGCGGCTCGATGATGCGCAGGTTGGCCTGGTGGGCCACCAGGACGCCGATGTCGTCGAGCGTGAGGCCGGACGCGTCGACCACCCGGCGGGCGCGGTCGGCGGCGCGGGTGATGGCCCACTTGAAGACGGCGCGGCCGTCCTGGGCGAACTTCTCGGTGGGCACCTCGATGCGCACGGCGGGCGTGAGCTCGGGCTCGGAGCCCCACACGACCGGCCCGACGGCCGGGGTGTCCGCGGCCTGCAGCACGACGGCGCCCGCGCCGTCGGCCGTGAGGATGCAGGTGCTGCGGTCGGTCCAGTCGGTCACGGACGTGAGCTTCTCCGCCCCGACGACGACGGCCGTGCGCGCGGACCCGCCGCGGATGGCCTGGTCGGCGAGGCCGACGGCGTACGCGAACCCGGAGCAGGCCGTGTTCACGTCGATGACGCCGGGGCCGACGACGTTGCGCAGGTCGGGCTCGTCCTCGCCCTCGGGCGTGCTGGCGCCGGGCTGCACGCCCGTGCGCAGCGCGTAGGCGACGCGGCCCGCGGTGTTGGGCGAGCGGTCCACCGCGGTGGTGGTCGCGACGATCACGAGGTCGACGTCCGTGCCGGCGACGCCCGCGTCCTCCAGCGCGTGCCGGGCGGCGGCGGTGGCCATGTCGGCGACGGTGACGTCGTCGGCCGCGACGTGCCTGGTGACGATGCCGGTGCGCGAGCGGATCCACTCGTCGTTGGTCTCGACGAGCTGCGCGATGTCGTCGTTGGTCATGACCTTCTCGGGCTGGTGGTGCCCGAGACCGACGATGCGGGATCCTGCGGCGCCCGTCGGCAGCGTCAGGGCGGGTGCGGTGGACTCACTCATGGGAGCGATCATCCCACCAGCCCGTGGGGCGCCCGCCACCCGCCCGGCCTCCGGACCGGGGCCCGCCGGTCCCTCTCGGGACGGCGGACGGTCAGGGTCGCTCGGCCAGCCCGAACGGCACCGTGAGCACCACGCGGCCGACCTGCAGGTGGAACCGCGTGCGGCCGCGCTTGACCAGCGCGCCCACCACGCCGTCGTACCGCCCCGGGGCGACCACGCGCAGCTCCTCCCCCATGCGCACGGTCGCGGGGTCGACCCCCGGCCGGGGGTCCGTCGCGCCCGCCCCGGACGCGCCGGGAGCGACGGGAGGCGACCCCTCGCCGTCCGACGGCGCGGGCGCGCCGAGCCCCGGGACCGGGCGACCGCGGTAGGTCCACGACAGCACGTACCGCCGGTCGAAGACGGGCGAGCAGAGGCCGCACGCCTGGGGGCGCTGGGGCCGGCGGAAGCGGGTCACGCGGTGCCCGGCGGGGCACCGGCCCACCCAGTCGCCCTCGACCTCGGGGCTCCCGTCGCGCACGAGCCGGCGCCCCGAGGAGCCGATCCGCCGCGCCGTGGCCCGCCAGGCGGCGTCGTGCCCGTGCCGCGCGCCGACCAGCGCGTGCGCGATCTCGTGCAGCACCACCTCGCGCACGTCGGCCTCGTCGTACAGCGCGGTGAGCGGGCCCGACACGCTGATCTCACGGACGTCGTGCCGGCACTGCCCGGCGCGGCGCCGCGCCCGGTCGAACCGGAACGACCAGCCGGACAGGCCGTGCTCCGTCATCAGCCCGCGCGCCAGGCGCGCCGCCGCCTCCCGCTCCACTCCGCACCCTCCGTCCCCGTGACCGCCGTCGCCGACCGCCGTCGACGATCGAACGGCCCGTCGTCTGCCGTCCCGCATGCGTCGAGAGCGGCGCACAGAGCATCGCACCTCGAGTCGCCCCGGCGTCGGTCAGTCGCGGGCGGGTGGTGGCGACGGGAGCACCCGTGCCACCGCTGGAGACCGAGGCACGCGAGGAGCGCGACTGGGCCAGGGGGATCGTCACCACCGTGGTCCGGAAGAGCAGGAGCATGATCCACGCGCCGACACCGGTCAACCGCATACGCTGGTGTGATGCAGGGTGCTGGGAACGGCCTCGACACCTGGGCGCCGCCTGCCGCGGCGCCCGCGACCTCCTGGCCGCCGAGCTGGCGCGCCTCGTCGCGTGCGCGGTAGCGCGGCGGACGCCGACGACCGGCGCGGGGCGTCCTGCGTCAGCGTGGTCGTCACCTCCCACGACCAGGGCGAGCTCGTCGCCGAGGCCGTGGCCTCCGCGCAGCGGCAGACGACGGCGCCCGAGACGATCATCGTGGTCGACGACGGATCGAGCGACGCCGCGTCGCTCGACGTCGTGGACCGGCTCTCGAGGACCGGCGGCGTGGTGGTGCACCGGCAGGCCAACGCGGGGGTCAGCGCCGCGCGCAACGCCGGCTTCGCTCTCGCCACCACCCCGCTGGTGGCCGTGCTGGACGGGGACGACCGCTTCGAGCCCACCTATCTCGAGCGCACGACCGCAGTGCTCGACGCCCGCCCGGACGTCCTCGCCGCGTCGTCCTGGCTGCGCGCGCACGGCGTCCTCGACGCCGTGGTGCGCCCCGGCGGCGGGGTCGCCGCCGACTTCCTGCACCGCAACGCGTGCCCCGCCGAGGCGGTGGTCCGCAAGGACGCGTGGGAGCGCTGCGGCGGCTACGACGAGGCGATGCGGCACGGGTTCGAGGACTGGGACTTCTTCCTCGGCCTGCTCGGCCACGGCGGGCGGGTCGAGATCGTGCCGGAGCCCCTGATCCTCTACCGCACCACCCCGGTCTCGTCGAACGTCCGCTCGATGGACCGCCGCATCGAGCTCTACGGCCGGATCGTCGACAAGCACCGGCCGCTGTTCGAGGCGCACCTGCGCGAGACGCTCCTCGCCCTCGAGCTGCGCTCCACCGAGTGGCAGGCCCGATGGGAGGACGCGGTCGCCGCCGACCCGGACGCCCCGCTCCCCGACCCGACCTTCGGCGACGGCGGGATGGCGTCCGCCGTCCGGGTGCGATCACGACGCAGCGCGCCGCCACCCCGGTGAGAAGGCGACGAGCCGCGCTCCGAGCCGACGGGCCCTGCAGGCGGCCGGCGGCGGGGCGAGGTCAGACGCCGGCCTCGCGGGAGAAGCCCTCGATGTGCGCCTTCACGGCGGCGGAGGCGGCCACGCCGTCGCCCGCCGCGACGGCGTCGAGCACGGCGCGGTGCTCGGTGCGCAGCCGGGCGGCGGTGCGCGGCCAGGACGGCAGGCGCTCGATGCCGACCGCGACGTAGCCGCCGATCGCGCCGCGCAGCCCGGTCATCACGGCCTCGACGAGCACGTTGCCCGCGAGGCGCACGAACTCGAGGTGGAAGGCCTGGTCGAGCTCGAGGAACTCGGCGGCGGGGACGTCGTCGTCCTCCATCCGCGCCAGGAGCCGGCGCGCCTCCTCCAGATGGGCGGCGGCGCCGGGCGCGTGGTCGATCACCCGCTCCGCGGCCTGCGCCACGGCCCACGACTCGAGCAGCACGCGCGTGGCCACGACGTCCCGCACCGGCAGCGTGCCGGTGGCCACGTGCAGGCGGACGGCGGCGCCCAGGCCGGCCGCGGGGCGGTCGATGACGACGGCGCCGGCGTTCGGCCCGGAGCCGACCCCGGGCCGGACGATGCCGAGCGCGTCGAGGACCCGGATCGCCTCGCGCACGGACGGCCGGGAGACGCCGAGGTCCTCGGCGAGCGCCCGCTCGCCGGGCAGCCGCTCGCCGAGGCCCCAGCGGCCGGCGGCGATGCCTTCCTCGAGGTAGGCGAGGACTCGTTCGTGGGTGCGCACGGGCTCAGCGTAACGACCCCCGACGCAATGGTCAGACCACATCGGCTACAGTGGCCGCTCGGCGCCGGCCTCCGTGCGTCGTCGCACCGCCCGGGCCATGCTGACCATGCAGGCCGTTCGCCGGACCGACCGCCGCACCGCAGCGGCGCCGAAGGAGTTCCGAGGAGTCGTATGCGCATCGCCCTCGCCGCCACCTGTCTCGCCGACACCCTGTTCCCCGGAGCCCCGAGCGCGACCGTGCGCCTGCTGGAGCGGCTCGGCCACGAGGTCGTGTTCCCCGCCGACCAGGCGTGCTGCGGGCAGATGCACGTCAACACCGGCTACTTCCGCGAGGCGGTCCCGGTGATCCGCAACCACGTGGAGACGTTCGCGCCGGTGGCGGACGGCGAGTGGGACGCCGTCGTCATCCCGTCCGGGTCGTGCACCGGGTCGGTGCGCCACCAGCAGGCGATGGTCTGCCGCCGCGCCGGCCTCGACGACCTCGCCGCGACGGCCGAGGCGGTCTCGGCGAAGACGTACGAGCTGTCGGAGCTGCTGGTCGACGTGCTCGGCGTCACCGACGTCGGCGCCTGGTTCCCGCACCGCGTCACCTACCACCCCACCTGCCACTCGCTGCGCATGCTGCACGTGGGCGACAAGCCGCTGCAGCTGCTGCGGGCCGTGGCGGGGATCGACCTCGTGGAGCTGCCCGCCGCGGACACCTGCTGCGGGTTCGGCGGCACGTTCGCGCTGAAGAACGCGGACACGTCGGCCGCCATGCTCGCCGACAAGACCGCCCACGTGCGCGGCACGGGCGCCGAGGTGCTCACCGCGGGCGACATGTCGTGCCTCATGCACATCGGCGGCGGGCTCTCCCGGCAGGGCACCGGCGTCCGGGCGCTGCACCTGGCGGAGGTGCTCGCCTCGACGCGCGAGGAGCCCACCCCCCTGCCCGACACGACGTTCACGCGCCCGGGGCGGACGGAGCGGACGGGGGCCGCGCGATGAGCGAGACGTTCCTCGGGCTGCCCCGGCCGCGGCGCCGCCCCACCGAGGCGGAGGAGCCGTTCGGCCCCGTCCCCCACCCGAAGGAGCCGCTGCGCTGGGGCCAGGACTTCCCCGCCGCGGCGAAGCAGACGCTCGCGAACGACCAGCTGCGCCGCAACCTCGGCCACGCGACGCAGGTGATCCGCGCCAAGCGGGCCGCCGTCGTCGGCGAGGTGCCGGACTGGGAGGCCCTGCGCGACGCCGGCTCGGCGCTCAAGCAGCAGGTGATGGCGCAGCTCCCCGAGCTGCTGGCCACGCTGGAGGAGAACGTCGTCGCGCGCGGCGGCGTCGTGCACTGGGCGCGCGACGCGGCCGAGGCCAACCGGATCGTCGCCGACATCGCGAAGGCCAAGGGCGCCGACGAGGTGGTCAAGGTCAAGTCCATGGCCACCCAGGAGATCGGCCTCAACGAGGCGCTCGCCGACGAGGGCATCGCCGCGATCGAGACCGACCTGGCCGAGCTCATCGTCCAGCTCGCCGACGACATGCCGTCGCACATCCTGGTCCCCGCGATCCACCGCAACCGCTCGGAGATCCGCGACATCTTCCTCGCCCGCATGGGCGACGCGCCGCCCGACCTCTCGGACGTGCCGCGCGAGCTCGCGATGGCGGCCCGCGCGCACCTGCGGCGCAAGTTCCTCTCCGCCAAGGTCGCCGTGAGCGGCGCCAACTTCGCCGTCGCGGACACGGGCACGCTCGCCGTCGTCGAGTCCGAGGGCAACGGGCGCATGTGCCTCACGCTGCCCGAGACGCTGGTGACGGTCATGGGGATCGAGAAGCTGGTGCCCACGTTCGACGACCTCGAGGTGTTCCTGCAGCTGCTCCCCCGCTCCTCGACCGGCGAGCGGATGAACCCGTACACGTCGCTGTGGACGGGCGTCACGCCCGGGGACGGGCCGCAGGAGTTCCACCTGGTGCTGCTCGACAACGGCCGCACCGACGTGCTCGCCGACGAGGTGGGCCGCTCCGCCCTGCACTGCATCCGCTGCTCCGCGTGCCTCAACGTGTGCCCCGTCTACGAGCGGGTGGGCGGCCACGCCTACGGCTCGGTGTACCCCGGGCCGATCGGCGCCATCCTCACCCCGCAGCTCACGGCGGCGACCGGCGGGGTGTCCGGGCACCACGACCCGAACGCCTCCCTGCCGTACGCGTCGTCGCTGTGCGGCGCCTGCTACGAGGTGTGCCCGGTGAAGATCGACATCCCGTCGATCCTCGTCGACCTGCGCGCCCGCGAGGTCGACGCCGACCGCTCGGCGCGCGCCGTCGACCCGTGGCGCACGGCCATGAAGGCCGCGTCGTGGGTCATGGCCGACGGCGACCGGTTCGCCCGCGCCGGCCGCGCCGCCACGCTGGGCAGCGGCCTCGGCGGCCGCGACCACGCCGTCTCCGTGGCGCCGCCGCCCGCGTCCGCGTGGACCAGGTCGCGCGACCTGCCCGCCCCGCCGCGGCAGACGTTCCGCCAGTGGTGGGCGGAGCACGACCCGACGCAGCAGTCGGCCGAGCAGGCCACGCCGGAGCGCGAGGAGGAGCGATGAGCGACGCGAGGACCGAGGTGCTCGCCCGCGTGCGGGCGGCGCTGGGCCAGCCCGGGACGGGCACGACGCCGGCCGGAAAGGTCGGCACCGCGCCCCGGCCGGAGCCCGTGCCGCGCGCCTACCGCGCCGCCGGGGAGCACGCCGTCGGCTCGGCCGAGGTGCTCGAGCAGCTCGTCGACCGGCTCGTGGACTACAAGGCCCACGTCCACGAGGTCACCGCCGCGGACCTCCCCGCCACCGTCGCCACCCTGGTCGCCGGGCTGTCCGGACCTGACGGCGCGCCGCGGGTCGTGGCGCCGGACGGGCTGGACGACGCGTGGCTGGCGGCGCTGCCGGCGGGCACGGAGGTCGTGCGCGACTCCCGGGAGCACCCGCTGGCCGCGACGGACCTGGACGCCGTCGCCGCGGTCGTCACGGCCGCCCGGGTGGCGATCTCGGAGACGGGCACGATCGTGCTCGACGGCGAGCCCGACCAGGGGCGGCGCGCGATCTCGCTCGTGCCCGACGTGCACCTGTGCGTGGTGCGGGCGGACCAGGCGGTGCAGACCGTGCCCGAGGCCGTGCGCCTGCTCGGCGCGCACCCCGACCGGCCGCTCACCTGGATCTCCGGGCCCAGCGCGACGTCGGACATCGAGCTGGACCGCGTGGAGGGCGTGCACGGCCCGCGGACCCTGCACGTCCTCCTGGTCGCCGGCTGAGCTCAGGGCGTGTCGCCCACGGCGTCGACCACCCCGGACTCCAGCAGGGCCCATCCGGACGGCTCGGGCGCGCCGGGGTGGTCGGAACGTGTCCCCAGGACCTCGTCCGTCTCCGGATCGATGATGATGTCGGTGCGAGCACCGCCGGCGCTCGTCAGCCCCACCCCGACCCCGGTGCGTCCCGCGACGTCCGTCGTCTCCCCCGACCCGGTGACCCCGGGGATCTGCGCGACGGCGCCGAGCAGCCCGACCACGATCTCCGGTGGCATCCCGCCGTCCTCGAGCAGCCCGACGATCTCGTCGAACACGGCCTGGTCCGGGTGGTCCGCCGGGCGGCCCTCCGTCTCCTCGTACGGCTCGACGGTGTCGCGAAGGAACGCGAGCATGGTGTCGGCGTCACCGTCGGTCGGCATGCCGGGCGGGAACGCCGGGATGTCCGCGCAGGCGTCCCACGTCCCGTCGCAGGGCTCCAGCGGCGACTCCCACGGGCCACCCTCGGGGTTCCACGGGTCCTGACCCGGCTCCGTCACTCCCCGGACGAGGCCCGCGTGCTCGGCATCGACGGACTTCCAGGACTCCCTGGTCCGGGTCACCACCGCCAGCACGTAGTCGCCGTCCGGCCCCTCGCCCTCCTCGGTGGCCCGTTGGATGCCCCGCGAGTAGACGAGCTGGTCCGGGCGCGGGTCCCACGGCGTCTCCTCCGCGGCCTTCGCGGCCGCCGACTCGAGGATCTCCACCGCCTCGGCGCTCGCGACCGGTTCGTCGCCGACCGTGGGCACGATCGCGATCGCCCCCGCCGTGACGGCCGCGATCCCCGCCGCGAGCGCCACGCGCCGACCGACCCGGCGCCCGGGCCGCCGGGCATCCGGCCCGCGGCGGCCGGCCGGTCGGCGCCCGTTGCCGCCGACCAGGCGCGACGCCCGGGGCGGTCCGGCCGTCGACGGCGTGACGGGTGCCGTCCGGTCCTCCGCCGCGAGCTCGTCCAGGACACGGCGGCGCAGAGCGGTCGGGGGCTCGGCGGTCGGCGGGTCGAGCAGCGTGCCCGTCTGCCGGAGCATGGTCATCTCGTCCATCAGTCCTCCTCGTTCCAGCCGCGGGCGCGCAGCGTCGCGCGCACCGTGCGGCGGGCGCGGTGCAGGCGTGAGCGCACCGTGCCGATCTTGAGCTCGAGCGTCCCGGCGATCTGCTCGTAGGTGAGGTCGCCCCAGGCGGCGAGCAGCAGCACGTCGCGGTCGCCCGTGGAGAGTGCGGCGAGCGCCTCCGCCAGCACGGGGGCCGCCGCCCGCGCGCTGACCGCGTCCGCCACGGCGTCGGCCATCCCGTCGTCGGCGGGGGTCACCCCGGACCGTGCGAGCGCCCGGAGGCGGGCGGCCTCTGCCCGGTGCCAGCGCGCGATCTCCTTGGTCGCGATCCCGAACAGCCAGGGCCGCGCGTCGGGCCGGGTCAGGTCGTACGACTCGCGCCGGCGGAAGGCGGCGACGAACGTGTCGGCCACGACGTCCTCGGCATGCTCGGGGCCCACCCGCCGGTACGCGTACCGGTAGAGCTGCCGCGAGTACCGGCCGTAGAGGGCCGCGAAGTGCTCCGGTTCGTCGATCGACGCGACGACGATCGCGGCGTCCCCGGCCGCGGGCGGAGGGATCTGGGTCATCGCTGCCACGGTGACCCTCCTCGTCGCGGACATGGTCTCCTCATCACAGCCTCCATCGGTGCCGGCGTGCCTGTCCCCCTGTATCTCCCCTCGCCGCCGATCGAGTTCACGGCGGGGCGACGCCCGCGGCATCACCGGTCGTCGGCGCGGTGCCCGTCCCGGCCAGGATCCCGGCACGGATGTCCGCCACAATGGTGTCCCGTGACCGACCGCGAGCCCCCGACGTCCGACGCCCTCTTCGAGGTCCCACCGGGCGCGCGCCGGCCCGCCCGGCGGATCGTGCTGCTCACCGGGCCGTCGGGGTCGGGCAAGACGGCCCTCACGCGGCGGCTCGGCCTCCCGGTGGTCAACCTCGACGACTTCTACCGCGACGTCGACCACCCGGGGATGCCGATGCGGTACGGGATCGTCGACTGGGACGACCCGCGCAGCTGGGACTCCGAGGCCGCGCTCGACGCGCTCCGCGACGTCGTCCGCACGGGCCGCACCGAGGTGCCGGTCTACGACATCCCGACGTCGCGCCGCACCGGCGGGACCGTCCTCGAGGCGGGCGACGCCCGCGTCGTCGTCGCCGAGGGGATCTTCGCGGCCGAGCTGGTCGCGGCCTGCCGGCGCGAGGGCATCCTCGCCGACGCGATCTGCCTCGCCCGGCCGCGCGTGATGACGTTCTGGTTCCGCTTCCTGCGCGACGTCGCCGAGTCGCGCAAGCCGGTGCCGACCCTCGTGCGGCGCGGCTGGGGCCTGATGCGCGCGGAGCCCGCCCTCGTGCGCCGCTGGGTGGAGCTGGGCTGCCGCCCCGTGGCGCCCGCGCAGGCCGAGCGCGACATCCGCGCCCTCCTGGCCCGCTGAATTCCTTGCCCGCTGAATTCCTTCGGCGGCGACCGGGTCGACGCCTACGGTGGGCGCATGGCAACGGTGCGGAAGTTCCAGGTCACCTTCGACTGCGCGGACCCGGAGCGCGTCGCCCGCTTCTGGTGCGAGGTGCTGGGGTACGAGATGCCCGACGGCGTCACCTCGGTCGCGGTCGACCCGACGGGCGTGGGCCCGCGCCTGTACTTCCAGCGCGTCCCCGAGGGCAAGGTCGTCAAGAACCGCGTGCACCTGGACGTGCGCGTGGGCACCGGCCTGGTGGGCGACGAGCGCCTCGCCGCCCTGCGGGCCGAGCAGGCGCGCCTCGAGCCGCTGGGCGCCGTCCACCTGTGGACGCAGCTCGCCGACGGCGAGGAGGAGTCCTGCATCACCATGCAGGACGTCGAGGGCAACGAGTTCTGCCTCGACTGACGCCACCCCGCCGGGGCGTCAGACCGGGAACCCGAAGGACGCCCAGCGGAGCAGCGCCCACGCGACGATGACGACGGACCCCGCGACGACCCAGGGGCGGCTCCACCCGGCGAGCCCGGTCGCGGCCGCGCCCACCAGGGCGACCGGCAGGAGGTAGAGCACCGCGATCGCGCTGATCGCCAGCGCCGCGGCGAAGGCCGGTGTCACGCCGTCGCCCGACCCGCGCGACCTCCTGTCGAGGACCTCGCGTTCGCCACCGCCGGCTTCGTACGCCATCGTCGTCCCTCTTCCTGTCGCCACCCCGGGCACGTCGTCGTGCCGCGGCCGCGATCCTAGGGATCTCCGGGCAGCCCGGGAAGGACCGTCTCGCGCGATCGACCGGGCGCACCCGGTCGGCGCGTCACCGGACCGGCGCTAGGCGCCGGGCAGCGGCTCGTCGAGCAGCGCCAGGAGCCGGGTGGTGGTCCGCCAGGAGCGCACGGTCATCTGCCGGAACACGGGCATGCCCATGAGCCGCTGGATGCGCGTCCGCCGGGCCTGCGCCGCGACCCGGGAGAAGTAGACCGCCCCCGGGCCGGTCGCCACGGCGTCGACGCCGTCGCGCAGCTCGGGCATCGCGTCGAGCACCTCGCGCGCGGTGAGCGGCGCCTTGAGGAAGAAGACCTCGCTGCGCAGCGCGTCCGAGCCGTGGTCCGGCGGCGCGGCGGCGACGGTGGCGGCCAGCTCGTCGCGCGAGCGGACCAGCGTCGGGACGGCGAAGCCGAACCGGTCCGCGAGCGCCGCCTCGATCGTGCCCTCCAGGTCGGGGCCGCTCGCCGGGTCCGCCGCGAGCAGCACGTTGCCGCTCTGCTGCACGGTCCGCGCGGCGCCGAGTCCGGCGTCCGCGAGGCACGCGGCGAGGTCGGGCATCGCGACGGCGTGCCGGCCGCCCACGTTGATGCCGCGCAGCAGCGCGACCGTCGTGGGCAGGTGCTCGCCGACCATGGGTCCACCGTGCCACCGAACGCCGACATCGGGCCCGCGAAGTGTCATGCGAACGTCACACGGCGGTCATCCGCAGCACATGATCGGCGGTCACGCTGGGGCGCAGGAGGTGGTCTCTATGGCTGAGCAGACGACCGATCGCGGGGCTCTTCGAGTCCTCTCCCTCTACGAGGGGTTCTTCAGCGGCGGCGCGCGCGTGCTGCACTCGTCGGTGGTGGCCGGCCTGCACGGCCAGGGCCGCCAGCGGCACGCCGTGCTGAGCATCCACGACGACGTGCGGCGCGAGGGGGCGCGGCAGCGCATGGTCGACGACCCCCGCTACCGGCAGCTCACGGCCGCCGGCGTGCGGGTGACGTCGCTCGGCCGGTCCACGGAGGTGCCGCACGACCCGGAGGCCGTCTCCGACGCGGAGGCCGAGGTCCTCGCCCGCGCGCTGCGCGACACCGACGTCGTGCTGTCGCTGAAGGAGCAGCCGCTGCGGCTCCTCTCCCGGCGCGACCTGCTGCCCGACCGCCCGGTGGTCGCGTGCCTGCACCGGTCCGACCCGCAGAACCAGGGCTCCGGGCTCGGCCACCTGCTGCGCGCGGCCGACGACGGGCGGCTCGCCGCGGTCGTGTGCTGCGCGGAGTCGACCCGCGCCGCCTACGAGGCCGCGGGCGTCCCCGCGCACCTGCTGCGCATCATCCCGAACGGCGTCGACCTCACCCGCTTCCGCCCCGTGCCGGCGGCACGCCGCCTGGCGCTGCGCGGCGCGCACCGGCTCCCCGCGGACGGCGTGGTCGTCACGTACGCGGCCCGCTACGACGCGATGAAGAACCCGGGCCTGTTCCTGGCGGCGGCCCGCGAGCTGCTCGGCCGCGACGCCGGCGTGCACGTGGTGCTGTGCGGCGCCGGGATGAGCCCCACGAACCCGGACCTGGGCGCCGACCTCGTGCTGGCCTTCGCCGACCGGCCCGACCTCCTCGCGCGCGTGCACCTGCTGGGCGTGCGGC
This sequence comes from Isoptericola sp. NPDC057653, assembly GCF_042799955.1. Lineage (NCBI taxonomy): Bacteria > Bacillati > Actinomycetota > Actinomycetes > Micrococcales > Promicromonosporaceae > Isoptericola > Isoptericola sp. NPDC057653. Next base: position 1,369,749 of record NZ_JBHVHP010000001.1, on the reverse strand, counting down.
ACGACATGGAGCGGGTGCTCGCCGCGTCGGACGTCGTGGCGCTCACGTCCGCGTTCGGCGAGGCCGCCCCGCTGTGCCTCATCGAGGGCGCGATGTGCGGCGCGGTCCCCGTGACGACGCCCGTGGGCGACAGCGAGCGGATCGTGGACGGCATCGGCCTGGTGACCGGCTTCGACCCGGCGGAGATCGCGGCCGCCTGGCTCGAGGCCGCCGCCCGCCGCGACGCGCTGACCGCGGCGCTGGTCACCGCACGCCCCCGGTTCAGCCACGTGCGGATGCTGTCCGCGTACGCCGCCACGGTCGAGCGCGCCCACCGCGGGCTGGGACTGACGCTCGCCCGGGGCTGACCTCGCGACGGCCGCGGCCTACGCGACGTCGGGTCGCGTCATCAGCGGCTCGGTCACGTGCCGCGCCAGGTCGGGGCCGGTCAGGGGCACGAGGTTCCACGTCGCGGCGGCCGTGCCCCCGTCGGCGTCGACCGCCACGCGCACCCGGTGCGGCGTCGTGATCACGACGACGTCGGCGACGAACACGCTGCCCTGCCAGGCGCCGCGCGCGACGACGGGACGCCCGAGCGGCGCGCTCTCCCGCCACCCCGCGCGCCCGGCCTCGACGTCGAGGCCCGGACCGAGGCGCAGGAGCCAGCCGTCGTCGTCCGGTTCGACGGTCACGACCGTCCCGTCCGCCAGCGCGGAGCCGTCGGCGGACGCGTCGACGGTCGCGGTCACCCTCTCTCGCGCGCCGGCGGACCCCGTCAGGGGGGCCAGGGCGAGCCCCCGCAGCCGCTCGGCGAGGGCCGCGTCGGCGGCCGGGTCGCCGCCGCCGTCCATCGCGAGGTCGTCCAGCCCGGGCAGGAGGCACTCCCAGAGCGGCCCGAGCAGCGTCTCGCCGCCGCCGGACAGCGCGGCCGTCACGGCGACCACGAGGTCGTGGGACGGCACGACGACGCAGCTCTGCCCGAACGAGCCCTCCCCCCGGAACCCGTGCCGCGACCTCCAGAACTGGTACCCGTACCCGCGCAGCACGTCGGGGTTCTCCGACCAGCCCTCGACCTGCACCGTGGGGACGTGCCACGCCGTGGCGGTCTCGACCCACTCGCGCGGCACGAGCTGCCGGTCGCCCCACCGCCCGCCTTGCCGCAGCAGCTCGCCGAACGCGGCCACCGCCTCGGTCGTGAGGTGGAGGCCGTGGAAGCCGAAGGATGCGCCGCTCGCCACGCGGTCCCACTCGGCGTGGCGGATGCCCATCGGGAAGAAGACCCGCTCGTCGAGCAGCTCGGGGAGGCCCTGCCCGGTGACCCGCTCCACCATGCGGGCCAGGACGTAGGTGGTGGCGTTGTCGTACCCGTGCGCCGTGCCCTCGGCGGCGGTGAAAGGCACCCGCAGGAAGCCCCTTGTCAGGTCCCCCGGCTCGAGCTCCCACGCCGCCGTGAGGCTGTCGGTGCGGTGGCCGGTGGTCATCGACAGCAGGTGGTGGACGGTGAGACGGCGCCCCTGCGCGAGGACGTCCGCGGGGGCGTCGGCCGGGGCGCTCTCGGGCAGCACGTCGACCACCCGGTCGTCGAGGGAGAGCAGCCCGTCGGCCACCGCGAGCCCCACCGCGACGGCGGTGAACGACTTGGTCAGCGAGTACAGCAGGTGCGGCCGGTCCGCCGTGTACGGGGCCCACCAGCCCTCGGCGACGACGCGGCCGTGCCGCACGACCATCAGCGAGTGGCACTCGACCGACGCCGCCTCGAGCCGGTCGAGCAGCTTGATCACGGCGCGGGCGGGCACGCCCTCCGCCGACGGGGTCGAGCGCGGCAGCAGCGGCCGTCCGGGATGCATGCGGGCACCGTACCGACGCCACGCCACGGAATTTCGGAAGGCCGCGGGTCGATCAGCGCGTCGAGTCGCGCAGCCGCACCTCGAAGCCGACGTCGGTGACGGCGCCGCCGACGGCGTCGTCGACGGCGGCGCGCACCGCGAGGCTGCCCATGTCCTCCAGCGGGATGCGCACGGTGGACAGGGCGGGCACGTGGTCGCGCAGGGTGGGGACGTCGTCGAACCCGGCGACGCGGACGTCGCGCGGCACCTCGACGCCGAGCTCGCGGAGCCGGGCGATGAGGCCGATCGCCATGACGTCGGTGACGGCGAAGACGCACAGCGGCTCGCCGCCGCCGGGCTCGTCGCGGACCAGCTCGGCGACGTCGTCGCCGGCCGCGTAGCCGCCGTCGCGGGAGAACTCGGCGGTGAGCACCTCGGCGACGGTGCCGCCCCCGGCGCGCGCGGCGGCGGTGAACGCGTCGGTGCGCTCGCGCGACGTCACGACACGGGCGGGCCCGCCGAGCACCACGAAGCGCCGCTGCCCCTGGGCGAGCAGCGCCTCCGCGAGGGCGCGCGCCCCGGCGGCGTTCGGCGGGCGCACGACCGACCCGTCGCCCACGGGCTGGCCCACGATCACGGAGCGGCCGCCGGCGGCGACGAACGCGTCGAGCTCGGCGGCGAGGGCGGCGTCCTCGTCGGGCGTCCAGCGCGTGCCGGCGACGACGACGGCGTCCACGCGGTGCGCGGCGAACGCGGCGACGGCCTCACGCTCGGCCTCGGGGTCGCGCCCCGTCGAGGCGAGCAGCACGAGCCGGCCGCGGTCGCGGGCGGCGTTCTGCGCCCCGGCGGCGATCGAGGAGAAGTAGGGGTCGGAGATGTCCTGCACCACGAGCCCGAGCAGGCCCGAGCGGGCCCGCGCCAGCGCCTGGGCCTGCGCGTTCACCACGTACCCCAGCTCGGAGGCGGCCGCCTGCACCCGGGCGACCAGCTCCGCGCCCGGCTGCCGCGCCGACCCGTTGAGCACCCGCGACGCCGTGGCGAGGGAGACCCCCGCGCGGTCCGCGACGTCCTGCAGCCTCGCTCGTCCCACGTGCTCCTCCTGGTCCGTCCGGGCGGGACGCCTTGACGCGCTCGCCGGACACACCTTACCGTGGTCGGGAAAGCGCATTCCTCTGCCGTCCGGCATAGGGTCCGTGCACCACCCCGGCGCCGCCGCGCCGACGACGAAGGAGTCCTGAGTGAGCACACCCACGCGCACCCTGCGCATCGCGATGAACGGCGTCACGGGCCGCATGGGCTACCGCCAGCACCTCGTGCGCTCGATCCTGCCGATCCGCGAGCAGGGCGGCGTCGAGCTGGCCGACGGCTCGCGCGTCCAGGTGGAGCCCGTGCTGGTGGGCCGCAACGAGTCCAGGCTCGCCGAGCTGGCCGCCCTGCACGGCGTGGACGAGTACACGACGGACCTCGACGGGATCATCGCCGACCCCGCCACGGACATCGTCTTCGACGCGTCCATGACCTCCCTGCGCGCCAAGACCCTCACCAAGGCGATGCAGGCCGGCAAGCACGTCTACACCGAGAAGCCGACCGCCGAGACGCTCGCCGAGGCCGTCGAGCTCGCCCGCCTTCGCGAGGAGACCGGCGTCACCGCCGGCGTCGTGCACGACAAGCTGTACCTGCCCGGCCTGGTCAAGCTGCGCCGCCTCGTCGACGAGGGCTTCTTCGGCCGCATCCTGTCGCTGCGCGGCGAGTTCGGCTACTGGGTGTTCGAGGGCGACCACCAGGCCGCGCAGCGCCCGTCGTGGAACTACCGCAAGGAGGACGGCGGCGGCATGACCACGGACATGTTCTGCCACTGGAACTACGTCCTCGAGGGCATCCTCGGCCCGGTCAAGACCGTCAACGCGCAGACCACCACCCACATCCCGACCCGCTGGGACGAGCAGGGCAAGGAGTACGCCGCCACCGCCGACGACGCCGCGTACGGCATCTTCGAGATCGAGACGCCCGGCGGCGACCCGGTGGTCGCGCAGATCAACTCCTCCTGGGCCGTGCGGGTCTACCGCGACGAGCTCGTGGAGTTCCAGGTGGACGGCACGCACGGCTCCGCCGTCGCCGGCCTGCGCAAGTGCGTGGCCCAGCAGCGCGCGCACACCCCCAAGCCCGTGTGGAACCCGGACCTGCCCGTCACCGAGCCGTTCCGCGACCAGTGGCTCGAGGTGCCCGCGAACGCCGACCTCGACAACGGCTTCAAGCTGCAGTGGGAGGAGTTCCTGCGCGACGTCGTCGCCGGCCGCCCGCACCGCTTCGACCTGCTGTCCGCCGCGCGCGGCGTCCAGCTCGCGGAGCTGGGCCTGCGGTCGTCGGCCGAGGGCCGCCGCCTCGACGTCCCGGAGATCTCACTGTGACGGCCCCGACCCTCGACCCGACGCTCGCGCCGGAGCTGACGCCCAGCGGCGTCACCGTGCGCCTCCCCCGGTTCGACGCCGCGGGGCGCGCCACCGGCACCGAGGTGCGCGAGCTGCACGCGCCGGGCCCGTGGACGAAGCCCGTCGGGACGATCTCCTCGCGCCTCGCGTTCGCCGCGGCGCACGTCGTGCCGCAGGTCGGCGCGGAGAACGTGCCGGGCGCGCCCGCCGTCGTCGACTGGGACGCGACGCTCGCCTACCGGCACCGCATCTGGGAGCACGGCCTCGGCGTCGCCGACGCCATGGACACCGCGCAGCGCGGCATGGGCCTGGACTGGGCCGCGACGCAGGAGCTGGTGCGCCGGTCGTCGGCCGAGGCGGCGTCCGTCGGCGCGCGCATCGCGTGCGGCGCGGGCACCGACCAGCTCGACCCGGCGTCGGTCGAGCCCGGCGAGGCCGGCCTGGCCGCCGTCACCGACGCCTACCGCGAGCAGGTGCGGGTGGTGCAGGAGGCCGGCGCGCAGGTCATCGTCATGGCGTCGCGCGCCCTGGCGAAGGTGGCCCGCTCCCCCGAGGACTACGCCCGCGTCTACGACGCCGTCCTCGCGGAGGCCGACCGCCCGGTCGTGCTGCACTGGCTGGGCACCATGTTCGACCCTGCCCTCGCGGGCTACTGGGGGTCCGACGACGTCGAGTCCGCGACGCGGACGTTCCTCGACCTCATCACGGCCCACCAGGACACCGTCGACGGGGTCAAGGTGTCGCTGCTCGACGCGCAGCACGAGGTCGGGCTGCGCCGCGCGCTGGCCGCCCTCGACGGCTCGCCCGTGCGCCTCTACACCGGCGACGACTTCAACTACCCGGAGCTGATCGCGGGCGACGAGCAGGGGCACTCCGACGCCCTGCTCGGCATCTTCGCGGCGATCTACCCGGCCGCGTCCACCGCGCTGCAGGCGTTCGACGCCGGTGCCGCGGGCGACCCGGACGGCGCGGCCCGCGGGCACGCGATCCTCGCGTCGACCGAGAAGCTGGGGCGGCACATCTTCGCGGCGCCGACCTACTACTACAAGACCGGCGTGGCGTTCCTGTCCTGGCTGAACGGCTTCCAGCCGGGCTTCCAGCTGGTCGGCGGCCTGCAGTCGGGCCGCTCGCTGGCGCACCTCGTGGAGCTGGCGCGCCTGGCCGACGGCTGCGGCATGCTCCTCGACCCGGCGCTGGCCGCCCGCCGCCTGGACGCGCTGCTCGTCACGAACGGGGTCACCGCATGACCGCCCCCGACCTGAGCCGCTGCTCGCTCAACACCGCCACGGTCAAGCACGCGACCCTCGCCGAGGCGGTCGACGCGGCCGCGGCGGCCGGCCTCGGGGCCGTGGGCCTGTGGCGCCACCAGGTGCAGGAGCACGGCGCCGACAAGGCGGCGCGGATCGTCACCGACGCCGGCCTGCGCGTGTCGTCCCTGTGCCGGGGCGGCTTCCTCACCGCCGCCGACGACGCCGGGATCACGGCCGCGCTCGACGACAACAAGCGCGCCATCGAGGAGACCGCGGGCGTCGGCACCCGCGAGCTCGTCTTCGTCGTGGGCGGGCTGCCCGCCCTCAGCGTGCCCGGCCAGGGGCCCCGCCCCGACGCCGGCCCGGGCGACCGGGACGTCGTCGCCGCCCGGTCGCGCGTGGCCGACCGGCTCGCCGAGCTCGCGCCGTTCGCGGCCGAGCACGACGTGCGCATCGTGCTCGAGGCGCTGCACCCGATGTTCGCCGCCGACCGCGCGGTGGTCTCCACCCTCGGCCAGGCGCTCGACCTCGCCGCGCCGTTCGCCCCCGAGACCGTGGGGGTGGTGGTCGACACGTACCACGTGTGGTGGGACCCCCGGCTGCGGGAGTCGATCGCGCGGGCCGGGGCCGAGGGCCGCATCGCCGGCTACCAGGTGTGCGACTGGAGCCTGCCGCTGGCCGCCGACCCGCTCAACTCGCGCGGGCACGTGGGCGACGGGTACGTCGACTTCCCGACGATCTCCCGCTGGGTCGCCGAGGCCGGGTACACCGGCGACGTCGAGACCGAGATCTTCAACGAGCAGGTCTGGGCCGACGACCCCCGGGCCACCGCCCGCACCGTCGGCGAGCGGTACGCAGCGCACGTGCTGCCGCACCTGGCACCGGGGTCCGACGCCCTCTGACACCGGGCACCTGACACCCCGGTGCGGGCCGGTCGCCGACGCCGGCCCGCCGCACGACGCCCCGCCGCCCCCGAGGCGGCGGGGCGTTCGTCGTCCGCGGGCGGGGGTCCGCACCTGGTCAGGAACGAAGAAGCGCGGGCCCGGGTCGGCTCCCTAGCCTGGTCCCAGCGGCGCGGCACGGTGCCGCACCACCAGCCGGGAGGAACGCCATGACCACGTCCCAGGGGCTCAGCGCCGACGAGCGCGCCGCCGTCAAGCAGCGCGCCAAGGAGCTGCGCGAGCAGGAGAAGGCGGGCAAGAACCGCGCCGCGGGCGAGGAGGCGGTCCGCGCGGCGATCGAGCCGCTGGAGGGCACCGACCGGGACATCGCCGAGGGCATGTACCGGGTCGTCACCGAGGTGGCCCCCGGCCTCGTGCCCAAGACGTACTACGGCATGCCGGGCTTCGCGAACGACGCCGGGAAGATGGTGGTGTTCATGCAGCCCGCGGCCAAGTTCGGCACCCGGTACGCCACGGTCGGCTTCGACCCGGCGGCGCACCTCGACGACGGCGACTTCTGGACCACCGCGTTCGCCGTGCTCGCCTGGACGCCCGCGTTCGAGGAGCGGTTCACCGGGCTGGTGCGCGCCGCGGCGAGCTGAGCCTCCGACGCGTGCGGCCCGCCCCCTCCGCGAGGGGGCGGGCCACAGGCGTGCGGGCGTCAGGCCGGGCGCACCTCGGCGCGCGCCAGCTCGGTGATCCCCCGCGCGGCGAGGGCCGCGGGGTCGGCGGCGGTCGCGCTGGTCACGACGGCGACGGCCGCGCCCCGCTCGCGCAGGTCGTGCCAGAGCTCGAACACGGCGCCGCCGGGCCCGAGCGACGGCCGCGACAGCGGCAGGTCCGCGCCGTCGACGTCGACGACGACGCCCACGGTGCGCTCCTGCGCGAGGGGCAGCGCGCCGCGGCGGGCCTCCGCGACGACCTCGGCGAAGCGGCGGCCGAGCGGCTTGACCCGGTTCTCGGTGTCGAGCAGGCCGAGCGAGTACTCGAGGTCCTTGTAGTCCGCGAGGTCGCGGGTCACGTCGTGCGAGCACCACCAGGTGACGGCGTACAGGTCCTCGGTCGTGAGGGCCGCCTCGAGGGTGCGGGTGCAGAACTCCGGCATCTCGGCCTCGGCGAGGTTCATCGAGGGGGCGCCCACCTCCTGCAGCCACACCTGGCGGCCCGGGTCGGTCGCGAACGCCTTCGACAGCTCGATCATCCACTCCGCGTGCCGCACGGACTGCGGCGACAGCGCGCCGTAGCGCGCGGCCGTGCCGTTGAAGATCCACGAGTGCACGGTGGTCATGTCGCCGAGCCGCGAGGCGTGCTCGGGCAGGAACGAGTGGTCGTCCCAGTACCAGAGGTGGTCGTTCTCGCTGTGCACGACGACGTGGCGCGGGTCGCGGTCGCGCGGCGCCTCGAGCAGCGACGTCATCCAGTGCGTCACCTGCTCCGCGGTGGCGGGCATGGCGGCGGGGTTCGGCTCCAGGAACTGGTTGAGCTCGTTGCCGAGCGTCAGGCCCAGGAAGTTGGGGCGGTCGCGCACCGCGTCGTACACGGCGGCGACGAGGGCCGCCTGCGCGTCGACGGCGCCCTGGTCGGCGAACATGTTGCCGTCGTGCCAGTTCACGAGCCACGCGGGCACGAAGTCGAAGCCCGACATGTGCCCCTGGACGACGTCGACCGCGACGTCGAGCCCGAACTCGGCGGCGACGTCGGTGACGAGGGCGATGTCGTCGAGGGCGCGGCGGCGGATCAGGGTGCGGTTGGGCTGCAGCACGGGCCACAGGGGGAAGACGCGGACGTGGTCCACGCCGAGGCCGACGATCGCCTCGAAGTCCGCGCGGACGACGTCGGGGTCGACGGCCATCCACTGGAACATCCAGTCGCGGGACGGGGTGTAGTTGACGCCGAAGCGCGGCGCGGTCGAAGTCACAGGGCTTCCTCGCTTGTCTCGGTGCGGTGGTGCGGTGCTGCGGACAGGTGCTGCGGGCGGGTGCTGCCGCGGGCTATCGGGGCGCCGGCGCCGTGGACTCGCGCACGACCAGCCGCCGCCCGCTGACGCTCCGGGAGGTGACCTCCTCGCCGCGCACGAGCTGCTCGAGGAGGGCGACGGCGGTGCGCGCGCTCTCCTCCACGGGGGCGTCGAGGGCGGTGAGGCGGGGGCGCACGAGCGTCGAGACCCACGAGTCCTCCCAGGCGACGACGGACAGCTGCGCGGGCACCTGGACGCCGACCTCGGGCGCGTGCGCGACGATCTCGGCCGCGACGGTCTCGCTGTCGACGACCACGGCGGTCACGTCGCCGAGCCGGCCGAGCAGGTCGGCCACCGGGTCGCCCGCCGCCGGGTCCCACGCGGCGAACGAGGCGTCGACGCCGAGCTCGCCGGCGGCGCGGGCGAAGCGCCGGTCGCGGGCCCGGGTGTGCGCGAGGCCGGGCGCGTCGGTGACGCGCGCGACGCGGCGGTGGCCGAGGTCGGCGAGGTGCCCGAGGACGGTCGCGACGGCGGTGTCGTCCTGGACGGTGACGGCGGGCACGACGTCGCCCACGGGGGCGCCCAGCAGGGCCGCCGGGGCGCCCAGCTGCTCGACGAGCGCGAGGCGCGGGTCGTCGTTGCGCACGTCGACCAGCAGGAACGCGTCGACGCGCTGCTCGCCCCACCACTGGCGGTAGACCTGCTCCTCCTCGTCGGCGTGGACGAGGGTGAGCGACAGCGACCAGCCGATGTCGGCGAGCGGCTCGGTGAGGCCGGCGAGCAGCCGCATGAAGAACGGGTCCCGGCCGAAGGTCTCGCGGGAGCGGGCGATGACGAGCCCCAGGCTGCGGCCGCCCTGGCCGGAGACCTTGCGGCTGGCATAGTTCGGGCGCCAGTTCAGCTCGTCGGCCGCGGCCCGGATCCGGGCCGCCGTGGCCTCGGAGACGTTGGGGCGACCGTTGAAGGCGTGGGACACCGCCGAGGGCGAGACGCCGGCGTGCTTGGCGACGTCGGCGATCGTCACGCGTTTCGGGCTCGTAGCAGTCATGGTGCGTCCGAGAGTAGGGGGTTGACCATGCTCTGTAAAGCGGTATACGTTGCACGCCACTTGATGTGTACCGCTTTACAAGAAGGCGGTGGCGGAGGACGTTCTCCGCTCCTCGAACGACGCACCGTAGCTCTCAGGGAGGACCAGTGACCCACGGCGTCAGCAGGCGCACCGTGCTGAAGGCGGCCATCGGCGGCGGGGTGCTGACCCCGCTGCTCGCAGGCTGCGGCGCCCTCTCCCCTGCGGGGAGCGGGCCGCGGTCGATCTCCGTGCACACCCAGCTCAGCGGCGCCGTCGCCGGGGCCCAGGTGTTCGCGGACGTCGTCGCCGCCTACCAGCGCAGCACCGGGCGCACCGTCGCGCAGCTCAAGAACGGCTCGGACCTGCCCATCGTCTTCGAGACGAGCACGCTGGCCGGCAAGGCGGCCGACGTCGCGATCGTCAACATGATGGGACGCACCCTGTCGTGGACGCGGCTCGGCGCCACCATCCCGGTGACCGACCTGCTCGACGACTGGGGCCTGCGGGACAAGATCTTCCCGGAGGCGCTCACCGAGTGGACCGACCCGCAGGGCCGGCTGCGCGCGTTCCCGTTCACGCGCACCAACTGGCCGGTGTCGTTCAACACCGGCCTGCTCGAGGAGGCCGGCGTCGACATCCCGACCACCTCGGACGAGCTCATCGCCGCCGCCGACGCCCTGCGGTCCAAGGACATCGGCCCGGTCACCGTGGGCGGCTCGGACTGGAGCGGCCAGAAGATGTTCCTGCAGATCCTGCAGGGCTTCCTCACCGCGGACGAGGCGCGCGCCGTCTTCTCCTCCGGCAAGCTCTCCGAGAGCGCCGGGGCCCTCAAGGGCGTCGAGCACTTCGTCCAGCTGCGCGACGCGGGCGTCTTCGTCGACGACGTGCAGGGCTACACGTCGGACTCCGAGCTGACCCAGTTCAACACCCGCAAGGCCGCCATCGTGCCCGCGATGTCCTCCGCGCTCGCGCTCGTCCCCGGCGAGCGGGCGAAGGAGGTCACCGTCGGCGGCTGGCCGATGCCGTCGTCCGGCGGCGTGCTGACCCGCCCCAGCGTCATCAAGAGCTACAACGGGCACGGCATCTGGATCAGCGAGAACGGGGCGAAGAAGCTCGACCTCATCAAGCCGTTCGTCCAGTACCTGTACTCCGACGAGGTCGTCGACGACTTCATCCTCGGCTCCGGGCGCGACATGAACCGGGTCACGGACACCGTCAGCAAGGACTTCCCGCTGGTCGCGCAGGCCTCCCGGCTCACGGACGACGACGTCACGCCCGTCATGCTGCCCGACCTGCTCATCCCCGACGCCGTCTTCGAACCGATGGTCAAGGCGACCGCGATGGCCTACGGCACCGCGTCCGCCGAGCAGATCGTCGACACGTTCGAGAAGGCCTACCAGGCGGCCTGACCGCCGGCGCCACGAAAGGACTCCCATGACCACGCTCGTCGCCGCCGGCTCCCCGTCCGCCACCCGCGCCACCGCCCCCGGCTCCCCCGCCGGGACGCGTCGCCGCGCCCCGCTGCGCGAACGCTTCCCCGGCCTCGCCCTGCCCGCCCTCGTCTGGTACGCGGTCTTCATGATCGGCCCCGTGGTCGCGATGTTCGTCATCGCGTTCCTCTCCTGGCCGGGCATGCTCGCCACGCCGACGTTCGCCGGCCTCGGCAACTTCAGCGCCGTCTTCGCCGACCCCACGTTCTGGGCGGCCGTGCGCAACTCGGCCGTGCAGATCGTCATCGGGCTGCCGATCATGATCGTGCTCGCGTTCCTGCTCGCGTTCTACGTGGTGCAGAAGCCGCGCGGGCACCGCGTGCTGCGCTACCTGCTCTTCATCCCGGCGCTCATCTCCGCGCCCGCCACCGCCATGGTCTTCTACGCCATGCTCAACCCGGACGGCCTCGTCAACGGCGTGCTGCGCCCGCTCGGGTTCGACGGCACGGCCTGGCTCGCCGACCCGAGCACCGCGCTCGGCGCGATCATCGCCGTCGAGCTGTGGAGCGGCATCGGCTACTCCGCCGTGCTCATCGCCTCCCGGCTCGACGGCGTGGACACCGAGATCGTGCAGGCCGCGCGCATCGACGGCGCCGGCGACTGGCGCGTCGCCTGGCGTATGTACTGGCCGATCGCGCGGGACTTCATCGGCGTCGTGACGATGCTGCAGTTCCTGTCGATGCTGTTCAACTCCGCGCAGAACGTGCTGCTGCTGACGCAGGGCGGCCCCGGCACCTCGACGACGACCCTCGCCTACCTCATCTACCAGAAGGCGTTCGTCGAGGCCGACCTCGGCTACAGCCAGGCCGTCGGCGTCATCCTCTTCGTGATCGGCCTGGTCGGCATGGGCGCCATCCGCCGCGTGCTGCGCGCCACCCACTGATCCCCGACCTCGCCCTAGGAGAACCGTCATGGCCCGGCAGACCGCCGCCCTTCGGGTGCGGGACCGCATCGGCTCGATCACGAGCGGCACGCTCGCGTGGATCTACGCCGCCCTGCTCCTCGTGCCCTTCTACTACTTCATCGTCTCGTCGTTCAAGGACAACGAGCAGATCTTCGAGTCGCCCCTCGCGCTGCCCACCAGCTGGGACCTCTCGAACTTCACGACCGCCGTCCACCAGGCCGACCTCGGCCTCGCGATCGCCAACTCGGTGCTCACGACCGTCGGCGCCCTGGTGCTCACGCTGGTGCTGGCGCTGCCGGCGTCGTTCGCGCTCGCCCGCGCCCGGGGGCGCGCCGGCAAGGTCGTCGAGGGCGTCTTCGCCCTCGGCTTCCTCATCCCGTCGTTCGCGGCGCTGTTCCCGACCTTCCTGCTCGCCGCCGCCATGGGGCTGTTCCACACGCGCACCTTCATCGTGCTGCTGCTTCCCGCGACGGCGCTGCCGCTGTCGATCGTCATCCTGACGTCCTTCATGCGCACCATCCCGCGCGAGCTCGAGGAGGCCGCCTCCATGGACGGCGCGACCTCGCTGCAGGTGCTGCGCCAGGTCTACCTGCCGATCTGCATCCCCGGCATCGCGACCGTCCTGCTGCTCAACTTCCTCGCGTTCTGGAACGCCTACCTGTACCCCCTGATCCTCATCGGGCCGGACACCGCGCAGCGCACCATCCAGGTCGCCCTGCCGACCCTCAAGGTGGACGCCGGCACCGACTACGGCGTCCTCATGGCGGGCACGCTGTTCACGCTGCTGCCCGTCTACCTCGTCTACACGGTGCTGCAGCGCCAGATGCAGCGCGCGCTGCTGTCGGGGGCGGTCAAGGGATGACCCTCCCCTCCCCCGTCACCGCGGCGTCGCTGCCCCTGCGCACCCGCATCGGCCAGGTCAACCAGCGCCTCAAGGGCTGGGAGGCGGTGCGGTGGTCGGGCGGGGCGCCGCGCGTCACCGACGTCCTGCGCGCCGAGGTCGACCGGTGGGGCGGCCTCGGCGCCCTGTACGGCGTGCTGCGCGCGGACCCGTGGTCCGCCGTGCGCTGGGAGAACGGCGTGCCGCCGGAGGGCAGCGCCGAGGCGTACGCCGCGGTCCAGGAGCACGTCACCCGGTACGGCGACGGGCTGCCCGTGCTGTTCGTGGAGGAGGCCCCGCACGGCCTCATGGCGCTCGGCGGCACGACGCTGCCGGTCAACCTCGCCCTGGGTGCCGGCATGGACGCGGGGCTGGCGCAGGAGCTCGCCGCCGTCGTGGCCGCCGAGGCGCGCGCCCGCGGCACGCACGTGGCGCTCGTGTCCGGGCTGGACGTGCTGCGCGACCCCCGCTGGGGCCGCGCGGAGGAGTGCTTCTCGGAGGACCCGGCCCTCGCCGCGGCGCTCGTCGAGGCGACGGTCCGCGGGATGCAGGGCACGACGTCCTGCGACGACCCGATCGACGGCGGCCACGTCGCGGTCGTCGCCAAGCACCTCGCCGGCCAGGGGGCGGGCATCGGCGGGCGCAACGGCTCCGGCGCCCCGATCGGGCGTCGCGAGCTCGGCGAGCTGCACCTGCGCCCGGCGCACGCCGCCGCCCGGGCGGGCGTCGCCGGCTACATGGCCGCGTACAACGACGTCGACGGCGTGCCGTGCAGCGCCAACGAGGAGCTGCTCACCGGCACCGTCCGCGACCGGTGGGGCTGGCGGGGCCTCGTCATGGCCGACGGCACGGCGATCGACCGGCTGCGCGACAGCTCCCCCGACCCCGCCTCGGCCGCCGCGCTCGCGCTGCAGGCGGGCGTCGACCTCAGCCTCTGGGACGAGGCGTTCACGCACGTCGAGGAGGCGCTGGACCGCGGGCTCGTCGCCGAGGCGGTGCTCGACCGTGCCGTCGACCGCGTCCTCGCCCTCAAGCACCGGCTCGGGCTGCTCGGCGGCGCGCCCGCCGCGCCCGCCGCGCCCGGCCCCGCGCGCGACGTCGTCGCGCTCGTCGCGAGGGCGGCGCGGCAGGCCGTGGTCCTCGTGCACGACCACGGCGTGCTGCCGCTGCGCGCCGGCGCGACGGTCGCCGTCGTCGGCCCCAACGCCGACGACCTCGACGCCCAGCTCGGCGACTACACCCCGCCGCGCCCGCCCCAGGACCCGGGGTCGTCCACCGTGCTCTCGGCGCTCGCCGACCGGCTCGGCGCGGACCGGGTGCGGCACGCCGCCGGCAGCCGGCTGCGCGGCCCGCTCGACGACGGCGCGCTCGACGCCGTCCGCGCCGCGTGCGCGGACGCGGACGTCGCCGTGGTCGTGCTCGGCGGCACCAGCCGCCGCAGCTACGACGACGAGTTCGCCGACAACGGCGCCGTCGAGGGTCCCGCCACGGACACGACGAACGGCGAGGGCGTGGACCTCTCCTCGGTCGCGCTGCCGCAGGCCCAGCTCGACGTCGCGCGCGCCGCGCGGGCGGCGGGCCGGCCCGTCGTCGGCGTCGTCGTGGACGGGCGCCCGCGGGTGCTCACCGAGCTCGCGGGGCTCGTCGACGCCCTCCTCGTGGTCCCGTTCCCCGGCCCGACGGGGGGCGCCGCGATCGCCGACGCCCTCCTCGCCGGCGCGGCCTCCGGCCGGCTCCCGGCCACGTTCCCCGTGGCCGACGGCGTCGTGCCCGTGGCGCACGACGAGCGCCTCGAGACCGCCCGCGGCTACCTCGGCCACCCCGTGGTGCGGGGGCTGCCGTTCGGGGCCGCGCACGCGCCGGGCGTCACGACGACCCTGCGCTCCCCCGCCGCGACCGTCCGCGCGGACGACCTCGCCGCCGGCGCCACTGCCGCGCTGACGGTCGAGGTGACGAACTCCGGGCCCGTCGCCGTCGACCTGTCGGTGCCGCTCTACGGCCGCCGGCACGAGCGCGGGATCCGGCCCCGACGCCGTACGCTCCTGGGCGTGCAGCGCGCCACGGTCGCGGCCGGCGCCACGACGTCCCTGACGTTCGACCTCGGCCTCGACGCGCTCGGCTCCTGGGCGACCGGCGAGCCGGTCGCCCTGCCCGTGACCGTCGGCGCGTGGTGCACCCCCGACCTCGACGAGCCCGCCGGCGCCGCCACCGTGCGCGTCACCGACCTGGAGGACACCACCCCGTGGGACCGCTGATCACGACCACCACGACCACCGGCGCGACGCCCCTCCACCCGGAGATCGAGGCGACGCTGCGCGCGGCCGCCGAGCGGGTGCGCGCCACGTCGGGCGAGCGCGTCGGCGCGATGGTGCTCGCCGCGCTGCGCCGCACGCTCACCGACACGCTGACGGTGGGCGCGGACGGCAGCGTCTTCGTCATCACCGGCGACATCCCCGCGATGTGGCTGCGCGACTCCACCACCCAGCTCACGCCGTACCTGCGGTTCCTCGCGGACTGCCCGCCGCTGGCCGCCCTCGTGGCGGGCGTCGTGCGCCGGCAGCTCGCCTGCCTGGACCACGACCCGTACGCGAACGCGTTCAACGACGGCCCGACGGGCGCGCACTACGACCCCGACGACGTGTGCGACGACCCGCACGTGTGGGAGCAGAAGTACGAGGTCGACAGCCTCGCCTACCCGGTGACGCTGGCGCACCGCCTGTGGCGGGAGACGGGCAGCGCGGAGGTCTTCGACGAGCGCGCCCACCGGGTGCTGCGGACCGTCGTCGACCAGCTGCGCGCGGAGCAGCGCCACGACACGTCCCCGTACCGCTTCAGCCGCGAGACCACGATCCCGACCGAGACGCTCGCGCGCGACGGCCGCGGGACGCCGGTCGCGTTCACCGGCATGACGTGGAGCGCCTTCCGCCCGTCCGACGACGCGTGCACCTACGGCTACAACGTGCCGGCGAACCTGTTCGCCGCGCAGGCCCTGCGCGCGGTGGCCGAGATCGCCGAGGAGGTCTGGGCCGACGCGGCGCTGGCCGCCGACGCCCGCGCCCTCTCGGGCGAGCTGGTCGACGGCGTCGCGGCGCACGGCGTGGTCCCCGCCCCGGGCGGCGCCGCCGGCGCGCGCGTCTACGCGTACGAGGTGGACGGCCTCGGCGGCGTGCTGTGCATGGACGACGCGAACACCCCGTCCCTGCTGTCGCTCCCGCTCGTCGCACCCGACGTCCTGGACCACGACGTCTGGCGCGCCACCCGCGCCTTCGTGCTCGGCCCGGCGAACCCGTACTGGTTCTCCGGCACCGTGGCGGCCGGCGTCGGCAGCCCGCACACCGGGCCCGGCCGCGTGTGGCCCATCGCGCTCGCCGTCGAGGGTCTGACGGGCACCCCCGCGGACCGGGCGCGCCTGCTGCAGCTCGTCGCCGACACCGACGGCGGCACCGGACACGTGCACGAGGGCTTCGACCCGTCGGACCCGACGACGTTCTCCCGGCCGTGGTTCTCCTGGGCCGACTCCATGTTCTGCGAGCTCGCGCTGGCCGTCGCCGACGACGCGGGCGCCTGACCTGACGAGAGCCCCGGACGGCCTGCCGTCCGGGGCTCTCGTCGGCCCGCTATCTTGCATCACAAGGGACCTGGTACCTTGTGTGGCATGGTACCGACGCCCGACGCCGTCCTCACCCAGCTCCGCAAGGGAGTCGTGGAGTACTGCGTCCTGGCCTGCCTGCGCTCGGGGCCTGCGTACGGGCTCGAGCTCGCCGAGCGCCTCGGCGACGCGAGCACCCTGCTGACCAGCGAGGGCACGCTGTACCCGCTGCTCTCCCGCCTGCGCCAGCAGGGCTGGGTCACGACGACGCAGGTCGCGTCGCCGGTGGGCCCGCCGCGCCGGTACTACGAGCTCACGACCGAGGGCCGGGCGGCGCTCGAGACGTTCACCGCCACCTGGTCCCGGTTCACCACCGACGTCCGCACGACCCTGGAGCCACGATGACCGCCGCCCCCGCGTTCCCGCCTCTGGTCGAGGCGTACCTCGCCGACCTCGAGCGCGCCCTCGCCTCGAGCGACCCGCGCGAGCGCGCCGAGACGCTCGCCGCCGTGCGCGAGCACGCCGCCGAGGCCCTGGCCCTGCACGGGGCCGACGACGCCGGCGCCCGCAGGGTGCTGGACGAGCTCGGCCCGGTGGACGACATCGCCGCCGCGTCGACGCCGGCCGCCTCCGGCCCGGGCGGCGGGCCCGCCGCGGCGCAGGCCCCGCGCACCCCCGCCGCGGACGTGTGGCTCGTGGTGCTCGCGGTGGCGTCGCTCGCCGTGTTCGTCGTGCCGCTCGTGGCCGCCGCGGCGGTCGTGTGGGCGGTGGTGCGGCTCCGCTCCGGAACCGGGAACCGCGGCCTGCAGCGGCTCGCGCTCGTCGTGGGCGCGGTCTCGTTCGCCGGCGCCCTGGCCCTCTACGTGTCGCACCTGGTCGCCGCGGGGTGAGCGGCCCGGCCGACGGGCGGCGCTCCGGGGTTCAGGTCGCGGGAGCCGGTCGCTAGGCTGGCCGTCGCGCGACGGTAACCGGTTTCCCGCCCGTCGCCGTCCCAGCGACGTGACGGAAGGCGACCATGACGAACTACGGCAACCCGGTCCTCGACGCGGACTGGCCGGACCCCGACGCCGTGCGCGTCGGGGACGACTACTGGCTGGTCGCGTCCAGCTTCCACCGCGCCCCCGGGCTGCCCGTGCTGCGCTCGCGCGACCTCGTGTCCTGGGAGCACGTCGCCAACGCGCTCCCCGCGCTGCCCCCGGCGGGCCACTACGCCCTCCCCCGGCACGGCTCGGGCGTGTGGGCGCCCAGCCTGCGCCACCACGACGGGCTCTTCTGGATCGTCTACCCCGACCCGGACCACGGCATCTTCGTCCTCACCGCCGCCGACCCGCGCGGCCCGTGGTCGGAGCCCTGGTGCCTGCTCCCCGGCCGGGGCCTCATCGACCCGTGCCCGCTGTGGGACGACGACGGCCGGGCCTACCTCGTGCACGGCTGGGCCAGGAGCCGGGCCGGGGTGAAGAACCGGCTCACCGTGGTCGAGGTGGACCCTGGCCTGCGCGGCGTCGTCGGGCCGGGGCGCACGGTGGTCGACGGCGACGAGCTGCCCGGCTTCCGCACCCTGGAGGGTCCCAAGCTGTACCAGCGCGACGGCTGGTACTGGATCTTCGCCCCGGCGGGCGGGGTCGCGACCGGCTTCCAGGTCGCCTTCCGGTCGCGGTCCGTGTGGGGGCCGTACGAGCACCGCGTCGTGCTCGCCCAGGGCGACACCCCGGTCAACGGCCCGCACCAGGGGGCCTGGGTGGACACGCCCGACGGCGAGGACTGGTTCCTGCACTTCCAGGACCGGGGCGTCTTCGGGCGGGTCGTGCACCTGCAGCCCATGCGCTGGGGCCCGGACGGCTGGCCGGTGCTCGGCGACGCGGGCCGGCCGGTGCTCACGCACCCCACCCCGGTCGCGGGCGCCGAGCCCGGCGAGCCCGTGCGCAGCGACGACTTCGCCGCCCCCGGCCTCGCGCCGCGCTGGCACTGGCAGGCCAACCCCGGACCCGGCTGGGCCAGGGCCGAGGGAGGCGGCACCCTGCGGCTGCCCGCCCAGCCGTCGCCGCGCGGGAACCTGCGGGACCAGGGCGCCGTCCTGTGCCAGCAGCTCCCCGGACGGCCGAGCACCTGGGAGACCCGCGTCGAGCTGGTCGGCGACGCCCCCGGCACCCGCGCCGGCGTCGCCGTCCTCGGCCGCGCGTACTCGTGGGCGGGCCTGGAGCGCACGCCCGCCGGCGTCGAGGTGACCGTGCGGCGCGGCGGCCCCCACGGCGACGAGGAGGTCGTCGCGCAGGAGCCCGTGCCGGGCGGCGGCCGGACCGTCGTCGTGCGCGCCGCCGTCGACGCCGCCGGCGTCGTCACCTGGGGCTGGCGCGACGCCGCCGACCCGGGGGCGCCGTGGCGCGAGCCCGCCCCCGGCTGGCAGGCGCACGAGGGGCACTGGGTCGGCGCGGAGGTGGGCCTGTTCGCGAGCGCGCCCCTCGGCGCGGACCTGCGCCCCGGCGACGGCGGCGCCTTCGGGCCGGTCCACGTCACCGCCGCCGGGAAGGAGGCCTGATGCCCCGGTCCGCGGCGCCGACGATCGACGAGGTCGCGGCCGCGGCGGGGGTGTCCCGCGCCACCGTGTCGCGCGTGATGAACGGCCGGTCCACCGTGGCCCCGGACATCGCCGAGCGGGTCCGCGGGGTGGCCCGCGACCTGCGGTACCAGCCCAGCCGGGTGGCGCGCAGCCTCTCCACCGGCCGCACCAACTCCGTCGCGCTCGTCGTGCCCGACCTCGCGAACCCGATGTTCCAGCAGATCCTGCGCGGCACGATGGCGGCCGCCGCGCCCCACGACTACCGCGTGCTCGTGGCCGAGACCGTGGAGAACGCCCGCGCCGAGGCCGAGGTCGCGCTCGAGGCGCGGCAGCGGTGCGACGCGCTCGTCCTCGCCGCGCCCCGCACGTCCGAGGACGAGCTGCGCGACCTGCTCCCCCGGCTGGAGCCGGTCGTCGTGGTCAACCGGCACGTGCCGGGCCGCACCGTGCCGTCCGTCCGCGTCGACTACGGCGCCGGCGTCCGCAGCATGGTCGACCACCTGGTGGCCCTGGGGCACCAGGAGCTGGCCTACGTCGCCGGCCCGCCGTCGAGCGCGTCGAACGCGCTGCGCGTGCGCGCCCTCGACGACGCGCGCGAGCGGCACCCCGGCCTGCGCGTCACGACCCTGCCCTGCGGCCCCACCGTCGAGGCCGGCTACCGCGTCGCGGACCGGGTGCTGGCGACGGACGCGACGGGCGTCGTCGCGTTCAACGACCTCGTCGCGTTCGGCCTGCTGGCGCGTCTCGACGAGGCCGGCGTGGCCGTGCCCGGCGACCTGTCCGTCGGCGGCTTCGACGACATCGAGCTCGCCCGGTACGCGACGCCGTCCCTCACGACGGCCGCGGTGCCGCAGGCCGACCTCGGCCGGCGCGCCTGGGAGCTGCTGCACGCGCGCGTGCTCGGGGTCGAGCGCAGCCGGCTCGGCGCGGAGGGCATCGCCCTGCACGTCACGCCCGGGCTGGTCGTGCGGGGCAGCACCGGGCCGGTGCCGCCCGCGCGGCGGCACGGGTGACCGGCGCGGACGTCGCGCCCGAGCGCGACCTGGGCCGTGCGGCGAGCCCGCGCCCGCGCGGGGCCTGTTCGCTTTGTGTGCGAGCCGTGCCGATCCCTTGACCCTCCCGAAGCCCGGACGGGAGCGTGACGTTCTCGCCATCGACTCACAGGAGAGATCACGGATGGGAACCACACAGGAATTCGGGCGGCGCACCGTCCTGGGCATGGGCGCGACCGGGGCGCTCGCGATGACGGCGGGGATCCTGCTGCCGTCGGGCGCGACGGCGGCGACCGCGCCGAGGTCCGGGACGCGGACCGCCGACACGACGTTCGCGCACGACCCCGAGCGCTTCCTTCGCAACCCGCTGAACGGGTGGGTGCTCTACAGCACGGCGACGGTCGCCGACGACTACTGGGAGCACTACGACAGCATGCAGGTGCCGGGCGTCGACGGCACCGTCAAGGTGTCGGACTACGCGCCGACGCTGTACATGCGCATCGCATGGTCGGTGCTCGAGCCCGAGGAGGGCGTGTACGGCTGGGACACGGACGAGAAGCTCGTGTGGATGCTCGCCGAGGCGAAGAAGCGCCGCATGCGGCTCGCGTTCCGCGTGGTCGTCGACAGCCGGGACAAGCCCCGCGGCTTCACCCCCGACTACGTGCGCGCGGCCGGCGCGCAGGGCTACGAGTCGAAGACCGGCGACGTGACGCTGTGGTCGCCGTACCCCGACGACCCGGTCTTCCAGCAGAAGTACGAGACGTTCCTCGAGGCGCTGGCCGCCCGGTTCGGGGACCCCGACGAGATGGACTTCATCGACGGGTACGGGCTGGGGCTGTGGGGCGAGGGGCACACCATGAAGTACCTCGACAGCGCCCACCGCGAGGCGGTGTTCCATTGGAGCGTCGACCTGTTCACGCGCCTGTTCCCGAACGTGCCGCTGGCCGTCAACTACCACCGCCTCATCGGCGCCGAGACCGGCTGGGGCGCCGCGGACCCGAAGAGCCGCGAGCTGCTCGACTACGCGTACGACAAGGGCTGGATCCTGCGGCAGGACGCGTTCGGCATGACGACCTACTACGGGCAGTGGGAGCGGGAGGTCGCCGGCGCGTGGCTGTACAAGCGGCCGATCGTCATGGAGGGCGGCTGGGTGACCGGCAGCCACTCGTTCTCTGACGACCCGCGCGGCTACGAGACGGCGGCCGACGTGCGCCAGGGCGAGTTCGACGACTCGCAGCAGGCGCACGTCAACTCGATGGACTTCCGCGTGGGCGAGACCGACTCCTGGTTCGAGGAGTGCTTCGACCTCGTGAAGGAGTTCAACGCCGAGGGCGGCTATCGTCTGTACCCGCAGAGCGTCACCGCGCCGGCGACCGTGGCACCGGGCGCGTCGACGACGATCGCGCACACGTGGGCGAACGCCGGGTGGGCGTTCTTCCCCAGCGACCTGCCGCAGTGGCACGGCAAGTACCAGGTGGCGTTCGCGCTGCTCGACCGGTCGGGCCGGGCCGTCGAGGTGTACGCCGACGACACGATCCCGACGCACACGTGGCGCGAGCGGCACGCCTACGAGTACACGTCGACGCCGACGGTCGGCCACGTCGCGAAGGGCCGTTACCGGTGGGGCGTCGCGATCGTCGACACGACGCGCGGCGACGCACCGGCGATCGAGCTCGCGACGTCCGCCGAGACCACCGACAGCGGCTGGCTCGTGATCGGCGGCGTGACCGTGGCCTAGGGCCCGGTCACGCCGGGAGCACCGGCCAGAGCCACGTCGCGAGGTCGACCTCCTGCTCTGCGCCGGTGCCCCAGCGGGCGGTGACGGTGGTGCCCGAGACGGCGACCGTCACCGCCCCCTCCAGCGGCCGCGGCCGGGCCGACAGCGCGTGCAGGCTCACGAGCACGGTGTCGCCGGCGCCGACGGACCCGTGCAGCACGGGGACCGCCGAGGCAGGGCCGAACGCGTCGGACCCGGTCGACGCCACCAGCGACGACGACGCCCACCCGGCGAGGCCGACGACCGCGCCGGTCAGCCCGTCGGCGTTCGTGACCGCCGCGGCCAGGCCCGCCGACGTCCCCCGCGGGGCCGTGTCCCCCGCGACCTGCCAGCCGCCCTCGCGCACGGGCCAGGCACGGTCGCTCCGCACGAGGTGGGCGCGCAGCTCGAGGTCGCCCTCGACGATCGTCGCGCTCACGACGGTGACGCCCGGGAAGGGGACGCCGTCGCGCTGCGGCACGTGCGCCGACGCGGCGACCGGCCCCTCGGCGCGCATCGCGCGGAGGACGCCGCGCCTGCTGGCCCGCCCGTCGTCGCCGACGAGCGCGAGGTGACCGTCGACGCCCTCGTCCCACGCCGGGCCCGTGCCCGGCGCCGTGTGCGTCGAGTAGCCGAGCTTCGCGTAGTGCGGGTCGTCGGGGTCGGGCCGCGTGGGCTCGACGGGGATCTCGCAGTGGTCGCTGCCGTGGTTCACCAGACGCACGATGCCGTCGCTCTGCGGCCGCACGATCCACCCCGCCGCGGCGATCGTGCGGGGCCGCGGCGCGTGCGGCTCCTCGCGGTCGGTCCACACCGGGGCCTCGTCCGGTAGGGCGAGCCCCAGGAACCCGATGCCGGCGAGGTAGGAGGACCCGAACCCGCTGTAGGTCTGCGCGATCGGCTCGTGCGGGCGGCGCCAGCCGAGGTCGAGCGGCGCGTCGACGCCGACCCCGTCGTCCACGAACCGCCGCAGCACCCCCGACGTGAGGGCGCGCGTCTGCCCGGGCGTCAGCGCGCTGGCGCCGGCGAGCTCGGCGCACCACACCGCGGCGAGCGCCGCCGTGCGGTAGGTGAGCGAGCGGCCCACGTGCAGCAGGGAGCCGTCGGGCGCGACGAGGTCGGCGAACGACGCGCTGAACGCGTGCAGGCGCTCGCGGTGCCTGCGCCCCTCGGGGGCGTCGGTGCGCCCCGTCATCTCGTACCAGGCCCACAGGTAGGGGTGGATGGCCCACGCGTTGTAGTGGTCGATCGCGTGCTCGGGCCCGTCGGTGTACCAGCCCTGCTCGAGGTACCACGACTCGACGCGGGCGACGTTGCGCTCGCCGGTGCAGCCCGAGGTGTCCTCGCCGACGGACCGCAGGAAGCCCTCGGCCATGGCGGGGAACAGCTGCCAGTTGTTGTGCCACACCTCGAGGCGCGCGTGGTGGCGCAGCCACGCGGCGACCTGGCGCTGCTCGGGCCGGGTGAGCCCTGCCCACAGCCGGTCGCGGCTGACGTGCAGGCCGAAGGCGAGGTTCGCCGCCTCGACGATGTTGTTCGTGACGCCCGTGATCGGCGCCCGGCAGGTGACGCCGAGCGGCCACGCCTCCGGGCCGTCGGGGTCGGTGCCCGCCAGCAGGGCGCGCGCGTACCACTCGAGCACGTCGTCGGACCGGGGCCCCGAGGTGCCCGCGACCAGCGGCGCGGCCAGCAGGAACGAGCGGCCGACGGCCTCCATGCTCTCCCGCCGCGCGCCGTCGCCCGTCACGCGGCCGGGCAGCCGGGTGGCGGCGCCGAGCGGGCTCGAGAAGCGCCGCACCTGGTCGAGCCAGCGGTGCCCGGTGGCGACCCAGTGGTCGCGGGTCCATCCCGTGACGGGCGAGAGCGCGCGGTCGTCGGGCGGCAGGACGAAGGGACCCATCACGCCCTCCGCACGACGACGCGGGCCGTACCCTCGGCACCGGCGGGCGCCGTGAGGACCGTCCGGTGCACGGCCGCGCCCCAGGCGCGTACGAGGCGCGTGTCGGCGGGGTCGACGTCGACGCGCTCGGTGGCGACGGCGAGGCCGTCGTCGATCGCGACGAGCGCCGGGCCCACCGCGAGGCCGCCCGCGACGGGCCGTGGCTCGTCGGCCGTCATGAGCACCAGCCGCATCTCGCCCTCGCCGGCGAACCGCCAGGCGTCGTCGATGCGCACCTCGCCCTCCTTCCGGTCGAGCGCGACCACGCGCGCGAGCGACGTCAGCCCCGCCTCCGCGGGGTACGCGGCGGTGAGGTCCGTGCTCAACGAGGCGACGGCCCCGTCGTCGGCGAACGCCGTGCCCGTCGCGCGGAACTCGCGGCCGTGCCGCTGCTCGACGCCGTCGGGCAGGGGCACGCTGTGCCAGGCGCTGCGCATGGTCCAGATCGTGTAGCGCGCGCCCGGCAGGAACGTGTCCCGGACGTAGTCGCCCACGCCCACGTCGATGAGCACGGGATGCCCGTCGAGCGAGACGACGAGGCCGCCCGCGTCGTTGTGGTTGTGGCTGACGTCGTTGTGGCCGCCCTTCACGGCGAGCGCCAGGCCCACGGCGTCGTGCGCGCGCTCGCGGGCGACGGCGACCTCGGTGCCGGGGGCGTACCAGGAGGCGGGCATGCCGGGCTCGGACGGCCCCGCCTCCTCCCAGCCGGGGTCCCGCAGCGCGGCGAGCGTGCGCAGGAACAGCGGCGCGAGCTGCCCGTCGAACCCCAGCGGGTGCGCGCGGCCCATCCACCGCGCGTGCCGGACGACCTCGCCGTCGCCGACGCGCTCGCCGAAGCGCGCGAGCAGGTGCCACACCGCGTTCGGCGGGTGGGCCGGGGACCCGTCCGAGAAGTTCACCTGGTGCTCGGCGTCGAGCTGCATCGCCTGGGGGAAGCGGCTCATCGCCGCGACGGGCGGCACCGCGAACCCGTCGTAGGCCCCGCCGGTGGCCCGCTCGACGACGTCGAGCGCCTCGAACAGCGTGGCGCCGGCCCACCACCAGTAGGTGGCGCCCTCCTCGCAGCTGCCGTCGTCGGCGTACCCCGCGCGGAAGCGGTCGAGGATCACGAGGGCGCGCTCGACGGTGCGCTCGACCGCCGCGCGGTCGGTCTCGACCACCATGGTGCAGGCGAGCACGTTCGACACGATCCACGGCGCCCAGTTGTTCGGCGGGCGGCCGTCCTCGCCCTCGGCCCAGAAGTACGCGTCGCGGTCCCAGGGGTCGAGCACGCGGCGGCGGATCTCGTGGTGCACCCGGGCGCGGATGCCGGGGAACGCGGCGTCGAGGGCGTCGCCCGCCAGCCGGTCGACCGCGGCGAGCATGCCGCCCACGTAGCCGCAGGACAGGTCGAGCACGTCGCGACCGGGCACGGGCAGCGGCGGGCGCTCGCCCGTCCCGGGCAGCGCGTAGTGCGAGGGAAGGCACCAGGCGGTGAGCTCGCACAGCCGCCACACGGCGTCGGCGAGGCGCGGCGCCCACGCGGCGCCGTCGCCCGTCGCGCCCCACGCGAGCGTCGCCGAGGCGACCTCGGCCAGCAGCGCGCGCTGCGCCCGCTCGTAGGGCGCGCGCTCGCCGGTCGCGGCGTAGTGCGCCCACAGGGTGAGGGTCGGCGCCCGGGCGGCCGCGGCGTCGCGCCACGCGTCGGCGGCCGCGAGCAGCGCCGCCCGGTCGGCGTCGCCGACGCGCGACCAGCCGTCGCGGTCGGTCACGGGCGGCGCGGGGACCCACCGGTCCGGGTCCAGGGCGGCACGGGCGCCGGGGGTGAACCGGCCGAGGAACGACGTCGGGGCGGCCACGGCTACGCGATGACGGCCAGGTGGCGGCCGGTGATCGGTTCGGCGAACGCGCCCGTCGCGCCGAAGCGGACCACCTCGTCGACGATGTGCGCGGCGAGCCGGGAGTTCTCGTTGCCGACCGAGCCCGCGAGGTGCGGGGTCAGGAAGGTGTTGGGCGTCGACCACAGCCGGTCGCCGGCCGGGAGCGGCTCGCGCTCCGTGACGTCGAGCAGCGCGACGAGGTCGCCGCGGTCGAGGCGGTCGGCGAGCGCCTGCTCGTCGACGAGCTCGCCGCGGGCCGTGTTGATGAGGGTCGCGCCGGGGCGCATCCGCTCGATGAGGTCCCGGCTGATCATGCCGCGCGTCGAGGGCAGCGACGGCGCGTGCAGCGTCACCACGTCGCTCGTCTCGACGAGCTCGCCGAGCGTCACGACCTCGACGCCCAGCGCCCGCCGCCGCTCGTCGTCGAGGGTCGGGTCCGACACGACCACCTCGACGTCGAGGGTCGCGAGCCGGTCGAGCAGCAGGCGCCCCACGTGCGAGGCGCCGACGACGCCCACCCGGATGCCGTGCGCCCCGATGCCGGGCCAGGCGCGGGCCGAGTCGGGCTGGCGTCCGAGCACGCGGTACTCCTCGCTCGCCCACAGCACGCGCTTCGCCGCGAGGACCACCATCGCCAGCGCGAACTCGGCGACGGGGACGGCGTTGGCGCCCGCGCTCGAGGCCACGGCCACCCCGCTGTCGAGCAGGTCGTCGGTCACGACGGGGCGCACCGTTCCCGCGGAGTGCGCGACCGCGACGAGCGAGGGCAGCGCGTCCCGCACCTCGCCTGCGAGGACGGGGGTGCCCCATCCGGTGATCACGACCTCGGCCTCGGCGAGGAGCGCGCGGTCACGGGGGTCCGTGGGGTCGAGCGGCCCGGGCGCCAGGAGGCGCAGGCGGGGGTCGTCGACGAGCCGCGCGACCTCAGTGGCGTCGAAGACGCTCGAGAACGTGCGGTCGGGCATGAGGAACGCGACGGTGCGTCGCGCGTCGTCCTCGGGGTACGGCATGTCGGCCTCTCCTTCGTCTCCGACGGCGGGACCCACGAAAGGCGACGGCGAGGAACGCGGTCAAGCCCAACGGTTCAAACGAACATCAGTCGCACATCACCGCGGGGACCCGGTGGACCGGCGCGGCACGAGGTTCGGGCGCAGCGTCACGTGGCGCGAGGTGAGCACCCGTTCGGCCGTCGTCGACACGCGGTCGAAGAGCATGCCCGCCGCGACCCAGCCGACGTCGCGCTTGGGCGGCCCCACCGCGGTCAGCGGGACGGCGGCCAGGGAGGCGACCTCGTCGTCGTAGGCGATGACCGACAGGTCGCCCGGGATCGACAGACCCATCGCGAGGGCCGCCTCGACGAACTCCACGGCGTAGCGGTCCGAGTGCACGAACACCGCGGTGACGCCCGCGGCGAGCGCCCGTCCGAGGTACGCGGTGCTCTGTTCGCGGATCCCCTGCCGATGGTCGATGACCTCCACCGCGCCGACGTCCTCCAGCCCGAGGACCCGGAGCGCGCGGTCGAACCCGGTGCGCAGGTGCGGCATCGTGGGCGTCTCGAACGTCACCATGCCCACACGCCGGTGGCCCAGCTCGACGAACAGGCGGATCGCGACGACGGCCCCCGCCGCGTGGTCGGTGCGCACCAGGTCGAGCGCCCCCGCGTGCACCGCGTCGTCGAGCGACCGCTCCACCACGACGACGGGCACCGGCGAGTCGATGAGCTGCCCGAACGTCTCGAGCTCGTCGTTCGTGCTCGACGTGACGAGCAGCCCGTCGACGCCGCGCTCGATCATCCGCTGGACCTGGGCGCGCTCACGCTCGGGGTCGTAGTCGGAGATCCCCAGCACGAGCCGGCCGCCCATCGTCCGCACGCGCTCGACGGCCCCGTCGACGATCGCCGGGAAGTAGTAGCCGGGGTCGGGCACCACGAAACCGAAGGTGAACAGCGGCTCGTTCGCGACGGGCACCGGCCCCGTCGACGACCGCGGCGGCGGGCGGTGGCCGGCCGTCGTCACGTCGGACCGCTCGGGCCGCACCGCGTCGTCGACGGGCACCGCCCCCCCGTGCACCCGGCGCAGCATGGCCCGGTCGGCGAGCTCGCCGAGGTCGCGCCGCACCGTCATGGCCGAGATCCCCATGCGCTGGGCGAAGTCGGTCGCCGAGAGGCTGCCGTGCAGCCTGAGCTCCGCCAGGATGCGCGCCTGCCGCTGTGTCAGATCCACCGAACCCCCATGTTCGATTTCTGATCGAATGACTACGGAGGCTTGACCCTACATCCGCGGCGCTCCGAGGATGAGGCGCTGTTCCGGCCACCGTCGACGATGGCGGACGCACGTAGCGATGGAGGTACGTTCATGCGCACACCCGCGCCCTTCTCCCGCCGGGCCTTCCTCGGCGGCATGCTCACGACCGCAGGGATGTCCGCCCTCGCGCTCACGGGCTGCTCCACCCACTCGTTCAGCGGCAAGGCGAAGACGATCACCGTCATGACCGTGTCGAGCGAGGTCACCGACGATCTGCTCGCCGCCTGGGAACAGGCGCACCCGGACATCGGGCTCTCGTTCATCAACTTCGACCAGGTGCGCCTCAACTCGATGATCGCGGCGGGCAACCCGCCCGACGTCGTGCGGGCGACCGGAGCGTCGCAGTCGGCCTACTACGCCGCCCGCGGCCTGTCGCACCCGCTCGACGACTACATGAGGGCGTCGAGCGTCGTGCGGTACGACGACCTCGCCGTCGTGAACGACGTGTGGCGCTGGGACGGGTCCGTGCAGGGCCAGGGCCAGCACTACGGCATGACCAAGGACTGGTCACAGGACTTCATGTACTGGATCAGCACCCGCATGTTCGAGGAGGCGGGCCTCGCGATCCCCACGGCCGACAAGCCCCTCACGTACGACGAGCTGCTCGAGCACGGCCGGGCCATGACGTCCCGCAAGGGCGGGCGCGTGACCCGGTACGGGCTGTTCAACACGGCCCCGTCCGTCGCCTCGATCTCGCAGATGGTCGCGACGGCCGGCGGCACGCTCTACAACGACGACCTGTCGGTGATCGACTTCACCTCGCCCGAGGCGCGGCGCGCGATGCAGTGGTTCGTCGACGTCGCGAGCGAGAAGGTCGGCTACACGCTGGTCGACGTCAGCCCCGAGGGCTGGGACTGGCCCGCGTTCCAGGCGCAGCGCCTCGCGATGGACGGCGCCGGCTACTGGATGACGGGCACGATCACCCCCGAGGACGAGGTCGGGCAGTACGCCCGGCTCGTGCCGGCCCCGATGATGGGCGGCACCCGCATCAGCCCCACGCGCGCCGCGACCGGGTTCTGGATCGCCGCGGACTCGAGGATGAAGGACGAGGCGTGGCAGTTCATCGAGTGGTTCTGCGGCGGCGGTCCCGCGGCCGACCGCGCGAGGCTCGGCGGCGGGATCCCGCCGATCAACAGCCTGTACGACTCGCTGCCGCAGGAGAGCCCTCTGCAGAAGCAGGCGTACGACACGCAGATGAACGAGCTGCAGTACCTGCAGGCGATCCCCGCGTCGCCGTTCATCGACCCCACTGCCATCGACGCGTCGCTCTCCGACAAGTTCGCCCGCGTCGTGCGCGGCGACATGACCGTCGGCCAGTGGGCCGACGCGACCACGACGTCCGTCAACGCGCTGCTCGCCAACGGCGCCTCGCTCGTAGGGATGTGACCGCATGACCGTTCTCACCTCGGAGCAGGCGACCGCGCAGGTCGCCGCTCGCCCGAAGGGCACGAGGACCCCGAGGGCCCGCTCGTCGCTCGCCCGCCGCAAGGAGGGCCGCGCGTTCTACGCCTTCATCTCGCCGTGGCTCGTCGGCACGATCCTGCTGACGCTGTTCCCGCTGGTCTACGCGTTCGCGATCAGCATGACCAACTGGGACGGCATCTCGCCGTCGTTCTCGTGGGTGGGCCTGCGGAACTACCGCGACGTGCTGACGGATCCCGACACCTGGGCGAGCCTCGGCCGCACGGGGCTGCTGGCCCTCGTCGTCGTGCCGATCACGATCGTCGGCAGCCTGCTGCTGGCGATCCTGCTGAACCAGAAGGTGCGCGGACGCACCTGGTTCCGCATGTACATCTACCTGCCGGCCATCGTGCCGCCGGTCGCGGCCACCCTCACGTGGAAGCTGATCTTCGACCGCGACACGGGCGCGCTCAACGCGTTCCTCGCGACGCTCGGCGTCGACGCGATCGACTGGTTCAACGGCGACGCCGTCTTCGGCGTCCTGATCTGCGTGATGCTGTGGGGCATCGGCGCCGGCGTGATCATCAACCTCGCCGCGCTGCAGGACGTCTCCCAGGAGCTGCTCGAGGCCGCGACGCTCGACGGCGCGAACGCGTCACAGCGGTTCTGGCACATCACCCTGCCGGCGATCTCGCCCGTCATGCTGTTCCAGACGATCACGGTGACGATCGGTGCGCTGCAGACCTTCGTGCCCGCGCTGCTCCTGTCGCCCGCCGCCGGCGCGGCCGCGATCACCGCGGTCCCCGAGGCCAACCAGATCTACATGATCGACGTCTACGCGAAGTACTTCGCGTTCTCGCAGTACGGCCCGGCGTCCGCCATGCTCTGGCTGTTCTTCCTGGCCATCCTCGTCGTCACCGTCCTGACGTTCCGCATCGGCGGGCGCACGGTGTTCTACGCGGTCGACCCGTCCGAGGAGGGGCGCTGACCATGCCCGAGACCCTGACGATCCCGTCCGCGGACCCCGCGGCGACCGCGGAGACCACGACGACCTCCGGGGTGCCCCGCAGGCCGCACGGGAAGCGGCGCGCGCGGCCCGGGGTGTTCCTCGCCCTGACGATCATCTCGATCGTCCTGCTGCTGCCCTTCCTGCTCCTCGTCATCACCTCGCTCAAGTCGGGCGACCAGCTCTCGAGCGCCGACTTCGTGTGGTTCCCGGTCCCGGCAGCGGTCGAGAACTTCGTGAGCGTCTTCACCGAGGAGCCGTTCGCCGTCTACGCGCTGAACTCGGTCTTCCTCGCGACGATCTCGGGCGTGCTCTCGACGTTCTTCTCGGCGCTCGTCGGGTACGGCTTCGCCCGCCTGCGCGGCCCCGGCAAGAAGTTCATGTTCGGGGTGCTGATCTCGATGATGCTCGTCCCCGGCATCGTCACCCTGATCCCCACGTACCTGCTGTTCTCGCAGATCGGCCTCGTCGGCACCTACTGGCCGTGGGTGCTGTGGGGCATCTCGGGGTCGCCGTTCATGATCTTCCTCTACCGGCAGTTCTTCGCGGGGCTGCCCCGCGAGCTCGAGGAGGCGGCCACGCTCGACGGGTGCTCGCGGTTCGGCACCTTCATGCGCATCTTCCTGCCGGTGTCGAAGCCCATCATCGTGACCGTGTTCGTGCTGTCGTTCACGGGCGTGTGGGGCGACTTCATCACCCCGAACCTCATGCTCAACTACGACAACACGACCCTGGCCGTCGCCCTCGCGTCGGGCTACGTCAACGACCAGGGCTTCCCGCTC
This sequence comes from Isoptericola sp. NPDC057653, assembly GCF_042799955.1. Classification (NCBI taxonomy): domain Bacteria; kingdom Bacillati; phylum Actinomycetota; class Actinomycetes; order Micrococcales; family Promicromonosporaceae; genus Isoptericola; species Isoptericola sp. NPDC057653. The sequence goes on along the minus strand of NZ_JBHVHP010000001.1, from coordinate 1,338,840 downwards.
AACAACCTCATCGCGGCCGCGTCGATCCTGTACGTCGTGCCGATGATCGTCGTGTTCCTCTTCGCGCAGCGCAGCTACGTGGCGGGCTTCGCGACCGCGGGCATCAAGTAGCCGCGGCGCCGGCCTCCGCCGACGACGACCGAGGCCCGGTCGGCCCCCTGACGGGGGCCGACCGGGCCTCGACCCATGTCCTCGCAGGTCAGCGGCGTCGGCGCAGGTCAGCGGCGCGCGCGGGGCGAACCCGTGCAGCGCGCGCGGGGGGCGGTGGCGGGCAGTAGGGTCGACGACGGACTTCGGCCGCGGGCGCGGCCGCGCGGCACCTTCCACCCCGGACGACACAGGAGGCGGCATGGCTGAGGACGTGCGTCGGTGACCCCCGTCGAGGCCTGGCCTCCCGGGCGGCTCGACGTCGTCGGGTCGTGGACGCTGCGTACCGTCGACGAGCTCTCGGACGTGCGCTCGGAGCTGGAGACACGGCTGCCGTGCGACTGTCCCGCCGCCCGCGTGGGGCCGTCCCCCGCCGCGGGTGGGCTGTCCGGCACGCAGCGCATGGTGCTGGTCGCGAGCGAGCTCGTGGCGAACGCGCTGGAGCACGCGCGCCCGCCGGTCGTGGCGCGGCTGCTGTGCGACGGCGACGTCGCCGTGCTCGACGTCGTCGACCGCAGCCCCGAGGCGCCCCCGGTCGTCCCGGAGGGCCGCGAGCCCGGCGAGGGCGGGCACGGGCTGCGGCTCGCCGCGACCGTCGCGGACCGCGTCGGCTGGTACCGCGCCGGCGGGGAGAAGCACGTGTGGGCGCAGTTCACCGTCCCCGCGCCGCAGGCGGGCGCCGCTCCCGGCCACGGCCCCGGTCACGCACAGGTCCACGTCCATGGGCAGGGCCACGCGCCGGGCCACCGCCTCACGACCGCCGCCTCGGCACCGTCCTACCGCGGCAGGTAGCGCTCGGGCGGAAAGGCCGCGGCGACGATCGCGCGCAGGTCCTCCAGGTCCCCGTCCACGAGCCCCCGCGCGCGGGCCTGGACCAGCAGGTTCCCGATCGCCGTCGCCTCGACCGGACCGGCCACGACCGGCAGCCCGGAGCGGTCGGCCGTCGCCTGGCACAGCAGCGTGTTCTGCGCGCCGCCCCCCACCACGTGGATGGCCGCGACCGGCCGGCCGGCCAGCCGGGCCGCCGTCGCGACGGCGTCCGCGAACGCCTGCGCGAGGCTCTCCACGATGCTGCGCACGTACTCCCCGCGGGTCGCCGGCACCGGCCGGCCGTGCTCGCGGCACCAGTCCGCGATACGGCCGGGGACGTCGCCCGGCGGCAGGAAGCGCGGGTCGTCCACGTCGAACACGGTCACCGGGCCGGTGACGCGCGCCGCCTCGGCCAGCAGCTCCTGCAGGGTGCTCGACCGCTGGGCGTCCGTGGACTCCCGCTCCCACGTGCGGATCGACTCGGACAGCAGCCACAGCCCCATGACGTTGTGCAGGAAGCGGGTGCGGCCGTCCACGCCGCCCTCGTTGGTGAAGCCGGCCACCCGCGCGTCCTCCGTGAGCACGGGGGCGTCGAGCTCGAGGCCGACCAGCCCCCACGTGCCGCAGGAGACGTACGCGGCGTCCCGCTCGGTCGCGGGCACCGCGACGACGGCCGAGGCCGTGTCGTGGGAGCCGACGGCCGTGACCTCCAGGGCCCGGCCCACGTGCTGCGCGACGTCCGGCCGCAGCACGCCGAGCGGCGCCCCGGGGTCGACGAGGGGCGGCAGGATGCCCGCCGGGATCCCGACGAGGTCGGCGAGGCCCGTGTCCCACTCCCCCGTGCGCGGGTCGAGCAGCCCGGTCGTGGAGGCGTTGGTGCGCTCCGCCGCCTCGGCGCCGGTGAGCCAGTACGCCAGCAGGTCGGGCACCAGCAGCACGCGGTCGGCGAGGTCGAGCAGCGGCCCCTCCGTCGCGAGCTGGAACACCGTGTTGAACGGCAGGTGCTGCAGGCCGTTGCGGGCGTACAGCGCCGCGGCGTCGACCCGGGGGTGCACCCGCTCCACGCCGGCCGCGGTGCGCCCGTCGCGGTAGTGGTACGGCGCGCCGAGCAGCCGCCCGGCGCGCAGCAGCCCGTAGTCCACGGCCCACGAGTCGATCCCGACGCCGAGCACCTCCCCCGGCGCCTCCCGCTCGGCCGCGGCCAGCCCGTCCAGCACCTGGCGGTAGAGCTCCAGCAGGTTCCAGTGCAGGCCGTCGGGGGTGCGCACCGGGTCGTTGGGGAACCGGGCCACGTGCTGCAGCCGCAGGCCGCCGGGGCCCGCCGCGGGGTCGAAGCGGCCGAGGATCACCCGACCGCTGGTGGCGCCCAGGTCGACGGCGGCCAGGACGCCCGCGCGCGCCGGGCCCGGGGTCGCGCCGGTCACCGCAGGAACGCCTGCGCCACGCCGGCGTCGACGGGCACGTGCAGGCCGGTGGTGTGCGAGAAGTCGGGCGTGCACAGCGCGAAGACGGCGTTCGCGACGTGCTCGGGCAGCACCTCGCGCTTGAGCAGCGTGCGCTGGGCGTAGAACGCGCCCAGGTCCTGCTCCTCGATGCCGTACGTCTTGGCGCGGTTGGCGCCCCAGCCCGAGGCGAAGATGCCCGACCCGCGCACCACACCGTCCGGGTTGATGCCGTTGACCTTGATGCCGTGCTCGCCGAGCTCGGCGGCCAGCAGCCGCACCTGGTGCGCCTGGTCGGCCTTGGTGGCCGAGTACGCGATGTTGTTCGGTCCCGCGAACACGGAGTTCTTCGACGAGATGTAGACGATGTCGCCGCCGAGCTTCTGGTCCACGAGGATGCGCGCCGCGTTCTTGGCCACGAGGAACGAGCCCTTGGCCATGACGTCGTGCTGCAGGTCCCAGTCGGCCTCGGTGGTGTCGAACAGCGACTTGCTCAGCGACAGGCCCGCGTTGTTCACGACGATGTCGACGCCGCCGAACGCGAGGACGGCCTCGGCGAGCGCGGCCTGCACCGCGGCCTCGTCCGCGACGTTCGCCGCGAGGCCCACCGCGACGTCGGCCGAGCCGATCTCGGCGGCCGCGGCCTGCGCCTTCGCCAGGTCGAGGTCGGCGACGACGACGCAGGCGCCCTCCGCCGCGAGGCGGGTCGCGATGGCCTTGCCGATGCCCGACGCCGCGCCGGTGACGAACGCGATCCGGGTCGCGAGCGGCTTCGGCCTCGGCTTGCGCTGCAGCTTCGCCTCCTCGAGCGCCCAGTACTCGATGCGGAACTTCTCCGACTCGTCGATGGGGGCGTACGTGGACAGCGCCTCGGCGCCGCGCATCACGTTGACGGCGTTGACGTAGAACTCCCCCGCGACGCGCGCGGTCTGCTTGTCCGCGCCGTAGGAGAACATGCCGACGCCCGGCACGAGCACGATCGCCGGGTCCGCGCCGCGCATGGCGGGCGGCTCCTCGCCGCGGGCGCGGGCCTCGGCGGCGCCGCGCTCGTAGTAGGCCGTGTAGTCGGCGCGGTACGCCTCGTGCAGCTCGGGCAGCCGCTCGACGACCTCCGCGACCGTCGCGGTGGCGGGCAGGTCCACGACCAGCGGCTTCACCTTGGTGCGCAGGAAGTGGTCGGGGCAGCTCGTGCCGAGGGCGGCGAGGCGCGGGTGCTCGGCGTGCGCCAGGAAGTCGAGGACGACGTCGGCGTCGGTGAAGTGGCCCACCTGCGGCCGGTCGTGCGACGCGACGGCGCGCAGGTGCGGGGCGAGCGCGGCCGCCTTCGCGCGGCGCTCGTCCTCGGGCAGGGCGGCGTACCCGTCGAGCGCGGGGCCGAACGGCTCCGGGCTCCCGTGCTCGGCGATGTACGCGGCCGCGGTCTCGATGATCCACAGCGAGCTCGCCTCGGCCTCCTCGGCCGTGTCGCCCCACGCGGTGATGCCGTGCCCGCCGAGCACGGTGCCGATCGCGTCCGGGTGCGCGGCCTTGAGCTCCGCGATGTCGAGCCCGAGCTGGAAGCCGGGCCGGCGCCACGGCACCCACAGGACCTTGCCGCCGAAGACCTTCTGCGTGAGCTCCGGGCCGTCGGCCGCGGTGGCGATCGCGATGCCCGCGTCCGGGTGCAGGTGGTCGACGTGCGCGGCGTCGACGAGGCCGTGCATGGCCGTGTCGATGCTGGGCGCGGCGCCGCCCTTGCCGTGCAGGCAGTAGTCGAACGCGGCCACCATCTCGTCCTCGCGGTCCACCCCCGGGTAGACGTCGACCAGCGCGCGCAGGCGGTCGAGGCGCAGGACGGCGAGGCCGGGCGCGGTGAGGGTGCCGAGGTCGCCGCCGGAGCCCTTGACCCACAGCAGCTCGACGTCCTGGCCGGTCACCGGGTCCTGCGCGGTCCCCTTGGCGGACGTGTTGCCGCCGGCGTAGTTGGTGTTCCTCGGGTCGGCGCCCAGGCGGTTCGACCGCGCCACGAGGGCCTCCACGGTCGGGTTCGTGGTCTCGTTCGTCATCGGTGCTCCGGGGATCGGTCCGTCGGCCGACGGACGTGAGTGGGTGCGGGTGCGGGGAGGGCGACGGGTCAGCGCGGCGGCTCGTGCGCGGTGCCGACCAGCGCGTCGCCGGTCAACCAGGCGGCGAACCGCGCGAGGGTGCGCGCGCAGCCGGGGTGGTCGGGCTGGTTGAGGTGCCCGTGCGTCGTGCCGTCCTCGCGGTCGACCATGACGTCCACCCCCGCGGCGGCGAGCTCGGCGGCGTAGGCCTCGCCGCCGGAACGCAGCGCGTCGTGGTCGGAGTTGACGATCAGCGTGGGCGGCAGGCCGCGCAGGTCGTGACCGCCGGGGAACGCGTAGGGCGAGGTCGCCGGGCCGTCGTGGCCGAGGTAGTTCGCGTTCATCGCGCGCACCGCCGCCGGCGGGAAGTCCTTCTCCGGCGGCAGGGCGGCGATCTTCGCGGCGAGCTCGGCGCTCGGCACCGGCAGCTCCTGGTGCGTCACCGGGTAGGCGAGCACGACGCTGCGGGGCGCGCCGGCGTCGACGCCGGGGACGCCGGGGACGCCGGGGACGCCGGGGACCTCGCCGTCGCGCAGGCGCAGCGCCGCCCCGGCGGCGAGGTCGCCGCCCGCGCTCGCCCCGCCGAGGGACCAGCGGCCGGCGGGGACGCCGAGGCTCGCGGCCACCGGGCCGGTCGAGGTGGCCGACGCCCACGCGAACGCGAACGCCACCTCCTCGGACGGCACCGGGAACCGCACGCCGCCCGCGCCGGGCTCCGCCTCGGAGGCGCGGTAGTCGATCGCCGGGACGAGGCGGTACTCGACGCTCACGACGGCGACGCCCGCCGCGGCCAGGCCGCGCGCCACGCCGTCGGCCTCGGGCATCTCCAGGTCGCCGTGCACGAACGCGCCGCCGTGCGCCCACACCAGGCCCGCCACCGGCGCCCCGGCCGGGACGTAGACGCGGACGCGCAGGTCGCCGTGCGGCCCGTCGAGCACGCGGTCGGAGACCGTCACGGCGTCCGGGCCGGCGCCCGCCCGGGGGGTGCCGGCGGTGGCGCCGGTCGCCGTCGTCGTCATCTCAGGCGCCCCAGCCGGCCTGCGTGCCGCCCACGCGCTCGGCGGCGATCTTCGCCAGGTAGCCGGAGGCCGCGAACGCCCGCATGGGCTCGGGGTCGAGGCCCTGCTCCGTGCGCAGGTCGGCGAGCAGGCCGCGGACGTCCGTGTTGTACGCGTCCATGAGCACGCCGTTCGCGCCGAGCACGTCGCCCGACCGCTGCGCGGCGTCGAGGGCGTCGGCGTCGACGAGCAGCGCCTTGGCCGTGGCCTCCTGGACGTTCATGACCGAGCGGATCTGGCCGGGGACCTTGTCCTCGACGTTGTGGCACTGGTCGAGCATGAAGTTCACCCCCGACTCCGGGCGCAGCGCGTCGGCCTCCACGATCTCGTGCATGATCCGGAACAGCTGGAACGGGTCCGCGGCGCCGGCCATGAGGTCGTCGTCCGCGTAGAAGCGCGAGTTGAAGTCGAAGGCGCCGAGCCGGCCCTGACGCAGCAGCTGCGCCACGATGAACTCGATGTTGGTGCCGGGCGCGTGGTGGCCCGTGTCGAGCACGACCTTCGCCTTCTCGCCGAGGGCGAGGCAGTGCAGCAGCGAGGTGCCCCAGTCCGGCACGTCCGTGTGGTAGAACGCCGGCTCGAAGAACTTGTACTCGAGCACCATGCGGTGGTCGTCGTCGAGCTCCGCGTAGATCGCCGCCAGCGACTCGGCGAGCCGGTCCTGGCGGGCGCGGATGGAGTCCTGCCCCGGGTAGTTGGTGCCGTCCGGCAGCCAGATCTTCAGCTCCTGGGACCCCGTGGCACGCATGACGTCGATGCACTGCACGTGGTGGGCCACGGCCTTGCGCCGCACGGCCGGGTCGGCGTGGGTGAGCGAGCCGAGCTTGTAGTCGTCGTCCTGGAACAGGTTCGAGTTGATCATCCCGATGGTCACGCCGTGCTCCTTGGCGTGCCGGGCCAGGTCGGCGAAGTCGTCGACCAGGTCCCACGGGACGTGCAGGGAGACCCGCGGCGCGATGCCGGTGTAGGCGTGCACCTGCGCGGCGTCGGCGATCTTCTCGTACGGGTCCCGCGGGGTCCCCGGCGAGCCGAAGACCTTGAACCGGGTGCCCGAGTTCCCGAACGCCCACGAGGGCAGCTCGATGGTCTGCTCGCCGAGGGCCTTGCGCAGCCGTGCGTCGAGCACGGGCGTCGTCGCCGTCATGTCTCCTCCTCGTCCGCGCTCCGTCACGCGGTGCTGTGGCGCCCGTCGTGCGGCCGCGCTTTGAATCGTTTCATACCCTAGGCGGGTGCCCCGGCGGCGTCAACCGCCCGCTCAGGATCGGTCATCGGCCCCGCGACCGCCCGCGCGACCCGTCAGGGCCGGCGGCGGGTCGACGCGGCGCCGGTCCTGACCGCCGCACGGGTCAGCCGGCGCGGCGCGCGGCGTCGAGCTGCGCCTCCAGGTGGAACACCTCCTCGAGCTGGACGAAGCCCTCGTCGGGCCGGCCCTCGGAGGGCTCGAAGAACCCCTGCATCGCGGCCTGCCAGCGCTCGTTCACCTCGCGGGCGGCCATGTCCCGCTGCGCGCGCTCGTAGTCGTCCGTGCGCAGCACGCCGACCAGCAGCCCGTCGGCGCCGAGGAACAGGCGGTAGTCGCGCCAGCCGGTCTCGGCGAGGGCCTCGAGCATCTCGGGCCAGACGGCGGCATGGGCCGCCCTGTACTCGTCCAGCCGGTCGCGCCGCACCCGGGACACGAAGCAGACGTGCGTCGTCGCACCGTCGTCTGTGAAACGGTTCATACGATGAACCTAGCAACACCGGACCACGCACAGGTACCTCTACGCTGGAGCCCAGGCGTGACGAGGCGCCCGAACCACGAGGAGCACACATGACGACGACCGCCCCCCGCCGCCGCGCGTCGATCAGCGACGTCGCGCGCCAGGCCAAGGTGTCGGTCGGCACCGTCTCCAACGTGCTCAACCGCCCGGACCGGGTGTCCCCCACCACCCGCGAGCGCGTCCTCGCCGCGATCGACGACCTGGCCTTCGTGCCCAACGGCTCCGCCCGCCAGCTCCGCGCCGGCACGCTCACGACGGCGGGCGCCATCGTGCTCGACGTCTCCAACCCGTTCTTCACCGACGTCGCCCGCGGCATCGAGGACCGGCTGGAGGAGGCGGACTACACCCTCATGCTCGCCAGCTCCGACGAGAACCCGGAGCGCGAGGCCCGCTACCTGCGCCTGTTCGAGGAGCACGGCGTGCAGGGCGTCATGGTGGTGCCCGCCACGGACGACGTCGAGCACCTCGAGACGCTCCGCGGCCGCGGGCTGCGCGTGGTGCTGCTCGACCGGCCGTCGCCCGTCGGGACGCTGTCGTCGGTGGCCGTCGACGACAAGGCGGGCGCCGGGGCCGCCGCACGCCACCTCGTCGAGCTGGGCCACGAGCGCATCGCCTTCCTCAACGGCCCGCACACGATCCGCCAGTGCGCCGACCGCAGCGAGGGCCTGCGCGACGCGCTCGTCGAGCTGGGCCTCGACCCCGGCGAGGCGCTCGTCGAGATCACCGTCGCGACCCTCAACGCCGACGGCGGTCAGGCCGGCACGGAGCAGGTGCTCGGCCTCGCGGACCGCCCCACGGCCACGATGTGCGTCAACGACCTCACCGCGCTGGGTGCCCTGCGCACGCTGCGCGCCGCCGGGGTGCCGGTGCCGTCGGGCATGGCCGTGGTCGGCTACGACGACGTCGCCTTCGCCGGCGAGCTGGCCACGCCGCTGACGTCGGTGCGCCAGCCCACGCACCAGCTCGGCCACCGCGCGGCAGACCTCCTCCTCGACCCGGAGGACACCGTGGAGCAGGTGACGTTCCAGCCCGAGCTGGTCGTCCGGGAGTCCACGACCGGGGTGGGCTGACTTCACCGCCCACCTGCCGACCGTGCACCCGCGCTCGGGCGCGCCGGCCCACCGAGCGCCGGTGAGTGCCGACCATCCGGACTTTGAACACCTCGAAGCAGGCAACAGAACCTATCCGACATAAGGTGGGTTATCGGTCATGAACGCGTGCGAGTTGCACCTGATGCAAGAACTCGCACCTAACGACGATTTCCACGCCTGTGCAGGTCAGGGCATCGGTCGCCCCGTCGTAGCATCGCCAGACTCTCTGCGGCGCGTGCCATGTCGCCGCAGTTCACCGCAGGTTTCGTGCATCTGATGCAGGATTCCTCGGAGGGATGGAGTGGTTGACCATCCTTCTGGCAGTACGTGTCGAGTTCACCCGGGTGACCAATTGCTTGCCTCCGGCCGCACCATCCGCGGCGACCGTAGCCTCTCGCCATGAAGCGAACCATCGCCCTGGTGGGGGCCGCCGCACTGCTCGCGCTCAGTGGCTGCTCGACGCCTACACCGGCACCGGCACCACCTGCGTCGTCAGAGCCGCCGGCGACGATCGAGGCGGAACTGACCATGAACGTGATCGTCAACGACGACGGCACCGTGTCGGTAACCGCTGAATCGAACCTGCCCGACGGTACAGAGCTCGGCGGCGCGGTGTTCGAGGAAGGCGCCTTCATGGCCCAAGACCCACAGGTGTTGCAGGACGGTAGGGCCGAGTTCGGGCCGTTCTCCGACGGCGGCGGGCCACTGCCCTCCGGCACCTACGACGTGAGCGTGACTATGCCGATCGCAAGCAACCAGCCCGAGGACGTGCAGGCGATCATCGGGAACACCGGGGAGAACCTGACTGGCCCACTGGTCAGCACCGAAACCATCACCGGGGACGCCGTGGTCGCGGTCAACGACCAGCTCGTCGTTCCGTGACCAAGTGAGGCATCCGTCGCCTAGCGCACCGACGAGGCACCTATCCGTCCAGGAACTCGCACCCCAAGCGCACGCACCGCTGCCAGCTAACTGGCGCGTGACTGCGCGCGGACGCACACCGGCCGTTTGTGCACCCGTTCGAACGCTGGCGGTTGGTCGACGGGGATCACTCGGTAGGAGCGGCGGAGACTCCCTCGAATTCCACGGTGACATCTTCGTCGCTGTCAGCGTGGCGAGTGACGTACTGACGTGCCGAAACCCGAATCACCGTCAACGGCGCGTTGTCGTACTTCTCGTCCCCGTACGGGATGACGTAGACCGTCTCCCCGATGCCAAACGCGGGCGCGGGGACAGGTTCGGGAAACATCTCAGCCATCTTCTTGACGCCAGGGTCATGGGCCCGAGACCTGGCGTTCCTCTTCCATGTTGTCACTTGGACGGGCCCGTCGTGAGCGTCCTCCTCGCAGACGAAGCCGGCCAGGCCCGGCGGCCGGACTGAGACGAAGGGGTGGCCATCGGGGCAGAGGCCGTACCAGGGGTAGAGCAACGCGTTGGGCGAATGCGACGTGGCTCCAGAGCTGCCGAGCTCGATGGCCTTGCTCCGCCACACGTCTGAGTGCCCAGCTGCGACGCCCACGATGGCGTGCGCGACTTCGTGCCGAACCGCGTCGCGACGCTCGTCCGGAAGAAGTATCGCCATGTGGGCAGCGCTGAAGACGATGCGCTGCGCGTGGGCACGCGTAGCCCCGCCGCCATCACTGTTCTCCAACGACTCCGCCCAGAAGACGGACCAGTCACCGTCGAGGCCGTGCTGAGCAAGGAGGTCTTTGGCGAACCGGTGCACCTTCTCAAGATCGCGACCGACGGGCGTTACGTGCTGCGGACGGGTCTTGGCCGTTGCTCCCATCGGCCGATGATGGCATGCCCGCAGTTCGGCCGTGGTCGTCCGAGCGGCTCGCATCCGCGCGAGCGTCGGGTTCTGGCGGCCAGTTCCGTGGCGTCCGTCGCGCGGGCACTCGGGGTGCCGGTCTCAACCGTCCACCGGCGCCTTGCCCAACAGGGGTGAGGCGTTCAAGCGGCCCACCCCGAACTCGCATCTCACGAGCACGCACCTCTACCAGTCGACCAGTGCAAGTCATACTGGTCGGCCTCGCGCGACGTGTCGTCACCGAGAGAAGACGGCTGGTTCCGGCTCGGGCCATTCCCATTCTGGGAGCAGATCGCGGAGAGGTGCCGTCTTGCCATGGCTGAGAAGGACCGTTGTCTCGATGTTGGACGGATCAATCTGCCTGATGAACTCGCGGCAACGGCCGCAAGGGGCAAGGACGGTCAGACGCCCTTGCGCGTCCCGCCACACGGCAACGATGCGTGCGATTGCGTACTCACCGCTGGTGACCATCGAAGCGATAGCGGCGTGCTCGGCGCAGAAGCCGGTCCCGGAACCGGTGTCGATGCACACGCCTGCGTGGATCGCGCCGGAAGTCGTTTCGAGCGCGGCGGCGACGTTGCCGAAAAGGCGATCGCCCACTCGATGCGGACTGAGCTTTGCCTGAGCTACCTCGATGAGACCGTTGTTCTCTGTCATCGACCAGAGGGTAGACGGACTGGCCGACGTCGAAGAAGCCGACACTGGCGTCGTAGCCACGCTCGACCGGCTCGGGCAACGCGTGTCCCACCTCGTGCGCGTCGTCGACGAGCGGGAGCGCCGCGGCGTCGCCCTGATCCGCGGCCATCAGGCGGACGCTCGGAGCGTCGGAGTCCATGGTCCGCCGGCGCTTCGCCGGCCATGCCCGAGGCTCGACGAACCCACCACCGAGCCGTTCCGCGAGGCGCCACATGCCCAGGAACTCGCACCTCACGGGCACGCACCCCTACCAGTTTACTGGTGCGAGTCGCGCCGGATGGGTCACCACGCTCGTACGTCAGAAAGGACCCGACTCCGAGGCGCGGCAGAAATGGGGTTCCGGGTGTCTAAACCTCCGCCGGACTGCGCCCCGGGCGTGGTCGCGACGTGGCATTCGCGACCTACGCCTGTGGACAGCTCCTCCGTTGCCCATCTCGCCCAACGACGACGGCCGGATCAGGGTCCCTGAGCGGGTTGCGGAGGCTACTCCTGCGAACTTGAGCGTGCCGCGGGGGTGGTCTTGATAGCTGCTGGCATGGGCGGCTCGTTACTGGCTGTGGTTGCTCGCTGAGGCGATTCGTGGATGGCTTCGTCCGCCGGTGCATCTGCGGTTGTGGTTTCGGTGCTAGTGCTGCGCAGCGGCACTTCCTTGACGAACAGGAGCAGCAGGAACCCGATGGCGATCATCGGCAACAGCATGAGGAAGACCGGGGTGAGGGCGTCGTTGTAGGCCCCGACGACGAGGTCCTGCAGGGCGTCGGGCAGGGCGCTCACCGCGGCCGGGGTGAGGGAGTTCGTGTCCCCCAGGCCGCCGGCGGCCGCGGCATCGGCCGTCATGCGCTCGGTGAGCAGGCTCGTGAGCCGGCTCGTGAAGATGGCGCCAACGACGGCACCGCCGATCGACGCGCCGATCTCGCGGAAGAAGTTGTTCGACGCCGTGGCGGTGCCGACCTCCCGGTCGGGGAAGGAGTTCTGCACGATGAGCACGAGGATCTGCATGGCGAGCCCGATGCCCGCGCCGAACAGGAACAGGTAGCCCAGCAGCACCGCGATCGGGGTGGTGGGAGTCAGGGTCGACATGAGGGCCAGGGCCACAGCTACGACCGCCATGCCGGCGATCGGCATCCACTTGTACCGGCCCGTGCGCGAGGCCAGCAGACCGGTGGTGATCGCCGTCGACATCAGGCCGACGACCATCGGGATCATGAGCAGGCCCGAGGTTGTGGCCCCGACGCCGGCGACCATCTGCAGATAGGTCGGCATGTACGAGATGGAGCCGAACATCGCCACGCCAATGAAGAGGCCGGCTGAGGTGGCGAGGACGAAGTTGCGGTTCTTGAACAGTTTGAGCGGGATGATCGGCTCTGCCGCCCAGTGCTCCGCTAGGACGAACGCCGCCGAGGCCACGACCGCCGTGATGATGAGGCCGATGATGACGCCGGAGTCCCAGGCGTGCTCGCCCCCGCCCCAGGACGTGACGAGGACGATCGAGGTCACCGCGACGGCCATCGTGAGGATGCCCCAGACGTCGAGCCGGACCTTGACGTGGTGCCGGGGCAGCTTGAGGAAGACCGCCGCGCAGACGATGGCGGCGATGCCGAGCGGGATGTTGATCCAGAACGCCCAGCGCCAGCCGATCCCGTCGGTGAACCAGCCGCCCAGCAGCGGCCCGATCACGCTCGAGATGCCGAAGACCGCACCCATGGCCCCCATGTACTTGGAGCGCTCCCGCACGGGGGCGACGTCGGCGATGATCGCCTGGGACAGGATCATCAGCCCGCCACCGCCGATGCCCTGGATCCCGCGGCCCACGATGAGCCAGGTCATGTCGGGGGCGAGGGCACCGACCAGCGATCCGACGACGAAGATCGACAGGGCGCCGATGAAGATCGCCTTCCGGCCGAGGACGTCGCCGACCTTGCCGTAGATCGGCATCATGATGGTCGCCGCGACGAGGTACGCCGTGGTGACCCAGAGCATGTGGTTCACGCCGTCGAGCTCACCGACGATCGTGGGCAGGGCGGTGGCGAGGATGGTCTGGTCGAGGGATGCCAGGAGCATCGCGACGAGAAGTCCGGCGAACACCGCGCCGATCCGGCGTGTGCCGCGCGGCGGGGTCTCGGCCGCAGTCTGGGCGGGGGCGGAGGTGGTCATGGCATCCAGCGTCCGCGCGGGCGCCGTCCGGGTCGTCCAGCGTCGGCGGCATCTTCGGGTACCGCGGTCGCGGTACGTCGGCGCCTACGGGTGCTGCGGGCGCACGAGGCCGTTCTCGTAGGCCGCGATGACGAGCTGGGCGCGGTCGTGGGCGTGCAGCTTGGTCATGACGCGGTTGACGTGCGTCTTCGCCGTGTGCGGGGAGATGACGAGCGCCTCGGCGATCTCGTCGTTCGACAGCCCCGCGCCCACCCGGGTGAGGACCTCGACCTCGCGCTCGGTGAGGTGCTCCAGGGCGGGCGGCAGCCGGTCCGTCCCGACGGCAGGGTTGACGTACCGGTCGATGAGGCTCCGGGTGGCGGTGGGCGAGAGCAGGGCGTCCCCGCGGTGCACGGCGCGGACCGCGCCGACGATCTGCTCCGGCTCGGAGCCCTTGCCGATGAAGCCGCTGGCCCCGGCCCGGAGCGCGCCGACGATGTACTGATCCTCCTCGAAGGTCGTGAGGATCAGGACGCGCACGTCCGGCAGCGCGGGGTCGGAGCAGATGGTGCGTGTCGCGGCGATGCCGTCGGTCCCCGGCATGCGGATGTCCATGAGCACGACGTCCGGCCGCAGTCGGCGGGCGAGCTCGACGGCGCGCGCGCCGTCGGCGGCCTCCCCGACGACCTCCAGGCCGTCGCCGTGCCCGACGAGGTCAGCGATCGCGGAGCGGATGAGGGTCTGGTCGTCGACGACAAGGACTCTGATCACGGGTTCCCCTCGGTGGTGGCCGGGTCCGCAGCGGTGCCCGGCGCGCGTTGCTCGGTGGGCAGCTCGGCGACCAGCACCCAGGACCCGACGCCGTCCGGCCCGGCGGTCAGGGTGCCGCGTACGGAGTCCATCCGCTCGCGCGTGCCGAGGAGTCCGTAGCTCGTGCCCAGGGGTGCCCCCTCGTGCCCTGCCCGGCCGATGGCGGCCTCCACCGGGACGGGGTTGGTCACGGTGATCCGCAGCGTGCGCGGCTGGTACTCCAGGAGCAGATGTGCCCGGTGCTCGCTGCCGTGCTTGTGCGCGTTGGTCAGTGCCTCCTGGATCACGCGCAGCGCGGTGACGTCGACGGCCGCGGAGGGTTCGTAGGGTTCGCCGTCGACGCGCACGGTCACGTCGAGGCCGTAGGTCGCCATGTCGCGCACGAGGTCGTCGCGCTGGGCCAGGCCCGGTGGCCCGATATCGACCGCGTCCGGGTCACGCAGCGTCGCCATGAGGTCGCCGATCTCGCGCAGCACGGTGCGCGAGGAGCTGCGGATGACGCCCAGGGACTCGGCGGCGTCGTCGGGACGTGAGCGCAGGGCGGACGAGGCGACGCCGGCATGCAGGTTGATCACGGCGATCTGGTGGGCGACGACGTCGTGCAGGTCGCGGGCGATCGCGAGCCGGTCCTCGGCGACCCGCTGGCGCGCGAGGGCTTCGCGGGTGCCTTCGGCTCGCTCGGCACGTTCGGTGATCGCGGCGACGTGCTCACGCTGGGCGTGCAGGGCGTCGCCGAGCGCGCCCCCGAACAGGATGACCAGCACGTGCTGGGGTGCCGCGGACCCTGCGGCGAGCGACGCGACCAGCATCGCGGCGGCGGCCAGGAGGGTGACGGTGATGCCGCGAGGGTGCGGCATGCCCCGCAACGACAGGGTGTAGACCGCGATCCCCACCGCGGTGACCGTCCCCGAGTTGAACAGCCCGAGCGGGACGCTGACCAGCACCATGGCGACGGCCGCGGGCAGGACGACCGCCGGCCACCGACGCCGCCCGAGCAGGAGGACGGCCGCCACCAGGTTCAGGACGACGACCTGCGGCGACCAGCTGAAGTCGTGCCCGGGATGGTTCGGCAGCCCGCCGGCGACGAGGACCGTGACGGTGGCGGCGACGTGCCCGAGCCATCGCGGGACCGGCGGACGGTGCGCCCGCATGGCTCCGGTCGTGGTCACCGCGCCTCCAGATCCGTCCGATGGTCATCGCCCCTGGTCCTGCGGTCCAGGATCGCCCACCGCGGGCGCGACCGCGTCCCGTGCCTGGAGGAGACGGCGTACCGCGACGGCGGTACACGGGTGTCCGCGAGAGCGGGATTCCCGGTCCGGCCCCACGCCCGAGAGTGAGGGTGCCGCGTCGACCGACCACCACCGATCCGTCAGGAGAAGGACCACCACCGTGACGACACCACTGATCTCCGTCCGAGGTCTGCACAAGGCCTACGGCTCCGGAGCCACCGCGTTCGAGGCGCTGAAGGGCGTCGACCTGGACATCGTCGAGGGCGAGTCCCTCGCGATCGTCGGCAAGAGCGGCTCGGGCAAGTCCACCCTCATGCACCTGCTGGCGCTGCTGGACCGACCGACCGCCGGGTCGATCACCCTGGAGGGCACGGACACCTCCCGGCTGAGCCAGGGCCAGCTCAACAAGACCCGCAACCGAGCCTTCGGCTTCGTCTTCCAGCAGTTCTTCCTCAACGCCTCGGCCAGCGTGCTCGACAACGTCACGCTGCCGCTGACCATCGCGGGGGCGCCCCGCCGCGAACGGACCACCCGGGGGATGGCCGCCCTCGCCCAGCTCGGCATCGAGGACAAGGCCACCAACAAGGCCAACGACCTGTCCGGCGGGCAGAAGCAGCGGGTCGTCATCAGCCGCGCGCTGATCAACCGGCCCCGGGTCATCTTCGCCGACGAGCCCACCGGCAACCTCGACTCGGTGACGGGCGCCAAGGTCGAGGAGATCCTGTTCGACCTCAACCGCCGCCAGGGCATCACGCTGGTCGTCGTCACTCACGACGAGGACCTCGCCGCGCGCTGCGACCGCAGCATCTACGTGCGCGACGGCGTCATCGAGGAGAGCACGAAGGAGGTCGCGGCATGAAGACCGTCGACGTCGTCCGCACCGCGTTCCGCAACGCGTTCCGCTCCAAGCTGCGCACCACGCTCACGGTGCTGGCCATCTTCATCGGCGCCTTCACGCTGTCGCTGACCAACGCGCTCGGGGCCGGCATCAACAACTACGTCGAGTCGACCGTCGCCTCCGTCGGCGTCGACGACGTCATGACCGTCACCAAGACCACCGAGCAGACTGAGGAGGCGGACGGCCCCCGGGAGTACGATCCGAATCAGATCGATTCCAGCGCCGGTATGCCCTCGGGCGGGGCACCCGGGGCTGGCGGCGGCGGAGTGGTGGCACTTACCGGCGACGACATCGACGCGATCGCGGACATCGACGGTGTCCTGCGCGTCGAGCCCGCCGAGAACGTCGTCCTCGACTACGTCCAGTACGACGACGGCACCAGGTACCAGCTGAGCCTTTCGCAGTTCGTGCCCGGCATGGAGGTCGAGCTCGCCGCCGGGACGCAGGTCGACCTGGACGCCGCGGAACCGCAGATTGTGCTGCCCGAGAGCTACGTCGAGTCGCTCGGCTTCGACGCCGCCCCGGACGCCGTCGGCAGCGACATCACGCTCGCCCTCACCGACGCCACCGGCGAGCAGGTCACCTCGACCGCGACCGTGGTCGGCGTCGCCGAACCCGGCCTGATCTCCAGCTCCGGCGCCATCCCGAACCAGGCCCTCACCTCCGACCTGTACGAGCTCCAGCAGGCCGGGGCGCCCGCCGACCAGGGCGAGACCTACGCCTCGGCCTCCGTGTGGTTCAACGTCGACGCCGGCGACGAGGCGACCACGGCGCTCAAGGACCGCCTCGACGACGCCGGCTATACCGCCACCACCCTGGATGATCAGCTCGGCTCGATAACCTCGGTCATCGACACCGTGACCCTGGTGCTCAACGGGTTCGCGATCATCGCGCTAATCGCAGCCTCCATCGGCATCATCAACACCCTGTTCATGGCCGTCCAGGAACGCACCCGCGAGGTCGGGCTCATGAAGGCGATGGGACTTTCTAGCGCGAAGGTGTTCTCCCTGTTCAGCATCGAGGCGGTCGTCATCGGTCTGCTGGGCAGCGCACTCGGAGTCATCGGAGCGATAGGTGTCGGACAGGTCGTCGCCACCGCCCTGGCCGACTCGATCCTCGCCGAGCTGCCAGGCCTGACGCTCCTCGCGTTCGAGCCGGTCACCGTGGCCGCGGTCGTCCTCGGCGTGATGGCCGTCGCGTTCCTCGCCGGCACCCTGCCCGCCCTGCGGGCAGCCAAGGCGGACCCGATCTCCTCGCTCCGCTATGAGTGAGCGACGGCCACGATGAGCCGTTGGTGCCAACGGACGTGAGCCCGTTGGCACCAACGGATCCACGCGCCCGGAGGCTCGGCTGAACGGTCCCTTCAACGAGCCGCGGCGCGTCAGAATCGACCGTTTTTGACCGGGCGGCGCCGCACCCTCGCCACGCCGTCGACGCGCCGCTCAAAAACCCCCTTCAAAACCCCCGCCGGTTCAGAACCTCCGGCGGGGGTTTTCCCTACGGTCGCGCCATGGCGATCACCTTCGGCTACGCCCGAGTCTCGACGTCGACGCAGAACCTCGACGCCCAGCGCGACGCGCTCCTCGACGCCGGCGTCGATGCGCGGCACCTGCGTGTCGAGACCGCGCCTGGCCGGCGCAACGACCGGCCAGTCCTCGCGCAGCTCCTGAGCGCGCTCGACGCCGGCGACTCACTCGTCGTGGCGAAGCTCGACCGCCTCGGCCGAAGCGTGTCCCACCTGGTGCGCGTCATCGACGAGCTGGAGCGCCGCGGCGTAGCCCTGCGGTCCCTGTCCGAGCAGATCGACACGAGCAGCCCGGCGGGCCGGTTCATGGTCCACATGCGCGCTGCACTCGCCCAGATGGAGGCAGACCTGATCCGCGGACGCTCGCTCGATGGACTGGCCGCAGCCCGATCGCGCGGTCGGGTCGGGGGACGGCCCAGCGTCATGACCCCGGATCGACTGGCGGCCGCACGCTCCGCGATCCACGGGGGCCAATCGGCCGCCGCCGTCGCGCGTGCCCTGGGCGTATCCGTGGCAACTATCCGTCGCCACGTTCCCGTCGGCACGATCGACGCGTAGACGCGGGGCGGAGCCTGCCGTGTCCAGTGCGTCACGATGCGGCAACACGCTGTGGGCACGCTGTATCGAGCGACTGTGACCTTGGTCACATGCTTTGCTCAGGCAAGGAACCAGCAAGGCTGCCCGCCGGCATCGCGGATGGCCCGGAATTCCGCCGAATCCTGCACCCGGAGCGCGCTGACGAGGTGCGCGAACCCCATCCGGCGACCCGCCAGGCCTGTTACCTGTTCGTGACCTCGCTGGAGGCCGTCCATAGACTCAAATCGCGCGGTCGAGGTGTGCGAGGTCACAAAGCACACCGGTGTAGTTCGACCGTGGAGCACAGTCGGATCGAGCGAAGGGAGAACGGCTGGTGGAGAACCTGCCGGGCGGGACGGACCCGCCGAGAACGACGAGAGCTGAGACGTGGCCGGCACGCTTGGCGCGGTGGGCGACCATCGTCTCAGCCCTCATCAACATCACGAGGATGTTCCTGGACCTTCTTAACTGAAGGCCCTTCACGACGGGTCGGGGCTGCAACCCCGGCCCGTCCTTTTGTTTCAGCCTATTACTACTCGCCGGATGCTGTGGGACGAGCGGGCTCTGTGATGGTCCAGCCTCCCGCGTCATGCCGTCAAGGGGGCAGGCCGTGGTTGCCGAGTACCCGCGGACCCCCGCCAGCTAGCCCTCCCGCGCGACTCCCGTCGCGGCCGCGACGATCTCGTTCACCACGACGTCGTGGTCGGTGGTGTCGGCGAGGCGCTTGGCGAGGTATCCCGTTGCCTGCGCGAGAACCGCGGGGGAGGCGCCTCGGATCGCCTCGGCGATGTGCCGCAGGCTGGCTAGAGCACCTTCGACGTGCTCGAGGTCGTATCCGGTCAGGGTGACGTCGATCGCGGCCTGGATGATCGGCCGAGCGTCGTCGACGAGGGCTCCCCGGAGCTGGGTGCGCTGGCCGGCAAGGACGAGGTCTGCGGGGTCGGTTCCCGGCTCGAGTACGGCCGCGCGCACGGTCGCCGCTTCATCGGTGGTCAGGAGGTTCCACAGGCGGCAGATGGCGCCCTGGCCGGCGGTGTCAGCGTCGGTGGCGGTGGTGAGCCGGCCCACTGCGGCGGGGTCGATGTCGCGCAGCTGCTGCAGGTGGTCGGCGGTGATCGCGGTTCCGCACAGGGCGACCGGGACCAGGTCGTTGCCGGCGCGTCGTACGGCTTCGGCGTCGAGGGCGCCTTCGACGAGCACGGGGGTGCCGCCTCGGGCGATTCGGGCCGCGGCGTCGGCGTCGAGCCCGTACAGGGCGCGGGACTTGTCGTAGGCCGGGGTGCTTGTGGTGTTGAGGTACTTCGGCGGTGCGTCGGGGTCGTCGTCGGTGGCGGGGTTACGTCGGGCGGTGAACCCGATGATGCGGTCGCTCGTGTCACGGATCGGTAGGACCAGGCGGTCGTGGAAGGCGTCGCCCACTCCCCCGTTCTTGGCCGAGAGGGCGAGGCTGGCCTCCAGGAGTTCGGTGTCGGTGAAGCCGCGGCGGCGCAGCGTGGGCACGAGCCGTGCCCAGCCGGCGGGCGCCTGGCCTGCGACCGTGCCACGCAGGCCGCGGGAGGCGAGATATCCGGCGATCCACTCCCCCGGCTGGGTGGCGTGCCAGCGCCAGTAGTCCCAGGCGGCGGCGTTCACGGCGAGGATGCGCTCGGCGGTGGTGGTCATGGTCTCCTCCTTCCCCTGCCTGTGCGTCACGCAGCCGCGACGCGGTTGATCTGGTCGGGTCGAAAGCCGCTCCAGTGATCCTGCGCGGTGCGTCCTCGACGACACTGAGCATGACGCCCTCCTCGCTCACTCGGTGGGATCGTTCCTGACAGCGGAGCCAGTGCCGCCGTGAGCGGCCGGTGCGTCAACCCGCAGGGCGGCGGCGGAAGAAGTTCTCGGTCGAGACAGGGAGCGCAGCGACGAGGCCGCGGGCGTTCTGGCGGTGCCGGTGGGCCACGCGGTGTTCGTGGCTTGCGCTTCGGGCGCGGCAGCCACGCTGGAGCAGCAGGAACGAGCCCCACGCGCGGGAGCAGCCCCCGCATACCTCGCCGTCCCGCCGGGGCGCCTGCCGGGCGTCACCTCGACGTCGTGCCGGGCAGCGCGCCGCGTGACCGGGGTGGCGTAGGCGCCGCCGGAAGCGGCAAGCGCTTCCCGCTTGAATCGATACATGACAGACTCGGGCCATGCGACGACGCACGACACCGGAGTCCACCCCGACCCACCGCGCCTGGAACGCCGACCTCGTCGGCCTCGGGTTCGGCGGCGACTACAACCCCGAGCAGTGGCCGCAGGACGTGCGCCTCGAGGACCTCGAGCTGATGCGCGAGGCCGGCGTCAACGTCCTGAGCGTGGCGATCTTCTCCTGGGCCACGATCGAGCCGCGCGAGGGCGAGCTGGACTGGACCTGGCTCGACGAGACCATGGACCGCCTGCACTCCGCCGGTATCCGCGTCGCGCTCGCCACCGCCACCGCGTCGCCCCCGCCGTGGCTCACCCGCAAGCACCCCGAGATCCTCCCCCGCCTGGCCGACGGCACGGTGCTGCACCAGGGCGGCCGCCAGTCGTACGCCGTCACGCACCCCGTGCACCGTGACTACGCGCTGCGCATGACCACCCGCATCGCCGAGCGCTACCGCGACCACCCCGCCCTCGCGCTGTGGCACGTGGACAACGAGATCGGCTGCCACGTGCCGCGCGACTTCTCGGACGCCGCCGCGGCCGACTTCCGGCGGTGGCTGGCCGACCGGTACGGCAGCGTCGACGCCCTCAACGAGGCGTGGGGCACGGCGTTCTGGTCGCAGCGCTACGGGTCGTTCGACGACGTGCTGCCGCCGCTGTCGGCGCCCACGTTCGCCAACCCCACGCAGCAGCTGGACTTCGACCGGTTCTCCTCCGACGCGCTGCTCGACTACTACCTCGACCTGCGCGACACGCTGCGCGAGATCACCCCGCGCGTGCCCGTGACGACCAACCTCATGGCCACCGCGCACTCCAAGGGCATGGACTACTTCTCGTGGGCGCCCGAGCTGGACGTCGTCGCGAACGACCACTACACGATGGCCGCGGACCCCGAGCGCCACGTGGACCTCGCGTTCTCCGCCGACCTCACGCGCGGCGTCGCGGGCGGTGAGCCGTGGATCCTCATGGAGCACTCGACGTCCGCGGTGAACTGGCAGCCGCGCAACACCCCGAAGGTGCCGGGCGAGATGCTGCGCAACTCCCTGCAGCACGTGGCCCGCGGCTCCGACGCGGTGATGTTCTTCCAGTGGCGCCAGTCGAAGGCCGGCGCCGAGAAGTTCCACTCCGCGATGGTGCCGCACGCCGGCCGCGACTCCGACGTCTGGCGCGACGTCGTCACCCTCGGCCGCGCCCTGCGCGCGCTCGGCGAGGTGCGCGGGTCGCGCGTGCGCTCCCGTGCGGCGCTGGTCGTGGACTGGCCCTCGTGGTGGGGCTCCGAGCTCGACTCCCACCCCTCGCAGCACCTGCGCTACATGGACCAGGTGCAGGCCTGGTACCGGGCGCTGTGGCGGCTCGGCGTCACGACCGACCTCGTGCCCGCGGGCGCCGACCTCGACGCCTACGACCTCGTCGTGCTGCCCACCACGTACGTCGTCTCCGACGCGGACGCGGCGCGCGTCGCGGCCGCCGCCGAGCGGGGCGCGACCGTGGTGGTCACCTACTTCTCCGGCATCGTCGACCCCCGCGACCACGTGCGGCTCGGCGGCTACCCCGGCGCGTTCCGCGACCTGCTCGGCGTGCGCACCGAGGAGTTCTGGCCGCTGCAGGAGGGCGAGACCGTCCGCGTCACGGGCAAGGCCGTGGGCGGCGACGCCGTCGCCGACCTGTGGACCGAGAAGTCGCGCGCCGCGGACGGCACCGAGGTCGTCGCGGCCTACGCCGACGGCGCCCTCGCCGGGCGGCCCGCGGTCACGCGGCGCGAGGTCGGGTCCGGCCGCGCCTGGTACGTCGCGACGCGGCTGGACGAGGCGGGGCTCGGCGCCCTGGCCGAGCAGCTCGTCGCCGAGGCGGGCGTGGCGGCCGACGTCCCGGCGCCGGCCGGCGTGGAGGTCGTGCGGCGGTGGTCGCAGGACGGCGCGACGTCGTGGCTGTTCGCGATCAACCACACCGCCGCGGACGCGGCGCTGGGCACGGACGGGACACTGGTGACGGGCACCGAGCTGCTCACGGGCGACGCCGTCGACGGCGTGCTCGCCGTGCCCGCGGGCGCGGTGCGCGTCGTGCGGGTCAATTGATGCCCGACGTCCCCCGCGGCCCGGTGGGGCCGTTCGCCTTCGTCTTCTGGAACGACGACCTGGACGACGACGCCGTGCTCGCGCAGCTCCGGGAGATCGCCGGGGCCGGGTTCGTCGGGGTGACGCTCAGCGCGCGCGTCGGGCTGAGCCGGCGCGTGGGGTACCTGACCCCCGAGTTCCTGCGGCTCGTGCGGGTCGCGGTGGACGAGTGCGCCCGGCTCGGCCTGGCGGTGATGCTCTACGACGAGGCGTCCTACCCGTCCGGGTCGGCGAACGGCGCCGTGGTGGCGCGCGACCCGGCGTTCGCCGCGCGCTGCCTGGTGCCGGTGCCGCGCGACGTCGTCGTGCCGGGCGACGGCCCCCGGCACGACGTCGCGGGGTACTGGCGCCCCGCACTGGGCCGGGACCTGGACGCGCGGCTGCTCGCCGTGGTCGCGCGCCGCGCCGCGGCCGGCGACATGGACGGGGGCGTGGACGGGGACGTGGACGGGGACGGGGACGACACCGCCGTCCTGCTCCCGGTGCGCGCGCCGGGGCTGGTGCTCCTGGACCTGCCGCCGGGCGCCTGGACGGTCACGGCGGTGTTCGACGCGGCGAGCGGCGGCACGATCCGCGGCGCGCACGCGGAGCAGGACGACGGCTCCGCCCTGGCGCCCGCCGCCGCGGACCTGCTGGACCCGGCCGCCGTGGCGGCGTTCCTGGAGATCACGCACGACGCGTACGCGGCGGCGCTGGGCGACCACCTGGGCACGACCGTCGTCGCGATGTTCACCGACGAGCCGTTCCTGCTGGGCCGGGGGCACCGGCCGCACGCGCGCCCGTACACGCCGGGGCTGGAGGCCGAGGTCGCGGCGTCGCTCGGGGTCGACGTCGCGGAGGTGCTGCGCCGCCTGCCCGCCCTCTGGGACGCGGGCGACGGCACCCGCCCCGGCGGCACCGACCCGGGCGCCACGGGCTTCGTGCGCGCCTACGACGACGCCGTCCGCGCGCGGCTGCACCGCGTCTACTACGACGCCCAGGCCGCCTGGTGCGCGGCTCACGGCGTCGCGCTGACGGGGCACCCGGCCGAGCCGGACGACCTGGCCACGGCGACCCGCATGCACTGGCCGGGGCAGGACACCGTGTGGCGCTGGGTGCTGCCGGGCGACGGCAGCGGCCTCGAGGGCCCGGAGAGCACGGCCCCGAAGGTGGCCGCGAGCGCCGCCCGGGCCCGCGGCGGCGCGCCGTCGGTCACGGAGGTGCTGGGCGCGTACGGCTGGCGGCTCGGCCTCGACGAGGCGCGCTGGCTGCTCGACTGGTACCTGAGCCGCGGCGTGACGA
Organism: Isoptericola sp. NPDC057653; assembly: GCF_042799955.1. Lineage (NCBI taxonomy): Bacteria > Bacillati > Actinomycetota > Actinomycetes > Micrococcales > Promicromonosporaceae > Isoptericola > Isoptericola sp. NPDC057653. Next base: position 1,315,216 of record NZ_JBHVHP010000001.1, on the reverse strand, counting down.
CGCCCGTGCTGCACGCGTTCTTCGCCTCGGTGCGCGGCGGCCGGGCGTTCGAGAGCGAGCCGGACCTCGGCCGGTGGAACTCGTGGTGGCCGCACCTGCCGCCGTTCGTCGGGTACGTCCGGCGGGTGGCGGAGCTGCTCGCCGCGCACCCGCCGGTGTGGCCGGTCGGGGTGCTGAGCCGCCCCGACGCCGCGCCGTCGGGCCCGGTGGTGCGCGCGCTGCTGGAGGCGCAGGTCGACTTCGGGTACGTGGACCGCGCCGGCGCGGGGCTCGGCGGGCGCCCGGTGCTGCTCGACCCCGACGACGGCGTGCCCGACGTCGCGGCGCTCAAGGACCGGCTGCGCGCGGCCGGGGCCCCGGTGGTGGACGCCGAGCCCCCGGCGCCGGACCTGCGCGCCGTGGTCCTGTCCGGCGGGGCCGGGTACGTCCTCTTCCACGAGGGCGAGGACGAGGTCCGCACGGCGCTGCGCCTGCCGGCCGCGCCCGACGACGCGTGCTGGTGGGACCCGTTCACCGACGCCCGGCGCGCGGTCGAGCGGGACGGTGACGGCCGGGTGCTCGTCGTGCTGGGTCGCCGGCGCACCCTCGCGCTCGTCGCCGCCGACGGCCACCCGGTGCAGCCCGCCGCCCCGGCGCCCGCGCACCGCGTCGACGTGACGGGCTGGCGCGGCACGGTGGCGCGGGTCGTGGGCGACGCGGCCTCGACCCACGACGACGCCCCCGGCACCCCGGACGACGCCGCGCACGAGCTCGGCCTCGGCGACTGGGCCCGCGAGCCCGGGCTGCGCCGGCTCTCCGGGTCGGTGCGGTACGTCGCCGAGGTGGACGTGCCGCCGGGCGCGGGCGCCGCGCGGCTGGACCTCGGCGTCGTCGGCGACGCGGCCACGGTCCGCGTGGACGGCGAGGTCGTGGGCCACGCGCTCACCGCGCCGCACGTGCTCGACCTCGCCCCCGGCGTCCTGCGGCCCGGGCGTCGCGCGCTGGAGGTGCTGGTGAGCAACAGCGCCGCCAACTACTACGAGGGCGACCGCCGCCCGTCCGGGCTGATCGGGCCGGTCACCGTGTCCTGGTGACCGGGCCGGGGCGCACGGTCGCGGCGTAGGTCGTGGCCGAGGCGTCGGCGGAGAGCCGGTCGATCAGCGTCGTCATGGCGGCTCCCACGGCGGCGTGCTCCGCCACCACCCGAGCGCCGTCGCCCCACCGGTCCCCCCACCGGTCCCGGAGCGGCCGGAGCTCGTCGGCCCGCGGGTCCTGGGCGGCGGCCTCCAGCACGGCGAGGCGGCGGGCGCGCGGGCCGACGCCCGCCTCCGCCAGCACCCAGTGCAGCAGGCTCGCGAGACCCGAGTCGCGGTCGTAGCCCCCGTGGGCGGAGAAGAACTCGCGCTCGTGCGGGTCGAGCAGGAAGTCGCGGTGCATCGAGAGGCCGAAGTCCGTGAGGAGCAGGCGGCCGTCCCGCACGAGGACGTTGCCCGGGTGCACGTCCAGGTGCAGCAGGCCGTGCGCGCCCGTCCAGTCCGCGAGGGCGACGAGCTGTCGTGCCGCGGACGAGATCGCGGCCGCCCCCGCGCCGCGCGCCAGCTCCCCCCGCAGCCACGAGCCGAGCGTGTCCGGCACGTGCTCGAGGAACAGCACGACGCTGCGGCGGGCGGAGGCCAGCAGCTCGACCCGCCGGCGGACGCGCGGCCAGGCCGTGCCCCAGCGGCGCCGCGCCTCCTCGCCGTCGACCTCGGAGACGTCCGCGTGGCAGGGCTGGTCGAGGACGCGCCAGTGATGGAGCAGCGGGAAGGCGTCCGTCGCGCCGGAGGCCACCCAGCCCGTCGTCAGCTCGTGCGCCGCGATCTCGCGCCCGGCCCCGAAACCCGGGCTCCCGATGCCGTAGTGGCACGACGGCGGGAGGTCGAAGACGTTCGCCGTGCTGCGGGGCGCCTGCTCCTCGATCCGCGTGAGCGGCAGCCGCTTGACGAAGACCTCGGTGCCGAGCACCCGGGTCCGCGACGTCGACCCGCCGATCCCGACGGACAGCGGCTCGGCGCCGGCGACCAGGGCGAGCACGTCGGTGTCGTCGAGGCGGGCGAGAGCCGCCGAGAGGGAGGGACGCTGCGGGTCGGGGGACACCCCGCCGACCCTAGCCGGGCGGCGGGCCGCACCGGCCGGCCCCCCGCGCGGCGGAAATGGCCTCGCGCCCCGGCCGGCGGATCCGTAGGGTGCACGGCGATGGGAACCCTGTGAGCACCCCCGCGCCGACGCGTCGAGCAGGTCAGGAAGGACCGCTCCGCGCCGGCGCCCGCGCGCCCGCCGTCCTCCACGGTCGCCGCCACCGGCGACGGAAGGAGTCCTCGCCTTGGACCCGTCCCAGCTCACCCTCACCGACGTCACCCTGCGCTACGCCGACCGCGTGGTGCTCGACCGCCTCTCCCTGACCGTCTCCCCGGGCGAGCGCGTGGGCGTGGTCGGCGACAACGGCTCCGGCAAGAGCACGCTGCTCGCCGTCGTCGCCGGCGCGCTGGAGCCGCAGAACGGCTCGCGCACCGTGCGCGCGCCGGGCGGCACCGGCTACCTGCCGCAGGCCCTGGACCTGCCGCCCGCGAGCACGGTCGCCGCGGCGATCGACCACGTCCTCGCCGACGTGCGTGCCCTCGAGGCCGAGGTCGCGCGGACGGAGGCCGCGCTCGGCGCCCTCGACGGGGCCGCGCTCGACGCCGCGATCGCGCGGTACGGCGCGCTCACGGCCCGCTTCGACGCCCGCGACGCCGGGGGCGCGGACCGCCGGGTGGACGTGGCCCTGCACCGGCTCGGGCTGCCGGGCCTCGACCGCGCCCGGCCCCTCGGCACGCTCTCGGGCGGCGAGCGCTCCCGCCTCGCCCTGGCGGCGACCCTCGCCGCCGACCCGGAGCTGCTGCTGCTCGACGAGCCCACCAACGACCTGGACGACGACGCGCTCGACTGGCTCACCCAGCGGCTGCGGGGGCACGACGGGACGGTCGTCGCCGTCACCCACGACCGCGCGTTCCTCGCCGACCTCACCACGACGCTCGTCGAGGTCGAGGGGGGCCGGGCGCGCCGGTACGGCACCGGCTGGGCGGGCTACCTCGCGGCGAAGGAGGCCGAGCGCGAGCAGGCGCGCCTCGCCTGGGAGCGGTGGCGCGCGGACCTCGACCGGCAGCAGGGGATCGCCGACCGGAACGTCGAGGCGATGGAGCAGATCCCGCGCAAGCTGCCGATGGCCTCGTTCGGGTCGGGCGCGTTCCGGTCCCGGGCGCGCACGCACGGCGCCACCGGCCGCGTCCGCAACGCCAAGGAGCGGGTGCGCCGCCTCACCGAGGACCCCGCCGAGCGGCCCGCCGACCGCGCGGAGTTCCGGACCGACGTCCCCACCGCCGCGGTCGCCGACGACGCCGCGGGCTCCCCGGCGGTCGACCTCACCGACGTCGTCGTCCGCGGGCGCCTCGCCGTGCCCCGCCTCGTCGTGGGCCGCGGCGAGCACGTGCTGGTCACCGGCGCCAACGGCGCGGGCAAGAGCACCCTGCTGGCGGTGCTCGCGGGCGAGCTGGCGACCGACGAGGGCACGGCGCGCGTCGTCGGCGAGGTCGGGCACCTGCGGCAGGCGGGGACGTTCGCCGCGCACGACCCGCGCACGGTGCTGCACGGCTTCGCCGCCGGGCGTCCCGGCGACCTGGACGAGCACGCCGAGGCGCTCCTCGCCACGGGCCTCTTCCGGCCCGACGACCTGCCCCGCCGGATCGCCGAGCTGTCCCAGGGGCAGCGGTCGCGGCTCGAGCTCGCCCGGGTGGTCACGACCACCACCGACGTCCTCCTCGTGGACGAGCCCACCAACCACCTCGCGCCCGCGCTCGTCGAGGAGCTGGAGTCCGCGTTCGCCGCGTTCGCCGGCACGCTCGTGCTCGTCTCCCACGACCGCACCGTGCGCGAGCGCTTCCGCGGCCGGCGGCTGGTGCTCGACGGCGGCAGGGTGGTCCAGGAGACCACCTGACCGTGCACGGGCGAGGGGCCACGCCGTGACGGCGTGGCCCCGCGCTCCCGTCGGGTCAGCGTCCCGCCGCGACGATCCCCCGCTGCCAGGCGGACAGGTCGGCGATCTTGCCGGCGAGCACGCCGGCGGCGTCGCGGTCGGCGACGAGCGCCGAGGCGAGCTTCTCGGCGGTGCGCAGGCGCCGCAGCGCCACGTCCCGCTCGCCGGCGTCCGCGGCCGCCTCCGCCGCGTCGAGGCGGGCCGTCAGCTGCGCCACGGCGACGGCGTCCCGCGGCGTGTCCGTGGGCAGGGCGGACACGAGGGCGTCGACCTCGCCGAACGTCACGCAGTCCCCGCCGCCGCTGACCCGGCCGGAGGTCCACTCGATGCCCCGCAGCACCATCGTGAGGAAGGTGTCGTCGGTCCACGCCGCGTCGACGTGGCCGGCGCCCTGGTGCCACGAGCGGCCGCCCTCGAAGTTCTGGCACCACGCGATCGGGTGGTCGGAGCCCATGGTGCCGCCGGAGTACGTGGACTCGTCGAGCGTCTGCAGCACCTGCACGTCGCCCCGCGGGTCGAGCGTGTAGTTGTACCACTCGTCGAAGCGCGACCAGTCGAGCGGCACCCCCGCCATGGACGGGTGGGCGGCGTTCTCCACCCGCATCGTGGCGGTCTGCTGCGCGGGGTGGTTCTGGAACCGCGCGCCGCCGCCCATGAGCTGGGTGAACCAGCCGGAGGTGTGCATGGTGTCGGTGGCGGCGTGGATGCCGACGACCCCGCCCCCGTCGTGCACGTAGCCCTGCAGGGCGGCGAGCTCGCCGTCGTCGAGGAGTCGGGGCTGCGCGGGGTCGAGGCTGTTGGTGTTGTCCACCGGCGAGACGAAGACGATCGAGGCGTACTTCGCCAGGTTCTCCGGGCTGGTGAACGGCGTGGAACCCATCGTCAGGCCGGGCTGGCCGGGCGAGCCCGCGCCCCACCAGCCGGCCGAGTCGTTGGGCGGGTCCCAGACGTCGACGGTGAAGTCGTGCTCCGCCCCGAGGTCGATGAGCGCGCGCGTGGTGTCGTCGATGTGGGAGTGGCGGAAGCCGAGGGTCTTGCCGACGACGAGGATCGTGTCGTCGTCGGCCGCGACGGCGGGCGCCGCCGCGGCCAGGCTGATGCCGAGGGCCGCGGTGGTGGCGATCGCCCCGACGCGGCGGGTGAGAGGTGCCTTCGAACGGATGCTCATGACGCTCCTTTGCGCATGCAGCTGACGTGGCGCGTCCACGGTAGCGCGAGAAGCGTCGATCGTCGACAAAAGTCGGCCGACGAGTGATCACTAGTCCATCGAGGGACGTCGGAAGTGGCCACGCGCGACCGGTACGCCGGCATGACCGGGAGCGCGGGCCCGGCGTCGTCCGATGGAAGGACGGCGCCGGGCCCGCGCCACGACGTCAGAGGGCTCGCCAGCGCAGCTCGAGGGTGCGGGCCTGCGGGCGGAGCATCGCCGTCGGCCACACGTCCGGGCCGCAGGCGCGCGAGCCCAGGCCGTGCTGGGCGGCGTCCACGTAGAGGTGGTGCTGCGCGGGCGCCGGGAGCTCGTGCGGGTGGCCCGCCGCGGCGAGCTCGTGCGCGGAGTGCCGGGCCAGGGTGAAGCCGGGCAGGCGGCCGCGGGCGTCGCGCGCGGCGGTCATCCGCACCCACGGGCGCCCGTCGCGAGCCAGCACCAGGTCGCGCACCTCGGAGCGGTGGCCCGACTCCTGCGGCCGCGCGTACGGCACCCGCAGGCCGTCGAGGCCGGCGCGGTGCCGCCCCACGACGACCGACCCGCGCACGTCCGGGTACGAGTCGTGCGGCCCGAGGCCGAACCACTCCGCGCCGTCGACGTCGGTCGGCAGGGCCAGGTGGACGCCGACGCGCGGCCACACGTCGTCCCACCGGTCGTCGGGCGTGAGGACGACGCGCAGCACGGCCTCGACCGCGCCGTCGGCGGCGCGCTCGGCGGTCCACGTCTCCTCGACGTCGACGGTCCGCCGGCTCTGCGCCGCGGACACCCGCCGCAGCACCCGCAGCCGGTCGGCCGACTCCTCGACGGCGACCGTGCGGTGCACCAGCCGGTCCAGGCCCTGGCGGCGCCACCGGTCGGCCACCGGGGGCGCCGGCGTGCCGCGCCACGGGCGGGCCGTCGGGTCGGTCTCGTCGTAGCTGCTCATCGCCGCGCCGCGGTCGTTGTCGGTGGGCGCGCGCCACAGCTCGACCCGCGGCGCGGACACGTCCGACCCGGCGAGCCCGACCAGCTCGGGCCCGCGGAAGGCGACCGGCGCGTCCGCGAGCGCCGCGCCCGCCCGGCGCGCCGCGCGGGCCGCGGCCCGCGTCGGCAGGGGCCACTGGTCGCGCGCGACGACGTGCCCGGCGTCCGCCCACGACGCGTCCTCGCGCAGTGCGAGCTCCACGGTGAGGAACGCCTCGGCGCCGGGCCCGGCCACGGGCAGCGCGGCGGCGTCGAGCAGCCCGACGACGGCCCGCTCCCCCGCGGCGACGGCCTCCCCGTCGGGGCCGGTCGCGGCGGCCTCGCCCGAGGCCACGACGGCACCGTCGTGCTCGACCCGCCACCGCAGCACGAGGTCACCGGTGCCCGCGGTGTGGCGGCGGTTCCAGACCTCGACGTCCCCCGACGCCGGGCCGCCGGACGGCCGCACGACGACCGGCCGCTCCACGTGCGCGAACTCCGTCAGCCCGGGGCTGGGGGTGTCGTCGGACAGCACCATGCCGTCCATGACGAAGTTGCCGTCGTGCACGACCTCGCCGAAGTCGCCGCCGTACGCGAAGTACTCGACGCCGTCGGCCGTGGTGGTGCGCAGGCCGTGGTCGCGCCACTCCCAGACGAACCCGCCGTGCAGCCGCGGGTGGGTGTCGACGAGCTCGCGGTACTGGTCGAGCGCGCCGGGGCCGTTGCCCATGGCGTGCGCGTACTCGCACAGCAGGAACGGCTTGGACCGCTGCCGGGCGGAGTCGGCGACGCTGCAGCCGAGCACCGGCGAGAGGTCGTCGTCGCTGCCGATCGACGCCGTCTCGGGCACGGTCGAGTACATCCGCGAGTAGACGTCGGTGTACTCGCCCGCGTAGTCGCCCTCGTAGTGCACGGGCCGCGACGGGTCGCGGTGGTGCACCCACTCGGCCATCGCCGCGAGGTTGCTGCCGGTGCCCGACTCGTTGCCGAGCGACCAGAGCACGACGCTCGGGTGGTTCTTGTCGCGCTCCACGGTGCGGCGCACCCGGTCGAGGTACGCCTCGCGCCAGGCCGGGTCGTCGCTGGGGTTGCCCACCCAGCCGCCGGCCTCGAAGCCGTGCGTCTCGAGGTCGGTCTCGAGGATCACCCACAGGCCCAGCTCGTCGGCGAGGTCGAGCACGCGCGGGTGGGGCGGGTAGTGGCTGGTGCGGATCGCGTTGACGTTGTGCTGCTTCATCCGCACCAGGTCGGCCCGGGCGTGCTCCTCGTCGAAGACCCGACCCCGGTCGGGGTGGGTCTCGTGCCGGTTCATCCCGGAGAACGTGACCCGCCGCCCGTTGACGAGCAGCCGGTCTCCGACGATCTCGACGCGCCGGAAGCCGACCTGCAGCGTGACCGTCTCCCCCGCACCGGCGACGGTGGCCTCGTACCGGCGCGGCACCTCGGCCGACCACGGCTCGACGGCGCCGACCGCGACGGGCGCGACGTCCTCGGGCGCCGCCCACGCGACGTCGACGCCGAGCTCGGGCACGCGCAGCCGCACCGGGTAGGCCGCGACGTCGGCGCGCACCTCGGGCACGAGCGTGCCCTCGCCGGCGGCCGGGTCGAGGTCGGCGTCGAGCCACACGTCGTCGAGCGCCCCGACCGGCCGGTGCAGCAGGGTGACCTCGCGGAAGATGCCGGGCAGCCACCACTGGTCCTGGTCCTCGAGGTAGCTCGCGGCCGACCACTGCACCACCCGGACCGCGACCGTGTTGGTGCCCGGCACCACGGCGTCGGTGACGTCGAGCTCGTGCGCCAGCCGGCTCCCGGAGGCCGAGCCCACCTGGTGCCCGTTCACCCAGACGGTGAAGAACGACTCCACGCCGTCGAACCGCAGCAGCACGCGCCCGTCGGAGGTCCACGAGGCCGGCACGTCCACCTCGCGGAGGTAGTCGCCCGTCGGGTTCTCGTCGGGCACGTGCGGCGGGTCCACCGGGAAGGGGAACTGCACGTTCGTGTAGATCGGGAGCCCGTGGGCGCCGTCCCCCTCGAGCACCCAGTGCGCGGGCACGGGGATCTCGCCCCAGCCCGCGCCCGGCGAGGGCGCGTAGCCGGGCCGGGCGAAGTCTGCGGGCGCCTCGCCGTCGGGCAGGACGCCGTACGCCCCGGGGGCGCCGGGCACGCCGGGCAGCAGGCGGAAGGCCCAGGTCCCGTCGAGGGACCGGCGGGGCGCGTCGCCGGCGGGCGCGGCGCGGGGCGGGTCGACGCGGCCCGACGCGGGGACGGTGGACTCGTGCGGCAGCGGGGAGAGCAGGGTCATGCCTTGACAGCACCTTCCGTCAGTCCGCCGCGCCAGAACCGCTGCAGGGCGATCATGGCGATGGCGAGGGGGATCACCGAGAGCAGCACGCCCCCGGTGGTGAGCTCGTAGAACTCGGGCAGCCGGTCGGTCTGGCTGCGCCAGTTGTTGAGCCCGAGGGTGATCGGGTACAGCTTCTGGTCGCTCAGCATCACGAGCGGCAGGAAGTAGTTGTTCCAGATGCCGACGAGCTGGAACAGGAACACGGTGACCAGCGCGGGCGTCATGATCCGCAGCCCGATGGTGTGGAAGATCCGCAGCTCCCCCGCGCCGTCGATGCGGGCCGCCTCGACGAGCGAGGAGTCCACGGTCGCGTCGGCGTAGATGCGGCACAGGAAGAAGCCGAACGGCGACACCAGCGACGGGATCAGCACGCTCCAGTAGCTGTTCGCGAGGCCGAGCTGGCTGAACAGCAGGAACAGCGGCAGCGCGGTGGCCGTGCCGGGCACGAGCACGCCGCCGAGCACCAGCCCGAAGATGAGGTTGCGGCCCCGGAACCGGTACTTGGCCAGCGCGTAGCCGCCCGCCGCCGCCAGGTAGGTGGCGACGACGCCGCCCACGCCGGCGTAGAGCACGGAGTTGGCGAACCAGCGCACGAAGACGCCGCCGTCGTAGGTCAGGACGGCGCCGAGGTTGTCGAACAGCGCGAACGAGCTCCCGAACCAGAACCCGTTGGTGGCGAACAGGTCGTCCGTCGTCTTCGTCGCGGCGACCACCACCCAGTACACGGGCACGAGGAAGTAGATCGCGACGACGACGAGGATGCCGGTGACGAGGATCCGCGTGGCCGGGCGGCGACCGCCGCGGCCCGAGGCGGCCTCGGCGCGCGCCGCGGCGCGGGTGCCGACGGGCGGCGTGGAGACGGTGGCGGTCATCGCGAGCTCCTGTTCGTCAGCCGGAGGAAGAGGAACGACAGCGCGAACGCGACGAGCGCGATGAGCACCGACTGGGCGGCCGCGACGTTGTAGTCGTTGTAGGCGAACGCGGTCGTGTAGGCCGACAGGTTCGGCGTGTACTGCGAGTCGATCGCCGGCGAGACCGTCTTGAGCAGCTGTGGCTCGGCGAAGAGCTGCAGCGTGCCGATGATGGAGAAGACGGTGGTGAGCACCAGCGCCGGCCGGATCAGCGGGAGCTGGATGCTCCAGGCCGTGCGCCACGGGCCCGCCCCGTCGACGCGCGCCGCCTCGTACATCTCGGGCGGGATGGCCTTGAGCTGCGCCACGATGATCAGCATGTTGTAGCCCGCGTACGTCCAGGTGACGATGTTCGCGATCGACCACAGCACCGTGCCCGCGCCGAGGAAGTCGGGCGTGAACCCGAACAGCGTCTCGGACAGGTCGATGATCGGGCTCAGGCCCGGCACGTACAGGAACGACCAGAGGATGGTCGCGATGACGCCCGGGATGCCGTACGGCATGAAGTAGGTGGCGCGGAAGAAGCCGGGCCAGCGCGCCGACGCCGACTCCAGGAGCAGCGCCAGCACCGTCGCGGCGACGATCATCACCGGCACCTGCACGACGCCGAACAGCAGCATCCGCCAGATCGAGGCGATGAAGTTCCCGTCCTCCAGCGCGATCCGGTAGTTCTCGAACCAGGCGAACTTCGTGGTGACGCCCTGCTCGCCGAACAGCCCGGCGCGGGTGACGGAGGTGAAGCTCTGCCCGATCGCCACGAGGATCGGCAGCACGAACGTCAGCACGAAGAGCACGAGGAACGGCGACACCAGGATCCAGGGTGCCCGCCCCACGGCCGTGCCGCGCCTGGCCTTCGTCCCCGTCCCGGCGCCCGGCGCCCCCGTGGTGGGCGTGGTGGACTGCGTGGTCTGGGTGGTCATCGGTCCTCCGCCTTCCGGATCGTCAGGCCCTTCTGGCGGAACACCTCGATGGTCCGCTGCTCCGCCTCCACGACGGCGTCGACGAGCGAGCCGCCCGACGCCTTGCCCCGGAACCCGTCGCCGAGGATGTTGAACGTCTGCTGCGTGATGGGCCACCACTGCCAGTCGGGGTTCTGGTCGCGGCTGGCCGGCTGGAACACCTCCGTGTTGTACCGCTGGCCGCCGAAGAACTCGCTCGGCTCCTCGCGCGCGGCGCCGATGTAGTCGCGGGCCGGCGACCACCCGATCCCGGAGTTCTTGATCATCGCGTCGATGCCCTCCGGGCTCGTGTTCAGCCAGACGGCGAACTCCATGGCCTCCTTCGGGTGCTTGCTGTTCGCCAGCACCGCCGACGTCGAGCCTCCGATGAAGGACGACCCGAACCCGTGGTCCCAGCGCGGGGCGGGCGCCACGCGCCACTTGCCGTCGGCCCCGCTGACGCTCTGCAGGAGGGCGTCGCCCCAGCTCGCGCTCACCAGGGAGGCGATCTGGTCGTGCGCCGCTGCGGCGTACCAGCCGGGGCTGTAGGGGTTGGCCGACGTCGTGACCAGGTCGTCGTCGATGGCCCGGTCGAAGAACCGCGCGACCTCGAGCGTGGTCTCGCTCGCCATGTCGATGACCCAGCCGTCGTCCTCGCTGCGCAGCCAGGTGGCCCCCGCCTGCATCGCGTGCGCGGTGAACGGCGACGTGTCGTCGAGCGGGAAGGAGTCGATGTAGATGCCGGCCTCGCGGAAGGCGGGCGCGACCTCGGCCCACTGGGCCCACGTCGTCGGGACGTCGGCACCCACCTTCTCGAACAGGTCGGGGCGGTAGTACATGCCGACCGGGCCCGAGTCCTGCGGGACGCCGTAGACGCCGCCGGCGAAGCTCACCTGGCTCCACAGGGTCTCGTCGAACTTGTCCGCGTGCTCGGAGATGCCGTACCGCTCCAGGTCGACGAGCCCGTTGACCAGCATGAACTCCGGCACGGTGCGCATCTCCACCTGCGCCAGGTCCGGGCCGCCGCCCGCGGCGAGCGCGGAGTACATCTTCTGGTACCCGCCGCCGTTGCCGCCCTGGATCCAGGACACCTCGACCTGGACGTCGGGATGCTGGGCGTTCCAGACGTCCGCGACCTTCTGCAGGTCCTTGAGCCACGCCCAGTACGTCAGCGTGACCTTCTCCCCGGCCGCCGCCGGCACCACCGGCTGGGCGTTGACCGACGTCGTGCCCGGCGTCGCGCACCCGGCGAGCGCCGCCGCCGCTCCCCCGGCGAGCCCCAGTCCGAGGAGCTCCCGTCTCGTGACCTCTCGCATCCGTCCCCACTTCGTCGTGACGTCGTCGCCCGGGGCAGGTGCCTCAGGCGTGCATGTGAGGGTGGTCACGTTAACAGTGCGGCCTGACCGCCCGGTCACCGGTCCCAGGGCGTGTCAGGCGACGGATCGTCGTGGGTGCGGGGTCAGGCGGGGACCCCCTTCTTCGGCGGCCAGGGCGCACCCGTGCCGGCCATGGAGGCGTGGAACGGGTCGCCGGCGACGATCTCGCCGGCGCGGACCGTGGCACCGGTGAACGCGGACCTGTAGATCGCCGCGGCCAGCTCGAGGGTGGCGCGGGTGTCGTCCACCGTGACCGGCGGGGTGCGGCCCTCCGCCAGGGCCCGGTAGGTGGGCACGAGCTGCGCCAGGTGGCCGCTCGCGCCGCCGTCCACGGACCGCGCCTCGTCGGCGGCCCACGCCTCGGCGACGTCCTGGCGGCCCGCCACGGGCGTGACGGTCCAGCTCGAGTCGTCGTACCCGTACAGGTGCTCCAGCTCGACGGTGGCGGCCTCGGTGTCGAACCGCAGGCGCGACGTCTGGCGCGGGGAGATCGCGGAGCTCGTGATCGTCGCCAGCGTGCCGCCCGCGAACCGCACCAGCGCCGTCGAGACGTCCTCGGTGTCCGTGTGCCGCGCGAGCCGCCCGGCCATCGCCCGCACCTCGGTCCACGGTCCGAGCACGGCCAGGAGCAGGTCGAACTGGTGGATGCCGTGCCCCATCGTCGTGCCGCCGCCCTCGGTGTCGAACCGGCCGCGCCACGGCACGTCGAAGTATTCCGGGGTGCGGAACCAGAGCGTGTCGCACTGGGCCACGTACGCGGGGCCGAGCGTGCCGTCGTCGAGGAGCCGGCGCAGCCGCCGGATCCCCGCGCCGAACCGGTGCTGCACGATCTGCGTGAACCGGCCGGGCAGGCCCGCGTCGACCGCCTGCCGCTCCGCCGCCGCCAGGGCGTCGGCCTCGGCCAGCGACAGCACGGCCGGCTTCTCGACGACGACGTGCGCCCCCGCGCGCAGGGCCGCCAGGGCGGCCTCCAGGTGCACCGACGGCGGCGTGCAGATGTGGACCGCGTCCACCTCGCCGGCGTCGAGCAGCGCCTGGAGGTCCGTGCCGTGGTGCGGCACGTCGTGCTCGGCGGCGAACACGGCCGCGCGGCCTTCGTCGAGGTCGACGACGTGCGTCAGCTCGACCCCCTCCGGCCCGCCGTGCGCCGCCAGCGCGCGGACCGCCTCGGCGTGGGCGCCGGCGATCGCGCCGGCGCCCAGGATCGTGACCTTCATGGGTGCTCCTTCGTCGGTGCGGTCGTACCGGTCAGTCGAGCTGCGAGTCCGCCATCGTGAACCACTGGTCGACGAAGCCGTCGACGGTGACGTTGCCGTACGCGAGCTCCTCGCCCAGGCGCTTGAACTCCGCCTCGAGCGCGCCGAAGCCCTCCACCGGGATGGGAGCCGGCTCGGTGATGTCGTCGGCGTGGTCCTCCTCGTACTGCACCACGCGCTCGTCCACGGACCCCGGCTCGAGGTCCATCGCGTCGCGCTGCGCCTGGGTCGCGGGCACGCCCTTGGACGTGCCGAAGATGCGCCCGACCTCGGGCTCGTTGACGAAGAAGTCGAGCAGCGCGGCGACGGCGGCGGGGTGCTCGGTATGCGCGGAGCCCGCCATCTGGAAGGTGCGCGCGAACATGTGCTTCTCGCCGTCCGAGCCGGAGGGCGCGGGCAGCATCGTGATGTCGTCCTGCCCGGAGCCGGCGACGTACCCGGCGAGGAAGTTGTCCCAGCTCATCTCGAGCGCCTGCTCGTTCACGGTGAACCCGGACTCCGGCGCGAGCTGCTGCGCGCGCTTGACCGGGAAGACCGCCCCGTCCGCGCGCAGGTCGTCGCCGGAGTGCAGCCACGCGGCCATGTCGTCGCGGGTGAAGCCGAGCTCGCCGTCGTCCGTGAAGGGCGTGACGCCCTCCTGCACGAGGTGCTGCAGGAACGCCCAGAACACGCCCGTGTAGTCGTTGGCCCCGTACAGCGCCGGGTCCTCGCCCGCGCCGGCCGCGCTGGCCTCCGCGGTCCAGGCGGCGAGCTCGTCCCAGGTGAAGTCCTCCGCCGGCGGCTCGAGGCCGAGCTTCTTCACCACGGACGGGTTGTAGAACGCGGCCCAGGTGTTCGTGGCGGTCGGCACGGCGTACACGGCGTCGTCGATCCGGCCGGAGTCGACGAGCTCGGGCGCGAGGCCGGTGGTGTCGATCGCCGCGTCGCCGCCGTCGCCCAGGTACGGGGTCACGTCGAGCAGCTGGCCGGTGCCGGCGTACTGGCGCAGGAACGACGAGTCGAACTGCATGACGTCCGGCAGGGAGCTGCCCGCCGCCTCCGTGGCGCGCGCGGTCCAGTAGTCGTCGAACGTGACGAACGAGCTCTGGATCGTGATGTTCGGGTGCTGCTCCTCGAAGAGGTCCAGCGCCTCCGTGTAGCGGGCGGCGCGGTCGTCGTCGCCCCACCAGGCCACGCTCAGCGTGACCTTCTCGTCGGGGTCGAGGGTCTCGGCCACGCCCGAGGGCGTGTCGCCGGCAGAGCACGACGAGGCGAGCAGCGCGACGACGGCTGCGGGGGCGACGACGGCGACGAGCCGGCGACGACGGGTGGGGACACGCACGGGTGCACTCCTGGGGAGGGGACGTCGGCCGGGCCCGTGCGGGACCTGGCCCGGGCAGGCCCGACCGACGATCTGGACGGTCAGCGGGTGCTGAGCCGCGGGACGGGGACCTGCGACCAGTCGGTGTCGGACGCGAGGTAGAACCCCGGGTACGACGGCTGGTTGTAGGTGGTCTGCTGCCGGGCCACCTCGGCCCGGTACTGCGGGTCGTGCAGGAGGGTGTACATCTTGGTGCCGCTCACCTCGGTGGACGTGTACACCCGCAGCGCGGAGGAGTCCGTCGTGGGGACCAGCACCTCCTCGCGCCAGTCGCCCAGCACGTCGGCGACGAGCGACGGGTTGCCCTTGGTGTCGTTGTTCGCCCTGGTGCCGTCGAGCGTGCGGCGCACGGTGCCGTCGCCGTCCACGATCCTCGGGGTCTCGTCGCGCGAGCCCGTGACGATCTGCGTGGTGCCGTCCGCGGCCCACCGCACCGACTGGTTGGTGCCCGGGGTGGTCGCGCGGAGCTGCGTGCCCGTGGCGCTCAGCAGGCCCGAGGCGTCCGTGCCGTCGGGCATGGACGCCCAGACCTCGATGCCGGGCGTCGGGTCGACGTCGCCGATGAGGCAGCGGCCCGTGTCCTTGCCCGAGAACGCCCCGAAGAGGGCCTCGCCGGTCGCGGCGTCGCGCAGCACGGAGCCGTACGGCACGCCGGCGCCGCCCTCGTGGCAGGTCCAGATCTCCAGGCCCGGTCGGGACGGGTCGACGTCGGTGACGTGCATGGCGTCCCCGTGGCCGAGGTTCGCCGTCGCGCCGGGGTTCGACGACCCCTCGGGCAGGGTGTCGGACGACGAGTACAGCAGCGTGCCGTCGTCGTCGAGCGTCGCCGCCCCGTAGACGATCTCCTGCCTGCCGTCGCCGTCCACGTCCGCCGCGGACAGCGAGTGGAAGCCCTGCCCCCACAGCTGCGTGAGCTCGTTGCCGGGGTCCGGCTGCACGCCCTTGTTGTCGGCGTCCAGGAACGGGTTGTTCATCGGCTTGAACCCGGAGTCCGCGGTCCAGCGCGTCGACAGGTGCCGGCCGTCCCAGTCGTAGGCGACGATCGCGGCCCGCGTGTAGTACCCGCGGGCGAAGATCGCCGACGGGTGCCGGCCGTCCAGGTACGCGACGCCCGACAGGAACCGGTCGACCCGGTTCCCCGGCTCGACGCGCGTCCACTCGTAGTCGCCCCAGCGCAGCCCGTCGTCCGTGCGCCCGGGCTCGTAGTCCACGGTGTCCAGCGGCCTGCCGGAGCGGCCGTCGAAGACGGTCAGGTACTCCGGCCCCGTGAGGACGAAGCCGTCGAAGGTGCGCAGGTCGTTGCGGTCCGAGCGGGCGGGCGCCCACTCGTCGACGTAGTAGTCCACGAGCTCGCGCGCGTCGGCCGCGGACAGCGGGTACGCGTACCGCTGCTCGATGCCGAACGCGTCCTCCAGCGTGGCCGGCCACTGCCCGCTGCGGACCTCGGGCTCGTCGGTCCAGCCCTGGAACAGCTCCACCAGGTGGTCGGCGTAGTCCGCCGCGCTCCAGCGGAAGTCGGAGTCGTCCGTGACGCCGGCCTTCTTGTCCGCCTTCGAGATCGGCACGTACCGCGCGTTCGCGGGCTTGCCGTGGCGGTACGTCGTGACCTTGGTGCCGGGCGCCGTCTTCATCATGACCTCGGCGGTGCCGTCGCCGTCGAAGTCGTACACCGGGAACTGCGTGTAGTGGGCGCCGGAGCGGACGTTCACGCCCATGTCGACGCGCCACAGCTGGGTGCCGTCGAGCTCGTAGGCGTCGACGTACGTGTTGCCCGTGTACCCCTTCTGGGAGACGTCCTTGGCCCGCGACGGGTACCACTTGACGACGATCTCCAGCGCACCGTCGCCGTCCAGGTCGGCCACCGACGCGTCGTTCGCCGAGTACGTGACCGGCTCGCCCAGCGGGGTCACGTCGTCGGCCGGCTTGTTGAGCGGGACGTCGAGGAAGTCGTCCGACCACGCGGTGACCGCCGGGCTGCGCTTGCCCACCTTCTCGCGGCCGCGCTTGTCCTCGGTGACGGGCGCGACGGCGTAGCGGGAGGTCGCGGTGCCGCCGGCCGCCTTCGTGTCCAGGTAGTTGGTGGAGTCGCTGACGGTCGCGATCCGCCTGCCGTCGCGGTAGACGGCGAAGTCGGGGCCTGCCATCCCGGTGGCGGTGTGCCCGGTGACCTCGTCGCCCAGCAGGCGCCAGGAGAGGAAGACGCCCTCGCTGGTGCTCGCGGCGACGAGCCCCCGGTCGAGGTGCTCCAGCTGCACTCCTCCGCCGCCCCCGGCCCCTCCTGGGTGGGCGGGCTGCGCGGTGGCGGGCAGGCCGCCGACGGCGAGCACGCCCGCCGTCAGCGCGGCGACGGCCCCCACGGCGCGTCTGGTCGTTCGCATGGCACGTTCCTCTCTGCATCGTTGCAACTCGGGATCGGACACGGTCGTTCGGGGACGGCGGCACCTCGGGGGTGCCGCCGGGGACGCGCGCGAGCGGGTCAGGCGTCGGTGCGGCCGTGGCGGGCGTCGACGCCCACCACGGCGAGGGAGAGGAGACCGCCCACCACCAGCACGAGCGGCGGCAGCATCCACACGAAGACGACGCACAGGGCGGCGGCGGCGGCCAGCAGCACGGACCCGGACAGGTCGTCCTGCGTGCGCCGCACGCCCTCGGCGAGGGCCTCGCGGGCGGTGCGGCGGCCGGCGTCGGCCCCGTCCCCCGGCTCCGACCAGGCCCCGGCCGCGCGGGCCAGCACGGCGACGACGACGGCCGCGGCGACCGCGACCACCACCGCCACCACGCCCGCGCCGGGCAGCACGTCCGCCCGCGCGAGCCGCCAGTCCAGCGCGAGCAGCAGGGCGACGCCGACGGCGGCGAGGCCCAGCGGCCACAGGGCCGTCACGGCCGCCCACCAGTCGCGGGCGAAGCGGGCCAGGCCCACGTCGCGGCCGGTCACCTGGCGGCGGACGTGCGCCACGCCCGCCGCCAGGGACGGCACCGCGGTGACCACCAGGAGGCTGCCGAGCGCGACCAGCACGCCGGCGAGCACCACCTCGGCGAACAGCCCCAGGGCCGCGCCGGTGCGGGTCTCGCCGCCCCCGGCGGGGCGCTTGCGCCCGCCACGCCCGCGCTCGCGCCGTGCCGCCATGACCGCCCCCTGGTTCGTCGTGCCGCGACCCATCGTCAGCCCTTGAGGCCCTGGGTGGCGACGCCGTCGACGATGTAGCGCTGGAACAGGATGAAGAAGATCATCACGGGCAGCAGCGCCAGGACCGCCATCGCCATCTGCGCGCCGTAGTCGGAGACGGACGTCTGGTCGACGTACAGGCGCAGCGCGATCGGCAGCGGGTACATGTCGGGCTTCTTCAGGTACAGCAGCGGGCCGAGGAAGTCGTTCCACGACCAGATGAACGCGAAGATCGAGCTGGTGATGATCGCCGGTCGCATCAGCGGCAGCATGATCGCTGTGAAGATGCGGCCGTGGCCGGCTCCGTCGATGCGCGCGGCCTCGTCGAGCTCCCGGGGCAGGTTGCGCATGAACTGCACCATGAGGAAGACGAAGAACGCCTCGCCGGCCAGGAACTTCGGCGCGAGCAGGGGGATGAACGTGTTCACCAGCCCCATCTCGTTGAACATGATGTATTGCGGGATGATCACCACGTGGAACGGCAGCAGAAGCGTGCCGATCATGATCGCGAAGAACAGCCCCCGGCCCGGGAAGTCGATCCGCGCGAACGCGTACGCCGCCACGGTGGAGGACAGCACCACCCCGACCACCGACGCGACGGCCAGGATCATGGAGTTGCCGAAGAAGGTCCAGAACCCGACGCCGCCGATGCCGGACAGCGCCGTCGCGAAGTTGTGCAGCGACAGGTGGTCGGACCAGAGGCTGATGTTCCCGATGATCTCGTTCGACGGCTTGAACGAGCTCATCAGCATCCACGCGGCCGGGTAGAGCACCACGATCGTGCACAGAATCATGAACGCGTGGAAGCCGACCGACCGGGCACCCTTGCGACGCCGGGCCGCCTGACGCAGGGACGTGTCGATGGCGGGGCCGTTCGGCGAGCCGGGGAGGCCCGCGGCCGCGGCCTGGTTCGACAGGGACACAGGTGGGGTGACGACGTGCGTGATGTCGCTCATCGGTTGTCTCCCGAGTAGTGGACCCAGGCGTTCGAGGTCTTGAACAGGATCGTGGTGATGACGCCGACCACGACCACCAGGACCCACGCCATCGCCGAGGCGTACCCCATGTCGAACTGCGCGAAGCCCTTGATGTAGAGGTACAGCGTGTAGAACAGCGTCGAGTCGGCCGGGCCGCCCGTGCCGCCGGAGATGATGAACGCGGACCCGAAGACCTGGAACGCGCCGATGGTCTCCAGCAGCAGGTTGAAGAACAGCACCGGGCTCAGCATCGGGATCGTGATGCGCCAGAACTTGCGCACCGGCCCCGCGCCGTCGACGGCGGCCGCCTCGTAGAGCTCGGCGGGGATCTGCTTGAGGCCGGCCAGGAAGATGACCATCGGGGCGCCGAATGTCCACACCGCGAGCAGCACGAACATCGGCATCGTCTTGGACGGGTCGCCCACCCAGCCGCCGGCCGGCAGGCCGAACAGCTGCTGGATGCGGTCGACGATGCCGTCGTCGATGAACATCGCCTTCCACACGATCGCGATCGACACCGAGGCGCCGATCAGCGACGGGGCGTAGAAGATCGACCGGTACGCGCCCTGGCCGCGGTGCTTCATGTTGAGCACCATCGCGACCAGCAGCGCCGCCGCCAGCTTGATCGGCGTGCCGACGAGCACGTAGATCGCCGTCACCTTCGCCGACGTCCAGAACCGCGGGTCGTGGAAGAGCTTCGTGAAGTTCTCGATGCCCACCCAGGACGGCGGCCGGAACAGGTCGTAGTCGGTGAAGGCCAGGTACAGCGACGCCACCATCGGGAA
Organism: Isoptericola sp. NPDC057653; assembly: GCF_042799955.1. Classification (NCBI taxonomy): domain Bacteria; kingdom Bacillati; phylum Actinomycetota; class Actinomycetes; order Micrococcales; family Promicromonosporaceae; genus Isoptericola; species Isoptericola sp. NPDC057653. The sequence continues at coordinate 1,295,924 of NZ_JBHVHP010000001.1, read as the reverse complement.
CGCCGTCAGCACCACGAACCCCACCAGCCACGGCGACAGGAACGCGAACCCCGCGCCCGCCTCGCGGCGGCGTCGGGCGCGCCCCCGCTCGGGGGACGCGTCCTGCGCCCCCCGAGCGGTGTCGAGCGTCGTGCTCGTCGAGACGGTCACGACTGCTTCACCGCGCCGTCCGCGAAGGAGAACCACTGCGTGACGAACTCGTCCACGGTGATGTTGCCGTACATGAGCTCCTCGCCGAGACGCTTGTACTCGGCCTCGATCTCGCCGAAGCCCTCGACCGGCACGGGCGCGGACTCGGTCACGACGTCGGCCACGTCCTTCTCGTACTGCACGACCTTCTCGTCGACGGAGCCCTTCTCGAGCTTCATCGCGTCGATCTGCGCCTGGACGGCCGGCACGCCCTTGGAGGTGCCGAAGATCTCGCCGACCTGCGGGTCGTTGACGAGGAAGTCGATCAGCGCGGCGGCGGCCTCGGGCTGCTTGGTCTGCGCCGAGGCGGACAGCAGCATCGACGGCTTCCAGAACTGCTGCGGGCCGTCGTCGCCGGACGGCATGGGCAGCATCTCGAGGTCCTCGCCGGACTCCGCCGCGTAGCCCGCGAGGAAGTTGTCCCAGCTCATCTCGGACGCGGACTGGTTCACGTGGAACCCGCCCAGCGGCTCGAGCTGCTTGGCCTTCTTGATCGGGAAGAACGCGCTCTCGTCGCGCAGGCCCTGGCCCTGGTCGAGCCACTCGGTCATCTGCGCCTCGTCGAAGTTCAGCTGGCCGTCGTCGGTGAACGGCTCGACGCCCTGCTGGATCAGCCACTGCAGGAAGAACCAGAACGTGCCCGTGTAGTCGGCACCGCTGTAGACGACGGGGTCCTCGCCGGCGCCGGCCTTCGAGACCTCGCTCATCCAGTCGTTGAGGTCGTCCCACGTGTAGCCCTCGGCCGGGGGCTCGACGCCGATCTTCTTCAGCACGTCGGCGTTGTAGAACAGCGCGAGCGTGTTGGTGCTCGTGGGCACGCCGAACTGGCTGCCCTCGATCTGTCCCGACCCCAGGAGCGAGTCGTCCACGCCGTCGACGTCGAGGTTGACGCCCTCCTGCCCGGTGAGGTCGAGGAGCTGCCCGGTGGCGCCGTACTGGCGCAGGTAGGACAGGTCCATCTGGATCACGTCGGGCAGGGCGCCGCCGGCGGCCTCGGTGGCCCGGGCGGTCCAGTACGCGTCCCAGTCCTGGAACTGGGTCTGCACGGTGATGTTGGGGTGGTCCTTCTCGAAGAGGTCCACGGCCTTCTCGTACATCTCGGCGCGGGCGGGCTCGCCCCACCAGGCCATCGAGATGGTGATGTCCTCGTCGGTGCTGACCTTCTCGGCGGACCCCGGATCCGCGGCCTCGGTCCCCCCGCCGCAGGCGGTGAGGGTGAGGGCGACGGTCAGCATCGCCGCTGCCGCGCCGGCGGCCTTGCGCGTGATCCTCATGTGAGCCTCCTCGCTCGTCGATCGTCCACGATCGTCGCCGGCGAGGACGCCCCGTTGACTCCTCGCCCGCTGGTGACTGAATCGATAAAACACGACTCGGTAAGCGTTGTCCAGCCCCGGGGGACAGCCGGTCGCATCACGATCCGACAACGAGCCGGCGGCCCGGGGTCGGCACCGTCCCGCCCGAATGCCCGCCGGCCTGTGTGAACGCTCACACCGCGGGCGAGCATACGACGCCCCCGCGCCGGGGGACGAACCCCCAGGCAGGCCCCCGGCCCGTCCCGGCCCGGCCGGCACGCCCGAGGACGGGGCGCGCCGCGACGCCGGGCCGCGACGCCGGGACCCGCCGTCAGGCCGCGGCGAGCGCGGGCACCTCGGCCACGACGGCAGCCACGAGGCGCTCGTCCGTCCCGGCCCCGGCGGACAGCAGCCCGGGCAGCGCGAGCAGCGCACGGGCGACGTCCGCCGGCGTCGCCGCGGCGGGGTCGCCGGCGCCCGCGCGGGCCACGACGCCGGCGAGCTCGTCGGCGCGCGGGTCGTCGACCAGCCGCCCGGCGGCGGCCTCGCGGCGCACCACCTCGCTCCACGCGGCCAGCCCGAACGCCGCACCCGCCGGCACGACGCCGGCGGCGAGCCGGTCGGCCACGACGCCGCCCCACCGGATCGGGATCTTCTGCGTGCCGTCCATCGACACCTGGAGCGTGGTGTGTCCCGTGGCCGGGTTCGCGAACCGCTCCAGCAGGGACTCGCCGTACGCGCGCAGGTCCGCGCCGTCGGGCGGGGCCAGCGTGGACAGCGCGTCGTCGAGCATGAACGCGCGCGCCCGCTCGCGCAGCGCCGGGTCGGTGACGGCCTCGGCGAGCGTGGCGTGCCCGGCCAGCCGCCCGGCGTACGCGAGCAGCGAGTGGGTGCCGTTGAGCATCCGCAGCTTGGCCTGCTCCCACGGCGCGACGTCCGCGGTGAGGGTGGCGCCCGCCCGCTCCCACTCCGGCCGCGGGCCGGCGAACCGGTCCTCGATCACCCACTGGCGGAACGGCTCGCCCACCACCAGGCCCTCGTCGCGGGCGCCCAGCTCGCGCTCCACCGCGTCGCGCTGCGCCGGGGTGGTGGCGGGCACGATCCGGTCCACCATCGAGCACGGGAAGGCGACGTCCGTCGCGAGCCACGACCGCAGCCCGTCCCCGTCGGGCCCCGGCAGCGCGGCGTCCACCGCCGCGCCCACCAGCCGCTCGAGCACCCGCCCGTTGTCCACCATGTTGTCGCAGGTCAGCACCGTGACCGGGCGCCGCTCCCCCGACGCCTGCGCCGCCCGCCAGCGGGCCGCGAGCCCGCGCACGAGCAGGCCGACCGCCGTCGCCCCCGGGACCACCCGGTCGGCGGACGGCTCGGCGGCGAGCGCGTCGAGGTCCGCGCGCACGCGCTCGACGTCGAGGCCGCCGTCGGCGTCGCGGGCGTACCCCTTCTCGGTGACGGTGAGCGTCACGACGTGGGTCGTGGGCGCCGCGAGCGCCGCCAGCACCCGCGCCGTCTCCTCGGCGGGCCACGCGACGTCGAGCACGGACCCCACGAGGTCGAGCCGGCTCTCGTGCGTGCCCGCCGTGAGGACCGCGTACACCCCGCCCTGCGGGCGCAGCTGGTCGCGCACCGACGCCGAGCGCTGCGTCACGCCGAGGATCCCCCAGCGGCGGTCGCCCGTGGCCCGCGCGGCGAGCTCCGTGAACACCGCCTGGTGGGCCCGGTGGAACGCCCCGATCCCCAGGTGCACGATGCCCACCTGCTCGGGGGTCGCCGGCGCGTCGAGGTGCGCGGGGAGGGCGGAACGGTGGAGTCGGTCGGTCATGGGTCCTCCGTCGGGCCGGCGGCGTCGCCGGGTCGTCGTTCTTCTCGGTCAGGTGCCCGCGGCGGGCGGGGCCGCCGGGGGCGGGGCGGTCGAGCCGCGCACGACGAGCTCCACGGGGAGCGTCGCCACGACGTCGCCGCCGTCGTCCGCGCGGGCCGCCAGGCGGTCGACGGCGGCCCTGCCCGCGCCGCGCAGGTCGGTGCGCAGCGTGGTCAGCGGGGGCGACGTCAGCTCGGCGACGTACGCGTCGTCGCACCCCACGACCGACAGGTCGCCCGGCACCTCGAGGCCCCGGACCCGGACGCGCTCGACGAGGCCCACCGCCACGAGGTCGTTGAAGGTCACCACCGCGGTCGCGCCGGACGCGAGGACCAGGTCGGCGGCGGCGTGCCCCCCGGCCACCTGCGGGCGGTGCGGCCCCAGCTCGACCAGGTCGACGTCGTGCAGCCGCGCGGCCGCGGCCCGGAGCCCGTCCCGACGCCGCCCGTCGGACCAGGAGCTCTCGGGCCCGCCGACGTACGCGACCTTCCGGTGGCCCAGCGCCCGGAGGTGCTCGAGCGCCCGGAACATGCCCGTGCCGTGGTCGGCGACCACCGAGGGGACGCCGTCGACCTCGTGGTTGACGAGGACGACGGGGCGACCGCCGAGCGCGGCGACGGACCGCTCGACGGAGCGGGGGGAGCACAGGACGAGGCCGTCCGTCTGGGGCGCGAGCCCGGCGACGGCCTCCGTCTCGAGGTCCGGGTCCTCGTCGGAGTCGACGACGAACAGGCCCAGGCCGCGTTCCCGCGCCCGCGCCTGCGCGCCCTTCGCGATCGCGGCGAAGTAGGGGTTGGCGAGGTCCGGCACGACGAGCCCGAGGGCGCCGGTGCGGCCGGCGCGCAGCACGCTCGCGGCGCGGTTGGGCCGGTACCCGAGCTCGCGGGCCGCGGCGGTGACGCGGTCGCGCGTCGACGGCGCGACCCGCTCCGGCGCCGCGAGCGCCCGCGACACCGTCGAGATCGAGACGCCGGCCGCGCGTGCGACGTCGTGCACCGTGACCACGGCGACCACCTCCCTCCGACGGACCTCCGGACGACCGACGACGGCGGGCCGGCGCGGGTGCGAACGTTTGCCAGATCGTCCCACACCCCGCCGCACGCCGTCTCCCCCGTCTCACGCATCGAGGTGAATCCGCGACGCCGCGCGACACCCGTTACGATGCAAACGTTCGCACGATCTCGACGACGAGGAGCCCCCGGTGACCGAGCGCTGGACCCTGCACCCCGACCGGGCGCTGCCCGCCGACCCCGTCGCGCGGCCGCTGGCCCGCGAGATCTACGCCGCGGTGCAGGACCTGCCGATCGTCTCGATGCACGGCCACGTGCCCGTCGAGTGGTTCGCCGACGACGCGTCGTTCGGCGACCCCGCGCAGCTCGTCGTGGTGCCCGACCACTACCTCACGCGCATGCTCGTCTCCCAGGGCGAGACGCTGCCCCGCCTCGGCGTCGGGTCCACCGCCGACGAGGACGCCGAGGCCGACCCGCGCGAGATCTGGCGCCGCTTCTGCGCCGGCTGGAAGCACTTCCGCGGCACGCCCACGCGCTACTGGCTGGAGCACGTGCTCGTCGAGATCCTCGGCGTCACGCAGCGGCCGTCGGCCGAGACCGCCGACGCGCTCTACGACCAGGTGGCGGCGCGCATCGCCGACCCGGGCTTCCGGCCCCGCGCCCTGCTGGACGCGTTCGACATCGAGGTCATCGCCACGACCGACCCCGCCTGGGCCACCCTCGACGCCCACGCCAAGCTCGCCGCGGACGGCTACGGCGAGCGCGTCCTGCCGACGTTCCGCCCCGACCCGCTGCTGCACCTCGACCGCGCCACGTGGCGGGAGGACGTCGCCCGCCTGGGCGAGGCGGCGGACGTCGACGTCACGTCCTACGACCGCTACCTCGAGGCCCTGCGCGCCCAGCGCGAGCGCTTCGTCGCGGCGGGCGCGCGCGCCACGGACCACGGCCACCTCTCCGCCGACACCACGCCCCTGGACGACGCCGACGCGCGGCGCATCCTCGACAAGGCGCTCGCCGGCACGGTCACCGCCGCCGAGGCGCAGGCGTTCAGCGGGCACATGCTGTTCCAGATGGCCGCGATGTCGGCGGAGGACGGCCTGGTCATGCAGCTGCACCCGGGCGTGCTGCGCGACCACGCCGACGCCCCGTTCGCCGCGTTCGGCCCGGACAAGGGCTACGACATCCCCGTCGTCACGGAGTTCACGCGCTCCCTGCGCCCGGTGCTCGACGCGTTCGGCCACCACCCGGGCCTGCGGCTCATCGCGTTCACCGTGGACGAGGACGTGTACTCGCGCGAGCTCGCGCCGCTGGCGGGCGTCTACCCGGCCCTGCGCCTCGGCGCGCCGTGGTGGTTCCTCGACGCCCCGGACGCCATGCGGCGGTTCCGCGAGTCGGCCACGGAGACCGCCGGCTTCAGCAACATGAGCGGCTTCGTCGACGACACGCGCGCCTTCTGCTCCATCCCGGCGCGGCACGACCTGGCCCGCCGCATCGACGCCGGCTACCTGGCGCGCCTCGTGGCGGAGCACCGCCTGGACCTGGACGAGGCCCTCGACGTCGCCGTCGACCTCGCCTACCGCCTGCCCCAGGCGGCCTACGCCCGCCCCTGATCCTTGCCGGTGGGCGACGAACGACGAGCACGAGGAGCAGCACGGTGAAGATGGGTTTCCGCTGGTACGGCGAGGGCAACGACACGGTCACGCTGGACCACATCCGCCAGATCCCTGGCGTGGAGACGGTGGTGTGGAGCCTGCACCAGAAGCAGGCCGGCGAGGTGTGGGAGCAGGAGGAGATCGACGCGGAGATCGCGCGCATCACCGGGCTCTCCGCCGAGGCGCGCGCCCGCGGCGTGACCCGCACCCTGGACGCGGAGGTGGTCGAGTCGGTCAACGTGCACGAGTCGATCAAGCTGGGCCGCACGGTGCTGGGGCTCGGCCGCGACGAGGCGATCGAGAACTACGTGACCACGATCCGGCGGCTGGGGAAGGCCGGCGTGAAGGTGGTCTGCTACAACTTCATGCCCGTCTTCGACTGGCTGCGCACCGACCTGTGGCACCCGCTGCCCGACGGCTCCACCGCCCTGTTCTTCGAGCGGGCCGTCGTGGACGGGATGACGCCCGAGGGCCTCATCGCCGACATGGCCGCCGGGTCCCACGGCCTGACGCTGCCGGGCTGGGAGCCCGAGCGCCTCGCGGGCTTCACGGAGCTCAACGCGGCCTACGAGGGCGTCACGCACGAGGACATGTACGCGAACTACCGGTACTTCCTCGACGCCGTGGTCCCGGCCGCCGAGGAGGCCGGGGTCAGGCTGGGCGTGCACCCGGACGACCCGCCGTTCGACGTCTTCGGCTGGCCGCGCGTCGTGTCCACGCCGGAGGACCTGCAGCGCGTGCTGGACCTGCACCCGAGCCCGCACCACGGCCTCACCCTGTGCCTCGGGAGCTTCTCGGCGAACCCCGCCCAGGCCCCGCTGGCCGCGGCCACCGTGCGCCGCTTCATGGACCGCATCCACTTCACCCACGTGCGCAACATCAAGCACTTCCCGAACGGCGACTTCTCCGAGGTGGCCCACCGGGCGTGCGAGGGCGACGTCGACACGACCGGGATCATGAAGGCGTACGCCGAGGCCGGCTACACCGGGTACGTGCGGCCCGACCACGGCCGCCACCTGTGGGACGAGAACACCACCAACAAGCCGCGCCCCGGCTACGGCCTGTACGACCGCGCGCTCGGCATCCAGTACCTGCTCGGCGCGTGGGACGCGTTCCGCTACACCGCGCCCGACGCCGGCGCCTGAGCCCGCACCGCACACCGAGCCCGCACGTACCGCACCGAGGAGACCGACGGTGAATTCCGAAAACGTTGTCGACGCCGCGCCGCACCCGGCCTGGCTGCCCGACGGCGCGCTGGCCGCCGTCGGACGCCGCCGCCTCACGCTCCGCACCCCGGACCTGCCGGGCCCAGCGCACGGTGTTCCCCGCCCTCGTCCCGACGGCTCGCCGGAGGTGGTGGCCACGCTGCGCGCCGAGCTGGACCGCGCGACGACGGCGCACGGCGGGGCCGTCGTCGACCCGGGCGGCTCCCCCGACCTCGTGCTCGCCCTCGTGGCATCGAGCGTGCCGACTTCGTCCTCGAACGGCCGGAACGAGGATCATGTCAGCACGCTCGATGCCGAGGCGGGGGCGGCCGGGTTCCGGTTCGTGCGCTCGGCCGGCCGGGTCACGGTCACCGCTGCCACGCCGACGGCGCTGCTGCACGGGTGGTTCCACGCGGTGCGGCTCGGGGAGGCGGCGTTCGCGGGGCCCGACGCCGACGAGCACCACGCCCCCGCCTTCGCGCTGCGCGTGCTGGACCACTGGGACAACGTGGACGTGCACCCGGTCATGGGGCAGGTCGAGCGGGGGTACTCCGGCGGGTCGGTCTTCTACGACGACGGCCGGGTCCGCGCGGACCTGTCCCGCGTCACGACCTACGCGCGCCTGCTCGCCGCGACCGGGATCGACCGGGTCTGCGTCAACAACGTCAACGTGCACGCCCGCGAGGCGCGGCTGCTCACCGACGACCTGCCGGAGGTGGCCCGGATCGCCGCCGCGCTGCGGCCGTACGGCGTGCGCACCCACCTCGCGGTGAGCTTCGCCGCGCCGATGACGCTCGGCGGGCTGCCGACGTCCGACCCCCTCGACGCGGACGTGCGCGCCTGGTGGCGCGCGGCGGCGGACCGCGTCTGGGCGGCGGTCCCGGACTTCGGCGGCTTCGTCGTCAAGGCCGACTCGGAGGGCCAGCCCGGCCCGTTCGCCTACGGGCGCGACCACGCGGACGGCGCGAACGCGCTGGCCGAGGCCGTGGCCCCGCACGGCGGCGTCGTGCACTGGCGGGCGTTCGTCTACGACCACAGGCAGGACTGGCGCGACCGCTCCACCGACCGCGCCCGGGCCGCCTACGACCACTTCGCGCCGCTGGACGGCCGGTTCGCCGAGAACGTCGTGCTGCAGGTCAAGCACGGGCCGATGGACTTCCAGACCCGCGAGCCCGTCTCCCCCGTGCTCGCCGCGATGCCGGGCACCCGGGTGGCGCTCGAGCTGCAGGTCACGCAGGAGTACACCGGCCAGCAGCGGCACGCGGTCTACCTCGCGCCCTGGTGGCGCGAGAGCCTCGCCTTCCGGCCGTGGGGCGAGGGCGACGAGGGCGGCCCCGCGGTGCGCGACCTCGTCGCGTCCGGCGGCGTCGCGGCCGTGTCGAACGTGGGCGACGACCGGTTCTGGACGGGGCACCCGCTGGCGCAGGCGAACCTCTACGCCTTCGGGCGGCTGGCGTGGGACCCGACGCTCGACCCGTCGGCGCTGCTCGACGAGTGGGTCTCCCTGACGTTCGCGCGCCCGGACGGGACGGTCGAGCCGCGGGTCCGCGAGGTGCTGCACGCGGTGCTCGACGACTCGTGGCGCACCTACGAGTCGTACACGGCGCCGCTCGGCGTGGGCTTCATGGTGCGGCCCGGGCACCACTACGGCCCCGACGTCGACGGGTACGAGTACACGCCGTGGGGCACGTACCACTTCGCGGACCGCGACGGGGTCGGCGTGGACCGCACCCGCGCCACCGGCACGGGGTTCACCGGCCAGTACCCGGCGCCGTGGCGCGACGTGTACGAGGACGTCGCGACCTGCCCCGACGAGCTCCTGCTCTTCTTCCACCACGTGCCGTACTCGCACGTGCTGCACAGCGGGGTCACCGTGGTCCAGCACGTCTACGACTCCCGGTCCGAGGGCGTGGAGCGGGTGCGCGGTGCCGTCGCGGCCTGGGAGTCGCTCGCCGACCTCGTGCCGGACGCCGTCCCCGCGGACGTCGACGCGCGGGTCCGTGACCGCCTCGCCGAGCAGCTGCGCTCGGCCGTCGAGTGGCGCGACCAGGTCAGCACGTACTTCCTGCGCAAGTCGGGGGTTCCCGACGCCCGCGGCCGCACGATCTACTGAGCCCCGACCACCACCGCACCGCACCACTCCGAGGGAGCACGCCCGCATGACCACCCCGACGCCGGAGTCCCTCGGGATCTCCCCGGCCGCCGTCCTCGACCTGCTCGACGACCTGGAGGCGCCGGGCCTGGACCCGCACGCCCTGGTGGTCGCGCGGCACGGCGTCCCGGTGGCCCGCGGCACGTGGGCGCCGTACCGCGCCGACCTGCCGGGGCTCGTCTACTCGGTGTCGAAGACGTTCACGGCGATCGCGGTGGGGCACCTGGTGGCCGAGGGCGCGCTCTCACCCGACGACCTGGCCGGGTCGCTGCTGGGCCGGCCCACGGACTCCGGGATCACGGTGCGGCACCTGCTCACCATGAACACGGGGCACACGGCGGAGCAGGTCGCGGAGATCGGCTTCGACTCCGCCCGGCTGCTCGCCACCCCGCCCGCGCACGCCCCCGGCACGCACTTCGTCTACAACTCGCCGGCGTCGATGGCGCTGTCCTCGGTGGTCACGACGCTCACCGGCGAGCGCCTCACCGACTACCTCCGCCCGCGCGTGCTGGACCCGCTCGGCATCCGCGGCTCCTGGTGGGTGGGGCACCGCGACGGCGCGCTCGACATCGACCAGGGGTTCTCGGGCCTGCACGTCACGGTGGAGGACGTCGCGCGGCTGGCGGTGGCGCTGGCCGACGGCGGCCGGTACGACGGCGCGCAGGTGGTGCCCGCCGCCTGGCTGGCCGAGATGCGGCAGCCCTGGTCGGACAACGCGGAGGAGCCCGGCGCCGACCACGACTGGGCGCGCGGGTACGGCTACCAGGTGTGGCGCAGCCGCCACGGCTTCCGCGCCGACGGCGCGTACGGGCAGTTCGGCCTCGCCGTGCCGGAGCTCGGCCTCGCGATCGGGTACCTCGGCGCCACCCGGACCACGGACCGCGTGCTCGCGGCGTTCTGGCGGTTCGCCGACCGCCTGGAGGACGGCCCGCTCGCGCCCGACGAGGCTGCGGCCGCCCGGTTGCGGGCCCGCCTCGCGACCCTCGACACGTGGCCCGGACGGGTCGACCCCGACCCGGAGCCCACGCCGGCGGAGCGGATCTCCCCGGTCCCGTGGACGCTGCTCCCCGCGGACGGGGAGCCCGGCACGTGGCGCGTCGACGTCGGCGGGCACGTCCTCACCGCGACCGACCGGGGCTGGACCACGCACGTCGTGCCGTGGCCCGACGGCAGCGGTGACGCGCGGCCGGGCGCCGAGCACGACCCCGTCCCCGACCCGGTGCTCGTCCTCGCGGTGCGGGCGCGGGCCGGCGACGACGGCGCTGGGCAGCCCGAAAGCACGGTGCAGCCCGACAGCACCGTGCAGCTCGACGTCGTGATCCCGACGTCGCCGCACCGCCTGGTGGCGCGCGGCCCCGCGCCGGCCCCGGACGGCGGGCAGCGCCTCGACCTCGCGTGGACGACGACGCCGCTGTGGCGGCCGGCGCTGTCGACGCTCGTCGTCCCGGGCGCGACGGCACGGGGGCTGCCGCGCTGACCAGCGGCGCGGCGCGCGGCTACCTCGCGTCGGCCCCGCGCGAGCGCGGCGAGACGATCCCGGACTCGTAGGCGAACACCACGAGCTGGGCGCGGTCGCGCGCGCCGAGCTTGGTCATGGCCCGGCTGACGTGCGTCTTCGCCGTCAGGGGGCTGAGCACCATGCGCCCGGCGATCTCGTCGTTGGACAGCCCGTGGGCGACGAGGGCCACGACCTCCCGCTCGCGGGGCGTGAGGAGCCCGAGCCCGTCGGCGCCGACGGCGTCCGGCGGGCGGGCGACGAACTCGCTGATCAGCCGGCGCGTGATCGCCGGGGAGAGCAGGGCGTCGCCCCGCACGGCGGCGCGCACGGCCTCCAGCAGGTCGGCGGGCTCCGTGTCCTTCACGACGAACCCGCACGCCCCCGCCCGCAGCGCCTCGAACACGTACTCGTCGACGCCGTAATTGGTCAGCATCACCACGTGCACGCCGGTCAGCGCGTCGTCGGCGGCGATCTCCCGGGTGGCGGCGATGCCGTCGAGCCCGGGCATCTGCACGTCCATGAGGACGACGTCGGGCCGCAGCTCGCGCGCCAGGCGCACGCCGTCGCGCCCGTCGGCACCCTCGGCGACCACCTCGACGTCGTCCTCCGCGTCGAGCAGCGCGCGGATGCCGGAGCGAATGAGGGCCTGGTCGTCGACGAGGCCGACGCGGATCACGCGCGGGCCGCCGGCTCGCCGGTCGCGGGCGCCGCCGCCGGTGCGGCCGCGGGCCGTGCGGGCGGCACGGGCAGCGGGAGGGTGACGCGCACCGAGAACCCGCCGTCGGCCCCGGGCCCGGCGCGCAGGGTGCCGCCGAGGGCGACGACGCGCTCGCGCATGCCGGTCAGCCCGTGCCCGGGCTCCGGGTCCCCGGGCGAGCCGCGGCCGTCGTCGTCGACCTGGAGGGTGAGCTCCCGGTCCGCGAACGCCACGCGCACGGTCGCGGCGGCCGCGGGCCCGCCGTGCCGGGCGACGTTGGTGAGCGCCTCCTGCACCACCCGGTAGGCGGCCTGGTCGGTCTCGGCCGGCAGGGTGCGCCGGTCGCCGACCACCCGCACGGTGGTGGGCACGCCCGCGCCCTCAGCCCGGTCGACGAGGGCCTCGAGCCGGTCGATGCCGTTCCCGTTGGGCTCGCCGTCGCGCCGCAGCACGTCGAGCGTCGAGCGCAGCTCGCGGGCGGCGTCCGTGCTCGCCTCCTGGATCGCGAGCAGCGCGGGCGGCGGCTCCTCGCCCCGCTTGCGGGCCAGGTGCGCGGCGACGCCCGCCTGCACCTTGATCACGGAGATGCTGTGGGTCAGGGAGTCGTGCAGCTCGCGCGCGATGCGCAGCCGCTCCTCCACGGCGCGGCGCCGGGCCACCTCGTCCCGCGTGCGCTCGGCGTCCTCGGCCCGCTGCTCGACCTCGCGCACGTACGCCCGCCACTGGAGCACCGCCACCCCGGCGACGCCGAGGGAGACCAGCCAGCCCGCCGCGAGGATCCGCTCCCGTGCCCGTCCCGTTCCCATCCCGGCAGCGTAGGTGCGCCGCGTCGGCCGCCGCATCCGGCGCGGGGAGGCGTCCCCGCCTGCTCCCTGCGCAGTAGCCGGACGCCGCCCGGCCGCCCTCCCGGGTAGCCGCAGGTGTCGCCGACGGGCGGACGCGCCGGGGGTGCCCGGCCGCGAAGGATCGGGACCACGGATCGACGCACGACGACGACGCACGACGACGACGCACGACCGACCCCGAGGAGCACCGCCATGAGCATCCAGGCACCCCGCCGCACCCCCGCCCCCACCGCTGTCGGCACCGGGCTGGGCGACGTCCTCGTCCCCGGTGACGAGGGGTACGACGACGCACGACGCACCGTCTTCGCCACCGGCACCCCCGCCCTGGTGGTGCGGCCCCGCGGGGAGGCCGAGGTGGCCGCCGCGCTGGCGTACGCCGCCCGCGAGGGGCTGGCCCTGTCCGTCCGCTCGGGCGGGCACGGCCTCACCGGCCACGCCACGAACGACGGCGGGATGGTGGTGGACCTTCGCCACCTGGACGCGGTCGAGGTGGTGGACCCGCACCGGCACGTGGTGCGGGTGGGCGCCGGAGCCACCTGGGGCAAGGTCGCCGCGGCGCTCGCCCCGCACGGCCTCGGCGTCACCGCCGGCGACACGGCCGGCGTCGGCGTCGGCGGCCTCGCGCTCGGCGGCGGCGTCGGGTGGATGGTGCGCCGGCACGGCCTGGCGGTGGACGCCATGGTCGCCGCGCGGGTCGTCCTCGCCGACGGGCGCACGCTGGTCGTGGGCCCGGACCGGCACGCCGGCCTCTTCTGGGCGCTGCGCGGCGGCGGCGGCAACTTCGGGGTGGTGACCAGCCTCGACCTCGTCGCGGCGCGCGTGGGCGACGTCCGGTTCGGGTCGCTCGCGTTCGCGCCCGACGACCCGGCCCGCCTCGTCGCGGGCTGGCGCGACGCCCTGCGCGCCGCCGACGAGGAGCTGAGCAGCACGCTCGTGCTCTCCCCCGCGACGGGCGGGCGCCCCGCCGCGGTGACGGCGCTGGTCTGCGCGTCCCACGACGACCCCACGGCCGCCGACCGGTCGATCGAGCCGCTGCGGCGCCTGGGCACCCTGCTGGCCGACGACGTCGCGACCGTGCCGTACGCCGCCGTCCTCGCCCCGGGCGGGCACCACCCGGCGAGCGCGCGCCTGGTCGGGCGCAACGCGCTGGTGCCGCGGCTCGACGACGCCGCGGTGGCGGCCGTCGTCGCCGCGTTCGAGGGTGACCACCCCACCGCGCTCGGCCTGCGGGCCCTGGGCGGCGCCTTCTCGCGGGTGCTGCCCGACGAGACCGCGTTCGCCCACCGCGACGCCGAGGTGCTGGTGGTGGGCGGGGTCGTGGTGCCCGCGGACGCCCCGGACGCCGCCGTCGAGGAGGCGCTCACCGGGTGGCGCGGCGTCGCCGCCCACGGCACCGGCGCCTACGTGAACTTCCAGGGCACCGCCACGGAGGCCGACCTGCACGCGGCCTACCCGCCCGCCACGCTCGCCCGGCTGCGGGCCGTCAAGCGCGCCTACGACCCCGGCAACCTGTTCGCGCGCAACCTCAACGTGGCCCCCGTGGCCCCCGTCGCCCCCGTGACCGGCGGGGAGGCGTCGTCGTGAGCGCCGCGTTCGAGGCCGAGGGGCTCGTCAAGACGTTCGGCACGACGACGGCGCTCGACGGCGTCGACCTGCGCGCCGAGCGCGGCACGGTGCTCGGCGTGCTGGGCCCCAACGGCGCCGGGAAGACCACCGCCATCCGCGTCCTCGCCACGCTGCTGCGGGCCGACGCCGGCCGCGCGGTCGTCGACGGCCTCGACGTGGCCCGCGACCCGGTGGCCGTGCGCCGCCGCATCGGCCTGACCGGCCAGTACGCCACCGTGGACGAGGACCTCACGGGCGCCGAGAACCTCGTCCTGTTCGGCCGGCTGCTCGACCTGCCCACGGCCGAGGCCCGCGCCCGCGCCGCGCGGCTGCTGGACCGGTTCGGCCTCGCCGACGCCGGCGGGCGGCGCGCGTCCACCTACTCGGGCGGGATGCGCCGCCGCCTCGACCTGGCCGCGAGCCTCGTGGGCTCCCCGAGCATCCTGTTCCTCGACGAGCCCACCACCGGCCTCGACCCCGGCAAGCGCGAGGAGCTGTGGCAGACCATCCGGTCGCTGGCCGACGACGGCACCACCGTGCTGCTCACCACGCAGTACCTCGAGGAGGCCGACGCGCTGGCCGACGAGATCACCGTGATCGACGAGGGCCGCGTCATCGCGCACGACACCCCCGCGGGGCTGAAGCAGCAGGTGGGCGGGCAGACCGTGGTCGTGCGGCCGCGCGACCCGGCCCTCGCCGGCGCGGCGGCGGACGTCGTCGCGCGCGCCACCGGCACCCCGCCCGCACGCCCCCGCGGCGGCGTCGTCACGACGTCCGTGGACGACGAGCGCACGTTCGCCGCCGTCGTCCGCGGCCTCGAGGACGCCGGGGTCGCCGTCACCGAGGTGGCGCTGCGGCTGCCCAGCCTCGACGAGGTCTTCTTCGCCCTGACCGCCGGGCGACGCACCACCCCGAAGGAGGACTCATGACCGGCACCGCCACGGTCGCGACGACCGCACCCGGCACCCGGAGCACCGCCGCGGGCGACCGCCCCCGCCGGTGGCCGCTCGTGCGCCACAGCCTCGCGCTGGCCCGCCGCAACCTGGTCAAGACGCGGCGCAACCCGGGCGAGCTCGTCGACGCGGTGATCCTGCCCGTCGTCTTCCTCGTGCTGTTCGTCTACCTGTTCGGCGGCGCCGTCGCCGGGTCGACGCACGCGTACCTGCAGTACCTGTTCCCCGGGATCCTCGTGCTCACGACGGTGCTCACGGGGCAGGTCGCGACCGGGCTGAGCATCGTGCAGGACATGAAGAAAGGCGTCTTCGACCGGTTCCGCAGCATGCCGGTGCCGCGCGCCTCCATGCTGCTGGGGTCGGTGCTGGCCGACGCCGTCCGCTACGTCATCGCCCTCGCCGTGCTGTTCGGCGTCGGGTACGCGCTCGGCTTCCGCGTCGAGACGGGGCTGCTGCCCACGCTGGCCGCGTGCGGCCTCGCGATCGTGCTGGGCTTCTCGCTGAGCTGGCTCACCGTGCTCGTCGCCGTGCTGCTGCGCGACGAGGTCATGGTCTCCACGGTCGGCTTCCTGCTGCCCTTCCCGCTCGTGTTCGGCACCGGCATGGCCGCCCCGGTCGAGACCATGCCCGGCTGGCTGCAGTCGTGGGCCGCGGTGAACCCCGTGAGCCGCGCGATCGAGGCCGGCCAGGGCCTGCTGCTCGGCGGGCCGGTCGCCGGGGCGGTGACCGCCACCCTGCTGTGGAGCGGCGCGTTCCTCCTCGTCTTCGGCTCCGCCGCCGTCCTCGTCTACCGCCGGGTCGTCTGACCGGTGACTACCGCGGCGGGTCCTCGCGGAGGACGACGACGTCGGTCGGCTCCAGGTGCAGCGTCTCCCCCGCCTCGACGCGGCGACCGGTGAGCAGGTCCGTGCCGGACGCGTGGGCGGCGACGTCGACGGCGGCGACGGCGTGGTTGAGCACGAACGCGGTCCGGGCCCCGTCGGCGCCGGCGCGCACGGCGAGCTCCACGTCGTCGGCGTCGGCGTACGGGCCGACCAGACCGTGCCGGTCGAGCACGCGGCGCACCACCCAGCCGGTGCCGACGTCGTCGAGCGCCGTCGCGACGTACCAGGCCTCGCCGGCCCCCTCCCCGCCAGGGCGGTGCCTCGTGACGGCGGGCGTCCCGGCGTAGAACTCCGCGCCGTAGGTGCCGACGACCTCCGCGGCCCCGGGCACCACGACCTCGAAGACGAGGGAGCCGTCCGCGACGGCGTCGTCGCCCGTGCCGTCCTTGAGGGTGACGGGGTTGGTGACGCCGGGCTCGGCGGAGTCGGTCTCCTCGACGCGCAGGCCGAACAGCGGGCCCAGCGGGCCGGGCGCGTCCATGAGGAAGGCGTTGGCGTCCTCGTCGGCCCGGCCGGACCAGTACGACGCGAGCACCGAGCCGCCGCGCGCGACGACGCCCTCCAGCCGCGCGGCGACGTCGCCCTTGAGCACGTGCAGCATCGGGGCGAGCACGACGTCGTACGGCGTCAGGTCCGCCGTCACCGGCACGACGTCCACCTGCGCGCCCGCCTGCCACAGCGCGCGGTAGTAGGCCAGCACGGTGTCGACGTACCGCGCGTGCCGGTTGAAGCCGTCCGTCATCTCGGCGGCCCACCAGGAGTCCCAGTCGAAGAGCAGGGCGACGCGGGCGGGCGTGCGCGCGCCGAGGACGGCGTCGCCCAGCGCGTCGAGCTCGGCGCCCAGCGCGGCGACCTCGCGGAAGGCGCGCGTGTCGGTGCGGCCGGCGTGGTCGAGGACGGCGCCGTGGTACTTCTCGCACGCGCCCTTCGACTGCCGCATCTGGAAGTACAGGACGGCGTCGGCGCCGTGCGCGACGGCCTGCCACGACCACAGCCGCAGCACGCCCGGCCGCTTCACCGGGTTGACGTCGCGCGACGCGGTGATGGTGGGCGTCTGCTCCATGACCCAGAACGGCGCGCCGTCCTTGAGCCCGCGCATGACGTCGTGGGCCAGCGCCATGCGCGCGTGCTCGCGCTGGCCGGGCGGGTAGTTGTCCCAGGAGGCGAAGTCGAGGTCGGCGGCCCACCGGTGGTAGTCGACCGGCCGGAACATCCCCATGAAGTTGGTGGTCACGGGGGTCGTGGCGTCGTGCACCCGGATGCGGGCCTTCTCGTCGCGGAAGTTGGCGAGCATCGCGTCGGACATGAACCGCCGGTAGTCGAGCGTGATGCCCTGGAAGGCCGTGTGGTCGGGCCCGCGCCAGTGCTCGCTGAGCATGTTGGGCGGCACGATCTGCTCCCAGTCGCTGAACGTGTGCGACCAGAACGCCGCGTTCCACGCCTCGTTGAGCCGCTCGAGCGTGCCGTAGCGGGCGCGCAGCCAGTCCCGGAAGCCAGCGGCGCAGAGTTCGCACCAGCAGCCGCCGTCGAACCCGCCGTACTCGTTGCCGACGTGCCAGGCCACGAGCCCGGGCGTGCCCGCGTACCGCTCGGCGATCCGGCCGGCGAGCTCGGCGGACAGGCGCCGGTACACCGGCGAGCTCGGGCAGGCGTTGTGCCGCTGCCCGTACACGTGCCGCCGGCCCTGGAAGTCGGTGCGCTCCACCTCGGGGTACCGGTGCGCGAGCCACGGCGGCAGCGCGCCGGTGGCCGTCGCGAGCACGACGTCGCGCCCGCCCGCCACGGCGCGCGCGACGACCTCGTCGAGCAGCGCGAAGTCGTAGGTGTCCTCGTCCGGCTGCAGCGTCGCCCACGAGAAGACGTTGAGCGTCACCGTGTCGATCGACGCCAGGTCGAACGCGGCGTAGTCGGCCTCCCACACCTCCCGCGGCCACTGCTCGGGGTTGTAGTCGCCGCCGTAGCGGATCTTGGGGGCGCGGGGGTCGGGCATCGCGGGGCTCCAGGGTCGGGGTCGCGGGCGGTGGGTACGGGTCGAGCGGGGGTCAGGCCGTGAACCGCCGCGCGACGTCACGCAGCAGCGGCCGGGCGGTGCGGAGCAGGAACGCCAGCCAGACGACGAGGAGCAACGCGGCGACCGCCTCGCCGACCAGCCACACCGCGCCCGCCGCGACGACGACGAGCGCGAGCAGCCCGGCGGCGACCGCCGGCCGGCGGGCGAGCCCGTCGAGGGCGACGCGCGCGACGTCGCGGGTCCGGAGGCGGAACAGCGCCACGACCGTGAGGGCCGCGAGCGCCCACACGAGCACGGCGGCACCGACCACGAGGAGGACGACGGCGTAGCCGGCGGAGACGCCGGCGGCCTCGCGGTGCACGACGCTCGTCGCGACCATCCCCAGCACGACGAGCGCCGGCGCGGCGAGCAGCAGCGCGTCCCGCCAGCCGAGCCGCAGGCCGCGGGCGAAGGCCGCGGCGGGCGCGGGCGGGGCCCCGGCGGTGGCCTCCGTGGTCCGCGCGTCGAGGGCGAACAGCCCGGCGACCAGGCCGGGCGCCGCGGGGAGCAGGCACAGCGGGACGATCAGGGCGTTGCCCGACGACCGGTCGAGCAGCATCAGCGCGACGAGCGTCGGCACGGTCCCGAGCGCGACGAGCACGCCCACCACGAGGTACCAGTACACCCGGGCGGTGAGGCGCCCGAGCGGCCCGTCGCCGAGCTCGCGCGCCCGCCCGGACGCTGCCCCGGCCGCCGCGCCCGCCCCGCGGCCGGCGGAGGCCGCGCTCATCCCGCGGCCTCCGCCGGCCGGCCGACGATGCGGGCGTCGTCGAGCCACGCGGGCGTCTCGTCGCGCACCGGGTCGATCTCCACCAGGGTGACCTCGTGCCGGCCCAGGGTCAGCCGCAGGTCGGCGCGCCCCTCCGTGACCGGCACGGACGCGTGCTCCCGGGCGGGGGCGGACGCCTCGTGCAGCAGGTCGAGCTGGCGTGCGGTCGGCGACGCGGGCCGGCCCAGCTCCCGCCAGGCCGAGAACGCGTTGCCGTCGTGCTCCCCCACCCGCGAGCGGTGCACGTAGGCCGTGGTCGCGCCGCCGCCGACGGGCACGCTGAGGCGCAGCTCGTGCCGGTCCGGCTCGTCGCCGTCGTCCGTGCCGCCCACCGGCTGCCAGGCCAGCACGGTGACGCGCCCCGCGCCGTCGCGCGTCACGAGGTGGTCCTCGCCGCGGTGCAGCACGTCGCCGCCCATCCGCGCCATGAACGCGTACAGGTGGAACACGGGCTTGCGCAGCTGCCGGTGGCCGAGCATCCCGAAGCCGCCGTGGAACACCGACGTCGGGATGTTCTCCTCCTCGAAGACGTCGCAGAACGTCCAGTACGAGAAGGAGTCGACGTGGTCGCCGCCGGCCGCGAGGACCGGGGCGACCGACGCCGCCTGGTAGGCGGTGTCGTGCACCGGGTTGTCGGGCCGGTAGCTGGTGCTGAACTCCGTGACGTGCGTGGGCAGCCCCTCCAGCCGCGTGCCGGCCACGAGCTTGGCGGGCGCCGCGAACTGGTCCAGCAGGGACTGCGGCCGGCGCAGCGTCTGGTAGGTGCCGAAGGGCACCGGCTGCGCCGGCCCGGTCGTGTACGCGTGGAACGACAGGAAGTCGACGGGGACGTCGCGCGCCTCGACGAACCGGGCGAACGGCTCCCACCAGTCGTCGGCGCCCGGGGAGATCGCCGGGCCGCCCACCTGCAGCGACGCGTCGACCTCCTTGACCGCCGCGGCCGTCACCTCGTACAGCCGGAAGTACGCCTCCTGCGACGCGCCCTCCCAGAAGTGCACGAGGTTCGGCTCGTTCCACACCTCGAACGGCCAGGTGCGCACCTCCTCGAGCCCGTACCGGTCGACGGCGTGGCGCACCACCGCGCCCACCAGCGCCGCCCACTCCCGGTGGTCGCGGGGCGGGGTCACGTTGCCCTTCCACCAGAACACCGTCTGGTCGCCCGACGCGAGGCCGGACGGCATGAAGCCGAGCTCCACGAAGGGCTTGATCCCCAGGCCGAGCCACGAGTCGACGATCTGGTCGGCGTACGTGAACGAGTACCGCGTGCCGCGGTGGCCGGCCGCGTCGTACGGGCGGTGGATCCCCACGTCGTCCGACAGCAACCCGTGGCCGCGGAGGTAGCGGAACCCGATCTCCGACTGCACGAGCGCGAGCGAGTCCTGGTAGTCCCGGCGCAGCGCGAGGTTGAGCCGGCCGGTGCCGACGCACCGCCGCCACGCGTCGGAGAGCGTGGCGGCGGGCGCGTCGGGGACGACGACGGGGGTCAGGTCTCAGCCCTCCTTGCGTGCCAGCGCGGTGTTGAACGTGTCGACCAGCTGCGTGGCGCCGAGACCGTCGATCTCCGCGACGTACGCGTCCCAGTCGTCGAACGAGCGCTGGCCGGTGACGAACCCGGCGGTCGCGGCCATCACCGCGTCCTTGAGCTGGGTGTCCAGCAGGGAGACCTGCTCGAGCTCCATCTCGTCGAGGCCCGCGGCCGGCTTGACCGGCAGCACCTCCTTGGTGTCCAGCACGGCGCGCGTCCACTCCTTGACCTCGTCCGTCATCACGGACTCGAGCAGGTCCTGCGAGGACCCGTTCGCGAGCAGGAACACCCCGTTGCTGTACCCGAAGTCGGTGTTGAGCATCTTCGGGGCGCCCGGGTTGATGGCGTTCCAGCCGATGTCGTCGTTCAGCGTGCGCACGCCGTCGCCGCCCTTGCTGAACGTCTCCCCGTCCACGCCCCACTGGGCGAACTCCATGCCCTCGTCGGAGAAGTACTGCCAGTCCACGTACTGCAGCAGCGCCTTGAAGTGCGGGTCCTCGGCCGCCTTGCTGGAGATCATCAGACCGGAGGAGAGCTGGCTCGGCATGAGGTTGCTGCCCGCCGGGCCGGCGGGCAGGGTGAGCATCCGCAGCGGGGCGTCCTTGCCGGCGTCCTCGAACGCCTGCCGGTACACCGTGATCTCCTGCGTGTTGCCCGAGATCGCCGCCGCCTTGCCGGAGACGAACTTCTGCTTCGCCTGGTCGTCCGACTGGGTGATCTCCGGGTCGAACGTCTTGTCCTCGACCATGCCGTGCACGGTCTCCAGCATCTGCTTGTACCCGTCGCTGGTGCCGTTGAACGTGAACGTCCCGGCGTCGGCGTCGAACCAGGTGTTGTCGTAGCCCCAGCCGCCGGTCGCACCGAAGTTCGGGCCCATGTACTGCAGCATCGCGCCGAGCGGCTGGGTGTCGGTCCAGCGGTCGGTGAACGCGTAGTCGAGGTCCGGGTTGGCCTCCTGGACCTTCTTCAGGTCCTCCCGGAACTCGTCCCAGGTGGCCGGGTCCTCGGTGACGCCCGCCTTCTTCCACAGGTCGTCGCGGATGACCACCGAGTACTGCACGTCCGGGATCTCCCGCAGGCCCGGCAGGATGTAGAGCTTGCCGTCGTCCTGCCGGTGGGTGTCCAGCTCCTCCTGCAGGCCCCACTTCTCGACCTTGTCCTGGAAGTTCGGCATGTACTCGAGGTAGTCGGACACCGGGAGGATCGCGCCGCCGGAGACGAACTGGGTCTCCTGGCCCGGGTACGTCACCGGGATGAGCTCCGGCGCCTCGCCCGAGCCGATCAGCAGGGACTTCTTGTTGTCCCAGTCGGCGAGCGGCACGTCGGTGCGGTCAAAGGTCACGCCGTGGTCGTCCTCGAGGTGCTGGAAGATCGACCAGTCGTCCTTGACCGGGTAGTTCGGGTGGTCGCGGTACATCAGCCCGAGGTCCACCGGCTCGGTCGCCTTGAACGACGTCCCGACGCCGAAGTCGGCCATCGCCCCGACGCTGTGCGCCTCGTCGATGGTGACGCCGCCGGCCGCCGTCTCGCCGGAGCCCCCGCCGTCGTCGTCCCCGCCGCTGCCGCAGGCGCTGAGCCCCAGCGCGAGCGCGGTCAGGGAGACGGCCGCGACGGCCGATCGCATCCTGGTGGTTGTCATGGTTCTCCTCGGGTGACGAGCGTCGTCGCTCTTCTGCGGGGTGGGGTGGTGCACCGGGTGGTGCGGCAGGTGGTGCGAGGTCGCGGCGTGGCGCGGTCCGTCAGCCCTTGACGGACCCGAGCATCACGCCCGAGACGAAGTACCTCTGGATGAAGGGGTAGAAGCAGATGATCGGGAGCACCGTGAGCAGCATCGTCACGGACTGGATGTTGGCCCCGATCTGCACGGCCTCCTGCCCGGTGATCCCCGCGGCGGGGTTGGACGCCGCCGCGATGAGGTTGCGCAGGTAGACCGTGACCGGGAACAGCTCCTTCTGGTCCAGGTACAGGAAGGCGCTGAACCACGAGTTCCACATGCTCACGGCGTAGAACAGCGTCATGGTGGCCAGCACCGCCTTGGACAGCGGCAGCACGATGCGGAAGAAGACCCCGTAGGTCGTCAGCCCGTCGATCGCCGCGGCCTCCTCCAGCTCGGCCGGGAAGTTCTCGAAGAACGACTTCATGACCAGGAGGTTGAACACCGAGATGGCGTTCGGGACGACGATCGCCCAGACCGTGTTCCGCATGTTCAGCGTGTCGGCCACGAGGATGTAGTTCGGGATCAGGCCGCCGCTGAAGAACATCGTGAAGACCGCGACGCCGATGAAGAACGAGCGGCCCTTGAGCTCCCGCCGGCTCAGCGCGTAGGCGAACGTCGTGGTGAGCGCCATCGAGATGACCGTGCCCAGCACGGTGTAGAGCACCGTGTTGCCGTAGTTCGTCCAGAACAGCGAGTCGCCCATGACGACCTCGAAGGTCTGGACGTTGAAGCCCCGCGGCAGCAGGTTCACCTCGCCGGCGGCGATGTGCCCCTCGGACGAGAACGCCTTCGCGACGAGGTTGACGAAGGGGTACAGCGTCACCGCGCACACCACGAGGAGGACGACGGCGTTCGCGACCTTGAAGACGCGGTAGCCCGCGGTGTCGCGGACGGTCGTCGCCTCGCTGCGGACGGCGGCGAGGTCGGGGGCGGACGTCTCGATCACCACAGGGAAGCTCCCACCAGACGGCGCGACGCGTAGTTCGCGGACAGCACGAGGACCAGGCCGATGAGCGCCTCGAAGAGGCCGATCGCGGCACCGTAGGAGAACTGCGCCGACTGGATGCCCACGCGGTACAGGTACGTCGAGATGACGTCGCCGGTCGCGTAGACCAGCGGGTTCTGCAGCAGCAGGACCTTCTCGAACCCGACCGCCATGAAGGAGCCGATGTTGAGGATGAGCAGCACCATCATCGTGGGGCGGATGCCCGGGAGGGTGACGTGCCACGTCTGCTGCCAGCGGTTCGCGCCGTCGATCCGGGCGGCCTCGTAGAGCTGGTCGTCCACGGTCGTGAGGGCGGCGAGGTAGAGGATCGTGCCCCAGCCGACGGTCTGCCAGACCTCGGAGCTCACGTAGATCGTGCGGAACCACTCCGGCTGCTGCATGAACGTGATCGCGTTGCCGCCGAACGCCTCGACGAGCTGGTTGACCGTGCCCGAGACCGACGTCAGCTGCAGCACCAGGCCCGCCACGATGACGATCGACATGAAGTGCGGCAGGTAGGAGATCGTCTGCACGGCCTTCTTGAACCGGCGCGAGCGCAGCTCGTTCAGCATGAGCGCCAGGACGATCGGCAGCGGGAAGCAGATCGCCAGCGTCAGCAGGCCCAGGACCACGGTGTTCCAGAACACCTGCCAGAACTGCTGGTTGTGGATGAACATCTCGAAGTAGTAGAAGCCCACCCACTCGTCCCCGAAGACGCTGCCGCCGGGCCGGAACCGCCGGAAGGCGATCACGTTGCCCACCATCGGCAGGTACTTGAAGACGAGGAAGAAGAGCAGCGGCAGCGCCACGAAGGTGTAGAGCCGCCAGTCCTTGCGCAGCGCCTGCCGCCACGTGGTGCGCGCGCGGCGCACCCGCCGCGGCCGGTCGCCCGGCGGTGCCGGCGACGGCGGTACGTCGTCGCTCAGCGGCTCGGCCGCCACCGTTCCTGCGCTCTGCGCCATGGATCCCCAGCCCGTCACGTCGTCGTGCGTCCCCGTCAGCGCGACAGCGCGCCTCGGTCGAAAGTTTCGGCTTCGAAAACGTTCTCTATTCGCGGCCGAGATTAGGGGCGCGGCGCGACGGCGGTCAAGCACCCCGCGGGTCACGGTCTGGTCACGGCGCCTCGACCGGCCGCCGCGGGATGCCTCTGCGGCCTGGAATTCCGGGAGTTCTTGGCGTCGGGGAGCGCACGACGACGCCACGACCGCCAGCGACCGACACGACCGCGACCGGTGCGGGTGAACCCGCCACGACGGGCCTCGAGCGGCGTGTGCATCGTGTACGGTCGAGCCGAAAGTTGCGTCGATCGGCGCGGAACTGGCGCCGCCGTCGCGGCCCCGACAGGACGGACCATGAACGCCCCCACCCCCCGCGGCCAGGCCCCGACGATCGCCGAGATCGCCCGGGAGCTCGGCGTGTCCCCGCCCACCGTGTCCAAGGTGCTGAACGGCAAGGCGGACGTCGCCCCCGCGACGCGCGCCCGCGTCGAGGCCGCCCTCGAGAAGCACCGCTACCGGCGGCGCCGCGCCGCGACCCCGCCGGTCGGCGCGGGCCTCGTCGACCTCGTCTTCCACCGGGTCGGGTCGGCCTGGTCGACCGAGATCATCCGCGGCGTGGAGGACGCCGCCGCGGCCGCCGGGCTGAGCGTCATCCTCACCGAGCTGGGCGGCGAGCACCGGCCGCCGGGCGCGTGGCTCGAGACCACCCTTTCGCGCCCGCCGCTGGGCGTGCTGCTGGTGGCCGCCAGCCTCAGCGCCGCGCAGCGCCGGCAGCTCACCACCCGGTCGATCCCGTTCGTCGTCATCGACACGGACGGCGAGCCGCCGCCCGACGTCCCCACCGTCGGGTCGGACAACTGGAACGGCGGCCTCGTCGCCACCCGCCACCTGCTGGAGCTGGGGCACCGCCGCATCGCGGCCATCTCCGGCCCCGGCGACATGCTGTGCAGCCGGGCCCGCCTGGACGGCTACCGGACCGCGCTCGAGGAGGCGGGCGTCGCCTTCGACCCCGCCCTCGTGCGGTCGGGGAACTTCGAGGTGGAGTCCGGGTACCGGTCCGGCAGCGAGCTGCTCGACCTGCCCGACCGCCCCACCGCCGTCTTCGCCGGCTCGGACATGCAGGCCATCGGGCTGCTCCGCGGCGCCCAGGAGCGCGGCCTGTCCGTGCCCCGCGACCTGTCCGTCGTCGGGTACGACGACCTGCCGCTCGCGACCTGGACCGCCCCGGCCCTGACCACCGTGCGCCAGCCCCTGCTCGAGATGGCCAGCACCGCGACCCGCACGCTCCTCGCCCTCGCCCGCGGCGAGGCGCCCCTCGTGCGCCGGGTCAACCTCTCCACGGAGCTCGTCGTGCGGGAGTCCACCGCTCCCCTCGCTCCCTGAGGGGCGCGCCCCCGGACGGCATCGAGCGTGCTGACCTGATCCTCATACCGGCCGTATGAGGATCAGGTCAGCACGCTCGATGCACCGGACGGGTCAGCGCCGGACGGGTCAGCGCTGGACGCGCGCGCTGCCTCCGCCGGCAAGCTTGGCGACCTCGGCGAGGGTGGCCGTCGTCGTGTCGCCGGGGGTGGTCATGGCGAGGGCGCCGTGCGCGGCGCCGTACTCCACGGCCTCCTGCAGGGAGCCGAGCTCCAGGAGGCCGTACGCCAGACCGGAGGCGAAGGAGTCGCCGCCGCCGACGCGGTCGAAGATCTCCAGGTCGGCGCGGTGCGTGGCCTCGACGAAGCCCTCGGCGCGCGACCAGGCGATGGCGCCCCAGTCGTTCACGGAGGCCGACTTCACGCCGCGCAGCGTGGTCGCGATGACCTGGAAGTTCGGGTAGGCCTCGGCGGCCGTGCCGATCATGGTGCGGAAGGCGCCCGTGTCGAGGTCCGTGAGGTTCTCGTCCACGCCCTCGACCTCGAAGCCGAGGGACGCGGTGAAGTCCTCCTCGTTGCCGATCATCACGTCGACGTGGTGCGCCAGACGGCGGTTGACCTCGCGGGCGCGCTCGACCCCGCCGATGCCCTTCCACAGGGACGGGCGGAAGTTGAGGTCGTAGGACACGATCGTCCCGTGCTTCTTCGCCGCGGTCATCGCGGCCTCGGCGACGTCGGCGGCCGACTCGGACAGCGCGGCGAAGATGCCGCCGGTGTGCAGCCAGCGCACGCCGGAGCCGAACAGCTCGTCCCAGTCCACGTCCTCGGGCTTCATCTGCGAGACGGCGGTGTTGCCGCGGTCGCTCACGCCGACCGCGCCCCGCACGCCGAAGCCGCGCTCGGTGAAGTTGAGGCCGTTGCGGACGCTGCGGCCGATGCCGTCGTAGTCGCGCCACTGCACCCAGGAGGTGTCGAGGCCGCCGGTGAGCATGAAGTCCTCGACGAGGCGGCCCACCTCGTTGTCGGCGAGGGCGGTGACGATCGCGCCGCGGAGCCCGAACGCGCGGCGCAGGCCGCGGGCCACGTTGTACTCGCCGCCGCCCTCCCAGACGTCGAACGAGCGGGTGGTGCGCACGCGGCGGTCGCCCGGGTCGAGGCGCAGCATGACCTCGCCGAGGGCGACGACGTCGTAGCGGCACTCGGCCGCGGGGCGGGTGGTCAGGGACGGGTTCGGCATCAGGACTCCTTGCGGGCTCGGCGTGCTCAGGCGGTCTGCGCGAGGGCGACGGCCTCGGCGGTGCGGCGGGTGATCTCGGCCCAGTCGCCGGCGACGACGAGCGACTTCTCGACCATCCAGGACCCGCCGACGGCGAGGACCGGGGCGAGGCCGAGGTACTCGCCGAGGTTGGCGGCGCCCACGCCGCCGGTGGGGACGAAGCGCAGGCCGGGGAACGGCGCGGAGAACGCCTTGATGGCGGCGGGGCCGCCCACGACGGACGCGGGGAACAGCTTGACCACGTCGACGCCGAGGTCGAGCGCGGCCATGA
This sequence comes from Isoptericola sp. NPDC057653, assembly GCF_042799955.1. NCBI lineage: Bacteria > Bacillati > Actinomycetota > Actinomycetes > Micrococcales > Promicromonosporaceae > Isoptericola > Isoptericola sp. NPDC057653. Next base: position 1,269,129 of record NZ_JBHVHP010000001.1, on the reverse strand, counting down.
TCTCGCTGGGCGTGGCGACGCCGGGCAGCACCGGGACGCCGTGGTCCTGGGCCCGGCGCACGACGGCCGCCGACAGCCCGGGCGACACGATGTAGCGCGCGCCGGCGTCGACGACCGCGTCGACCTGCTCGACGGTGGTGACCGTCCCCGCCCCGACGACGACGTCGGGCTGGGTGCGCGCGACCGCGCGGATCGCGTCGATGCCGCCCGCGGTGCGCAGGGTGATCTCGGCGACGGGGAGGCCGCCGGCGACGAGCGCGTCGGCGAGGCGCGCGCCCTCGTCGGCGCCGTCGACCACGACGACGGGCACGAGGCGGTGGGCGCCGAGCGCGGCGACGACGTCGCCGGCCTGGATCGAGGGGGAGGACATCCTGGCTCCGTTTCGCTATGGTGAACGTACGTTGTTCACTACGGAACACCATAGAGGACCGTTCGCGATGACCCAACCCCCCAGCCCGCTCGGCAGCGTCGACAAGGCGCTCCTCACGCTCGACGCGCTCGCGCGCGCCGGCGCCGGCGGCGTCGCCCTCGCCGACCTCGCCGCCGAGGTGGGCGCCAACAAGTCGACGCTGCACCGCACGCTCGCCGCCCTGCGGCACCGCGGCTACGCCGACCAAGGTCCCGACGGCGCGTACACGCTGGGCCCGGCCGTCCTCTCCCTCGGCGCCGCCTACCTCGCCGAGGACAACCTGCCGGGCCTGCTGCGCCCGGCCCTGGAGGCCCTGCGCGACGAGGTCGACGAGCTCGTGCACCTCGGCACCCTCGCCGGCCAGGAGGTGGTCTACCTCGACAAGGTGGAGCCGCAGCGCCCGCTGCGCGTGTGGTCCGCCGTCGGACGGCGCATCCCCGCCGCGACGAGCGCCCTCGGACGGGCGCTGCTCGCCGCCGCCCCGGCGGACGGGGCCGAGATCGAGCGGTACGCCGCCGACCGGGAGCCGGCCGAGCGCCTGCGCGCCGCCCTCGACGACGCCCGCGGCCGCGGGTACGCCACCGAGACCGAGGAGAACGAGCCCGGCATCGCGTGCGTGGCCGTCGCACTGCTGCGCGGCGGGCGCCCGGTGGCGGCGGTCAGCATCACCGCGCCCGCCGAGCGGATGAGCGGCACGGCCGGGGCCGAGCGGACCCGCGCCCTGCGGGAGGTGCTGGGCCGCACCCTGCCCGCCGGGTTGACCCTGCCGCCGAGCGGGCCATAATCATCTGACGTATTCCTCGTCTGCACGCCGATCGACACAGTCCGTCATCCGCGCTTCGCAGCTACCCTCGCTGCGACCGTCGATACATCAGATCACTCTGCCCGACAGGAGCCCACACCGCCGTGCCGCCTCTCGCCTCCGCCGTCTGGTCGCCCCCGCTCAGCCCTCGCGCGCCGGGCGGCCTGCCCCGCCCCCGCATCGGCATCGCGGGCATCTCCATCGAGTCCTCCACGTTCTCCCCGCACGTCAGCGGCTGGGAGGCGTTCACCCTCCGCCGGGGCGACGAGCTGCGCGCCCGCTACCCGTTCCTCGCGGCCGGCACGGAGCGCGGCGACGCCGCGGAGTGGCTGCCCTTCCTGCACGGCCGGTCCCTGCCCGGCGGCGCGGTCGACCCCGAGGTGTACGCCGCCATGCGCGACGAGATCGTCGAGCGGGTCCGCGCCGAGGTCGCGGCGCACGGCCCGCTCGACGGCCTCTACCTCGACCTCCACGGCGCGATGAGCGTGGTCGGCGCCACCGACGCCGAGGGCGACCTGGCCACCGCCGTGCGGGAGGCGCTCGGCCCCGACACGCTCGTGTCCGCGTCGATGGACCTGCACGGCAACGTGTCCGCCGCGCTGTCGCGCGCGGTCGACCTCCTCACCTGCTACCGCATGGCCCCGCACGAGGACGAGGCGAACACCCGCGAGCGCGCCGTGCACCACCTGCTCGAGCGGCTCCGCGGCCCGCACGGCTCCGACCCCGCCGCCCGCCGGCCGTGGCAGGCGTGGGTGCAGGTGCCCGTCCTGCTGCCCGGCGAGAAGACGAGCACGCGGCTCGAGCCGGCCCTCGGCCTCTACGACCGGCTGCCGGCGGTCGAGGCGAAGGACGGCGTCCTCGACGCGGCGATCTGGATCGGGTACGCCTGGGCCGACGAGCCCCGCTGCCAGGCCGCCGTCGTCGTCACCGGCGACGACCCGGACCTCGCCGCCGCCGAGGCGCGCACGCTCGCGGACGCGTTCTGGGCCGCGCGGGACGGCTTCGAGTTCGTCGCGCCCACCGGCACGTTCGGCGAGTGCCTCGACCTCGCTCTCGCGCGGCCGCACGACGCCCCGCGCCCGTTCGTCGTCTCCGACTCCGGCGACAACCCCACGGCGGGCGGCGCCGGCGACGTCTCCTGGTCGCTCGGCGCCCTGCTCGACGACGCCCGGTTCGCCGCCGCCGACGGTCCCACCGTGATCCACGCGTCGGTGTTCGACCCCGCGGCGGTCCAGGCCGCGGTGCGCGCGGGCGTCGGGGGCCGGGTCGACGTCGAGGTCGGGGGCCACGTCGACGGCCGGGCCCGGGGCCCGGTGCGGCTCGACGGCGAGGTCTTCTCGGTCACGCCGGGCGACGCCGACGCCGGCACCGTGGTCGTGGTGCGGCGCGGCGGCGTGCACGCGATCGTCACCGAGCGCCGCAAGCCCTACCACCACGTGCAGGACTTCACGCGGCTCGGCCTGGACCCGCACCGCGCGGACGTCGTCGTCGTGAAGATCGGCTACCTCGAGCCCGAGCTGTACGACCTGGCCGCCGACTGGCGCCTCGCGCTCACGCCCGGCGGCGTGGACCAGGACCTCCTGCGCCTGGGCCACCACCGGATCGAGCGCCCGATGTTCCCCTTCGACCCGGACATGCCCGACCCCGACCTGCGCCCGGTGCTGCGCCGCCGCGGCGAGCCCGAGCGGCGCGGCTGACCGCGGCCCGCCCGCGAGCCCACCCACCACCACGACCACGCCGACCCCACCACCGAGGAGCCGACCGTGCTGAACTTCGAGGAGCGCACCGGGCCCGACCTGGGCGCCGACACCCCCACCTACCCCGACGCCGTCGTGCCCGCGTGGTACCGCGACGCCAAGCTGGGCTTCTTCGTCCACTGGGGCGTGTACTCCGTGCCCGCGTGGGGCACCCCGCACGCCGAGGGCTCGGTGCCCGACGAGGACGCCTACGCCCACCACCAGTACGCCGAGTGGTACGCCAACACGGTGCGCATCGACGGCAGCCCCACGCGCCGCCGGCACGAGGAGCGGTACGGCGCGGGCACGTCGTACGAGGACCTGGCCGACCTCTGGGACGTCACGGGCTTCGACGCCGACGCGCTCGTGGGCGACCTCGTCGCGGCCGGCGGACGCTACGTCGTGCCGACCACGAAGCACCACGACGGCTTCTGCCTGTGGGACACCGGGACCACGCCGTTCAACGCCGTCCGTCGCGGCCCCGGCCGCGACCTGGTCGCGGAGATCGCCCGCGCGACCCGCGAGGCCGGTGCCCGCCTCGGCCTGTACTACTCCGGTGCGCTCGACTGGCACACCAGCGAGTACCCCCCGATCGAGTCGTCGACGGACCTGTTCCGGCTGCGCCGCAACGACGACGTCTTCGCCCGGTACGCCGCGGCGCAGCTGCGCGAGCTCGTGGACCGCTTCTCCCCCGACGTGCTGTGGAACGACATCGACTGGCCCGACGCCGGCAAGACGACCGCGCCGCACGGGCTGGCCGCGGTGCTGCGCGAGTACCTCGAGGCCGTGCCCGGCGGCGTCGTCAACGACCGGTGGGGCGTGCCGTTCCACGGGTTCTGGACCCGCGAGTACTCCCACGTGCCGGAGACCCTGCCGCACCCGTGGGAGGCGACCCGGGGCCTCGGGTGGTCGTTCGGCTACAACGAGGCCGAGGGGCCGGAGCACACCATCGGCGAGCGCGAGCTGATCCACCTGCTCGTCGACGTCGTGAGCAAGAACGGCAACCTGCTGCTCAACGTGGGCCCCCGCTCGGACGGGTCGATCCCGGACCTGCAGCGCGACCGCCTCGGCGCTCTCGGGCGCTGGCTCGGGGCGTACGGCGACGCGATCTACGGCACGCGGCCGTGGGTGCGCAGCGGCGACGTCCCGTCCGACCCGGTGACCGGGCGCCCCGACCCGCTGCGCAGCCCGGTCGCGTACACGAGCCGCGGCGACGAGGTGTTCGTGCACGTCCTGGAGCCCGGCAGGGGCCTGGTCGCGCTGGCGCCCGAGCTCGCGGGGGCGGCCGACGTCGCCTGGCTCTCCGGCGCGCCCGCCGACCGCGCGGGCACCGCGGGCGCCGCGGGCGCCGCGGGCGACCCCACGCGGGACGTCGTCGTGCCGGACGGGCTCCGCGACGCGCACGTCGCGGTGCTGCGCGTGCGCCGGTGACCCGCCGCGGGCCCCTGCGGGGGCCCGCGGTCAGTCGTGGAGCAGGTAGGTGCCGGGATCGGCGAGGACGTGCTGCACGACGAGCCGCCCGGCGCCGATCACGCCCGCCTCGGGGCCGGTCGTGGCGCGCGTGATGACGAGGTTCTTCGTCACGAGCGGGTGGCAGCCCTCGTAGAGCTGGGACCGCACGCTCGCCACGAACGGCTCCAGCGTGGACAGGGCGCCCCCCAGGAACACCGCGTCGGGGTTCACGAAGTTCACGACGGTGCACAGCACCTCGCCGAGGTGGCGCCCCGCCTCCCGGACGAGGGTCGTCGCGTCGGGCTCGGCGTCGCGCGCGCGACGCACGACGTCGGCCGTCGTGGCGACGTCCACGCCCCGGGCGCGCAGCTGCCGCACGATCGCGGCGCCGGAGGCGATCGTCTCGAGGCAGCCGAGCTTGCCGCACGAGCAGGGGATCTCCCCGGCGGCGCTCACGCGGGAGTGCGTGATGTCGCCGGCCGCCCCCGTCGCCCCGCGGTGCAGGCGGCCCGAGGCGATGAGGCCGCTGCCGATCCCGGAGCCGGCCTTCACGGTCACGGAGTGCTGCACCCGGCGCCCGTAGGAGAAGTGCTCGCCCAGCGCCATGAGGTTGACGTCGTTGTCCACCAGCACCGGCACCCCGGCGCGCTCGGCCAGCCACTCCCGCACGGGGAAGCCGTTCCAGCCGGGCATGCGCGCAGGCGACTCCACGCGGCCGGTCTCGACGTCGACCGGGCCTGGCAGGCCCACCGCGAGCCCCCGGAGCACCGACGCGGGCGCGAACGGCGCGGCCAGGTCCGTCCCCTCGGCGAGGACGGCGGCGAGCGCGGCCTCCGGCCCGGCCGCGATCTCGACGGGCACCTCGCGGACGGCCTCGAGGCGGCCGGTGAGGCTCATGACCCCGATGCGGGCGTGCGTGCCCCCGAGGTCGGCGGCGAGCACGTGGCCGCCCTCGGGGCGCAGCCGCAGCAGCCGCGGGCGGCGACCGCCCCGCGACTCGCCCGCGCCACCCTCGTCGAGGACGCCGGCGTCGATGAGCTCGGTGACGCGGGCGGAGACCGTGGAGGGGGCCACGCCCAGCTCGCGGGCGAGGTCGGCGCGCGACGTCGCGACGCCGGCGGAGACCAGCGCGACGATCTGCGACGTCACGGGCGCGTCGGCGGCTGCCTGGGCGGGAGCGGGGTCGACGACCATCGAGGTTCCTTCGCGATCGAACAAAGTTGACACGCCCCATCGTGGCTCACGAGCGGCGTCAGGACCAGCCGATCGCGCGATCGGCCCGAATATTGGACGAGATTGCCGAACTAAGTTCGCAAACTTTGATTCGTATGGTGTGATGGGCGCACGTTCGACCGAACGAAGACAGCACCCCTCGGTCGACCCCCGGGCCACGGACGGCGCCGGACGGATCTCGACGAGGAGAAGACGACGCCATGACGACACCGCGGACGCCCGCCGACGACGGTCGGCACCCCGCGGCTCCGTCTCCCCAGCCCCCCACCTCGCTCCAGGGCGCACGGCACCGACGCCGCGCCCCGCACAGCACCCACCAGAGAGGAACTCCCATGCGCATGCGCACCCCCCTCCTCGCCGGCACCGCGGTCCTCGCGACCCTCGGCCTCGCGGCGTGCGGCTCCGGCTCCGGATCCGGCGGCTCCGGCTCCGACGGCGGCACGATCGTCTGGGACATGTGGTCCGGCAGCCAGTCCGACACGGACGCGCTCAACGAGACGCTCGAGATCGTCAAGAAGGAGAACCCGGACGTCGAGGTCCGGCTCCAGACGGCCCCGTGGAACGACTACTTCACGAAGCTCACGACCAACCTGTCGTCGGGCAACCTGGCCTGCATCACGTCGATGAACGGCCAGCGCCTGTCCACGTACGCCGACGCGTTCGAGCCGCTCACGGACGCCGACCTCGAGACCGCCGGCCTCAGCAAGGACGACTTCGCCCCGGGCGCGCTCGACATCATGACCTACGACGGGAAGCTCCTCGGGGTGCCCTACGACGTCGCGACGATGCTCGTCTACTACAACAAGGACCTCATCGACGCGGCGGGTGCCCCGGAGCCGGCGATCGGGTGGTCCTTCGACGACTTCGAGGCGACCGCGAAGGGCGCCACGACGGACTCCGACGCGGGCTTCGCCGTCGGGCTGGGCGAGTTCCAGTGGATGGCGCTGCCGATCGCGCAGTCCGGCAAGCAGCCGGTGGGCGAGGACGGCGCGCTCGCGCTCACGGACCCGGCGTTCGTCGACGCCTCGGAGTGGTACGCCGGCCTCGTCACCGACCAGAAGGTCGCGCTGCCCGCGGCCTCCGCGTCCGACACCGGCTGGGGCGAGAACCAGTACTCGGGCGGCAACGCCGCGATGGCCGTGGACGGCACCTGGAACGCCGCGACCTACCTGACCAACGACGCCGGGTTCGAGGCCGGCATGGTCGACCTGCCCACCGGCGAGAACGGCTCCACGAGCCTCGTCCTCGGCTCGGGCTACGGCATCGCGAAGGGCTGCGACGACAAGGAGGCCGCCCTGAAGGTGCTCGGCTCCCTCGTCGGCAAGGACGCGCAGGACGCGATGGCGACCTCCGGCCGCAGCTACCCCGCGCGCACCGAGTCGCAGCCGCTGTACTTCGAGTCCCTCGACGCGTCGGTCCGCGACGACGTCAAGGCCGCGTTCGACGCCGCGTTCGCCGACGTCGAGGGCCAGCGTTCCACCAAGAACTGGGACCAGGTCAACACCGCGCTGCAGCCCAACCTCGTCAGCGTCTACAACGGCCAGGCCTCGATGACGGACGTCCTCGGGCAGACGCAGCAGCAGTTCGGCCAGTGAGCCGCGCGAGAGGGGTCTCCCACCGATGACCACGACCAGCACGGCCGGGACGCGGCGCGCCAGCCGCTCCCGGCTGAGCCGGGTCGAGTCCCGCCAGGCGCTGGGCTTCATGAGCCCGGCCCTGGTGGGCCTCGCCCTGTTCACCATCGTCCCCGTCGGGCTCTCGATCGTGATGAGCCTGTTCCACTGGCCCGCGTTCGGCGAGCGCAGCTTCGCCGGGCTCGGCAACTACGTCGCCCTGTTCACCCAGAACCCCGACTTCTGGCCGGCGCTGCGCAACTCCGCCGTCTTCGCGCTGCTGTACGTGCCGCTCAACCTCGTGGTGGCGCTGTCGCTCGCGCTCGCCCTCGGCCCGCGCATCCGCGGCCGGGGCGCGTTCCGGGTGCTGTTCTTCATCCCCGTCGTCACGCCGATCGTGGCGAACGCGCTCGTGTGGAAGATGCTCCTGCAGCCGCAGGGCCTGTTCAACGGCATCTCCGTGTCCGTGCTCGGTGTCGAGCTGCCGAACTTCCTCGCCGACCAGCACTGGGCGATGGTCATGGTCGTCGTCATGTCGGTCTGGCAGGGCATGGGCTACAACATGCTCATCTTCTCGGCCGCGCTGGAGCAGCTGCCGGCCCCCGTCGTCGAGGCGGCGCGGATCGACGGCGCCCAGGGGTGGCGCATGCTGCGCAGCGTGGTGCTGCCGATGCTGTCGCCGGCGATCTTCTTCGCCACGGTGATGACCGTCATCACGGCGCTCCAGGTCTTCGCCCAGCCCCAGCTGCTCACCGGCGGCGGGCCGGGCAACTCGACCCTCCCCCTGGTGCAGTTCATCTACAACCAGGGCTTCAAGTTCCAGGACCTCGGCCTCGCCGCGGCCGCGGCCTGGGTCCTGTTCGTGCTCATCATCGGGCTGACCGCGTTCCAGTTCCGGGCGCAGAAGAGGTGGGTGCACTATGAGCACTGACCGCACCGAGGTCCTCATGGCGCCGCCGCCGGCGGCGGCCGCCGACCCCGTCCCCGCCGCCGGGCCCCGCCCGCGGCGCGGCAGCACCTCCGGCACCGGCCGGGTCCGCCTCGTGCTCGCGCACGTCGGCGTCGTCCTGGCCGCCGCGCTGTTCGCGCTCCCGCTGGTGTACGCCTTCTTCTCGGCGCTCAAGCCGAACACCGAGATCTTCTCGATGCCCCCGCGGCTCGTGGGCTCCGAGGTGCGGTGGAGCAACTTCGTCGACGTCTTCACGTACGGCCCGTTCGCCACGTACATCGGCAACTCGTTCCTGGTGGCCGTGGCCGGCACGCTCGTGGTGCTCGCCGTCTCGACCACCGCCGGCTACGCGTTCGGCCGGCTGCGCTGGAAGGGCCGCGACCTCGTCTTCGTCCTCTTCCTCGTGACGCTGATGGTGCCCCAGGAGGTCCTGGTGGTGCCGATGTTCATCGTCATGCAGTGGTTCGGCTGGGTGGACTCGTACCAGTCGCTGATCTTCCCGTTCGCCTTCACGGCGTTCGGCACGTTCCTCATGCGGCAGTTCTTCCGGGGCATCCCGTTCGAGCTGGACGAGGCCGCCCGGGTCGACGGCGCGGGCCCGTTCCGCACGTTCTGGCGGATCATCCTGCCGCTGGCCACGTCGGCCGTCGCCGTGCTCGCCGTCTTCACGTTCATGGCGTTCTGGAACAGCTACCTGTGGCCGCTGATCACCGTGGTCGACTACCAGTCGCACGGCACGCTGCCCATCGGGCTGGCGACGTTCTCCGGCCAGAACGGCACCCGGTGGGACCTGCAGATGGCGGCGTCGATCATCTCGATGGTCCCGACGACGATCATCGTCATCGCCCTCCAGAAGCACCTGGTCAAGGGCATCGCCACCGCCGGCCTCGGGGGTCGCTGAGTGGGCAGGGAGCACGGCGCGCCCGACGGCGCGCGGGACGTGGTCGCCGGCCTGGACATCGGTGGCACGGGCACGTCCGTCGTCCTGCTGGACGGCGAGCGGGTCGTCGCCCGCGAGCACGCCCCCACCCCGGCACGGGACGGCGGGGCGGCCATGGCCGCCACGGCGACCGGCCTCGTGCGGTCCGCCCTGGGCGCGACGCCCGGCGCGCGGCTGGTCGGCGCGGGCGTCGGCGCGGCGGGGGTGGTCGACGCCGCCTCCGGGACGGTCGTGGCCGCGTCGGACTCGTTCCGGGACTGGGCGGGCTTCCCGCTCGGGGCGGAGCTCGGGGCCGCGCTCGGGGTGCCGGTCCGCGTCGAGAACGACGTCAACGCCTTCGCCCTCGGCGAGTCCCGGCTCGGCGCCGCCCGGGGGCTCGACGACGTCCTCGCGGTCACGCTCGGCACCGGCGTCGGCGGGGCGTTCGTGCTCGGCGGCGAGCTGTACCGCGGCCCGCGCGGGGCGGCCGGCGAGATCGGCCACGTGAGGGGGTTCGGCGACCTGCCGTGCACCTGCGGCGGCCGGGGCCACCTCGAGACCCTCGCCTCCGGGCGCGCCGTCGCGCGCGCCTACCAGCGGGCCGCGGGCACCGCGGTGGCCGGGGCGCGCGAGGTCGCCGACCTCGCCCGGGCCGGCGACCCGCACGCCCGGGACGCGTTCGCCGCGGCGGCGGACGCCGTCGGCCGCGCGGCGGTGCTCGTCGCCAGCCTGCTCGACGTCACCGACGTCGTGGTGGGCGGGGGTGTCGCGGCGGCGTGGGACCTGCTGGGTCCCGGGGTGGCCGAGAGCGTGCTCCGCGAGCCCCCGGTCTCCGGCGCCGCCGTGCGCGCGCGGCCGTCGTCGCTGGGCCGCGACGCCGTCGCGCTCGGCGCCGCCTCGCTGGCGCCGGCGGCCGCTCTCAGCCTGCCGGGCTGACCGTTCCTGCGCCGCGCCCGCGACCGGTGCCCGGGCCGGCCGGCCGGCGCGGGCACGATGGCGTCATGAGCCTGCGCACCCCTCGCGACATCCTGTTCATCGGCGGCTCCGGCGTGATCAGCGCCGCGAGCGTCGACCGCGCCGTCCGGCTGGGGCACCGGGTCACGGTCCTCAACCGCGGCACGTCGACCGCGCGCCCGCTGCCGCCGGAGGTCGAGACCCTCGTGGCGGACGTGCGCGACGACGCCGCCGTCGACGCCGCGCTCGCGGGCCGCGACTTCGACGTCGTCGCGCAGTTCCTGGCGTTCGGCGCCGGGCACGTGGCGCACGACGTGGAGCGCTTCGCCGGGCGCACCGGGCAGTACGTCTTCATCTCCTCGGCCTCGGCGTACCAGACGCCGCCCGAGCGGCTGCCGGTCACGGAGTCCACCCCCCTGCGCAACCCGTTCTGGCAGTACTCGCGCGACAAGATCGCGTGCGAGGACGTGCTCGTGCGCGCGTGGCGGGACCACGGCTTCCCGGCGACGGTCGTGCGCCCGTCGCACACCTACGACCGCACGCTCCTGCCGACCCTGGGCGGCTGGACCGACGTCGCGCGGATGCGCGCCGGCAGGCCCGTGGTGGTGCACGGCGACGGCACGTCGCTGTGGACGCTCACGCACACCGAGGACTTCGCCGTCGGCTTCGTGGGCCTGCTCGGCCACCCGGGCGCGGTCGGCGACACGTTCCAGATCATGGGCTCGCACGCCCCGACGTGGGACCAGGTCTACCGGTGGCTCGCCGCCGCGGCCGGGGTCCCCGAGCCCGAGCTGGTGCACGTCGCGTCCGAGACGATCGCCCGCGTGCTCCCCGACGCCGGGCCCGGCCTGCTCGGCGACAAGGCGCACACGATGCTGTTCGACTGCGCCAAGGTGCGGGCCCTGGTCCCCGAGTTCGGCACGACGATCACCTACGACCAGGCCGCCGTCGAGCAGGTCGCGTGGCTGGACGCCCACCCGGACGCCCGGCGCGTCGACGACGCCCTGGACGCCGCGTTCGACCGGCTCGTGGCCCACGCGCGCGCCGTCTGACGCCCCGTCGACGGCCGGTCGACGCCCGGCCGGCCCGGGCGGGCCGGGGACGCGGCCACGTACCCTGCCGAGGTGACCCGCTCCCCCGCCCCGCTCGTCCTGCTCGACCTCGACGGCACGCTCACCGACTCCGCGCCCGGCATCGTCGCGGGCATCCGGCACGCGTACGGCGCCCTCGGGCTGCCGGTGCCGGACGACGCCACGCTGCGCTCGTTCGTCGGCCCGCCGATCACCGCGTCGTTCCTCGCGCACGGCGTCCCCGCCGACCGGGTCGACGAGGCCGTGCGCGCGTACCGCGACGTCTTCGCGGGGGGCGGCATGTACGACAACCGGGTGTTCGACGGGATCCCCGGGGAGCTGCGCGCGCTGCGGGCGGCCGGCTGCACGCTGGCCGTCGCGACCTCCAAGCCGGAGGTCTACGCCAAGCCCATCTGCGACCGCTTCGGGCTCACGGAGCTGGTGGACGGCGTGTTCGGCGCGCCGCTGGACGAGGGCACGTCGACCAAGGCGGACGTCATCGCCAAGGCACTCGCCGCGCTCGGCCGCACCTCCCCCGTGGACCCGGCCGACGGCCCCGTGCTCATGGTCGGCGACCGCGAGCACGACGTGCACGGCGCCGCCGAGCACGGCATCGGCTGCCTCGGCGTCACCTGGGGGTACGCCGCGCCCGGCGAGCTGGAGCGGGCCGGCGCCGTCGCACGGGTCGACGACGTCGCGCGCCTCGCCGACGCCGTCCTCGCGCGCCTGCGCTGAGCTCGCGGGCGCACGGCGACCCGGTCAGGACATCGCGTCGACGAACCAGCCGGTGATGGTCGTCGGGTGCGTGATCGCGGTGCCCACGCAGACGCTGAACGCCCCGCGGCGCAGCGCCGCCGCCGCCTGCCCGGGCGTGTGGACGCGCCCCTCGACGACCACCGGGAGCCGGCACGCCGCCAGCAGCTGGTCCAGCAGGTCGAGGTCGGGCCCGTCGGTCCGCGGCCGCTCGCCGGTGTAGCCGGAGAGGGTGGTGCCGAGCAGGTCCGCGCCCGCCTCCTGCGCCGCGACGGCGTCGTCGAGGGAGCCGCAGTCGGCCATGACCAGCACGTCCGCCTCGGCGCGGAGCCCCGCGACGGTCTGCGCCAGCGTGCGCCCGTCGGGGCGCGGCCGCCGCGTCCCGTCCAGGGCGACCACGTGCGCCCCGGCGCGGGCGACGGCGAGCGCGTGGTCGAGCGTGGGGGTGATGAAGACTCCCGAGGCCCCGTCCTTCCACAGCCCGACGACGGGGACGTCGACCGCGGCGACGACGCCCGCCACGTCCTCGACCCCCTGCGCACGCACCGCCGCCGCGCCGCCGGCGACGACGGCCCGCGCCATCTGGGCGGTGGTGCGCGGGTCGCGCAGGGGCTCGCCGGGGTAGGCCTGGCACGAGACGGTGAGGCGGCCCCGCATGGCGTCGAGGACGGCGTCGCGGGAGCGGGTCGGGGTGCGGGTCACGGGGCGGCTCCGGGGGTGGTCGGCACGGACGGGACGAGGGGCGGCACCGCGGCGGAGGCGCGCCAGGCGCCGCGCGCCGCCCCGACGACGGCGGCGTCGGCACCCAGGGCGGCGGGGAGGACCGGCACGTCGCCGAGCACGTCGACCACCTCCGCCCGCAGCGCGCCGACGAGGGCCGACCACCACAGGTCGCCGGCCGCGGCGACCCCGCCGCCGACGACGACGACCTCGGGGTCGAGGACGGTCATGACGCCGGCGACGGCGCGGCCGACCGCCTCGCCCGCGGCACGCACGACCCGCACGGCGAGGTCGTCGCCGGCGACCGCGCGCGCGACGACGTCGCGGGCGTCGGGGCTGGCGGGGTCGCCGCCGAGCCGGCGGTAGCGCCGGTGGATCGCGGGCCCGGCGCCGATCGCCTCGAGGTGGCCGGTGCGGCCGCAGGCGCAGCGCAGGCCCTCGGCGCCGGGGACGGGCATGTGCCCCATCTCGCCGGCCACGTGGTGCGCCCCGCGCAGCGGCCGCCCGTCCAGGACGACGGAGCCGCCCACGCCGGTGCCCACGGCCACCAGCAGGGCGCTGCCGGCGCCGGCGGCCGCGCCGCGCCAGACCTCGCCCGCCGCGTGCGCGTCGACGTCGTTCTCCACCGTGACGACGGGCCTGCCGGCCCCGGCGAGCGGGGCGAGTCGGCGCCGCAGCCCGCCCGCGACGTCCGTGCCGGGCCAGCCGGCGAACGTCCGGGTGGCGGAGACGACCGTGCCGCGGCCGGCGTCGATCACGCCGGCCGCGCCCACGCCCACCGCGCGCAGCGGGGCGCCGGCCGCGCGGACGACGTCGGTCACGAGCGCCGCGACGGCGTCGAGCACGGCGTCCGGCCCGTCCAGGGCGGGGGTGGGCACCGCCCGCACCGGTCCGGCGTCTCCCCCGGGCCCGACGAGCGCCGCGGCGGTCTTGGTGCCGCCGAGGTCGACGCCGACGACGACGCCGGCCGGCTCCTGCGGGATCATCGGCGGCGTCTCAGCCGGCGAGGAGGCCGGCGGCGCGGGTGATCGACCCGACGCGGCGCGCGACGTCCTCGCCGAGGGACTCCAGCGGGAAGGACATGACGTCGGTGTCGATCAGGCCCTGCTGGCGCGCGGCGATCTTGAAGGCCCCGACGCCGGAGACGTCCGCGGAGCGGCCCTGCGCCTGGAACACGATCTCGAACAGCGCGGCGAGCCGGTCCTGCTCCTCGCGGGCCTCGTCCCACCGGCCCTCCCGCGCCAGGTCCCACAGCCGCACGTAGCCGGCCGCGTCGACGTTCCCGAGCCCGGGCACCACCCCGTCGGCGCCGAGCAGCAGCATGCCGTCGACGACCACCTCGTGCCCGGTGAACAGGGCGAGCGGGGAGCCGGCGGCCCGGTTGGCGGCGACCAGGCGCCGGAACGCGACGTCGTTGCCCGAGGAGTCCTTCACCCCCGCGAGCACCCCCTCCGCGCCGAGCCGGACGAGCAGCTCGGCCGACAGCTTGACGTGGACCCGCACCGGGATGTCGTAGGCGAGCAGGGGGACGTCGACCGAGGCCGCGATCCTGCGCAGGGACGCCTCGATCTCGGCCTCGTCGTTGAGCGCGTACACGGGGGCGGTCGCCACGACGGCGTCGGCCCCGGCCTCGACGAGACGCCGCGCCTGGGCCACGACGCGCTCGGTGGTGAGGTCGATCGCCCCGGCGAGCACCGGGACGCGCCCGTCGACGGCGCCGACCACGGTGCGCACCACGAGGTCGCGCTGCGCGTCGGTCAGGTAGGCGACCTCTCCGGTCGAGCCGAGGACGAACACACCGTGCACGCCGGAGTCGACGAGGTGGCGGGTGAGCCGCTCGAGGGAGGCGACGTCGACCTCGCCCTCCGCCGTGAGGGGCGTGAGGACGGGCGGCACGATGCCGTGGAAGCGGTGCTGGGTCACGATTGCTCCGTACTGGGGTTGCTGGTGGTGGGGCTGGTTCGCGGGGGTCGGGGACCCGGGGGTCACAGGAGGGCGGGCGCGGCGCCGAGGAGCGTGCGCGTGTACTCCTCCTGGGGGTCGTCCAGGACCCGCGCGGCGGGCCCCGACTCGACGACCCGGCCGTGCCGCATGACGACGATCTCGTCGGACACGTGCCGCACGGTCTGGATGTCGTGGGAGATGAAGACCATCCCGAGGCCGAGCTCCGCCTTGAGGTCGTCGAGCAGGTTGAGCACCTGGGCGCGGACGGACACGTCGAGGGCGGAGGTCGGCTCGTCAGCCACGATCACGTCGGGCTCCAGGGCCAGGGCGCGGGCGATCGCCACGCGCTGCCGCTGCCCGCCGGACATCTGGCCGGGCAGCGCGTCCAGCGCGGACGGCGGGAGGCCCACCAGGTGCACGAGCTCGCGCACCCGCGCGTCGCGGGTGGCGGGCGTGCCGACGCGGTGCACGTCGAGCGGGTCGCGCAACGTGTCCCGCACGGTCATCCGGGCGTTCAGCGCGGTCGCCGGGTCCTGGAAGACCACGGACACCACGCGTCCCACCTGGCGGCGCACCGCGTGCGTGTAGCGCGTGACGACGTCGCCGCGGAACCTGATCTCGCCCTCCGTCGGGGCCTGCAGGCCCACGAGCACCTTCGCCATCGTCGACTTGCCGGACCCCGACTCGCCGACGATGCCGATGGTCTGGCCGCGGCGCACCCGGATCGAGACGTCGTCGACGGCGTGCACCTCCTGGGCCCGGAAGAGCGACCCGGCCCGCGAACGGAAGACGACGTGCACCCGGCGCAGCTCGATGACGGGGGCGTCGGCGGCGGCGGTGCCGTCCGTGGCGGTCGTGGCGGTCGAGGCGGTCATCGCGCGTCTCCGTTCGTCGGTCGGTGGCCGGCGCCGGCCACGGCGAGCTCGGGCGCCGCCGGCGGCACGGCGACCAGGTGCTCGTCCTGGTCCGGCACCCCCCGCAGCACGGGGCGCGTGTCGAGGCCGTCGGCGGGGCACGAGGACCGGGGGGCGAACCGGTCGCCGGCGGGGAAGTCCCGCGGCGACGGCACGGTCCCGGGGATCTGGTGCAGCCGGGTGGCGCGCGACTCGATGGACAGGACGGACCCGAGCAGCCCGCGCGTGTACTCGTGCCGCGGGTCGAGGAGCAGGTCGCGCGTCGCGGCCTGCTCGACCACCTGGCCGGCGTACATCACGGTGATGCGGTGCACGATCTGGGCGACGAGGGCGAGGTCGTGGCTGACGAAGACCATCGCGAAGCCGAGCTTCTGCCGCAGCTCGTCCAGGAGCTCGACCACCTGGGCCTGCACGGTGACGTCGAGCGCCGTGGTCGGCTCGTCGGCGATCACCAGCCGCGGGTCGCGGGTGAGCGCCATGGCGATGAGCACGCGCTGGCGCTGCCCGCCGGAGAGCTCGTGCGGGTAGCTGCGGAGCGTGCGCTCGGGCTCGAGGCCCACGAGCTCGAGCAGCTCCTCGGCCGTGCGCGTCCCGCCCCGGCGGGTGAGCTGCTTCATCTGCGCGCGGATCAGCATGGACGGGTTGAGCGAGCTCAGCGCGTCCTGGTAGATCATCGCGACGTCGGTGCCCCGCAGCGCGGCGCGCTCGCGGTCCTTCATCGCCAGCAGGTCGCGGCCCTGGTAGAGGATCTCGCCGCTGATCTGCGCCGAGGGGTCGAGCAGGCCCATGATCGCCAGCGAGGTGATCGACTTGCCGCAGCCGGACTCGCCGACGAGGCCCATGACCTCGCCGGGCCGCACGGCGAACGACACGTCGTCGACGACGGCGACGTCGCCGTGCCGCTCCGGGAACCGGATGGACAGGTGGCGCACCTCGAGCAGGGGCTCGTCGCCACCCGTGAAGGTCCGCCGGTCGGTGCGGACGAGCTCGGCCGCCCGCAGCGCGGCCAGCCGCTCGTCGAGCGGGACGGCGGCCTCGTGCTCCGCCAGGGGCGTGTCGACGTCGTCGAGCGTCGTCGGCCCGTCCGCGGCGTCGGCGGCGACCGCGGCGGACGGCTGGGCCTCGGCGGCCTCCTCGTCCTGGACGGCGGCCGGGCGGGCGGCGGCACGCGGCGCCGCGACCATCGCGTCGGTCATGCCCTCGGCGAGGACGTTGAGCGCCAGGGTCGTCACCATGATGAGGAGCCCGGGGAAGAACGTCGCCCACCAGTAGCCGCCCATGACGAGCGCGCGGCCGTCGGAGATCACGTTGCCCCAGGACGGCTGCGGCGGCGCCACGCCGGCCTGGATGAACGACAGCGACGCCTCGAGCACGATGGCGTCCGCGACGAGCACCGTGGTGAAGACCAGCACGGGCGCCATGCAGTTGCGCAGCACGTGCCGGGCGAGGATCCAGGAGGTGCGCGCGCCCATCACCCGGCTGGCGGAGACGTAGTCCTCGCCGTACTGGTCGAGGATGTTGGCCCGGACCACCCGGGTGAGCTGGGGCGTGTAGAGGAACGCGATGGTGAGCACCAGCACGGGCAGGGACCGGCCGAAGACGGTGACGAACACCGCGGCGAGCGCGATGCCCGGGAAGGACATGACGACGTCGAGGACCCGCATCAGGGTCTCGGAGACGGCCTTGGTGGCGGTGGCCGTGATCGCGCCGAGGATGCAGGCCGCGACCAGCGCGACCCCGGTGGCCCCGATGCCGATCACCAGCGAGTACCGCCCGCCGTAGACGAGGCGGGAGAAGATGTCGCGCCCCTGGCGGTCGGTGCCGAACCAGTGCTCGCCGCTCGGCGGCTGCACGGGGGTGCCGGAGGCCAGCGGGTCGTGGACCGTCACGAGCGGGGCGAAGACCGCGGCGAGCGCCACCACGGCGACGACGACCAGGGCGATCTTCGAGGGGAGCGGCAGGGCGCGCAGCCGCAGCGCGGGGCCGGAGAGCCGGTCCGTGAGGTTGCGTCGCACGTCACACCGTCCTGATCCGCGGGTTGACGAGCACGTACAGCAGGTCGACCACGATGTTGATGACCACGAAGGCCAGGGCGACGGTGAGCGTCACGCCCTGCACCAGGTTGGCCTGGTTGGAGGTGATCCCCTCGAGGATCAGCGTGCCCATGCCGGGCAGCGCGAAGATGACCTCGATGACCACGGCGCCGCCGATGAGGTAGCCGACCCGCAGCCCGAGCACGGTGATCGGGGTGATGAGCGCGTTGCGCAGCACGTTGCGGCCGACCACGACGGTGCGGGGCAGCCCCGCCCCGATCGCCGTGCGGACGTAGTCCTTGTCGAGCTCCTCGACCATGGAGGTGCGCACGACGCGGGTCATCTGGCCGATCACGGGGACGGCGAGGGCGACGGCGGGCAGCGCCATGCGCGCGAGGTACCCGGCGGGGTCGTCGGCGAAGGCCGGCAGCGGGCCGCTGCCGGGCAGCCAGCCCAGCTGCAGCGTGAAGAGCTGGATGAACAGCACGGCGAGCCAGAAGGACGGCGTCCCGAGCGAGACCACCGAGAGGACCCGCACGGCCTGGTCGGGCCACCGGTCGCGGTACAGCGCGCCCAGGATGCCGAGGCCGAAGGCGAAGACGATCGCGATGGCGAGGCCCATGAACGTCAGCGCCAGGGTGATGGGCAGCGCCTGGGAGATCGCGTCGGACACGGACAGGTGCCGCGCGGTGTAGGTCCCGAGGTCGCCGTGCAGCAGCCCGCCGAGGTAGCGGACGTACTGGGCGAGCAGCGGTGCGTCGTAGCCGTTGGCCTCGTTGTAGGCCGCCCGGGCCTCCGGCGAGGACCCCTCGCCCAGGGCGAGGAACGCCGGGTCGACCGGCGAGAACGACATGACGAAGAAGACGAGGAAGGTGATGCCGAGGATCATCACCGGAAGCTGGAGGAGGCGGCGGGCGATCAGCCGCAGCACGTTGCTCATGGCGCGGCTCCGGGGGCGCGGGGCGCCCGCGTCGCGGTGCTGGTCGGAGTCATCGGCGGTTCCGTTCGGGTCGCGTGGGAGGGGCCGCGGGGGCGCGGCCACGGCCGTCCTGCCGGGCCCGGCGTCGGTGCCGGGCCCGGCAGGACCGAGGGGGTCAGCTCGCGGTCGACCCGACGTCGAGGAACGACAGGCCGGTCACGGGCAGCGGCTTGAAACCGGCCAGCTGCTCCCCGTTCCAGGCGGTCGGCAGCTTGCGGTGGAACAGCGGGTACAGCGGCACCTGGTCGGAGATCAGGTCGAACGCCTGGTTCCACAGCTCCTGCTGCTCGTCCCCGCTGGCCTGCACGGCCTGGTCGAGCAGCTTCTGCAGCTCGGCGAACTCGGGGTCGTCGTTCCAGCGGTAGCGCGACTTCGACCAGACGTTGTCCCCGTACCACCACCGCATGAGCAGGTCGGGGTCGTTGCCGAAGACCGACGGGTCGCCGGGGGCGACCATGACGTCGAAGCCGCCGTCGTCGACCTTGGCGTACTGCCCGGCCGACTGGCCGACGTCGAGGCGGGTCTTCACGCCGATCGCCTCGAGGTCCTCCTTGATGAGCGGCGCCACGTCGCCCACCCACGCGGTGTCGGTGGTGGTCAGGTCGATCGAGAGGTTCTCGACGCCGGCGTCCGCGAGGAGCTGCTTCGCCTTCTCCGGGTCGTGGCTGTAGACCGTCGACGCCTCGTGGTAGTTCGGGTGGTTCGCGGGCAGGAAGCTCGTCGCCGCCTCCGCGTTGCCGAGCATGCCGGTCGCGATGATCTTGTCCATGTCCAGGGCGTAGAAGAACGCCTGCCGCACCCGGGGGTCGTCGAAGGGCTTCTCGTCCGTGTTGAACATCATGAAGAGCAGGCCGAAGGACTGGACCGACTCGACGGACGAGGCGCCCTCGAGCGTCGGGATGTCGATGTACGGCACGTCCTCGATCGCCTGGACGGTGCCGGAGCTCTGGGCGGTGACGCGCGCGGCGGGGTCGGAGAGCAGGTCCCACTGCATCCCGGCGGCCTGGGCGGGGCGCGGTCCGGTGTAGTCGTCGAACCGGTCGAACGTGATCTTGTCGCCGGGGGTCGCCGCGGTGAGCTGGTAGGGGCCGGTGCCGGCGGGCAGGGCGTTGAAGGCGTCGTAGTCGGACTCGACGACGGACCTCGGCACGATCTTCACGGTCGCGAGCCGCTCGGCCACCAGGGTGAAGGGGTACTTGGTGGTGATCGAGACGGTCGAGTCGTCGACCGCCTTCACCGAGTCGACGAAGTCGATGAAGTCCGCGTACAGGGACTCGTTCTTGGGGTCGAGCACCCGCTCGAAGCTGTAGACGACGTCGTCGGTGGTCACCGGGTCGCCGTTGTGGAACACCGCGCCGTCGCGGAGCGTGACCTCGTAGTGGGTGTCGTCCACCTGCTTCGGCAGATCGGCGCCGAGCGCTGCGTACACTTCGCGCGTGGCCGGATCGATCTCGGTGAGACCTTCCATGACGTGCCAGTTGGCCGCGACCGTGACCGCGCCCGTCGTGGTCATGGGGTCGAAGCCGCCCCCGAGGTCGTACGAGATCCCTGCCTTGAGGACGGCGTCCTTGTCGACGTCGCCCTGCGCCGCCCCGGCCTGTCCGGAGCCGCTGCCGGTGGCGCCCGCGCCACCGGAGCACGCGGCGAGCCCGAGGGCGACGACGACGCCCGCGGCGACGGCGGCGAGCCGCCGCCGTCCGGACGAAGAGCTATCGCGAAGCTTCATTGGTTCTCCTGACGGTGAGGTCGGCAGACGACCACGTCAGCCGACATCAGATGTCTGATGTTGTGTAGCCTGACACTAGGACGAGCAACGAGGAGGGTCAAGATGGTGGAGCAGGATCGGTGGTTCAGCACGATCAGTCCGGTGACGACGCACGGGAGCCCGCCGCGGCGGACGACCACGGCGGACCGGATCAAGGACTTCATCCTCGGCGAGGGCCTCCGCCCCGGGGACCCGCTGCCCACCGAGGCGGAGCTGTGCGAGCGCCTCGGCGTCTCGCGCTCGAGCGTCCGCGAGGCCGTCCGCACCCTGTCGACGCTCGACATCGTCGAGGTGCGCCACGGGCACGGCACCTTCGTCGGCAACATGTCGCTCGACGCCCTCGTGGAGGCGCTCGTGTTCCGCGGCGTCCTGAGCCCTGGCGACGACCTGCGGGCCCTGCGCGACGTCGTCGAGATCCGCCGCGCCCTCGACCTGGCGATGGCGGAGCGCATCGTCGCCAGCCTCGCCGGCACCGCCAACCCCGACCTGCACGCCCTGGTGGACGAGATGGTCGCCGCCGCCGCCGACGGCCGCACCTTCCCCAAGCAGGACCGCGCCTTCCACACCGGGCTGCTCGCCCGCCTCGACAACTCCCTCGTGGGTCAGCTCGTGGCCGCGTTCTGGGACGTCCACACCGCCGTCGTGCCGAAGCTCGGGATCTCGGTCGCGGCCGACCTCGAGCAGACGGCCCAGGCGCACGGCCTCATGCTCGACGCCGCCGAGGCCGGCGACGTCGAGGGCTTCCGTGCCGCTGTCGTGTCGCACTACGACCCCATCGACCGGGCCCTCGAGGTGACGACGGCGTGACCGAGACCGCCCAGCCCGCCGCCCCGCCGCACGACGGAGGGCGCCGGGTCGGCGTGGCCGTCGTGGGCATCGGGTCCTTCGCCCACGAGCACCTCACGACCCTGGCCGCCCTGCCCGGCGCCGACGTCCGGTGGGTCGTCGGGCACGACCTCGCGCGGACCCGCACCCTCGCCGCCCTGGTCCCCGGGGCGCGCGCGACCACCCGCCTCGACGAGGCCCTCGCGGACCCCGGGGTGGCGGCCGTCGACGTAGTCACCGCGACCCCCACGCACGAGCGCGACACGATCGCGGCCGGCGAGGCGGGCAAGCACGTCCAGGTCGAGAAGCCGGCGGCGCTCTCGCTCGCCGGGCTCGACGCGATGGTCGACGCGACCGAGGGGCGGGGCACCACCCTGGTCGTCGGCCAGACGGTCCGGTTCCAGCCCGCCGTGACGGCGCTCGCCGCGGCCGCGCACGCCGGCCGGATCGGCACCCCGCGGCTGGCCCACATCTCCTGGTACACCGCCCACTCCTGGCCGGGCGGCTGGCGCGGCTGGCAGCTCGACCCCGAGCTCTCCGGCGGCCACCCGGTGCACAACGGCACCCACATCATGGACGCGGCGACGTGGCTGCTCGGCGACGACCCCGTCGAGGTCTTCGCGCGCGGCTTCCGCACCTTCTCCCCCGACATGGACTCGCCCGACTCGTTCCACGTCCAGCTGCGCACCGCGTCCGGCGCCCTGGCGACGCTGGAGCTCTGCTACGCGCTGCGCCGTCGCGGCGAGCTGCTGCGACGCGTGGTGCTCGTCGGCACCGAGGGCACCCTCGCGCACTCCACCGCCGAGGAGGACGGGCTCCACACCGACGCCCTGGCCGCCGCCCCCGCGTCCGTCGACGGCGCGCTGCGCCTCCAGCTGGCGCACTGGCTCGACGTGGTGCGCGGCACCGCGGCGCCGGTGGTCACGACGCCTCAGGTCCGGGCCGCGCTCGCGACGGCGCTCGCCGCGCAGCGGTCCCTCGTGTCCGGGCGGCGCGAGCGCGTCGCGGACGTCCCCGGCTACCTCCCGGCGGTGGCCGCATGAGCGCCCGCCGGCTGCGCGTCGCGTTCGCCTCGGCCGTGCGGCACGCGTCCGACTACCTGCGCCTCCTGTCCGACGACGACCGCGTCGAGCTCGTCGGCGTGGTGGAGGAGGCGTCGGCGCCCGACTGGGTCCGCGAGGACTCGCGGTCCGCGGCCGAGCGCGCCGGGGTCGCCTTCGCCGAGGTCGACGACGTCGCCGCGCTGGCCGGCGGCGGCCCGCTGGGCGACCCGCCGGACCTCGTCGTCGTGTGCGCCGAGCCGACCCGGCACGCGCGCCTCGCCGTCGCCCTCCTCGACGCGGGCCTCGACGTGCTCGTCGACAAGCCCGTCGCGACCACGTCCGCGGACGCCGACCGGGTCGCGGCGGCCGCCGCCCGCGCCGGCCGCGTGTGCGCGGTGATGAACCGGACCCACGCGCCCGCCCTCCGGCGGCTGCGGGAGTGGGTCGACGCGGGCCACGTCGGCCTCCCCCGCCACCTGGACCTCGAGCTCCTGGCCTCCGGGGCCCACTTCGCGACCTCGGTCGAGCGGCCGGAGCTCGTCGTGGACCGCGAGCTCTCCGGGGGCGGCGAGCTGCTCAACTTCCTGGGGTACTGCACCGACGCGGCGGCCTACCTGACCGGGCTGCGCGCCCTGGAGGTGCACGCCTTCACGGGGTCGTTGTTCCTCGAGCCGCACCGCGCGGCGGGCGTCGAGGACACCGCGGTCGTGACCGTCGGGCTCGAGCGCGGGGTCACGGTGACGGTCACGCTGGGGCGCGTCCCGTTCGCGCCCGGCGGCACCCCGACCACGTCGTCCGTCCGGCTGCTCGGCTCCCACGGCCACGCGGTCGCGGACGACGACGCCCCCGCGGTCGCGCACTTCGGCGCCCACGGGCGCACCACGATCGCCCCGGACGCCGGCCAGGTCGCCGCGGCGGCCTACCTGCGGCACGTGGTCGACGCGATCCTCGCGGGAGGGCGACCCGACTACGGGATCGCCGAGGCGCGGGAGTCCCTCGCGGTGACCGACGCCGCCTACCGCTCCGTCGCCACGGGGGACGTCGTGCCCGTGGCCGCCCGCCCGGTCGGGGAGGTGGCCTGATGGAGGTGGTCGTCGCCCCCGCCGAGGAGCTGGCCGTGCTGGCGGCCGACGCGATCGAGACCCTGCTGCGCCGCGACCCGGCCACGGTGCTGGGGCTGGCGACCGGGTCGAGCCCGTTGAAGGTGTACGACGAGCTGGCGCGCCGCCACCGCGAGGAGGGGCTGTCGTTCGCCCGCGCGCGGGGCTTCATGCTCGACGAGTACGTGGGTCTGGCGGCGGACCACCCGCAGCGGTACCGCAACGTGATCGAGACGGAGATCGCCTCGCGCGTCGGGTGGCCCGCGGACCAGGTGTCCGGGCCGGACGGCCTCGCCGAGGACCTGCCCGCGGCGTGCGCCGCCTACGAGCAGGCGATCGCGGACGCCGGCGGGGTGGACCTGCAGATCCTGGGGATCGGTACGGACGGGCACATCGCGTTCAACGAGCCGGGGTCCTCGCTCGCGTCGCGCACGCGGATCAAGACGTTGACGCGCCAGACGCGGGTGGACAACGCGCGGTTCTTCGACGACGACGTGGAGCAGGTGCCCACGCACTGTCTGACGCAGGGGTTGGGCACGATCATGTCGGCGCGGCACCTGGTGCTGCTGGCCACGGGCCGGGGCAAGGCCGAGGCGGTGCACCAGCTGGTGGAGGGTCCGATCTCGGCGATGTGGCCGGGCACGGTGATGCAGATGCACCCGCACGCCACGGTGCTGGTCGACGACGCGGCGGCCTCGCGGCTGCAGCTGGGCGACTACTACCGCCAGACCTTCGCCTCCAAGCCGGACTGGCAGGGCCTGTGACCCGGAGGGCCCGGCCGCACGGCCGGGCCCTCCGTCGTCCGGCCGCCCCTCCGTCGTGAGGCCGGCCGCGGCGCACCCCGCCGCCGCGGCCGCGCGACTCCTTGACCCCGTCGCGACCTGCGGCTACGTTCAGGACGTCAGACATCTGACATCACTTCTCTAGCCCGGCAGTGCCGCCGACGCGACCGCTCGCACCGGTCCGGCGGCCCGCACCCGGGCCCCACCGGAAGGAACGGCATGCTCGGACACCTCCGCAGACCCGGCGCCCTCACGGTCGCCGCCACGCTGGCCCTCGCGATCGGGGGCACCGTCGTCCCCGCGACCACCGCCACGGCACACCACGCGACCCTCGCCCCCGACCACGACGTCGCCGACCCCACGGGCGGCCCCGGCAGCTACCGCGAGGAGCAGCTCGCCACCAACGGCGAGGGCGGCTTCCCCAACTACCGCATCCCCGCGCTGACCGTGACCCCGGGCGGCGACGTCCTCGCCTCGTACGACGGCCGCCCGACGGCGATCGACGCCCCGGGTCCGAACTCGATCCTCCAGCGGCGCTCCACCGACGGCGGCGCCACCTGGGGCGAGCAGGAGGTGGTCGCCGCGGGCCGCACGTCGGCCCCGGTCGAGGGCTTCTCCGACCCGAGCTACGTCGTCGACCGCGAGACCGGCGACGTCTTCAACTTCCACGTGAAGTCGTACGACCAGGGCTTCGGCGGGTCGCGCCCCGGCACCGACCCGGACGAC
The DNA here is from genome assembly GCF_042799955.1 of Isoptericola sp. NPDC057653. NCBI lineage: Bacteria > Bacillati > Actinomycetota > Actinomycetes > Micrococcales > Promicromonosporaceae > Isoptericola > Isoptericola sp. NPDC057653. Next base: position 1,244,408 of record NZ_JBHVHP010000001.1, on the reverse strand, counting down.
CGCGGCGTGCTGCACGCGAACGTCTCGACCTCCACCGACGACGGGCACACCTGGAGCCACCGCACCATCACCGCGGACGTCACCGCCGACCTCGGCTGGCGCTCCCGCTTCGCCGCGTCGGGCCAGGGCATCCAGCTGCGCTACGGCGAGCACGCCGGGCGGCTGCTGCAGCAGTACACGATCATCGACGCCGCCGGCCAGTTCCGTGCGGTGACCGTCTACTCGGACGACCACGGCGACACCTGGCAGGTCGGCACCCCCGTGGGGACGGGGATGGACGAGAACAAGACCGTCGAGCTGTCCGACGGCCGCGTCATGCTCAACTCGCGCGACTCCGCCCGCTCCGGCTTCCGCAAGGTCGCGTACTCCACGGACGGCGGCGTCACGTACGGCGAGGTGACCGTCGACCGCGAGCTGCCCGACCCCGCCAACAACGCCTCGATCGTCCGCGCCTACCCGAACGCCCCGCAGGGCTCCGACAAGGCCAAGGTGCTGCTGTTCTCGAACGCCGCCTCGCAGAGCTCGCGCTCCAACGGCACGGTCCGCATCAGCCACGACGACGGCGAGACCTGGCCCGAGGCCCGCACGTTCCGGGCCGGCAGCATGTCGTACTCGACCCTCGCGACCCTGCCCGACGGCACCGTGGGGCTGCTCTACGAGCCCGGGGACGGGATCCGGTTCGCCACGTTCGACCTCGACTGGGTGCTGTCGGCGCCGGTCGTCACCCCCGGGGAGATCGACGTCACCGGCGGCACGCTGACGAACCCCCAGGACTCCTGGGCCGTGGGCGACACGCTCCGGTTCACCTACACCGTCCGGAACGTGTCCGGGGCGACCACCACCGTGGTGCCGACCGGCAACCTCGCCGGGCTCGACCCCGCCGACGGGGCCCCGAACTGCCGGTGGCGCGGCCTCAGCGGCAACGACCGCTACACCTGCACGTCCGCGCACCACGTGGTCACCGCCGAGGACCTCGCGGCGGGCGGGTTCACGCCCACCACCACGTGGACGTCGACGTCCGGCGAGACCGTCACCACCGTCGACCTCGACGGGCCGCGCGTCGCCTTCCCCGCCCCGGCCTGGGACGCGTCCCGCGCGTACGGCGCGGGCGACGAGGTCGGGTTCGGCGGCTCCACGTGGCGCGCGTCCTGGTGGACGCGCGCCGAGGAGCCGGGCAGCACCACGACCGGCTCGTGGCAGGAGATCCTCGTCGACGAGGCCGGCCGCACCGTCTGGACGCCGAGCCGCGTGTTCCACCAGGGCGACGTCGTCACCCACGACGGCGCGGCGTACACCGCGCGCTGGTGGACGCGCGACCAGGAGCCGGGCCGCTCCGGCAGCGGCCCCTGGCAGGCCGCGGACTGACCGGCCACGCGCACGACGAGGGCCCCGGATCCTGGTGGATCCGGGGCCCTCGTCGTCGACCGTCCGGTCAGGGGGTCAGCGCGTCACTCCGCGCCGGCCTGCATCTGGCCCGTCGGGGGCAGGTCGTGCACCGACACGCCGGCCGGGGCGTCGAGCGCCGCCGTCGCGCCGACCGAGACCGGCCCGCGCTCGTGCTCGCTCTTCGGGACCCCGCGGAAGGTGAACTCCCCGAGGATGCCCTCGCCCACGCCGTCGACCAGCACGAGCTCGCCCGACTTGATCTCGCCGAACAGGATCTTCTCGGACAGGGTGTCCTCGATCTCCCGCTGGATCGCCCGCTTGAGCGGACGGGCGCCGAGCACCGGGTCGTAGCCCTTCTCCGCCAGCAGGTGCTTCGCGGCGGGCGTGAGCTCGATGCCCATGTCCCGGTCGCGCATCCGCTTGTTGAGCTTGGCGATCTCCAGGTCGACGATCTCGATGATCTCGTTCTGCGAGAGCTGCGGGAACACCACCACGTCGTCGACGCGGTTGAGGAACTCCGGCCGGAAGTGCTGCTTGAGCTCCTCGTTGACCTTCGCCTTCATGCGCTCGTAGGAGGTCACCAGGTCGCCGCCGGCGTTGAAGCCGGTCTGGACGCCCTTGGCGATGTCCCGCGTGCCGAGGTTCGTGGTCATGATGATCACGGTGTTCTTGAAGTCGACCACCCGGCCCTGCGAGTCGGTCAGGCGACCGTCCTCGAGGACCTGCAGCAGCGAGTTGAAGATGTCCGCGTGGGCCTTCTCGACCTCGTCGAACAGGACCACCGAGAACGGCTTGCGACGGACCTTCTCCGTGAGCTGGCCACCCTCGTCGTAGCCGACGTACCCGGGGGGCGAGCCGAACAGCCGCGACACGGTGTGCTTCTCCGAGAACTCGGACATGTCGAGCTGGATCAGCGCGTCCTCGTCCCCGAAGAGGAACTCGGCGAGCGCCTTGGCCAGCTCGGTCTTACCGACGCCCGTGGGGCCGGCGAAGATGAACGAGCCACCGGGACGCTTCGGGTCCTTGAGGCCGGCACGCGTGCGGCGGATCGCCTGGGACAGCGCCTTGATGGCGGTGTCCTGGCCGATGACGCGCTTGTGCAGCTCGTCCTCCATGTGCAGGAGCTTGGTGGACTCCTCCTCGGTGAGCTTGACGACCGGGATGCCGGTCGACATCGCCAGCACCTCGGCGATGAGCTCGTCGTCGACCTCCGCGACGGAGTCGAGGTCGCCCGACTTCCAGGCCTTCTCCTTGTCGGCGCGCTGGGCGGTGAGCTGCTTCTCCTTGTCCCGCAGCCCGGCGGCCTTCTCGAAGTCCTGCTCGTCGATCGCCGACTCCTTGTCGCGGCGCGCCTCGGCGATCTGCTCGTCGAGGGCCTTGAGCTCCGGCGGCGCCGTCATGCGGCGGATCCGCAGGCGCGCGCCCGCCTCGTCGATCAGGTCGATCGCCTTGTCCGGCAGGTACCGGTCGTTGATGTACCGGTCGGCGAGCTGCGCGGCCGAGACCAGCGCGGAGTCCGTGATGGACACGCGGTGGTGCGCCTCGTAGCGGTCGCGCAGGCCCTTGAGGATCTCGATGGCGTGCTCGAGCGACGGCTCGTTGACCTGGATCGGCTGGAAGCGGCGCTCCAGGGCCGGGTCCTTCTCGACGTACTTGCGGTACTCGTCGAGCGTGGTCGCGCCGATGGTCTGCAGCTCGCCGCGGGCCAGCATCGGCTTGAGGATGCTCGCCGCGTCGATCGCGCCCTCGGCGGCACCCGCCCCGACGAGGGTGTGGATCTCGTCGATGAACAGGATGATGTCGCCGCGCGTGCGGATCTCCTTGAGCACCTTCTTGAGGCGCTCCTCGAAGTCGCCGCGGTAGCGGGAGCCCGCCACCAGGGCGCCGAGGTCCAGCGTGTAGAGCTGCTTGTCCTTCAGCGTCTCGGGCACGTCGCCGCGCACGATGTCCTGGGCGAGGCCCTCGACGACGGCCGTCTTGCCGACGCCCGGCTCGCCGATCAGCACGGGGTTGTTCTTGGTGCGGCGGCTCAGCACCTGCATGACGCGCTCGATCTCCGTCGAGCGGCCGATGACCGGGTCGAGCTTGCCCTCGCGCGCGGCCTGGGTGAGGTTGCGGCCGAACTGGTCGAGGACGGCGGAGCCGGACGGCTGCCCCTCCTGCGGGCCGCCGGCGGCCACGGGCTCCTTGCCCTGGTAGCCGCTCAGCAGCTGGATGACCTGCTGGCGCACCTTGTTCAGGTCGGCGCCCATCTTGGTGAGCACCTGGGCGGCGACACCCTCGCCCTCGCGGATGAGGCCGAGCAGGATGTGCTCGGTGCCGATGTAGTTGTGCCCGAGCTGCAGCGCCTCGCGGAGCGACAGCTCCAGCACCTTCTTGGCGCGCGGCGTGAACGGGATGTGCCCGCTCGGGGCCTGCTGGCCCTCGCCGATGATCTCGGTGACCTGGGTGCGGACGCCGTCGAGCGAGATCCCCAGCGACTCCAGGGCCTTCGCGGCGACGCCCTCACCCTCGTGGATGAGACCGAGCAGGATGTGCTCGGTACCGATGTAGTTGTGGTTGAGCATCCTTGCCTCTTCCTGAGCAAGGACGACCACCCGACGGGCTCGGTCGGTGAATCTCTCGAACATGTGCTGCTCCCTCACGAGCGGCGTTACCTGCACCCCGTCGGAATGACGGCTACAGCCTGACCGCTACGACTCTATGCGCTCCCAACTCGCCGAAGCCCCTCGGTAAGCCCATGTTCGCCAGGGGCGTGACGGCGTGCCACGTTGCCAGCCGCGGGGGGAGCGGTCCACGCTCGGGGAGAGGCGGTCGTCGCCAACCAGGGGGTACCGATGGACGAGATCGAGCAGCAGCCGGGGACGTCGGGGGGCGGGAGCCCGCGGGCCTGGAACGGGGACGACGCCCGCCTGGCGCAGTTCTCCGGGGTCGTGGCCGAGGTCCGCGACCCCCTCACCTGGGGACTCGACCTGGAGGACGAGTCCCTCACCGGGCACGCGGACTCCGACGACCCGACGTGCGAGCGGTTCGTGCGCGCCTACCGCTCCTTCACCGGGGAGGCGCTCGAGGTCGAGACGCTCCGTACGCGGGTGCCGGAGGACGACGTCGAGGACGTCGTGCGCGCGGCGTGCAGCGGCGCCCTCGCGGCCCCGCTGCACGCGGACATCGCCGCGCCCGTCGAACCCGACCCGTCGGGCGCCGCGGGCGGCCCCGTCGGCGGGACGCCCGACTTCGCCGACTCCTTCCAGGACTACCGCAGCGCCATGCGCGCCCTGGTCGCCGAGGTCGACGAGGCGCCCCTCGACACCGGCACGTTCGCCGTCGACGGCGAGGACACCCCGTGCGTGCGCGTCACCGCCCGCGACACCACCGCCGTGTACGTGGCCGCGGCCGACCGCGCCCTCGTGGTCACCGGCCCGGCGGACCTGGTCGACCAGGTGCAGGTCGTGACGCAGCCGGTGGACGACCTGCTCACGGGCGGGCCCGGCCGCGGCCGCGGCAACCAGGACGCGCCGCCGCCCGCGGACGACTGAACCGGGGGGCCGACCCGCGGGCCCGCGGCGGCGGCCCTCGCGGCGGCCCCCCGCAGGCCCGGGCGGCCGGCCCGGCGGGCGTCACGACGCGGGCGCGTGATCGATGTCCCGGCGCCCCGCCCTGACGTGCGGCGGGGCCCGCCCTATCCTGCAGACGAGGGCGCGTCGTCCGCGACGGGCGGCGCCACGCGACGAGAGAGTCGGGGTGACCGATGCGCGGCATCGTGGTCGGGGTGAACGGGTCGGCCGAGTCGGACGAGGCCCTGGACTGGGCGATGGGCGAGGCCGCGTCGGCCGCCGTGCCCCTGACGGTGGTCATGGTCACCGCGGGCGCGGGCAAGGGCGCCGACGACGCCGCCCACGAGGTGGCGCTCGCGCCGGCGCGCGAGGAGGCGCAGGGGCTGCTCGACGCCGCCCGCGGCCGCACGGGCCTGGAGGTCGACGGGTCCGTCGTCGCCCGGCCGGGGCCCGCGGCCGACGCGCTGCTCGAGCTCGGCGCCGACGCCGACATGCTGGTCCTCGGTCGGCGACGGCGCGGCCGCCTGGGCCGCGCGGTGCTGGGCTCGGTGTCCACGACGGTCGTCGAGCACGCCCGCGTGCCCGTCACCGTGGTGCGGCACGGCGACCCGGCCGGGGAGCCCGAGGACGACGCGGCCGCGGACGGCGGGTCGCCGCGCATCGTCGTGGGCGTCGACACGTCGGCCCCGAGCGTGGCCGCGCTGCGGCACGCGTGCGAGGTCGCGGGGCGCACGGGCGCGTCCGTCGAGGCGATCTTCGCCTGGCAGATCACCACGCTGGCCCCGCTGCCCGGGTCGTGGGGCTGGGCGCCGCCCATCGAGGACTACGAGAAGTTCGCCACCGACTCCCTCGCCGAGGCGGTCCGCGCCGCCGGGGCGACCCTGCCGCCCGAGCGCCTGGTGCGGCGCATCGTGCACGGGCAGGCCGCCAAGCAGCTCGTGCTCGCGGCGCAGGGCGCCGAGCGGCTGGTCGTCGGGGCGCGCGGCCTCGGCGGCTTCGACCGCCTGCTGCTCGGCTCGGTGAGCCGCCAGGTGCTCGACTTCGGTCCCTGCCCCGTCACCGTGGTGCGCGGCTGACGCCCACCGCCCTCAGGCGAGCGCCTGGTCGAGGTCCGCGACCAGGTCCTCCACGTCCTCGATCCCGACCGAGAGGCGCACGAGGTCGTCCGGGACCTCGAGCGACGTCCCGGCGACCGAGCCGTGCGTCATCCGGCCGGGGTGCTCGACGAGGGACTCCACGCCGCCGAGCGACTCGGCGAGCGTGAAGACCCGCGTCCGCGCGCACACGTCGAGCGCCCTCGCCTCGCTGCCCGCCCGGAACGAGACCATGCCGCCGAAGCCGCGCATCTGCCGGGCGGCGACCTCGTGCCCCGGGTGGGACGCGAGGCCCGGGTAGATCACCGCGGCCACCGCGGGGTGCCCGGCGAGGAAGTCCGCGACCGCGGCCGCGTTCGCCTGGTGGCGGTCCATGCGCACGGCGAGCGTCTTGAGCCCGCGCAGCGTGAGCCAGGCGTCGAACGGGCCCGCGACGGCGCCCGAGGAGTTCTGGTGGAAGCCGACGGCGCCGGCGACGTCCGTGCCCCCCGCGGGCGACTCGAGGCCGCCCGGCAGCACCGCGCCCGCCCCGACGACGAGCGCTCCCCCGACGACGTCGCTGTGCCCGCCGATGTACTTGGTCGTCGAGTGCACGACGACGTCGGCGCCGAGCGCGAGCGGCTGCTGCAGGTACGGGGTGGCGAACGTGTTGTCGACGACGAGGAGCGCGCCCGCCTCCCGCGCGACGCCGGCGAGCGCCGCGAGGTCGCTGACGCCGAGCAGCGGGTTGGTGGGCGTCTCGACCCACAGCACCCGGGTCTCGGGCCGCACCGCGGCGCGGACGGCGGCGACGTCGGTGAGGTCGACAGGCGTGTGCTCGATCCCCCACGGGCCGAAGACCCGGGCGATCAGCCGGTAGGTGCCGCCGTACGCGTCGTCGGGCACGACCACGTGGTCGCCCGGGCGCAGCACCGCGCGCAGGAGCGTGTCCTCGGCGGCCAGGCCCGAGGCGAACGCGAACCCGCGGGCGGGCGCGTCGAGCCCGCCCGACTCCGCCGCGGCGAGCGCCTCCTCGAGCGCGGTCCGCGTGGGGTTGGCCGACCGGGAGTACTCGTACCCGCCGCGCAGGCCGCCCACGCCGTCCTGCTTGTACGTGGAGACCTGGTGGATCGGCGGCACCACGGCGCCCGTGGTCGGGTCCGGGTCCTGGCCGGCGTGGATCGCGCGCGTCGAGAAGCCCGTCGCGGTCCAGTCGGGGTGCTCGCCGCCGTGCTCGCTGCTCGTCGTGGTCACCCGGCCAGCGTACGCACGAGCGTGGTCACCGGCCCGCGACGAACCCGAGGAGGTCGTGCCGCGTGAGGACGCCGACCGGGTCGCCGTCCTCGACGACCAGCAGCGCGTCGTCGTCGTGCAGCGCGGCGCGCACGGCCTCGACCCCCTCGCCGGCGCCGATGAGCGGGAAGCGCGGCTGCATGTGCGCGTCGACGCGGTCCGCGAGGCCCGCGCGGCCGGCGAACACGGCGTCGAGCAGCGCGCGCTCGCTCACGGCGCCCGCGACCTCGCCGATCTTCACCGGCGGCTCGGCCCCGACGACCGGCATCTGCGAGACGCCGTACTCGCGCAGGATCTCGATCGCGTCGCGCACCGTCTCGCTCGGGTGCGTGTGCACGAGGTCGGGCAGGCGCCCGTCCTTCGCGCGCAGGATGTCGCCCGCGGTGACGCCCTGCTCGTCGGGCAGGAAGCCGTACGAGCGCATCCACGTGTCGGAGAAGATCTTCGAGAGGTACCCGCGCCCCCCGTCGGGCAGCAGCACGACGATCACGGCGCGCGCCGCCGCGGCCGCGTCCTCGTCCTCGAGCCGACGCGCGAGGCGCAGCGCCGCCTGGACCGCCATCCCGCACGACCCGCCGACCAGCAGGCCCTCCTCGCGGGCCAGCCGCCGGGTCATGGCGAACGAGTCCGCGTCGGTCACGGCGATGACCTCGTCCGGCACCCGCGGGTCGTAGGCCGCGGGCCAGAAGTCCTCCCCCACGCCCTCGACGAGGTACGGGCGGCCGTCGCCGCCGGAGTAGACCGAGCCGGCGGGGTCCGCTCCGACCACGCGCACCCGGCCGCCGTCGGCCGCCGCGCGGTCCGTCGAGACCTCCTTGAGGTAGCGGCCCGTGCCCGTGATCGTGCCGCCGGTGCCGACGCCCGCGACGAAGTGAGTCACGCGGCCGTCCGTGTCGGCCCACACCTCGGGGCCGGTGGACTCGTAGTGCGACAGGGGCCCGTTCGGGTTGGCGTACTGGTCGGGCTTCCACGCGCCGGGGATCTCCGCGACCAGCCGGTCGGAGACCGAGTAGTAGGAGTCGGGATGGTCGGGCGGCACGGCGGTGGGCGTCACGACGACGCGCGCGCCGTACGCGCGCAGCACGTCCCGCTTGTCCTCGCTCACCTTGTCCGGGCAGACGAACACGCAGTCGTAGCCCTTGCGCTGCGCGACGAGGGCGAGGCCCACGCCCGTGTTGCCCGACGTCGGCTCGACGATCGTGCCGCCCGGCCGCAGCGCGCCCGAGGCCTCCGCGGCCTCGATCATCTTCAGCGCGATGCGGTCCTTGACGGAGCCGCCGGGGTTCACGTACTCGACCTTGGCGAGGATCGTCGCGCTCAGGCCCTCCGTGACACGGGTCAGCCGGACGAGCGGGGTGTGCCCGACGAGCTCGGAGATGTGCTCCGCGTATCTCATGACCCGATCATGCCCCGGTCCGACGGCTCCGTCACCGCCGGGCGCTCACCAGCGGTCGCGGGCCGTCCCACGGAACGCTGACACCAGCACCCGCACCGCGAGCACGGTCCCGACGAACGCCAGGGCCGCGCCGAGCACGGTGAACCACGACAGCTCGGGCGCGAGCATCGGGCCGCCGTCGGCGACGAGGAGCACGACGGCGCCGACCACCGCGCCCACGGCGACGAGCGTCATGATCACCTGCTGCACGAGCCCGGAGAGGAAGGCGCGGTCGGCGGGGTCGGAGAACGCGCGGACGGTGACCGTGAAGCGCCCCTCCTCGAGGTCGCGGAGCAGGCCGGTCACCCGCCGGGGCAGGCGCTCCAGCTCGGGCGCGAACCCGAGGAGCTGCTGGGTGGCCTTGCGCCGGACGGCCTCGGGCGTCACGAGGCGGGACAGCAGCGGCCGCCCCTGGGTGCGGGCCGCGGCCACGAGGTCGTAGCCGGGGCACAGCAGGTCGAGGGTGCCCTCCAGCGAGGCGAAGGTGCGGAACGCGGCCGCGACCTGCGGCGGCACCGCGATGCCCGCCGACGTCACCAGGCGCACGAGGGCGGCGAAGACGGCCCCGGCGCCAGCCCCCGCGCGGAACCGGAGCACCAGCTGCCCCACGTCCCGCTCCAGCCGACGCGCGTCGAGCCCGGCGGGCGCGTCGAGCAGCTCCAGCAGGGCGTCGGTCGCGGCGATGGCGTCGTCGCCCTCGATCGCCAGCAGCAGCGCGCCGAGGGCGATCCGCTCGGGCTCGCCGAGGCGGCCCACCGAGCCCATGTCGAGCAGCGCCAGGCCGCCGTCGGCCGTGACGAGCACGTTGCCGGGGTGGAGGTCGGCGTGGAAGGTGCCGGCCACCAGGAGCTGCTCGAGCGCGGCGCGCAGCATCCGGTCGGCCAGGTCCGCGCGGGTCGCGTCGTCGAGCGCGGCGAGGAGGTCCTGGGCGCGGCCGACGGGGACGCCGTCGAGCCGCTCCAGGACGAGCAGCGTGTCCCCCGACGGCCCGTCCACCACCTGCGGCACCACGACCAGCGGGCCCGACGACGCGTCGTCGTGCGTCACCACGTCGAGCGCGGCGCGCAGGGCGCGCGTGTTCTCCGCCTCGACCGCGTAGTCCAGCTCCTCGCGCAGCGAGGCGGCGAACCCGTCCGCCAGCGCGACCACGCCGAGCGCGCGACCCCACGCCGTGTCCCGCTCCACGCGGCGGGCGAGGCGGCCCAGGATCGCGAGGTCCACGGCCACCTGCTCGCGCGCGCCGGGGCGCTGCACCTTGACCACGACCTCGCGCCCGTCGAGCAGCCGCGCCGCGTGCACCTGCCCCACGGACGCGGACGCGAGCGGACGCGGGTCGAACGCGGCGAACACCTCGGCCACGGGCCGGCCGAGTCCCGCCTCGACCAGCGGCTCCACCTGCTCCCACGGGGCGGGCGGCACGTCGCTCTGCAGCGTCGCGAGGGTCTCGGTGATCGCGTCGGGCAGCAGGTCGCGGCGGGTGGAGAGCATCTGCCCGAACTTCACGAAGGTGACGCCCGCGTCGGTGAGCGTGTCCCGCAGCCCGACGGCGAGCCGGTGCACGTCCGACCGCGACGCCGTCCCGACCCCGGCCCCGCGCACCCGTCCGAAGGCTCCCCCGAGCCCGTGCCGCACGGCGATCGCCACGACCTGCGCGTACCGGCGCGTCTCGCGGCGGCCCTGCCGCAGCTGCCGCACCGCGCGCCACGGCGTGGGCAGCGTGCCCGTGGGCACCAGCAGCTCCAGCACGAGGAGCACGCACAGCCCCAGCACGAACGCCCACGCGAACACGACGGCGATCGCGACGAACGCGACCCCCGGGTCCACCGCCAGCACGCCGTCGTCGTCCCACCACCCGGCGGCGCGCAGCCCTCCCGTCAGGGCGGCCGACGCGCCCGTGATCGCGACGAGCGACACGAGCGTCGCGCGGATCCACCCGACGGGCGCCCCCATCACGCGCCGCGCCGTCCAGGCCAGCAGCACGAGCATCGCCACCGTCGACACGAACGCGAAGATCCCGCCGACCACCCCGCCTACCGCGTCCATGCCAGCTCCATGGCACCCACTCTTCCGGACCCGACCCGCCGCCGTCGTGCCGAACAGGCGGTTGCGCGCGTCCTGAGCTCTCAGAACGTGCGCAACCGCCTGCTCGGCGCTCGTCCGCGGGTCAGGCGCGGGTGGCCCAGGCGGCCAGCGTGAGGGCGACGACGTCCTCGGCGAGCGCGGCCGGGAGGTCGGGCCAGCCGCGCCGGGCGACGGAGGCCCGCCAGGCGGCGCCGGCGCCGGTCCCCACCGCGCCCCCGACGGCGCCGGCCAGGCCGGCCGCGACGGTGGAGGCCGCCGTGGCGTGGTGCCGGACGGCGAGCAGCAGCCCGCCGGCGGCGCCGCTCCCGGCGCGGACGTCGGGCCCGGGCGGGTCGAGGCGGCTGGGCGCGGTGGGGAGCTTGTCCCCGACGAGCTCCCCGGCGACGGCGAGCCCCGCGACCAGCCGCAGCACGCCGGCGGGGCGGCGCAGGCCGTGGGTGGGGAGCCGGTGGGCGGGGGCCGGGCCGAGCAGCGGGGCGGCGACGCCGAGCGTCGAGCGCGACCCGGCGGCCAGACCCAGCGCCAGCGCGCGGACGACGAGCGGTGCGGTCATGCGCCCATAGTGACACCCACTCAGAATCCGACAAGTGGACGCCATCACCGCGAAGTGCGAGAGGGCGACGCACAGCCATCTATTCGTAGACCTACGCGCCTATCGGCTGCACTTTGTCGTGAAGGTCGTCTCGCCCCGATTCCCCCCGGACGCGTAGCTGTAGAGCGTGGTCTTGTAGGTCCAGACCCACCTCGTCCCCACCTTCTTCTTGTCGCGGTTCGGAATATGACGAGCCTTGGCCAACAAGATCGGCGACCATCGGAAATGGGTATAGTTCTTCGAGCATACAGGCGAAGCATAATTCCACGTAATATCGGCGATTGCGGTCCTAACCCCCGACTGCGGTACGGCAGCCGACGCAGGCTGGGCGCCAACAACAGCAACGCCCAGCGCCATACCAATCGCCACGCCGAGCCCAAGAATTCTATGACGCATCTCTGCATGCCTCCGGTAGAGAACCTGTCCTTCAGAGCACCATGGACTGCGGCAACATTGGGCGCAAGTCGAGTCGGGTATATTGCAGAAAGCGCAAGCGCCCCGGGTCTTCCCGATCACGGTCAGGCTTCTAGACCTCATGCGCAGCACGCGCCTCAGGCACACCGCTGTCCTCCACCCCCAGCGCTCGGTCGTCGCGCATCAACACCACGGCAGCGGTCGTCACCACGGCGACCACGACCGCCATCACCACGTAGGAGTGGGCGAAACCGATCGCCTCATAGCTGTAGCCGAAGACCGTGGAGAACAGGGCGACACCGATCTGCTTCGACATGTTGAACCCGAGCATGTAGGCCGTCGCCGAGATCCGGACGTCGAACATCCGCGTGATGTACTTCATCACTGAGACGAGCATGAAGGGCATCTCGATGGCCGCCAGAAGCCGCCACACGACGAGCATCTCCGGCCCGGTGATGAACGCGGAGCCGAGGACGCGCACCACCAGGACGACGGCGAACACGAGAAGCCCGTTGCGTGCACCGATCTTGTTGACGATGAACGGCGCCACGACCATGAAGGCCGCCTCCGCGAAGATCTGCACCGACACGACCCGGGTGAACAGCACGTCGGCGTTGCCGCCGATCATCTCGACGAAGTAGTTGGGGAACTGCGCGTCGAAGACGTCGTAGATCGCGGCCGTACCGAACATGAGGACGCAGAACCCGACGAAGCTGCGGCTCGTGACCAGCGCCCGGACGCTCTCCCTCGTGACGCGGGGCCTGGAGCCCTGGTCGCCGTCGACGCCGGCGGCACGAGCACCCGGTTCGCCCGGCTTCGGGGTGCGCGCCAGGAAGAGCAGCGTGCCCAGGACGACGGCGGAGAAGGACCCTGCCCACCAGATGCTGTCCGGGTTCGCCGCCCAGATGAAGCCACCCACCAGGGACATGGTGCCGCCGGCGATCGAGCCAAAAAGGCGGATGTGGCCGTACTCGAAGTTGTTCGCCCGAGCGTTCCGCTCGTTGAACGCCTCGACGACACCCACACCTGAGTTGAGACAGAGGCTCAGGAAGACACCGCCGACGACGGCGGCGAGCACCTGGTTGACGCCGATGAGCGGCATGAACACGAACATGAAGAACGGACCCATGAGGGCGCCGCAGATCACGACGAAGTAGAAGAGGTTCTTCCGGAACCCGAGCCGGTCCTGCAACACCCCGTACAGCGGCTGCAGCAACAGCGCTGTCACGGCCTGCACCGTACCGACGACACCGATCGGCCCCGGCGTCATCCCTTCATGCTTCAGCCACAGCGGCAGGAACGTGAAGACGAGCTGCCAGCTCGCGAAGTAGAAGAAGAACAGACCGCCGTAGTTCCAGAACACGATCTTCTTCAGCGACTCCCTCGCCCGGGGCGTGGCGGTCTCGGGCGCCGCGGTGGTGGTGCTCATCAGAAGGCTCCGTCGGCGGGGAGGACCTCGGTGGAGGTGGGGGTCGGGCGGGTGTCGGCCACGGGCGTGCCCCACACGGGGTGGCCGTCGGCGTCGAAGGGCAGCACCTGCGCGCGGGCGTGCCGGTTGGGGTCGCGCAGCGGGTCGCCGACGATCTCGGTGTAGGTCCGCGCGTGGTAGACGAGGACGGCGTCGCCGTCGGGCGTCTCCGTGAACGAGTTGTGGCCCGGTCCGTACTGGCCGGCGGCGGGGTCGGAGACGAAGACGGGCTCGGGGCTCTTGGCCCACGACGCGGGGTCGAGGAGGTCCGCGCCGGCGTCGGCGGTGAGCAGGCCCATCGCGTAGTCGATGCCCGTGGCGGCGCCGGAGTAGGTGAGGAGGACGCGGCCGCCGCGGACGAGGACGGACGGGCCCTCGTTGACCCAGAAGCCCCGGGTCTCCCAGTCGAACTCGGGGTGCGTGAGCTCGACGGCGGGCGTCGCGAGGGTCCACGGGTTCGCCATGCGCGCGATGTAGAGGTTGGAGTGCCCCTTGACGTCGGGGTGCTGCTGCGCCCACACGAGGTACTGCGCGCCGCCCGTCACGAAGCTGGTGGCGTCCAGCGCGAACGACTCCCAGCCGGTGTCGACCTGGCCGCGCTCCACCCACTCGCCGTCGAACGGGTCGTCGGCGGCGTTCTCGAGGACGAAGACGCGGTGGTTGAAGGTGTCGTCCGTGCCCGGCACGTCCACGGTGACGGACTCGTCCGGCGCGGCGGCGTAGTAGACGTACCACTTCCCGTCGACGCGGTGGATCTCGGGCGCCCAGATCAGGTGCGACTGCGGACCCTCGGCGTGCCGCTCCCAGATGGTGACCTCGTCGGCCGCCTGCAGGTCCTCGAGCCGCTCGGCGCGGCGCAGCACGATGCGGTCGTACCGCGGGTGGGAGCCGGTGAAGTAATAAGTGCCCTGGTGCCGGAGCACGCACGGGTCGGCGCGCTGCAGCACGATCGGGTTGACCGTGACCTGATCCGTCATTGGGTGTCTCATCCTCCGGTGTCCTGCACTGGTCCGGCGTCGGCTCAGCGGGTGCTGCTCCACAGGCGAATGTAAACGATGTAAACGGGCGGTCGCGGTGACGTCCGAGACACCTGCCGGAGGATCGGCGCCATGACCTGGGCGGGGGCGGCGGCGATGTGACGAGGCCCACGCCCCGGGCGCGGCCGAGGACGCGTCAGGGCGTGACGACGAGCCCCAGCGCCTCGGCCAGCACCACCGCCTGGGCGGGGTCGACGACGGCGCCCGCCAGCCGCGCCGCGCGCGGGTCCAGCGCCGACAGGTCGCTGCCGCGCAGGACGGCGCCGCTCAGGTCGACGTCGGTCAGCTCCGCGCCCGACAGGTCGACGCCCAGCACCGTGGCCCCGGACAGGCGCGCGCCGTCGAGGTCGGCCTCGCGCATCCGCAGGTTCTCCAGGTGCACGCCCGCGAGCATCGCCCGCCGCAGCGTCACGAAGGACCAGTCCCCCCGCTCCGCGCGCAGCAGGTCGAAGCGGCAGTCGTCGAAGCGGGAGCCCACCAGCTTGCAGCGCTCGAACCGCGCGTCGAACAGGTTGGCGCGGCTGAACGTGCACCCCGTGAACGCGCACTCCGTCCACGCCGAGGCGTTGAACCGCACCCCGCGGAACGTGCACCGGTCGAACGTCGCGCCGGTGGCCGTCACCTCGGTGAGGTCCACCTCGACCAGCTCCACCTCCTGGAGCACCAGGCCGGACAGGTCCCGCCCGTACCAGTCCTCGCCGCGCACGCTGCTGCCCGGCTCGATGCTGCCCGGCTCGATCTCACCCATCCCCCGGACGCTACCGGCGGCTTGCGACACTGGACCCGTGCCATCCACGACGACGCCCCGAGGCCTGGTGCTCACCCCCGGCGCGGGCGCGAGCCGCGACCACCACACGCTGGTCGCGGTGGAGCGCCGGCTCGCGGACGCCGATCCGCCGCTGCCGGTCGAGCGGGTCGACTTCCCGTACCGGCTGGCGGGCAAGCGGATGCCGGACCGCCCGCCGGTCGCGGTCGCGCACCTGCGTGCCGAGGCGGAGCGGTTCGCCGCCGAGCTGGGCGCGGGCACCGACGCGCTGCTGCTGGGCGGCCGGTCGTACGGCGGCCGGATGTGCTCGATGGCGGTGGCGGAGGGTCTGCCCGCCGCCGGGCTCGTGCTGCTGAGCTATCCCCTGCACCCGCCGGGCAAGCCCGAGCGGCTGCGGGTCGAGCACTTCCCGGGGCTCCACGTGCCGGTGCTGTTCGTGTCCGGCGACCGCGACCCGTTCGGCACGCCCGCGGAGCTGGCCGAGCACGCCGCGGCGATCCCCGGCCCCGTCACGACCGTCACCCTCCCCGGCGCGCACGACGTGCGCGGCAAGGACGACGACGTCGCGGCCGCCGTCGCGGACTGGGTCCGCACGCTCTGACGCGCCCTGCTCGCGCCCTTCGCGGGCGGCCGGAGAGCGCCCGGGTCGTGGCCCGGGTGTCCACCGAAGCGCGTTTTTGTCCGGTCCCGCTCGACCCGACCTCCCCCCTGCCAGCATCGCGGGTGTCCAGACCGTCGTCCGACGGCACATGTGTGCAAGGAGGCCCTCATGTCCACGAGTACCGACAGCCCGCGCGCGCCGCGGCCGCGCGTCGGCCGCCTGCGTCGCCGCCCGGGCGTCGCGCTCCTCGCCGTCGGCGCCCTGGTGGCGCTCGGCGCCTGCAGCGGTGGCGACGGCTCCGCCGGGGGCGACGACGACGTCACGCTCACGTTCGCGTGGTGGGGCGACGCGTCGCGCGCCGAGCGGTACGAGAAGGCGATCGACCTGTACGAGGAGAAGAACCCCCACGTCACGATCCAGTCGTCGTACGCGTCGTTCGCCGACTACTGGACGTCCCGGAACACGGAGGCCGCGAGCGGCAGCCTCCCGGACGTGTTCCAGATGGACGTGTCCTACCTGTCCCAGTACGGCGGCAGCGGGCAGATCGCGGCGCTCGACGACTTCGCCGAGGACGGCACGATCGACATCTCGACGTTCCCGGAGAACGTCATGCCGGCGGCGAAGGTGGACGGCAGGCTCGTCGGCATCCCGACGAGCACCGGCGGCATCGCCAACTTCTTCAGCACGGGGCTGTTCGACGACCTCGGCGTCGCCGTCCCCGCCGGCGACCTCACCTGGGACCAGTACGACGACGTCCTGTCGCAGGTCGGCGCGGCCGGCGCGGACCACGACCCGGAGGTGAACGGCTCCACGCAGTACGTGCAGATCCTCTCGGTGTTCGAGATCTGGCTCGCCCAGCACGGCAAGGCCCTCTACACGCCCGACGGCGCCCTGGGCTTCACCGAGGCGGACCTCGCGGAGTGGTGGCAGCGCGCGACGCCGCTGTTCGCCGACGGCGGGTTCGTCGACCCGAAGCGGGCGGAGCAGCTCAACGGCGCCGACGTGCTCGGGGCGGGGGTCACCGCGAGCGAGCTGAGCTTCTACAACTTCCTGGTGCGGTTCTCCGAGGGCAGCGCGGGCGGGAAGTTCGCGATGCTGCTGCCCCCGGCCGACGACACGGCGAACCGCGGTCTCTACCTCAAGCCGTCGCTGGAGCTGTCGATGTCCGCGACCACGGAGCACCCCGAGGAGGCGGCGAGGTTCATCGACTTCATCGCCAACGACCCCGAGGTGAGCAAGGAGTTCGGCCTGTCCCGCGGCGCCCCGATCTCGCAGCCCGCGCTCGACGCCCTCGAGCCGGAGGGGCTCGACAAGCAGATCCTCGACTACTGGGAGCAGCTCGCCGAGGTGGCGGGCGACACTCCCCCGCCCCCGCCCGAGGGCGCCGGCGCCGTCGAGGTCGAGTTCACGCGCATCGCGCAGGACATCGGGTTCGGCACGACGAGCGTCGACGACGGCGTCAAGGAGTTCTTCTCCACCGCACCGGGGATGCTCGGCTGACGACCCGGGCACGCATCGAGCGTGCTGACCTGTTCCTCAGGAGCGCCGTACGAGGCTCAGGTCAGCACGCTCGATGCGTCGTCTCAGCGGCCGCCCGCGGGCCGGTCGGGGTACTCGGCAGGCCTCTTGCCCAGCTCGACGGCGAGCTCGTGGCGGCCGGCGAGGATGTCCGGCCGCTCCTCGTCGCGCTGGCGCAGGGCGTCCGCCTGCAGGTCGGGCGACAGGTGGTCCCAGTAGAGGGTGCCGTCCAGGTGCTGCGCCTCGTGGATGAAGGCGCGCGCCAGGAACCCGCTGCCCGACAGCTGCACGGGGCCGCCGTGCTGGTCCACGCCGCGGACCGTGGCGGCGCCCGGCCGCTCCAGCGGCTCGTACGCGCCGGGCACGGACAGGCAGCCCTCGTCCTCGGTCTCCGGCTCCGCGTCGAGGTCCGTCTCGAGCACCGGGTTCACGACGTGCCCCACGTGCCGGTCGCCCCGCTCGTCGGTGACGTCGTAGACGAACAGCCGGATGCCGACGCCCACCTGCGGGGCCGCGAGGCCCACGCCCTCGGCGTTCTCCATCGTCGCGAACATGTCGTCGATCAGGCGCGCGAGCTCCGGGGTGGAGAACTCCTCGACCGGCGCGGCCGGGGAGTGCAGCACGGGCTCGCCGATCTCGGTGATCCGCAGCACGCGGCCGCGCGCGGCCTCCGGGGCCTGGGCGGGGTACGGGTCCACCGGCTCGCCCAGCAGGTACGTGGTGGGCCGACGACGACCGAAGCTCCAAGCCATGCCGCCGAGGATACCGGCGGGCCACCAGGCGCCCGGCGCCGTACGGACCGCCGCGACGGTGCCGGACTCGTGGTTCTCCCCCATCGGCGTCATACCGCAGGGGGACCCGGCCCGACGACGGATCCGCTCGTGGTCCGACGCGCCCGCTCCCCGCCCGGAGCGAGGGTGGGTGGCATGACACCTCTGCTGAGCGCGCGCGGCCTGACCATGCAGTACCCCGGCGGGGTCACGCCCGCCCTCGACGCGGTGGACCTCGACATCGGCGTGGGCGAGTCCGTCGCCGTCATGGGTGCCTCCGGCTCCGGGAAGACGACGCTGCTGCACTGTCTCGCCGGCATCCTGCGGCCGACGGCCGGCTCCGTGACCTTCGCGTCCGCGGGCGGGCCCGTGCGCGTCGAGTCGCTCGACGACGCCGGCCGGTCGCGGCTGCGGCGCGAGGAGCTCGGGTTCGTCTTCCAGCAGGGCCTGCTGCTCGACGAGCTGACCGCGCTGGAGAACGTCGCCGTGGCGCGCATGCTCGGCGGGGTGCCGCGCGCGCAGGCCGAGGCGGAGGCCGCGCAGTGGCTGCACCACCTCGGCCTCGCCGGCCTGGAGCAGCGCCGGCTCGGCGAGCTGTCCGGCGGCCAGGCGCAGCGCGTCGCCATCGCGCGCGCCCAGGTCACCGGGGCACGCCTGATCTTCGCCGACGAGCCGACCGGCGCGCTCGACTCCGCCACGTCGGTCGAGGTCCTCGACCTGCTGCTGTCCGCCACGCGCGCCGGCCGCACGCTCGTCGTCGTCACGCACGACGCGGACGTCGCCCGCCGCTGCGCCCGCACCGTCGTCCTGCGCGACGGCCGCGTCGTCTCCGACACCGGCGCGGCGCCTGCGCCCGCGGCCCCCGGTACGGCGGACGCCGCCGAGGTCGTGCGATGACCGCCGCCACCGCTCTCCCGGGCTCCCGCTCGACGGGCCCCGTCTCCACCGCCGTCGCGCTCGCGCCGCTGTTCGCGCGGCGCCGCGACGGCGACCGGCTCGCCACCGCCCTCCCCGTGGTGAGCTTCGCCGTCGTCACCGCGCTGCTGCTCCTCGTGCTGGGCGGCGCGCAGGCCTTCTTCGGGTGGGACGACGACCTCGCCTCCACCTACGCCACGCTCGCCGTCATCGCCGTCGTCCTGCTGCTCGTGCCCCTGGCCACCGTCGGCGCGTCCGCGGCGCGGCTCGCCGCCCGCCGGCGCGACGAGCGCCTCGCGTCGCTGCGCCTCCTCGGCGCCACGACCGGCACCATCACCGTCCTCACGGTGCTGGAGGCGGCCGTGACCGCGCTGGTCGGCGCCGTGCTCGGCGTCGTCGTCTACGCCGTGACCGCGCCCCTGGTCGGCCTGCTGCACTTCCGCGGCGAGGCGCTCGGGTCGCAGATGTGGGTGCCCTGGTGGTGGCTCCCCCTGGCCGTGCTCGGCGTCGCGCTGCTGGCCGCCGGGAGCGCCGTCGTCGGCCTGCGGGCGGTCGTCGTGACGCCGCTCGGCGTGCGGACCCGGCAGCGCACCGGCACCGCGCACTGGGTGCGCGTCGTCGTCGCCGTCGGCGTGCTGCTCGTCGGCCTCGTCCTCATGCAGCTCCTCGGCGTGCTCGGCGAGCTGGGCGGCATCGTCGCGGTCGTCGGCACGATGGCGGCGATCTTCGCCGGCATGCTGCTCGCCCTCGACGCCCTCGGGCCGTGGTTCGTGCGGGTGCGAGCCCGCCGGCAGGCCCGCAAGGCCGGCACCGTGCCCCGCCTCCTCGCCGCGCGCATGATCCTCGAGGACCCCAAGGCCGCCTGGCGGCAGGTCAGCGGCGTCGCCATGACGAGCTTCGTGGGCGTGTTCGGCGCCGTCGGCCTGGCCCTCTCGACCATGACCGCCACCGACGAGATGGACGCCGACGAGCGCTGGCTCATGCACGACATCTCGACCGGCGTCCTGGTCACCGTGGCCGGGTCGTTCCTCATGGTGGCGTGCTCGGTGGCCATCAACCAGGCCGCGGCCACGCTCGACCGCGGCGCCGTGCACGTGTCGCTCGACCGGCTCGGCGTGCCGCGCTCCGTGATGAGCGAGGCCTCCCGGCGGGCCGTGATGTCGGCCCTGTGGATGGTGGCGGGCGGCTCCGCCCTCGTCGCGGGCGTGCTGATCTTCCCCCTCGTCGGGATGGCGGTGTTCATCCAGCCGGTCGCCGTGATCACCGCGCTCGCGGTCTTCGCCCTCGGCTTCCTCGCCGTCCGAGGAGCCGCCGCGCTCAGCGCCCGCCTCGTGCCGGGCATCCTCGCCCGGCCCGAGCGCGTGCTCTGACCCGGCCGGGCCCGCGCGCCCGTCAGCCGTCGTGGCCGACGCTCTCCAGCCGCGGCGCGACGCCGGCCGTCTCCGCGCCGTCCTGCAGCGGGAGCGCGAGGATCTCGAGGTCGAGCCACTGCCCGAACTTCGTGCCCACCTCCGGCAGCCGTCCGACGGAACCGAAGCCGAGGGACTCGTGCAGCCGGACGGAGGCGACGTTCCCGGCCTCGATGTCCGCGAGCATCGTGCGGTGGCCCGCGGCGCGGGCGCGGGCCACGAGCTCGACCAGGAGCGCGCGGCCCAGGCCACGCCCCCGGTACCCGTCGGCCACGTAGATCGAGTCCTCGACGGTGTGCCGGTAGCCGGACTTGGCCCGCCACTGCGCGTACGTGGCGTAGCCGGCGACCTCGCCGCCGTCGTCCGCGACGACGACCGGGTTGCCGGCAGCGCGCTGCGCGGCGAACCACGCCTCCCGCTCGCTGCGCGGAACCTCGTCGTCCGTCCAGATCGCGGTGGAGGTGCGGATGGCGTCGTTGTGGATCGTCAGGATGCCGTCCAGGTCGGAGTCGGCGGCGTCACGGAGCAACATGGGCCTATAGTAGCCACCATGTCTACTATCGTATACAGCGATGTCCGATGACGGACGACCTGAGCGGAGCCCTCGCCGGCACGGTGCAGGCCGCCCGCGCCGACCGCGGGCTGACGGTCGCCGCGCTCGCGGAGGCGTCGGGGGTCTCACGCGCGATGATCTCGCGCATCGAGCGCGGTGACGCCCAGCCCACCGCCGCCCTGCTGGGCCGCCTCTCCGCGGCGCTGGGGATGACGCTCTCGGAGCTGGTCGCCCGCGCCGAGGGCGACCCGAGGCGCGTGGCCCGCCGGGCCGAGCAGCCGCGCTGGACGGACTCCGAGACGGGGTACACGCGTCGCGCCGTCTCCCCGCCCGCGAGCACCTCGCTCGAGCTCGTCGAGGTCGACCTGCCCCCCGGTGCGGAGGTGACCTACCCCGCCGAGGCGTTCCGGTTCGTCGACCAGCAGATCTGGGTGCTGGACGGCGCTCTGCGGTTCGTCGAGGGCGACCTGGTGCACGAGCTCGAGGCCGGCGACTGCCTCCAGCTGGGCACGCCGGCCGACTGCACCTTCGTCAACGCGACCCGGAGCCCCTGCCGCTACCTCGTGGTCCTCGCCAAGCTCGCGGCCCCACGACCCCGCTGACGACGGCTCAGGCGGTCTCGCCGGTCTTCTTCCCCGTCTCCCGCTCCCAGGCGTCGAGCTGCTGCGTGAGCGCCCGCGCCAGCTCGAACACCTGCTGCGGGGGGATGCGCACGCGCGACACCACACGCCCCGGCACCACGCGGCCGGTGACCGCCCCCGTGTCCGGGTCGGTCACCGGCTGCGGCGGCTTCGTGGCCGCGACGAAGTCGATGACGAACGACGTCGACGTGTGCCACAGGGACGCGAAGTCCGCGGGGACGCCGCCCTCCAGCTCCGTCGGGACGTCGATCTGGAACTTCACCTCGTTGGCGGCCATGCGGCCACTGTGACCCACGGCGGGGCCCCGGCACCAGCGCCGCCCGGGTCTCGACCCGAGCACGGGACCCCACGGCACAGGTTCTTCGGTCGGCGCGGACCGCCACGAGGCGTCGTTCAGATGGCCGGTTCCGGTTCCGCCGGCAGCGACCAGTGTGCGGCGACCCAGTCCTGCAGGGTGGTCAGCGAGGCGTGCGCCGCGCGCAGCGCGCGGACGTCCGCGCGGAACCCGATCGTGTTGAACCAGTCGAACATCGCGCCCACCTCCTCGCTGTGAGCGCGGACCTGCTCGACCGGCTGGGCGACGAAGCGCACCGAGCGACCGGCGGCGCGGGCGAAGACGTCGGCGATCTGCGGGCCGGTGAGCTCGTCACCGGCGATCTCGATGGCGCGGCCCAGGTGGTCGGACGGGGCGTCGAAGGCGTCGGCCGCCAGGGTCCCGATGTCGTCCGGGGTGATCATCTGCAGTCGGGTCCGAGGGTCGAGCGCCATGGTGAAGACGAGCTCTCCGTCGACCCATCGCGGGCCGAGGTGCTCGAAGTTGGTGATGAAGAACGTCGGTCGCAGGATCGTCGCGGGCAGCCCGAGAGCCTCGATGTGGCGTTCGACCTCGCCCTTGGTCGCGAAGTGCTGCACCCGGCCGGGGCGATCGGCGCCGTCGACGGAGCTGAAGACGAGGTGGGCGATCCCGGCGCGAGCAGCCGCCTGCGCCACCGCCTTGCCCTGACGCACCTCGCCGACGAACCCGTCCGGGCCGGTGAACGTCTGCACGCTGAACACGCCATAGGCCCCGGCCAGGGCCGCGTCCAACGAGGCGTCGTCGTCCAGGTCCCCCCGCACCAGCATCGCCCCGGCCTCCTTCAGCGCGAGCGCCTGCGGCGTGTCCGGGTCGCGGACCAGGGCCCGCACCTCCCAGCCGCGGGAGAGCAGGGCGCGTGCGACGGCACCCCCTTGCCGCCCGGTCGCCCCGGTGACCACCACGACGCGGTTCTCGTGCATGACAGGCTCCTCAACAGCGCAGTCCGGGACTGCCCTCGATGGCCGTCCCTGAGACACCCAGCCTGCAACCTCAACTTATCTTCAGGTCCACTCGTCGTGATCGAGATCACGCCGACACGTCGCCGAGCGACGCCGGAGCGGGTGAACTCTCGGTGGTGGCGTCCGACCGGTTCCATCGGTTGACCGGGGCCTACGCAGGTTCGTCGCGCCATCGTCCATCGCTGTTCGGTTGCCGTGGGCTGCCGTACCGCCCAGCCTGGACCAGTACCCACTCCGCGCGGCAGTCGCCGCGCTTGCGCGTGCCTGGGCACAGGGGCCCGGGCACGTTCACGCGGTGGCCGCCAACGCGGGACCGGGCGACGTGGGGTCTGCGACGGTCGTCGTGGACCTGCCGGCACAGGTGAGCTCGGTGTCGGGCCTCCCGGCCGGATGCACCTACGCCTCGGCCACGGACGAGGTGACGTGCGCGACCGGTGCGATCGCCGACGGCGACGAGTTCGCAGCATCCTTCGGCGCCACCCTCGGTCTGCTGTCGATCGGCCAGCTCCCGGCCACGGCGACCCGTACCGCGTCGACGCCCACGGATCCGAACCCGGGCAACGACACGGCTGCCGCCGACTGCAGCGTCCTGACCAGCCTGTTGGTCTCCTGCCCCTGACCCGCACGATGGTGCTCGCCCGAGGGCATGACGAAGGCCCCGGATCGTCGAGATCCGGGGCCTTCCGTGTCGGAGCCGCCTATCAGAATCGAACTGATGACCTATTCATTACGAGTGAATCGCTCTACCGACTGAGCTAAGGCGGCGTCGCTGTCGCCCGGCTGCGGCCGGATCAACGAGCGCGCCCACAGTACCCGACGCGCCGCGCGCTCTCCAAACCGGTGGGCGGGAAGCGATCTCCCTTCCGCGCGACAGAGTGCGCTGACCTCCGCATACTCGTGCTCAGCAGCCCCGCAGCACCCGTACAGCACCCCTGCCGCACCGCGCGCGCCCGGCGCCGGTCGCCTGGCCGAACATCTGGAGGACGACCATGCACCCCACCCCCGCGCCGCAGACGGTCTCCGTGCCGACAGGCCGAGGCTGGTGGTGGAAGTCGCTGATCCTGGGCGTGCTGCTGTGGGCGGTCACCGCGGCCGTCACGTTCAGCACGCAGAACTCCAACCTCATCCCGACGGTCATCCTGCTCGGCAGCTTCCTGGTGCCGTTCACCGTGGTGCTGTTCGTGGTCGAGAAGGCGCACGGGTCGATCGACATCATGCTGCTGCTGGCGGCGTTCTTCTTCGGCGGCATCTTCGGTGTGCTGGGCGCGTCGATCCTGGAGTCGCACCTGTCGCCGTCGTGGTGGATCTACGTGGGTGTCGGCGCGATCGAGGAGGCCGTGAAGATCGCCGTGTTCCTCGTGGTCGGCGCGCGGGTCGCCCAGAAGACCGGCCTCAAGGGCGCGTTCCTCGGCGCGGTGGTCGGCGCCGGGTTCGCGGCGTTCGAGTCGGCGGGCTACGCGTTCAACGCCAGCCTCACCCGCCTGGGCCAGATCGACCTGGACTCCCTGCTCCAGACGGAGGCCGTGCGCGGGCTGCTCACCCCGGTCGGGCACGTGCTGTGGACGGCCATCCTGGGCGCCGCGATCTTCGGCGCCGCCTCCGCGGCGGGGAAGTACCGGTTCACGGGGGGCGTGCTGCTCGCCTACCTGACCGTCGTCGGCCTGCACGCGCTGTGGGACTCGATGGGCTTCCTGTCCGCCTGGCTGGCGATCAAGGTCACCGGCGGCCTGCACTACGAGCTCGCCTACGGCCAGCTGCTGCCGGCGACGGCGGACAGCGCGTCGACGTGGTCCACCGTCTTCTACGTGGTGGGGCTGGTGGTCATCTCCGTGCTCGGCGTCCTCGCCCTGCGGCACTGGGCCCGCAGCCACCAGCCGGCGGCCGTGGAGCACGAGCTCGCCTGACGGTGGCGCCCGCGGGCGTCAGCAGGTGGTGCCGTCCTTCGGGACGTCGCCGTCCACGAGGTACGACTCGACGACGTCCGCCACGCACGGGCGCGACGGCGAGTACGCGGTGTGCCCCTCGCCCTCGTAGGTGACGAGGACGCCGGAGTCCAGCGTCTTCGCCAGGCCCTCCGCCCACGCGTACGGGGTGGCGGGGTCGTTGGTGGTGCCGATGACGACGATCGGCGCCGCGCCCTTCGCGTGGACGTCGAACTCCTTCTTCGCCAGCGGGGCCGGCCAGTCGGCGCACGTCGTGCCGCCGTAGGCGAAGAACTCGCCGACGGTGGGCGCCTTCTTCTCGATCTCCGCCGCCTCGGCACGCATCTCGCCGACGTCCGTGGTGCCGCGGTCGTCGAGGCAGCCGACGGCGCGGAACGCCTCGGAGGAGTTCGACGAGTAGGTGCCGTCCGCGTTCCGGTCGTTGTAGGCGTCGGCGAGGTAGAGCAGCGTGTCGCCCGTCCCGCTGGTGATCGCCTCCGTGAGCGCCTGCGTGAGGACGGGCCAGTTCGCCTGGTTGTACAGGGTCAGGGCGACGCCGTAGAACGCGAGCGTGCGGGTCACGGGGCGGTCGGCGTCGGAGGTGGGCAGCGGGCGCTCGTACGCCTGGTCGAAGAGGGCCTTGATCCGCTGCATGCCGTCGTCCACCGACCCGGGCAGGGGGCAGCCCTTGCCGGCCTGGCAGTCGGCCACGTACGCGCGCAGGGCGTTCTCGAAGCCGACGGCCTGCCCGGCGGAGATCTCGTCCGAGGAGAGCGTCGTGTCGATGGCGCCGTCCAGCACCAGGCGGCCGGCGCGCCCCGGGAACAGGCCCGCGTAGGTGGCGCCGAGCTGCGTGCCGTACGAGTACCCGAGGTAGTGCAGCTGGTCGTCGCCGAGGACGGCGCGGAGCATGTCCATGTCCCGGGCGGCGCTCTGCGTGTCGACCTGGCCGAGGACGTCACCGGTGTGCTCCGCGCACGCCTCGCCCCACGCGCGCGACTCCGCCTCCATGGCGGCCAGCCCGTCGTCGGTGCTCGGGTCGAAGTCCTTGGCCAGCGACTCGTCCTTGCGCGCGTCGTCGAAGCACGTCACGGGCGTCGAGTCCTGCACGCCCCGCGGGTCGAACCCGACGATGTCGAACGCGTCCCGCAGCTTCTTGCCGAACGTGGAGCCGTCGTTCTCGGCGTCGCTGCGCACGAAGTCGACCCCCGAGGCGCCCGGGCCACCGGGGTTGACCAGCAGCGAGCCCTGCGGGTCCTTGCCGTCGGCGGGGTTGCGCACCAGCGCCAGCTCGATGCTGCCCGCGCCCGCGTCGTGCCAGGACAGCGGCGCCGCGGCCGTCGCGCACTGCAGCCCGCCCTTGCAGTCGGTCCACTCGAGCGCCTGCCCGTAGAACTTCTCGAACCCGTCCGGTGCCTGCGACGCCGCGGGGCCCGACGCCGAGCCCGCCGGCGCCTGCTCCTTGGCGGGCGCCGTGCACCCGGCGAGGAGCAGCACCCCCGCCACCAGAGCGGCGGACGCGCGCCGACCGGTCGTGCGGAGTGTGGTCGTGCGGCGGGCGGTCGGGCGGCGCTCGTCGAGGTTCACCCGCCCAACCTACCGTCGCCCCTCGCGTGGTCCGTGCAGGGGTCGGGTCACCCCTTCGGGGCCACCCAGGCGATCGGCCCCGTCTCCCCCTCGGCACCCCGCGGCGCCACCTCGACGGTGCCCCGGTCGCCCAGCCGGACGGTCAGCGGGTCGCCCCCGTCGGCGCCCTCCGGGAGCGCGACGGCGCTGGTCGTGGGCATGTAGTCCATCGTGCACGGCCCGTCGGGCAGCTTCTCGAACGTCACGACGGCCGTCCCGCCGGACGAGTCCCGCTCGCCCTCGGGCTGCGCCAGCAGCGGGCAGGTGCTCGACCCGTAGGTCACGACCAGCAGCACGCCGGGCGTGGGCGACCAGCCGGCGCCGGCCGGGCTGTCCATCGTGCCCTCGGCGCCCTCGGGCAGACCCCGCGCGTGCTCGCCCGGGGCCAGGGCCGCCGGGTCCTCCCCCGGCTCGGGAGACGACGCCGACGGCGACGGCTCCGGGGACGACGGCGAGGCCGAGGTCGCCGCGCCGCCCGCGCCCTCGCCGGACGCGCACGCCGTGACGAGGAGGGCGAGCACCCCCGCGGCTCCGGCCAGCAGGAGGCCGCGGGCGGCGCGGCGCGCGAGGGTCGTCATCGGGCGACGGTCTCGCGGGCGTCCTCGAACCGCAACCGCTCCGGCGTCACGGCGGGCGCGGACTTGCGCAGGAAGTCCCGCCGCTTGGCCGCGAACCCGCGGCGGTCGTCGAACAGGTCGCGCGCCATCTCGGCGAGCTCCACCGTGCGGTAGTACGACAGCGGGCGGCGCGGCGCGCGCAGCTGGGCCGTGGCGGCCGCCTCGGCGTGCCCCTCCGGCGTCGCCAGGGCCGCGGCGCGGTCGGCGAGCCAGGCGGCGAACAGGCCGGGGTCGCGCGGCCCGACGGCGTCGACCAGCCCGACGCGCGCGGCCTCCGCGACCGACACGGGCAGCTTGGCGCCGAGCAGCCGGTCGGCGTCGACCTCGCCGAGCCGCGACGCGACGGTCCAGGTGTGCAGCTCGGAGCCGAAGATGCCCATGTCGTAGTACGGGTTGAGCACCACGCCGTCGCGGGCCAGCACGACGTCGGCGCACAGTCCGGCCATCACGCCGCCGGCGCCGGCGTTCGCGGTGAACGCGGCGACGGTGAGCTGGTCGGCGCGGGCGATCGCCTCGCACAGGTCGTCGATGGCCTGGATGTTGGCCCACGCCTCCGCGGCCGGGTCCTCGGCGGCCTCGATGGCGCCCAGGTGGATGCCGTTGGAGAACGCGTGCTCGGTGCCGCGCACCACCAGCACCCGCGTGTCCTCCGTGAGGGCCTTCTCGACCGCGGTGGTCAGGCGGCGGCACTGCTGCGTGTGCATGGCCCCGCTGTACGAGCGGATCGTCAGGTACCCGACGTCGCCGTCGCGCTCGTAGAGGGACTCGGCGAGCGCCTCGGGCGCCGGGTGGAACGGGACGCCGGCGACGTCGAGCACCCAGGCGGCGGGCAGCTTGGTGCCCCGCTTCCGGTCGAGCGTGGCGGCGTAACCGACCCACAGCGTGCCGTCGCCGGTCGCGAGGGCCACCGCGTCCTCGTCGCGGCCCACGACCGTGCCGGGCTCCGCGTCCGGGGAGATCGTCTCCGGGGTCGCGACGGCGTCGAACAGGCAGACCCGCGCGCCGCGCACGGTCGCGGGCGCGCCGGGCGCCCCGTCGGCGGCCGCGACCGTGCGCGCGAGCTCGGCGGCGGGGCGCGTCAGGTCGAGCTCGAACGCGGCGCGGCGCAGCAGGGGCAGCTCGCCCGTGCCGGGCACCTCGGGGTCGAGCTCGGCGGCGGGGACCGGCGGCTCGCCCGCGGCGACCTTCCGCAGCACCTCGTCGACGCACGCCATCGCGGCGTCCGCGACCAGCCCGTTGTAGAGCGCGCTCTTGGCGACCGGCGGCGACGGCATCGCGAAGGTCGACGTCGCCCACACGGGGCCGGCGTCCATCTCCTCCACCGTGGACAGGGCGGTCACGCCCCAGCGCTCGCGCCCCTCGAGGATCCCGTGGTCCAGCGAGGACGGCCCGCGGTCGCCGACCGGACCGGGGTGGACGACGACGGTGGTCCAGCGCCGCCACACGTCCTCGGGCACGCGGTGCTTGAGGAACGGCGCCAGGATCAGGTCCGGGCCGATCTCCTCGACGCGCGCGACCAGGTCCTCCGGCGCGGAGAAGGCCGGCGCGAGCTCGACGCCGACGTCGTGCCCCCGGTCCGCCAGATGCCCCCACACGCGCTGCGTGAGCCCGTTGAACGCCGAGACGAGCAGCAGGATCCTCATGCCAACCCCCAGTCAGATCGCGGAGGCCACCATGGCCCCCGCCGCGGAACACCTCACAGCATCGGGGGCGATCAGGCAACTATCGGCCTCGCGCCGAGGCGCCACCGACCGCCCCCGGAGCCGCTCGGGCGGCCTGGGATCAGCCCTGCGGGCGGAGCGCGACGGTCATCGCCTCGAGGGCGAGCAGCGGCGCCACGTTGCCCTCGAGGCGCTCCCGCGCGGTGCCGATCGCGTCCATCCGGCGGATGGTCTGCTCCGGCGTCGAGTCGGCGGCGAGCGCGCGGACGGTCGCGTCGTGCTCGGCGTTCACCAGGTCGACCGCGGCGCCGAGCTGCACCACGAGCACGTCGCGGTACAGGGACAGCAGGTCCACCATCGACCGGTCGAGGACGTCGCGCTGGCGCCGCGTGGCGCGGCGCTTCTGGTCGTCCTCGAGCTGCTTGAGCTGCGAGCGCAGGCGGGGCGGCAGCGTGTCGCCCTCGTGCACGCCGAGCGCGCGCAGCAGCTCCGCCTTCTCGACGGCGTCCCGCTCCGTCGTCGCCGCGACGGCCTCGGCCTTGGCGACGTCCACCAGCTCGCCCGCCGCGAGGACGGCGTCGCCCACCCCGCGGATGCGGCGCGCCACCTCGAGCACGGCGTCGCGGCGGCGGCGGGCGTCCCCGTCGCGCGCGAGCCGGCGCGCCAGCCCGACGTGCGACTGCGCGGCCCGCGCCGCCGTCAGCGCGACCGCCGGGTCGACGCCGTCGCGGCGCACCAGCAGGTCCGCCACGTCCTGGGCGGGCGGCACCCGCAGCACGACGCCCCGGCAGCGGGACCGGATGGTCGGCAGCACGTCCTGGGCGCTCGGGGCGCACAGCACCCAGACGGTGTGCGGCGGCGGCTCCTCGATGGCCTTGAGCAGCACGTTCGTGGTGCGCTCCGCCATGCGGTCCGCGTCCTCGACGACGATGACGCGGTAGCGGCCCGAGGACGGCGTGCGCGACGCCGTCATGATGAGGTCGCGCACCTCGTCGATGGTGATGACCACCTTGTCGGTGGCCACGACGGTGAGGTCCGGGTGCGTGCCTGCGAGCGTCGTCGTGCAGGCGTGGCAGCGGCCGCAGCCGCCGGTCTCGCCGTCGCTGCCCGTGCACTGGAGCGCCGCGGCGAAGGCGCGCGCCGCCACGGAACGGCCGGAGCCGGGCGGCCCGGTGAGCAGCCACGCGTGCGTCATCGCGGACGGGTCGGTGGCGGCGCGGCGCAGCAGGGCGACCGCGTCGGGCTGCCCGACGACGTCGTCCCACACGCTCATGCGCGTCCCTCCCCCGGCTCGGCCGCCTCGTCGGCCTCGGCGACGGCGTCGGAGACGGCCTCCTCGACCACCGGCGTGAGGTCGAGGCGTGCGGCGACGTCCACGCGCACCTGCGCCTGCACGTCGTCGAGCGGCGCGGCCGCGTCCACCACCACCCAGCGCTCGGGGTCGGCCGCCGCGCGGCGCAGGAACGTCTCGCGCGTGCGCCGGTGGAACTCGTCGCCGGCGCGCTCCAGGCGGTCCGGCGCCCCGGACAGGCGGGCGGCGCCGACGACCGGGTCGAGGTCGAGCAGCACGGTGACGTCGGGGAGCAGGTCGCGGGTGGCCCACAGCGACAGCGCCTCGATCTCCTCCTCGGAGAGCTCGCGGCCACCCGCCTGGTACGCCACCGACGAGTCGAGGTACCGGTCGGTCACGACCACCGCGCCGCGCTCCAGCGCCGGCCGCACGACCGTCGCGACGTGGTGGGCGCGGTCCGCCGCGTACAGCAGCGCCTCGCTGCGGGCGTCCATGTCGCCGCCGTGCAGGACGTGCCTGCGCAGCTCGAGGCCGAGCGCCGTGCCGCCCGGCTCGCGCGTCACGACGACCTCCCGGCCCGTCACCTCGTGCAGCCAGTCGCCCAGCAGCCGGACGTGCGTGGTCTTGCCGACGCCGTCGCCGCCCTCGAACGAGACGAAGTACCCGGGTGCGCTGCTCACGCAGACACGGTAGTCGGTGGCGGCGACAACGCGTCGCGCGGGCACCGCGTGACCCACTCCATCCCGGCCCGCCGCGCGACACGGCCGTCGGGGCGCGACGATGGGAGCGACACCGCCCGTCGTACCAGGAGGTCGCATGCCTGCCGAGTCGTCGTCCAGCCAGCCCGTCACCCTCCTCACGGAGGACGCCTGCTGGGACTTCCTGCGCACGCAGAGCCTCGGCCGGCTCGCCACGGCCGTCGGCGGCGAGGCGGAGATCTTCCCCGTGTCCTTCGCCGCGGCGGACGGCGTCGTGTACTTCCGCACCCACCCGGGGACGAAGCTCGTCGAGCTCACGGTGAACTCGCGGGTGGCGTTCGAGGCCGACGAGTGGGGCGAGAGCGTCGCGACGAGCGTCGTGGTGAAGGGCACGGCGCGGATCCTCGAGACCGACGCGGAGCTCGACGCCGCGCGCGCCACCGGCCTGGTCAGCTACCAGGACGACGGCAAGAACGTGTGGGTGAGCATCACGCCGACCGACGTCAGCGGCCGGCGCCTCACGCGCTGAGGCGGCTCACTCGCCCGGGTAGACGACCCCCACCTGGCGGCGCACCTCGTCGAGGGTGTCCATGACCTCCAGCGTGCCGTCCCACGACATGCGCGGGCTCTGGGTCTCCCCCGCCGTGACGCGGCGCGCGACCTCGGCGGCCTGGTACTGCTTGCCCTCGCCGCGGAACCCGTCGTAGGCCCAGGTGGCGCCGTCGTGCCGCTCGACGGTGAACGACGTCGGCGCGTAGAAGGTGCGCGCCACCTCGATGCGCCCCTCGGTCCCGGAGATCACGGCCGTGTTCGCGGTGCGCGACCACAGCGTCGTCGACAGCGTGGCCTGCACGCCGTCCGGGTAGCCGAGCACCATGCCGACCTGCCCGTCCACGCCGGTCTCGGCAAGCGCGCCGACCGCCGTGACGGTCGTGGGGGCGCCCAGCAGGTCCTGGGCTAACGACACGGGGTAGACGCCGAGGTCCAGCAGCGCTCCGCCGGCCAGGCCGGGCGCGTAGAGGCGGTGCTCGGGGGTGAACGGGAAGTGCTGTCCGTGGTCGGCGATGACGCTCACGACACGCCCGATCTCGCCGCGCGCGAGGACGCCCCGCAGCGCGGCCACGTGCGGCAGGAAGCGGGTCCACATCGCCTCCATGACGAAGACGCCGGCGTCGCGGGCGGCGTCGAGCACCTCCCGCGCCTGGGCGGCGTCCTGCGTGAACGCCTTCTCCACGAGCACGTGCTTGCCGGCGCGGACCGCGAGCAGCGCGTGCTCGTGGTGGTGGCTGTGCGGCGTCGCCACGTAGACGACGTCGACCTCCGGGTCGGACACGAGCGCCGCGTAGTCGCCGTGCGTCCGCGCGCCGGGCGCGTGCGCGGCGGCGAACGCCTCCGCCTTGGCCACGTCGCGCGACCCCACCGCGACGACCGACGACGCCGTGTGCTGCCGGACCCCGTCGGAGAACGACCCGGCGATGTTGCCGGCGCCCAGCACGCCCCAGCGCACGGCCGGCGCGGTGCGCGGGTCGGGCACCGTCCCCGCGAGGTCGTCGGGGGTGAGGCCGGGCGCGAACGAGGCGGGTGTGACGTCGGTCATGAGCGTCACCGTACCTGCCTCGCCGCGAGGTCGAGGCGAGAGCCCGAGATCGATGTTCCGGACCTCGAGCTCGAACCGCTCACCTCGACCTCGGCACCGTCGCGGGCTGCGCGCCCTGCGAGGCGGCGACCACCCGGTCGGCGACGTCGCGCACCTGCTCCAGCTCGGGCAGGCTCAGCCCGCTGGCGGCGACGACGGCGGCGGGGACCTGCTCCGCCCGCGCCCGCAGCGCGCGGCCGGCGTCGGTGAGGTGCAGCTCGACGACGCGCGCGTCGCCGCTGGCCCGGCGCCGTTCGAGGAGGCCCTGCCGCTCCAGCCGCTTGAGCAGCGGCGAGAGGGTGCCCGGGTCGAGCAGCAGCCGGGCGGACAGCCCGGTGACGGTGGTGGGGGTGCCCGCCCGGTCGTCCTGCCACAGGCCCAGCATCACCAGGTACTGCGGGTGCGTGAGCCCCATCGGCTCGAGGATCGGCCGGTAGATCGACACCATCGCGCGCGCGGCCGCCGAGAGGGAGAAGCACACCTGGGCCTCGAGGCGCAGGGGGTCGGCGGGCAGGTCCATGCGCACAGCCTA
Organism: Isoptericola sp. NPDC057653; assembly: GCF_042799955.1. NCBI lineage: Bacteria > Bacillati > Actinomycetota > Actinomycetes > Micrococcales > Promicromonosporaceae > Isoptericola > Isoptericola sp. NPDC057653. The sequence goes on along the minus strand of NZ_JBHVHP010000001.1, from coordinate 1,211,604 downwards.
CGAGGCGTTTATAGTTAGTGCACCAACAGTTGGACCACCAAGTGATTTCTCGAGGAGTCTCATGGCACGGCGCGCACGTCGCGAGGACGACCGGACCTGGGGGATGAAGGTCACCGAGTTCTTCCTGCCCTTCTTCGGGCCGGCGTCGATCCGGAAGTCCCCACCCGTGCCCCCGACGGAGGAGGACATCGCCCGGGACACCCGGTTGCGGCAGACCCTCGAGCGCGTCACCCGGCCCGACGGGCACGTCTACCTCGTCGAGCGCGAGGACTGAGCGCGAGGACTGAGCGCCAGGAGTGCGCGCCGGCCCCGAGGGCCGCTCATGACGGAGGGGACCGTCCGTGACCGGACGGTCCCCTCCGTCGCGCCGCGGCCGCGCGCTACTTCTTGGCGGTCGACTTCTTCGCCGCGGGCTTCTTCGCCGCGGTCGACTTGGTGGCCGTCGTGCGACGCTTCTTGGCCGGGCCCGCGGCGCGCTTCTCGGCCAGCAGCTCGATCGCCCGCTCGGGCGTGATGCTCTCCGGCGTGAGGTCGCGCGGCAGCGTCCGGTTCGTCTCACCGTCGGTGACGTAGGCGCCGAACCGGCCGTCCTTGACGACGATCGGCTTGCCGCTGGTCGGGTCGTCGCCCAGCTCGCGCAGCGGCGGGGTCGCCGCACGGGCCCCGCGGCCCCGCTTGGGCTCGGCGTAGATCTTCAGCGCCTCGTCCAGCGTGATCGTGAAGAGCTGCTCCTCCGACGCGATGGTCCGCGAGTCCGTGCCCTTCTTGAGGTACGGCCCGTAGCGGCCGTTCTGCGCGGTGATCTCGTCGCCCGACTCCGGGTCGGTGCCCACCACGCGCGGCAGCGACAGCAGCTTGAGCGCGTCGTCGAGGGTCACCGTCTCCAGGGACATGTCCTTGAACAGCGACGCCGTCCGGGGCTTCGGCTGCGCCGCCTTCGCGCGCTTCTGCGCCGCGGCCGACAGGCTCGGGTCGATCTCCGGCAGGTCCAGCACCTCGGTGACGAACGGCCCGTACCGGCCGGACTTGGCGATGATCGCGTTGCCCGACACCGGGTCGGTGCCGAGCTGCTTGCCGTCGTCGGCGCCCGCGGCCAGCAGCTCGCGCGCCATGGCGACCGTCAGCTCGTCGGGGGCCACGTCCTCCGGGATCGACGCGCGCGGCGGGCTCTGGCCCTCCTCGACCTCGGCGCCCAGGTCCTCGACGTACGGGCCGTACCGGCCGACGCGCACGCGGATGCCCTCGCCGATCTCGACGGAGTTGATCGCCACCGGGTCGATCTCGCCGAGGTTCTCCACCAGCTCGTGCAGGCCCCAGCCGGTGCTCTCGCCCGAGCCGTCGCCGAAGTAGAAGCGCGTCAGCCAGGCCACGCGGTCCCGGCTGCCCGACGCGATCTGGTCGAGGTCGGCCTCCATCTCGGCCGTGAAGTCGTAGTCCACCAGCCAGCGGAAGTGCTCCTCGAGCAGCTTCACGACGGCGAACGCGAGCCACGTCGGCACCAGCGCCTGGCCCTTGGTGCGCACGTAGCCGCGGTCCTGGACGGTCGAGATCGTGGCGGCATACGTCGACGGCCGGCCGATGCCCAGCTCCTCGAGCGCCTTGATCAGCGACGCCTCGGTGAAGCGGGCGGGCGGCGTGGTCGAGTGCCCGTCCGCGGCGAGGTCGTCGCCGCGCAGCGCGTCGCCCTCGGCCATGCGGGGCAGGCGCGCGTCCTTGGCCGACGCGGCGCCCTGGTCGCCCTCGGCGACGTCCGTCCCCTCCTCGTACGCGGCGAGGAAGCCGCGGAACGTGATGACGGTGCCCGACGCCGAGAAGACCGCGTCGCGGCCCGCGAGCTCGCCCGCGGCGTCGGCCAGCGGCGCCGCGACGCGCACGGACGCCGTCGACCCCTTGGCGTCGGCCATCTGCGAGGCCACGGTGCGCTTCCAGATCAGCTCGTACAGCTTGAACTGGTCGCCGGAGATCTCGCGGGCCACCTGCGCGGGCGTGCGGAACGAGTCGCCCGCCGGGCGGATCGCCTCGTGCGCCTCCTGGGCGCCCTTGTTCTTGGGGGCGTACAGCCGCGGCGGGCCCGGCACGTACTCCGGGCCGTACAGCTCCGCCGCCTGCCGGCGCGCGGCGTCCGTCGCCTCCGCGGACAGCGACGGCGAGTCGGTCCGCATATAGGTGATGTAGCCGTTCTCGTACAGCCCCTGCGCAGTGCGCATCGTCTGCCGCGAGCTCATGCGCAGCTTGCGGCCCGCCTCCTGCTGCAGCGTCGAGGTGGTGAACGGTGCCGCCGGCTTGCGCGAGTACGGCTTGGTCTCCAGCGAGCGGACCGCGAACGCGGCGTCCGCGAGCCCGGCGACGACGGCGTTCGCCGACGCCTCGTCGAGCTGGACGACGCCGGTGCGGACCTTGAGCCGCCCGCGGTCGTCGAAGTCGCGGCCCGCAGCGACCCGGTCGGCCCCGAGGCCGGTGAGGCGGGCGCGGAACGCCTGCCCCGCGTCGTCGCCCCCGGTGGGCGCGAACTGCCCGGTGACGTCCCAGTAGTCGGCGGGGACGAACGCCATGCGCTCGCGCTCGCGCTCCACGACGAGGCGCGTGGCGACCGACTGCACCCGGCCCGCCGAGAGGCCCTGGCGCACCTTGCGCCACAGCACCGGCGAGACCTCGTAGCCGTACAGGCGGTCGAGGATGCGGCGGGTCTCCTGCGCGTCGACGAGGTCCTCGTCGAGCTCGCGGGTGTTCTCCAGCGCCCGCAGGATCGCCTCGCGGGTGATCTCGTGGAAGACCATCCGCTTGACCGGGACCTTGGGCTTGAGCTCCTGGATGAGGTGCCAGGCGATGGCCTCGCCCTCGCGGTCCTCATCGGTGGCGAGGTAGAGCTCGTCCGCCTCCTTGAGGGCCTTCTTCAGCTCGCGGACCTTCTGCTTCTTGTCCGCGTGGACCTCGTAGTAGGGGTCGAACCCGTTGTCGACGTCGACGGCGAACTTGCCGTACGGGCCCTTCTTCATCTCCGCGGGCAGGTCCCGCGGCTGGGGCAGGTCACGGATGTGCCCGACGCTCGCCTCGACCTCGAAGTCGTCGCCGAGGTAGCCCTGGATCTTGCGAGCCTTGGTGGGCGACTCGACGATCACGAGCTTGCGTGGCTGGGGCATCCGTTCCTGCTTTCCCTGGTGCTGCGGTGCTGGCGGCGATGCTGGGCGGCGGCCCGCCGACCGGTCATGTCACGGTACGACATCCGCTCGTCACTTCCCCGACACGGGCCGTCGGGCGGCACTCTACCGAGACGCGCGGCGAGGCTGCGCGGTGAGCTGGCGCAGCAGGAGGAGCGCGGCGAACGCCGCGGCGGTCACGGCGAGGGCGCCCAGGGCGCCCGCCGCGTAGGCGGTGAGGTCGGGCGAGAGGGGCACCGGGTCCCCGCTGCGCACGAGGCCGACGAGCGTCGCGCCGGAGATCAGGGCCCCGGCCAGCGACCCGAGCAGCAGCAGCCCCGCGACGACGTACGAACCCGGCGCCGAGTACGACTCTCCCCTGCGGCGCAGCTCGTCGGTGGACGACGCCGGCGTGAGGGCGCACACCAGCGCGCCCCACGCGAGCACGACGAGCACCGCGGCCACGACGTCGGACGGGCGGTGCCACTGGCCGACGAGCGTCGAGACGCCCGTCGCCCCCGTGTACGCCGCGCCCAGCAGGGCGACGACGGCACGCCACGCGCGCGGCGTGACGAGCAGCAGCGCGACGGACACCGACGCGGCGACCGTGGTGTGCCCGCTGGGCAGCGTGTTGGGCCCGGTCCAGCCGTCGAGCAGCTCGGGCCGGCCGAGGATCCCGTGCTTGAGCACCTGCGTGGTGATGTTGGCGCCCGCCACGAGGACGACGACCTGCAGCGCGAGCACCCACCGCTTGCGGAGCACGGCGACCAGCACCGCGACCCCGACGCCCGCGACGACGAACGCCACGGACACGACGTCGAGCACGGGCTCGGCCACCTGCCAGAGCCGGCCCTGGCCGTGGGTGGCGCCGAAGAACGCGAGCTCGTCCACCCGCTGCCCCGCCGCCGTGCCGACGAAGAACCGCCACACGAGCCAGACGCCGACCGCCGCGAGCAGCGCGACGACGGCGGCCACGACGCGCGGCGCCGTCCGCGTCCTCGGCGTGGGCCGCTCCCCGCGCCACGCGCCGACCCGGAGGATCGGCGCGCCGACTCCCGCCGTCCCCTGCGAGGGGGTCGGCGGCGTCTGGGGGCGCGTCGCGGTGAGCACGGGACCACGCTACCCACTGCGGTGTGTCGGAAACGTATGCGCGACGTGGGGAGCTCTCCCCGCTCCCGCGCAGGCCTGCACCGCCGGGCCCCCGCGTGAGCGCGTGATCGGTCGGGTTCCTACGGCGCGTGGTGCCTCAGGGTGATCGTGTTGGAGAAGACCGACCGGACGTTGGGGTCCCTGGGGATGTACTCGAGCTTGACGTAGGTCTTTCCCGAAACGGCGTCCGTGATCCCCAGGACGTGCCCGGGCACGCGGATCGTCCGTTTCCCGTCCGTGACCCGCCACGTCCAGTTGGACCAGCAGCCGATCCACCGGTCATCGAAGAGGTGCGAGTCACGCGACCAGACGCACAGTCTGCCCCGCTCCGGAAGCCCCGCGGTGCGGACGGTGACCGTCGCCCCGACCGAGCGGGTCGCGGACCAGTCGTTCGGGAACGAGGTGCGGTTCATGCGGAACGTGACCCGGGGCCGCGCCTGGGCGACCTTCTGAGTCCAGCCGCGCTGCGACCTCTCGAACGTGGACGGCCCGACGTACTTGACCACCATGCGGTGCTTCCCCGCGGAGGCCCTCGTCGCCGGGACGTACAGGGACGCCCTCCCTCTCGCGAGCGTGGCGGAGCGCACCTTGTGATCGTTCCACCACAGCTCGACCCGGCCCGTCGGCGTCGCGTCGGGCGACGAAACCGTCACCGCCACCCGGCGCGCCCTGCCGTACGTCCATGTCTTCGCGGTCGACACGGCGACGGACGTGGCGCGAGGACGCACGACGATCGCAGCCGACCACAGCCTCGCGGCGAACTCCAGGGAGCCATCGAACCTGACGACCAGACGCGCCTGGCCCAGGCCGAGCCTGCTCGCGGGCAACCGGAAGGTCGCCCGTCCGTCGACAAGGACGGCCGACGCCAGGGCCTTCTCGCCGGTGCCGAGCGTGACGAACACCCGCCCCGCGGGCGTTCCCAGCGCGGAGGTGACGCGCACCGGCACGACGACGTCCGACCCGTAGCGGACCGAGGACGGCGCCGACGCCTTGAGCGTGACCGGCTTGCTCCTGGCCGACGCCCACCACGCCCAGCTCGACACGACGGAGCCCGCGACCGTCGTGTGCACGAACCGGAGGCGCCCGTGGACCTGCTCCGTCCCGTCGAGACCGAACGTGGCGACACCGTCCACCAGCGGCGCCGACCGCTCGACGCCCCCGCCGAAGTCGACGGCCACCATGCCCTCCCGCGGCTCGTCGGTGCCGTTGAGGTCGAAGCGGAGCTCGTGATCGTCGCCGTAATACCACGACGTCGCGCTCAGGACGGGGGTCGCGGGGTCGGCGACCTCGATCACGACCGATCCCGTCGACCGGACGGGGTACTGCCCGGTGGCCGGATCGACGGCCGAGGACGTGTCGATGTGCTGGACGACGACCGGTTGCTGGCCGGGCCGAATGCGGTCGCTCGGGATCGTGATCGTGGCCCGCCCGTCCGTCAGGGGGGCTCGCCAAAGGGTCGAGATCTGGCCGTCGTCCGACCAGGACACCTCCCCGACGCCCGGCGCGCCGTCCTGGGTCACGCTCACCTCGAGAGTGATGTCCTGCCCCACCCACCAGCGCTGCTCGGTGGGGGTGACGACGATCGTGTCCTCGCCCGCGTCGTCGGCCGCCGCGGGGACCACGAGCCCCGTCGAGACCAGGGCGAGCGTGAGCGCCGCCCCGACCGCCGCCATCCAACGCCGCACTCCAGCGCCCATGCGCCACCGCCCTCTCCGTCGAGACTGCGTGCAACATAGCGGCTGGTCAGAGCCGGGACCAGACCTCGCGGGCCACGTCGTCCCCTCGACCGCGCACACCGGTCTTCACCAACCCCTTGCATACCCCCCGGGGGTAGGTTACGTTCCCCGTCATACCCCGCCGGGGTATCTAGCCCAGCCCTTCAGGCACGGCCGCCACGGCCCGAGCCGGAAACGGAACCTCATGTCCACCACCGCACGCGGCGGGGCTCTCGCGCTCATCGCCGCCGCGCAGTTCATGGTCATCATGGACACCTCGATCATCGGGGTCGCCCTCCCCCGCATCCAGGACGACCTCGGGTTCTCCCAGGGCAACCTCTCCTGGGTCTTCAACGCGTACGTCGTGGCGTTCGGCGGCCTCCTGCTGCTCGGCGGTCGGCTGTCCGACCTGTTCGGCGCGCGGCGGCTCTTCACGCTCGGCTGGGTGGTGCTGCTCGCGGGCTCGGTCCTCGCGGGCGCGGCCGGGTCGGTCGCCGCCGAGCTCACCGGCCGCGCGGTCCAGGGCGTCGGCGCGGCGATGATCGCGCCCGCCGCGCTCACCCTCCTCATGACCGTCTTCGGGTCCAGCCCGCGCGAGCTCACCAGGGCGCTCGCCGTCTACGGCGCCGCGGCCCCCGCCGGTGGCACCGCCGGCGTCTTCCTCGGCGGCCTGATCACGCAGTACCTCAGCTGGCCGTGGGTGTTCTGGCTCAACGTGCCGGTGGCCCTCGCCGTCCTGCTGCTCACCCCGCGCCTGCTCCCCGCCGCCCGCACGGGCGCCTCCGGCTCCGTCGACCTGGTCGGCGCGCTCACCGTCACCGCAGGTCTCGGCGCCCTCGTCTACGGCGTCGTCCGCGCGCCGGAGGTCGGCTGGGCCGCCCCGCAGACCTGGCTGGTGCTGGGCGGGGCCGCGGTGCTCCTGGTCCTGTTCGTCGTGAGCCAGGCCGTGCGGCGCGAGCCCCTGGTGCCGCTGCGCATCTTCCGCACCCCGCGGCTCGGCGCGGCGAACCTCGCCCAGCTGCTGCTCGGCGCCGCGTGGATCCCGATGTGGTTCTTCCTCAACCTCTACCTGCAGCAGGTGCTCGGGTTCGACGCCTTCGCCTCGGGCGCCGCGCTCGTGCCCATGACGGCGCTGATCATGCTCGGCATGGTGGTGCTGGCGCCGCGCGTCATCGCCCGGTTCGGCACCACCGCCACCACCGTGACCGGCCTCGTCCTGCTGGCCGCCGGGCTCGGCTGGCTGGCGCTGGTGCGCCCCGACGGCAGCTACGTCGTCGACGTCCTGCCCGCGACGCTCGTCGCCGCCCTCGGCATGTCCCTGGCGTTCATCCCGTCGCTCGGCACCGCCATCTCCAGCGCGGCGCCGTCCGAGGGCGGGCTGGCCTCCGGCATCGTCAACACGAGCTACCAGGTGGGCTCGGCCCTCGGCCTCGCGGCGATGACGGCCGTCGGCGCCGCGGCCGGCGCGACCGCCCTCGGCGACGTCGTCGCCCTCACCGACGGGTTCTCCGCCGTGTTCGTCGGCGCGGCCGTGATCGCGCTGGTGGGCGCCGTGCTCAGCGCCGTCCTGCTCGGCCGGGACCGGCAGGAGCCCGCCGCCGGCGAGGCGGACGCCGCCGCCACGACGGTCGGGGCGGAGGCACGCTGAGCGCCGTCCCCTTCGAGCACGGGATCCGTGTCGCCACGAGGTCGTTCGGCGATACGGATCCCGTGCTCGAAGGGGTCAGCGGGCGAGCTCCGGCGGCAGGCCGACGCCCGAGCCCGCGGCGACGAGCCAGGCGTCGTGCAGGTGGCACGCGACGCGCCGCTCCTCGCCCGTGCGGGGCGGGCCCAGCACCGGCCGCACGTCCCGGCACACGTCCATCGCGTGCGGGCAGCGCGGCGCGAACGGGCAGCCCGCGCCGAGCCGCTGCAGGTCCGGCGGGGCGCCGGGGATGCCCGACAGCTCGCGGCGCGGGCCGTGCAGCGGCGGGAAGGAGCTCAGCAGCCCCGCGGAGTACGGGTGCCGCGGGCGGCGGTAGACCTCCTGCGCCGTGGCCTCCTCGACGATCTCCCCCGCGTACATGATCGCGATGCGGTCGGCGACCTCCACCAGCAGGGACACGTCGTGGGTGATGAGCACGACGGAGAACCCCAGCCGGTCGCGCAGCTCCATGATCTGCTCGAGGATCTGGCGCTGCATGACGACGTCGAGCGCCGTCGTCGGCTCGTCCATGAGCAGCACCTGCGGCTCCAGGGCGAGCGCCATCGCGATCATCACGCGCTGGCGCATGCCGCCCGACAGCTGGTGCGGGTACGCCCGGAGCCGGTCCGCGGAGATGCCGACCATCTCCAGCAGCTCCGCGGCGCGCGCGTCCAGGTCCCGCGCCGACAGGCCGGGCCGGTGGGCGCGGATGCCGTCGGTGAGCTGGCGCCCGATCCGGAACACCGGGTTGAGCGAGCTCATCGCGCCCTGGAACACGATGGCGACGTCGCGCCAGCGGGCGGCGCGCAGCTGCGCGTCGGTGAGGCCGAGCACGTCGCTGCGCCGCCCCTCGCGGTCGGTGAGCCACACCTCGCCGCCCGTGATGAGGCCGGGCGGGGGCAGCAGCCGGGTCGCGGCGTAGGCGAGGGTCGACTTGCCGCAGCCCGACTCCCCCGCCAGCCCCAGCACCTCGCCGCGGTGCAGGGTGAGGTCGACGCCGCGCAGCACGTGCGTCGGGTCGTCGCCGAAGCCGTAGTCCACGCGCAGGTCGCGGATCTCCAGCACGGGCTCGCTCATCGTTCCTCCTCGGTGTGCGGTGCCTGGTGCAGTGCGGTGCGCTCGACGTCGCGCGCCCCGGCCGCCCCCGTCGGCCTCACCACCGGGGTGAAGCCGACGCGCGGGCGGATGCCGCGGCGGCGCAGGGTGCGCGCGTGCATGCCGGTGCTGCGCAGGCGCGGGTTGACCAGCTCGTCGATGCCGAAGTTGATCAGGGTGAGCGCCATGCCCAGCAGCGCGATGCACAGGCCGGCGGGCACGAACCACCACCAGGCGCCGCGCTGCAGCGCCAGGTTGTTCTGCGCCCAGAACAGGATGGTGCCCCAGTTCCACTCGCTCACCGGCGTGATGCCGATGAACGCGAGCGTCACCTGGCTCAGCACGGCGAACGTCACCGTGCCGACGAAGCCCGCGGCGATGATCGCCGTGAGGTTGGGCAGCACCTCGGCCAGGACGATCCGCCAGGTGCGCTCGCCGGTGGCGCGCGCCGCCTCGACGAAGTCCCGCTTGCGCAGGGACAGGGTCTGGGCGCGCAGCACGCGCGCGCCCCACGCCCACCCCGTGACGCCGATGACGAGCGCCACCGTGATGCCGCCCGCGCTGGGCAGCTGGGCCGCGATGATGATGATCAGCGGCAGCTGCGGGATGACGAGGAAGACGTTCGACAGCGCGGACAGCCCCTCGTCGCCGATCCCGCCGACGAACCCGGCGGTGACCCCGACGAGCACGCCGAGCACGGTGGCCCCGAGCCCGGCGACCAGGCCCACGACCAGCACGCCCCGGGTCCCGACGATGATCTGCGACAGGATGTCCCGCCCGGTGTGGTCGGTGCCGAGCCAGTGCGCGCCGGACGGCGGCTGCAGCAGGGCGGTGCTCACCTGGTTCGGGTCGTAGGGCGCGATCCACGGCCCCACGACCGCGAGGATCCCGAAGAACACGAGGATCGCGATGCCGACCAGCGCCTTGGAGTTGCGCAGGAACAGCAGCCGCGGGCGCCGCCCGGGGCGCGCGACGCCGGGGCCGACGTCGTCCGCCCCGGTCGGGGCCGCGACCTCGATCGCGGTGGTTCCGGTGGCCATGTCAGCCCTCCTGCCGGGTGCGGGGGTCGAGCGCCGCGTACGCCAGGTCGGCCACGAGGTTGGCGACCAGCACGGACAGCGTGATGACGAGGAAGCAGCCCTGCATCAGCGGGTAGTCGTGGGTGGAGACGGCCTGGTAGAGCGTGTAGCCGATGCCCTGGTAGCTGAAGACCATCTCCATGACGAGCGTGCCGCCCACGACGAAGCCGAGGGCGAGGGCGAAGCTCGACACCTGCGGCAGGACGGCGTTGCGTGCGGCGTAGCCCACGACGACCGCCCGGGACGAGAGCCCCTTGGCGTGCGCGACGGTGACGAAGTCCTCGCTGGAGACGGTCACCATCATGTTGCGCATCCCGAGGATCCAGCCGGAGACCGACGACACGACGATCGTCAGGGCCGGCAGGGTGCCGTAGTAGATCACCGAGCCGACGAAGTCCCAGCTCAGCGACGGCACCATGCCGCGGTCGTAGCTGCCGTTGGACGGGAACCAGCCGAGGTTGACGGCGAACACGGCGATGGCGATGAGGCCCAGCCAGAAGTACGGCACCGCCGAGAAGAAGGTGGTGATCGGCAGCAGCGAGTCCGCCCAGGTGCCGCGCCGCCACCCGATGCCGGTGCCCACGGCCGTGCCGAGGAGGAACGCGATGATCGTGGCGATGCCCACCAGGCCGACGGTCCACGGCAGCGCCTGCACGACGATCTCGGAGACCGGGGTCGGGAAGTGGGTGAAGCTCAGCCCCAGGTCGCCGTGCAGCAGCATCTGCCAGTAGTGCACGTACTGGTCCCACAGGGACATGTCCTGGTCGAGCCCGAACAGCACCCGCAGGGACTCCTCCGCGTTCGAGTCGATGCGGCCCTGCATGCGTCCCATGAGGGCGGTGACCGGGTCGCCCGGTAGCAGGCGCGGCACGAAGAAGTTGATGGTGATGGCGGCCCAGGCGGTGAACAGGTAGAAGAGCGCGCGGCGCAGCACGAACCTCATGCGTCCACCCCCGTCGACGTCAGCACCGGGGCGTCGGCGCGGTCGGCGTACCCCCAGCAGGCGGCCTGCCGCGGCTCGCCCGCCGGCCCGTGGCCGACGTCGAGCAGGGGCGGCGCCTCGGTGCGGCACAGGTCGGTGGCGAACGGGCAGCGCGGGTGGAACCGGCAGCCGCTCGGCGGGGTCACGAGGCTGGGCGGCTCGCCGCGCGCGGCGCCGGCGGGCCGCTCGGTCAGGTCCTCCGGGTCGGGGGCGGACGCCAGGAGCAGCCGCGTGTACGGGTGCTTCGGGTCCTGCGTGACGGACTCGCTGTCCCCCGACTCCACGACCCGCCCGGCGTACATCACCAGCGTGGTGTCGGCGAAGTACCGCGCGGACGCGATGTCGTGGGTGATGTAGAGGATCGCCAGGTGCAGCCGGTCGCGCAGGTCGGCGAGCAGGTTGAGGATCCCGAGCCGGATGGACACGTCGAGCATCGAGATGGGCTCGTCGGCCAGCAGCACCTCGGGGTCCGCGGCGAGCGCCCGGGCGATGGCGATGCGCTGGCGCTGCCCGCCCGACAGCTCGTGCGGGTACTTGTCGACGTACCGCTCGGCGGGCGTGAGGTGCACGCGCTCGAGCAGCTCGGCGAGCGCCTGCTCCAGCTCGGGCCCCCGCAGCCGGCCGCGGTGGATCCGCAGGGCGCGCGTGAGCGTGTACCGCACGGGGTGCACGGGGTTCAGGGACGCGAAGGGGTCCTGGAAGATCATCTGGACCCGGTTGACGTAGCGCCGGAACGCGCGCCGGCCGCGGGCGCGCGCGTCGGCGCCGCCGAGCAGCAGGCGGCCGGCGGTGACGGGCTGCAGCTGGGCGAGCAGGCGCGCGACGGTCGACTTGCCGGAGCCGGACTCGCCGACGAGGGCGACGACGCGGCCGCGGTGCAGCGCGAGGTCCACGCCGTCGACGGCGTGCACGACGGCGCCGCGGCGGGTGCCGCCGCCCTTGACCGGGTAGTGCTTGGTGATCCCGACGGCCTCCAGCGCGGGCGCCCCGGGGTCGGGCTGGGGGGCCTCCCCCGGGGCGCCGGCGGGCGCCCCGGGGGAGGTGGTCTGGGCGGGCATCAGGACGCGGGCTCCAGGTTCATGACGATCTGCGCGGCCTGCACGCCGGTGGGCTGCGGCTGGTTGTACGGGTCGTCCTCGGACGGCCAGCCGGTGTAGTTCAGCGACGAGTACTGCGCGGTGGCGGGGCGCGACCAGATCGGGATGGCCGGCACCTGCTCGACGTAGACCTTCTGGATGGTCTCCAGCGCGGCGGCGCGGGTGGCGTCGTCGGTGGCGGCGGCGTAGTCGGCGAACGCCTTCGTCGCGGCGTCGTCCTTGAACCGGCCGAAGTTCCACGTGGCCGGCTCGCCGAGCTTCTTGTACTGCGCGCCGTCGAACTGGTCGGCGTACATGTCCCACGGCGTCGCGCCGCCGTCGGTCCAGTGCAGGGAGGCCTGGAAGTCGCCCGGCGGGATGACGTCGGCGAACCAGCCGTCCTGGTTGACGGGCTTGACGGTGGCGTCGACGCCGAGCTTCGCGGCGGCGTTCTTGATGAGGTCGAGCGCGGTGAGGTAGTCGTTCCAGCCGGCCGGGTTGGTGAGCTCGAAGGTCACCTTCTCGCCGTCGGGGTCGACGAGCTTCTCGCCCTCCCACGTGTAGCCCGCGTCGGTGAGGACGGCCTTGGCGCCGTCCACGTCCACCGTGAGGTCCGTGTCCTTGTAGGTGTCGGAGAGGAACTCCTCGCCGGCGGGCAGCGGCAGGCCGGTGGCGTTCGTCAGCGGCGGGTTCACGCCGGAGGTGGCGACGTCCACCAGCTCCTGGCGGTCGACGACCATGTTGAGCGCCGTGCGGAACGCGACGTCGTCGAACGGCTTCTTCTCGTTGTTGAGGAAGAGCGCGTCGATGCCGAGGCCCGCGGCGGCGTACTGGTGGTAGTGCTCCGGGTCCTGGGCGATGTAGACGTTCTCGTAGTCGGCGATGAACGTCCAGCCCCACTGGGCCTCGCCGGTGGTGAGGGCCGTGGTGAGCGCGTTGTTGTCGTTGTACGACGAGTACCGGATCTCCGGCACCTTGGGCTGGCCGCCCCAGTAGTCGTCGCGCGCGACGACGGTCGCGGCCTGCGGCGTCCACGACTTCAGCGTGTAGGGGCCGGTGCCGACGGGCTCGGTGTTGGTGAACGTCGTCGGGTCGTCGACGTCCTTCCACAGGTGCTCGGGGACCATGAGCAGGTCGTACAGCTTGGACTGGTTGACGTACTGCGGGGCGGTGAACGACACGGTCACGGTGGACCCGTCGGTCTCGACCTTGTCGTACGGCAGCGCGGCGGCGTTGAGGCCGTCGTTGTCGATGCGCAGCTGGATCGAGAAGGCGACGTCCTTCGCGGTGAAGTCCTCGCCGTCGGACCAGGTCACGCCCGAGCGCGGCGTGATGACCGCCTGCGTGTAGTCCTCGTTCCACTCGATCTTGTCGGCCAGCCAGGGCTTCGGCTCCTCCGAGGGCTTGGCCTGGTTGCGCATCATGAGCGGCTCGTAGATGACGAACGCGTAGCCGAGCGAGAGCGCCGACGAGCCGGTGGCGAACGGCGACTGGTTCTCCGTCTGGACGCCGTTGGGCATGCCGACGGTGAGGGTCTCGGTGCCGACCCCGCCGGCCGAGGCGGAGGGGCTTCCGTCGCCGGTGCCGCCGCCGCCGCAGGCTGCGGCCAGCAGGGCGACGACCGCCGCGCCCGCGACCGCCGTGCTGAGCTTGCGGATTCTCACGGTGTGCCTCCTTGCACGTGCCCCGGCGAAGCGGGGCGGTTGGGATTGGGACAGCTGGGTGGGACGTCAGGGGGTGGTGGGGAGCGGCCCGGGCGGGACGTCGACCTCGACGTCCAGCCGCGGGTCGCGCACCGACCGGCTCACGACGAGCCGGTAGGTGCCGGGCGGGGTGGTCCAGCCGCCGGTGGCGGTGTCCCACGTCTGGAGGGCGCGCCGGGGCACGCGCACGTCGACGGTGGCCCGCTCGCCGGGCGCCGCGTCGACGACGGCGAACCCGCCGAGCCAGCGCACGGGCCGCGCGGGGTCTGCCGCCGCCGTGCCCGCGGGCGGCACGACGTAGACCTGTACGACCTCGCGGCCCGCGCGGACGCCCGTGTTGCGGACGGTCACGCGCACGACGACGTCGCCGGTCCCGCGGTCGTCGTCGGCCGGGAGCGGCACGGCGGACTCGTGCTCCCACGTGGTCCAGCCGAGGCCGTGCCCGAACGGGGCGGCCGGCGCGGGCGCGGGGCCGGCGTCGGACCGGCGCTCCCAGGCCCGGTAGCCGACGTCGAGGCGCTCGGCGTAGTCGACGACGCCGCCGACGGGGACGGCGTGCGGCACGGGCACGGCCTCGGCGCTCGCGGGCAGCGTCCACGGGAGGCGGCCGGACGGCTCGGTGACGCCGGTGAGCACGTCGGCGAGCCCGGTGCCGGCCTCCTGGCCGGGCAGCCAGGCCCACAGCACCGCGGGGGCGTCGTCGTACCAGGGCAGCAGCACGGGGGCACCGGCGTTGACGACCACCACGGTGCGCGGGTTGGCGGCGAGCACCCGGCGCACCAGCGCGTCCTGGGTGCCGGGCAGGGCCAGGTCGACGCGGTCGTAGCCCTCGGACTCGACCTCGGGCGTGGTGCCCACCACGACCACCGCGACGTCGGCCGCGCGGGCCGCCGCCGCGGCGGCGGCGAGCTCGTCCTCGGCGGACGGGCCGGGCAGCCGGTGCACCAGGGCGCCGCGCACGAAGCGGTCGTAGCCGACGGGGTGCACGACCTGCAGCTCCGCCTCGAGGAGCGCGCCGTCGGCGCCGCCCTCGACCGCGAGCGTCGCGGCGACGGGGTGGTTGTGCGCGGAGGCGAGGATGACGTCCTCCCGCGCCACGACGTCCGCGGCGGAGGCGGGGCGGCCGTCCACGCGCACGCGGTGCACGCCGACGGTGCCGACCCCGAGCTCGTGGGTGCCCGGCTCGTCCGTGCGCACGCGGGCGGTGAGGCGCAGGGTCGCGTCGTCGGGGCCGACGTCGGCGCACCAGCCGTCCCAGGCGGTGCGGGTCCCGGCCCGACGCACCGTGCCGTCGGCGCCGAGCAGCTCGACCCGGACGCCGGGGGCGCCGGTCACGGGGTCGGTGCAGCGGGACAGGTTCAGTGCGGGCGGGTTGCGCAGCACCCGCGACCCGGCGACGACGTCCACGACGGAGCCCGCGGGGAGGGCGTCGCGCAGGGCGTCCGCGGGGTGGGTGAGGCGGTCGGGCACGACGAACGACGAGCCGCCGCCCTGGAAGAACGGCTCCACCGCGTGCGCGCCGAGCAGCGCCACGCGCAGCGGCGCGCCGG
Organism: Isoptericola sp. NPDC057653; assembly: GCF_042799955.1. Lineage (NCBI taxonomy): Bacteria > Bacillati > Actinomycetota > Actinomycetes > Micrococcales > Promicromonosporaceae > Isoptericola > Isoptericola sp. NPDC057653. Next base: position 1,196,434 of record NZ_JBHVHP010000001.1, on the reverse strand, counting down.
CGGGCCCGTCGGCGAGCGGCACCAGGCCGGTGTCGTCCTTGAGCACGACGACCGAGCGCGCGACCAGCTCGCGCAGCAGCGGCACGGCGTCCACGGGGGCGTGGGCGGCGGGCGCGGCGTCGACGCCGGGCAGCGGGAGCCGGCCCACGCGGTGCGCGAGGCGCAGCAGCCGGCGCACCTTGTCGTCGAGGTCGGCGGCGTCGACGGCGCCGGAGCGCACGGCGTCGAGCAGCCCGTCGCCCCAGGGCCCGTCCGGGCCGGGCATCTGCAGGTCGAGGCCGCCGCGGACGGCGGGGGCCACGGACCGCGTGGCCACCCAGTCGCTCACGACGAGCCCGTCGAAGCCCCACTCCTCCTTGAGCACGCCGGTGAGCAGCGGCCGGTGCTCGAGCGCGGGCGCGGCCACCCGGCCGTCGTCCACGCCGCTGTAGGCGCCCATGACGCTCCAGGCGCCCGCCGCGACGAGCCGCTCGAACGGCGCGAGGTACAGCTCGCGCAGGGTGCGCTCGTCCACGCGGGCGAGGTAGCGGGTGCGGTCCGTCTCGGAGTCGTTGGCGACGTAGTGCTTGACGCACATGCCGACCCCGCGCTCCTGCGCCGCGGTGACGAGGGCGACGGCGACCTCGGCGGTGAGGTGCGGGTCCTCGGAGTAGCACTCGAAGTGGCGGCCGCCGACGGGCGTGCGCTGCAGGTTGACCTGCGGCGCCAGCACCATGTCCACGCCGTGGCGACGGGCCTCGGCGGCGAACAGGGCGCCCGCGCGGCGGGCCAGGTCGACGTCCCAGGTGGCCGCGAGCGCCGACGGGGCGGGGAGCATCGCGGACGTCCCGCGGCCTTCCGGGTCGCGGACGCCGACGGGCCCGTCGGACATCACGACCGGCTCGAGGCCCAGGCGCTCCACGGGGGCGGTGGCCCACAGGGACGCGCCGACGACGAGGGCGGTCTTCTCCTCGAGGTGCAGGCGGTCGACCAGCGCGTCGATCGCCCGCTCGACCCCCTCGTCGCCCGCGGGGGCGACGGCGCGCGCGGCGGCGTCGGTGCTGGTGGCTGCGGTCTGCGATGACACGCGGTGGTACTCCTTCGTCCCGGTCGGCGGCCTTCGTGGGCACCGACTGGCGTCAGTGAACCACAGTTACTGACAGGTAAGTAAGTAGACCAAGGTCACAGTATGGTGACGCCATGGCAGACGGCAGCTCCCCGCGACGGACCCGCCCCTCGAAGGCCGAGCGGCGCGAGGAGATCCTCGGCGCGGCGACGCGCGTGTTCGGCTCGAAGGGCTACCACGCGGGGTCGCTCGTCGACGTGGCCGAGCAGGTCGGCATCACGCACGCGGGCGTGCTGCACCACTTCGGCAGCAAGGACAAGCTGCTGTGGGCCGTGCTCGAGTACCGCGACCGGGTGGACGTCGAGCACCTCGAGGGCCAGCACATCCCCGGTGGGCTCGACCTGTTCCGCCACCTCATGACCACCGCGCGGATCAACGCCGACCGGCGCGGCATCGTGCAGGCCTACGCCGTGCTCACCGGCGAGTCCGTGACCGACGGGCACCCCGCCGCCGCCTGGGTCACCGAGCGCTTCGCGGTGCTGCGCGGCGAGATCACACGGGCCCTCCTGCAGGTGGCGCAGGAGCGGGGCGCCGACCTCGACGAGGCCCGCGCACGGCGCGCCGCGAGCGCCGTCATCGGCGTCATGGACGGGCTCCAGGTGCAGTGGCTGCTCGCGCCCGACGCCGTCGACCTCGCCGAGGACACCGCCTTCGCGATCGAGGCCATCCTCGCGGCCGCGCTCGCCGCGCCGGACGCGCAGCGCGTCGTCGACTGACGCCCTGGGCACGCGCGGTGGGGGCCGGCCGCTCCCGGGTGCACACTGATCCTTCGTGCGCCTCACCCCGTGGCCGCGCCCCCACCGGGCGCACACCACCGCCGCCCCCACGTCCCCGGCGAGCCTGCGCCGCCGGCCGGCGCAGGTGGTCACGCTCGCGTTCCTCGCCACGATCGGCGCCGGGACAGCCCTGCTGAGCCTCCCGATCTCCGCGACGGGGCGCAACGCCGGGTTCGTCGAGGCCCTGTTCACCGCCACGTCCGCGACCTGCGTGACCGGGCTCGCCGTCGTGGACACCGAGCACTTCTGGACGCCGTTCGGCCAGGTCGTGATCCTGCTGCTCATCCAGGTGGGCGGGTTCGGCGTCATGACGCTCGCGTCCCTGCTCGGGCTGCTCCTCACGCGGCGCCTCGGCCTGAGCACCCGCCTGGTGGCCACGGAGACGACCCGCTCGGTCGGCATGGGCGACGTGCGGCGCGTGCTGCTGGGCGTGCTGCGCTTCACCGTGGTCAGCGAGCTCGCGGTGGCCGCGGTCCTCACGGTCCGGTTCGCCACCGCCTACGACGAGCCGCTGGGGCACGCCGCCTGGTCCGGGCTGTTCCACGCCGTCTCGGCGTTCAACAACGCCGGCTTCTCGGTCTACAGCCAGAACCTCGTGCCGTTCGTCGCCGACCCGTGGGTCTGCCTGCCGATCTGCGCGGCGATCATCGTGGGCGGCCTCGGCTTCCCCGTGCTGCTGGAGCTGTGGCGGCTGCACCGCACCCGCCGCGCCGCGGACGGGCCCCACCGACCTGCGGCGCCTGTCCCGCTGGAGCGTGCACACGCGGCTCACCCTGCTCATGACGGCGGTGCTGCTCGTCGTGGGCACCGGGTTCTTCCTCGCCGCCGAGTGGCGCAACCCCGGCACCTTCGGCCCCCTCGACCCGCCCGCCAAGGTGCTGGCCGCGTTCACCCAGGCGGTGATGCCGCGGACCGCGGGGTTCAACTCGGTGGACCTGTCGCAGGCGAACAACGGCACCTGGTTCTTCACCGACATGCTGATGTTCGTCGGCGCCGGCTCCGGCGGCACCGCCGGCGGCATCAAGGTCACCACCTTCGCCGTCCTGGCGGTCGCCATCTGGTCCGAGCTGCGCGGCGACCCCGACGCCACCCTCTTCGACCGGCGGCTCACGCCCGGCACCCAGCGGCAGGCGCTCACGGTGGCGCTCATCGGGGTGGCCGCGGTCGTCGTGCCCACGCTGGCGATCACCCTGTCCACCAGCGCCTTCACCCTCGACCAGGTGCTCTACGAGGTGGTCTCCGCGTTCAGCACCACCGGGCTGTCCACGGGCATCACGGCCGACATGCAGGCCTGGCACCAGCTGGTGCTGGTCGCCCTGATGTTCCTCGGGCGCCTCGGCCCGATCACGCTGGGCACCGGCCTCGCGATGCGCGACCGGCAGCGGCTGTACCGGCGGCCGGGGGCGGCCGTCCTCATCGGCTGACGACCACCTCCGCCGGCGGGTCGGGCCGGAGAGCCCGCCGCGCAGGCTCCGGACAGACCGCCGCCCGGGCACCCGATCGCGGGTCCCGGGCGGCGGCTGCCTCGGCGAGCGGGGTCAGCAGTTGGTGCCGGCGTACGTGCCGACGGACTGCGCGGCGTCCGTGAACTCCGAGCCGGTCATCGCGGTCATGGCGTCCTGGAGCTTCGTCATCGAGTCGGCGTCCGTCGGGTTCTTCGCCGCGGCGCCGATGCCGTCCGTCGCGGTGCGGAACGACGTGGTGAGGGTCGCCCAGTCGTCGGCGATCTCCGCCGGGGGCTCGCTGACGCCCTCGAGCGTGGTGGTGAGCTCCTCGAGCTTGTCGACCGTGGGCTGCAGGTCGGACGGGTCGACGTCGCTCATCGCGGACGAGGCGTCGGTGAGGGCCTCCACCGCCGAGCAGACGTCGTCGCCGCCGGCGGCGGCCTCCTCCTGGGGCGTCTCCTGCTCCTCGGCGGCGGTCGCGCCGCCGTCCGTGGAGCCGGTGTCCCCGTCACCCGAGCCGCTGCAGGCGGCCAGGCCGAGGGCGATGAGGGCGCTCGCGGCGATGGCCGAGGCACGGGTCATGGTCTGTCGGTTGCGCATGGCCACCATGGTGACGGACGGGGCCGGATCACGCGCCCCCGGTCCACGGGGAGAACTGCCCATGTGGCACAGCCCACGTCCCGCGAGCTCTCAGCGAGCGTCCTCCGCGGGGCGCAGGAAGCCGTCGCGGACCAGCCCACGGACGGCGGGCAGCAGCTCGGCCCGCAGGTCGTCGGCGGGGACGTCGAGCAGCGCGCCGAGGGCCCCGACGATCTGTCCGACGGCGAGCTCGCCGTCGCACACCCCGACGAACGCCGCGAGCCCCGTCGAGGCGTGCACGCCCCGCCCGAGCCCGTCGCCCTGCCGCACCACGACCACGTTCGGGTCCGCCTGGCCCGGGGTGTGGAACCGCTCCTCGGTGACGTCGTCCGCCACGACCAGGTGGGCCCGGCCGAGCGCGTCGTCGTCGCGGGCGGCGAGCCAGTCGTGCGCCGCCAGCGAGGCGGCGACGTGCGCGCCCAGCGGCTGGTGCACCGAACCGGTGTGCTCCTCCAGACGGCGCAGCGTGGGTCGCGCGCCGTCCAGCGGGCGGCGCAGCGTGACGATGCCGAACCCGACGGCCTCGACGTCCCGGCCCGCGAAGTCGTCCAGCCACGCCCCGTACGCGGCCTCCCACGCGGCGGGCTCGCGCTCCGCCGTCGTGCCGCCGTCGCGGATCCACGTCTCGGCGTACTCGGCCGGGTCGAGCACCTCGCGCTGGATCACCCAGCCGTCGAGGCCCGACGCGTCGAGCCACTCGCCCACGCGCTCCTCCCACGGCTCGCCGCGGCGGTGCTCCCAGTTGCCGAGCAGCTGCGCCACGCCGCCGGGGGCGAGCACCTGCCCGACGTCGCGCACCAGGTCGCGCACCAGGTCGTCGCCCGACCGGCCGCCGTCGCGGTACTCGTAGTCGCCCAGCGCCTCGGCGACGGCGCGGCCGGCCGCGCCCGCGTGCGGCGTGATGACGAACGGCGGGTTCGAGACCACGAGGTCGAAGCGGTCGCCCGCCACCGGCTCCAGCATCGAGCCGTGCCGCAGCTCGAGCTCGGTGCCCGCCGACGGAGCGTCGGCGGCGAGGTCGCCAGCAAGGTCGCCGGCAAGGTCGCCGGCGAGGTTGAGCGTGAGGTTGAACCGTGCGAATCCGAGCGCGCGGCGCGACAGGTCCGTGCCCACCACCGCGCGGGCGTGGCGCGCGGCGTGCAGCGCCTGGATGCCGCAGCCGGTGCCGAGGTCGAGCACGCGGCCCACGGGGGTGCGCGCGGTGACCTGCGCGAGCGTCGTGGAGGCGCCGCCCGCGCCCAGGACGTGGTCCGTCGCGAGGCGGCCGCCGGTCGCGAGCTCCGCGAGGTCGCTCGACAGCCACCACGACGCCTCTCCCCCGGCGTCCACGGCCGCGTACGGGCGCAGGTCCACGACGGCGCGCACGGCGTCGCCGGGATCCTCGCCCGCGGCGGACACCAGACCGAGCCGGACCGCGCCCGACGCGCCGAGGCCCGGGAGCGCCCGGTCCAGCTCCGCGCGGGGGACGTCGTCGCCGAGCAGGAACAGCCGGGCGAGCGCCGCCCGCGGGTCGGACCCGGGGACCGCCCGCGCGAGCTCCCGGCGCGCCGGCACCGTCTGCTCGCGGTGCAGCGCCGCGGACGCGACGGCCCCCAGCGCCTCCTCGACGCCGTCCACCGTGTAGCCCGCCGCCGTGAGGTCGCCCCGCAGGACGTCGACCAGCGGGGCGGCGTCGGCGGCCGCGCCCGGCACCGGGGCCGAGGCGCCGGCGCTCATCGGCCCGTGCACGACGTCGAGAGGAACGTGGTGATGTCCTTCGCGGCCGCGGTCGCCTCCGCCGTGTCGTCCGCGGTGATCGCGCCCGCCATCGCCGAGCCGACCGCGTTCGCGTCGTCCTCGTCGACGTCCTCGAACGCCGTCACCGCGCTGCCCAGGTAGTCGGCCATGGTGCCCCACGCCGTCGCGACGTCCTCGGGCGGCTCCTGCTCCCCCATCGCCTTGCCGGCCGTGCGGAAGCTCTGCACCAGGGCGCGCGGGTGGTCCGGGCTGAGGTCCACGAGCGCGCGGTTGGTGGTGGACCACGCCTGCTGCAGCTCGGCGCACCTCTCCGCCTGCGCGGCCGCCGCGTCGTCCGCCGCGTCGTCCTTCGTGCTCGGGGAGGGACGCGACGACCCCGAGCGCGCGGCCTCCCCCTCGACGCCCATGCTCAGGTCGCTCGGGATCGACACCGCCGGCGCGGGCTCCGCCGCCGGCTCCGCGCCACCGTCCCCGCCCTGCCCGCACGCCGCGAGCGCGGCCCCCGTGACGAGCATCCCCGCGACGACGAACGGGAGCTGACGGGGCACGAGGCGGGCGCGGCGCATCCCCCTATCGTGAACCACCGCTCGCGCGCGCGGAAATCCCCCGCGGCGCGTGCCCGCCCGTCAGCCGGCGTCGTCGGCCGGCGCGGTCGTCCCGCAGCCGTCCTTGAGGAACGTCGTGACACGGTTCGAGGCCTGCGTCATCGCCGCCGTGTCCAGCTCCGCGATGGCCGACGCGACCGCCGCCGCGACGTCGCCCTCGTCCGCCGCCTCGACGGTGTCGGCGACCGTGCCGACGTAGTCCGTGACGGTCCGCCAGTCCTCCAGGACGTCGTCCGGGGGCCGCACCCCCGCGAGGGCGTCCCGCGCGCCGACGAACCCGTGCCGCAGCGAGGCCGGGTCGTCCACCGACATCCCCACCTGCAGGCTCGCGGACTGCGACCACGCCGCCTGCACCACCGCGCACTCGTCCGCCGGCCCGTCGGGCAGCGCGACGCCGTCCGGCTCCGTGGGGACGAGGCCCGTCGCGAACCCCGCGCCGAGCCCGGTCATCAGCGCCAGCGCCCCGGCCGCGACGAGCGACGACCGCCGGCGCCACGCCCCCGGCACCGGTCGTGCCAGGGCGCGCGGCACGAGTCGGGGCACGGCACGAGACGGCGTGCGCGACCGCCCGCGAGCTCGTGTCCTGCTGGCCCCCATGGTCGCGAAGGCTACCGCCACAGCCGGCGCGCACGGTACGTCGTCGCAGGTGGGAGGCGGCCGCTTGACCCGCGGCTGACGTTCGGCCAGATTACGCGCGTGACCTCTACCACGCCCGGCCTGTGGGTGCATCCTGAGAATGACCCGCGAGCGACGGGCGTCGACCCGGTCGGCGAGAAGGAGACCCTCTGGGAGTACCTCTGCCGGTACCGGATGACGCTGGTCATGAAGTGCGAGGGCCTCGACGCCGGCCAGCTGGCGCGCCGCTCCGTGCCGCCGTCGTCGCTGTCCCTGCTGGGGCTGGTGCGGCACCTCGCGAACGTCGAGCACCACTGGTTCCGCCGCGTGCTGCAGGGCAGCCCCGACCGCGGGCCGTTCGAGCTCCCCGGCTACCCCGACGTCGACTTCGACGGCGCCCTCCCCGACCCGGCGTGCGTGGACGAGGCCTGGGACGCGTGGCACCGCGCCGTCGAGGCCGCCGACGACTGGTTCGCCGGCGAGGACATGAGCCGCGAGGTCCCGTACGACGGCGGCTCCGTCGAGGCGCGCGACGTGCTGCTGCACGTGCTCGAGGAGTACGCCCGCCACATGGGCCACGTGGACCTGCTGCGCGAGTGCATCGACGGTCGCACCGGCCTCTGACCCGCCCGCCCGCGGGGCCGCGTAGCGTGCCCCTCATGCGGAGCTTCCTCAGCGGCGTCCTCGTCGCCCTGGCCGTCCTCGCGGCGGTGGTCACGGTGCCGGCCCGGTACGTCGAGGGCACGCTGCTGGACACCGACGCCTACGTGGCGGCGACCGCGCCGCTGGCGCACGAGATCACCACGCAGGACGCCGTCGCCGAGGCACTGACGGACACCGTCGTCGGGCAGATCGACTCGGGCGTGCTGGCGGGGGCGCTGAAGCCCGTGGTCGGCGAGGTGGCGGACGCGTTCGTCCGCTCCGACTCCTTCCCGCCCGCCTGGGAGGCGGCCAGCCGGCAGGGGCACGCCTCGACCGTGGCCGTGCTGCGCGACGAGAGCGCCGTGGTCGACGCCGCCGACGGCGTGGTGACGCTGCCGCTCGACCCGTTCCTGGAGTCGGTCGGGCAGGCGCTGCGCGACCGCGGGCTGCCCGTCCCCGAGGGCTTCGCGTCGACCGGCGCGGACGTCGTCCTGTACGCGTCGCGGGACCTGGCCGCCGCGCAGTCGGCGGTCGCGCTCGTGGACCGCTGGGCGCCGTGGACCCTGCCGGTGACGGTGCTCCTCGCCGTCCTGGCCGTGCTCGCCGCCCGGCCGGGCCGGCGCGTGCGCACGGCGGCGGTCATGGGCGGCCTGGTCGCCGCGGCCATGCTGGTGCTCCTGGTGCTGCTGCCCGAGACGGTGCAGGCGGCCTTCGCCCGGCTCGACGTCGGCGCGTCGGGCCGGCAGGTCCTGGACGACACCGTCGACGCGCTCCTGGTGCCGCTGCGCACCCAGCTGTGGTGGGCGGTCGGCGTCGGCGCGGCGGTGGCCGTCGGGTCCGCGGTGGTCGGCGCGGTGCTGCGCCGCCGACCCGCGCCCGCGGCCTGAGCCCGGCGGCGGGGAAATCCGGTTGCGGCCCGGGCGGGTCGGGCGGTCGGATGACCGCATGAGCGACGCCGCGCAGAGACAGTTCCCCGACATGTGGGTGGACCCCGAGGACGACCCCCGCGAGCAGTGGGCCGACCCGGTGGGCGAGCTGCAGACCCACTGGTTCTACCTCAAGGCCTACCGCAGCACCCTGGAGATGAAGTGCGAGGGGCTCGACGCCGACCAGCTCGCGCGCCGCTCGGTGCCGCCCTCCACCCTCTCCCTGCTCGGCCTGGTGCGGCACCTGGCGAAGGTGGAGCACACCTGGTTCCGCCGACGGCTGCAGGGCCAGCCCGACCTGGCGCCCCTGTACACCAGCCCCGACGCGCCCGACGCGGACTTCGACGGGGCCGTCGCCGACCCGGCCGTCGTCGAGGAGGCGTGGGCCACGTGGCGACGCGAGACGGCGGCCGCCGACGCCTGGCTCGCCACCCAGACCGACGCCGACATGGGCCGCACCGTGGAGCGCGAGGGCGAGCAGCTCTCGGTGCGGGACGTCCTCGAGCACCTGGTCGAGGAGTACGCCCGTCACGCCGGGCACGCCGACCTGCTGCGCGAGTGCATCGACGGCCGCACCGGCCAGTAGCACCGCCCGGCCGCACGACGACGGCGCGGGCCCCGGGAGCGACCCCGGGACCCGCGCCGTCGCTGTGGTGCGAGGACTACGCCGCCGGGACGCTCGCCGCCTCGTCCGCCTGCTCGCGGTCGACGCGCGCGGCGCGCAGGCGGGACATGATCACGGCGCCGAAGGCGACGGCCGCGGCGGCCAGGGCGATGACGATGCGCAGCACCTGGTTCGCGTCCGCGGGCACGCTCATCATGACGACGGCGGGCGCGATGAGCACGGACACCAGGTTCATCACCTTGATGAGCGGGTTGATCGCGGGGCCGGCGGTGTCCTTGAAGGGGTCTCCGACGGTGTCGCCGATGACGGTGGCGGCGTGCGCCTCGGAGCCCTTGCCGCCGAACGCGCCGTCCTCGACGATCTTCTTGGCGTTGTCCCACGCGCCGCCGGAGTTGGCGAGGAACACGGCCATCAGCACGCCCGCGCCGATCGCGCCGGCGAGGAACCCGGCGAGCGGGCCGACGCCCAGACCGAAGCCGACGGCGATGGGCGCGAACGCGGCGAGCAGGCCGGGCGTCGCGAGCTCGCGCAGCGAGTCGCGGGTGCAGATGTCGACGACGCGGCCGTACTCGGGCCGCTCCTCGTACGTCATGATCCCGGGGTGCTCGCGGAACTGGCGGCGCACCTCGAAGACGATGGCGCCGGCGGCGCGGGTCACGGCGTCGATCGCGAGCCCGGAGAACAGGAACACGGTGGCGGCGCCGAGGATCACCCCCACCAGGGTGACCGGCGAGACGATCTCGAAGCTGAGCATCGCGGGCACCAGGCCGGCGCCCATCTCCTTCACGTCGGCGAGCGCGCCCGTCACGGCGTCCGCGTACGAGCCGAACAGCGCGGTGGCGGCGAGGACGGCCGTCGCGATCGCGATGCCCTTCGTGATGGCCTTGGTCGTGTTCCCGACGGCGTCGAGGTCGGTGAGGATCTGCGCGGCCTCCTCGTCGACGTCGCCCGACATCTCGGCGATGCCCTGCGCGTTGTCGCTCACGGGACCGAACGTGTCCATCGCGACGATGACGCCCACCGTGGTGAGCAGGCCGCAGCCCGCGAGGGCCACGAGGAAGAGGGAGAGCCAGATCGAGCCACCGGCGAGGAGGAAGACGCCGCAGATCGCGGCGGCGATGACGCCCGCGGTGTACACGGCCGACTCGAAGCCGACCCCGATGCCCGACAGCACGACCGTGGCCGCGCCGGTGCGCGAAGTCGCCGCGACGTGCAGCGTCGGCTTCGACGTCGTGCCCGTGAAGTAGCCCGTGATCCACAGGATGACGCCCGCGAGGACGACGCCGATCGCGACGGCCAGGGACGCGACCACGCGCGGGTCCGCGGTGACGTCGCCGATGTCGGCGGTGCCGGCGAGCTCCGAGAACGACGACGGCAGGTAGACGAACGCGGCGACGGCGGCCAGCAGGGCGCCGACGACGGCGGAGATGTAGAAGCCGCGGTTGATCGCGGCGAGCCCGTTCTCGCTGCCGCGGACGCGGGTGACGAGCACGCCGAGCAGCGCGACGAACGCGCCGATCGCGGTGACGATCAGGGGGAAGACGAGGCCCTGCTCGCCCATCACCGCCTTGCCGAGGATGAGGGCGGCGACGAGCGTCACCGCGTACGACTCGAAGAGGTCCGCGGCCATGCCCGCGCAGTCGCCCACGTTGTCGCCCACGTTGTCGGCGATGGTCGCGGCGTTGCGGGGGTCGTCCTCGGGGATGCCCTGCTCGACCTTGCCCACCAGGTCGGCGCCGACGTCGGCCGCCTTCGTGAAGATGCCGCCGCCGACGCGCATGAACATGGCGAGCAGCGCGGCGCCGAAGCCGAAGCCCTCGAGGACCGCCGGAGCCTCGGTGCGGTAGACGAGGACCACGAGCGCGGCACCCAGCAGGCCCAGCCCCACGACGGACATGCCGACGACGCCGCCGGTGCGGAACGCGATCCGGGCCCCGTCGGCCCTCCCATCCGGGCGCGTCGCGGCGGCCGCGACGCGCACGTTGGCGCGCACGGCGAGCCACATGCCGAGGTAGCCGATGGCGGCGGAGAACCCCGCGCCGACGAGGAACGCGATCGACCTCCCCACCCGGACCCCGCCGTCGCCCGGCAGGAGGAAGAGCAGCGCGAACACCACGACGGCGAACAGCGCGAGGGTGCGGAACTGGCGGTTCAGGTAGGCCGACGCGCCCTCCTGGACGGCCCGCCCGATCTCCTGCATGCCGGACGTCCCCTCGGGGGCGGCGAGCACCTGTCTGCGCAGGGCTGCCGCGCAGACCAGGGCGGCCAGACCGATCACCCCGATCACGGCGACGATGGTGATGCTGCTGGATCCGAACGTGAGCATCCGTCCTCCTTGACGTGCTTCCTCGACCCGACGGGAGCGGCGGTGACCGCCCGTCGGTAAGGTCCCGCCGTCGCCGTTGACGGCGGGATGCGGGGAGTCTACCCACATGTGACGGCCGTCACGAACCGCCGTGACATCCTGACCCAACGGTTCGCGCCCCCCGACCGTCCGAGTGGGTGAGGACGGCACAAGGAGGGGCCATGAGCCGCTGGGAGGACGAGCTCGCGGAGCTCGCACGGGCACGAGGACGGGCCCTGGTGGGCTACGCGTACGTGCTGTGCGGGGACCAGCGGCTCGCGGAGGACCTGGTGCAGGACGCGCTGGTCAAGGTGTTCGCCCGGCTGCGCCGCGGCGCCGCCGACCGGCCCGGGGTGCACGCGCTGGACGGGGGCGGGACCAGCGAGGCGTACGTGCGGCGCGCGATCCTCACCCTCTTCCTCGACGAGCACCGGCGGACGCGGCGCTGGACGTCGGCGCGCCACCTGGTGGCGACCGACGACCGTGTCCGCGGGGCGGCCTCGGGCGCGACGGCGCGGGCCGACGTCGCCGCGGCGCTCGGGCGGCTGACCCCCCGCGAGCGGGCGTGCGTCGTCCTGCGCTACTTCGAGGACCTCACCGTGCCGCAGGTGGCCGACACGCTCGGCCTGGCGCAGGGGACGGTCAAGCGCTACCTCTTCGACGCGACGGCGACCCTCCGCGACGTGCTCCGGGTGGACGCCGACGGCGCGGCCGCGCTCACGGGGACGACGGGGACGACGGGGACGACGGGGACGACGGGGACGGGGGCCGGGCGATGACCACGAACCACGCACGGGACGACTGGGCGGACGGCCGCACCGACGAGGCGCTGCGCCGCGGGCTGAACGCGCTGGCGGGCGCCGGGGCGCAGGCGTCGGCCCTGGACGCCGCGCTCGGGGACGTCCGCCGGCGCGTGCGGCGCCGCCGCACCGTCAAGCAGGCCGGGATCGGCGCGACCACGCTCGCCCTCGCCGGCGCGCTGGCGCTCGGCGGGGCGGCGCTGCTGCCCGACCCGCCCCGTCCGTTGCCGGGGCCGGCGACCACCCCGACGCCGACGCCGTCGGCCTCGCCCACGCCGTCCGACGGAGCCGCGCGGGACGCCCGGGGCACCGCCGGTGCCCGCGCCGTCGACACCATCCAGCCCGGGCACCAGCCGGGCTGGCTCGACGGGACGGACCTCTCGTGCGGCATGGCGGAGCGCGACGTCCCCGACAGCCCGGCCGGCTACCGGCTCGTCCTCGACGACCCCGACGACCCCCGGCTCGGCGGCGCGGTAGCGGACGGCGACGGCGCCACCATCGCCCTGCCCGCACGGTTCACCCGCGACGCGGGCACCCCCGCGGGCACCGTGCTGCTCGGGCCCAGCCTGGTCTGGGCGCAGGACGGGCGCGTCGTCGACCTGGGGATCGACCGCACGGAGGAGCCGCTCACGCTGTCGACCGGGGAGACCTCGCGGGACGCCGAGGACTACGCGACCTCGACCTGCGACCCGGGCGGGATCGCCGAGGGCACCACGGCCTACCCGAACCGCCTGCCCGACGGCGACTACCACGTGCGGGCCTTCGCGGTGGTGTGGTCGCCGGAGCACGGGTCGACGGTCGTGACGTCGCCCAGGTGGCGGCGCGTCGTCCTCGACGACGACGGCGCGCGGCTCTCCTCGGCCGCGGACCGGGTGTCGGCGGAGGGCGAGTGCTCGGCGACCGGTCTGGACGTCCTGGACCCGGACCTGACGGACGTCCCGGAGCCGGCGCGCACCACCGTCGCCACGATGTTCACGGCGGCGCTGTCCTGCGACGACGAGACGCTCATCGCCCTCGCGGAGGCGTCGGGCCGGGTCGGCGAGAACTGGGACGGACGGTCGCCGCGCGAGCTCCTCGAGCTGCCCGCCGCCGAGCGCGACGAGGACGTCTACGCCGTCCTCGCGCGGCTGCTGTCGGAGACGAGGCCGTGCATCGGGGAGGTCTCGCACCTCGGGGGCCTCGAGGAGCTCTACGCCTGGCCCCGCATGGCCCAGCCCTGCGAGGCCGCGGCACCCGACTGGCAGGACGCGGTCGACGCCGGCGCCCTCACCGCCCAGGAGTCCGCGGACATGCAGGCGGCCGACGGCGGGCCCGCCTACGAGGGCTGGCGGCTCACGGTCGACGGCCAGGGCCGGTGGACGCAGCTCGTCGACGGCTACCTCGGGCCGCCGCGGGACTGACCGGTCCGGGGCGACGGCGGCCGGCGCGCGGCCAGGGGCCGCGTGGGAGGATGACGGTCATGCCCGACGTCGTCCCCGCAGCTGCCCGCGCCCACACCGAGGACCTCGGCGCATTCGTCGCCGCCTCGCCCTCGTCGTACCACGCCGCCGAGGAGGTGGCGCGCCGCGCGGAGGCGGCCGGGTACGTCCGGCTCGACGAGACCGCCGCCTGGGACGTGGCGCCCGGCGGCCGGTACGTCGTCGTCCGCGACGGCTCGGCGATCGCGTTCGCGCTGCCGCCGACGGCCGGCCCGACGACGCCGTTCACCATCCTCGGCACGCACACCGACTCCACGGGGTTCAAGCTCAAGCCGAAGCCCACGACCGGGCGCGACGGCTGGGTGCAGGCCGGCGTCGAGGTCTACGGCGGCCCGCTGCTGAACTCGTGGCTCGACCGCGAGGTGGAGCTCGCCGGCCGCCTCGTCACCGCCGACGGCGCCGAGCACCTGGTGCGCACCGGCCCGGTCGCGCGCATCCCGCAGCTCGCGATCCACCTGGACCGCTCCGCGAACGAGGGCCTGACCCTCGACAAGCAGCGCCACACGCAGCCCGTCGTGGGCCTCGGCGACGTGTCGCAGGCCGACGTGCTGGCCGAGCTCGCCGCGGCCGCGGGCGACGGCGTCGACGCCGCGGACGTGCTGGGCTACGACGTGGTGCTCGCCGAGACGCAGCCGGCGCGCGCCTTCGGCATCGGCGCCACCCTGTGGGCCTCGCCCCGCCTGGACAACCAGCTCTCCACGCACGCCGCGATCACCGCCCTGCTCGGTACCTCCCCGGAGGACCTGGCCGGGATCGGCGTGGTCGCCGCCTTCGACCACGAGGAGATCGGCTCGGGCTCGCGCTCCGGCGCGGCCGGCCCGTTCCTGGAGGACGTGCTGCGACGCGTGTGCGCCGGCCTCGGCGCGTCGGAGGACGAGCGGGCGCGCGCGTTCGCAGCCTCGCTGTGCGTGTCGTCCGACGTCGGGCACGCCGTGCACCCGAACTACCCCGAGCGGCACGACCCGGCCAACCACCCGCACGCCGGCGGCGGCCCGATCCTCAAGATCAACGCCAACCAGCGCTACGCGACGGACGCCCACGGGGCCGCCCGCTGGCAGGCCGCGTGCGCGGCGGCCGAGGTGCCGAGCCAGGAGTTCGTCTCCAACAACACCGTCCCCTGCGGCTCGACGACCGGACCGATCACGGCGACCCGCCTCGGCATCCGCGTGGTCGACGTGGGCGCCGCCATCCTGTCGATGCACTCGGCGCGCGAGCTCACCGCCGTCGTCGACCCGTGGTTCCTGTCCCGCGCGATGCAGGCCGTGCTCGTCGACTGACAGGGCGGCCGGCCACGGGCCGGGCCGAGGCCGCGGCGCAGCGCCACGCCGTCCCGCGGTGCGGCGTCCGCACGCGCGGCACGGGGGAGCCGGGGCTCCGGCTCCCCCGTGACCTCCGCGTCAGAGGGCCGGCCGGATCCGGAGCCACCGGACCGGCGAGGCGTCGCCCCACGTCGTGCCGGACCCGCGGTACACGGCCTTGACCTTGTGCCAGCCCGGCGCGACCGACCGCGGGAGGAGGACCCGCACGTGGCCGTCGTCGCCCGCCCGGAGCGTGGCCGTCGTGACGACCCGCCCGTCGACCGAGACCGCGACCTTGCCGGTGGGCGCGACGCTCGACGGCGACGTGACCGCGACCTTGAGCGTGGCGCGGGCGGGCTTGCGCACGTCGGAGTCCGCCAGCCGCGCCGACGTCGTCGACAGCGCCTTGCGGACCGTCACCTCCTTCGTGACACGCGCGGCCGCGACCGTGGCCGAGCCCGAGTAGCGGACCGACAGCGTCCGTGAGCCGACGGGCAGCGCACGCCCCGCGACGGTGACCGTGGCACGGCCGTCCCGCAGCGTGGCCCTGCCCACGCGCTCCCCGCCCCAGTACACCCCGACCGTTCCCGTCGGGACTCCGATCGCCGCACGCACCGACACCGCGAGCCTGTGCGTGCTGCCGTGACGCCACGGGGTGTCCTTCGCGGCCGCCGACACGGTCGGCCGGAGCTTCGCGACGTTCACGGCCCGGATGGTGGACCACACCTTCGCGCCCTCGACGGCCTGGTACGTGAACGAGAGGTTCGTGGACCCGCCGGGCAGCGCCCTGCCGGGGACGGTCAGCGTCTCCGTGCGCGCGTCGACCGCGGTGGAGGCCAGCACCGTGGTGCCGCGCTTCACGGTGACTGTGCCGTACGGCTGCGGTGCGTCGTCGCTGAGCCTGACGGTGTACGCGACCGGCTTGCCGTACGTGGTCGACGTCGGCCCGGTCACGGTGAGCGGCGGCGGGGTGGGGGCGTCGGAGTGCCAGGACACGAGGAAGCGGTACTCCTGCGGCGCCGACACGTTCCCGGCACGGTCCACGGCGGCGGCGTACAGCAGCCCCGACCCGCCGCCGGACGGCGCGTAGGTGAAGACCGCCGGGCGCCCCGCCGGGATCTCCTTCCCCATCGTCGTGAGGGACTCCGCCCGGGTGGACCAGACGTAGTGGTCGACCTCCGGGGAGGCGGACCGGATCTCGAAGCCACCGGTCAGGCCGGCGCCGCCCCGGACCTCGTCGTCGACGTAGACCGCGTCGTACCCGAGGAGCGGCCTGATCGTCGCCGCGTCCGGTGCCGTCCGGTCGATCCCGAACCCGCAGGTGGCCTCCGGGCCGCGCACCCCCGAGGCGTCGGTACCCCAGACCCGGAAGCCGTAGGTCTGGCCGTCCTGGAACACCGAGCCGGGCACGGCGACCGAGTGGGTCGAGCCGGAGTCCTGCGCGTACGACGACGTGCTCGACCACAGGACGGTGCCGGGCGCACCCGCCGCGAAGACCTGGAAGGTCGCCGTCATCGGCCGGCTGGCACTCTCGTCGAGATAGTCGTCCGGGTCGGCCACGACGGCCGACAGCCGGGCCTGGGAGCCGCGGAGCCACCGCTCCTGCGCGCCGCACGCGAGGTCCGGGCCGTACTCGTTCGCCACCGTCAGCGACGTGGGGGCCAGCGGCGCACGCTCGAACCACACGGTGAGCTTCAGCTGCGGGTCGAAGCTGTTCCACCCGCACGACATGCAGGTCTCGTCGCCGGCCTTGAGGCCCAGCGTGGCGCGGGTGCGCCCGTCGGCGACCATGTCCTTGACCGTGGCGGTCGCGTCCACCTGGTAGAAGCCCGACCAGGCGGCGCCCGCGTCGCACGCGCGCCAGTAGCGGGTCCACTGCGCGACCCGTCGATCGGCGGTCCAGGCCGGGGCCCCGGCCCAGGAGGCGGCCCCTGACACGCCCGTCAGGTCGTACATCTCCAGGACGTTCGGGGTGCAGCCGACGTCGTCGAGCCAGCCCTGCTCCGCCTGGGCGTAGAGCGTCGACCGCGTCACGTCGCCCGGCTCGAGGTCGGCGAGGATGCCGGGCCCGTCCAGCGTCCACACCAGCCGCTGCGTGGACCGGGCGGCGCACGTCCCCGCGAGGTTCGTCCCCGTGACCTCCGCCGGGTCGCACAGGCCCGCCCACGGCCGGTCCCAGACCGTCGCGGGCGGCGCGGTGGGGCTGATCACCGTCGGGCCGTTCGCGGCGGCGGAGTGGTAGACGTCGCCGTCCGCGTACTCCCGGTCGACGGCGCTCGGGTCCGTGGCGGCCAGGGTCGTCTCGAGGCGCAGCTCACCGCCAGGCTCGGCCCAGAGCGACGTGCCGGGCTCGTCGGCCACGGAGACGCGCACGTCCCGCTCGCACTCGCGCGCGAGCGCGAGCGCCGCGACCTCGCCGTCGGCCACGTCGGTGCACGTCGGTGCGCCGGCGTCCGGCCCGACCACCGGGGCGCCGGACGCCGTCAC
Organism: Isoptericola sp. NPDC057653; assembly: GCF_042799955.1. Classification (NCBI taxonomy): domain Bacteria; kingdom Bacillati; phylum Actinomycetota; class Actinomycetes; order Micrococcales; family Promicromonosporaceae; genus Isoptericola; species Isoptericola sp. NPDC057653. Next base: position 1,178,912 of record NZ_JBHVHP010000001.1, on the reverse strand, counting down.
CGCGGTGCCCACGACCAGCGTGGCGGACAGCAGGGCGGCGACGGCCGCCGTTCTCCGGGATGCCGTCGGGCGCGCCGACGGCCGAGCTGTGCTGAACACGGGTCTCCTCTACGAGACGTCGGAGCGTCCGACGATGCAGAGCAGAAAGTAGTGCCCGGGCTCTCCCCGCTGGTCGCAGGGCGACCAGACCGAGGCCAGATCGATACCGAAGTTCACCCGGTGCGCCGGGCGACGCCGGCCGCGCCCGTCAGCGCAGGCCGAGCTTGCGCGTGCAGGCGGGCCACTGGCCCCAGCCCGCGCGGTCCTGCAGGATCTGCGCCCGCTTGGTCTGCTCGGCGCGGCCGTGGCGGTGCGGCAGGCCCTTGCCGCCGACGGCGCGCCACGTGCGGCCCGTGAACTGGTAGAGGCCGTAGTACCCGTTGCCCGTGTTGGCGCGCGGGTTGCCGCCCGACTCGCAGCGGCCGAGCTGGCCCCACACGTTGCGCGTCGTGAGACGGGTGGCGGCGACCCAGCCCGTGCGGCCACCGGGCACGCGCACCTTGACGCGGTTGACGTCGCGGCCGGTGGTGCGGGCCAGGAGCTTCACGGTGGTGCCGAGGCGCACGTGCCTGACCACCTTCGAGCGGCCGCTCATGTCCTTGCGGACGGCGACCAGCTTCTTGGTGTAGCGGGTGCCGGTCACGTCCCGGAGCGGCACCGAGGTGAGCGCGGACTTCGCCGCCCAGCCGACGCGCCCCGAGGGGGTGCGGACCTTGAGGCGGTACCGGCCGCGCTCGAGGACGCGCACCTTGGTGCCGTCGTCGGGCCGGGCGACCGTGCGGGACCTGCTCGACGGCGTCGTCGTCATCCGCGCCCGGTCCGCCTTGACCCAGCGGGCGCCGAGCCCGCTGGTCGTGGCGGTCGTGGTGGTGGCGGTCGCGGGAGCGGCCGCGGCGGGCACCACGAGGGCGGAGGTGACGAGCGCGCCGGCGACTGCGGCCACGACGGAGCGTCGCGAGGTGGATCGAGGCATGCGTACCAGGGAACGGTGTCACGATCGGATAACAAAGCCGGTCCGGGAATGGTCACACCCTCTTCACCGGATGCCGATGCCATTCCCGATCAAACGTTGAGGTGCCGCGCCTTCCGCGCGAATTCGTCTTTGGCGGACATGCCCGACCCGGCCCCTCCCCGGCCCCGGACCCCCGGCCCTCCGGGCCATGCCCGCGCGGTGCGAGACTGTCGCCCGTGCCCGCCGACCCCACCCCCGCGCCCGAGCAGCACCCGCTGCTCGACGTGCTCACCGCGCGCGGCGCGCGGGCGGACCGGCTCACGCACGTGCGCACCTTCCCGGCCCGGGAGGGTGTCACCGCCGACTGGCCCACCTGGGCCGACCCGGGCCTGGTCGACGGCTACCGTGCGCTCGGCGTCGCGCGGCCGTGGGCGCACCAGGTCGAGGCCGCCGACGCCGCCTGGGCCGGGCGGCACGTCGCGCTCGCCACGTCGACCGGGTCCGGCAAGTCCCTCGCGTTCTGGCTGCCCGCCCTCACGGCGGTGCGCGGACCCGCCCCCGCCACCGTGCTGTACCTCTCCCCCACCAAGGCGCTCGCCGCCGACCAGCTCGTCGGCCTCGAGCGCCTCGTCAGGGCGATGCCCGACGGCGCCCCGCGCCCCCGTGTCGCGACGTGCGACGGCGACACCCCCACCGACGAGCGTCGCTGGGTGACCGAGCACGCCGACGTCGTGCTCACCAACCCCGACTTCCTGCACTTCTCGATGCTGCCCGGCCACCGCCGCTGGGCCCGGCTGCTGCGGGGGCTGCGCTACGTCGTCGTCGACGAGGGGCACGCGTACCGCGGCGTCTTCGGCGCGCACGTGTCGCTCGTGCTGCGGCGGCTCGCCCGCCTCGCCGCCCACTACCGCCCCTCGGACCGGCTGGCCCCGGCGGGCACCACGGCCTCCGCGGGCCCGGTGTTCGTCGTCGCGAGCGCCACGACGGCCGAGCCGGCGGTGAGCACCGCGCGGCTGGCCGGCGTCCCGCTCGACGACGTCGTGGCCGTCACGGCCGACTCCTCGCCCGCGGGACGCCGCACGTTCGCGCTGTGGCAGCCGCCGGAGGTGGCCGGCTTCGAGCGCTCCCGGCCCTCGGGCGAGGCGCCCACGCACGAGGACGACCCGTGGGCCCTGCCCGACCCGCTGGACCCGACGCACAGCGAGCAGGAGGCCGACGCCGTCCTCACGACGCGGGGTGCCGCCGCGCACCCGCGCCGGTCGGCGACGGCGGAGACCGCGGACCTGCTCGCGGACCTCACCGCCTCCGGCGCCCGCACGCTCGCCTTCACCCGGTCCCGGCGCGGGGCCGAGTCGGTGGCGCAGCAGGCCCGCGACCACCTGCGGCCGGTCGCGACCGACCTCGGCGCGCGCGTGGCCAGCTACCGCGGCGGGTACCTGCCCGAGGAGCGGCGAGCCCTCGAGGAGGCCCTGCGCACGGGCGAGCTGCGCGGGCTGGCCACCACCAACGCGCTCGAGCTCGGCGTCGACATCTCGGGGCTCGACGCCGTGCTGGTGGCCGGCTGGCCCGGGACCCGCGTCTCGCTGTGGCAGCAGGCGGGGCGCGCCGGGCGTGCCGGGGCCGAGGGGCTGGTCGCGTTCGTCGCGCGCGAGGACCCGCTGGACACCTACCTCGTGACGCACCCCGAGGCCGTGTTCGACGCCGCCCTCGAGGCCACCGTGTTCGACCCGTCGAACCCGCACGTGCTCGCCCCGCAGCTGTGCGCCGCCGCCCAGGAGGTGCCGCTGCGCGCCGAGGACCTCTCCGCGTTCGGCGACCCCGACGCGGTGCGCGAGGTGCTCGACGTGCTGGTCGCGCGCGGCGCCCTGCGGCGCCGCCCGTCCGGCTGGTACTGGACGCACGCGCAGCCCGCGTCGGGGATGGCGGACCTGCGCGGCTCCGGCGGGCGGCCCGTCCGCGTCGTGGAGGCGACCACCGGGCGGCTGCTCGGCACCGTGGATGCCGGGTCGGCGGACGGGCAGGTGCACGACGGCGCGGTGTACGTGCACCAGGGCGCGACGTTCGTCGTGGACCACCTGGACCTGGAGGACCACGTGGCGCTCGTGGTGCGCAAGGACGTGGAGCACGGCACGTGGTCGCGCGAGGTCATGGAGATCGCGATCGACGACGAGGGTCACCGGCCGGTCGAGGGCCGCGACTGGGGTCCCGTGCGCTGGGGCCTCGGCCCCGTGGAGGTGACGAGCCAGGTGGTGAGCTTCCAGCGCCGCCGCCTGCCCGACATGCAGGTGCTCGGCACCGAGCCGCTCGACCTGCCATCCCGGACGCTGGCCACCACCGCCGTCTGGTGGTCGGTGCCCGAGTTCGTGCTGCGCGCGGCGGGCGTCTCCCCCGACGAGGCGCCGGGTGCGCTCCACGCCGCGGAGCACGCGTCGATCGGGCTGCTGCCGCTGCTCGCCACCTGCGACCGGTGGGACCTGGGCGGCGTGTCCACCGAGCTGCACCCCGACACGGGCGAGGCCACGGTGTTCGTGTACGACGCGTACCCGGGCGGGGCCGGCTTCGCCGAGCGGGGCTACGCGCTCGGCGCCCGCTGGCTGGCGGCCACGCGCGACGCGATCGTCGCCTGCTCGTGCGCCGACGGCTGCCCCGCCTGCGTCCAGTCGCCCAAGTGCGGCAGCGACAACGCCCCCCTCGACAAGGCCGCCGCCGTGCGCCTGCTCGACGCCGTCCTGTCGCACGCCCCGGAGGCCGCCACCGCCTGACCGTCGGTGACCGGGCGACGACGAGGTGCGCGGGTCCGAGGCCGGAGGCGACAAAGAGGGGACCGTCGGTTTGTGCGCCACCACGCTCGCGCCCGGGCCGGCGGAACCTACCATCGTGAGGTGACTACTCAGATCGACCTCGCCGAACGCCGCAGTTCCCGCGAGGAGACGCGCGTGGACGCCGCCAACGCCCGTTCGTGGCTGTTGCTGTCGGCCCTGCGCGACGACATGTTCGACTCCGCCCAGCTCTCCCGGGCGGACCAGGTCATCCTCGACTGCGAGGACGCCGTCGACGACAGCCGCAAGGACGAGGCGCGTCAGAAGGTGCTCGACTGGTTCGCCGGCGGCGGACGCGCGTGGGTGCGCATCAACGAGCGCGGCTCGGGCGCCTGGGCCGACGACGTGCGCCTCCTGCGCGACGCGTCCGGCCTGTCCGGCGTGATGCTCGCCAAGACCGAGTCCCCGGACCAGGTGATCGACACCGTGCAGCGCCTCGGCGGGAACGTGCCCGTCATCCCGCTGGTGGAGTCCGCGCTCGGCATCGAGGACTCCGTGAGCATCGCTCGCGCGCCGGGCGCCTTCCGCCTGGCCTTCGGGTCCGGCGACTACCGTCGCGACACGGGCACCGCCAACGAGTCGCTCGCGATGGCGTACCCGCGCTCGCGCCTCGTCACCGCCAGCCGCATCGGCGGGCTGCCCGGCCCGATCGACGGCCCGACCGTCGGCACCAGCCACGCCCTGCTGCGCGAGCAGTCCGCCGACGGCGTGGCGCTCGGCCTGACCGGCAAGCTCTGCCTGGACCTCGAGACCCCGGCCGTCATCAACGAGTCTTTCAGCCCGTCGTCCGCGGACGTCGCCTGGGCGATCGACTTCCTGGCCGACTTCGAGGCGTCCGGGTCCGTGATCCGCGACGGCTCGGACAAGCCGCGCCTGGCCCGCGCCCGCAAGATCAGCGAGCGCGCCGCGCTGTTCAACGTCAACCCCTCCTGACGTCCCGCGGGCCGCTCCCGCCGCTCCACCCGGACGCGCCGACGCCGCCGCGCCCGCCCGGACCACCACGGTCCGCGCAGGCGCGACGGACCCGCCCGTGACGACCGGAGGCCGCGGGCCGGCCCGCGCACCCGCGACCGCGTCGCCGAGAGCGCCGGACCACGGCCCTGCCGCCGGCCCGAGCGGAGTCCGCGCGACCCGCACGCCGAGCGTGCCGGCGCCCTCCGGGACGCAGGCCACCAGCTCGCCGCCGTTGCGACGCACCGCCTCGGCGGCCGTCGCGCAGGGGTCGGCACCCTGCCGCCACGCCGTCGCCCCCGCCAGGGCGGCGAGGTCCGCCGCCGCCTGGGCCGAGCCCCGCGCACGCTGCGCGGATCCCAGGGCCCCGACGGCGAGCGCCAGCAGCACCAGCACCGCGGCGACCGCGAGCACCAGCACCGTGCCCGCGCCACGGTCCCCGCCGCCCGCCTGCCTCACGGCTCCACCCAGGCGGTCGCGTCCCCCGACGCCCGCACCGGCGCCCCGGCGAACCACCCGCCGACCACCGGCCGCGTGACCGTCACGCGCACCCAGGCGCCGTCGCGGGACACGGTCACGGCGGCATCCGCGCCGCCCACCTGAGCGACCGCCTGCCGCGCCGTGGCGTCGTCCTCCCCGATCGCGTAGGCGCGAGCTCCCGCCCGGGCCGCGTCCAGGGCACGCATCTGTGCCGTGGACGCGGCCGCGAAGCTGAGCACCGCGACCAGGAGGAGCACCACGACCGGCAGCCCGACGGCGAGCTCCGCCGTCACCGCGCCCCGCTGCCCGTCGCGTCGAGGCCGGCCGCCGCCCCGAGGGTGGCCCTCGCCGCGCTGCCGTCTCTCGCCGGGTGCGTCCGCCAGCCCCTCGACACCCGGGCGGTGCCCGGGTGCCCGGGCGGTCCGAGCGTCCGGGCCGGCTCCTGACCTGCGGTGCCGCGTCATCAGATCGACAGCGCCGAGCTGATGATGCCTTCCAGCAGGCCCTTCACCATGCCGCTCTTGAGCACCGCGATGAGCAGGCCGGCGAACCCGACCGCCGCCACCGTGGCGACGGCGTACTCGGCGGTGGCCAGCCCGGCCTCCGGGTCGAGCTGCCCGCCACCCGGGGGCCCGCCGGCGTGCTGCGCGGCCCCCTCGTGCCCGGCCCGCTCGTGCCCGGTGCTCTCGCGCCGGGGGCTCTCGTCCTCGGTGTTCCCGTGGTCGTCCCTCATGTCTCCTCCGTGATCTCTCGATGGCCGGCCGGGATCCCCCGGCCAGTCGTGACGCGCGGGCCCGGGTGGGCAGGCGCGGTGGCCCGGGCGTTCCGGGTCGTCGGTGCTGGTCGCGGTCACCCGGACAGCAGGTCGAGGCCGAGCGCCAGGAGCACGGGCACGAGGCCGATCAGCACGAATGCGGGCAGGAAGCAGGCTCCGAGCGGCAGCACGAGACGCACCGCCAGCCGGGCCGCCGCGGTCCGGGCGGCCGAGCGGCGCGCGTGCAGCAGCTCCTCGCCCGCCGCCCGCAGCGCGCCGGACGGTGACGCGCCGTCGGTCCACGCCCCGCGCAGCGCGCGGGGCACCGGCCCGAGCCGGTCGGGCGCGCGCCGCCATGCACTCTCCCAGTCGGCTCCGAGCCGCAACGCGGCGGCGGCGGCCCGCAGCCCCGCCGCGTCCGGGGTCCCTCCCGAGGCCTCGTCGAGCGCCGCCCCGGTCGCGTCGAGGGCGCGCGGCACGCCTGCCCCGGAGCGCAGCGCGGCGCCCAGCAGCTCGAGCAGCACGGGAACGTCCACCGGCGCACCCCGCGGCCCGCGCTCGTCCTCCGCGGGACGACGATCGGTGGGCAGCCGCGACGCCCGCTTCCGGGTGGCCGCCGCGGCGACCCACCAGGGCAGGGAACCGACCAGCACCAGCGCGGCGACGGCCCAGGCTGCGCCGGTGGACGTCCCGGCGGCCAGCAGCCCGGTCACGCCGCCGCCTCCCCGGCGGAGCGGGCGGCGGCGACGAGCCGACCGGTCCAGGCGCGTCCGGCCGCGAGGAGCAGCAGCCCGAGGCAGACGGCCGCGGTACCGGCACCCCCATCGAGGGCCGTGGCGAGCGGGTCGGCTCCCAGGGCCCACCCGAGCAGCGCGCCCAGCAGGGGCAGCCCGGTCAGCACCCGGGCCGTCGCACGAGGACCGGCCAACGAGGCCTCCCGTTCGGCGCGCGCCTCCGCCTCGGCGACCAGCGCCCCCGACACCGCGTCGAGCACGGCGGCCAGCGGGGCCCCGACGTCGCGGGCGAGCACGGCGCCCGCGACCACCGACCGGGCGTGGCGGTCGCCCCCGACCACGGGTGCCAACGCCGCGGCGTCCGGCACCCCGGTGGCGTCCACCGGCACGCCCAGAGCGCGCGACCAGGCGGCCGCCGGCGGTGCCCCGGCGCGCAGCAGGGCGATCACCTGCGCCACGGCGACCCGCACCGCCTCCGCTCCGACCACCGGGCCACGACGGTGTCGCAGCAGGCCGGACCCGCCCGCCGCCCGCACCGTGACGGCCGTCCGCGTGAGCGACGTCGCCCGTCGCCCGCACGGAGCGAGCAGGAGCCAGGCCGCGAGCGCCACCCACCACCCGACGGCCAGGCCGGGATCGGCACCGGCCCCCGGCGTCACGGCGCCCACCGCGCGACCAGCTCGTCCCAGGCCTCGTCCGTCCGAGGCGTCGTGCCGGGCTCCCAGGCGGCCGCGCGCCTCACGACGAGCCGCCCGTCGGCGCCGCGACCCACCACGCCGATCTCCGCGAGGTGGCGGCTGCCGCCACGGCGCCGCAGGTGCAGCACGACGTCCAGCGCGGCCGCCGCCTGCGCGGCCACGGCGTCCCGGGGCATCCCGGCGAGGGCCGCGAGCGCCTCGAGCCGGGCGGGCACGTGCTCGACGGCGTTGGCGTGCACGGTGGCCATGCCACCGTCGTGGCCGGTGTTCATCGCCAGGAGCAGCTCGCGCACCTCGGCACCGCGGCACTCCCCGACGACGATCCGGTCGGGCCGCATCCGCAGGGCGCCCCGCACCAGCTCTGTGAGTGTGACCTCGCCGACGCCCTCGACGTTCGGGCGCCGGGCCGCGAGGGAGACCACGTGCCGGTGCCGGGGCGCGAGCTCGCGCGCCTCCTCGACCACGAGCACGCGCTCGTCGGGCGGCACGAGGGACAGCAGCGCGGCGAGCAGCGTCGTCTTCCCGGTGCCGGTGCCACCGGTCACGAGCAGGTTCGCCCGCCCGGTCACGAGGGCACCGAGCAGCCCCTCCCAGTGCGGCGGCAACCCACCGCCGGCCACGAGGGTCCGCACGGAGTGCGCCGCCTGCCGCAGCACCCGGAGCGCGATCACCGCACCGGCGGGGGCGACGGGCTCGACGACGGCGTGCAGGCGCGTGCCGTCGGGCATCCTCGCGTCGACGGTGGGCGCGGCGTCGTCGAGGCGTTGCCCCGCGACCGCCGCCATGCGCACGGCGAGCGCCCGCACGGCGTCCGGGGTGCCCAGGTCGAGGTCCGTCCGGTCCAGGCCGGCGCCTCGGTCCACCCAGACGTCGCGTGGACCGTTGACGAGCACGTCGGAGACGTCCGGGGCGTCGAGCAGCTCCTGCAGCGGCCCCGCCCCGGTGAGCTCGGCCCGCGCCGCGCGGGTGAGGTCGCTCAGCGCGGCGGAGCCGAAGACGCGGCCCGTGGCCCGCAGCGCCGCGCGCACCGCCTCGTCGTCGACCGCCGTGCCGGCCGCGCCCACGCGGGCCCGCACGTCGTCCAGCAGGGCCCGGTCGACGAGCGGGAGGCCGGCCGTCACGACGCCCCCGCCAACGCCGCGACGAGCGACGCGGCGGCCCGTCCGAGCGGCGACCTCCGGCCGACGGGCGGCCCGTCCCCGCGGTCGACCGCGGCGGGCAGCCGCCCGTCACGACGGACCGTGACCGCGACCCGGAGACCCAGGGCCTCCTCCAGCGCCCCGGCGTCGACACGGCCGGGGGCGGGTCCTCGGGCGACGAGCCACGGCTCGGGCGCGCCGAGGTCGGCCAGCTGGGCGCGCGCCGCGAGCGCCCCGGACACGCCGGGTGCGCTGCACGGGGTCACCAGGAGCACCGCGTCCGCGGCGGCCACGAGCATGCGGGTGCCGGCGGTCCACGCGGCAGGACGGGGGAGGTCGAGCACCACCGTCTCGCCGCCGCGCAGCAGCCCGGTGCAGACGTCCACGACCACGGCGTCGTCGGGACGCACGGGCTGCAGGCGGGCCCCGGAGAGCACGGGCACCGACCGCCAGCGCGGCAGGGCGGCGACCAGCCCGACACCGTCGACGTCGCCGCGGGCGGCGGCGAGCTCGGGCCACCTGGCACCGGCCTCCTGCTCGATGCCCAGCAGGACGTCCGCGCCGGGGCCGGGGAGGTCGAGGTCGACCAGCACGGCACCTTCCCCGTCGCGGCGCAGCGCCTGCGCGAGGGCCGCCGCCAGGACGCTCGTCCCGGCGCCGCCGCACGCACCGAGGACGGCGACCGTCCGCCGTCCTCGGCCTGTCGCCCACGGTCCCCGGGCGGCGGGCCAGCGGGCCGACCCGCCGACGGGTCCGGGCACTCCCGGCGGGGCGCCTCGCGGGACCGTGGCGGGCGCGGGAGCCGCGGCCACTCCGGGGCCGGGCAGCGTGCTGGTGGGTGCGTCGTCCATGCGCCCAGGCTGGGCCGGCCGCGGCGCCGGCCACGGCGTCGCGCCGCGATCTGTGGACGGCCGCCTCCTGGGGACGGCCTCCCGCCCGCGTCAGACCGCGGCGGCGTCCTCGGCCGCGTCCTTGGCCGCCGCGGCGACGGCCCGGCCGGCGACGCCGTCGGCGGCGACCTCCCCGCCCTCGGCCACGACCGCGTCCCCGGTCCGGCGCGCCCGCTCCGCGCGCAGCGCGGGCAGGAAGCACAGGACGCCGAGCACGCTGAACCCGCCGCCGAGCATCATCGCGAGCGGCGTGGACCAGCTCTGCGCCACCCAGCCCAGCGCGGGCGAGGCGACGGCGTACGACGCGAACGCCAGCATCGAGGCCATGGACAGCACCGTGGAGCGGTTCTCGCGCCGCGCCTCGCGGTGCAGCAGGGCGTTGTAGGACGGCCCCGAGCTCCCGTGCAGGCCGTAGGTGACGAGGTAGGCGACCACCAGCATCGCCGGGCCGCCGGCGAGCCCCATCCAGACGGCGCCGAGCCCGTTGAGGACCCGGGACGCCATGGCCGTGCGCGCCACACCGAACCGGCGGGACGCCAGCCCGCACAGGGCGGCACCCAGGGCGAACGTCCCCCACCCGACGGAGGCGACCGGGCCCATGACGGCACCGGCCTGCGCCTCGCCCCCGAGCAGCTCGGACAGGCGCACCGGCTGCAGCGACTCGAAGACGACCATCGCGGTGGACGCGAACAGCTCCACGAGCAGCAGGCCGCGCAGCACACGGTTGTCGCGGGCCAGCCGCAGGCCCGACGCGATGCTCGCCGGCGCCTCTCGGGCCGAGTCGGCGACGTTCCGCAGCGCGGCGCGCCAGCGTCGGCGCGGCCCCGTCGGACCCGGGGCGGCGCCGCCGGTGCGCCGCGGAGCCTCGCGCACCAGCAGCGCGACCATCACGAGGTGGGCCACGGCGAGCACGCAGTACACCGCGTACGGCAGCGCGAGCGCCGACCACGCCGTCAGCGGGTGCCACCAGACCAGGCCGCCGGAGACGAGCGCGCCGAGCGCGATCGAGACCCCGAGCACCGTGCCCTGGTGGGCGAGCGTGCGGTCGACGTCGGCCCCGGGGTGCTCGGCGTGCACGGCGTCGACGAACCAGGCCTCGAGCGGGCCGGAGTCCAGCGCGCGGAACAGGCCCATGAGGGCCGCGGCGGCGAAGAACGCCCAGAGCGACTGCGCCAGGAGGAACGTCGTGGCGGCCAGCACCTGCGCGACGGCGGACGCGACGAGCATCGGCCGTCGTCCGACCGCGTCGGCGGTACCGCCGGTGGGCAGCTCGAGCGCGAACACCACCAGCCCGGTGACCGACGCGAGCGTGAGGGTCTGGCCGACGGTCAGGCCGCGCTCGATGGGCAGCAGCGTCGTGATCGACACGACGAGGCCGACGGGGAACCACCGGGTGGCCGTGAGGAGGAGGAAGACCTTCTGCGGGCTCATGACTCGTCCTCGCCCTCGGCATCGGCCGCGCCCCCGGTCTCGGCCGCGCCCCCGGTCTCGGCGGCGGTCTCGGCGGCGGGGACGTCGTCGGGGGCGAGGGGGAACAGGAAGCGCCACAGGTGCAGGCGCCGGGCACGGGGGTCGCCGGCGCCGATGTGCAGGTACTTGTTCACGACGGCCTCGAGCTCGTCGGACAAGGCCCGCGCCTGCTCGGGCGTGACGTCCACCCAGGTGTCCGTCATCCCGGCGACGTCGGTCCACTCCCTCGGCCAGCTGTCCGCGACGTCGAGCCAGTGCGCGTAGTTGGTGTCGAACTGGCGGTGGTAGTCCCGCACCAGCCAGCCGAGCGCGGTCTGTGCGTCCTCGTCGCCGCCGAAGTCGGAGTCGGTCCAGCCGTGGCTCTCCGTGGCCGCCTGCCAGAGCCGCTCCTTGCCGCGCCCCTCCCCGGTGTCGGTGACGAGGCCGACGGACTCCATCTTGCGGAGGTGGTAGCTGGTGGCGCCGGTGTTGGTCGACAGCTCGGCGGCGAGCGCGGTTGCCGACGACGGGCCCTCCCGGCGCAGCGCGCCGAGCAGGCGGGACCGCAGGGGGTGGGCGAGCACCTTGGCGGCCTCGGCGGTGAGCTCGAGGTGGGTGTACGGGCGTTCCGGCGTCTCGTCCATGCGTGCACAATAAGCATGCACAACTCTTCTGCACAAGAGTTGTGCACAGAAATTGTGCATGGACACCCGGCCGAGGGGTCCGACCCTCCGGCTAGGCTCTGGGCCGTGACCGACCAGGGACCGGGCCCGCGCGAGACGTCACCGTCGAGGACGGCGACACCGCGGTCGCGCGTCGCCGCGTTCTTCGACCTCGACAAGACGATCATCGCGACGAGCTCGTCGGCCGCGTTCTCCAAGCCCTTCTACGCCGGGGGCCTCATCACCCGCGGCGACGTGCTGCGCAGCGCCTACGCGCACCTCCTCTTCTACGCGGGCAACGCCGACGCCGACCAGACCGAGCGGATGCGCAAGCACCTGTCCGAGCTCGCGACCGGCTGGGAGGTGAGCAAGGTGCAGCAGATCGTCGCCGAGACGGTGCACGAGCTCATCGACCCCTACGTCTACGCCGAGGCCGTGGACCTCATCGCCGAGCACCACGAGCTGGGGCACGACGTGGTCATCGTCTCCGCGTCCGGGGCCGAGCTCGTCGAGCCCATCGCCACGGTGCTCGGCGCCGACCACGTCATCGCGACGCGGATGGCGGTCGAGGACGGCCGCTACACCGGCGAGATCGAGTTCTACGCGTACGGCGAGCAGAAGGCCGAGGCCGTCGAGCGGCTCGCCGCCGAGCGCGGGTACGACCTCGAGCGCAGCTACGCCTACTCCGACTCCGTCACCGACGCGCCGATGCTGGCCACCGTCGGGCACGGGTTCGCCGTCAACCCGGACAAGACGCTGCGCCGCGTCGCCGCCGAGAACGGCTGGGGCGTGCTCACCTTCTCCCGCCCCGTGGCGCTCCGCTCGGCCCTCCGGCCGCCCGCCGTCGCCCTCGCCGCGGGGGGCGTCGCGGCCGCGGGCGTGGCCGCCTGGCTGCTCCGCCGCTGGTGGGTGCGCCGCCGCGCCTGACCGCTTGCGCCCCCGCACGGGGTGACGTTCCATGGATGAAGACAGCCGGACGCAGGACCCACGCACAGGAAGTCCACGGTTGAGGACCCACTCGGTGGGAACGGCCCCACCCAGTGATCGGATCAAGCGCCTGATACCCGCGTCCGGGCTGGCGGGCACGGCGCTCGGTCGGACTCGACTCCCGGGCGCCGTCCTCGTGTCCGCTCAGACCTCTCGGCCGTGCCACTCCGCGGCAAGGATCCCGTACGTGTAGCCGTCGACCCACCCGAGCTCGTCGTGCCACGAGTCCTGGACGCCGTGCTGCTCGCGCCGCATGCCCACCTTCTCCATCACGCGCCACGAGGCCGCGTTCGCGGCGAAGCAGCCGGCCGTGACACGGTGCAGGCCCAGCTCGGCGAACGCGACCTCGAGCAGACCGCGCGCGATCGCGGTGGCGACGCCGCGGCCCGCGTACGACGGGTCGACCAGGTAGCCGAGCGACCCCTCCGCGCCGCGCCAGACGTCGCCCTGCGACTGCCCCATCCCGTCGCTCACGGACAGCGAGCCCGTCCCGACGACGACGCCGTCCAGGTCGGCGACGGCGCCGTGGTCGGTCGGGTCGTCCACGGACGCGAGCCACGACGCGCGGAACCGGTCCGGGTCCACCTGCGTCCGCAGCAGCCAGCGGGTCACGTCCGGCCGGTTGCGCCAGCCGAGCACCTGGTCCAGGTCCGCGGACGTGGGCGGGCGCAGCACGATCGGGCCGGACCGCCGCGGCCATGTCACCTCAGGGGTCGTCATGGTGCACGTCTACCAGGCCGGACGCCGGCGGCCCTACCGAATATCGCCCGGAGGACGCCGGAGGCCGGGCGCCCGGCAGACCCGTTTTGCGAGGAGTGCGGCCGAACCGTGGGACGACGTGACCCGGGTCACCAGCGAGGTCTAGACTCCCGACGGCGAGGCCCCGCGGGCCCGTCGTCCCCGGCCACGACGTGTCGTGCCGGCGGACCGCACCAGAGACGATGCGCACCGGAGGTAAGCGTGCCAGAGAACGAGACCACCGCCCCCAGCCTCGAGAACCTGCTGCACGAGACGCGAGCGTTCCCGCCGAGCCCCGCGTTCGCGGCGGCGGCGAACGCCCAGCCGTCCCTGTACGAGGAGGCGAAGGCCGACCGGCTCGGGTTCTGGGCCGACCAGGCGCGGGAGCTCGTCACCTGGTCGACGCCGTTCACCCAGACGCTCGACTGGTCCGGGGCGCCGGTGGCGAGGTGGTTCGCCGACGGCAAGCTCAACGCCGCGTACAACGCGGTGGACCGGCACGTCGAGGCCGGGCGGGGCGACCGCGTCGCCCTCCACTTCGAGGGCGAGCCGGGCGACACCCGCACCGTCACGTACGCCGACCTGCAGGCCGAGGTGTCCCGCGCCGCCAACGCGCTCACCGCCCTCGGCGTCGGCAAGGGCGACCGTGTCGTCGTCTACCTGCCGATGCTCGTCGAGTCGGTCGTCGCGATGCTCGCCTGCGCCCGCATCGGCGCCCCGCACTCCGTGGTCTTCGGCGGCTTCTCCGCCGACGCGCTGCGCAGCCGCATCGCCGACGCCGAGGCGAAGGTGGTCATCACGGCCGACGGCGGCTTCCGTCGCGGCGCCCCGTCCGCCCTCAAGCCCGCCGTCGACGAGGCGCTCGCGCCCAAGGACGGCGAGCCCGCCACCACCGTCCAGCACGTGCTCGTCGTGCGCCGCACCGAGCAGGACGTCGAGTGGACCGACGGCCGCGACGTCTGGTGGCACGACGCCCTGGAGCAGGCCGACCCGGTCCACGAGCCGGTCGAGGTGGACGCGGAGCACCCGCTGTTCATCCTGTACACGTCGGGCACCACGGGGAAGCCGAAGGGCATCCTGCACACCACGGGCGGCTACCTGACGCAGGCGGCGTACACCCACAGGAACGTCTTCGACCTCAAGGCCGAGAGCGACGTCTACTGGTGCACCGCCGACATCGGCTGGGTCACGGGGCACACGTACGTCGTGTACGGCCCGTTGACCAACGGCGCCACCCAGGTGATCTACGAGGGCACCCCGGACACCCCGCACCGCGGCCGCTGGTGGGAGCTCGTCGAGAAGTACAAGGTCTCGATCCTGTACACCGCGCCCACCGCCATCCGCACCTGCATGAAGTGGGGCGAGGACATCCCCGGCGGCTTCGACCTGTCGAGCCTGCGCGTGCTCGGCTCGGTGGGCGAGCCCATCAACCCCGAGGCCTGGATGTGGTACCGCCGCGTCATCGGCGGCGACACCGCGCCCATCGTCGACACCTGGTGGCAGACCGAGACGGGCGCCATCATGATCAGCCCGCTGCCCGGAGTCACCGCGACGAAGCCCGGCTCGGCGCAGGTCGCGCTGCCCGGCGTCGTGGCCGACGTCGTGGACGACGAGGCGCACTCCGTGCCGGACGGCGGCGGCGGGTACCTGGTGCTGTCGGAGCCGTGGCCGTCCATGCTGCGCGGCATCTGGGGCGACCTGCAGCGCTTCAAGGACACCTACTGGTCCCGGTTCGAGGGCCTCTACTTCGCCGGCGACGGCGCGAAGAAGGACGAGGACGGCGACATCTGGCTGCTGGGCCGCGTGGACGACGTCATGAACGTCTCCGGCCACCGCCTGTCCACCACGGAGATCGAGTCCGCCCTCGTCTCGCACGACGTCGTGGCCGAGGCCGCCGTCGTGGGCGCCAACGACGAGACCACCGGCCAGGCCGTGGTCGCGTTCGTCATCCTGCGCGGCGAGCACGCCGACCGCGGCGCGACCCCCGAGGGCGCGGCCGAGGTGCAGGAGGAGCTGCGCGCGCACGTCGCCAAGGAGATCGGCCCGATCGCCAAGCCGCGCCGGATCCTCGTCGTCCCGGAGCTGCCCAAGACCCGGTCCGGCAAGATCATGCGCCGCCTGCTGCGCGACGTCGCCGAGAACCGCACCGTCGGCGACGCGACCACCCTCGCCGACTCGTCGGTGATGGACCTCATCGCTGCGGGCCTCTCGTCGGCCAAGCCCGGCTCGGAGGACTGACTCCCCCAGCGCACGACGCGGCGGCCGGGACCTTCGGGTCCCGGCCGCCGCGTCGTTCCCCGACCGGGTCAGAGACCGGACGCCGTCCCCTCGCTCGACGTCCCGCTGCCGTCCTGCTGCCCGGGCAGCCGACCGCCGGGGAACGAGCCCCGGTCGTCGGGCTGGAAGCTGCCGGGCCCTGCGTCGCGCCCGCCCCAGGTGGCCGCGCCCGCGCCCACCAGGGCGCCGAGCAGCAGCGCGATCCCGGCGACGACCGCCACGACCGGTGTCGTCCACAGGCGGCGCGAGCGCGCCGGAAGGTGCTGCTGCCCCGCCGGGAACCCGCGCGGGTCGGCCGGCGGCGGCGCGTACTGCTGCGCCCCGTATCCGGGGCCGGGGTACCCCGGCTGCGGGGACACCGGCCCGGGAGCCGGCGCCGGGCCGGGTCCGGGGCCGGCGGGGGACGGGGTGCGGGTGTCCTGGCTCATCGCTGTCTCCTCGAGGATGCGTGCCGGTCGGGACGACAGGACACCAGGCTTCCCCGGGACCGACCTGTGGCCGGCCTGGGACGACGCTGGCACGGACGTCGACCCGGTCCCCGACTCCGATCCTCGCCCCCCGATCCCCGCCCCCGACGGGACCGACCCGGCGAACCTCGGCGACAATGGGCCCGTGCCCCTGACGCCCTCGCTCTCCTTCGGCCCCCTCGACCCCGCCGCGCAGGACGCCGTGCGCGCGCTCGCCACGGCGGCGGAGCAGCACGACGGCGTCGCGCCGCTGTCGGAGCAGCCGCTGCTGCGGCTGGGCACCGACGCGGACTGGCTGACCCACGTCGTCGCGCAGGACGGCGACGGCGCGACGGTCGGCTACGCCCAGGTCGACCGCGGCGGCGACGACGCGAGCGCGGAGCTGGTCGTGCACCCGGACCACCGCCGCGCGGGCGTGGGCAGCGTGCTGCTGCGCACGGCGGAGCGCGACGCGCGCCTGCCGATGTTCTCGGGCGCGCCGGGCCAGCGCGGCAAGCCGCTGCGCGTGTGGGCGCACGGGGACCTCCCGGCGGCGCGGGGGCTCGCGGCCGCGCGCGGCTACGAGGTCGCCCGTGAGCTGCTGGTGCTGGCCCGCACGCTCGGCCCCGAGGACGCCGCCCGCGACCTGCCCGACCTGCCGGGACTCACGTGGCGCACGGTGCGCCCGGGGGCCGACGACGAGGCGTGGGTGCGCCTGAACGCGCGCGCCTTCGCGGACCACCCCGAGCAGGGGCGACTCACCGTCGACGACCTGCACGACCGCCAGCGCGAGCCGTGGTTCGACCCCGAGGGCTTCTTCCTCGTCGAGGACGCTGGCGCGCCCGACGCCGCCCCGCTCGGGTTCCTGTGGACCAAGGTGGAGACCGGCCCGCTCGACGACGGAGGCGGCACGGGCGAGGGCCGCACCGGCGAGATCTATGCCGTCGGCGTCTCCCCCGACGCGCAGGGCCATGGCCTGGGCCGCGCGCTCACCGCCGTCGGGCTGCGTCACCTGGCCCGCGTCGGCTGCGACCGCGCCGTGCTGTACGTGGACGGCGACAACGCGGCCGCGCTGGCCACGTACGCGGGAGCGGGCTTCGAGCGGGCGGCGGCGGACGTCCAGTACGCGCGCCCCGCCGCCCCGGACGCGGCGTAGCCCACCCGCCCGGCCCGGCGCCCGGCCCGCCGGACCTTCCCCGAGCAGCCACGATGCGGACGCCCGGTCCCTGCGGCACCCGCTGGACACCCGCCGTTCACTCCACGGTGTCAGGATGGGGGGCATGACAGCGTCGCGCCCCCGACCGCCCCGGACCCGCGACGGTCGGGGCCGGTACTCCCCCACCTCGTCGGACGCCGCCGTCGCGGCCGCCGAGGTGACGGACAGCCGCCCGCGGGCCACCGCCGTCGCGCCGTCGCGCCCGATGGACCCGCAGCTCGCCGCCCACATCGCCGAGCACATCGCGGAGGAGCCCGAGGCCGACGGGGCCGCCCGGGCGACGGCGGTCGAGCCCCTGCCCGACGACCGGTTCGCCGAGCGCGAGCTGAGCTGGCTGGCGTTCAACGAGCGGGTGCTGGAGCTCGCGGAGGACACGGCGCTGCCGCTGCTGGAGCGCGCGCGGTTCCTCGCGATCTTCGCGTCCAACCTGGACGAGTTCTTCATGGTGCGGGTGGCGGGCCTGAAGCGCCGCATCGCCACCGGTATCGCGGTCACCGCGGCGTCGGGCATGAGCCCCCGCCAGGTGCTGGAGGCCATCGGCGACGCGTCCCACCAGCTGATGGAGCGGCACGCGGAGGTGTTCCGTTCCGACGTGCAGCCCGCGCTCGACGCCGAGGGCATCACGATCGTGCACTGGGACGAGCTGGAGGTGCGCGAGCAGGAGCGCCTGCACAAGTTCTTCCGCAAGCAGATCTTCCCGGTGCTGACGCCGCTGGCGGTGGACCCGGCGCACCCGTTCCCCTACATCTCGGGGCTGTCGCTCAACCTGGCCGTCGTCGTCGCGAACCCGCTGACGGGCAAGGAGCACTTCGCGCGGGTCAAGGTGCCGCCGCTCCTGCCGCGCTTCATCGCCGTCGACGACCGCGGGCGCCCGTCCGCGCCGACGCCCACCCAGGGCGGCGGCACGCAGACGTCGTTCGTGCCGCTGGAGGAGGTCATCGCCCAGCACCTCGACCACCTCTTCCCGGGGATGGAGGTGCGCGAGAGCCACACGTTCCGCGTCACGCGCAACGAGGACGTGGAGGTCGAGGAGGACGACGCCGAGAACCTCCTGCAGGCGATGGAGAAGGAGCTGCTGCGCCGCCGGTTCGGTCCGCCCGTGCGGCTGGAGCTGGCGCTCGGGATCTCGCCGCGCATCCGCGAGCTGCTGGTCCGCGAGCTCGGGGTGGCGGACGAGGAGGTGTACGAGCTGCCCGCGCCGCTCGACCTCACCGGCCTCAACGTCATCGCCGACATCGAGCGCTCGTCGCTGCACTACCCGCCGTTCGTCCCCACGACGCACCGTCAGCTCGCGGAGGTGGAGTCCGCGACGCCGCGGGACGTCTTCGCCGCGATCCGCGAGCGAGACGTCCTGCTGCACCACCCGTACGACTCGTTCTCCACGTCCGTGCAGACGTTCCTCGAGCAGGCCGCGGCCGACCCGGCGGTGCTGGCGATCAAGCAGACGCTGTACCGCACGTCGGGCGACTCCCCCATCGTCGACGCCCTGATCGACGCCGCCGAGGCGGGCAAGCAGGTGCTGGCGCTGGTCGAGATCAAGGCGCGGTTCGACGAGCAGGCCAACATCTCCTGGGCGCGCAAGCTCGAGGAGGCGGGCGTGCACGTGGTGTACGGGATCGTCGGCCTCAAGACGCACAGCAAGCTGTCCCTCGTCGTGCGCCAGGAGGCCGACGGGCTGCGGCGCTACTGCCACATCGGCACGGGCAACTACCACCCGAAGACGGCCCGGATGTACACGGACCACGGCCTGCTCACGTGCGACCGCGACGTCGGCCAGGACCTCACGCGCCTGTTCAACCAGCTCTCCGGGTACGCGCCGCAGTCGCGCTTCCACCGGCTGCTGGTGGCGCCGCGCACGGTGCGCTCCGGCCTCATCGAGCGCATCGAGCGCGAGGCGGCGTCCGCCCGCGCCGGGCACGAGGCGTGGGTGCGGATCAAGGTGAACTCCGCGGTGGACGAGGCGACGATCGACGCGCTCTACCGCGCCTCGCAGGCCGGCGTGCACGTCGACCTGGTGGTGCGCGGCATCTGCGCGCTGCGTCCCGGCGTGCCGGGCCTGAGCGAGAACGTCCGCGTCCGGTCGATCCTGGGCCGCTTCCTGGAGCACTCGCGCATCTACGCGTTCGCGAACTCCGCGGGCCCGGCGATCGGCGAGGGCCCGGAGTCCGGCCCCGAGGTGTACATCGGCTCGGCGGACCTCATGCACCGCAACCTCGACCGCCGCGTCGAGGCGCTGGTGCGGATCACGGACGAGGGCCAGGTCGCGGAGCTGCTGGAGCTCATGGACCGCTCGATGTCGGACCTCACGTCGACGTGGCACCTGCAGCCCGACGACACCTGGGTGCGGCACAGCGTCGGCCCCGACGGCGAGCCGCTGGAGGACCTGCAGGCGAGCCTCGTCGACCGCCACCGTCGCCGGCCCGAGAGGACCCGGTGAGGGCGGCGGGGGTGCGCCGGTCGGCGGGCGTGGCGGCGTCGCCGCTCGTGAACAGGCTGGGGGCCACGTCGGTGGAGCACGCTCCCGTCATCGAGTCGGCGGGCGCCCTCGTGTGGCGCGAGCGGGAGGGGCGGCTGCAGGTGCAGCTCGTGCACCGGCCCCGCTACGACGACTGGTCGTGGCCCAAGGGCAAGCTCGAGCCGGGCGAGGCGCTCAACACCGCCGCGGCGCGCGAGGTCGCGGAGGAGACGGGAAAGCCGGTGGTGCTCGGGGTGCCGCTGCCAGGCCTGCAGTACCTGACCCCCGAGGGCCGGGTGAAGCGGGTGCACTACTGGGCGGCCCGGCGGGCGTCGCGCGCCGACGACGGGGCGGCGCTGACGGCCCGCTACCCGGTGCAGCCGCCGACGCGGGACGAGGTGGACCGCAAGGCGTGGCTCGACGTCGACGCGGCGGCGGCACGGCTGACCCGCGAGGCCGACCGCGGCCCGCTCGAGGCGCTCGTCCAGGCGCACGCGCAGGGCCGGCTCGCCACCCACGCCGTCGTCATCGTGCGGCACGGCAAGGCGCTGGCGCGCGGGGGCTGGCACGGCCCCGAGCAGGACCGCCCGCTGACCCCGACCGGCCACGCCCAGGGCGCCGCGCTCGTGCCGGTGCTCGCGGCGTACGGGGTGACGTCGGTGGTCTCGAGCCGCTGGGAGCGCTGCGCGGCGACGATCGAGCCCTACGTCCGCGGGTCGCACGCCCGGCCGGAGCTGAGCGAGCAGCTCGGCGAGGCGGAGCACGAGCGGTCCCCGGCCCGCGTCGCGGCGACCGTGCGCGACCTGCTCGAGTCCGGCCGGTCGTCGGTGCTGTGCACGCACCGGCCGGTGCTGCCGACGGTGCTGGACGTGCTCGGCCAGCACTCGCGCCGCGCCGTGGCGAACGTGCTGCCCTCCCGCGACCCGTTCCTGGAGCCCGGCGACCTGCTCGTGGCGCACGTCGCCGTCACCGGCAAGGGGCCGCGCGTCGTCGCCGTCGAGAAGGTCACGCCCCCCGTGTACTGACGACCGGGCGACCGGCCGGCCGGTCGCCCGGCGTCAGCCCAGCACGGGGTGCAAGAGCAGGGTCGTCAGTGCCGCGACGAGGGCGGCGGCGGGGATGGTGAGCACCCAGGCGACGCCGATGTTCTTGGCCACGCCCCAGCGCACCGCGGACAGCCGGCGCGTGGCGCCGACGCCCATGATCGCCGAGGTGATCGTGTGCGTCGTCGAGACGGGGGCGTGCAGGATGAACGCGTTGGCGTACAGCACCAGGGCCGACACGGACTCGGCGACGAAGCCGCGGGCCGGGTCGAGCTCGATGATGCGCCGGCCCAGCGTGCGCATGATGCGCCAGCCGCCGGAGGCCGTGCCGAGGGAGATCGCGGTGGCCGCGGCGAGCTTGACCCACAGCGGGATGCCCCCGTCGGGGTCCGCCCAGCCGACCGTGAGCAGCGCCATGAAGATGACGCCCATGGTCTTCTGCGCGTCCTGCAGGCCGTGGCCGAGGGCCATCGCGGCTGCCGACGCGGTCTGCGCCAGGCGGAACCGGCGGGTGACGCGCGACGGGGCCGCGTTCCGGAAGATCCACAGCACCGCGACCATGACGAAGTAGGCGCCGACGAAGCCGATGAGGGGCGAGAAGACCATCGGCAGCACGACCTTGTCGACGATCGCCTGCCCGTAGATCGGCAGGCCCGCCGCGAGCCCGGCGCCCACGAGGCCGCCGATGAGCGAGTGCGTGGACGACGAGGGCAGCCCGAACCACCAGGTGATGAGGTTCCACACGATGGCGCCCACGAGCGCGCACAGGACCACGGTGAGGGCCGTGTGGTTGCTGGCGTCCTGCAGGTCGACGATCGACGTCGCGATGGTCTCGGCGACCTCGGTGCCCAGCAGCGCGCCGACGAAGTTCATGACCGCGGCCATGAGCAGGGCGACGCGCGGCGTGAGCGCGCGGGTCGAGACCGAGGTGGCGATCGCGTTGGCCGCGTCGTGGAAGCCGTTGGTGTAGTCGAAGCCGAGCGCGAGCGCGACGACGAGGACGACCAGCGCCACCTCCACGGTCAGGACTCCTTGAGGGCGATGGTCTCGACCATGTTCGCGACCCGCTCGAAGGCGTCGGCGCCCTCCTCGAGCATGTCGACGATCTCCTTGAGCTTGATGAGCAGCACCGGGTCGGTGGTGTCGTCGAAGAGCTGTGCGATGAGCTCGCGGTGCAGCTTGTCGCCCTGGTTCTCCAGCCGGTTGATCTCGACCCAGTAGTCGGAGAGCTGGTCCATGGAGCGCAGGCGGGGCATGGCCTCGGCGGTGAGCTCGGCGCAGCGCTGCAGCACCTGCACCTGCTCCGACACGCGCAGCGGCAGCTCGTCGACCTTGTACAGGACGATGAGGTCGCCGGCCTCCTCCATGGCGTCCATGCAGTCGTCGAGCGCGGACGCCAGGCCGTAGATGTCGTCCCGGTCGAACGGGGTGACGAACGTCTGGTTCAGCCGTCGCATGATCGAGTGCGTGGCGTCGTCGGCGATGTGCTCGGCCTCGTTGAGCCGACGGACGATCCCTTCCCGCTCCTGCCGTGACGCCCCGAGCAGCTCCGCCAGGAGCGAGGCCCCCGTGACGTTGTGCTGCGCGAGCGTCGCCAGCATGTCGAAATAGGTCGTGTCGCGCGGTGTCAGGCGCAGGCGCACGTGTGGCTCCCGGATCGAGGACGCTGAGACTCTCACAGACTAGAGGTGGCCATCCTGGCGCGACCAGTTGAACGCGCGCTGAACGATTCCACCTACTGGCTGCAGGAAGCTCGGGTGAGGTGCGACGCCGGACCGGGAGCGCCTCTCGGCGCGTGGCCGCTCGAAGCGGCTGAAGATGGAGCCCGGGGCTACCGCGGCCCGACGTCGCGCGAACATCGTAAGCCCCGCCGTCCCCGCCCTCCGAACACGCAGGTCACACCCCCGAAGGATCAGCCGAGCGTGCCCGCCCGCCAGGACGACGCGGCCCGCTCCAGCTCCTCCGCGGTCCGCACGAGGTCGGCGGCCCCTCGGGTCATCCGCGTGGCGCCGTCGGGGTCGGCCACCTCGCGCGCGTCGGCGTCGAAGGCCGCGCCCGTCGCGAGGATCCGGCAGAACGAGGCGGCGCGTTCGAGCGCCACGGCCAGGTCGCCGGCGAAGACGCCCGACAGGACGTCGTCCGCGAGCGCCCGCAGGTCGTCGGGCGCGGGCGGGCGCGGCACTCCCGCCACGACCTCGTGCACGGGCGCCACGTCGACGCCCAGCCGGTAGCGCAGCCCGACGGTGCGCGGGTCACGACGCACCCACTCGCGCAGCACGTACAGCCGCCACAGCGCGCCGGGCAGGGACGCGGGCGCCGCCTCGGACCACAGGGCGGCGACGACGTCGAGCCCCTCCCGCTCGACGAGGCGCACGAGGCGGTCCACGACGACCGGGTCCTCGGCGGCGCGCGCCCGGTGCACGACGGCGCGGGCGGTGGTGTGGGCGACCTCGTCCCGCAGCGCCGGGTCGAGGTCGCCCGGGATCTGCTCCGCGGTCTGGGGGTCGAGCATGGCGGGTCGGCGGTGCCTGCGCGGCTCGGGTGCGTCGTTCACCGGTCCAGTCTCACCCCGCGCCGGCCCGGGTCGCGTCCCACCTGCTCAGCGCGCCGACAGAGCGACCCCGACCTAGCATCGAGAGAAAGTTCTGCCGAGCGAACCGAGGACGATCATGACGAGCCCAGCACCTGGTTCCGCGGCGCACAGCGCCCATCGCAAGGCCACGGCACTCGCCTTCGCGGCGGCCGTCGGTGGCTTCCTCTTCGGCTTCGACTCGTCGGTGATCAACGGCGCCGTCGACGCGATCCAGGGGCAGTTCGGCCTCAACTCCACCGTGACGGGCCTGGTCGTGGCGATCGCCCTGCTCGGCTGCGCGCTGGGCGCCTGGTCGGGCGGCAAGCTGGCCGACCGGTGGGGCCGCACGCACGTCATGGTGCTGGGCGCCGTGCTGTTCTTCGTGTCGTCGATCCTGTCGGCGATCGCGTGGAGCGCGTGGGACCTGGCGGTCTGGCGCTTCATGGCCGGCGTCGGCATCGGTATCGCCTCGGTGATCGCGCCCGCGTACATCGCGGAGATCGCGCCGGCCGTCATGCGCGGGCGCCTCGGCTCGCTGCAGCAGCTCGCGATCACGGTCGGTATCTTCGCGGCCCTCCTGTCGGACCAGATCCTGGCGACGGCGGCGGGCAGCGCGGCGAACGAGCTGTGGTTCGGCTGGGAGGCGTGGCGCTGGATGTTCCTCGTCGCGGTCGTCCCCGCGGCGGTGTACGGGATCCTCGCGATGCGGATGCCGGAGTCGCCACGCTATCTGGTGACGAAGGACCGGGACGACGAGGCACGTGCGGTCCTCGCGTCGGTGCTCGGCCCGGACGAGCATCCCGACGACCGGATCTCGGAGATCCGCCGGTCGATCGCCACCGACGAGAAGAACGCGGAGCTCGGCTCCCTCAAGGGCGACCGTTTCGGGCTGAAGCCGATCGTCTGGGTCGGCATCGTCATGGCGATCTTCCAGCAGTTCGTCGGGATCAACGTGATCTTCTACTACTCGACGACGCTGTGGCAGTCGGTGGGCTTCGACGAGTCGCAGGCCTTCCTGGTCTCGACGATCACGTCGGTGACCAACGTCGCGGTCACGTTCATCGCCATCGCCCTCATCGACAAGGTGGGGCGGCGCCCGCTGCTCCTCATCGGCTCGGCGGGCATGGCGGTGTCGCTGGGCCTGATGGCGCTGGCGTTCACGCAGTCGACCGGCAGCGGCGACTCCCTCACCCTCGGGGCCCCCTGGAACGGCATGGCGCTGGTGGCGGCGAACGCGTTCGTCGTGTTCTTCGGCGCCACCTGGGGCCCGCTGATGTGGGTCCTGCTGGGCGAGATGTTCCCCAACCGCATCCGCGCCGCCGCGCTGGGCGTGGGCGCGGCAGCGAACTGGATCGCGAACTTCGCGATCACGCTGACGTTCCCGCCGATGCTCGCGTCGTTCGGGCCGTCGATCCCCTATCTGATGTACGCCGTCTTCGCGGTGCTGTCGTTCTTCTTCGTCCTGGGCAAGATCCCCGAGACGAAGGGCGTCGAGCTCGAGGACATGGCGGGCGAGGCGTACAAGCGCGCCTGAGCCCAGGCCTGACGGCACGACACCGACGGCGGCCCGTCGCGTCCCCCCGGACGCGGCGGGCCGCCGTCGTCCCCCGGCTCCGACGCTCCGACCTGGACACTTGCTTGCTGCAAGCACTGCGCGTATGTTTGCACTCTGCAATCAGTCGGCCCGTCGGGCCGCACCGCTCCGGCCCCTCGGCCCCGAGCACCCCTCGTTCCTCTCACAAAGGCCCTGCCATGCCTGTTGCCCGCACCGCGGCCCGCGAGCTCGTGGAGACGCTCGAAGAGCTCTCCCGCGCCCAGCGCGAGGCCGCCATGCGCGTGGCGCGCGACCTGGACCTCCCCCGCGCCGGGCTCGGCGCGCTGCACATGCTCACGCGGTGCGGGCGCGTCCAGCTCACCGACGTCGCCGCCAAGCTCCGCGTCGACGTCTCCGTCGCGAGCCGCCAGGTCAGCGCCCTCGTCGACGCCGGCCTCGTCCTCCGCACGGTGGACGACGACGACCGGCGCGTGCGCTACCTCGCCCTGACGGACGCCGGCCGCGAGTTCGCGGAGGCGTCCTTCCGCCGCATCGACGACCTCGTCTCCGAGGCCTTCTCCGACTGGTCGGACGAAGACCTCGCCGAGGCCACCTCCCGGATCCGCAGCGTCGCGGCCGCCCTCACCACGACCCACGACCGCGCCCAGGCGCAGGAGGAGATCCCCGCCCGATGAGTCAGTCCCCCAGCCCGGTGCCCGCAGCGCCGGACCTGTCCGCCCCGCCGGCCCCCGCGATGAGCCGCCGCGAGGTGCTCGAGGCCCTCTCGGGCATCCTCCTCGGCGTCTTCGTGTCCCTCCTCGGGTCGACGATCGTCTCGACGTCGCTGCCCAAGATCGTGAGCGAGCTCGGCGGCTCCCAGCACTCCTACACGTGGGTCGTCACGGCCATGCTGCTGACGATGACGATCTCGACCCCCCTGTGGGGCAAGCTCGCCGACCTCACGAACCGCAAGAGCCTCATGCAGATCGCCCTGGCGATCACGGTCGTCTCGGCCGCCGCGGCCGGCTTCTCGCAGAACATCGAGATGCTCATCGGCTTCCGCGCCCTGCAGGGCATCGGCGCCGGCGGCCTCACCGCCCTCGCGACGGTCCTCATGGCCGACATCATCAGCCCGCGCGAGCGCGGCAAGTACATGGGCCTCATGGGTGGCGTCATGGCGGTCGGCCAGATCGGCGGCCCGCTGCTCGGCGGCGTGCTCACCGACTCGTTCGGCTGGCGCTGGTGCTTCTTCGTCGCCGTCCCGTTCGCCATCGTGGCCTTCGTCGTCCTGCAGAAGACGCTGCACCTGCCCACGCGCGACCAGCGCGCCGTGAAGATCGACTACGCGGGCGCCGTGCTCATCGCCGTCGCCGTCGCGCTGCTGCTGCTGTGGGTCACCTTCGCGGGCGACCAGTTCGAGTGGGCCTCCTGGCAGACCGCCGCCATGGTCGGCGGCGCCGTCGTGGCGCTCGTCGCCGCCGGCTTCGTGGAGCGCGCCGCGGCGGAGCCGATCATCCCGCTGCACCTGTTCAAGAACCGCACGTTCGTGCTCGCCGTGATCGCGTCCGCCTCCGTCGGCGTCGCCATGTTCGGCACCGCCGTGTTCCTCAGCCAGTACTTCCAGCTGGCCCGCGGCAAGACGCCCACCGAGTCCGGCCTGCTCACCATCCCGATGGTGGTCGGCACGATGCTCGCCGGCATCGTCCTGGGCCGCATCATCTCCAAGACCGGCCGGTACAAGGCGATCATGGTGGGCGGCGCCGTCCTGCTGACCGCCTCCCTGTACGGCCTGTCGACCATCGAGGTGGACACGAGCTTCGTGCTCATCTCGGTGTTCCTGCTCGGCCTGGGCCTGTCGGTCGGCGCGCTGATGCAGAACCTTGTGCTGGCCACGCAGAACACGCTCGACGTGCACGAGATGGGCGCCGGCACCTCCGGCGTCGCGTTCTTCCGCTCCCTCGGCGGCGCGATCGGCGTCTCGGCCCTGGGCGCGGTGATGGCCTCGCACATCAAGTCGGACCTGGTGACCGGTCTCGCGAAGCTCGGCATCCCTGCCGACGCCATGGGTGCCGGCTCGGGCGCGGTGCCCGACCTGGCCGCGCTGCCGGTCCCGGTGCAGTCCGTCGTCGAGAGCGCCTACTCGGACGGCATCACGACGATCTTCCTGTACGCCGTGCCGATGGCGGTCATCTCGCTGATCGCCGTGCTGTTCATGAAGGAGATCCCGCTGGGCCAGCGCTCCGGCATCGAGCAGGTGCTCGACGAGGAGAAGGACGCCCCCGAGGCCGTCACGGAGCCGGCGGCGCCCGTCGCCGAGCGGGCCTGACACCTGCGAAACACCCGGACGGGGCCGATTTCACCCGCTGCGGCCCCGTCCGGGCGCAACTTCCCCCGGTGGCGACGTTCCCGTTTGCCTCGGCGAAGCCTCATGATGGGCGCATGCACGACGTAGCCGCACCGTCACCGCCAGACCCGGCCACCGACCCGTTCGGTGCTCTCGAACGAGAGATCCGGGTGCTGATCCGTCGCGCCCAGTCGTCCGCGGCCCAGACCGCCCGGCGGGTGCATCCCGAGCTCGAGGCGTCGGCGTACCCGATCCTCGCGCACATCGACTCCCATCCTGGGATCCGTGGCTCCGACCTCGCCGCCCACTTCGGCGTCGGGCGGGCCACGGTCTCTCGACAGCTGAGCCGGCTCGTGGACCTCGGCCTCGTGCACCGCGAGGTCGACCCCGAGGACACCCGCGGCCAGCGCATCACCCTGACCGCCGACGGCGCACAGCGGTTCGCCCGTGCACGCGACCGTCGCATCGAGATGTACAAGGACGCGTTCGGCGACTGGGACGAGGCCGACGTCTCACAGCTCGCCACGCTGCTGCACCGCTACTCGGAGGACTTCGTCCGCTGGCGGGACGCACGCTCCTGACGCTGCCACCGCCGGCGGCGGGGCAGACGAACGGCGAGGACCCGGACCGGGTCCTCGCCGTTTCTCGTCCCCGCGGCCGCCGTCAGACGACGAGCCGCGCACGCAGCGCGTCGAGCGTGGCTGCGTCGCCGCCGTGCGCCAGGAACCAGCCCTGCGCGCCGCCGTCGTGCTCGGCGAGCCGGTCCAGCACCGCCTCGATGGCCCACCCCGGGGCGGTCACGAGCTCCGGGGGCAGCTTCGCCAGCAGGTGGGCGTCCGGGACCGCGAGGTTGGCCGTCACCGCCGCGCGCACCATCACGTCGCGCATGTGGGGCCCGGTGCGCTCGTAGTCCGCGACGATCGCCTCCCGGTCGACGTCGAGCAGCGCCAGCACCAGCGCGACCGTGACCCCCGTGCGGTCCTTGCCCGCCGTGCAGTGCACGAGGACGGGCTCGTCGCCCGTGGCGATCAGCCGCACCGCCTCGACCAGGTGGCCGGCGCCGGGCTCGTCGAGCATCGACACGTAGAGGTCGCCCAGGGCGGGGACCACCACGGGCCCGCCGGACGCCGCCACCGCCGTGCCGTTCAGCACCGGCAGGGGCACGACGCGCGCGACGGACGACAGCGGGTGCGCCTCCCCGTTCTCCCCGGGGTCGCGCAGGTCGAGCACGGTGCGCGGGGGCCAGGCGACGCCCTCGGGGGCGCGGTCGCCGGACCGCGGCGCGTCGGAACGCAGCAGCGCCCCGGGCCGGAGGCCCGGGGCGGCGGTCGCGACGTCGCGCAGGTTGACCAGGTGGTCGGGGACGGACGACGCGGCGGAGACGGCGGCGAGCGCTGCGTCGAGGCCGAGGTCGGCGTCGGTCGGGGACGCGGCGGGCACGGGCTCGGTCACCTGCTCGACCCTAGACCCGACCCACCAGGTGCGCTGCGGCGGGGACCGTGGCCCGTCCTCGTCGCGAGGACGGGGCCACGGTCACACCCACGACGGCCGGACGATCAGCCCTCGGCTGCCTCGAACGTCAGGCTCAGCGAGTTCATGCAGAACCGGTCGCCGGTGGGCGTCTGCGGCGCGTCGTCGAAGACGTGCCCCAGGTGCGAGCCGCAGCGCGCGCAGCGCACCTCGGTGCGGACCATGCCGTGCGACCGGTCCTCCAGCAGCTCCACGCTCTCGCCGGCGAGCGGCGTGTAGAACGACGGCCAGCCGCAGTGCGAGTCGAACTTGGTCTCGCTGCGGAAGAGCTCGTGGCCGCAGGCACGACAGCGGTACACGCCGACGCGCTTCTCGTCGAGCAGCTCACCGGTCCAGGGCCGCTCGGTGCCCGCCTGCCGCAGGACGGCGAACTCCTGGGGGGAGAGCTCCACCTGCCACTGCTCGTCGGACTTGGTGACTTCGTACGTCATCTGACACCTCCGTCGTCGTCAACCCGGGCCGTGCCGTCGGTGTTCCGCCCGGGCCGTCAGGCCTGCGGCGCGGAGCCGCCGTGGCCCCGGCCGCGGCCGCCGCGACGACGGCGACGGGCCGGGGCGGAGCCGTCCGCTCGGACGGCCGACGGAGCGCCCCCGGACGCACCGTGGGACTGCGAGCGCTGGCCGCGCCCGCCCTGCGCCTGACCACCCTGCGCCTGACCCGCCTGGGACCGGCCGCCCTGGGCCGAGCCACCCTGCGGGCGTCCGCCGCGGGACTGACCGCCCTGGCCGCCCTGCGCGGGACGGCCGGAGCCCTTGCGGCGCTGCGGCGCGGGCGCCGCCGGAGCGGGCGGCGCCACGTACGGCGCGACCTCGCCCACGAGGGCGGTGACGGTGGCGTCGCCCGGCGCGACCTGCTGCGGGCGGGCGGTGATCTTCGCCTTGCGCGTGAGGTCGCGGACGTCGCCGCGCTGCTCGGGGAGCATCACGGTGACGACGTCGCCGACGGAGCCCGCGCGGGCCGTCCGACCGGAGCGGTGCAGGTACGCCTTGTGCTCCGCCGGCGGGTCCACGTGCACGACGAGCTCGACGTCGTCGACGTGGATCCCGCGCGCCGCGATGTCGGTGGCGACCAGCACCTTGACGTCGCCGGACGAGAACGCCGCGAGGTTCCGCTCGCGCGCGCCCTGACCGAGGTTGCCGTGCAGGTCGACGGCGGGCACGCCCGCACCGGTGAGCTGCTTGGCGAGCTTCTTCGCCTGGTGCTTCGTCCGGGTGAACAGGACGCGGCGGCCGGTGCCCGACGCGAGCGCGTGCACCACGTCCTTCTTCGCGTCGGCGTCCGCGACGGCGAGGATGTGGTGGGTCATCTGGGGCGGCGGGGCGGCGGCCTCGTCGACCGAGTGCGTCACCGGGTTCTTGAGGTAGCGCTTGACCAGCACGTCGACGCCGTTGTCGAGCGTCGCGGAGAACAGCAGGCGCTGGCCACGCACCGGGGTGCGGTCCATGATCCGCTTCACGCCGGGCAGGAAGCCCAGGTCGGCCATGTGGTCCGCCTCGTCGAGCACGGTGATCTCGACCTCGTCGAGGCTGAGGTGCTTCTGGCCGAGCAGGTCCTCGAGCCGGCCGGGGCAGGCGATGAGGACGTCGACGCCCGCGTTCAGGGCGGTCACCTGACGGGACTGGGCGACGCCGCCGAAGACGGTGGTCGTCACGAGGCCGAGAGCCTTCGCCAGCGGCTCCATCGTGGCGTTGATCTGGTTGGCGAGCTCACGCGTCGGGCACAGCACGAGAGCGCGCGGGCGCCCCGGACGACGGCGGGGGCGGCCGGCGGCCACGGCCTGCGCGGCCGACGTCGCGAGCCGCGTCACGACGGGCAGCGAGAACGCCAGGGTCTTGCCCGACCCGGTGCGGCCCCGGCCGAGCACGTCGGTGCCGGCGAGCGTGTCGTTCAGCGACGCCGTCTGGATGGGGAACGGGGTGGTGATGCCCTGCTCCGTGAGCTCACGGACGACAGGGGTGGGCAGGCCGAAGTCGGCAAAAGTAGTCAAGAAGAAGGGCCTCTCGGGCTGGGACGTCGAAGACGTCGAGGGTCGGGGTCCGCCGCACGCAATCCGGGGGGATCTCCACGACGCGGGGCGCGCGGACGCGCAGCCACCACCAGCATTGTCGCACGTCCCGCCGTGGGCTCCTCGGTGGTCGCCCAGCCGGGCGTGGTGGAATGACCGGCGTGGACGACTTCCTCGCCGGCGTCACCGACGTGCTGACGCAGATCTGGACGGCCACCACCACGCCGGTGCCGCCCCCGCCCCAGGCCGTGGTGCTGTCGGCCGGGCTGGTCGCGCTCGCCGTCGTGCTCGTCACCCCCGTGTGGCGGGTGGCACGGCACGTCGTGACGATCGCGCACGAGGGCGCGCACGCCGTGGCCGCGATGGTCACCGGGCGGCGGCTGGACGCGATCCGCCTGCACTCCGACACGTCGGGGCTGACGGTCTCCGCCGGGCGCCCCCGCGGCTTCGGCATGATCGTCACGGCGTTCGCCGGCTACGTGGGGCCGGGCCTCACCGGGCTGGGCGCCGCGTGGCTGCTCCGGCACGGCTACGCCGTCGGGCTGCTGTGGCTGCTGGTGCTGCTGCTCGCCCTCCTGCTGCTGAAGATCCGCAACTGGTTCGGGCTCTGGTCGATCCTCGTGAGCGGCGCCGCGCTCGTCGCGGTCTCGTGGTGGCTCGACGCGGCCACGCAGGCCGCCGTCGCGTACGCCGTGACATGGTTCCTGCTGCTCGGCTCCGTGCGCCCGGTCCTGGAGCTGCAGGCCCAGCGCACCCGCGGCCGCGCCCGCCGGTCGGACGCCGACCAGCTCGCGGCGCTCACCCACACCACCGGGATCCTGTGGGTGGTGGTCTTCCTGCTCGTCACCGTGGGCTGCCTGCTGCTCGGCGCGACCTGGATCGTCGAGCCCGCGACCTGACCGTCACATCCGCGCGTACCGCGCACGGGCGAACGAGTACACGCCGTAGGCGGCGATCCCCACGCCCGTGACGATCAGCAGCGCGGTGCCGAAGGGCTGGTCGCGGATGGTCCGGAGCGCGTCGTCGAGGCCGCCCGCCTTCTGCGGGTCCGCGGTGACGGCGGCCGCCACGAACAGCCCGCCGACGACGGCGAGGGCGACGCCCTTGGCCGCGTAGCCCACCTGCCCCAGCCGCACCACGGCCTGACCGACCGCCCCGCCGCCGGTCCCCCGCAGGTCGTCGAGGAACGTCCGGCGCCATCCCTTCACGACGTGGAACACGCCCACGCCGACGACGACGGCGCCGACCGCCGCGACGAGCCAGCGCCCTGCGGGGGCGGCCAGCAGGTCCGCGGTGACGCCCTCCTCGGAGCTCCCGCCGCCCGACGCCCCGGTCGCGACGCCGACCGCCGTGCCCGCCAGCACCCCGTAGAGCACCGCCTTGGCGCCGGCCTTGACCCGCGAGCCGACCTGCTTCGCCGTGTCGGCCCCGGGGACGCCCACCAGCGCCTCGGTGAGCTGCCACAGCGCGAGCGCGGCGAAGCCCGCCGCCGTGAGCCACAGGAGCAGGGCGCCGCCGGGCGCCGCCGCGAGCTCCTTCAGGGCCCCCTGCTGGTCGGCGCTCCCGCCCGACGAGCCGAGCGCGAGCCGGACGGCGAGCCAGCCCAGCAGCAGGTGCAGCACCCCCGAGGCGACGTAGCCGCCGCGGGCGAGGCCTCGCAGGACGGGGCTGCGGTTCGCCCTCCGCGGGGCGTCTGCGGGGGACATGGACGGGGTCGACGGCACGGGTGGTCACCTTCCTCCGCGCCGCACGGGGTCGCGGCGCGGGTCACACCATGGCGCACCGGGGTGCCCGCGCGCCATCCGGCCGGGGCGACCGGGCGCGGACGCACGACGGCCGGGCACGAGGTCGTCCCTCGTGCCCGGCCGTCGTCGTCGGACGGTGTCGCCTCGCCGTCACCCGACGGGTCGGAGGTCCCGTCCCGGGGTCACGCCTGCGGCGTGAGCACGAATCCCGGGCCCTGAGCCGCCGGGTCGGTGTCGAGCGTGAGGGTGTCGAGGGCCGGTGCGGCCTCCGCCTCGACGAAGACGTGCGTGCCGCCCTCCTCGTCGACCACCTGGTCGTCGGGCTGCGGCGCGGGGACGAGCGCGAGCTCGAAGTTGCCGGGCTGTCCGGCAGACTGCGCGATCCTCAGGCCACCCTCGTCGGGCACCCCCGCCTGCTGGGCGAGGTCCTCGACGGCGGTACGGGCGTTGTCGGTCACGGTGAGCATGGGAGCTCCTCTCGTCGGTCCTGGCGAACCCGTCCACCGAAACAGGGTCGGGGTGCTCGGCGCAACGCTGAGACGCGATCGGGACGAGATCTCCCGATGGGTGAGACCTGGCGTGACAGGCCCGTCGTGCGATGGATAGGTTGCCCTCCGTGACCTGATCGTGACCTTCCGGGCGGCGCCGCCACGACCTCCGCACGGCCGGCGGCACGACCCGCAGCCGCTCCCGCGTACGCTGTCCGCAGCCGGCGACCGACCCTCGGGCGGACGGCGGCGGGCCTCTAGCTCAATCGGCAGAGCAGCGGACTTTTAATCCGCGGGTTGTGGGTTCGATCCCCACGGGGCCCACCCGACAGCACCGTCCGAAGGAGCACCGTGCCCGCCCAGGACCTCGTCGTCGTCGCCCACCGCGGCGCCTCCGCCGACGCCCCGCAGAACACGCTCGCCGCGTTCGCCGCGGCCGACGACGCCGGGGCGCGGATGATCGAGATCGACGTGCACCTCAGCGCCGACGGCGTCCCGGTCGTGATCCACGACGGCACCGTCGACGCCACGACCGACGGCGCCGGCGAGGTGGGCGGCCACACCGTGGCCGAGCTGCAGGCGTTCGACGCGGGCTCCTGGTTCGGACCCGAGTTCGCCGGGCAGCGCATCCCGACCCTGGCGGAGGTGCTCGACCTGGTCGCGGCGCGGCCGGGTCTCGACGTCCTCTGCGAGTACAAGGGAGCCTGGACGGCCGAGGACGTGGCCGTGACGATGCGCGTGGTCGCCGGGTCCGGGCTGACGGGCCGCCTGATGGTGCAGGGTTTCGACCCCACGACGGTCGCCGCCCTGCGGGACGTCGCGCCGCAGGTGCCCCGGTCGCTGCTCCTCGAGCACCCCCGTGCCGACCTGGCGGAGCTCCTCGACGAGCTCGGCGCGGCCGCCGTCAGCCCGGGCGCGGCGCTCCTCGCGGAGGACCCGGCGCTCGTACCCGCCGCCCACGCCGCCGGACGCCAGGTCTTCGGGTGGACCGCCAACGACGAGGCCACGTGGGAGGCGCTGCTGGACGCCGGCGTCGACGGCATCATCACCGACCGCCCCGCTGCGCTGCGCGGCTGGCTCGACGCGGCGGCGGTCCCGACCTCCCGCTGACGCCCCGCCGCGCACCCGGTGCGGCTCAGCGGCGCGGTGCGTGCAGCCAGCCGGTGAGCCGGCCGGTGACCCACGGCAGCACCCAGAGCGACATGATCGGGGTGAGCACGAGGGTCGACACGAGCACCCGCGGCACCACGTGCAGGTCCGCGAAGGACGGCACGAGCCAGCCCATCAGCGCGGTGAACGCGAGGTTGACCGGGAAGAAGCCCAACCAGATGGCCACGGACTGCTTCCAGCGCGGCGGGGCCGCGAGGAGCGGCGGGCCGGCGGGCTCGTCCTGGCGCACGGGCGGGTCGAACCACCCTTCGATCCCGGTCCGCTTCTCCACCCGGCGCTCCTCGACCAGCCCCTCCCCGGCGGCGAGCCAGCGACGCCGCTCGTCCGACCCCTCCCAGGCGTCGAGCCGCGTCGCGTCGGCGAAGCGGTAGAGCATGATCCAGTCGGCCGCGCCCTCGGAGGCGCGGATCCAGCCGGAGCCGAGGAAGCCGTCCCACCGGTTGGCGAGGCGGACGCCGGACTGCACCCACGCGGTGACCTCGGGGACACGGTCGGGGCTGACGGCGCGGTGGACCGCGACGGTCACGGGTGCGGAGCTCATCGGAGCATCCTGAGGCGTGCCGCCCGACGACGAGCGCGGCGGGTGTCCGGGCGGGACGCCCCGTCCCAGCATCCGGATCGCTCCCACGGCAGAGTGCCGATCGCCCCGGGATGTCCGGGTCTTCACATCGCGTCCGCCCGGTCCGCACGGGACTTCTGTTGATTGGTCAACCAAATCGCCCGGGGCACCCCACGGCGGCCCCCACGATGGGATGAGCCCCGAACCAAGGACCACACCACGTGACCCAGCATGCCCTGCAGGACGACGCGCCCGCGCCCACGCAGCACCCCCGGCGCCGCGACATCCACCACCCCGACCGTCCCCGACGCGCCGACAACGCCCGACGCACCGCCACCACCGACGCCCCCCACAGGCGGCGTCGGGCGGTGCGCGCCGGCGTGCCCGTCGCGCTCGCCGTCGTGGCCCTGTCCACCGGCGTGGCCACCGGCCTGACCCAGGCGTCCGGCGAGACCCGCACCGCGGCGTCGACCACGCCCGCGGCGAGCTCCGTGGGCCGCATCGGCACCGGCGCCTTCGGCACCGAGCCCGTCAGCGGCGCCGCGGCCATCACGCACCCCACCCTGACCGGGGCGTCCGCCGCGACGGCCGGCGCCGTCGACGCGACCACGGCGTCCCGGGCCGCCGACGAGGCGGCCCCCGAGCGCTCGAAGGCGCCCTCCGGCGGCGACGACGCGCTGTCCGCCGCCCAGGCGGCACTGACCCGCGCCGACCAGCTGACGACCGACACGCGGGGCGTCCCCCGCGCCGAGCGCCGCTCCGTGGCCAAGAGCGCGAAGCACCTGCGCGCCCTCGTCACGGACCGGTCCGACGCCGAGGCGGCGTCGCGCGCCGGCGAGCGGACCTCGCTCGAGGTCCGCGACAAGGACGCGGCGGACGTCGCCGAGGCGACGGAGGCGCTCACCGACCTGCTCGACGACACCGACGCGAGCGCCGTCAGCATCGAGCCCGCGCCGGCGACGCCCGCCGAGATCCTCCACGCCCAGGCCGCGTCGGCCCGCAAGGCGGCCCCCACCCTCAAGAAGCACGCGGACGACACCGACGGGTACGAGAACGGGCGCATCCCGTCCGCCGACCTCGCCGAGCTGTCGTTCGCGAAGGGCGAGACGCTCCGCGCCGACGCCGCCGAGCAGCTCGAGCGGCTCGACGTCGCGTACCGGGCCCGCTTCGGCACGCACCTGGAGATCCGCGACTCCTACCGCTCCTACGAGTCGCAGGTGTCGGTCAAGGCGAGTCGCGGCTACTTCGCCGCGGTGCCCGGGTACTCGGACCACGGCTGGGGCATCGCCGTCGACCTCAACGGCGGAGTGCAGGAGTACTCCAGCGCGCAGCACCAGTGGCTGGTCGCGAACGCCGGGAAGTTCGGCTGGCACAACCCCGCCTGGGCCCAGGCCGACGGCCGCAAGCCCGAGGCGTGGCACTGGGAGTACAGCCCCCTCTGACCGGGCCTGCCACGGGCGGACACCGACCGGACCCACGGCGCGCCCCGGCGCGCCGTGGGTCCGGTCGTGTCCGCTCAGCCCCAGCCGAGGGCGTGCAGCCGCTCGTCGTCGATCCCGAAGTGGTGCGCGATCTCGTGCACCACGGTGATCGCGACCTCCTCCACCACGTCCTCGCGCGTGTCGCAGATGGCGAGGGTGGGGTTCCGGTAGACGGTGATGCGGTCCGGCAGCGATCCGGCTGCCCAGTGCAGGTCGCGCTCGGTGAGCGGCACGCCCTCGTACAGCCCCAGGAGCTCCGGGTCGTCGGCGGGGGCGTCGTCCTCGACCAGGACGACCACGTTGTCCATCATGGCCGCCAGGTCGGCCGGCACCTGGTCGAGGCCGTCCCGGACCGCGTCCTCGAACTCCTCGCGCGTCATCTCCACCACGGTCCCATCCTCGCCCACGGCGCGGGCGGGCCAGGTCCGGTGCCTGGGTATGCTTGCCGGGTCCAGCCCCCATCGTCTAGCGGCCTAGGACCCCGCCCTTTCACGGCGGTAGCACGGGTTCGAATCCCGTTGGGGGTACGTCAGCGGGACACCGGCCACGCCGGTAGCCCGCGAAACAGGGCGTTCTTGCTGGTCAGCGGACGATTTCAAGATCCCGCCGACCATGGGGTACGCTTCTTCTCGGCTCGAAACGAGCTTCCAGGCGCGGAGATTTCTCCTCGCCATGGCCCTGTAGCGCAGTTGGTTAGCGCGCCGCCCTGTCACGGCGGAGGTCGCGGGTTCAAGTCCCGT
This sequence comes from Isoptericola sp. NPDC057653, assembly GCF_042799955.1. Lineage (NCBI taxonomy): Bacteria > Bacillati > Actinomycetota > Actinomycetes > Micrococcales > Promicromonosporaceae > Isoptericola > Isoptericola sp. NPDC057653. Next base: position 1,142,015 of record NZ_JBHVHP010000001.1, on the reverse strand, counting down.
CAGGGTCGCGCATGATGCGCCCGGTTCGTCGGAAACGGCGCCCGGGCGTTCGTGTCCAGGCTCTGTAGCTCAGTTGGTAGAGCGTTCGACTGAAAATCGAAAGGTCACCGGATCGACGCCGGTCGGAGCCACCACCGAAACCCCCGCGCCCCACGGCGCGGGGGTTTCGTCGTTCCGGCGGACGCCGGGAACCGCAAGGCTCACCCCCCTCGATCCGGCCGGTCGAATTGCCTGGACCAGCAGGGACGGGTTGAGTGGGACCGCACGGACGATCACCTCACGCAGGATCGGAGCAGTCGATGACGGACTGGGACGACGGACGCACGCCGCCCGCCGAGCAGCCGCCCTCCATGGGGCGGCTCGTGGAGCAGCTGTCGGAACAGGCCACGCGGCTCGTGCGCGCCGAGGTGGCGCTCGCCAAGGCCGAGATGGCAGAGAAGGCCAAGCGGTCCGGGATCGGGATCGGCCTCATCGTGGCCGCCCTCGTCATCGTGCTGTACGCGGTGGGCGTCCTCATCTGGGCGGGGATCACCGGCCTCGCCACCGCGTGGCCGCTGTGGCTCTCGGCCCTGACGGTCGGCGTCGCCATGCTGCTCGTGGCGGGCATCGCCGTGGCGATCGCCGTCGGCCAGCTCAAGAAGGCCGCGCGCCGGCCCGAGACGATCGACCGCGTGAAGGAAGACGTGGAGACGCTGAAGAAGGGGGTGCGCCGGTGACCGAGTCCACGACGCCCGAGAACAGGACCCCGGCGCCCACCACCCGGGAGCTCGAGGACGAGGTCGCCCGCACCCGCGCGGAGCTGACCGAGACCCTCGACCAGCTCGCGACCCGCCTGTCCCCCGCCTACCAGGCGAACCAGCTCGCGAAGGCCACCAAGCAGGCGGCGTCCGACGCCGGCGCGTTCGTGACCGGTGGCGGGCTTCCTGACGGCGCGCCCCGCCGTCGGCGCAACGCGCAGGTGCTGCTCGGGGCGGCCGCTGCGGGCCTGGCGCTGGTCGTGATCGTCGTCGTCCGCGCCCGGCGCCGCTGAGCGGTCCCCTCCGGCCGGCTCCCCGGCCGTCCCTACTTGTCCGGCGTCGCCTCCTCGGAGGCGGCGCCGAGCAGCGCGCGCACCTCCGACTCCTTGTAGCGACGGTGCCCACCGAGGGTGCGGATCGACGAGAGCTTCCCCGCCTTCGCCCAGCGGGTCACGGTCTTCGGATCGACGCGGAAGAGGCTGGCCACCTCGGCAGGCGTCAGCAGAACCTCGGAGTCTCCGTGGAGCGACATCCCCTGCACCTCCTGGTGCGCGACCGGCCCGGGCGGCGCCCGGTGTGCGGACACGGTCTCGCTCATCCATTGTGTGCAGAAAGCGGGATTGAGGCGACTTGGGAGCTGGATGAAATCGCCCGGATCGTCCAGTCCTGGCCCGAGATGTGCGTTCCGTCCCGTTCTGGAGGCCGTGACGCCCCGCGACGGACCGGAAGGTGCACCGATCGGTCTCGTGACCTGAGACACCATCTGCGCGAGATCACCCGCTCCGACGTCGACTGATGCGAACGGCACGTGTCGCGGAGTGGAGGGAATGGCGCGCGAGCATGTACCGTTGGGATCTGAACAGACTACTTACGCACGGGGCCGCCGTCACGGACGGCGCAAGCCCCGCTCCTACGTTGAGGGGGTCTCAGCCATGGGCCGCGGCCGTCAGAAGGCAAAGCAGACTAAGGTCGCTCGCGAGCTGAAGTACTACAGCCCCGAGACGAACTACCACGCGCTCGAGCAGGAGCTCAGGAGCAGCGAGGGAAGTCGCACGGATGTCGCCACGGAGGACCGTTCCTCCCCCGACGACGACGAGTACGACAACCGATACAACGCCTGGAACGACGAGCGCTGAGTCGTCAGCGTCAGGCTCCCGCCTCGACGGGAATCTGCGTCGCACGAAACGAAGGGCCGGACGGCAGCTGCCGTCCGGCCCTTCGTCCGTGCGGGGGAGGCCGGACCTCCCCCGCCCTGCGGATCGTCAGCGGTAGTCGCCGGTCATCCTGACGGCCCCGCCGTGCACGCCCTTGGTCCCCGCGACCAGGTCCTCGGCCGGGGCGGCCGGGTCCAGGTCCGCCACCGAGCCGAGCACCCAGGCGGGCACGCCGCGCGCGGCCAGCGTCGCCAGCGCCGCGTCCACGCCGTCGGCGCCGACGACGGCCACCATGCCGACACCGAGGTTGAGCGTGTTCTCCAGGTCGTGGCGCGGCACCGAGCCGAGGTCGCGCATCGTGCGGAAGACGGGCGGCACCTCCCACGACGAGCGGTCGACCGTGGCCACCGTGCCCTCGGGCAGGACGCGCGCGAGGTTCGCCGCGAGCCCGCCGCCGGTCACGTGCGTGAACGCGTGCACCCGGGCGGCCGGGTCCTCGGCGAGCGCGAGCACGTCGCGCGCGTAGACGCGCGTGGGCTCCAGCAGCTCCTCGCCCAGGGTGCGGCCGAACTCCTCGACGTGCCGGTCCAGCGTCCAGCCCGCGTGCTTCACGACCGCCCGCACCAGCGAGTAGCCGTTGGAGTGCAGGCCGCTCGATCCCATCGCGACCAGCACGTCTCCCGCGCGCACCCGGTCGGGGCCGAGCACGGCGTCCGCCTCGACGATGCCCGTCGCCGCGCCGGCGACGTCGTACTCGTCGGGCTCCAGGAGGCCCGGGTGCTCGGCCGTCTCGCCGCCCACGAGGGCCGTGCCGGCCACCTCGCAGGCCTGCGCGATGCCGCGCACGATGTCGGCGACGCGCTCCGGGACCACCTTGCCGGTGGCGATGTAGTCCGTCATGAACAGCGGCTCGGCGCCGACCACGACGATGTCGTCCACGACCATGCCGACGAGGTCGAAGCCGATGGTGTCGTGCTTGTCGAGCGCCTGGGCGATCGCGACCTTGGTGCCGACGCCGTCGGTCGACGTGGCGAGCAGCGGCTTGCGGTACTCGCGGATCGCCGACAGGTCGAAGAGCCCGGCGAACCCGCCCACCCCGCCGAGGACGGCGGGACCGTGCGTGCGCCGCACCGCGTCCTTCATCAGCTCGACGGCCTTGTCGCCGGCCTCGGTGTCGACGCCCGCGGCGGCGTAGGTCAGGGGTTCGTTCGTCACGTGTGGCTCACCGTTCGTCGGCTGTGTCAGTCGGCTGTGTGTCGGTCGACGGTCAGGGATGGTCGAGGGCGGTGGACGCACCGGCGCCCACGGAGACCTGCCGGAGCCCGTCCTCGGGGGCTCCGAGGGGCAGCTCGGCCTGCTCCAGCAGGTGCTTGCCGAGCTGGTCGGCGGTGGGGAGCTCGATCGGGTACTTGCCCGTGAAGCAGGCCGCGCACAGCTGGGAGGCGGGCTGCTCGGTGGCCTCGATCATGCCCTCGAGCGAGATGTAGCCGAGGGAGTCGGCACCCAGGGTCTGCCCGATCTCGTCCGGCGTCAGCCCGTTGGCGATGAGCTCGGCGCGCGAGGCGAAGTCGATGCCGTAGAAGCACGGCCACTTCACCGGCGGGGACGAGATGCGCACGTGCACCTCGGCGGCGCCGGCCTCGCGGAGCATCCGCACCAGGGCGCGTTGCGTGTTGCCGCGCACGATCGAGTCGTCGACGACGACGAGGCGCTTGCCGCGGATGACCTCACGGAGGGGGTTCAGCTTGAGCCGGATGCCGAGCTGCCGCAGCGTGTCGGACGGCTGGATGAACGTGCGGCCCACGTAGGCGTTCTTCGTCAGGCCCTGGCCGAACGGGATGCCCGACTCGGCGGCGTAGCCGACGGCGGCCGGCGTGCCGGACTCGGGCGTCGGGATGACGAGGTCGGCCTCGACCGGGTGCTCGCGGGCCAGTGCGCGGCCCATCGCGACGCGCGACGCGTGCACGGATCGGCCGTTGATCGTGTTGTCGGGGCGTGCCAGGTACACGTACTCGAACACGCAGCCGGCGCGCTCCGGCTCGGCGAAGCGGTCGGAGTGCAGGCCGTCGGCGTCGATCGTGATGAGCTCGCCCGGCTCGACGTCGCGCACGTACGACGCGCCGACGATGTCGAGGGCGGGGGTCTCCGACGCGACCACCCAGCCGCGCTGGAGGCGGCCCAGGACCAGCGGGCGCACGCCCTGCGGGTCACGCGCGGCGTAGAGGGTGCCCTCGTCCATGAAGACGAGGGAGAAGGCACCCCGCAGGCGCGGGAGCACCTCGAGCGCCGTCTGCGCAAGGGTGTGGTCGGCGTCGCCCGCGAGCAGCGCCGTGATGAGCGCCGTGTCGGTGGTGTTGCCGCGCGCGAGCTCGCCGCGCCGCTGCGCGCCGTAGCGCTCGGCCACGAGGTTGACGAGCTCGGCGGAGTTGGTGAGGTTGCCGTTGTGCCCGAGGGCGACGGTGCCGCCCGCCGTCGCGCCGAGCGTCGGCTGGGCGTTCTCCCAGGTCACGCCACCCGTGGTGGAGTACCGGCAGTGGCCGACGGCGAGGTGTCCGGTGAGGGCGTCGAGCGCCGTCTCGTCGAAGACCTGGGACACGAGTCCCATGTCCTTGTAGACGAGGATCTGCTCACCGTTGCTGGTCGCGATGCCCGCGGACTCCTGTCCGCGGTGCTGCAGCGCGTACAGGCCGAAATAGGCGAGCTTGGCGACCTCCTCACCGGGGGCCCAGACCCCGAAGACGCCGCACGCGTCCTGGGGGCCCTTCTCGCCGGGCATGAGGTCATGGTTCAGGCGGCCGTCAGGGCGCAAGGGCATGGTCCGAGTATCCCACAGGAGCCCGGGCGGCCGACCTGCGTGGACGGGTCGCCGGACGGGCCGGCGGAGGAGTCAGCGCCGGCGCAGGCTGCGCCGGTCGGAGATCACCGCGACGAGGCCCGCGACCCCGAGGCCGAGCGCGATGCCGCCCAGCACCGTCACCGACACGTAGACGCCCGGCTTCATCAGGGTCTCGGCGGAGCCGGAGACGTCGATGAGCCAGGTCGAGAAGATCAGGCCGACGACGGCGCCGACCAGCGCACCCACCCAGAGGAAGACGGGGTACTTGGGCGCGCGGCGCACCCGGTCCGGGTCGACGAGCAGCGTCACGTCCTGCGGCTCCTCGCTCGCGGGGGCCCCCGTCGTGGAGGCCTCCGTCGCGCCGTCGTCCGTGGCCGCGGCGTCCGCCGGGGAGGCGTGGTCCGCGGGCGCGTCGGCGGGTGCCGGACCGTCCGCGGCGTGCTGCGGTGCGGGGGTGGGGCCGACCTCGCCGGGCGCGGACCCGGCCGTCGTCGCGCCGTCGTTCTCGGGGCCGTCGGGGGCGGAGCTGCTCACCCCACGAGCCTAAGTCACCGGGTGGGGCCCGCCGGCACACCGTCGGCGCCCGGCGGGCACGGACGGCCCGCCGTACGGTCGACGAGGGCGCGACCAGCGCCGTCGTCGAGAGAGGGGAAGCATCGTGGGCATCTCCGGCATCATCAGCGCGATCGTCATCGGCGCGATCATCGGCGCCCTGGGGCGGCTGGTCGTCCGCGGTCGGCAGAACATCTCGATCCTGGTGACGATCCTCGTCGGGATCGTCGCGGCCCTGCTGGGCACGTGGGTCGCGAGCCTGTTCGGGGTCGAGGACACCGGCGGCATCGACTGGCTGGAGCTGGTCTTCCAGATCGTGCTGGCCGCGGTGGGCGTCTCCCTCGTCGCGGGCATGGGCAGCCGCAAGCAGCAGCCCTGACGACGACGGCCGGGCCGGTCGGACCACGTGGGTGGTCCGACCGGCCCGGCCGCTGTCCGTGCGGAGCGGGTCAGGCGGCGCCGAGGTCCTTCCACGGGCCGTACGCCGACGCGCCGGGCTCGTCGGTGCGGCTGTACCACCGCGCCTCCCAGCGGTGCCCGTCGTGGACCACGACGTCACCCTTGCCGTACACCCAGGTGCGGGTCCAGGCCGGGAACGTCCCGTCGGCGGTCACGACGGGAGCGCCGACCTCCGCCCAGGGCCCGTAGAGCGAGGCACCGGGCCGGTCGCCGCGCGACCACCAGAGCGCCTCGAACAGGCCGCCGCCGAAGGCGACCCGGTCGCCCTTGGTGTACGTGGCCTTCGCGGACCAGGCGGGCGCGGCCGGCGCGAGGTCGAGCCCCACGAGCAGCGGGTCGTGGTCCGACGACCGGAACGGCGACTCGTCGTAGAGGATCGTCGCGTTGTAGTTGTACCGGCTGTACTCGTTCGCCACCGGCTCGTACGCGTTGATGTTCCAGATGTCCGTGCCGGTCACCCGGGCGACCAGGCCGGGCGACGCGAGCGCGTGGTCGAGCGAGCCGACCGCGCCGTCGAACGCGTACGTGTACTCGCCGGTGGTGGGGCCGAGGTCCGTGTAGCCGGCGTCGGTGAGCACCAGGACCGGGTCCTCCTGCTCGTACGAGTTGAGGTCGCCCACGAGCAGCACCGCGTCGGTGCCGGCGTCGCCGGCCACGTCGTCGGCGAAGGCGACCAGCGCCGTCGCCTGCCGCACGCGCGACTCGTTCGAGGCGCCCTGGCCGTCGCCCGTGTCCTTGTCGCCCGGCCACGGTCCGGCCGACCCCTTCGACTTGAAGTGGTTGGCGATGACCACGACGTCGTCGCCCGGGTCGGCGTCGACCCCGCCCGCAGGCTGGAACACCTGCGCGAGCGGCTGGCGCGCGTTGCCGAACGCCACGGGGTCGTCGAGGATCCGCGAGGAGCCCACGGGCTCCGCGCCGGCCGTGCGGTAGACGAACGCCGTCCGGATGACGTCCTCGCTGGCGGGCAGCTCCGCCGGCGAGCCGACGTACGCCCAGGTGCCGGCGCCGTCGTACGCGTTGAGCGCGTCGACGAGGTCGGAGAGCGCCTGGTCGCGGTCCTTGCCGAAGGTCGCGGAGTTCTCGATCTCCTCGAGCGACACGACGTCGGCGCCCAGCGCCGAGATCGCGGCGACGATCTTGGTCTGCTGACGCTGCAGGTCGTCCGCCTGTGCCGCGCCGCGGGCGTCGCACCCGTCGCGCACGGTGACGGGGTCGCCGGCGCGGTCGGTGTAGTACCGGCAGCCGGTGAGCTGGTCGCCGGTCGTCGTGAAGTAGTTGAGCACGTTGAACGTGCCCACCTGGAGCGTGCCGCCCACGGCCTCGGGCGACGCCTCGCGCGTGTCCTCGAACGTGGCCGGCTGCACCGCGTCCGCCACGTCGGGCGTGAGCCGGTGCTGCGGCTGCAGCCCCCAGGCGTCGAAGCGGTAGTCGAGGACCACCGGGCGCGTGAAGGTCACGGCCGCGCCGACGCGCACGGGGTCGCCGCCGGTCAGCCACGGCAGCGGCTGGCCGGAGTTGGCGGCCGAGCTGTAGTTGGTGGACGAGCCGTCGTCGAGGAGGAGGCCGCGGGCCGCGTTGTCCTCGGCCTGCTCCGTCGCCTCGGGCGAGCCGGGCCGCCCGACCGTCGTCGGCTGCACCAGCGGCGAGCTGCCGGCCGCGAGGCCGACGGTGCCGTAGAAGTTGGTGTCGTAGTTGTCGGTGACGGTGAAGTCGCCCTGCGGCGCGAGCAGCATGCCCTCGAGCGCCTCGCGCTCGGCCTCCGTGGCGGGCCAGGTCGTGGCCAGGGGCTCCACCGAGGCGGGCTCGTCGAGCACCGTCCACGCGTCGGCGCTGACCTCCGTCAGGCCGGAGTACTCGCTGACCTTGCCCGTGACCTCGACGTGGTCGCCGATCTCGAGCTGCTGCGCGGCCGCGCGGGAGTAGACGAACACGGCGTCGGACGCGCCGGGGGTCGGGTCGTCGGCGGGGTCGCCGCCGGTGCCCGCGGTCTGCAGGTACAGGCCGTCGAAGCCGCCCGTGGCGTAGGTCGCGGTGACGACGCCGGTGGTCGTCACGGTCTTCCCGGCCAGCGGCGAGGTCGCGCCGGTGCCCTGGATCTCCGCGATCGTCGCGTCCTCGCCCGGGCCCGGGTCGGTGCCCGGGTCCGTGCCGCTCGCGGCCGGGGTCGGCGCAACCGCCGCGAAGTCCACCGCGTTGTCGGCGGTGTGCGCGTGGGCGCGGCGCGCGACGGACGTCGCGTTCGTCGTGGCGGGCGCCGGGCCGGAGCCGGCCCAGGCGTTCGCGGTCGGGCCCCAGCCCACGAGGTCCACGACGTCGGCGGCGGTGGCGCAGTCCGCCCCGGCGCACGACAGCCGGTCGGTGCTGCGCACGAGGGCGACCTTGGCCCCCGTGCCGGACATCGCGATCGTGCCGGTGACGTCGGGCGTGGGCAGCGCGGGCAGCGCGGTGTTCGCGCCCAGGGCCTGCGCGACGAGGTACGAACCACGGGCGGGGATCTCGCCGCGCAGCGCGGTCTGCGCGCCGTTGGCCCAGGCGCCGGTGGCCGACGCGTACTGCACCGACCACCCGTCGAGGGAGACGGGCTGGTCCGTCGGGTTGTACAGCTCGACGAAGTCCTGGTTGAACGGGGCGCCGCTGTTGCCGCCGCCGCCGTAGACCTCGTCGATGACGACGGGCGCGTCGGGCGAGACGGCGGCGGACGCGGGCGCCGCGAGCGCGGCTCCGGCGGGGAGGACGAGCGCGGCCGTCACGGCGGCCGCGAGCGGTCCTCGGCGGCGGGCGGAACGGGGTGGGGTCACGGTGGCTCCTTTGCGGCGGACGTGCGGGTGACGTCACCCAAGCAGGACCGTGTGAACCACGGTTGAACCCCAGGTCACCGGACGTCGTCGTCCGAGGACCCGGCGGAGGTACCTGCCCGGTGCCGCCGAACGTAGCGGACGCAGCCGAGACCCGCTATCCCGCGCGCGACGACCGCGTCAGCGCCGGGGGCGTGCCGCCTGCAATGGCAGCAGCGCGGACAGGTCGGCACGCTCCCCGGACGCGCTCACCCGCCCCGCCCCGAGCGCGTCGTCCCAGGTCAGTCGCCCCGTGGCCAGGCCGAGCCACGTGTCGACGTCGGTCTCCACCACGTTGGGCGGCGTCCCCCGCGTGTGCCGCGGCCCGGCGACGGCCTGCACCGCACCTGCGGGCGGCACGCGCACCTCCACCGAGTTCCCCGGCGCGACGTCGGCGAGCTCCTCCAGCGTGAACCGCACCGCGGTGGTCACCACCGGGCGCGAGGAGTCGCCCTCCAGCCACGCCGCCACGGCCGCGCGCCCCGCGGCAGGGTCGGTCCGTCGTCGAGCAGGCACGCCAGCACCCTATGCCTCGGCGCCGCCTCGTCCCGGCCGTCCACGCCTCCCCTCCGGCACGGCGTGGTCGTCCCCCGTCCTGCGACCGGTACGAGGGCGCGGCCCGACCGGGACCGCGCCCTCGTACCGGCCCAGCGCCATGCCGGGGCGGAGACCCGGTCCGCACAGACGTGGGATGAGGTGACAGCGAAGCGCGGGTCGGCGAGTGCTTCGCGCGGACGTATCCCTCCCGAAGTGGAGGGCGCCCTGGCGCCCGTGAACGCGTCCGCGCGAAGCAGTCGCCGACCCGCGCGGAAGCCCCCCACCCACCGACCCGTGCGACGCAGTCGCCGCGATGCACTCGCCGACCCGCGCAGAAACCACCACGCGGACCAGCACTCAGGAAGCGGCGAGCTCCGCCCGCACCTCTTCCCGGAGCCGCCCGTGCCGAGAGGGCTCGGGAGCGGCGGCGAGCAGCGTCTTCGTGTAGTCGTGCTGCGGGTTGAGGATGACCTCGTCGGACGGCCCCCGCTCCACGATGTCCCCCCGGTACATGACGATGATCTCGTCGCTGAAGTGCCGGGCGGTCGCGAGGTCGTGGGTGATGTACAGGACGCCGAGGTCCTCCTCGCGCTGCAGCCGCGCGAGGAGGTTGAGCACCCCGAGCCGGATGGACACGTCGAGCATGGAGACCGGCTCGTCGGCGACGAGGAACCGCGCGCCGGGCGCGAGGGCCCGGGCGATGGCGACGCGCTGCCGCTGCCCGCCGGACATCTCGTGCGGCCGCTTCACCGCGTAGATCTCGGCCGGCGTGAGGTTGACGCGCTCCAGCAGCTCGTGGACGGCGGGCTCGAGCCCGGCCCCGGAGGCGACGCCGTGCAGCCGCAGCGGCCTTTCCAGGTGGTGGGCCACCGTGTGGTACGGGTTGAGCGACGCGAACGGGTCCTGGAACACCATCTGCACCTGGTGCCGGTAGGACGCCAGCCCCCTGCCGCGCCGCAGGACGGGGGTGCCGTCGAGCAGGATCTCCCCGGTGGTCGGGGTCTCGAGCTGGGAGATCATCTTGGCGACGGTCGACTTGCCGGAGCCGGACTCCCCCACGAGCGCGATCGTCTTGCCCGGCTCGAGGGTGAACGACACGTCGTTCACCGCCCGCAGCCTGGTGCTGCGGGCGCCGTTGCGGACCTTGAACTCCTTGACGAGATGGCGGACCTCGAGGCTGCTCATGACGCCTCCCCCTCGGCGGCGTCCTGCGAGACGCCGGTGCGGACGAACGAACCACGGTCACCCGTGAGGCTCGGGAACGACTTCAGCAGCTGGCGCGTGTACGGGTGCTGGGCCCGGGCGTAGATGGACTCGGACGTGTCGAGCTCGACGATCTCGCCCGCCCGCATGACGGCGATGCGGTCGCTGATCTCGAGCAGCAGCGGCAGGTCGTGGGTGATGAACACGACGGCGAAGTTGAACCGCTCGCGGAGCCGCATGATCTCGCGGAGGATGCCGCGCTGCACGACGACGTCGAGCGCCGTCGTCGGCTCGTCCATGATCATGACCTGCGGGTTGAGGGCCATGGCCATGGCGATCATGACGCGCTGGCGCATGCCGCCGGAGAGCTCGTGGGCGAAGCTGTCGAGCCGCGACGGGTCGACGCCGACGAGGTCGAGGAGCTCGGCGGAACGCTCGGCCCGTTCCTTCTTCCCCATCTGCGGCCGGTGGGTGGTGAGCACGTCGCCGAGCTGCTTGCGGATGCTGATCACCGGGTTGAGCGAGTTCATCGCACCCTGGAACACCATGGAGACCTTGTCCCAGCGGAACGCCCGGAGCGAGTCGCCGCCGAGGCCGACGACGTCGATGTCCGTGCCGTTCGCGTCGTGGAACGTCACCTCGCCGGAGCGCAGGATCGCCGGCGGCTTGAGGAGCCGGTTGAGGCCGTAGGCGAGCGTCGTCTTGCCGCAGCCGGACTCGCCGGCCAGGCCGAGGATCTCGCCGCGGTGCAGCGTCAGCGAGACGTCCCGGACGGCGTGGACGGGCGGGTCGACCTCGTACTCGATGGACACGTGCCGGGCCGTGAGGACGGGGTCGAGGCCGGCCACGTGCTCGGCGTGGGACGCGGAGCTCAGCGGGCCCGTGGTGGTGGCGGTGGTCATACGTCGACCCTCTCCTTCTGGCCGGACGAGTCCTGCGGGTCGGTCGGGGCCTCGTCGGCCACGGGGTCGGCGGCCGGGGCGGGCGCCGCCGAGGCGCGGCCGAGCTTGTCGCGGCCGGACCTGCGGGCCTCGCGGACGCTCTTGGCGGCGGCCGGGGCGAGACGCAGCTTCGGGTTGACGATCTCGTCGATGGCGAAGTTGACCAGCGACAGGCCGGTGCCGAAGAGGGCGATCATCAGGCCCGGCGGGACGAACCACCACCAGGCGCCGCGCGAGAGCGCGCTGCCGCCCTGCGCCTCGTTGAGCATGGTGCCCCAGGTGATCTGGCCGTTGGGCCCGAGGCCCAGGTAGGACAGGCCGGCCTCGCCGAGGATCGACAGGATGATGGCGAAGAGGAACTGCGACGCCAGCAGGGGCAGCAGGTTGGGCAGCACCTCGACGAGGAGGATCCGCGGGGTCTTCTCGCCGGCCACGCGGGCCGCCGAGACGTAGTCGCGCACGCGCAGCGACCGGGCCTGGGAGCGCAGCACGACGGCCCCGCCGGCCCAGCCGGTCACGCCGAGGATCAGGGCCACCAGCAGCGTGCTGCGCACCTGGAGGTAGCTGGCGATCACGATCATCAGCGGCAGGCCGGGGATGACGATCATGATGTTGGTGATCAGCGAGAGGACCTCGTCGGTCCAGCCGCGCATGTACCCGGCGATGACGCCGAACAGGAGCGCCAGCACGATGGCGATGAGCCCCGCGGTCACGCCGACCGTCAGCGAGCCGCGCGCGCCCTCGGCGAGCTGCGCGAGGACGTCGTAGCCGAGGCTCGTGGTGCCGAGCCAGTGGCCCGGCTGGGGCGGCAGCATCGGGTCGTTGGCGGAGCTGTGCGGGTCCTGCGTGACGAACGGGCCGAGGACCGCGAAGAGCACGATCGCACCGATGAGGACGAGCCCGGCGACGAGCTTGCCCGACATCGAGGGCATCATCTGGCGGAGCGCGGACTTCTTGACCGGCGCGGTGGCGGGCGACGAGGTGTCGGGGGTCGGGGTGTCAGTCATTGTGCCGCGTCCTCGGGTCCAGGAAGCCGTAGATGAGGTCCATGAGGAACAGCGCCGCGAGGACCGCGAGCGTGATGACGAGGAAGACTCCCTGCATCAGCGCGTAGTCGTTGTTGCGCACGGCCGTGATCATGAGCTTGCCGACGCCGGGGTAGGTGAAGACCTGCTCCATGACGAGCGAGCCGGCGACGACGAAACCGAGGGAGACGCCGAACCCGGCGAGCGACGGCAGGGCCGCGTTCCGCATCGCGTAGGTGGTGAACACCCGGCGGGGCCGCAGGCCCTTGGCCTCGGCGGTGGTGACGTAGTCCTCCGACAGCGTCGAGACCATCATGTTGCGCATCCCGAGCAGCCAGCCGCCGACCGACGAGACGACGATCGTCACCGCCGGGAGGAACGCGTGGTAGAGCACGGAGCCGACGAAGGCCCAGCTCCACTCGGGGCCGTTGAAGTGGAAGACGTCGTACGCGCCGATGATCGGGAACCACTGCAGGTTCACGGCGAACACGAAGATGAGGACCAGGGCCACCCAGAAGTACGGCAGCGACTGCAGCATCGTGGTGCTGGGGACGAGGCTGTCCACCCACGTGCCGCGCTTCCAGCCGGCGAACGCGCCGAGCCCGATGCCGAGCACGAACGAGATGATCGTGGCGGTGCCCACCAGGCCGAGGGTCCACGGGATCGCGTCCCCGATGAGCTCGGTGACGGGCGTCGGGAAGTTGGTGATGGAGACGCCGAGGTTGCCCGTGAGGACGTTCTTCCAGTACGTGAGGTACTGCTCCCACAGGGACTGGTTCTCGGCGGCGCCGAGGAGGAGCCGGATGCTGTTCTCCGTGCCCGCCGGGATGCCCCCGGCGCGCTGCAGCTTGGCCATGAGGATGTCGAACGGGTCACCCGGCAGCAGGCGCGGGATGAAGAAGTTCAGCGAGATCGCGGCCCACAGCGTGATCGCGTAGAAGGCGATCCGCCTCAGGTAGAACTTCATGGGGTCGGGCCGCCCTTCGGGTTCGCGGGCATGCGGCTCCTCCTCGGTTGGTGCGTCACGTCGTCGTGGTGCTGGTCGTACCGGGCGCGGGTGCGCCGGACCGGGTGACCGGCGGGCCGTGGGGCCCGCCGGTCACCCGGTCTCGTGGGTCGGCTACTCGACGCCGCCGAGCTTGCCGAGGATGACGCCCGAGGACGGGCCCTGCCACGACGGCGGGAACATGTACATGTCGTCGTCCGTGGGCCAGCCGGCGTAGGCCGTCGTGTTGAAGAACGTCTGCGACGCGTTCACGACGAGCGGGATGTACGGCAGGTCCTCGACGATGTGCTCCTGGACGGTGGCGTAGGCGGCCTTCTTGGCGGCCTCGTCGTTCGTCTGGGAGGCGGCCTGGACGGCCGCGTCCACGTCGTCGTTGTCGTACCGGGAGAAGTTCCACTCGCCGGGCTCGAGGGCCTTGCCGACCTTCTGGGTGTAGTCGCCGGTGAACCACTCGCGGTAGATCTGGAACGGGTCGGCGATCGAGGTGCCGACGACGCCGCCCATGATGAGCTCGAACTCGCCGGACACGCGGGCGTCGGCGAACTCGTTCCACGAGATCGTGGACGCGGTGACCTTGATGCCGGCGGCCTTGGCCTGCTCCTCGATCAGCTTGGCGGCGCTGTTGTAGTCCGTCCAGCCGTCGACCGACGTGAGCGTCAGGTCGATGGCCTTGCCGTCCTTGCCGTAGAAGCCCTTGTCGTCCTTGGTGTAGCCGGCGTCCTCGAGGATCGTCGCGGCGGCGGCGGCGTCCGCGGTCTGCGACGACTCCTTGGGCATGCCGTCGGCGATCCACTTGTCGTCGCGGCCGAGCAGGGCGAACGTCGGCGAGATCTCCTTGGCGAGGCCGACGAAGGCCTTGTCGTTGATCGCCTTGCGGTCGATCGCGACGTTGAGGGCCTGGCGGACGGCGACGTCCGTCTGGTCGCCCTCGCAGCCGAGGTCGACGTTGGCGCAGGTGTACAGCACGGTCGGGTCGACCGGCGTGTTCACGTAGCCGTAGGCGCCGCTGGCGGTGACGCGCTCGGGGTCGGGCACGAACATCGTCGACCAGTCGATCTGGCCGGTGGTGAGCAGGTCCTCGGCCGACTGGTTGGCGTCGATGCCGACGTACCGCAGGGACGCGACCTTGGGCGCGCCGCCCCAGTAGTTCGGGTTGGCCTTGGCGGTGTAGGCCGCGTTCGAGGTGGAGTCCACCGTGTACGGGCCGGTGCCGACCGGCTTCTCGGCGTTGGCCCAGGCGACGAGGCCCTCGAGCGCGTTGCCCTCGGCGTCCTTGCCGGAGTCCTTCTCGTGCTCGGCGAAGACGTGCTCCGGCACGATGTAGGTGCTGCCGAGGATGGCGAACTCGTTGGCGAACGCGGGGTCGGCGAACGAGAAGACGACGGTCGAGTCGTCCTTGGCGACGGCGTCCTCGAGGTAGACGGGCTTGGCCGTGGCGTTGGTGAAGGAGTAGACGACGTCGTCGGCGGTGAACGCCTCGCCGTCGTTCCACTGCACGCCCTGGCGGAGCGTGACCGTCAGCTCGGTGCCGTCCTCGTTCCACTCGTAGGACTCGGCCAGCATCGGCGTCGGGTCCACGTCCTGGAGCTTGTTGAAGGCGAACAGCGTCTCGTAGATGCCGCCGTTGGCCAGGTGGAGGACGCCCACGGCGTAGGGGTTGAAGTTGGCCGTGATCGGGGTCTGGGAGCCGGCCCAGATCACGAGCTCGCGGTCGGTGGCCTTGCCCTCGGCGGCGGGCGCGTTCGTCGAGCCCCCGTCCTTGTTGGCGTCGGCGTCGCCACCGGAGCACCCGGCGGCCAGGAGAGTCACGCTCGTGAGGGCAGCGGCCGCCATCAGCCACCGGCCTCGCGTCGTACGTCGGTTCATCGTGGGTCCTTCCGGTCGGCGACGCGTCCTCGCGCCGCGGTGGTACCGCAATGGCCGTAGGGCAGGAACCTTAACGAATAGATGCCGGTGCTCCGCTAGAGGTTGAATCGTTATAAGGCAGGAGTGTTATCAAAACGTCACCTCGGGTGCCGCCGGCACCGGGGACGGCTCGCCCTCACGTCTCGGACCGCTGTCTCGTCGGGAGAGTGGACCCGGAGGACAGGAGACGACCACCATGACCGCGACACAGGAGCACACCGAGGAGATCCGGCGACGGCTCGGCTCGATCGCCGTCGCGCTGCGCGCCAAGGACCTCGACGCGCTGCGCGAGGTCTACGCGGCCGACGTCGTGTCGTTCGACGTCGAGCCGCCGCTGCAGCACGTCGGGATCGAGGCGAAGCTACGGAACTGGGTGCGGGTGTTCGACACCTTCGCCACCGTCGACTACGAGCTGCGCGACCTCACGCTCACCGTCGACGACCGCGTCGCCTTCGGGCACGCGTTCGGCCGCCTCAGCGGCACCCTCGCCGACGGCACGGCCGTGCCCGGCATGTGGGTGCGCGGGACGTTCGGCCTGCGCCGCGACGGCGACCGCTGGGTAATCGCGCACGACCAGGTCTCGGTGCCGCTCGACGTCCGCACGGGCGCCGGGATCACCGACCTCGAGCCCTGACCGCGCGGTGCGGCGCCCGCGACCGCTCAGGGCAGGGTGAACAGCACCCGTCGCTCGGGGACGGACGCCGCGGCGAGCGTCGCGCGGACCCGCTCGCCGAGGGGCAGGTCGGCGCCGTCGACGCGCGCTCGCACGGCGGGCTCGGTCAGCATCACCTCGCCGCGCTGCACCCCACCCTCGGCCTCGTCCTTGGCCGGCCCGCGGACGTCCACGACGACGGCGTCGAACCCCTCACCCTCGCGGCCTGCCAGCAGGGCGGCCTCGATGATGTCGACGCTGCCCCGTTCGAAGGCGCCCGCGGTGCGGGACGCCGCCGCCATGGTCTCGGGCAGGGCGGGCAGCACCTCCGCCACCCAGGCGGGGACCTCGCGGCCCGCGCCGTGCGCGAGGCACACCTCGGTGGCGTAGCGGTCGGCGAGCCGCCGCAGCGGCGCGGTGACGTGGGCGTACTCGGCGGCGATCGCCGCGTGCCGCGCGTCGGCCGGGAGCGCCACCGGCGCACCGCCGTCCGGCCCGGGAACCCCGAACGCCAGGTAGCCCGCGCCACGGAAGAGCGACGTCGCCTCGGCGAGGAAGGCCGCGTGGGCCGGGCGGCGCGACTCCAGGGTGGGCACGAGCTGCGCGTAGGAGACGTCGGCGGACCAGTCGATGCCCAGCGCGGCCGCGGTGCGGCGCAGGCGCGCGACGTCGCGGTCGTCGGCGGGCGGCAGCGTGCGGAACAGGCCGACGCCGGCCTCGCGCATCATCGCCGCGGCGGCGATCCCGGTGAGCAGCGAGATCTGGGCGTTCCAGCCCTCCACGGGCAGCGTGCGGCGCAGCTCCAGGGCGAAGGTCCCGCCGTCCTGCGGCACGATCTCCTGCTCCGGCACCTCGAGGGACACCCCGCCGCGGTCGCGCTCGCGCGCCTGACGCAGCCGCCCGACGTCGGCCAGCAGCGCGAGCGACTCGGACGCGGTGCCGGCGTCGAGGTGCGCCTGGGCCTCGCCGTAGGTGAGGCGAGCGCGCGAGCGGACCGTCGCGCGCGTCACGGAGGCGCTGGTGATCTCGCCGTCCGCGTCCAGCCCGATCGTCCACAGGACGGCCGGGCGGTCCTCGTCGGGCAGCAGGCTCGCGGCCCCCTCGGACAGGACGGTCGGGTGCAGGGGCGTGCGGACGTCCGGGCCGTAGACCGTGGTGCCGCGGCGGTGGGCCTCGGCGTCGAGCGCGCCCCCCGGAGCCACGAAGGCGGCGACGTCGGCGATGGCGTACCGCACGATGTAGCCGCGTCCCGACGACGCGACGTGCACCGCCTGGTCGAGGTCCATCGAGCCGGGCGGGTCGATGGTCACGAGCTCGACGTCGCGCCGGTCCTGCCGCGCCTGGACGCCGTCGACCGCCGACCCGCCGCTCTTCGCTGACTCCTCGGCCTCGTCGCGGACGGCCGCGGGGAACATCGCGGGCAGCCCGACCTCCGCGCGGAGGGCGGCGAGGGCGTCCGCGACCTCGGCCGGGCCGGCATGGGCGAGATGGAGCTGACGCGTCGGCACGGCTCGACGGTAACGGCGGGCCGTCCTGGCCGCGCGCGGAGGGTGCGTGGCGTGCGTCCCGTTTTCGACAGGCTCCGCCGCGGCCAGATATCTTGATGTCAAACAATCTCTCGTCCATCACTGCCCTGCCTAGGGAGCATCGCCGCATGACCACCGAGTCCCGGCCCGAGGCCGCCACGATCATCTACACCCACACCGACGAGGCGCCGCTGCTCGCGACGTACTCGTTCCTCCCGATCGTCGAGGCGTACGCCGCCCAGGCCGGGGTCACGCTCGAGACGCGCGACATCTCCCTCGCCGGTCGCATCCTGGCCCAGTTCCCGGAGCGCCTGAGCGACGACCAGCGCATCGGCGACGCCCTCGCCGAGCTGGGCGCGCTGGCCACCACCCCCGAGGCCAACATCATCAAGCTGCCGAACATCTCGGCCTCCCAGCCGCAGCTCAAGGCCGCGATCGCGGAGCTGCAGGGCCAGGGCTACGACATCCCCGACTACCCCGAGGACCCGCAGACCGACGCGGACAAGGACGTGCGCGCCCGGTACGACAAGGTCAAGGGCTCGGCCGTCAACCCGGTGCTGCGCGAGGGCAACTCGGACCGCCGCGCCCCCGCCTCGGTGAAGAACTACGCCAAGGCGCACCCGCACCGCATGGGCGCCTGGTCGCCCGACTCCAGGACGAGCGTCGCGACGATGAGCTCCGGCGACTTCTTCTCCCACGAGAAGTCGGTCGTGATCCCCGCCGACGACACCCTGACCATCCGTCTGGTCACGCCGGCCGGCACCTCCGTCCTCAAGGACGGCCTCAAGGTCGAGGCGGGCGAGGTCGTCGACGCGACGTTCATGTCCGTCGCGGCGCTGAACACCTTCCTCGCCGAGCAGGTCGCGCGCGCCAAGGCCGAGGGCGTGCTGTTCTCCGCGCACCTCAAGGCCACGATGATGAAGGTCTCGGACCCGATCATCTTCGGCCACGTCGTGCAGGCCTTCTTCCCGGCCCTCTTCGAGAAGTACGGCGACCAGCTCAAGGCCGCGGGCATCTCCCCCAACGACGGCCTCGGCGGCCTGCTGGCCGCCGTCGACACGCTGCCCGACGGCGCGGCCATCAAGGCCGCCGTCGAGCAGGGCCTCGCCGACGGGCCGGCGCTCGCCATGGTCGACTCCGACCGCGGCATCACCAACCTGCACGTGCCGTCCGACGTCATCATCGACGCCTCCATGCCCGCGATGATCCGCGGCGGCGGCCACATGTGGGGCCCGGACGGCAAGGAGCACGACACCCTCGCCGTCATCCCCGACTCCTCGTACGCCGGCGTCTACCAGACCGTCATCGACGACTGCCGCGTCAACGGCGCCCTCGACCCGGCCACGATGGGCTCCGTGCCCAACGTGGGCCTCATGGCCAAGAAGGCCGAGGAGTACGGCTCGCACGACAAGACGTTCGAGATCCCGGCCGACGGCACCGTCGAGGTCGTGGACGCGGCCGGCGACGTGCTGCTGAGCCACGACGTGCAGGCCGGCGACGTGTGGCGCGCGTGCACCACCAAGGACGTCGCCATCCGCGACTGGGTCAAGCTCGCCGTGAACCGCGCCCGCGCCACCGGCTCCCCCGCCGTGTTCTGGCTCGACGCGCAGCGCGCCCACGACGCGCAGCTCATCGCCAAGGTCGAGGAGTACCTGGGCGACCACGACACCGACGGCCTCGACATCCACGTGATGGCGCCGGCCGAGGCGACGGCGTTCTCGCTCGCGCGGATCCGCCAGGGCCTCGACACCATCTCGGTGACGGGCAACGTGCTGCGCGACTACAACACGGACCTGTTCCCCATCCTCGAGCTGGGCACCTCGGCCAAGATGCTCTCGGTCGTGCCGCTGATGAACGGCGGCGGGCTCTTCGAGACCGGCGCCGGCGGCTCCGCCCCGAAGCACGTGCAGCAGCTGCTCGCGGAGAACTACCTGCGCTGGGACTCGCTCGGCGAGTTCTTCGCGCTGGCCGCGTCGTTCGAGCACCTGGCCACGGCCACCGGCAACGCGCGCGCCCAGGTGCTCGCGGACACCCTCGACCGCGCCACGGGCACGTTCCTCGACCAGGACAAGTCCCCGACGCGCCGCGTCGGCGGGATCGACAACCGCGGCTCGCACTTCTACCTGGCGCTGTACTGGGCCCAGGAGCTCGCCGCGCAGTCGGACGACGCCGAGCTGGCCGCCGCGTTCGGCCCGCTGGCCGCGTCGCTCGCCGAGCAGGAGCAGACGATCGTCGAGGAGCTCGTCGGCGTGCAGGGCTCGCCCGCCGACATCGGCGGCTACTACCGCCCCGACGCGGTCAAGGCCGCCGCGGTGATGCGCCCGTCCGCCACGTTCAACACGGCGCTCGAGGCCCTCTGACCCCGAGCACCTGACGCCGGGGCCCTGGCCCCCGCGAGGTGGTCAGCAGGGGCGGTCCGCATCCGTGCGGGCCGCCCCTTCGCGCCTCCTCGGCACCTCACCAGGACCAGCCGCGGGAGCTGAGCTCCAGCTCCTCGCGCAGCCGCTCGGCGGACTCGGCGCGCTCGCCGGCACGCCGCGGCAGGTCGACGACGCCCAGCCCGGCCAGGCGGCACGCCTCGCGCAGCAGCGCGTCGTAGGCCTCCTGGGCCGCGCGGGCGTGGTGGGCGCGGGCGTAGACCTGCGGGTCGTCGTCGATGGCGCGCAGCTCGCGGGCCAGCTCCCCCAGGCGCACCTGGACGGTGAGGGTGAGCAGCGGGTCGGCGACGGCCGGGCGGCGCCGGCGCGACCGCCGCGCGACGGCCTCGCGATGCGCGCGCGAGCGCAGCCACGACCGGGCGGCGACCGTCGCGAACGCCACGACCGCCGCCGTCACCAGCGCCAGCTGCCACGTCATCGGAGCACCACCTCCGCACCCTTTTTCAGCCTATGCCGGGCGCGGCGCGCACGCGACAATCGGCGACATGCCAGCGCATCGGCCCCTCCTGGCGACGGTCGTCGCGGTGGTCGCGCTGCTCCTGGCGGCCTGCGGCTCCCGGGTGCCGCCGCCGGCGGCGGAGCGGGCGTCGTCGCAGCCGGTGGTGCTCGCGGCCGCCGAGGCGCTGCCGGCGGGCGCGACCGGCAGCGTCGACGTCGGGGGGCGCCCCGTCCAGGTCCACGTGCCGCCCGGGTACGACCCCGCGCGCCCGGCCCCGCTCGTCGTCGTCCTGCACGGCTTCGGCTCCGGCACCGCGCGCGTGGACGCCGCCCTCGGGCTCCGCGACGAGGCTCTCGCGCGCGGCGTGCTCTACGCCCTCCCCGAGGGCACCGAGGGTCCCGACGGGCGCCGCTTCTGGAACGCGAGCGACGCCTGCTGCGGTGCGGACCGCGGCGGCGTGGACGACTCCGCCTACCTCGCGCTGGTGATCCGCACGCTCGAGGCCTCCTACGCCGTGGACCCCGGCCGGGTCGCCGTCGTCGGGTACTCGAACGGTGGGTTCATGGCGTACCGCACGGCGTGCGACCACGCCGACCTCGTGGCGGTCGCGGTGTCGCTCGCGGGCGCGATGCCGGCCGACGACCGCGCCTGCCGTCCCTCGCGCGCGGTGAGCGTCGTCCAGGCGCACGGCACCGCCGACACCGTCATCCGCGCGGGCGGCGGGGTCCGCGACGGGCACGCGTACCCGGCGGCAGCGGAGTCCGCCGCCGCCTGGGCCCGCCTCGACGAGTGCGACCCGACGCCCACCTCCGCCGCCGCCGGGCGCGACCTCGACGGCGCGATCCCCGGCCCCGAGACCACGGTGACGACGTGGGCCCGATGCTCGGGCGGCACGTCGGTCGAGCTGTGGTCGATCGCGGGCGCCGGCCACGCCCCCACGCTCACCGGGGCGTTCGCGACGACGGTGCTCGACCTCGTGACGCGCGAGCGCTGAGCCGTCTGCCCACCCGTCCGCCCACCCGTCCGCGGACGACCAAGGTTCGCCTGGCCTTGCTGGCGCGGCACGGGAAGGCTCTCTAACCTGGAATAGTTCAAGAGAGCGATCGTCAACGGAAGCGAGGTTCATCCATGACCACTCCCACGATGAAGCGCAGCACCCCCCGGGCCGAGGCGTCCGACAAGCTCCGCGCCCACCTGCAGCGCGTGCTCGTCGCGCTGGTCGACCTGCACGTCCAGGGCAAGCAGGCCCACTGGAACGTCACGGGCCGCGGGTTCCGCGACCTGCACCTCCAGCTGGACGAGCTGGTCGACGTCGCCCGCGAGCACAGCGACACCGTCGCCGAGCGGCTCCGCGCCCTCCAGGCCGTGCCGGACGGGCGCACGGAGACCGTCGCCACCACGACGGACCTGTCCCCGTACCCCGCCGGCCTCGTGTCCGTCGAGGACACCGTCGACGCGATCGTCGAGCGCGTGGCGCAGACCGTCGAGGTCGCGCGCGAGGTGCACGACGACGTCGACGCCGAGGACCCGACGACGGCCGACCTGCTGCACGAGATCATCACCGACCTCGAGAAGCAGGCGTGGATGATCTCGTCGGAGAACCACGAGGTCTGAGCCGGCCCGCGGGCGACCGCCCGGCCCCGCTCACGACGACGGCGCGTCCCCGCCCGGGGACGCGCCGTCGTCGTACGTAGGGCTCGCGCCGGTCAGATCACGCCGAAGGCGATCATCGCGTCGGCCACCTTGGTGAAGCCCGCGATGTTGGCGCCCACGACGTAGTCGCCGGGGGCGTCGTACTCGTCCGCCGTGGCGAGGCAGCTGTCGTGGATGTTGGTCATGATCTCCGCGAGCCGCGACTCGGTGTGCTCGAAGCTCCACGAGTCGCGGGACGCGTTCTGCTGCATCTCCAGCGCCGAGGTGGCCACGCCGCCGGCGTTGGCCGCCTTGCCCGGGCCGAACAGCACGCCGGCGTCGCGCAGGAGCCCCACCGCCTCGGGCGTCGTGGGCATGTTGGCGCCCTCCGCGACGGCGCGCACGCCGTTGGCGACGAGCTGCTTGGCGTCCGCCTCGGTGAGCTCGTTCTGCGTGGCGCACGGCAGCGCGACGTCGGTGGGGACGTCCCAGATGCTGCCGTCGGTCACGAGGCGCGCGCCCTGGCGACGCTCCACGTAGTCCGCGACGCGGCCGCGCTCCACCTCCTTGATCTCCTTGAGGAGGTCGAGGTCGATGCCCGCCTCGTCGACGACGTAGCCGGAGGAGTCGGAGAACGTCACGACGCGGCCGCCGAGCTGCGTCGCCTTCTCGGCCGCGTAGATCGCCACGTTGCCGGAGCCGGAGACCGAGACGCGCCGGCCGTCGAGGCTCTCGCCCTGCGTGCCGAGCATGCTCTGCGCGAAGAGGACCGCGCCGTAGCCGGTGGCCTCGCGCCGCACGAGCGAGCCGCCCCAGGTGAGGCCCTTGCCGGTGAGCACCCCGGACTCGTAGCGGTTGGTGATCCGCTTGTACTGGCCGAACAGGTAGCCGACCTCGCGGGCGCCCACGCCGATGTCGCCCGCCGGCACGTCCGTGTACTCGCCGATGTGGCGGTACAGCTCGGTCATGAACGACTGGCAGAACCGCATGACCTCGCCGTCGGAGCGGCCGCGCGGGTCGAAGTCGGAGCCACCCTTGCCGCCGCCGATGGGCAGCCCGGTCAGCGCGTTCTTGAAGATCTGCTCGAAGCCGAGGAACTTCACGATCCCCAGGTACACCGAGGGGTGGAAGCGCAGGCCGCCCTTGTACGGGCCGAGGGCCGAGTTGTACT
This sequence comes from Isoptericola sp. NPDC057653, assembly GCF_042799955.1. Lineage (NCBI taxonomy): Bacteria > Bacillati > Actinomycetota > Actinomycetes > Micrococcales > Promicromonosporaceae > Isoptericola > Isoptericola sp. NPDC057653. The sequence continues at coordinate 1,118,965 of NZ_JBHVHP010000001.1, read as the reverse complement.
CGACGCGGAAGCCGCGGTTGATCCGCACGCGGCCGGTGTCGTCGACCCACGGCACGCGGAAGATGATCTGCCGCTCGGGCTCGCAGATGCGCTCGAGGACCGCGGCCTCCACGTACTGCGGGTTCTTGCGCAGCACCGGGCCCAGCGACTCGAAGACCTCACGCACGGCCTGGTGGAACTCCACCTCGCCGGGATTGCGGCGCAGCACCTCGGCGAACACAGGCTGCAGACGGTCTTCCATCGGGGCTCCTCCCGGTCGGTGGGGACGCGCCCGCGGGCCCGGGAGGGGCGGCACGGCACACGCACGTCCCTCGCAGGGTAGCCGACCGGCGAGACGCCATCTCACGCGGCGAGACGCGTTGGCCCGCTCTCCGGCGTCCCCGCAGGAGATCTCTCCCGTCGACCGGGCCGGTGACACGAGAGATCACGCCGCCGAGGGCCGCCGACGGCGAAAGCCCCACCGTGGCGGACCTCTCAACGACCGTGGGCGCGCGGGGGTGCGACCCCGGTCGGGACCGCACCCCACGCGCGCCCACGGCGCTCCGTGCTCAGCCGAAGATGCGCGGCAGCGTGCCCTCGTGCGCCTCGCGGGCCTCGTCCAGCGGCACCGTGAAGGTCTCGCCGTCGAAGCCGCCGGCGACGACCAGCGCGTCGCCGGCGGTGCGGCCGAGCCGCAGCACGGGGACGCCGGCGGCCTCGGCCACCGCGACCAGCTCGGGCTCGTGCTCCGTGTCCACGGCCACCAGGGCACGCGCGGTGGACTCGCTGAACAGCGCGGCGAACGGCGAGACGCCGTCGCGGCCGGTGACGCCGTCGAGCGCGACGTCCGCGCCGACGCCGTAGCGCAGCGACGCCTCGACCAGGCCCTGGGCGAGGCCGCCCTCGGACAGGTCGTGCGCGGCGGCGACGAGGCCCTGCTCGCGGGCGGCGACCAGCGCGGACGCCAGCGCCTTCTCCGCGGCGAGGTCCACGCGCGGCGGCAGGCCGCCCAGGTGCCCGTGCTCGACGTCGGCCCACGCGGAGCCGTCGAGCTCGTCGGCCGTGCGGCCCAGCAGCAGGATCGACAGGCCCTCTTCGCGCCAGCCGGACGGGACGGCGGTGCGCACGTCGTCGATCACGCCGAGGACGCCGACGACCGGCGTCGGGTGGATCGACGAGTCGATCTGGCCCGGCTCGCCCGTGCCGTTGTAGAGCGACACGTTGCCGCCGGTGACCGGCACGCCCAGCTCCTGGCAGGCGTCCGCGAGGCCCTCGATCGCCTCGACGAGCTGCCACATCGAGTCCGGGTGCTCCGGCGAGCCGAAGTTGAGGCAGTCCGTCACGGCGAGCGGCGTGGCGCCGGCCGTCGCGACGTTGCGGTACGCCTCCGCGAGGGCGAGCTGCGCGCCCGTGCGGGGGTCGAGCTTGCCGTAGCGGCCGTTCGCGTCGGTCGCGAGGGCGACGCCGCGGCCCGTGGCCTCGTCGACCCGGACCACGCCGCCGTCGTCGGGCTGGGCGAGCGCCGTGTTGCCCTGCACGAAGCGGTCGTACTGGTCGGTGACCCACGCCTTGGAGGCGAGGTTGGGCGACGCGAGCAGGCGCAGCGCCGTGGCGCGCAGCTCGTCGGCCGACGTCGGACGCGCCAGGCCGGCCGCCACCGTGGTGTCGGCCTGCAGGCCGTCCTGCCACGCCGGGCGGTCGTAGGGGCGCTCGTAGACCGGGCCCTCGTGCGCGACCGTCCGCGGGTCGACGTCCACGATCCGCTGGCCGTGGTGGTCGATGGTGAGGCGGCCGGAGTCGTTGACCTCGCCGATCACGGCAGTCTCGACGTCCCACTTGCCGGTGATCGCGAGGAACTGCTCGAGCTTCTCCGGCGTGACCACCGCCATCATGCGCTCCTGCGACTCCGACATGAGGATCTCGCCGGCGTTGAGCGTGGGGTCGCGCAGCAGCACGTCGTCGAGCCAGACGTGCATGCCGCCGTCGCCGTTGGAGGCCAGCTCGCTCGTGGCGCAGGAGATGCCCGCGGCGCCGAGGTCCTGGATGCCCTCCACGACCTTCGCGGCGTAGAGCTCCAGGCAGCACTCGATGAGCACCTTCTCCATGAAGGGGTCGCCCACCTGCACGCTCGGCCGCTTGGCCGGCACGCCGTCCTCGAAGGTCTCCGAGGCGAGGATGGAGGCCCCGCCGATGCCGTCGCCGCCCGTGCGGGCGCCGAACAGGACCACCTTGTTGCCCACGCCCGTGGCGTTGGCGAGGTGGATGTCCTCGTGGCGCAGCACGCCGAGACACAGCGCGTTGACGAGCGGGTTGCCCTGGTAGGAGCCGTCGAAGACGAGCTCGCCGCCGATGTTGGGCAGGCCGAGGCTGTTGCCGTAGCCGCCGACGCCGCTGACGACGCCGTGCACGACGCGGGCCGTGTCGGGGTGGTCGACGGCACCGAAGCGCAGCTGGTCCATGACCGCCACCGGGCGCGCGCCCATCGAGATGATGTCGCGGACGATGCCGCCCACGCCGGTCGCGGCGCCCTGGTACGGCTCGACGAACGACGGGTGGTTGTGCGACTCGACCTTGAAGGTCACCGCCCAGCCGTCGCCGACGTCGACGACGCCGGCGTTCTCGCCGATGCCGACGAGCAGGTGCTCCTTCATCTCCTCGGTGACGCGCTCACCGAACTTCTTCAGGTGCACCTTGGACGACTTGTACGAGCAGTGCTCGGACCACATCACGGAGTACATGGCGAGCTCGGCCGCGGTGGGGCGGCGCCCGAGCAGGTCGCGGATGCGCTGGTACTCGTCCGGCTTGAGCCCGAGCTCCGCGAACGGCTGCGCCTCGTCGGGCGTGGACGCGGCGAGCTCGACGGTGTCGAGCTGCGGGCGGGGGGCGGACACGGCTTCAGCGCTGTCGGCAGCGGCGGTCATCAACTTCCCTCGGGTCGCACGAGTACAAGCACGGGTGGCCGGAATGCTCCGGGTGCTCGGACCGGGTGATCGCCGCACCGCCTCGCGGTGCCGGTATCCGGCATCGGTCCGGGCGGGGGGCGCCACACGGCGCACCGCCAGTCTACCGGCGCCCGCGGGCCCTCCCGACGGCACCGCTAGGGTGCCCGCATGAGCGCCCCGACGCGGCACGACCAGCGGCGGCCCGAGCCCCCGGAGCACGTGGGCCCGGCCGACCTCCTCGCCTTCTGCTGCGAGCTCGCCCTGCTCGCGCTCCTGGCCGTGTCCGGCTGGCGCCTCGGTGCCGCCGTCGGGGGCGGCGCGGGGTCCGTCGTGGCCTCCGTCGTCCTGCTCGTCGCGCTCCCCGCCGCGGCCGTGGCGGTGTGGGGCCGGTGGCTGGCGCGCACCACGCGCCACCGGCTTCGCCAGCCCTGGCGGCTCGTCGTGCAGGCCACGCTCTTCGTGGCGGCCGGCGCACTCGCCGCGGCCGCGGGCCTGCCCGCCTGGGGCGCGGGGGTCGCCGTCGTCGGCGTCGTGGCGTTCGCGCTGACGCGCGAGGCCTGACCGCCCTCCTCCTCCCGCGCCGGGCAGGATGGGCTCAATGCCGATCCTGCCGACCGACCGCGACCCCCGGCTGATCACGGTGCGGCGGGGCGGGTCCCTCACCGACGACCACCACCGGATGCTGGCCGCGTGGGCCGTGGCCTGCGCCGACCACGTGCTGCCGCTGTTCGAGCGGGAGGCTCCCGACGACCCGCGCCCGCGCGACGCGCTCGACGTCGCGCGCGGCTGGATCCGCGGCGAGGTGCCGATGCGCGAGGCGCACCGCACCGCCTTCGTCGCGAACGCGGCCGGCAAGGGGCGTCCCGACCCGGCGCGGTTCGCCGCCCTCGCGGCGGGGCAGGCGGTCGCCGTCGCGCACGTCGCCGCGCACGACCTGGGTGCCGCCGCCTACGCGATCCGCGCCGCGAGCGCCGCGGCCCCCGCCGACGAGGCGGAGGCCGCGCGCCTCGCCGAGCGCGACTGGCAGCGGGAGCAGGTGCCGGCGGAGCTGCTCGCCCTCGTCCTGGACGACCAGCGGGCGCGCAGCGCGATCTGCTGGGACGTCTTCGACGACTGACGACGGCGCCCCGACCTGCCCGGCCGGCCCGTCAGCCCTTGACGGCCCCCGACGCGAGCCCTGCCACGTAGTACCGCTGCAACGCCACGTACAGCACGACGCACGGGATCATCGCGACCACCGACCCGGCGGCCAGGAGCCCGAAGTCCACCTGGCCGTACGCGCCCTGCTGCAGGTTCACCAGCGACACCGGCAGCGTGTAGAGGGACGAGTCGGTGAGGAACGTCAGCGCGCCGAGGAACTCGGTCCACGACGCGAGGAACGCGTACAGCGCGGCGGTCGCCGCGCCCGGCACGACGAGCGGGCGCAGCACCGACACGATCATGCGCACGGTGCCCGCGCCGTCGACGTGGGCCGAGTCCTCGATCTCGCCGGGCACGGACTCGAACGCGTTGCGCATGACGAACACGCAGAACGGCAGGTTCACGGTCGTGTAGAAGAGCACGAGGCCGAACAGGCTGTCCGTGAGCCGCATCGCGTTCATCTGCAGGTACAGCGGGGTGAGGATGGCCTGGAACGGCACCATCAGCGTGACGAGCACCAGGCCGAACAGCAGCCCCCGGCCGCGGAAGCCGAACTTGGCGAACCCGTAGCCGGCGAGCGTCGCCAGGACGGCGGTGAGCACCGCCGTCGAGACCGACACGACCACCGAGTTCACGATGCCGCGCCAGATCTCCGGCTGGTCGAGGATGAGCCGGAAGTTGACCCACGACAGGTCGAGGAACCGCCCGTCGGGTGCCTCGACGACGACGTCGCCCGGCTGCCCGGCCCGGACGAGGGCGAGCACCAGCGGCACCACGAAGACGAGCGCCGCGAGGATCCCGCCGACCGCGTAGAGCGTGCGGCGCACGCGGGTGTCGCGCTCGGGGCCCGACGGCCGGGTGGCACCGGAGGACGGCCCGCGCCCGGTGGCGGCGCCCCCGGCGGGGCCGGGGAGGTCGGCCGTGGGGGCCGTGCCCGTGAGGCTTGCCGTGCCAGCCATGTCAGCTCCTCTCCCGCAGCAGCCAGAACTGCGCCGCGGTGACCAGTCCGGTGATGACGACCAGGACGAGCGACATCGCGGTCGCCGCCCCCAGCTGCAGCTGCACGAAGGCCCGCCGGTAGATCGCCATCACCACGGTGGTGGTGTCGGAGCCGGGGCCGCCCTGGGTCAGGATGTAGAACTGCGTGAACGCGAGCAGCGACCCGATGACCGACAGCACGACGGTCATGGCGATGGTGCGCCGCAGCATGGGGACGGTGATCGAGCGCTCCCGGACCCACCAGGACGCGCCGTCCAGCTCGGCCGACTCGTAGACCTCGCGAGGGATGCCCTGCATCCCGGACATGAGCAGCACCATGGTCAGGCCCGACACCGCCCAGATCACCATGACGCACAGCAGCCCGGTGGCGAGCGGCCCGTCGACGAGCCACGCCGTCGTGCCGTCGGTGATCCCGAGGGCCTTGAGCACCACGTTCACCATGCCGCTGTTGGGCTGCGCCTCGAGCAGCATGAGGAAGCTCAGCGTGGTGAGGCCGACGACGTACGGGACGAAGAAGATCGTCCGCAGCACGGTGGCGCCGCGGCGGTTGGACCGCACGACGACCGCGAGCGTGTAGCCGAGCACGAGGATCGGCAGCGTGACGATCGCGGTGTACAGCAGCGTGTACCCGACGGCGCGCCAGAAGGTGGGGTCGGTGAGCACGGACGCGTAGTTCTCCAGGCCGACGAAGCGCCACGGCCCGATGAGCGGCAGGTTCGTGAAGGAGATCCCGACAGCGGAGACCAGCGGCACCAGCACGAACACGACGACGAACGCGACGGCAGGTGCGACGAGCAGCAGGCCGGTGCGGGCGGGGTGCGTGAGGGTGCCGTGCCGCCGGGCGGGCCGGCGGGCCGCTCCGGGTCGGCCCGCGGCGGTGGGCGGGGCGACGGCCGGGGTGCTCATGCCTGGGCCTGCCGCAGGATGCGGTCGTACGTGGTCTGGGCCTCGTCCATGGCGGCGTCGACCTCCCCGTCGAAGACGGCCCGGCGGAACATGCGCAGCCAGGGTCCGTCCTGCTGGTTGTAGATGAGGTTGTAGGCGAGCGTGGTGGGGGCGTACCCGGAGTCGAGCGCCTTCAGCGTCGGCGTGACGAGCGGGTGGTCGGCCTCGAACCCGGGCGTCACGACGTCGGAGCGGATCGGCGAGTAGAACCCGTCGGGCATCCGCGCCTGCTGCTCCAGCGCGACGGCGAACCGGACGAGCTCGGCGGCCCCCTCCGGGTTCTTCCCGCCCGCGGGCATGCACAGGTTGTCGCCGCCGTCGAAGAACGCGCGGCCGCCGTCCGGCCCGGGCAGCAGCACGACCTGGCTCCGCTCGAGCAGCTCGGGCGAGGCGTTGGGTGCGACGACCCCGTACCCGGCGGGGAACATCCCGAGCCGGCCGGCCACGTAGTCGGCGGACCAGCGCGACGCGTCGTCGGCGAAGCAGCCGGGCGGCACCAGCTTCTCGTCCCAGAGCGTGCGCTCGAGGTCGAGGGTGCGGCGCAGCGCGTCGTTCCCGGCGACGTTCCCGCGCTGGTCCCCGACGTCCCCCGCGATGAGGTCCGTGCCCGTGGCCCACACGTGCGGCTGCACGGTGAACCCGAGCGCACCGGAGGCGTTGCCCGGGTACGACCAGGCGTACGTGTCGTCGTCGAGCGCGGCGATCGCGCGGGCCGCCTCGAGGATGCCGTCGAACGACGCCGTGTGCTCGGCGACGTCCACGCCCGCCCGGTCGAACAGCTCGGTGTTGCAGAACAGCACCGAGAAGTCCCCCAGGAACGGCACGCCGTAGTGCCGGCCGTCCTTGGTGGCCAGCGCCAGGTGGCCCGGGCTCAGCGCGTCGCCGAGGCCGAGGTCCTCGACGAGCGGTGTGAGGTCGGTGAGCACGTCGCGGAACGCGAACATCGTCGAGTAGATGTCGTCGATGTCGATGACGTCGGGCACCCGCCCGCCGCGGATGGCGGTGGCGAGCTTGGTCACGTACTGCCCGCCCTGGATCGGGGTGAGCCGGACCCGGACGCGGTCCTGCGCCGCGTGGAACGCGTCCACCACGGCCTGCACCCCGTTGATCGTGTCCGAGCGGCACCACATCTCGACCGTGCCGCGGGCCCCGTCCCCGAACCCGGGGGCCCCGACGTCGACGGCGGCGACCTGGCCCGCGCACCCGGCCAGTCCCACACCGGCGGCCGTGGCGCCGCCCGCGCCGAGCAGCGCGAGCAGCTGCCGTCTGGTGAGCTCCATCGCTCTCCTCCTCCGCGCCCGCGGGCGCCGCGTCTGCGTCCCGCGGGCGGCGGTGCCCGCGGGGGGCGGGGCGCCCGGTGGCCGGGCGCCCCGCGCGAGGTGCTGCCGGTCAGGCCACGGGGACCCAGACCCGCATGGCCTGCGGGCCGCGGTTGGCCCACAGGTGGTACGGGATCGCCCGCAGCGTCACCGTGCCGGCGGCGGCCGGGGCCGGCGCCGACGCCGCCCGGTAGGGGCCGTCCCCCGCGGCGGTCGCGGGCCGGCCCTGCACCGTGCCCGTGGCGGTCACGACGACCACCCCGCCCAGCAGGTCGGGCCGCTCCTCCTCGCCGAGCGGGCCGGCGACGTCGATCCGCACGTCGTCCACGACGGCACCCGGGTCCTGGTCGTCCTGCTCCAGGGCGTACACGAGCGGGCCGCGCTCGACGGCGACGCAGCCGCGCACGTCGTCGACCCGCGGGTCGGCCGCGGTGAGGCGGGGCGTCACGGGCAGCTCGAGCACGACGGCGTCGCCCGCCGCGAGAGGGCGGCCCACCCTCGCGTAGGCACCCGCCCCGACCGGGGCCCCGTCGAGCGTGGCGCCCTCGGCCCAGCCGGGCACGCGCAGCGCGAGGCCCGCGCCCGCGGGCGCCTCCTCGACGTGCAGGGTCACGCGCCCCTGGTGCGGGTACCGCGTCTCGACGCGCACGCGCAGCGTGCCGCCGGGCAGCGCGGCCGCGATCGTGCCGGGCGCGTACTGGTGGACCTGGAGCGCGTCGTCGGCCACCGTGGCGAGGTAGCCCTCGAGGCTGGACAGCGTCCGCATGATGTTGGGCGGGCAGCAGGCGCAGCCGAACCACGGGCGGCGGCCCGCCGCGGGGTTCCGCTCCTCCTCCGCGTGGGCGCCCGTGCGCACCTGGAGCGGGTTGACGTAGAAGTACTCGGTGCCGCCCAGCGACAGGCCCGCGAGGAAGCCGTTGAGCAGCATCCGCTCGATCTGGTCCGCGTAGCGCACGTCGCCCGTCGCGAGCAGCAGGCGCCACGCCCACTGCACGCCGCCGATGGCGGCGCACGTCTCCGCGTAGGCCCGGTCGTTCGGCAGCTCGTGCGGGTCGCCGAACGACTCGCCGTCCCAGCGGGAGCCGAGCCCGCCGGTGAGGTACTGCTTCCCGTCGACCATCGCCGCGTACTGCCGCTCGAGCGCCGCGAGGAGCTCGCGGTCCCCCGTCTCCACGGCGACGTCGGTGGCGCCGGCGCCGAGGTAGACGGCGCGCACGGCGTGTCCCTCGACCGTGGTCGCCTCGCGGACGCGCACGCGGTCGGAGAAGTAGGTGGGCTGCTTGCCGTGGCCCGCGATGATACCGGTGCCCCGGGCCTCGACGAACCAGCGCGCCAGCTCGAGGTAGGCGGCGGTGCCCGTCTCCCGGTAGAGCTCCACGAGGGCCGACTCCACGACCGGGTGGCCGTCGACCTCGCGCAGCCGCCCCGGCCCGTCCCCGAACGTCTCGACGAGGTGGTCGGCGAGGCGGACCGCGACGTCGAGGAGCTCGCGCCGCCCGGTCGCGCGCACCTGCGCCACCGCGGCCTGGAACAGGTGGCCGGCGCAGTAGTGCTCGTGGCTCCACGGCAGGTCCGAGTAGCGCGGCACGTCGCGCAGCTGCGGCACGGAGTCGAGGTAGCCGTCCGGAGCCTGGGCGCCCGCGACGGCGCGGGTCACCTCCAGGATGTCGGCGAGCAGCGCCTCGTCGGGCTCGCGCCCGTACTCCCACGCGGCCGCCTCGAGCCACTTGTGCACGTCGGAGTCCGCGAAGACCGGCCCGGTCGCCTCGCCCTCGGCGAGCCCCGCCGCGACCTCCAGGTTGCGCAGGTTCCCGTACTCGCGCAGGTGCCCCAGGCCCTCGGGCACGGACGCCGCGCGGTTGACCCGCAGGCGGTGCCCCCAGAGCCCGCCGTCGACGGTCGCGCTGCCGGGCGGCAGCGGACGCAGGGCCGCGATCGCCGCCGCGGTGGGCTCGGCCGGCCCGCGGTCGGTCCTGAACGTCGTCGTCGTCATGCGCCTCTCCCTCGAGGAAGGAAACTAGGAATCCGTTTTCCTTACCGTAGGGAGAGACACCGAAGCCGTCAACCACCATCTTCACAGGCGATATCGCGTACCATCGACCCGTCCGCCCGCCGCGGGGCGGAACATCAGGAAACTTCGAGGAGGTCCTATGGCGGAGGCTCCGGGCGTCGTGCGGATCACCGACGTGGCCGCACTGGCGGGGGTGTCCCCCAGCACCGTCTCGAAAGCCCTCAACGACACCGGCTCGCTGCGGCCCGCGACGCGCGCCCGCGTCCGCGAGGCCGCCGAGCGGCTGGGGTTCGTGCCGGACGCGCAGGCCCGGTCCCTCTCGGCGCGGCGGAGCTTCACCGTCGGCCTGCTGAGCACGGACTCCGCCGGGCGCTTCTCGCTGCCCGTGGTGCTCGGCGCGGAGAACGCCCTCGTCGGCGGGCGGATCTCCGCCCTCCTCGCCACCGCCCGGCACGACCCCGTGCGCGAGCAGCACCACGTGCGCAGCCTCGTCGCGCGCCGCGTCGACGGGATCATCGTCACCGGCCGCACCACCGACTCCCGGCCGCCCATCCAGGTGCCGATGCCCGTGGTCTACGCCTACTCGCCGTCGCAGGACCCGCAGGACGCCTCCGTCGTCCCGGACGACACCGCCGGGATGGCCGCGCTCGCCGCGCACCTCGTCTCCCTCGGCCGGCGCCGGGTCGCGTACGTCGGGGGGCGCGGCGACCAGGCCGCGTCGACGCTGCGGCACGCGGCCCTCTCCGCAGCGCTCGCGGAGCACGGCGCCCAGCTCGTCGGCGAGCCGCTGTTCGGCGAGTGGTCCGAGCGGTGGGGCCGGCTCGCCGTCGACCTCGTGCTCGGCGACCACCGCCCCGGGGACCCGCTCCCGGTCGACGCGCTCGTCTTCGCCTCCGACCAGCTCGCCCGCGGCGGCTGCGACCGGCTCCGCGACCGCGGCGTGCGCGTGCCCGAGGACGTCGCCGTCACCGGCTACGACGACTGGGACGTCATGGCCCTCGCCAGCCGGCCGCCGCTCACCACCGTGGACCCGCAGCTCGACCGGCTCGGCCAGCGGGCCGCCGAGCTGCTGCTCGCGGCCATCGACGGCCGCCCCGCGCACGGCACGGAGCTCTCGCCACCGCGGCTCGTCGTCCGGGCCTCGACGACCGGCGACGCGTGACCTCCGCCGACCCTGCCGGTCAGGGCCGCACGGCCGCCGCGGGGTCGAGGGCGGTCGCCGCCGCTGCCGCGGCCCCGAGGAGCAGCCCCACCCGCGTGTGCGGGAGCGCCAGCCCCCGCTCGCGCCAGCGCTCGCCGCGGCGGTAGGCCCACTTCTCCGCCGCCACCGCGACGACCGCCGCCACCACGACGGCGGCACCCACGGCGACACCCACGACGGCCGGGTCCGGCAGCGGGTCGGCCCCGTCGAGGCCTCCGTCGCCGACCAGCACGTTGTCGTCCCGCTCGGCGTCCTCGACGGCGCCGTCGACGACCGGCGCCGCGCCGGGCCCCTCGAGGTCACGCAGCTCGTCGCGCACCTCCCGGACCCCGTCGAGCGCGGACCGGCCCTCCTGGGTCACGGCCATGCCGAGGGCGACCCCGCCCGCCAGCACCCCGGCCTTCGTCAGGGCACGCGCCCATCGGGGACCGACGACGTCCGGCACGGCGTACCAGGCCAGGGTCGTGAGGCCCGTGATCGCGACGCTGCGGGCGTCGATCCGTCGGCTGTCGGCCGGCGTCTCCATGGGTCACCTCCGGGTGAGGGGCTGAAAGTCCTGAGCGTCCCGAGGTCGTCGGACCGCACCCGGGACAACGCCCAGGGCCGAGGGCGAGTTCCTGTACCCCCCGACGGCCGATCCGGGACCTGCGGAGATGACCTCTGCTTGACCATTCTGCCCGCATCTTTGACCCAGGTCACGACCAGGTGACGCTTCTCCGTGAGCCAGGCCACGACGACCGTCCGGACCGCCAAGGGTTTTGTCTTTTACCACAAGGTGGTTTGATTCGCTCGTGGAACTGCTTCGAACCTTCACCCCGGGCGCCTTCGCGTACGGGCTGGCGTCCTGGTCGTGGCTGGGGGTCCACGGCAAGACGCCCCGATTCACGACCGTCTTCGGCGACGTCTTCCTCGAGTCCCTGGAGGGGTGGTGGTTCCTCGACACGATCGAGGGGTCGCTCGAGCTCCGGTGGTCCAGCGCGGTCGAGATGTACACCGAGCTCGAGTCACCCGACGGGCGCGCCGACCTCCTCCTCGAGGACCTCTGCCGGGACGCCCTCGACGCGGGCACGGTCCCGCGCGCGGACGAGGTGCTCGCCTTCTCGCCGCACCCCGCGCTCGGCGGCCGGCTGCACGTCGACTTCGTGGCGCCCGTCCGGTTCGAGCTCGCGCTGCGACTGACCGGCGAGATGCACCACCAGCTGCGCTCGTCGCTCGACGCCACGCCGTCCCCACTCCTGCTCGGGCACGCCGACGCGCCGCACCCGGTCCCCGTGCCGGCGCCCGCGCTCGACTGGCAGCGCATGCCTGGACGGCGACCGTGACGCACCTGTGACCTGCCCGGTCCGCCCAGCGGATGCACGAGCGCCGTACCTGTCGTCTCCTGGGAGAGGCACGGATGAGGCGGACCGTGGGAGGTAGGCATGAGACGGGTGCTCGTCGTCGGGCTCGTCGTAGGAGTCGCGGACGGAGCCCTGCTGGGCGCGTCGGCGGCGCTGGGCTGGACGTGGGTGGCGTGGGCCGCCCTGCTGCTCGGGCTCGGGGGCGCCGCGCTGGTGGCCCTGGCCGTCCCGCCGCCGCGCGTCTCGCGCCCGGCCACCGTGACCCTCGGGCTGCCGCTGCGTGACGAGCAGGCCGCCGAGGCGCCCGTGCTCGTCGAGGTTCCTGCCGAGGTCGCCGTCGCCGCCCCGGCCGACGCTCCCGCGGCGGCGCCCGCCGAGGACGCCCCCGCCGCCGTCGGGCAGTACCCGCAGCCGGTGCGAGCCGCCGGGGAGCCGACGCCCGCCGCCGCCTGACGCACCCGCGCGCACGACGACGCCGCTGGGGCCCGGCGAGACATCGTCTCGCCGGGCCCCAGCGGCGTTCGCGCGACCGACGTCAGGAGCGCTTCTGCTTCTTGAGCGCCTTCTCGCTGATCGGCGCCGTGCCGTCGGCACGCTGCTGCGCGTAGTAGGCGCGCGCCTCGTCCTGCCGCTCCGCCTCGATGCCCGACGCGATGACGGCCCGCAGGTGCTCCGGCCCGTAGCCCCACGCGTCCACCAGGTCGACGGCGTGCGGGCGCAGGCGGTCGAGCAGGCGGTCGACGTACGACGTCACCGTGCGCGCACGCTGCACGGACAGGCGCCCGTTGAGCAGGTACCAGGCGAGGTTGCGCTCGATGAGCGTGAGCCCGAAGACGTCGCGCACCCACGTCATGACGCGGCGGGTGCCGGCGTCCTCGACCTGCTCGAGCGCGTCGGTGAACGCCGACCACCGCAGCAGGTCCGCGTGCGCCCGGGCGGCCTCGACGAGCTGCACCTGGTTCTCGTCGAAGATCCGCGCGGCGGTGACCGGGTCGGCCTTCTGCGCGGGACGCAGGGCCATGGCGACGTCCTCGACGATCGTCGCGACGCGGTCGGCCAGCAGCTCGCGCTGGGTCTCGGCGTCGCGCAGGTGCCCGGCGGCGCGGCGCGGGTCGCCGACGTCGGCGATCGCCTGGCCGGCCCGGCGCAGGCCGGTGCGGTGCAGGGCGGCGTCCGCGGCCCGGTCGACGACGAACCGGGCGATGCCGGCCGGCGTCGACGTCGCGCCCTTGAGCGCCTTCGCGTAGTCGCCCACGAGGCGCTTCGCCACGAGCTGCAGCAGCACCGTGTTGTCGCCCTCGAACGTGGCGTACACGTCCATGTCGTGGTGCAGGCTCGTGATGCGGTTCTCGGTGATGAAGCCGGCACCGCCGCAGGCGACGCGCGCCTCCTGCAGGGTCTCGAGGACGAACGTCGTCGACGTCGCCTTGAGCGCCGCCGCCATCGTCTCGAGGTCCTCGCGGTGCTCCGGGGTGTCCTTCTCGCCGGAGAACACGTCGTCGAACAGGTCGAGCAGGCGGTCGTGCGCGAAGTGCGTCGCGTACGTCTCCGCGATGCGCGGGAAGAGGCGGCGGCGGTGGGTCGCGTAGTCCAGCAGCACCGTCTCCTCGATCGGCGACGCCGACGTGAACTGCCGGCGCTCGGCGCCGTACTTCACGGCGATGGCCAGGCCGAGCTTGGACGCCGTCGACGCCGCGCCGTCCAGCGACACGCGGCCCTGCACGAGCGAGCCGAGCATCGTGAAGAAGCGCCGCCCGGGGCTGTCGATCGACGACGAGTACGTGCCGTCCGCGGCGACCGCGCCGTAGCGGGCCAGCAGGTCGGAGCGCGGGATGCGCACGTGGTCGAAGGCGAGGCGCCCGTTGTCCACACCGCGCAGACCGCCCTTGAGGCCGTCGTCGTGCCCGCTGATCCCCGGCAGGAACTCCATCGTCTCCGGGTCGCGCACCGGCACGTAGAAGCAGTGCACGCCGTGGTTGACGCCGTTCGTGATCAGCTGCGCGAAGACGGTCGCCGCCGTGGCGTGCACGGCCGCGTTGCCGAGGAACTCCTTCCACGCCGCGCGGAACGGCGTGTGGATCTCGAACTCCTCCGTCTCGGGGTCGTACGTGGCCGTCGTGGCCACCGACGCGACGTCCGAGCCGTGCCCGATCTCCGTCATCGCGAACGCGCCCGGCACGGTCAGGTCCATGGCGCCCGGCAGCAGGCGGTCCTGCTGCTCCGGGGTGCCCAGGTGCAGGATCGCCGAGCCGAACAGGCCCCACTGGACGCCCGCCTTGATCTGCAGCGACGGGTCGGCGACGGCGAGCTCCTCGAAGCCCGCCAGGTTCGCGCCCGGGGAGTCCGCCCCGCCGAGGCGCGTCGGGTAGCCGAGCCACACCTGGTGCTTCGGGTCGGTCGCGAGCAGCTTCATCTGCTCGAGCACGCGCTCGCGGTGCTCCGCCATCGACAGCGACTCGTCCTTCCAGAAGGTCGGGTCGGTCGAGCGGGCACGGGCGTGCCGGCGCCACTCCGGCCACCGGCCGAGCAGCTGCTCGGACAGGCCGGCGACGTCGACGCGCGCGGTCGCCTTGGCGGAGGACGGCGCGGGGGCGGACGCGCCGGCGGTGGCGTGCGTCGTCGCGGGGCGGTCGGACGTCGTGGTCATCGGTTCTCCTGCGGTTGTGCGGGGTCGGAGGTCAGGGAGGTCTGGGGAGGCGTCGCGCCCTCGTGGTGGAGGACGCCGACGGGGCCGGTCCACAGCCAGAGCGTCACCTGCTCGGTGAGCTCCTCCCGGGTGAGGCGTCCGGGGCCCTCGTGGCCCAGCCACCACTCGCCGGCGCCGCGCACGAAGCCGACGGCGCCCGCGGCCCACGCGGCGGCGAGGCCGGGCGCCACCTGGACGGCCCGGGCGAACGGCTCGGCCACCAGCTCGATGACGGAGTCGAGGTACGCGCCGAGCGCCTCGACCTGCCCGGTGCCGGCGGCTCCCGGCGCGGGCTCGTTGCCGCCGATGGCGGTGCGCGTCACGAACCAGTAGACGTTGGGCGAGTGCTCGATCATCTCGAGGTAGACGCGGACCATCGCGCGCAGCGCGGCGTGCGGGGTGGGCGCTGCCTCGGCGGCCTCGCGGAGGGCGTCGTGCATCGTCGCGACGACGTGCGCGGACACGGCGAGGCGCAGCCCTGCCTTGTCGTCGAAGTACCGGTAGACGATCGACTTCGACGTGCCCGCCTCGGACGCGATCTCGTCCATCGAGACCCCGGGCCCGCCGCGGTGCACCGCCTTGCGCGCGGCGTTGACGAGCTGCGCCCGCCGCGCGGCACGATGATCGTCCCAGCGCGTCGAACGACCGTCGAGGGCCGATCGAGATTCCTGGTTCGAGCGGGCGTCGAGCTGCTCTGCGGCCGTCATCGGCCGCACCTTGTGACTCGTCTCACGAGACTGAGAGTATCAGGTACTGTGAGTCCTACCTGACCGACGGAGTGAAGGAACTACCCCTGTGGCTACACGCAAGCCGTCCGGCACCTCCCGGACCACCGCCCGCGCCGCGAGCTCGTCCGCCCCCGCCGGCGTGCGTGACGCCGTGATCGTGGGCGGCAACCGCATCCCGTTCTCCCGGGCCGGCAAGAAGTACGCCGACGCCTCCAACCAGGAGATGTTCACCGCCGCGCTCGAAGGTCTCGTCGCCCGCTACGGCCTCCAGGGCGAGCGCATCGGCGAGGTCGTCGGCGGCGCCGTCCTCAAGCACTCGCGCGACTTCAACCTCGTGCGCGAGTCCGTGCTCGGCTCCTCGCTGTCCCCGCAGACGCCCGCCTTCGACCTGCAGCAGGCGTGCGCCACGGGCCTCGAGGCCGCCATCACGGTGGCGAACAAGATCCGCCTCGGACAGATCGAGTCCGGCATCGCCGGCGGCACCGACACCATCTCCGACGCACCCGTCGCCGTGAGCGAGGGGCTGCGCCGCGCGCTGCTCGACGCCTCGCACGCCAAGACGCTGCAGGCGCGCCTCAAGGCGTTCGCGAAGATCCGCCCGTCCGACCTCAAGCCGCTCACCCCGGCCACGGACGAGCCCCGCACCGGGCTGTCGATGGGCGAGCACCAGGCGATCACCACCGCGCGCTGGGGCATCTCCCGGAGCGCGCAGGACGAGGTCGCGCTCGCCAGCCACCAGCACCTCGCCGCCGCCTGGGACGCCGGGTTCTTCGACGACCTCGTCACGCCGTTCCGCGGCCTGACCCGCGACGACAACATGCGCGCCGACACCTCGATGGAGAAGCTCTCCGGTCTCAAGCCGGTCTTCGGGCGCGGCCTCGCGGAGCCGGCCGAGCCCACCATGACGGCCGGCAACTCCACCCCCCTCACGGACGGCGCATCGACCGTGCTGCTCGCCTCGGCGGACTGGGCCGCGGAGCGCGACCTGCCGGTGCTCGCCCGCCTCGTCGACGCCGAGACCGCCGCCGTCGACTTCGTGCACGGCCACGACGGCCTGCTCATGGCGCCGGTGCACGCGGTGCCCCGCCTGCTCGCCCGCAACGGCCTCACCCTCGGCGACTTCGACTTCTTCGAGATCCACGAGGCGTTCGCGTCGACCGTCCTCACGACGCTCGCCGCCTGGGAGGACGCCGACTACTGCAAGGCGGAGCTCGGCCTCGACGAGCCGCTCGGCAGCATCGACCGCGACAAGCTCAACGTGAACGGTTCCTCGCTCGCCGCGGGTCACCCGTTCGCGGCCACCGGCGGGCGCATCCTCGCCACGGCGGCGAAGCTGGTGGCGGCGAAGGCGGCCGAGTCCGGCGAGCCCGCCCGTGCCCTGATCTCCATCTGCGCCGCGGGCGGCCTCGGTGCCACCGCCGTCGTCGAGTCCGTCTGAGCGGAGAAGGAACGAGATGACCGACTCCTACACCCGTGCCGTCAACAGCGGCTTCACCAAGACGCTCGCCAAGAAGCTGGGCCTCCCCCGCCCCGCCGTCCTGCGGCGGTTCCGCGCGGGCGACCCGCTGACCGTCGGGCCCGTGCTCGTCGTCTCCGACGCCGCCTCCACCGGCGACGCGGACACCCTCGCCAAGGAGCTGCTGGGCTGGGGCCTCGACGTGCGCCGCCAGCCCACCGACGACGCCCGCTGGGGCGCCGTCCTCCTCGTGCTCACCGAGGCCGCCCGGCCCACCGACGTCTCCGAGGCCGTCCTCGCCGTCGGGTCCGTGCTGCGCCGGCTCGCCGGCAACGGCCGGGTGATCACGGTCTCGCGCGAGGCCGCCGCCGGCGACGCCCCCGCCCTCGCCGCCGCCCGCAACGGCGTGGACGGCTTCCTGCGCTCCCTGGCCAAGGAGCTGCGCGCCGGCGCCACCGGCAACGGCATCGTGCTCACCGACGGCGCCGCCGTCGACGCCGCCTCCACCCTGGCGACGCTGCACTTCTTCCTGTCCGCCCGCTCCGCGTACGTGGACGGGCAGCTGCTGCCGGTCGGGCCGGCGGACGCCGACCTCCCCGCCGACTGGGACCACCCGCTGGCCGGGAAGGTCGCCGTCGTCACCGGCGCGGCCCGCGGCATCGGAGCGGCGATCGCGAGGACGCTGGCCCGCGACGGCGCCACCGTCGTCTGCGTGGACGTCCCCGCCGCCGGCGAGGGCCTGGCCCGCACCGCCAACGCCGTGGGCGGCACGGCGCTGCAGCTCGACGTGACCGCCGAGGACGCGGGCCGCCGCATCCTCGAGCACGCGCGCACCCGCCACGGCGGGCTCGACGTCGTCGTGCACAACGCCGGGATCCTGCGCGACAAGCTGCTGGCCAACATGAAACCCGCCCAGTGGGACTCGGTCATCGCCGTGAACCTCGAGGCGCAGCTGCGGATCAACGACCAGCTGCTCGGCCTCGACGGGGGCGAGGGCGTCGACGGCCTGCGGATCGTGTCGCTCGCGTCGACGTCCGGCATCGCCGGCAACAAGGGGCAGACCAACTACGGGTTCTCCAAGGCAGGCGTCATCGGGCACACGCGCGCCACCGCCCCGCTCGTCGCCGCGCGCGGCGGCACCGCGAACGCCGTGGCGCCGGGCTTCATCGAGACCGAGATGACGGCGTCGATCCCGTTCGCCACCCGCGAGGTCGCGCGCCGCGTCTCCTCGCTGCAGCAGGGCGGGCAGCCGGTGGACGTCGCCGAGGCGATCGCCTTCCTCTGCTCCCCCGCGGCCGCGGGCGTCAACGGTCAGGTGCTGCGCGTGTGCGGGCAGAACCTGGTGGGGCGGTGACGGCGGCCGCGCCGGCCACCAGCGCCGGCGAGCCGCTGCGCGTCGAGACGCTGCCGACCCTCCCCGGGCTCGGCGGCCTGTACGCGCGCGGCGCCGCCGCGTCCGGACGGATCGCCGCCGGCCGCGCGATGCCGGGGCTGCCCGTCATCGGCCAGGGCCGGACCGGCGAGGGGGACGGCGAGGAGCCGCCCCTCACGCTGCCCGACGTCGCCTACCGCGTCTCCGGGGTGCCGACGGCCGACGTCGCCCACCACCTGCACGACTACCAGCGGCTGCTGCACGAGCCGGTCACCGACGTCCTGCCCGCGGGCTACCTGCACGTGCTCGCGTTCCCGCTGGCGACGGCGGTCATGGTGCGCGGCGACTTCCCGCTGCCGCTGCTCGGCATGGTGCACCTCGCGAACGACGTCGTCGTGCGGGGTCCCGTGGTGCTCGGCGACGTGCTCGAGGTGCGCGCGTGGGCCGAGAACCTGCGGCCGCACAAGCGCGGCGTCCAGGTGGACCTCGTCGCCGAGGTGCGCCGACAGGACGATCCGGCCGGCCCGGCCGTGTGGCGCGGTGTGTCGACGTACCTCGCCAAGGGGTTCCACCTGCCGTGGACCGCGGAGGCGGACGCCTCCGACGCCGCGGCGGCCGAGCCCGAGGACGGCGAGGAGCGCGCGCCGGCCGGCACGTGGACGCCCCCGCTGCCCACCGGCCGCTGGGCGCTCGGCCCGGGCACCGGCCGCGCGTACGGCGCGGTCTCCGGCGACCGGAACCCGATCCACCTGTCGGCCCTGTCCGCCAAGGCGTTCGGGTTCCCCCGCGCCATCGCGCACGGCATGTACACCGCCGCCCGCGCGCTGGCCGACGTCGGGCACGCTCGCGGGGACGCCTACCGGTGGACGGTCGAGTTCGCCTCGCCGGTGCTGCTGCCCGGCACCGTCGACGTGGCCGTGACGCCGGAGCCCGAGGCCCCCGGCTTCGCGTACGTCGGCTGGAACGGCGGCCGCGGCCGCCAGCACTTCCGCGGCACCGTCACCCCGCTCTGACCGGGCTCCGCCCGCCTGCCGAACAGGCAGCCGACACCGTGATCGCACCCGAGATTGCGCGATCACGGTGTCAACTGCCTGTTCGGCGGCGGAGGCGTGCGGCAGGATCGGCGCATGGCGACTCTCGGCTGCATCCTCGCGCCCTACGGCAACCCGCCCTCGCGGTTCGTCCCGTTCGCCCGCACCGCCGAGGCCGCCGGCCTCGACGAGGTGTGGCTGTGGGAGGACTGCTTCCTCGAGTCCGGCCCGAGCGCCGCGGCCGCGATGCTGGCCGCCACGGAGCGGCTGTCCGTGGGGATCGGCGTCATGCCGCTGCCGCTGCGGAACGTGGCCCTCACGGCGATGGAGACCGCGACCATCGACGGGATGTTCCCGGGCCGCTTCGTGCCGGGCGTCGGGCACGGCGTGCAGGACTGGATGGGGCAGGTCGGGGCGCGCGTGGGCTCGCCGCTGACGCTGATGCGCGAGCAGGTCGGCGCCCTGCGGGCCCTGCTCGCCGGCGAGCGCGTCACCACCTCCGGCCGGTACGTCACGCTCGACAACGTCGCCCTCGACTGGCCGCCCGCCGTCGCACCCCTCGTGGTCGCGGCCGCGAAGGGGCCCAGGACGCTGCGCCTGGTGGGCGAGGTCGCCCAGGGCGTCGTCATCGACGGCGACGCCGGCGTCTCCGGGGCCCGCCAGGCGGTCGCGCTGGTGGACGAGGGGCGCGCCGCCGCCGGCCTGCCCCCGGTCGCGGAGTCCGCGCCCGAGGGCGAGCACCCGTTCCGGACGGTCGCCTTCGCGCAGGTGGCCACCGGCGCAGGCGCGGCCGACCGGCTGCGCCGCTCCCTGGCCCGCTGGGACGTCGACGCCGGGTCCGACGACGTCCTCGGAGACCACGCCACCTGGGGCTCCGCCGAGGAGGTCGCCGACGGCCTGCGCCGCTTCGTCGACCTCGGCGTCACGACCGTCGTCGCGCAGCCGACCCTCGACGAGCCCGACCTGGACGGCTTCGCCGCGTTCCTCGGCGAGGAGGTCGCGCCGCTGCTGCGGTAGGCGTCAGCCCGCGGTGCGCGGGATCGTGCGGGTCCAGCGCCGCTCGAAGACCACCTCGTCGCCGTCGCGCGCGACCACCTCGTTCTCGGTGACGAACGCGTGCTCGTCGCAGGTGATCTCCGACCGGGTGACGACGCTCGCGTCCCAGCCGCCCGGCAGGCCCGCCGGCAGGGGGTCGCCGGGGGCGCGCCGCAGCCGCACGGTCCAGTCCGAGCGGGTCCTGGCACTCGTCGCGTCCGGGCCGATCCAGTACCGCTCCAGCGCGTCCTCGGTGAACTCGAGGCCGTCCGGGTAGGTGCGGGTGCCGCCGTAGCGCGGGTCCACCTCGAGCAGCCACTCCCCCTCGGCGACGTCGCGCACCACGCGGCGCTCGGGCCGGGCCTCGTCCGCGTCGCCGAAGACCACGCCCAGCGGCGGCGTCTGCTCCGGCTCCTCGAAGGCGACGGGCGGGTGCGTGGCGGCGCGGTCGTGCACCGGCAGCTCGAGGGCGCCGTCCCCCACCGCGACGGCCAGCACGGCGCCGCCCGGCTGCGGCCACACCCACGGCCAGTAGGCGGACGAGACCGCGAGCCGCAGCCGGTGGCCCGGCGCCAGCGCGTAGCCGGTGCCGGTGAGCTCGAACGACACCTCCTCCGTGGCGCCCGGCGCCCACGACTCCACGCGGTCACGACCGCGGCGCGCCGACAGGTTGAGCACACCGCGGGTGACGAGCGTGGACGCGCCGTCCGGGCCGACGTCGCACAGCCGCGCCACGACCTGCCCCTTCGGCCCCGAGCAGGTCAGGCGCAGGCGGACCCGGGCGCGGCCGAGGATCTCCAGCGGCTCGTCGAGGGGCGCGGAGTCGAAGCAGAGGGAGCGGCCGTCCTCCTCGCGCTGGTCCGGGGGCAGGTCGCCGTCGTTGCCGAACGGGAAGAACCGGCCGGCGTCCACCCCCGTGTGCGAGGGCGAGTCCACCAGCCACGACGTCGGCACCGGGTGGCCGCCCGCGAGCGCCTCCACCGTCGGGGCCGTGGTGCGCAGGGCCGCGGCGGGCACGTCCTCGTCCCGCCCGGCGGCGAGCGGCAGCTCGCGCACGGCCACGTGCGGCGACGGCCACGACGGCTCGCCCACCCAGCGGCCGGGCAGCTCGTCGTAGACCGTCGCGGGCGGCACGGACTCGCTGACCCACGCGCGCAGGGGCGGGTCGTCGAGCACGCCCCGGTCGGCGCCCTTGAGCCAGTGGTCCCACCAGCGCAGCGTCTCCTGCAGGAAGCCGATGGCGGGGCCGGGCGGCAGGCCGCGGTCCGGGTACTGGTGCGACCAGGGTCCGAGGATGCCGCGCACCGGGGCGCGCAGGGCGCCGTCGCCGCCCGCCGCGGCGAGCCGCAGCACGGTGTCCCGGTACGGGTCGTTCCAGCCGCCGACGGCGAGGACCGCGGCCGAGATCGCGGAGTAGTCCTCGATGACGCTGCCGTGGCGCCAGTAGTCGTCGCGCGTCTGGTGCGCGAGCCACGTGTGCACGAACGGCTCGGTGTGCTCCAGCCGGTCGAGCCACTGCTCGCGCCACCCCTCGCCGACGTACGCCGGGTCCGGCGGCCGGGAGCAGAACGCGAGCATCGTGGCCGCCCAGGCGTGCATGTCGACGGCGAGCACGGAGCCGCCCGTGTAGTGCACGTCGTTGTCGTACCGGTCGTCGGTGGAGCACACGGTGACGATCGCCTTGAGCGGCTCCGGGGCGAGGGCGGCGACCTGCAGCGAGTTGAAGCCGCCCCAGGAGATGCCGAACATCCCGACCGACCCGTCGCACCAGTCCTGCGCGGCCAGCCACTCGACCACGGCCACGCCGTCCGCGAGCTCGGTGGGCGAGTACTCGTCGTCCTGGTGCCCGTCGCTGTTGCCGCTGCCGCGGATGTCGACCCGCACCGACGCGTACCCGTGGCCGGCGTAGTACGGGTGCCGCTGGGCGTCGCGCGGCGCGGTCCAGTCGGACAGCCGGTAGGGCAGGTACTCGAGGATCGCCGGGACCGGCGCCGGGTCGACCGGCCGCCAGACCCGCGCGGCGAGGCGGGTGCCGTCGGCCAGCGGGATCCAGAGGTCCTCGACGCGGGTCTCGTGGGGCAGGTCGGTGACGTATCGCATGGTGCCTCCGGGGAGCGCTCAGTGGACGGGGTGCATGGTGCGCTTCATCCACGGCGACAGGGCGAGGACGACGATCGCGACCACCACCGGCACGGCACCGTTCACGGCGAAGTAGACGCCGTCGGGCACCTCGCCGTAGAACCGGACCGTCTGCGCCTGGATGCCGTTGGCCAGCGCGATCGACAGGAACCACACCGCCATCGACTGGCTGGAGAACGCGGCGGGTGCGAGCTTGGTCGTGGCGGACAGGCCGGTGGTCTGCAGCAGCACGTCGCCGAGGCCCAGCAGCGTCAGGGAGACCAGCAGCCACCAGACGGCGATGCGCCAGTCGCCGGACTGCCCGCTCACCGCCGGCACGAGGACCAGGTAGGACAGGCCGCCGAGGAGGGCCCCGAACGCGACCTTCTTGGACGCGTGCGGCTGCCGCGGCCCCAGCCACGTCCACAGCGCCGCGACGAGCGGCGCGACCAGCACCTCCGCGGCACCGAGGTAGGAGCTGAACCAGGCCGACGGCACGTCCCAGCCGAAGATGGTGCGCTCCACGTGGTCCTCGGCCAGCAGGATGAGCACGGAGTACGCCTGGAACAGCACGAAGTTGAACGCGACGGACGCGAGCCACAGCACGAGGAACGGGCGCAGCCGCCCCCGCTCGGCGCCGGTGACCCGTGGGCTGCGGAACATCACCGTGAAGTAGACGACGGGAGCGACCATCGCGATCACGGTCAGGGCGTCCACGATGCCGTCGACGTCCAGCCGCCCGAGCAGCGCCAGCACCACCAGCACGACCACGACGACGGCGCCCGCGCCGACGAGGATCCGGCGCATCCGCCGGGCGGCGTCGGGCGGCAGCGGCGCCTCGGCCCCGCGCCCGTACCCCGGGATGCGACGGCGGCCCGCGACGTACTGGATCAGCCCGGCCGTCATGCCGATCGCGGCGGCCGAGAAGCCCCAGTGCCACCCGATCTCCGCGCCCAGCCAGCCCGTCACCAGCGGGCCGAAGAACGCGCCCACGTTGATGCCCATGTAGTAGAGCGCGAAGCCGGCGTCGCGGCGGTCGTCGTCGGTGGAGTACAGCTTGCCGACCAGCGTCGACACGTTCGGCTTGAGCAGGCCGGTGCCGAGGCTGATGAGGACCAGGCCGGCCCACGTGGACGCCTCGGCGGGGATCGCCATCGTGTAGTGGCCGGCGGCGATGAGGATGCCGCCCCACAGGACGCTCCGGTACGAGCCGAGCACCCGGTCGGCCACCCAGCCGCCGCCCACCGACACGAGGTAGACCATCGTGCCGTAGCCCGCCGCGATCGACGCCGCGTTGCCCGACTCCATGGCCAGGCCGCCGTCGGCCACCGTCGCGGTGAAGTACAGGACGAGGATCGCCTGCATCCCGAGGAACGAGAACCGCTCCCACACCTCGAGGCCGAACAGCGTCGACAGGCCACGGGGGTGGCCGAAGAATCCCCGGTCGTCCCGCTCGTCGGGGCCCGGGGCGGGATCGGCCGTGGCGGCGTCCTCGGTGGTCACCCGTCCAGGCTCCCACCACTGCTCGCCGCCGACCTGTCGAGCACCCGTCCGGTCAGCGCGCCAGGCGCTCCAGGAGGCCGGCGCGGACGGCGGGCCACTCGTCGTCGACGATCGAGAAGTACGCGGTGTCCCCCACCGTGCCGTCGGCGGCGACGCGGTGCTTGCGCAGCACGCCCTCCGGCTTCGCCCCGAGCCGCTGGATGGCCGCGCACGACCGGGCGTTGCGGGAGTCGGCGCGCAGCGCGACGCGGCGCAGCCCCCACTCCTCGAACGCGTGCCGCAGCAGCAGGAGCTTGCACGCCGGGTTCGTGGTGCCGCCCCACCAGCCGCGACCGTAGAACGTGGTGCCGATCTCGACGCGGCCCGCGGCCCGGTCGTAGAAGCGGGTGGACCCGCGGACTTTCCCGTCGGCGCCGACGACCGCGAACGCCGTCGTGCCCGGCGTGGTGACGCCCGACACGATCCACGCCTCGAGGTCCGCGACGGTCGCGGGGACGGGCGACGTCATGCCGAACCAGAGGTCGGCGTCGACGAGGGGGAACAGCGCCGCGGCGTGCCGCGGCTCGAGGGGTTCGAGGCGCACGCCGTGGCCGGCGAGGACGAGGTCGTGGGTCACGGGACCATCCTCGCCGACGACGGGCGCGGGCCGATGGGTAGCGTGCAGACATGGACGAGCTGCACGAGATGACCGCCACCCGGCTGCGCGACCTGCTGCGCGCGGGAGAGCTCACCCCGACGGAGGTGGCCGACCATTTCCTGGCCCGGATCGAGCGCGCCAACCCGGACCTGGGGGCGTTCGTCACCGTCACGCCGGACGCCGCCCGCGCGCGGGCGGCGGGCCTCGAGCGCGACGGCGCGCACGGCCGCGCCGTCCTGTGGGGGCTGCCGGGCGGGGACAAGGACCTGTGGATGCGCGCCGGCGTGCCCGCCGGGTTCGGCTCCCGCGCGTTCGCGGGCGACGACGCCGTCGTGCCGCCCGTGAGCGACGAGATCGTCGAGGTCCTCGACGCCGCCGGCATGGTCAGCCTCGGCCGCACGACGGCGCCCGAGCTCGGCTTCCCCGCCTACACGGAGCCGCTCGCCGGGCCGGTGGCCCGCAACCCGTGGGACCCCTCCCTCGGGGCGGGCGGGTCGAGCGGCGGCGCCGCGGTGGCCGTCGCGGCGGGCCTGCTGCCGTGCGCGGCCGGGTCGGACGGCGGCGGCTCGGTGCGCATCCCCGCGGCGGCGTGCGGCGTCGTCGGGCTCAAGCCCAGCCGCGGCCTGGTGCCGGCCGGGTCCGGGCAGGAGTCCCTGGGCGGCCTGGTCGTCAACGGCCCCCTCGCCCGCACGACGGAGGACGCCGCGCTGCTGCTCGAGGGCATGCTCACCTGGACTCCCGACGGCCGGGTCGCCCATCCGCTGACGCTGCGGGCGCCGTCCGCCCGCGCCGGCGACTACCTGGCCGCGGCGCGCCGGGGCGAGGTGGCAGGCAGCGGCGGCGAGGACGTGCGCGGGCGGTTCCGCGTCGGCGTCACGACCGACTCGGCGTGGGACGACTTCTACGCCATCACGACGTCCGACGCCGCGCGGGCCGCGCTGGACGCGGGCGTCGCCGCGCTCGCCGGGCTCGGGCACGAGATCGAGGGCCTGGCGCTCGAGCCGGACCCGGCGTACGGCCCCGCCTTCCGCACCCTGTGGATGGCGGGCGCCTCGGCCGTGCCCCTCGACGACCCCGAGCGCCTCGACCGGCTCGAGCCGCTCACCCGCTGGCTGATCGGGCGCGGTCGCGAGGTGCCCGCGCGGCAGGTCGCGGAGGCGCTGCGCGCGCTCACCGCCTTCGAGCGCCGCCTCGTGGCGCAGGTGTCGCGGTTCGACGCCGTCGTCACGCCGGCGCTCGCGCTGACGCCGCGGCCCGTCGGCTGGTTCGACGCCGAGGACCCGGAGCGCAACTTCGAGCAGCAGTGCCAGTACACGCCGTGGACGTCGATGCTCAACGTGGCGGGCCTGCCCGCGATCACCGTGCCGACCCGCTGGACCGACGACGGCCTGCCGATGGGCGTGCAGGTGATCGGCCGTCCCGGGGGCGAGCCGACCGTCCTCGCGCTCGCCGCGCAGCTCGAGGACCGGCTGCGCTGGCCGGAGCGGCGCCCGCCGGCCTGGTGACAGCCCGGTCCGCGCCCACCCCTTCCCTTCGCGCGCCGTCCGCGCTACGGTACCCCAGAGGGGTATATACCCCTCTGGGGTACACAAGGGAGTGAACGCCATGCCGGAGTCCGAAGCAGCATCGTTCGAGGCAGCACCGCAGGCAGCACGACTCGACACGACCACCGAGAGCGGCGCCCGCGGGACGCCCGCGACCACGCGCTGGTGGGTCAACGCCCTGTGGATCGTCGTGGGGATCGTCTCCGGCCTGGGCATCGTCCTCGGCCTGGGCGCCGAGGGGGAGGCGGCCGGCGGCTCCCCCGCCGAGACCACCACCGCCACCGTGCCGGCCACCGCCGTCGGCGTCGCCGCGGTCTGCTACCTCGCGGCCGCCGCCACCGGCCGCCGCTGGGTGGGCTGGGCGATGGTCCCGGTGGCCAGCGTCCTGCCGTTCCTCGAGTACGCCGGCGTGCCGCGCTGGGCGTCGTTCGGGGTCGTCGGCCTGGCCTTCCTGGTCTACGGGCTCGCCCGCCGCCGCCCGACCACCCTCGCGCAGGCCGTCGCGATGGCCGCGTACTACGGGGTCGCGATCGCCGCGGTGGCGATGCCGCCGCGCGTCGGGCTCGTCGTCGCGGCCGTGGCCCTCGCCGCGCACGTCGCGTGGGACCTGGTGCACTACCGCCGCGACGTCGTCGTGCACCGCTCCCTCGCCGTGTGGTGCATCGGGCTCGACCTCACCGTCGCCGCGCTCTGCGTGGCGTTCGCGGTCGCCGCCTGACGCCGCGGCCCACGGGCTGAGACGCCCGGGTGCGAGCGTGCGGACGGCCGCCTACGTTCGGTTCCTGAGGTTGTTCGTCCGACGGAAGGAGCCCCGATGGGACTGGGTGACAAGGCCAAGCACCTCGCCGAGGAGGCCGAGGGCAAGGTCAAGGAAGCAGCGGGCAAGCTCACCGACGACGAGAAGAAAGAGGCCGAGGGCAAGGCCCAGCAGGCCAGCGCGAACCTCAAGCAGGCGGGGGACGACGCGAAGGACGCGTTCAAGGGCTGACCGACTGCGGACGACGGGGTGCCACCAGCACGGTGGCACCCCGTCGTCGTTCCCGGGCCCTCGGCGCGCCCCGGACCGTCAGAGGTCGTCGGGCAGGCAGCCGAAGGCCTCGTCCGCGCCGAGCGCGGCGGTGGCGAGCAGCCCCTCGAGGCCGGAGCCGTCGGGCACGGGGCGCGGGTCGTCGACCACGACCCACAGGCCGTCCACCACGTCGTACTGCGCCTGCGGCCCCGCGGTGACGAGCGCGCCGACGGCGGCGACGAGCCGCTCGACCTCCTCGCCCGCGGTCCCCAGGCCCACCGACGCGCGCACGGCGCCGGCGTCGAAGCCGAGCCGCCCGAGCAGCGGGTGCGCGCAGAACCGGCCGTCGCGCACGCCGATGCCGTGCTCGGCCGACAGGTACGCGGCGACAAGGCCCGGGTCGTAGCCGGTGACGGTGAACGTCACGACGCCCACCGGGTCGACGGCGTCGTCCCACACGTGCACGACCTCGACGCGGTCGAGGGCGCCCAGCCCCTCCACGAGCCGGTGGCGCAGGGCGTCCTCGTGCTCGACGGCGGAGCGCGCGTCCAGCGCGGCGAGCTCGTCGCACGCGGCCGCGAGCGCCACCGCGCCGATGACGTTGGGCGAGCCGGCCTCGTGCCGGGCGGGGCCCTCGTGCCAGTCGGTGCTCGTGGTGCGCACGCGGCGCACGGCGCCGCCGCCCGCGAGGTAGGGAGTGCCGGCGTCGAGCCAGTCGCGCCGCCCGACCAGGGCGCCCGCGCCGAACGGGGCGTACGTCTTGTGCCCGGAGAAGGCGACGTAGTCGACGCCGGTGCCCGCGAGGGAGAAGCGGCGGTGCGGCACGAGCTGCGCGCCGTCGAGCACGACCCGCGCGCCCGCGCCGTGGGCCGCGGCGACCACGTCGGCCACCGGCAGCGCCTCGCCCGTCACGTTGGAGGCGCCGGTGAGCGCGAGGAGGGCGTAGGGGCGGCCGGTGGCGACCCCCGCGGCCAGCTCCTCCTCGATCTCCGCCAGCGTGGCCGACACGGACGGCCCGCCGGTCACGACCGTGGCGTCGGTGACGCGCTGCCAGGGCAGCAGGTTGGCGTGGTGCTCGATGTCGAGCACGAGGACGCGACCCGGCTCGCCCGTCACCGGGTCGGCGGGCACGCAGCCCGCGAGCAGGTTGAGCGAGTCGGTGGTGTTGCGGGTGACGATCGTCAGGTCGTCCTCGCGGGCGCCGACGAACGCGCCGATCGTGCGGCGGGCGGTCTCGTAGAGCGCCGTCGAGACCTGCGACAGGTAGCCGGCGCCGCGGTGCACGCTGGCGTACAGCGGCAGGACGCGCGCGACGCGGTCGGCGACGGCCTGCAGCGCGGGGGCCGACGCCGCGACGTCGAGGTTGGCGTACGGCACCCGGCGGCCGTCCACGAGCGGGACGAGCGTGTCCGCGCCGACGACGGGCAGGACGGGCGCGACGTCGTGCACGGGCGGGGCGGTGGGCGCGGCGTCCGGCAGGACGGCGGGCGCGGTGGCGAGAGTGGTCATGCGTGGTCCTCCTCGGTCGTGCCGGGGAGGTGGCTCCCCGCGCTTGCCCGCGCGCCGGACGGCGCGGGGGCCAGGTCGTCACCCGGGGCACCCCGCCGCGAGAGGAGGGTTGCCGGCCAGCGAGCCGGGGCTTCGCGCTGGCACTCATGACCTGCGGACCATCGTGCGGGGGCACCACGACCCCGTCAAGCGGGGCCCCCGGAGTTCTCACGATGCGGTCGCGTGAGAGGCTGACGGCATGCCCAGCCGGACCACCCCGCCCCCAGGCGCGCCCCCGGGGGACCTCGTCGGAGAGGTGGCCCACGCGCTCGACGCCGGCGACGCCCAGGGCGCCCGGCACGCGGCCCGCGCCGCGGCCGGCGACGAGGCGGCCGACGTGCTCGACCTGCTCGCGCACCGCGCCGCCGGCGGCTCCGCGCTCGCCACGGAGCTGCTGGTGGAGCAGCTGGACGAGTCCGGCGTCGTGCAGCGGTTCGTGCGCAGCTCGCTGCTCGACGAGGCGGCCGTCGACGACGTCGGCCAGGACGTGCTCATCTCCGTGGCCACGTCGGTCCGGTCGTTCGCGGGCGGGTCGCGGGTCACGACGTGGGTGCACGGCATCGTCCGCCACCGGGTGGTGGACCACCTGCGCCGGCAGCGGGCCACCACGACGCTGCCCGACGACGACGTCGGCCCGTCCGAGCGGATGAGCTCCCTGCTCGCGACCCGCGCCACGGTGCGCGACGCGCTCGCCGCGCTGCCCGAGCTCTACCGCGAGCCCGTCACGCTGCGGGACATCGAGGGCCTGCCGTACGCCGACGTCGCCGAGCGCCTCGGGCGCAGCGTCGGCACGGTGAAGTCCCAGATCTCCCGGGGCCGCGCCCTCGTGGCGGCGGCGCTCGGGGGCGTGCCCTGATGGCCGGGACCGGCGCGAACGAGCGGCTCCTCGGCCGGTACCGGGTGGGCGAGGTGATCGGCGCAGGGTCGTTCGCCACCGTGCACCGCGCCGTCGACGAACGGCTCGACGACGTCGTCGTGGTCAAGGTCCTCGCGGAGAACCACAGCCTGAACCCGGAGATCCGCGAGCGGTTCATCGCCGAGGGCCGCGCGCTGCGCCGGGTGGCGAGCCCGCACGTGGTGGCCGTGCACGACATCGGCGAGAGCGACCGCCAGCAGCCGTACCTGGTGCTGGAGCACGCGGACCGCGGCACGCTGGCGCAGCGCGTCGGCGCGCTGCGCGCCGACGGGTGGACCGCGACGCCGGCCGACGTGCTCGCCGTCGCCCGCGGGCTCGCCGCGGCGGTCGAGGCCGTGCACGCCGCGCAGCTCGTGCACCGCGACCTCAGCCCCGGCAACGTGCTGCTGCGCACCAGCCCGGACGGCGCCGGCGACGGCGCCGCCTCGTCCGTCGTGCGGGCCGACGAGCGGCTCGTCGTGGCCGACCTCGGCATGTGCAAGGACCTGGCGCTCAGCTCCGGGCTGACCGTCGCGGGCGGGACGGAGGGCTTCCGGCCACCCGAGCAGGACGGCCCCGGCACCGTCGACACGCGCGCCGACCTGTGGGCGATGTCCGCCCTGGTCACCTGGCTCACCGAGGGCGCCTCGCCGCCCCGCGCCCTCACGACCGCGCTGGGCCGCAGCCTCGCCGGCTCCCCCGCCAGGCGGCACCCCGACGCGGCCGCCTGGCTGGCCGACGTCGAGCGCGCCCTCGACCCGGCGCACGGCACGGGCACGGGCACGCCCGCGGGACGTGGGCGCCGCCGCCCCGCGCGCGCCGTCGTCGCCGCCGTGGCGGGTGCCGCGCTCGGTCTCGGCGCCGGCGTCGGCGGCACGCTCTGGCTGGACGACCACCCGTCGTCGGCCTCGGGCGGGGCCAGCGTGTCGATCTCCGGTCCGGCGACGGCGACCGTCGGGACGCCGGTGACGCTCACGGCGGACGTCGACGGCGCCGCGCACTGGGTCTGGACGCTCCCCAACGGCGCCTACGCGACGGACGAGGAGACCGTGGAGCTCACCGCCAACCGGGCCGGCTCCGCGGAGGTCGTGCTGGACGCCCGCGCCCCCGACGGGACGCCGATCACCGCCGTCCACCGCCTCGAGGTCGCCGCCGGGTCGTGACCCTCCGGGGCCCCGACGGCGAGGCCGGCAGGAACCGATCCGGGTCCGCGTGCAACCTTTCGTCCGTCGCCTCCGACTCACGGGTGTCAGCAGCGATCCCGCTGACCCCATCGACAGGAGACACCATGCGACACCTTCCCCGCCGACTCACGCCGATCGCCCTCGCCGGCCTGCTCGCCCTGGGTGCCTGCGCGGCCCCGGGCCCGGACGCCGGGTTCGACGACGCGGGGGCCCCGGCAACAGGCGCGCAGGCGCAGGTCAGGACGGGTTCGAAGGCCGAGCCGAAGGCGTCGGCGAAGGCGTCGGCGAAGGCGTCGGCGAAGGCGTCGGCGAAGGCGTCGGCGAAGGCGTCGGTGAAGGCGTCGGCGAAGGACGCGTCGGCGTACACGGTGCGCTACTCCGACGGCTACAAGACCGTCATCACCCTCGACCGCACGCAGGTGGAGAAGCTCACCGGCACCGACCTCGCCGCGGGCGTCGCCGGCGCGGAGCGTGCGCTCGCCGAGCGCGACACCTGGTCGGGCGCCGACACGAAGGAGCATGCCGGCGTCGTCGTCGTCGACGCCGCCGACCGCGAGTCCGACCGCATCGACCGCGTCCTCGGCACGATGGCCGACGGCCGCGACGTCGAGCTGCGGCTGTACGTCGCCCACCACCAGCACGCCCACGTCGCGCACTTCGGCGAGGACGACGACTGAGCGGCTCCCGCCCCGCGCACGCCGCGGCATGTATCCGGCCCGGCGGCCGGCACTCCCTGACAGGCACGTCCCGAACGACCTCACCGACAGGACAGATCATGCGAATCTCCCCCCTGCGACTGGCCCCCCTGGCCGTCGTGAGCCTGCTCGCCCTCGCCGCCTGCTCCCCGGGCGACGCCGCCGGGTTCGACGACGCCGGCGCCACCGCCCAGGTCACGGACGCGACGACGTCGCCCGCCGCGGACGGGGAGGACGACGCGGACCCGGCCTCGAACGACTCGACCACGGGATCGGGCGAGGGATCGGGCGGGGGCTCGGGCCGACCCGGCGTCGACTTCCCCGACCCGGACGACGTGATCGCGGACGCCACCTTCACCGTCCCGGGGACCGAGGACAAGAAGGTCCGCATCGGCGTCGAGTCCGTCGTGGTCTCCGGGCGCACGACGGAGCTGCGGCTCGTCATGACCCCTGAGTTCGACGACGGCGGCCAGCCCGCGTCGTTCTACGACGCCACCGGGGAGGCCCCCGCCCTCACCCTCATCGACCGCGAGAACCTCAAGGAGTACAGCGTGCTCGAGGCCGACGGGGGCGGCCGGTGGTACCGGTCCGACCCCGTCTTCACGACGGCTCTGCCCGGCCGGTCCGTCGGCTACCAGGCGTTCTTCGCGGCGCCCGAGGACGACATCACCGCCGTCGACGTCAAGCTCGCCGACTCGATGCCGGTGTTCGAGGACGTCCCGCTGACCTTCGAGGACTGAGCCGATGCGACCCCACCTGCGCACCCGACACCCCTGGCGCGCGCTCGCCGCGGCCGCGGCCGTCCTGACGGGCCTGGGCGCCGCCGCACCGGCCGCCGTCGCCGCCGACGACGACCCGGCGGGCGGCTACGCCTGGCCCGCCATCGGCGCGCTCGACCTCGGCGACCCGTCGCAGGAGAACATGGTCCGGTCGGTCACCGAGTACGTGACCGAGGGCTCCGTCCTCTCCGTCGACGACACGACGACGGACGGCGCCGAGACCGTCGTGACGCTGTCGTCGGACATCCTGTTCGACCCCAGCGAGTCCGCGCTGTCGAAGGCGGCGAGGGCGAAGGTCGCGGACCTCGTCCAGGACGTGCCCGAGGGCGCCACCGTCTCGGTCGACGGCCACACCGACTCCGTCGACTCTGACGCGTTCAACCAGAAGCTGTCGGAGCGGCGGGCGAAGGCCGTGGCCGGCGCGGTCAGGGCCGCGCGCGGCGACCTGAGGCTCGAGGTCCACGGGTACGGCGAGTCCCGGCTCGAGGCGCCCGAGACCGGCGACGCCCAGGCCGTGGCCGACGCCCGCGCGCAGAACCGGCGCGTCGAGCTCCGCTACGGCGGCTGACGACCGCGGCCCGTCGGCCGCACCCCCCGGGAGGGCGGGCACCCCGTGCGGGCGCCCGCCCTCCGGCGCACGGCCGTTCGCTTCGCGAGACGCACGACCACCACGCGGACGGCTGTCGTACGATCGCCACGACCATCCCGAGCGGCCGAGTGACGTGGCACGTCGACGCCGCAGCAACCCGCGGGCCGGTCGTCGTCCTCGTGGCGGCGGACGGTCCGGACGAGGGTGCTACCGCCACGACCGATGGGAGGAACGCGATGACGCCCCAGATCGACCCCCGCCCCGCCGACGGCTACGCCGGCGACCTCACACCGCAGCAGGCGTGGGACCTGCTCGCCACCGACCCCGCCGCCGTCCTCGTCGACGTGCGCACCGAGGGCGAGTGGCGCGCGATCGGCGTGCCCGACACGTCCGCCGCGGGCAAGCGCCCCGTCTTCGTCGAGTGGGTCCAGGCGGGCGGGCGCCCCAACGCCGGCTTCCTCGCCGACCTGGCCGGCGCCGGCGTGACCGCCGACGCCCCGGTCGTCTTCCTGTGCCGCTCCGGCCAGCGCTCGATCGGCGCCGCACGCCTCGCGACGTCCGCCGGGCTCGGGCCGGCGTACAACATCCTCGAGGGCTTCGAGGGCGGGCCCGGCTTCGACGGCGTCCGCGACCGCGAGGGCTGGAAGGTGCGCGGGCTGCCCTGGGGCACCTACGCCGACGACACCGACGACGCGGCGGAGGCCCGCGCGTGAGCGCCGGGAACCGGGACATCCCCACCGGCCCGGCAGCCGACGACGTCGTCCACGGCGGCTCGGGCCGCGGGCCCCTGCCCGCCACCGCCCGCCCGGCGACGCTCGCCGTCCGCGGGGGTCACCGGCGCTCGGAGTACCAGGAGACGTCCGAGGCGCTGTTCCTCACGCAGGGCTACACCTACGACACGGCGGCCGACGCCGAGGCGTCGTTCCGCGGCGACCTGTCGCGGTTCGTGTACTCCCGGTACGGCAACCCGACCGTGCACACGTTCGAGGAGCGGCTGCGGCTGCTCGAGGGCGCGGAGGCCTGCTACGCGACGGCGTCCGGCATGTCGGCGGTCTTCACGACGCTCGCCGCGCTCGTCTCCAGCGGTTCCCGCATCGTCTCGGCGCGGGCGCTGTTCGGCTCCACGAACGTCATCTACGAGGAGATCCTCGCCAAGTGGGGCGTGCGGGTCGACTACGTGGACGGCCACGTGCTGTCGCAGTGGGAGGAGGCGCTGGCGACCCCCGCCGACGTCGTCTTCTTCGAGTCCCCGTCCAACCCGATGCAGGACCTGGTGGACGTGCGGCGCGTGGCCGAGCTGGCGCACGCCGCCGGCGCGCAGGTGGTGGTGGACAACGTGTTCGCCACCCCGGTCCTGCAGCAGCCGCTGACGCTCGGCGCCGACATCGTCGTCTACTCCGCCACCAAGCACATCGACGGCCAGGGCCGGGTGCTGGGCGGCGCCATCCTGGGCCCGAAGGAGTTCCTCGAGGGCCCCGTCCAGACGTTCATCCGCAACACCGGGCCGTCGCTCAGCCCCTTCAACGCCTGGGTGCTCGCCAAGGGCCTCGAGACGCTCGACCTGCGCGTCCGCGCGCAGAACGCCGCCGCGCTCCAGATCGCGACCGCGCTGGAGGGCCTCGACGGGATCGCCGCCGTGCGCTACCCGTACCTGCCGTCGCACCCGCAGCACGAGCTGGCGCTGTCGCAGCAGTCCGGCGGCGGCACCGTCGTGACGTTCGACCTCGCGGTGCCCGAGGGCACCGACCCCGAGGCCGCGAAGGAGCGCACGTTCGCCTTCCTCGACGCGCTGCAGATCGTCGACATCTCGAACAACCTCGGCGACGCGAAGTCGATCGTCACCCACCCCGCCACGACGACGCACCGCAAGCTCGGCCCCGAGGGCCGCGCCAAGGTCGGCATCGCCGAGACGACGGTGCGGCTGTCGATCGGGCTGGAGGACCCGCGGGACATCCTCGAGGACGTCGAGCAGGCGCTGCGCGCCTGACGTCGCCCTGTCGGAGGCGCCTGCCAGGATCGGGCCCCTGCCCCTCGGACGACCTGGAGGACCCATGGGCTCGATGCACGACTTCGACTTCCTCGTCGGCTCGTGGCGGGTGCGTCATCGCCGTCGGGGGGACTCCCTGAACCCGGCGGGCCCCTCGGACACCTGGACCGAGTTCGAGACCGAGGCCACGGTCGGCCACATCCTCGACGGTCTCGGGAACGCCGACGACACGACGGGCACCCTTCCGGACGGGACGCGGTTCAGCGGGCACAGCCTGCGCCTCTACGACCCGGCGCGGGACCTGTGGCGGATCTGGTGGGCGTCGACCGGCAACCCGGGCGAGCTGGACCCGCCGGTCGAGGGGCGGTTCACGGACGGCACCGGCACCTTCGTCGGCCCGTTCGAGCACGACGGCCGGACGCTGCTCGCGCGCTTCCACTGGCTCGACACGGCCTCCGAGCACCCCCGGTGGGAGCAGGACTTCTCGTTCGACGGCGGCGACAGCTGGGCGCCCGTCAACTGGGTCATGACGCACACCCGGCTGCGCTGAACCTGGCCGCCCGCGGAATTCGCTGGCCCGCCGCACGGGCGGTGCCTACCGTCGGACCGTGCCCGACGCGATCTTCGACGACCCCACGCTGGCCCGGCTGTACGACCCGCTCGACCCGGACCGCAGCGACCTCGACGCGTACCTGGCCCTCGCCCGCGAGCTGGGCGCGCGCCGGGTGCTCGACGTCGGCTGCGGCACCGGCACGTTCGGGGTCCTGCTCGCGGCGGAGGGGGTCGACGTCGTGGGCGTGGACCCGGCGCGCGCGTCGCTGGACGTCGCGCGGGGCAAGCCCGGCGCCGACCGCGTGCGCTGGCTGCACGGCGACGCCACCACCCTGCCGCCGCTGGAGGTGGACCTCGCCACCATGACGGCGAACGTGGCGCAGGTGTTCGTCACCGACGACGACTGGGCGGCGACCCTGCGGGGCGTCCGCGCCGCGCTGGCGCCGGGCGGGCGCCTGGTCTTCGAGACCCGCGACCCGGCCCGGCGGTACTGGGAGCGCTGGACGCGCGAGCACACGCACGCCCGCACCGACGTGCCCGGGTTCGGCGTCGTCGAGAGCTGGACCGACCTCCTCGAGGTGTCCCTGCCGCTCGTGACCTTCCGCGGCACGTTCGTGCTGCCCGACGGCCGCGTGCTGCAGTCCGACTCCACGCTGCGCTTCCGGGGGCACGACGAGCTCACGGCGTCTCTGGACGACGCGGGCTTCGTCGTCGAGCAGGTCCGCGACGCCCCCGACCGGCCCGGCCTGGAGTGGGTGTTCGTCGCGCGAGCGGTCGAGCGCGGCTGACGGCGCTCAGCGCGCCGTGCGGACGACCATCTTCCCGGTGTTGGCGCCGCGCATCATGTCGACGAACGCCTGCGGGGCGTTCTCGATGCCGTCGACGACGGTCTCGTCGTAGGCGATCTTGCCGTCCGCGAACCAGCCGGTCATGAGCTCGCCGAACGCGGGCGCGTGGTCCAGGTAGCCCGCGAGCGTGAAGCCCTTGAGCATGAGCCCGCGGGTGATGAGGTTCGCCATGTTGTCCGGACCGGGCAGCCGGTCCGTGGTGTTGTAGCCGGCGATGGCGCCGCACAGCGCCACGCGGCCGCCGTCGTTCATCACGTCGAGGGCCGCGGTGAGGTGGTCGCCGCCGACGTTGTCGAAGAAGACGTCGACACCGTCGGGCACGAGGCCGGGGAGCTGCTCCCGCACGGGAGCGTCCTTGTAGTTCAGTGCCGCGTCGTAGCCGTACTTCGACGTGAGCAGCTCGACCTTCTCGGGCGACCCGGCCGAGCCGACGACCCGGCCCGCGCCCAGCAGCCGCGCGATCTGGCCCGCGGCGGTGCCGACGGCGCCCGCGGCGCCCGAGACGAAGACGGTGTCGCCCGGCTTCATGCCCGCGATCGCGGTGAGCCCGACGTACCCGGTGAGGCCCGTCATGCCGAGGATGCCCAGGTGCAGCGACAGCGGCACGCCCGGCAGCTCCGGCACGACGCGGAAGCCGCGCGCGTCCTCCTGGACGACGTCGCGCCAGCCGTGCTGGTGCAGCACCACCGCGCCGACCGGGACGTCGTCCGACGCGGACCCGACGACGCGGCCGATCGCGCCGCCCGTCATGGTCTCCCCGAGCGCGAACGGCGGGGTGTAGCTCTTCACGTCGTTCATGCGCCCGCGCATGTACGGGTCGACGGAGACGAACTCGTTGGCCACGCGGACCTGGCCGGGCTCCAGGTCGCCGTACGTGACCTGGACGGTGCGGAAGTCGTCCGGCGTGGGCCACCCGGTGGGGCGGGCGGCGAGCTGGACCTGGGTGGAGACGATCGAGGACATGCGGGGTGGAGCCTTCTTCCGGTACGGGTGGTGACGGGCTGCGCGCCGGTCAGAGCGCGAGGCCGACGACGAGGACGACGACGGCGAGCAGCGGCACGGCGCCCTGCTTGACGGCCGCGCCGCGCTTGCCGGGCGAGGACAGGAACAGGACGAGGGCCGCGGCGAGCATGCTCCCCGTGCCGGCGAGGACGAGGGCCGCGCCGGCCCCCGTGGTCCCGGCGGCGACGAGCACGACGCCGATCGCGGTCACGACGGCGAGGAACAGGTTGTAGAAGCCCTGGTTGAAGGCCAGCTCGCGGGTCGCGACGGCCTCCTGCTCGGTGGTGCCGAAGGTGGCCCGCGCCCGGGGCGTGGTCCACGCGAGCGACTCGAGCCAGAAGATGTAGACGTGGAGCGCGGCGGCGACTCCCGCCAGGACCAGTCCCGTGGCGACCATCGGTTGCTCCCTGCATGCCTGCCGGCGCCTCGGCGCCCGGTCGTTTATGGAACGTACGGTTCACAACATAGAGTTGGACCGACCGTTCCACAAACCGGGAGGCACGATGGGCAGGGCGCAGGGGTTCGAGACCGGGCACGTGGTCCGCGCCGCCCGCGAGGTCTTCTGGCGCGAGGGCTACGCGGAGGCGTCCGTCCCCGCCCTCGAGCGGGCCACCGGCCTGAACCGGTCGAGCATCTACCACGCCTTCGGCTCCAAGCGCGGGCTCTTCGACGCCGCCGTGCAGAGCTACCTCGACGAGATCGTGCGGCCCCGCCTCGGCCCGCTCGTCGCCGACGACGTGGCCCCGGGGGCGCTCGTCACCTACCTCACGGGCCTGCGCGCGGCGCTCGCCCGCGCCGACGAGGTCCAGGGCACCTCGGGCTGCCTGCTCGTCAACACGTCGAGCTCGCCGATCGCCCGCGACGACGCCGTCCGCCAGACCGTCGCCGACTACCGCGCCGAGCTGCACGACGCCCTCGCCCGCGGGGTCGCGGCCGCCCTCCCCGACGCCTCGGCGAGCGAGGCCGGGCGGCTGGCCGACGTGTGCACGGCCCTCGTGATCAGCGCGTTCACCCTCGTGCGGGTCGACCCGCCCAGCGCCCTGCACTGCCTGGACACCGCCGTCGCGCTGCTCGAGGACGCGCGCCGCTGACCCGTGGCATGCTCGTGCCGCGGCGGACGCGCTCGACGGCGACGCGGGGCCGCAGCATCCCGGGAGGACGCCGATGAGCACGACCCTGCGGCACGAGACGATGGAGCTGCCGGTGGCGGCGGTCGGCGCGGAGGGCCCGTTCCCCCCGCTCGAGCCGGAGAAGGTGCCCCACCAGCCCCCGGACCGCACCACGGTCCCCGCCGACATCGCCGACCGGGTGGAGGCGGCGGCCCCGCCGTGGGTGTTCCCGTACCACCCGCAGTCGGACTACGGCCGCGACCGCACGCCCGGCCGCCTCGACGTCGTCGTGCTGGAGAACGCGCATCTGCGGGCGACGGTCGTGCCGGGGCTCGGGGGCCGGATCTGGTCGCTCGTCGACGTCCCCACCGGCGCCGACCTCGTGTACGCGAACCGGGTGCTGCAGCCCGCGAACCTGGCCCTGCGCGACGCGTGGTTCGCCGGCGGGGTCGAGTTCAACGTCGGCACGCGCGGGCACTCCCCCACGACGTGCTCCCCGCTGCACGCGGCCGTGGTGGCCGGTCCGGACGGCGCGCCCGGCCTGCGGATGTGGGAGTACGAGCGGGTGCGCGGCGCCGTCGTGCAGATCGACGTCCACCTGGGCCACGACGCGACGATGCTGGCGGTGCACGTGCGCGTGACCAACCCCGGCGACGTGCCGGTGCCGATGTACTGGTGGACCAACATCGCGGTGCCCGAGGAGGACGACACGCGTGTCTTCGCGGCGGCGCGCGACGTGTACCTCTCCGACTACACCACCGGGCTCACGGGGATCACGGCGCCGTGGCGCGGCGACGTGGACATCACCCGGCCGGGCCGTCACGCCGACGCGGCGGACTACTTCGTCGACTGCCGGGGCGTCGACGTGCCGTGGGCGCTGGCCGTGGACCCGGCGGGTACCGGGCTGCTGCACGCCAGCACCCCGCGGCTGTCGGCCTGCAAGCTGTTCTGCTGGGGCTCCGGCCGCGGGTCGCGGCACTGGCAGGAATGGCTCTCCCCCGAGGGCGGCCGGTACGCCGAGATCCAGGCGGGCCTCGCCACCACCCAGTTCGAGTACCTCGAGCTGGGCGCGCGCGAGGAGTGGTCCTGGACCGAGGTGCTCGGGCGGGTCGACCTGGGCCCGGTGCCGGCGACCACCGGCCCCGAGGACGGGCTCGCCCGGGCCGGCGCCGCGGCGTCGGCCCGCGTGCCCGCCGCGGACCTCGCGGCGCTCGACGCCGAGCTGGCGCGGGTCGCCCGCCAGGCGCCCGGCGAGACCGTCGCCGTCGGCTCCGGCTGGGGGCACGTGGAGGCGCTGCTCCGCGGCCCCGCGGGCTGGGTCGACGAGACGGCGACGCCGTTCCCCGACGTCGCCGACGGCCCGCACCGCCCCTGGCAGGGCCTCGTGACCGACGGCACCGCCCCGGCCGACGTCGACGCCCGCGCGCACGTGCGGGGCGGTCACTGGGCCGACCTGCTGGCGGACGCAGCCCACGACGGCGACGCGTTCGCGCTCTACCACCTGGGTGTCCTCGAGCTCGTCGACGGGGACCCGGACACGGCCGGACGCCACCTGCGCGCGTCGCTGGACGCCGCGCCGAGCGCCGCCGCGCACCGCGCCCTCGCGCACGTCGCGCTGCGGCGGGGCGACACCGACGCCGCGGTCCGGGAGCTCGACGCCGCCCTCGCCCTCGCCGGCCCGGGCTCCGTCGAGCGTCCCGCCCTCGTGCTGGAAGCCCTGCGCCGCCTGCTCGACTCCGGGCGGCACGACCGCGCGCTCCAGCTCGCGAGCGCCGCGTCGGCGGAGCCGCCCGCGCAGGCCACCGCGTCCGAGCGCGCCCGGTTCAGGCTCGCGGAGGTCGAGGCGCTGCTCGGACTGGACGACCGCGCCTCCGCCCGCCACGTCCTCGAGACCGGCGACGTCGTCCCCGCCAACCTGCGCGAGGGCGAGTCGCTCGTCGCCGCGCTCTGGGAGCGCGCGGCCGGCGGCGCGCCCCTGCCCGAGCGGCTCGACTTCTCGATGCACGGGTCGTCGGAGGGGCGTGCCGCGGTGTCCTGAGTGTCCTGAGTGTCCTGAGGTCGGCCGCGGCGCTATGTTCCGGTCATGTCGACGGAGACGGTCCGGACCCCACCGCGCCGACGGCCGCGCGCGGGCTGATGGGTGACGCTCGCCGTCGTCGCCGCGGTGGTCGTGACGGGCATGGCGCAGGTCTTCCCGCTGCCCCGGACCGCGGACGTCGCGGTGCCGCCGCCCGAGGCCACCGCCGAGGACGTCGTGCGGGCCTACCTGACCGCCGTGGACGCGCACGACTGCGCCACCGCGCAGGAGCTCACGGCTCTCCCGTTCGCGACGACCACCGAGACCATGTGCCACGACGCCGCGAGCCTGGAGATCACCGATCTCGAGACCGTCGGCACGGGCGCCGTGAACGCGGGGTTCGACGTCGACTGGCGTTTCTTCGCCGACGACGGCTCGATCCCCGAGGGCGGGTACTGGTGGACCTACTTCCTCACCCGCGACGCCGACGGGTGGCGCATCACGGACGCCGGGAACGGCTGACCCGGGACGTCACGCCCCCGGCACGACGAGGCCGGAGTCGTACGCCCACACGACGAGCTGCACGCGGTCGCGGGCTCCCGTCTTGGTCATGATCCGGCTCAGGTGCGACTTCACGGTGCTGGGCTCCAGGAACAGGGCCGCCGCGATCTCCGCGTTGGACGACCCGCGGCACAGCAGCGCGACGATCTCCCGCTCGCGCCCGGTGAGCAGGCCCGCGGCCGCCTCGTCCGGCGCGACGGGGCCGCGGCGGCGCGCGAACTCGTCGATGACGCGGCGGGTGAGCGTCTGGTCCACGAGGCCGTCCCCGGCCGCGACGCGGCGCACGGCGTCGACGAGCACGTCGGGCTCGGCGTCCTTGAGGAGGAAGCCGGACGCGCCGGCCTCGAGGGCGCCGAACACGTAGTCGTCGAGGTCGAAGGTGCTGACCACGAGCACCGGCACGGGGTCGGCGACGCCCGGGCCCGCGAGCTCGCGGGTCGCGGTGATGCCGTCGCCGCCGGGCATCCGGACGTCCATGCACACGACGTCCGGCCGCTCGCGGCGGGCCACGCGCACGGCGTCCGCGCCGTTCGACGCCTCGCCCACCACCTCCAGGCCCTCGCTCTCGAGGATGACGGTGAACCCGGCGCGCACCACGGCCTGGTCGTCGACCAGCACGACGCGCGTCACCGGGCACCCTGACCGGCCCGAGGGGCCCCCGTCGTCGCGCCCTCCGGGCGCGGCACGGTGAGCCGCACCTGCCAGCCGCCCCCGGAGGTACGCCGCGCCGAGAGCCGGCCGCCCACGAGCTCCGCGCGCTCCGTCATGCCGATGACGCCGTGCCCGGGGACCTCGTCGTCGACCTGCGTCGCCGCCGACGAGGGGTCGCCGCGGCCGTTGCGCACGGTGAGCTCCATCGCGTCCTCGTCGTAGGCCGTCTCGACGTCGACGGCGCTGCCCGGCGCGTGGCGGCGGGCGTTGGCGAGCGACTCCTGCAGCACCCGGTACACGGTGAGCTGCGCCGTCGGCGGCAGCTCGAAGGGCTCGCCGCGGCGCGTCTCCTGGACGCGCGTGCCCGTGCTGCGGGCGAGGTCGAGCAGGGAGGGCACGTCGGCCAGCGTGGGCTGCGGGGCCGACGGCGCGTCCTCGCCACGGTCCCCGGTGTCGCGCAGGATGCCGACGACGAGGCGCAGGTTCTCGAGCGTCTCGCGGCCCTGCGCGCGGATCCAGCGCAGCGACTCCCGCGCCCGTTCCGGGTCGCCGTCGACGAGCCGTTCCGCGGCGGCGGCCTGCACGACGATGCCCGACAGGTGGTGCGCCGCGACGTCGTGCAGCTCGCGGGCCATGCGGCCGCGCTCGGCGAGGACCGCCTGCGCCGCGAGCGCCTCGCGCTCGCGCTCGGCCTGCGCCACGCGCGCCCGCAGCTCCGCCAGCAGCTCCCGCCGCGTGCCGACGTACGCCCCGACGAGGGCGGCGCCCACGTACGTGACCAGCGCGGACACGAGGCCGCCCCACAGCTGCGTGCCCACGGGGACGCCCAGCTCGGCGGCCGTCGCGGGGCCGCCGAGCACGAACCCGAGCAGCACCTGCGCGACGGCGGTGCCCGCCGCCGCGCCCAGGGCCGGGCGGCGCGGGGCGTAGACACCCGCCGAATAGGCCGCCACCAGGGCCGCGGGCCCCTGGAAGCTCACGAACGGCGGCAGCAGCGGCACCAGCACGAGCTGGCCCAGCAGCGTCAGCGCCAGGCAGAGCACGGGCCACCGGCGGCGCAGCGTCAGCGCCATCGACTGCCCGACCAGGACGACGCACGTCGCCACCGTCGCGCCGGTGCTCATCGCGCCGACCGACGCGGACGCCCCGAACGTCTCCCCGAGGCCCGACGACACGACCCGCAGCACGGCGAGGAACAGCGCGACGGACAGCACCGCGACGACGCCTCCGAGCAGCGCGTCCCGGCCCGTGGCCGTCCGGACGCCCAGGGCGTCGAGCCGCCGTCGCAGCGCGTCGAGCACGGGTCCTCCGTCGGTGTCGTGGGGTCGGTCGGGTGCGGTCGCGGGGCGCGTGCCGCCCGGCACACGGTACGACGTCCGTGCGCCGGGCGGGGAGGTGTCCGTGCAGGTCACGCCAGGTCAGGCGGTGTGATGCGTCACGCCAGGTCACGGCGTCGGAACACCGCTCCGGCGGTGACCAGCAGCACGGCCGCCCAGGCGAGCAGCCCCGCCAGCGCCGCCGCGACCCCGACGCCCGCCCCGGCGTCGGTGGTCGCGCCGAACAGCTGGGCCGCGCCCTGCCCCGCCGACGCGAGGGAGCCGAGGGTGATCGGCAGCCACGACGTCGCCGTCGTCGCGCCGCCCGTGAGGACGAGCGCGGCGGCCTGCACCATCGGTTCCACGAGGGCCAGCGCCACGACCACGACGACCGCCGCGACCTGCCCCCGCACGAGGGTACCGACGGCGAGCCCCAGCCACGAGAGCAGGACGAGGACTGCCAGGCCGCGGGCCCACACGCCGAGCGCCTCCACCGGGCCGATCGCCAGGCTCGCGCCCGGCGTCGTCGCGACGGCCAGCACCAGGCCGACCGCCGTCACCAGCGCCAGCGCCACGCCGATGGCGAGCGCCGCCACCGCCGTCGCGCCCGCCTTGCCGGCGAGGACCCGCAGCCGGTCCGGAACCGCGAGGGCCGTCGGCACGATGCCGCCGGTGCGGAAGTCGGCCGTGGCCGCGAGCGCCCCGAGCAGCAGCAGGCACAGCGCGGTGACGCCGCTCGAGCCGGACCCGGCCGGCCCGTTGCCCAGGAGGTCGAGCAGGCCGCGCTGGGCGGCGGCGGTGCCGAGGTCGGTGGCGGAGGCGAGCCCGGACAGGAGCTCGCTCGTGTCCGCCGGGGACATCTGGGCCCCGACGTGGAACCCCGCGTCCGACCCGCTCAGCGCCTCCAGGGTGCGCAGGGTGCGCGGCAGCACGAGCGTGAGGACCTGGGTGAGCACCATGCCCGCGACCGCGACGGCCGCGACGACCCACGGGGTCCGGGTGGTGCGGAGCTTGAGCAGCTCGGCCCTGAACACGGCGAGGGACATCAGCGCACTCCTTCGGTGGCGGCGGTGAGGTCGAGGTACACGTCCTCGAGGCTCCGGTCGGTGACGAGCTCGGCCAGCGGCCCGGCGGCGACGACGCGGCCCTGGCCGACGACGACCAGGTCGTCGGCGACCTGCGCGACCTCGCCGAGCACGTGGCTGGCCAGCAGCACGGTGCCGCCGTCCTCGGCGAACGCGCGCAGCAGCTCGCGCAGCCAGCGCATGCCGGCTGGGTCGAGGCCGTTGGCGGGCTCGTCGAGGACGAGCACGCGGGGCCGGCCGAGCAGCGCGGCGGCGATGCCGAGGCGCTGCCGCATCCCCAGGGAGTAGGTGCGCACGCGGCGGTCGGCGGCCGGCGTCATGCCGACGGCGGCGAGCACCTCGTCGACCCGGCCCGGGGGCAGCCGCGACGCCGTGGCCAGGACCCGCAGGTGGTTGCGGCCCGTGCGTCCGGGGTGCAGGCCGCCCGCGTCGAGCAGCGCGCCG
Source organism: Isoptericola sp. NPDC057653 (assembly GCF_042799955.1). Lineage (NCBI taxonomy): Bacteria > Bacillati > Actinomycetota > Actinomycetes > Micrococcales > Promicromonosporaceae > Isoptericola > Isoptericola sp. NPDC057653. The sequence goes on along the minus strand of NZ_JBHVHP010000001.1, from coordinate 1,074,708 downwards.
ACCTCCTGCGCCGGGTGCTCCAGCTCGGCGTACCGGCGGCCGTCGAACGTCGCCGTGCCCGAGCTCGCCCGTGCCAGGCCCAGCAGCACCTGCAGCGTCGTGCTCTTGCCCGCGCCGTTGGGGCCCAGCAGGCCCAGCACTCGGCCCGGCTGTGCCGTGAAGCTCACGTCGTGCACGGCCTCGAAGCCGCGATAGGACTTGTGCAGCCCCTCGATCCGGATGGTGGTCATCCGTCCCTCCCTCGTCGTCCCGGCGCCCCGGTCGTCCGGAGCCCTGTGCCGGTACCCCGAGCCTCCCCGGGACCGGGTGGGCGGGTCTTGGGGCGGAGGGCGGAACCTGCGTTGCGCCTTTCGGGGGGGGTGGTGCGGGTCAGGCCCCCGCGAAGAGGCGGTCGAGGTGCTGGTCGATCGCCGCCAGCGCGGCCCGGGGCTCGACGACGCCGAGCTCGAGCAGCGGGGAGAACCCGGTCAGCGCCAGGACCAGATCGGTCTCGATGCCCGGGTCCCGGTCCGGGGCGATCTGGCCCTGCGCGACCGCATCGCGGACGAGGCGCTCGACCATGGCCCTGCCGTCGCGGAGCCCGAGGCCCGCCTGCCGGCGCAGCGCCGGGTCGTGCAGGGCCTCCAGGACGTACGCGGCGCTCATGCGGCTCGACGCCCGCGCGTCGGGGTGCAGGGGCAGCATCTCGACGAGCACCAGGCGCAGCACGTCCCGCGGGTGCGGGGGCTGGTCGAGCGCGGCCAGCCCCCGCGCGACCCGGTCGGCGGTGCGCTCGGCGGCGGACTCCATCGCGAAGGTCAGCATCGCCGTGCGGGACGCGAAGTAGTGCTGCAGCTGCCCCAGCGAGACGCCCGCCTCGCGGGCGACCTCGCGGAGGGTGGCCCTGGACCAGCCGTGCTGGTCGACGACGCGCCACAGCGCGTGGGCGATCGCCTCGCGCCGTTCCTGGTGGTCCACCTGCTTCGGCATCCTGCTCCTCCCCCGGGTGTCGTGCGCTCGATACAATACAGTTGACTTGGAACAAGACGGGACGGGAGACACGATGAGCGACGAGCACCCGCCGGCCCCGTTCTTCAACCCGTACGCGGTCGCCATCGACGACGAGGTGGCGATCGCGCTGCTCGCCGAGATGCACGTCCGGAAGGCGATCGAACGCGGCGAGTTCGACGACCTGCCCGGCAGCGGCAAGCCGCTCGACCTGCGGGACCTGCACGACCCGGACTGGTGGCTGAAGGCCTTCATGCGGCGCGAGAAGCTCGTCGTGCTGCCGCCCTCCATCCAGCTCCGCAAGGACGACGCCGCGCTGGACGGGCGCCTCGACGAGCTGTGGAGCGAGGACGACGCGCGCCAGGAGGTCGAGGAGTTCAACGAGCGGGTCCTGCGTGGTCGCTACCAGCCCCCGGCCGGGCCGCCGCTGGTCACCATGCCGCGCGACGTCGACGCGACGGTCGCCGCATGGGCCGAGCGTCGTGCGGCGCGGGCCGCGCAGGCGCGCGAGCGGCGTCAGACCGAGGCGCCGGACGACGACGGTCGCCGCCGTCGACGCGTCCGTCGGCGACGCCGCTGACCGGCGCCGAGGCGGTCAGGGGAGCCGCCGCGCGGCCGCGGCCCCGTCGGGGGCGACCACGCCGAGCTCCGAGCGCCAGGAGGAGGCCTCGGCATCCTCGACCCTGAAGACGAAGATCTGGTCCGTCGCGATACCTGTGGATGACCGACTGCCCGTGTCGGCGCAGGCCCGTAACCTGGCCGACGTGCTGCACGTCCACCGGTCCGAGCGCTCCGACGCGCTGGTCTCTCCCCTCGCCGACGTGCTCGCCGCGCCGCCGGACGACCCGTTCACGCCCGACGTCGTCGCCGTGCCCACGCGCGGCATCGAGCGGTGGCTGGCGCAGCGGCTCTCGCACCGGCTCGGGGTGGACGGCCCGTCGGGCGCGGGGGTGTGCGCCAACGTGGACTTCTCGTCCCCGTCGCGCCTGGTGGCGTCCGCCGTGACGGCGGTGACGGGCGTCGAGCACGACGACGACCCGTGGCGCCGCTCGCGCCTCGTGTGGCCCGTGCTGGAGACGGTCGACGCGTCGCTGGACGAGGCGTGGGCGGCCCCGCTCGCCCGGTACGTCGGGGAGGACGGTGACGGCGTCCGACGCTCGCGCCGGCTCGCCCTGGCGCAGCGGGTGGCCGACCTGTTCTCCGCGTACGCCCAGCAGCGCCCGGACCTGCTCGCGCGCTGGCTCGACGGCGCGGACGACGACGGCGCGGGCGCGCCCGTCCCCGACGACCTCGCCTGGCAGCCCCGGTTGTGGCGCCGCGTGCGCGAGCGTGTGGACGCGCCCGGCCCGGCGGAGGTGCTCGCCGAGGCCGTCGCCGCGCTGCGCGCGGACCCGGGCGCCGTCGACCTCCCCGCCCGGATCTCCGTCTTCGGCCCCACCCGCCTGCCCGAGGACCAGCGCCGCGTGCTGCGTGCGCTCGCCCTGCACCGCGACGTGCACCTCTGGCTGCCGCACCCCTCCCCCGCGCTGTGGGACGCGGTCGGGGAGCTCGCTGCCGGGGGCGCGGTCACCGGCCCGCGTCGCGACGACGTGCCGCCGGCTGCCCGGCACGCGCTGCTCGCGTCCACCGCGCGCGACTCCGTCGAGCTGCAGCTGCGGCTGTCGGGCACGCTCGACGCCCCCGGCGACGAGACCCCCGAGCTCCACGTCACGCATCACGCCGCGCCGCTCCCGCCCGCCACGCTGCTCGGCGCGCTCCAGGGGGCGCTGCGCGCGGACGACCCCGATGCCGCGCCCCACGCCGTCGACCCCGCGGACCGCAGCGTCCAGGTGCACGCCTGCCACGGGCGCGCGCGCCAGGTGGAGGTGCTGCGCGAGGTGCTCACCGGGCTGTTCGCCGCCGACCCGACGCTGGAGCCGCGCGACGTCATCGTCATGTGCCCCGACGTGGAGTCGTTCGCGCCGCTGGTCACGGCGACGTTCGGCGCGGCGCCCGACGGCGTCACGCAGGTGCACCCGGGGCAGCGGCTGCGCGTCAGCCTGGCCGACCGCGGGCCGGGCGTCGTCAACCCCGTGCTCGGCGTGCTCGCCACGCTCCTGCGCCTGGCCGACGGGCGCGTCACCGCCTCCGAGGTCCTCGACCTCGCCACCACGGAGCCCGTGCGGCGCCGCTTCCGGCTGTCCGACGACGACCTCGACCGCTGGCGCACCTGGGCCGTCGAGGTGGGCGTGCGCTGGGGCGAGGACGGCACGCGGCGGGCCCGCTTCGGCATCGACCCGCGCGTGCGCCAGGGGACCTGGGACGCCGCCCTGGACCGGGTGCTGCTGGGCGTGGCGATGGCCGAGGAGGACTCGCGCTTCGTGGGCCCGGCGCTGCCGCTGGACGACGTCGGCTCCACCGACGTGGACGTCGCGGGCCGGTTCGCGGAGCTGGTGGCACGGCTGACCGGGCTGCTCGCCGACCTCGACGGCACCCACCCGCTGGAGCACTGGCTCGACACGCTCGACCGGGCCGTCACCCTGCTCACCGACCCCGCCCCGGACGACGCCTGGCAGTCCGTGCAGGCACGCCGGGTGCTCGGCGACGTGCGGGCGGCCGGGGCCGGGCGCCCCGCCGCGACCTCGGGCGGCGGGCTGCGGCTCGAGGACGTGCGCGCTCTGCTCGCCGACCGGCTCGCCGGCCGCCCCACCCGCGCCGGCTTCCGCACCGGCGCGCTCACCGTCTGCTCGCTGGAGCCGATGCGGGCCGTCCCGCACCGGGTGGTGTGCCTGCTCGGCATGGAGGACGGCGCGTTCCCCCGCTCGGCCACGCCCGACGGCGACGACCTGCTCGCCCGCGGCGCGTGCCTCGGCGAGCGTGACCGGCGCAGCGAGGACCGGCAGATCTTCCTCGACGCCCTCACCGCCGCGCGCGAGCACCTGGTGGTGCTGCACTCCGGCGCCGACGAGCGCACCGGCGCCGACCGGCCGCCCGCCGTGCCCGTCGCCGAGCTGCTCGACGCGATCGACCGGGTCGGTGCCACCGCGGACGGCGGGCCGGCCCGGCGGCAGGTCGTCGTGCGGCACCCCTTGCAGGTGGTGGGCGAGCGCAACTTCGAGGCCGGCGCGCTCGGCACCCCCGGGCCGTTCAGCTTCGACCAGGCCGCGTTCCGCGGCGCGGCCGCCGGGCGCGGGGAGCGCGTCGAGCCGGGCCTCCTCGTGCCCGAGCCGCTCGCGCTCGACGCCACCGCACCCTCCGAGGTCGACCTCGACGACCTGGTCGCGATGCTCGAGCACCCCGTGCGCTGGTTCCTGCGGACCACGCTCGACGTGCGGATCGCGCAGGACGAGGACGAGGTGGACGACCGACTGCCCCTGGCCATGCCGCCCCTGGCCGCGTGGGGCGCCGGCGACCGCGTCCTCACCGCCGTGCTCGGCGGCACCGACCCCGGCCGGGCCTTCCAGGCGGAGTGGCGGCGCGGCCAGGCGCCGCCTCGCGAGCTCGGACGCACGTCCCTGCGCGACGTCGTCGCGCGCGTGCAGCCCGTGGAGGTCATGGCCCGGCAGGTGCGCGCCGACCAGGCCGCACGCGCCGTCGACGTCGCCACCGCCCTGCCCTCCGGGGTGCTCGTCACCGGCACGGTCCCGGGCGTGCACGGCGGCCGGGTGGTGCGCGCCGAGTACTCCAAGCTGGGGCCGAAGCACCGGTTGCGCGCCTGGGTGCAGACCCTCGCGCTCGCCGCGTCCGACGGCGACGGCGGCCTCCCCGAGGGCGAGCGGTGGCACGCGGGCACCGTCGGACGGGCCCCCGGCCGCGGCGCCAAGGCCGCGTGGAGCCTGATCCAGGCCCCGGACACGTCCGACGCCGCACGCCTCCTCGACGACCTCGTGGCGCTGCGGGCCGAGGCGGCCCGGGCGCCGCTGCCCCTGCCGCCCGACGCGGCGCACGCCTACGCCACCACCCGCGCCGGCGGCACCGGCGACCCCGGCCAGGCGACCAGCGAGGCCCGCTACACCTGGACCGGCGGCTTCGAGAAGACCGATCCGTACCACCTCATGGTCTGGGGGGACGGCGCGTCGTTCGACGCGATCGCCGGCACCCCGGACGACGACGACCGGCGACGGTTCCCCGACGAGCCGTCCCGGCTGGGCGCGCTCGCCCGGCGGGTGTGGGACCCGTTGCTGGCGCACGAGCAGAAGGGCACCTCATGACGGCGGGGATCGGCACCGACGCGGTCGACGGGCTGGCGGGCACGCCCGACCGCCCGGTCTTCGACGTCTGCGGCCCGCTGCCGGACGGCACCACCGTGCTGGAGGCGAGCGCCGGCACCGGCAAGACGTTCACCATCGCGGCGCTCGCGACGCGGTTCGTGGCCGAGGGCCGCGCCGAGCTGCGCGAGCTCATGCTCGTGACGTTCGGCCGCGCCGCCACGTCCGAGCTGCGCGACCGCGTGCGCGAGCGCCTGGTGAGCGCCGAGCGCGCGCTGCGCGGCCCGGACCCGGCGTCGCACCCGGACCCGGTGGTGGCGCTCCTGGCCGACGTCGACGCCACCGAGCTGGACCGCCGCCGGTCCCGGCTCACGGCCGCGCTGTCCCAGCTGGACGCCGCGACGATCACCACGACGCACGGCTTCTGCCAGCAGATGCTCACCTCGCTCGGCATCGCCGCGGACGTCGACCCGGCGGCCACGTTCGTCGCGGACGTCGCCGACCTGGTGCGCGAGGTGTCCGACGACCTGTACGTGCGCCGCTTCGCGGACGAGGCGCACCCGGCGCTCACCCCGCCCATGGCCGCCGACCTGGGCCGCGCCGCCGTCAGCGACCACCAGGCCGTGGTCGAGCCGGCGGAGCCGGCCGGCGGCGCGCCGTCGACCCAGGGCGCGCTGCGCCAGGCGGTCGCCCTGGAGACCCGCACCGAGACCCTGCGGCGCAAGCGTGCGCAGCACCTCCTGGACTACGACGACCTGCTCGTCATGCTGCGCGACGCCCTCGTCGACCCCGTGCACGGGCCGACGGCGGCGGCCCGCGTGCGGGCGCGCTACCGCGTGGTGATGGTCGACGAGTTCCAGGACACCGACCCCGTGCAGTGGGAGATCCTGCGCACCGCGTTCCACGGCCACCGCACCCTCGTGCTCATCGGCGACCCCAAGCAGGCGATCTACGCCTTCCGCGGCGCCGACGTCGTGGCGTACCTCGACGCGCAGCGCGACGCGACGGCCGTCGCCACGCTCGGCACCAGCTGGCGCAGCGACGAGCCGCTGCTGCGCGCCCTGGACACGGTGCTGGGCGGGGCGGCGCTGGGCGACGAGCGGATCGTCGTGCGGCCGGTGGAGGCCGCGCACCGCGGCTCGCGGTTCGACGGCGGCGCGCCCCTGCGACTGCGGCAGGTGACGCGCGCCGCGCTGCAGATGTCCCCCGGCGAGACGCCGCCCGTCGGCCCGCCGCGCCAGCTCGTGGCGCGCGACGTCGCGGCGGACATCGCCGCCCGGCTCGGGCGCGACCGGCTGCTCGACGGCGCCGACGACGGGACCGGCGACGAGGGCGCCACCTGGCGCCCGCTCGAACCGCGCGACGTCGCGGTGCTGACGCGCACCAACGTCCAGGCCGAGACGGTCCGGTCCGAGCTCATGAAGCGCGGGGTGCCGGCCGTCGTCTCCGGGCTGTCGAGCGTCTTCGCCACCCCGTCCGCGCGCGACTGGCTGACGCTCCTCGCCGCGCTGGAGCAGCCGGGCGCGCACGGCCGGGCGGCCGCGCTCGCGCTCACGCCGTTCGTCGGCTGGGACGCGGAACGACTGGCGACGGCCGACGACGCGGCGCACGACGCGCTCGCCGACACGGTGCGCCGCTGGTCGCGGCTGCTGTGGGCGCGCGGGGTCGCGGCGCTGCAGGAGGCGGTGACGCGCGAGGGCCTGGCGGAGCGGCTGATGCGCACCAGCACCGGCGAGCGCCACCTCACCGACCTGCGGCACGTGGGCGAGGTGCTGCACGTCGCCGCCGTGACCGAGGGGCTGGGCGCGTCGGCGCTGACCGCGTGGCTGCGTCGCCGCATCCGCGAGGCCGCGCAGGACTACGACGAGGAGCGCAGCCGCCGCCTGGAGACGGACGCCGCGGCGGTGCAGGTCGTCACCGTGCACGCGAGCAAGGGGCTCGAGTTCGGCGTCGTCTACGTGCCGTTCGCGTGGGACCGGTTCGAGCCGCGCCAGCCCGAGGTGCTGCGCTTCCACGCCGGTGACGGGCGCCGCATCCTGCACGTGGGCGGCCCCGGCTCGTTCGGGTACGACGCGGCCCTGGAGCGGCACCGCCGCGAGGAGGGCGGCGAGGACCTGCGCCTGCTGTACGTGGCCCTGACGCGGGCCCGGCACCAGGTCGTCGCGCACTGGGCTCCGTCGAAGGCCAACACCTCCAAGGGCGGGCTGACGCGCGTCGTGCTGGGTGAGCGCACGCTCGGCGGCGAGCCCGCGCCGCACGCCTCCCAGCAGGCGATGCGCGACGACGCGGTGCGCGCCGCTTTCGGTGCGCTGGCCGGCCGTTCCGGCGGCACCGTCTCGGCCGAGGAGGTGCCCGCCGAGCCGTCGACCGCGCGCTGGCGCCCGCCCGCGGAGCACGAGCCCTCCCTCGACGTCGCCCACCTCGACCGCCTACCCGACCAGACGTGGCGGCGCGCGTCGTACTCCGCGCTCACCGCGGCGGCCCACACCGGGCGACCGGGCGGGCTCGCCCCCACGGCGGCCGCCGGGCCCGCGTCCGGCGGGGTGGAGTCCGAGCCGGAGGGCGGCGGGGTGCAGGACGAGCCGGCCGACGCCGCCCCCACGGCCGTCCGGCCGGGCGGCCCCTCCACCCCGGGTGCCGTCGACGCACCGGGCGCGGACCTGCCCTCGCCGATGTCCGGGCTCCCCGCCGGGACGGGGTTCGGCACGCTCGTGCACGAGGTCCTCGAGTACGCGGACACCGCCGCACCCGACCTCGACGCCGAGCTGCTCGCCCGCTGCGCCGCCGCCGCGACCTCCCGGGTGCCCGGCACCGACCCGGCGGAGCTCGCCGCCGCCCTGGGCGTCGTCGCACGCACGCCGCTCGGGCCGCTCGCGGCCGGCCGCACCCTCGCAGAGGTCACCCCGCGCGACCGGCTCGCCGAGCTCGAGTTCGAGCTGCCGCTCGCCGGCGGTGACGGTGACGCCCCCTCGCAGGGGACGACGTCGGAGGGCGCCGGCCTGACCGACATCGCTGCCCTGCTCGGCCGTTACCTCGGCGACGACGACGCGTTCGCCGCCTACCCCGCCGCGCTGGCGGAGCTCGCGGAGGCGGACCCGGGCGCGCGCCCGCTCCGCGGCTACCTCACGGGGTCCATCGACATGGTGCTGCGCGTCCCGGGCGACGACGGCGCCCCGCGGTTCCTCGTCGTCGACTACAAGACCAACCGCCTGGGCGTCCCCGACACCCCGCTGACGGCGTACGACTACCGCCCCGAGGCCACGGTCGACGCCATGCTGCACGCCCACTACCCGCTGCAGCTCGTGCTGTACCTCGTGGCGCTGCACCGCTACCTGGCCTGGCGGCTGCCCGGCTACGACCCGGAGGTGCACCTCGGCGGCGGGCTCTACCTGTTCGTGCGCGGCATGTGCGGGCCGGGCACGCCCACCGGGCCCGACGGCGCGCCCCACGGCGTCGTGTCCTGGGTGCCGCCGCGCGGGCTGGTGCCCGCCCTGTCCGCGCTGCTCGACGGAGGCGACGCATGACCGACACCGCCACGCTGCCCGGCGGCCCGGCCGAGTCCGCCGGCGACGTCCGCGTCGCCGCCGCGGCCCCCGGCCTGCTGCGGGAGTTCAACGCCGCCGGGCTGGTGGCGGCCACGGACGTGCACGTCGCGACCCGGCTCGGCCGGCTCACCGGCGAGGAGGACGCCACGGTGCTGCTCGCCGTCGCCCTCGCCGTCCGCGCCCTGCGCGGCGGGTCCGTGTGCGTGCGGCTGGACGACCCCGACGAGCTGGCGGCGCTCGCGCTGCCCGAGGACGCCGACCGGGGCGACGCGCTCGCCGACAGCCCCGCCGCCGCTCCCCCGCCCTGGCCGGAGCACGGCGCGTGGGTGCGCGCGATCGAGGCGAGCCCCGCCGTGGCCGTCGGCGCCGGCGAGCCCGTGGACCGCCCCGCCCGCTGGGTCGGCGGCCGCCTGTACCTCGACCGCTACTGGCGCGACGAGCTCACCGTGCGGCGCCTGGTCGACGCCCGCCTGCAGGCGGCACCCCTGGTCCCCGCCGGCGCCGACCGGCTCGAGGGGGCGCTCGCCCGCCTGTTCCCCGCCGCGGGCGACGTCCGCCAGCGCCTCGCCGCCGCGCACGCCGCAGGCCGCCGCCTCACCGTGCTCACGGGCGGGCCCGGCACCGGCAAGACCACCACGGTCGCGCGGCTGCTCGCCGTGCTGCAGGACGTCGCCGGCGAGGATCCGACCGGAGGACCTCCCCTGCGGGTCGCGCTCGCCGCGCCGACCGGCAAGGCGGCCGCGCGGCTGCAGGAGGCGGTGCGCGAGGTGGTGGGCGCCCTCCCGTCGGAGGACCGCGAGCGGACCGGGCGCCCCGACGCGACCACCGTCCACCGGCTGCTCGGGTATCGCAGCGCCACCCGCTTCCGCCACCACGCGGGGCACCACCTGCCGCACGACGTCGTCGTGGTGGACGAGACGTCGATGGTGCCGCTGTCGCTCATGGCGCGGCTGCTCGAGGCGCTGCGCCCGGACGCCCGGCTCGTCCTCGTCGGGGACCCCGACCAGCTCGCGTCCGTCGAGGCCGGAGCCGTGCTGGGCGACCTCGTCGCCCGCCCGCCGGTGGTCGGCACGCTGGCCGAGCACCTCACCACCGCCACGCCGGCCGAGCCGGGCGAGCCGGGCGAGCCCACGTGCGGTGCGGACGACGACCGCCGCTCCCTCGCCAACGGCGTCGTGCGACTGGTCACCGTGCACCGCCAGGGCTCCGACTCCGCGATCCTGCCGCTGGCCGCGGCGATCCGCGACGGCGACGCCGACGCCGTGCTCGACGTCCTGCGCGCGGGCGACGGCGGTGTCGAGCTGGTCGAGGCCGACACGGAGCGCCTCGACGAGCACGCCGTGGCAGGTCTGCACCACGACGCGGTCGACGCCGGGCGGCGGCTGGTCGCCGCGGCGCGCGCCGGGGACGCGGCGGGCGCCCTGGACGCGCTGTCCGCGCACCGCGTGATGGTCGCGCACCGCCGCGGGCCGGTCGGCGTCGCCCGCTGGGCGGCGCAGGTGGAGGCGTGGGTCGAGGACGCGACCGCCGACGGCGCGCTGCCCGCCGCCCCGGGGACGCCGTGGGTCGTGGGCCGGCCGCTGCTGGTCACGACCAACGACGCCGACGTGGGCCTGTACAACGGCGACACCGGGGTGCTCGTGGCCGAGGGGGACGGCGTCGTCGCCGCCTTCGGCGACCCGCGGGACCCGCTGCGCCTGCGCACCCACCGGCTGCCGCCGGTCGAGACCGTGCACGCCATGACGGTGCACCGGGCGCAGGGCAGCCAGTTCCGCCGCGTGTCCCTCGTGCTGCCCCCGCCCACCTCGCCCCTGCTCACCCGCGAGCTGCTGTACACGGCGGTCACGCGCGCGCAGGAGTTCGTGCGCGTCGTGGGCACCGCGGAGGCCGTGCGGGCCGCCGTCGCGCACCCCGTCCGCCGCGCGAGCGGTCTCCGCGACCCCCTCCCCTGACGCGCCCGCCGCCGTGAGGGTGGTCTGGGGGCCCTCGCGCGGGCGGGGTGCGCCCGAGATCACGCTCGCGCCGTCGATAGTCACGGAATAGGAGCCCGGCCCGCGAGGGTTGTCCCAGGCGATGAACGCCGACGCCTCGACCCCCGCGCCCACCTCCCCCCGGCTGTCCGTGCTGGACCTCGTCCCGGTCCGCACCGGCCAGTCCAGCCCCCAGGCGCTGGCCGCCTCCCTCGCGCTGGTGCGGCGGGCGGACGAGCTGGGGTTCGAGCGGTACTGGTTCGCCGAGCACCACAACATGCCCGCCGTGGCCGCGTCGACGCCGCCCGTGATGATCGCGGCGGCGGCCGCCGTCACGGAGCGCATCCGCGTCGGCTCCGGCGGCGTCATGCTGCCCAACCACGCGCCCCTCGTCGTGGCCGAGCAGTTCGCCGCCCTCGAGGCGCTCGCGCCGGGCCGCGTCGACCTCGGCATCGGGCGGGCGCCCGGCTCGGACCCCGTGGTCACGGCGCTGCTGCGGCAGTCGGGCCCGACCTCGGACGTCGAACGGTTCCCGCAGCACGTGCGCGACATCCTCGCCCTGATGAGCCCCGACGGCGCCGCGCTGCGCCTCGGCGACGGAAACATCTACGACGTCCACGCCACGCCCGCCGCCGACGGCACGCCGACGGTGTGGCTGCTCGGCTCCAGCGACTACTCCGCCCGTCTGGCCGCGGAGCTGGGGCTGCCGTACGTCTTCGCGAACCACTTCTCGGGCGCGGGCGTCGACCAGGTGCTCGCCCTGTACCGCGACAACTACCGGCCCAGCGCCGCCCACCCGGAGCCGCAGACGTTCCTCACGGTGAACGTCGTCGTCGCGCCCACCGCCGTCGAGGCCCACGAGCGGGCGCTGCCCCAGCTGCGGTCGATGGCACGCCTGCGTACCGGCAAGCCGATGGGCCGCGCGGAGACCGTCGAGCAGGCCGCCGCCGAGCCGCTCGACCCGATGGCGGAGCAGATCATCGCCGACATGCGCGCCCGCTGGGTGGTCGGCGAGCCGCACCAGGCCGCGGCCCAGCTCCGCGACCTGGCCACGCGGCACGGCGTGGACGAGGTCATGGTCGTGCCCGTCGCCGGCACCTACGAGTCGGAGCCCCTGGACGCGACCCCCGGCCGCGTCCGGACCCTCGAGCTGCTCGCCGAGGCCCTCTCCGCCTGACGCCCGCGTCAGACGACCGCAGGCGCCGACGCGACCTCGGCGCGGAACACCTCGTCCGCGCGGGCGCGCGCCTCGACGAGGTCGACCGCCGGGGCCATCTCGTCGAAGGCACCGGCGCGGTCGATCTCGGCGTCCACGAACCGCTCCAGCACGGCGGGCGGCGTCGCGACCCCGAGCTCGCGGGTCACGGCCTTGAGCGCGACGACGTCGGCGACGGCGGAGCGCACGCCGGCCGGGAGCGAGCTCTCCGCGACGAGGGTCGGCAGGTCCATCGGCGGGGTGCGGGCCCCGGGGTGGTCCGCCAGCCAGCGCAGGGCGACGGCCGGGCGCAGGGCGTAGAGGAACCGCTTGAGCGAGCCCCCGCCCAGCCGCTGCTGCCGGGCCACGTGGAGGTAGTGCCGGCCCACCGCGCCACGGTCCACGACCTCGCCGGCGAGGGCCAGCAGCCGGTCCTGGAACCCGGCGTCGCCGCGGTAGACGATCGGCGAGCGCAGCCACTCGATCGCGGTGACGTTCCCCTTGACCAGCAGGCGCACGGCCTTGGCGAGGTCCCATCCGTTCACGTCGAGGACGGCGTCGAGCGGCGTCTCGATCACGTCCCGCGCCGGCCAGAGCGACAGGTACCCCTCGGGAGACCGCAGGTAGAGGAACCGGCAGTCGTAGTCGCTGTCCGGGGACGGGAAGCCCCACGCGCGGCTCCCGGACTCGATCGCCCAGGGGATGCGGACCTGGTCGGTCGCCGCGACGCCGTCGAGGCGAGCGTCGATCGCCGCGACGACGGCGCGGTCCAGGGAGGCGGGGACGGCACGCATCGGGCCACCGTAGGCGCGGTCCGCCCCGACGTCCCGCCTTTTCCGCGCCGGGCCGCCGAGGGCCTCGACTACCGTGGTCCGGCAGGTCAGACCCGACGTCGCACGAGAGGCGAACCCCATGACCGACGTGACGGTCGTCCGCGCGGACAACCCCGGCCCGATGACGCTGGACGGCACGCGCTCGTACGTGCTGCGGGCGCCGGGCTCGGCGTCGTGCGTGGTGGTGGACCCGGGCCCGGACGTCGAGGGGCACCTGGCCACGCTCGCCGGCGCCGGACCCGTGGAGGTGGTGCTGGTGACGCACCGGCACGCGGACCACACGGCCGGGTCGGCGCGGCTGCACGAGCTCACCGGCGCGCCGGTCCGCGCGGCCGACCCGGCGCACTGCCACGGCGGCGAGCCCCTGCGCGGCGGCGAGCGGATCGACGCCGCGGGGCTGCGCCTGGACGTCGTCGCCACCCCCGGACACACCGCGGACTCGGTGTCGTTCGTCGTGACGGGACCCGACGACGTGCCGGTCGTGCTCACCGGCGACACCGTGCTGGGCCGCGGCACCACCGTGATCGCGGAGCCGGACGGCTCCCTGCGCGACTACCTCGCCAGCCTCGACGTCCTGGAGCGCGCGGGCGACGGCCGGGTGGGCCTGCCCGGCCACGGCCCCGCCCTCGACGACCTGGGCGAGGCCGTGCGCGCCTACCGCGCCCACCGCCTGGAGCGCCTGGACCAGGTCCGGGCCGCCCTGGCGGGGCTGGGCCGCGACCCGAGCACCGACGACGACCTCGCGGACGCCGTCGTCGCGCAGGTCTACGCCGACGTGGACCCGTCCGTGCGGCGCGCGGCGCGGCAGTCGGTGGTGGCGCAGCTGGCGTACCTGGCCGACGCGCCCGCCTGACCCCGGCACACCCCGGAGGGGGCCCGGGGGCGCGTGTCGGCGGCCCACGGCACGATGGCGGGATGACGGTCACCCCCGCCCCCCGCCCGGAAGCCCGCCCCGCCGTCCGGCTCGGCGTCGCCTTCGTCCCCACGATGGCGCCCGAGTCGCTGCGCGGCCTCGCCACGGCCGTGGAGGGCGCCGGCCTGGACGACCTGTGGGTGTGGGAGGACTGCTTCAAGCAGAGCGGCGTCGCGTCCGCGGCGGCCGCGCTCGGGTGGACGGAGCACGTGCGGGTCGGGATCGGCCTCATGCCGGCGCCGCTGCGCAGCACCGCGGTCACCGCGATGGAGGTCGCCACGCTCGCGCGCATGTTCCCCGGCCGGTTCGTCCCCGCCGTCGGGCACGGGGTGCAGGCGTGGATGGGGCAGGCCGGCGTCCGGGTGGACTCGCCGCTGACGCTGCTGCGCGAGCACACCGAGGCGCTGCGCCTGCTGCTCGCCGGCGAGGAGGTCACGACGTCGGGCCGCTACGTGCACCTCGACCGCGTGCGCCTGGACTGGCCCGCGCCGCGGGTCCCGCTCGTGCTGGGCGGCGTCGGGCCGCGCTCGCTGGCCCTCGCGGGCGAGCTGGGCGACGGCGTGATCCTCGCCAACGCGCTCACCCCCGACGACGTGCGCGCCGCCGCCGAGGCCGCCACGGCCGCGGCGAGCCCGGTGGGCCGGCCCGTGCCCGAGGTGTACGCGACGCTCATCGCCGCCACCGGCGACAAGGCCCAGGAGCGCCTGGACGCCGAGCTGCCCCTGTGGGGCGCGGAACCCGGCCGCGGCATCGGGGCCGCCGGCGACGCCCGCGCCATCGCCGACGCCGTGCTCCGGCTCGCGGCGGCCGGGGCGTCCGCGGTCGCCGTGCAGCCCACGGCGGACGAGCCGGACCTCGCCGGCCTCGTCGAGCTGCTGGGCCGCGAGGTGCGCCCGCTGCTCGAGCACGCCTGACCACGCCCCGCGCCACGACCGACCACCCGCGACGGAGCACCGCCCGACGGAACACCGACGAAGGAGCAGTCATGGACTGGAAGATCGAGCTCATCCACGTGCCCGTGAGCGACGTGGACCGCGCCAAGGAGTTCTACGAGCGCGTGGGCTTCCACGCGGACCACGACCAGCGCGTCAACGAGGACCTGCGGTTCGTGCAGATGACGCCGCCCGGCTCGGCGTGCTCCATCGCCTTCGGCGAGGGCCTCGGCGGCGGGCTGGCGCCCGGTCAGCTCGACGCGATCCAGGTGGTGGTGCCGGACGCCGACGCGGCCCTGGAGCACCTGCGGGGCGTGGGCGTCGAGGCGCAGGGCGTGGACGACCAGCCGTGGGGCCGGTTCGTCACGTTCGCCGACCCGGACGGGAACTCCTGGACGCTGCAGCAGCTGCCGGCGTGGTCCGCCGGCGCCGCGGGCTGAGCCCGCGGCGGCCGGCCGCGACGGTCAGAGCCGCTTGCCGTAGCAGCGCTGCTGCTCGGAGCCCACGTGGTCGCCGAACGAGTCGATCGGCTCGTACCCGATCGCCTCGTACAGGCACATCGCCTCGGGCTGGGCGGTACCGGTCTCGAGCACGAAGCGGCGGAAGCCGACCTGGCGGGCGGCGCGCTCCAGCTCGGCCATGAGCCGGCGCGCGATGCCGTGCCCGCGGGCGTCGGCGTCCACGAACACCCGCTTGACCTCGCCGGTGGCGGCGGGGTGCATGGCGCCCTGGCCGCGACGGTCGTCCGTGCCGGACACGTCCCGCACGGCCGCCGTGCCGACCGCGCGCTCCCCCACCCGGGCGACCAGGGTGACGACGATCGACCGCGGGTCGATGGCGGGCGCGGGGTCGACGCCGCCGTAGCGGACGGACATCTCGGCCTCCTGCGCGGCCCGCAGGCCCGCGGCGGCCGGGTCGTCCCACTCGACGACCTCGACGGTCAGGTCGTCGGGGCGGGCCGCCGGCAGCGTGGCGGTCGCGGTCATGCCCGGACGAGGGCGGCGAGCACCGACGTGAAGAAGCCGAGCCCGTCCGTGCCGCTGCGCGGGCCGTCCTCGCCGTCCGGTCCGAAACCGGCCTCGACGGCGTGCTCGGGGTGCGGCATGAGGCCGACCACGTTGCCGCGCGCGTTGGTGATGCCCGCGATGTCGCGGCGCGAGCCGTTCGGGTTCCAGCCCTGGTAGCGGAACACGACGCGGCCCTCGCCCTCGAGCTCGTCGAGGGTGTGCTCGTCGGCGACGAACTGCCCGTCCTGGTTCTTCAGCGGGATGGTGATCTGCTGGCCGCGCTCGTAGCGGTTGGTCCAGGCCGTCGCCGTGTTCTCGACGGTCAGCACCTGCTCGCGGCACACGAAGTGCAGGTGGTCGTTCTTGACCATCGAGCCGGGCAGCAGGTGCGCCTCGGTCAGCACCTGGAAGCCGTTGCAGATGCCGAGCACGGGCATGCCGCCCTTGGCGGCGTCCACGACGGCGTCCATCGCGGGCGCGAAGCGCGAGATGGCGCCGGCGCGCAGGTAGTCGCCGTAGGAGAACCCGCCGGGCAGGACGACGGCGTCCACGCCGTGCAGGTCGCCGTCCGCGTGCCACAGGGAGACCGGCTCGCCGCCCGCGAGCCGCACCGCCCGGGAGGCGTCGCGGTCGTCGAGCGTGCCCGGGAACGTGATGACGCCGATGCGCGCGGCGTCGAGGGCGGGCGCGGTCATCAGGCGACGACCTCGGCGGAGGCGTCGGCGACGCGCACGACGTCCTCGATGACGGGGTTCGACAGCAGCGTCTCGGCGGCCTGCTGCGCGGCGGCGAGGACCTCGGGGGTCACCTCGCCGTCGACCTCGAGCTCGAACCGCTTGCCCTGACGCACCCCGCTGAACTGGGTGAATCCGAGACGGGGCAGCGCCCCGACGACGGCCTTGCCCTGGGGGTCCAGGATCTCGGGCTTCGGCATGACCTCGACGACGACGCGTCCCACGGGTGCTCCTTGGATCGTGACCGGGTAGTCAGATGGCCGCCGCTCCGGGAGCCCGGCACGAGCGGCGCCGCGGGGGGACGCGCGTGAGAGCGGGAGCACGACGGCGGGATTCCGCGACGAGTCTACCGTCGGCACGCTAGCCTCGGGACGCCGCGGAACGCTGCCGGACGCCGGCGCCGCCGACCCCGCGAGTCCCGACTCCCGCAACGATCCCGAGGAAGCATGTCCGCACCCACTCCGCCGCCCTCCGGCGGCAGCGCCCCCGACCCGTACTCGACCCCCGACGCGGGCTCGTCCGCCCCCGCACCGGAGGGCGCGCCGCAGCCCTACGCGGAGCCCGGCGCGCAGGCCCCGTACTCCCAGTCGCCGTACTCCCAGGCGCCCTACGCCCAGCCCGGGGCGCAGGCCCCGTACGACCCGTCCGCCCCGGCGACGCCGTACGGCGGGCAGCCCCCGTACGGCTACGCCCCGCCGCGCAAGACCGACGGCGTGTCGATCGCGGCGCTGGTCACCGGCATCCTCGGCATGGCCCTCATCCCGCTCGGCCTCGGCATCGCCGGCGTCGTGCGGACCAAGGACCCGGCGCGGTCGGGCCGCGGCCTGGCCATCGCGGGCATCGTGCTGGGCGCGCTGAGCACCGTCGGCTGGATCGTGGTCATCGGCCTCGCCGCGTTCGTCGTCAACAACGACGACTTCCAGGACGCGTTCCGGGACAGCTACCAGGAGAGCTTCCAGGAGGGCGCGGGGCTCGACTACGAGGTGGGCGAGTGCTTCGACTACCCCGGCAGCTCCGCCACGATCGGCGACATCACCCCCGCCGACTGCGCCGCGCCGCACGCGGCCGAGGTGTTCTCGGTGTCCCAGCTCCCCGGCGGCGACTTCCCCGGCGAGTCCGGCGTCGAGCAGGCGTTCACGGACACGTGCGTGCCGGCCTTCGAGTCGTACGTGGGCTCGGACCCCGCCGACACGTCGCTGACCGCGTACTACATCGGCCCGGACGAGGTGTCGTGGACGCTCGGCGACCGCCAGCTCCTCTGCGTCGCCGAGGCGGGCGACGGGTCGAAGCTCGACGCGAGCGTCGCGGGCTCCGGCCTCTAGCGGCTCCGGGGGCGCCTCAGCGCAGGGGCGCCCCCGTCAGCCGCTCGTACGCCTCGAGGTAGCGGTCGCGCGTCCGCTCGACGACCTCGGCCGGCAGCGCGGGCGGCGTGGTGTCCGCGGCGCGGTCCCAGCCGGACGCCGGCGACGTCAGCCAGTCGCGCACGAACTGCTTGTCGAAGCTGGGCTGGGCGTGGCCCGGCTCCCACTCGTCCGCCGGCCAGAACCGCGACGAGTCGGGCGTGAGGACCTCGTCGCCGAGCACCGTGGCCCCGGTCGTCGGGTCCACGCCGAACTCCAGCTTGGTGTCCGCGAGGATGACGCCGCGGTCCCGGGCGATCTCCTCGGCCCGGGAGTAGACCGCGATCGTGAGCTCCCGCAGCCGCGCGGCCGCGTCCTCGCCGACCCGGCGCGCGACCTCCTCGAACGTCACGTTCTCGTCGTGCTCGCCCTCCTCCGCCTTGGTGGCGGGGGTGAAGATCGGCTCGGGCAGCCTCGACCCGTCCACCAGGCCTGCCGGCAGCGGGAGGCCCGTGACCTCGCCGGACTCCCGGTACTCGGCCAGCCCGGAGCCGGTGAGGTAGCCGCGGGCCACGCACTCGACGGGGAACATCTCCAGGCGGCGGCAGATCATCGCGCGCCCCGCGACGACGTCGGGCACCAGGCCGTCGCCCGGCTCCGCGCTCGCCTCGGTGGACACCACGTGGTTCGGCACGAGGTCGGCGAGCTGGTCGAACCACCACAGGCTGAGCTGGGTGAGCACCACGCCCTTGTCGGGGATGCCCGGGGACAGCGCGTGGTCGTAGGCGGACACGCGGTCCGACGCGACGACGAGGACGACGTCGCCCAGCGGGTGCACGCCGCCCAGGGCCGGCAGGTCCGGCTCGTACAGGTCGCGCACCTTGCCGGAGTAGACGTGCCGCCACCCCGGCAGGTCGAGCGGTCCGCCCGCGAAGGCGTCGTTCTGGTCGGCATCGCGCGTGTCGGTCACGCCCCCTAGTGTTCCAGCATGTCGCCCGACGACGGGACCGCCGTCCCCTCCGTGGATCTCCTGCCCTTCCTCGCGGCCTTCCAGCGGGTGTCCGAGCTGGCGGCAGAGACGCAGCAGTCCCGGACCTCCGGCGGCACGACGATCGCCGAGGTCCTGGCCGAGCATCTGGGCCGCGACCCGCGGTCCCTGCCGGTCGTCGCCGAGACGCTCTCGCCCCTGCGGACGGTGGACGCCGACGTCGCGCTCGACGTCCTGGCGGAGCGGCACGGCGGGGGCCGCGTCGTCGGGGTGGGCGGCGGTGAGCAGCGGATGCACTGCTCGCTCTCGGAGATCGTCGAGCAGTCCTCGCAGTGGCGGCAGTTCCCGGTCGGCGCCGTCGACTACACGCGCACCGCGACCGGACCGGACTCCGAGCGCCGCGTGGTCTCCTTCGGGCTCCGGCTCCTGACGGTGGGCGGTACCCCGGTGGCCGTGCTGCAGCGGGCCGCGGCGCCCCGGTTCGGGATGGAGGGGGCGCTCGAGGTGCTCGCCCCGGACCAGGACGACGCGCTCGCGTTCCTCGCCGAGCTGCGCGAGGCGATGGTCGCCCACAGCGTGCTGCGCGGTCAGGTCGTGTCGTTCACCGCGGGCGACTACGAGGCCACGAGCGCCGGCGTCACGTACCACCGGCGCGACCCCGTGCCGGCGGCGGACGTCGTCCTGCCGTCGGGCACGCTCGACCGGGTGACCCGCCAGGTCCTCGGCGTCGCGGAGCACCGGGAGCGGCTGCTCGCCGCCGGGCAGCACCTCAAGCGTGGGGTGCTGCTCTACGGGCCGCCCGGCACGGGGAAGACCCACACCGTCCGCCACCTCGTCGGTCGCGCCGACGGGACCACCGTCATCCTCCTCGCGGGCAGCACCCTCCAGCTGGTGGGGGTGGCCGCCGAGACCGCGCGGGCCATGCAGCCGGCCGTCGTCGTCCTCGAGGACTGCGACCTCATCGCCGAGGACCGTTCGTTCCACGACGGGCCGCAGCCGCTGCTGTTCGAGGTGCTCGACGCGATGGACGGGCTGGCTCCCGACGCCGACGTCGCCTTCGTCCTGACCACCAACCGTGCGGACCTCCTCGAACGGGCCCTGTCGCAGCGCCCGGGGCGCGTGGACCTCGCCGTGGAGATCCCGCTGCCCGACGCCGTCGCGCGGCGCCGCCTCTTCGACCTGTACGGCGGTGGGCAGGGCTTCGGCGGCGCGGCCCTCGACGATGCCGCCGAGCGTACCGAGGGCGTGACGGCGTCCTTCGTCAAGGAGGCGATCCGCCGGGCCGTCCTGCTCGCGGCCGACGACGACCGGCCTGCGGCGGACGGCGACCTGGCCGCCGCCGTCACGGAGATGACCGCCGACGGCGAGCGGATCACCCGCTCGCTGCTCGGGGGCGCGGCGATGGACCCGGCCGACGTCGACGACGTGGACGGCGAGGACGACGACCTCGACGGCGGTGACACCTTCGGCTGGTTCCCGGAGGCCCCCGGCCCCGGGACCTTCCGCCCCGGCCCCTGAGCCGCGGTCCGGCCCGACGGCGTCAGGGGACGGCGACCTCGCCGCGCTCGGCCTTGAGGGCGATGTCGCTGCGGTGGTGCGAGCCGTCCAGGGCGATCCTGGCGACGCCCGCGTAGGACGCGGCACGCGCGGCGGCGAGGTCGGCGCCCCGGCCCACGACGGACAGCACGCGCCCGCCGGCGGAGACGAGGGCGCCGTCGGCGACGGCGGTGCCGGCGTGCAGCACGTGCACGCCGTCGAGCGCCTCGGCGTCGCCGATGCCGGTGATCGGGTCGCCCTTGCGCGGCGACTCGGGGTAGCCCTGGGACGCGACGACCACGTTGACGACGGCGTCGTCGGACCAGCGCAGCGGCTCGATGCCGTCGAGGCGACCGGTGGCGGCGGCGAGGAGGACGCCGGAGAGGGGGGTGCGCAGCCGCGCGAGGACCGCCTGGATCTCCGGGTCGCCGAAGCGGGCGTTGAACTCGACCACCCGGGTGCCGCGGCTGGTCAGCGCGAGCCCCACGTACAGCACGCCC
This sequence comes from Isoptericola sp. NPDC057653, assembly GCF_042799955.1. Taxonomy (NCBI): domain Bacteria; kingdom Bacillati; phylum Actinomycetota; class Actinomycetes; order Micrococcales; family Promicromonosporaceae; genus Isoptericola; species Isoptericola sp. NPDC057653. The sequence goes on along the minus strand of NZ_JBHVHP010000001.1, from coordinate 1,054,041 downwards.
GCGAACGGGGTGCCGCGGCGGGCCATCTCGTCCACCGTGGGCTGCGCGATGCGCTCGACCACCTCGGCCACCAGGCCGGTCGGCACCCAGTCGAGCGGCGTGTACGCGCCCATGCCGCCGGTGTTGGGGCCGGCGTCGTCGTCGCCCACGCGCTTGAAGTCCTGGGCGGGCACCATCGGCACCACGGCGGCGCCGTCGCTCAGGCAGAACAGCGACACCTCGGGGCCGTCGAGGTACTCCTCGACCACCACGCGGCCGTCGGCGCCGCGCGCGTCGAGCGCTTCGCGGGCGTGCGCGAGGGCGGCGTCGCGGTCGGACGTCACGACGACGCCCTTGCCGGCCGCGAGCCCGTCGTCCTTGACGACGTAGGGGGCTCCGAACGCGTCGAGCGCGTCGGCGACCTGGTCGACGGTGGTGCACACGTGCGCCATGGCGGTCGGCACGTTCGCGGCGGCCATGACGTCCTTGGCGAACGCCTTGGACCCCTCGAGGCGGGCGCCCTCGGCCGACGGGCCGAAGCAGGCGATGCCGGCCTCACGGACGGCGTCGGCGACGCCGGCCACCAGCGGCGCCTCGGGGCCGACGACGACCAGGTCGACGCCCAGGGTCCGGGCGAGCGCCGCGACGGCGCGGCCGTCGTTCGCGTCGACCGGGTGCAGGGCGGCCTGCGCGGCCATGCCGGGGTTGCCCGGGGCGGCGTGCAGCTCGTGCGCGGGCTCCTCCGACGCGAGGGCGTGGACGATGGCGTGCTCGCGGGCACCGGTCCCGACGACGAGGATCTTCACGGGCGACCATGCTAACGACCCCGGCGGCGGGGGTGCCGCGTCGTCCGCCGCCGCGGCCCGCTCAGGGCTGCGGCAGTCGGGCCATCCCGTAGACGCGGTCGACGCGCAGGCGCAGCACCTGGCGGCGGTCGGCCACCATCGCCCTCCGGAACTCCTCCCAGGCGGGGTGCTCCTGGCGGGCCGCGACGCGGAACGTCTCGACCAGCTCGTCGGTGGCGGCATCGTGCGGGTCGGCGGCCACGTCGCTCAGCTCGGCCGTGCCGTCGAGGACGGCGTAGCTCCAGAAGTCGGGCGCGCTCACGTGCAGAGAGACGCGCGGGTCACGGGCGGCGTTGCGCGTCTTGGCTCGGTCGGCCGTGACGGACACGCGCGCCGTCCGCGACTCCGCGTCCCACGCGTAGAGCACGTTGGACAGCTGAGGGCGACCCTCGCGCCGCAGGGTCGTGAGGACCCCTTGGTGGCCGTCCGCCACCAGGGCGAGCAGGGCCCGCTGCTCGTCCGTCCCGGTCGTGCTCGACGTCGTCATGCCGGGACAACCGGGCAGGTCAGGCGGATGTTCCCGTGGGCACCGTGGCGTCCTGCCCCGACCGGACGAGCGAGGCGGCGACAAAGCCGTCCGCCACCAGGTCCGCGACCGCGTCGCGCAGCCACGCGACGGCGGCGGGGTCGCGGTCGCGACCCGTGGCCACGGCCTGGCGGATCTCCGTGAACCGCGGCTCGACGGCCCGCAGCCCGGGGTGCTCGGCGACGTACCGCGTCAGCGGCTGCCGGATGCCGGCCGCCACCTCGAGGCCGTCGGCCTCGAACACGGTGGTGCCGTCGGCGCCGCGCACCACCTCCGCGTGCTGCAGCGTGCGGGTCAGGTACAGGTCGTAGGCGGAGCCCTGCTTGACGCCGACCCGCACGCCCGGCCGGTCGACGTCGTCCGCGGTGCGCACGGGCGAGCCCTCCGGGACGGCGAACACGCCCTCGATGAGCACGTACGGCGCGGTGAACGCGACCAGCGCCGCCCGCTCGGGCTCGACGGCCAGGAAGCCGACGTCGACCCGGCCCTCCGCGACGGCCGCGAACGACAGCCGTGCGGCGTCCACGCACTCGAGGCGCACGGGCACGCCGAGACGGCGCGCAAGCTCCCGCGCGAGGTCGACCGTGACGCCCGACGGGGCGTCCGGCGTGCCCTGCGCCAGCACCGGGTTGCCGAGGTTGACCACCGCGCGCAGCTCCCCCTGCGGGGCGAGCGCGGCGAGGACCTCCGGGGAGACCTGCGCGGGAGCCCCCACGTCAGCGCGCGTGGATCAGGTCGTGCACGGGGATGATCTCGTCGCGGCGCGGGCCCACGCCCACCGCGGAGACGCGGCAGCCGGAGAGCTCCTCGAGCCGGGCGAGGTACGCCTGCGCGTTGGCGGGCAGGTCCTCGACGGTGCGGGCGCCGGAGATGTCCTCCCACCAGCCCGGCATCTCCTCGTAGATCGGCTTCGCGTGGTGGAACGCGGACTGGTCGTCGGGCATCTCGTCGTAGCGCGTGCCGTCCACGTCGTACGCGACGCAGACCGGCACCTTCTCGAGGCCCGTGAGCACGTCCAGCTTGGTGACCACGAGGTCGGTGAGCCCGTTGATGCGTGCCGCGTAGCGGGCGATGACGGAGTCGTACCAGCCGCAGCGGCGCGCGCGGCCCGTGGTGACGCCGTACTCGCCGCCGGTCTTGAGCAGGTACTCGCCCATGTCGTCGAACAGCTCGGTGGGGAACGGGCCCTCGCCGACGCGCGTCGTGTACGCCTTGATGACGCCGATGACGGAGTCGACGCGGGTGGGCCCGATGCCCGAGCCGGTCACCGCGCCGCCGGCGGTCGCGCTGGACGACGTGACGAACGGGTACGTGCCGTGGTCGATGTCGAGCATCGTCGCCTGCCCCGCCTCGAACAGGACGTTCTTGCCGGCGTCCAGCGCCTGGTTCAGCACCAGGGGCGTGTTCGCGACCATGGGGCGCAGGCGCTCGGCGTGCGCGAGCAGCTCGTCGACGGTCTCGTCGATCTCGACGGCGCGACGGTTGTAGACCTTCACCAGCAGGTGGTTCTTCTGGTCGAGGGAGCCCTCGACCTTCTCCCGCAGGATCTTGGGGTCGAACAGGTCCGCGATGCGGATGCCGACGCGGTTGATCTTGTCCGCGTACGCCGGCCCGATGCCGCGGCCCGTGGTGCCGATGCGGCGCTTGCCCAGGAAGCGCTCGGTGACCTTGTCGAGCGTGCGGTGGTAGCCGGCGATGACGTGCGCCTGGCTCGACACCAGCAGGCGGGAGACGTCCACGCCGCGCTCGATGAGGTCGTCCAGCTCCTCGAACAGCACGTCGATGTCCACGACCACGCCGTTGCCGATCACCGGCACGACGCCGGGCGACAGGATGCCGGAGGGCAGCAGGTGCAGGGCGTACTTCTCGTCGCCGATGACGACGGTGTGCCCCGCGTTGTTGCCGCCGTTGAACTTCACGACGTAGTCGACCCGTGACCCGAGCAGGTCCGTGGCCTTCCCCTTGCCCTCATCGCCCCACTGGGCACCGACGAGCACCACGGCTGGCATGAAATCTCCTCGCGTCGACGAGGCCCGGCATGTCACCCGTCAGGCGGGCCTCCTCGGCCGGACCGCGCCCGAGTTTACCTGCCCGTGACCTCGTGCGTTGAGCCGCCGCGACGGGCGTCCCGACGAGCTCAGCCGGCGGGGTGGTGCGACGCGGGTGCCGGCTGTGCCGGGGCGGACTCGCACCGGTGGTCGCGGTCGATGCGGAACAGGTCGAGGGCACCGCAGACCTCGAGGACGAACAGGTCGCGCTCGTCGGCGCCGCGCAGCACGGTGGCTCCGCCGCGCTTGCGGCCGGAGTCGGCCAGCGAGATGAGGAACGCGGCGCCCGTCGAGTCCATGAACGTGACCCGGCACATGTCGATCACCAGCAGCTGACGGCGCAGCCCGACCACCCGGGTGGCGATCTCCGGGAACTGGTCGCGCTCCGCGAGGTCGAGGTCACCGGCGATCACGAGCGTCGTCGTCGTCGATGACGTCGCGATCTCGATCATGCTGCCGAGCGTACCCGCGACGGGCGTTGCACGGCGCCCCAGGCGCGAGGCCCGGCTCCCGGGCCAGAATGGGGCCCATGACCTCCCCTGTGGACGACCTGCTCGCCGGCCCGCCCCCGACCCGCCTGCCCGACGACCACCCCCAGGTGCGCGACGGCCTCGACGTGGGCGCGGACCCGGCGCAGCTCGCGGCCGACCACCCCGCGTCCTCGCTGGCCTGGGCCGTGCTGGCGGAGCGCACCCTCGACGGCGCGGGCGCCGGGCCCAGCGCCGCGCGGTCCGTCACGGGGTACGCGTACGCGCGCACCGGCTACCACCGCGGGCTCGACGCGCTGCGCCGGGCGGGCTGGCGCGGCCAGGGCCCGATCCCCGCCGACCACGAGCCGAACCAGGGCTTCCTGCGCGCCCTCACGGCCCTCGCGACCGCGGCCGCCCAGATCGGCGAGACCGCCGAGGCCGAGCGCTGCGAGCAGTTCCTCCGCGACTCCGGCACGTCCTCCGACGAGGTCCGCGCCCTCCGCGACTGACCCGGGCGCGACCCGCGACACGACCCCCGGCCCGGCGCCGAGGTGCCGCACGACGGCACCCCGGGAGTCAGCCGGGGGTCACCGAGCTCGCGTGCAGCTTGGCCCACACGAGCTTGCCGGACCCGGCGGGCCGCCACCCCCAGTCGGCCAGCCGCTCGACGATCTGCATCCCGAACCCGCCGACGCGGTTGGGGTGGCCGTCGGTGGTCACGGGCGGGGCGGGGTTGGAGTCCTCGACCTCGATGCGCAGCCCGTCGCCGGTGTCGAAGAGCCGCAGGGCGATGTTGCCCCACCCGTGCAGCACGCCGTTGGCGACCAGCTCGGAGACGACGAGCTCCGCGGACGCCGACTCCGGCAGCCCCCACGCCTGGCAGGTGCGCAGCACGGCGTGCCGGGCGCGGCCGATGGACGCGGGCTCGCTGGGCAGCAGCCACCGCCGCGAGCGGGGGCTCAGCGGCTGGATCTCGGCGTCGGCGACGGGGTCGGGCACGCGGACGACGACGAGCGCGACGTCGTCCTCGGGCGCGTCGGCGAGCCGGGACAGCAGCTCCTCCCCCACGCCGGCGGCGTCGCGCGCGGTGATGCGCGCGGACGTCTCGACGAGGGCGTCGAGACCGACCTTGAGCGACCGGTCGCGGCGCTCGATGAGGCCGTCGGTGTAGAAGAGCAGCACGTCGCCGCGGCGCAGCTCCGCCTGCCCGGTGGTGCGGGGGCGCGAGCCGAAGCCCACGAGCGACCCGGCGCCGCCGGCGAGCTGCGTGACGGTGCCGTCGCGCAGCAGCAGCGGCGGCAGGTGGCCGGCGCGGGTGTACTGGACGGTCCAGGCGTCGCCGTCGGGCTGGTGCCGGAGCGTCGCGTAGACCATCGACGCGGAGCGCGGGATCCGCATGCCGGTGACGAGCTGGTCGACGCGGTCCACGACGATCCCCGGCGTGGCGAGCTCGAACGCGTACGACCGGACCACCGACCGCAGCTGCCCCATGGCGGCGGCGGCCTCGACGTCGTGCCCGACGACGTCCCCGACGACCAGCCCGACGGTGCCGTCGCTGATCTGCAGCACGTCGTACCAGTCGCCGCCCACCTGGGCGTGCTCGGCGTTGGGCGCGTAGTACGTCCACACGTCGAGCCCGGAGACGTCGGCCTGCTCGGGCAGCATGGCGCGCTGCAGCGCCTCGGCGAGCCGGTGCTCGCGCGCGTACAGGCGCGCGTTGTCGATGGCGGTGCCGGCGCGGCGGGCGACGACCTCGATCACGGTGTGCACGTGCTGCGGCTCGGGCGCCGTGGGCCGGGGGTCCTCGGTGACGGTGCCGTCGGCGGCGACGCCGACGCCGTGCCAGGTGGCGAGGAGGCCGAGCACGCGGCGGCGGCCGGCGACGGCGTGCACGACGACGGCGCGCGGCAGGGCCCCGGTCTCCTCGACCACGCGGCGCAGCAGGTCGCGGCGCAGCCACCCGGAGGCCGAGTGCGCCGGGAAGCGCGCGTCGAGGCGCAGCATCACGGGCCCCTCGACGACCCCCTCGAGCAGGTCCTGGACCTCGTCGCGGGTGGGCTCGTGGGCCTCGTGCGGCTGCCCGTCCGCGGCCTCCCCCTCGGGGGCCTCGGGGACGTAGCGGGCGTGCCTCCGGCCGCGGCCGCTCGGCGGCGAGGCGACGTCAACGCCGTCGGCGAAGAGCAGGCCGTCGTCGTTGACGTAGAAGCCGGCCCAGGGCACGAGCGAGCGCAGCAGGTCGGCGATGTCGCGCAGGGCGTACGGGTACTCCAGGTCGCCCAGCAGCTCGGTCGTCTGGGCGATGAGGTCCAGGTCGGCGCGCTCGCGGCGCTCCACCTCCAGGGAGGCGAGCTGGGCGGCCTGCCGTTCGACGTGGGTCGAGACGTCGGTGGCGGTGCCGAACCAGCGGCCGGCGGAACCGTCCGCGTCCCGCACGGGCGACACCGTCAGCTGCCACCAGGTGAGGGCGCCGTCGGCGCGTCGGCCGCGCACCATGCGCGTCGTGGGTCGTCCCGCGCGCAGCTCGTCCTGGCTGCGCGCGCGCTCGGCGTCGTCGTCGACGAGCGACAGCAGCGGGTGCTCCCCGAGCAGGGCGAGCTCGGCCACGCCCATGCCCGTCTCCCGGGCGAAGGCGTCGTTCACCCACAGCACGGGCATGCCTTCGTCCCACGGTCCGGTCACGAAGACCGGGAAGATGGCGTCCGCGATCGCGGCGTCAAGAAACCCCTCGGGAAGGGGCGGCACAGGACCGGATGATTCGGTCATAATGCCTCCACTGCCAAGATTCCCCGCCCTGGTTGGTGTTCTTGCTGGTCATTCAACCGTAGATTGGTGTCGGCCGAGACTCGAGATGAACGCCCCGCGCGTGGAAGGAGCACCGTGCACGACGGATCGAACACGACCCCACGTGACCTGCGGCGTGCGGACGTCAGGGAAGCGGATCTGCCGCCTGAGCTGGGCGATCCCGCCAGCGTGCACGTCATCGTCGGGGCCTCGCGCGCCCGCGTCGTGCTGTCCGGCGAGATCGACGCCGACATCGGCGCGGAGCTGGGCGAGGCGATCTCCGACGCCGAGGGCTCCGGGCTCCCCGTCGAGATCGACGCCCACCACGTCACGTTCATGGACTCCTCCGGCGTGGCGTTCCTCGCACGGCTCGCGTCGCGCAGCCCGCACCGCGTGCGGGTGCTGCGCGCCCCGCCCACCGTCCGCTTCCTCCTCGAGGTCACGCGCATCGGCGAGCTGCTGGAGATCGTCGACGTCGACCCGGGCTTCGACCTCGAGACCCCGGCACCCCGATAGGCGGCGACGCCGTGCGGCTCTCGCCGAGGTAGTCGAAGGGGCGGCCGGCACCATGTGCGGACCGCCCCTTCGAACTACCTCGCCGAGTGTCGAGCTACCTCGGCGCGAGGGTCACATCTTGTGGCCGGCGGAGCGCAGCTGCTGCGCGGCCTCGACGATGCGGGCGGCCATGCCGGCCTCGGCCAGCTTGCCCCAGGCGCGCGGGTCGTAGGCCTTCTTGTTGCCCACCTCGCCGTCGATCTTGAGCACGCCGTCGTAGTTCTTGAACATGTGGTCGACGACCGGGCGCGTGAACGCGTACTGGGTGTCGGTGTCGATGTTCATCTTGATGACGCCGTTGTCGACGGCCTCGGAGATCTCCTCGGCCGTGGAGCCCGAACCACCGTGGAACACGAGGTCGAACGGGTTCTCCTTGCCGATCTCGTCGCCCACGGCCTTCTGGATGTCCGCGAGGATCGACGGGCGCAGCTTCACGGCACCCGGCTTGTACACGCCGTGCACGTTGCCGAAGGTGAGGGCCGTCAGGTAGCGGCCCTTCTCGCCCGCACCGAGCGCCTTGACGGTGGCGAGGCCGTCCTCGGCCGTCGTGTAGAGCTTGTCGTTGATGGCGGCCTCGTGACCGTCCTCCTCGCCGCCCACGACGCCGACCTCGATCTCGAGGATGGTGCGCGCGGCCTGCGAGAGCTCGAGGAGCTCCGCGGCGATGACGAGGTTCTCCTCCAGCGGGATGTCCGAACCGTCGAACATGTGCGACTGGAAGGTCGGGTTCTTGCCGGCCTTGACCTGCTCGGCCTCGAGGGCGAGCAGCGGGCGCACCCAGGAGTCGAGGTTCTTCTTGACGCAGTGGTCGGTGTGGATGGCGATGTTCACCGAGTAGTTCTTCGCGACCTCGGTGGCGTAGGCGGCCAGGGCCAGCGAGCCGACGACGCGGTCCTTGATCGTGGCGCCCGAGGCGTACTCGCCGCCGCCGACGGAGACCTGGATGATGCCGTCCGACTCGGCCTCGGCGAAGCCCTGGAGCGCGGCGGTGACGGTCTGCGACGACGTGATGTTGACGGCGGGGTAGGCGAACTTGCCGGCCTTCGCCCGGTCGATCATCTCGGCGTAGACCTCGGGGGTTGCGATAGGCATCTGCGGTACTCCAATGACGGGGCGTACGAGGATGCAGCGGGGCTTCGTCGCGACGGGCGCCGTGCGACCCGCATGCACCCGGATTTTCTCACGTCCGCGTCATGGGAGTCACGTTCCGTCGGCTGGGTGAGACGGCGCGAGCCACCGCGAGGCCCACGCGTGCATCGCGATCGCCCCCGCGGCGCCCGCGTTGAGGGAGCGCGTGGACCCGTGCTGGGTGATGTGGAGGACGACGTCGCACGCGTCCTGGGCCTCCGGCGTGAGGCCCGTGGACTCCTGCCCGAACAGCAGCACGCACCGCGCCGGCAGCGCGTAGCCCTCCAGCGGCACCGACCCGGGCACGTTGTCGATCCCGACCACCGGCAGGGCGGCGCCGTCGTCCGCCGTCGCCGCCCACGCGGCCAGCGCCGCCGCGTCCGGGTGGTGGTGGGTGTGCAGGTAGCGGTCGGTCACCATGGCGCCGCGCCGGTTCCACCGCCGCCGCCCGACGACGTGCACGCCGGCGGCATTGAACGCGTTCGCGGTGCGCACCACGGAGCCGATGTTGAGGTCGTGCGCCCAGTTCTCGATGGCGACGTGCAGCTGCCGGTCGGCGGGGCGGCGGGCGTCGAGGTCGGCGACCACCGCCTCGACGGTCCGGTACCGGTACCGGTCGACGACGTTGCGCCGGTCGCCGTGCGCCAGCAGGTCCGGGTCGTAGCGGGGGTCCGGGGCGCCGTCGGGCGTGCGCGGCCACGCGTCCGGGCCGCCGGGCCAGGGGCCGACGCCGACCTCGCGCTCGTCGGCGCTCACCGGCCGGCCAGCCAGTCGTCGTAGGTCGTGGTGCCGACGGCGGCGTCGGGCACGAGGTTGCGGCCCGCGCGGAAGAACTCACCGAGCGGCCCGGGCAGGGGCACACCCACCGGCACCCGCCGCGAGCCGTGCGCCCGGCGCCACGCGCGGGCCATGGTGCGGACGGCGAGCACCTGCGGGCCGCCGACGGTGGCCGTCGGCGCGCCGCTGGGTCCCGGCGCGGGCGCGACGCCCAGCGGGTCGTCGCCCTGCGCGGCGTCGACGAGGGCGCGGGCGACGTCGCGCAGGTCGATCGTCTGGAAGCGGCAGCCGCGCGGGTACGGCAGCAGGCCGAGGCGCGACCAGGCGCCGAGCCGGCTGTCGGCGCCGAAGAAGATGCCGAGGAACTCGTGGAACTGCGTGACCCGCACGACCGTCACCGGCGCGGGCCCGGCCGCGTACACGCGCTCCTGCTCGGCGTGCGCGCGGTAGTACGGGTACGCGCTCCGGTCCACCGCGGCGATCGAGAGCACGACGACGCGGCCGGCGCCCGCGCGACCGGCCGCCTCCGCGACGCGCCGGGCGCCGGTCGTGAACACGGCCTGCGCGCCGGGAGTCATGCCGTTGCTGGTGTCGACCACGGCGTCCGCGCCGTCGAACGCGGCGGCCAGGGCCGAGATCACGGCCGCGTCGTCGTCCGCGAGCAGGTCCACCGCGTGGTGCGCGGCGCCGAGGGGACCTTCCGGCCGACGGCGCGACACCACGCGCACCTCGTGCCCGCGCGCCTCGGCCTCGCGCACGACGGCGCGGCCCGCGTGCCCGGTCCCGCCCACCACCACGATCGTCGTCATGGGCCCATCCTGGCGGACGCACGCGGGCGGCCCGCGCACTAGGGTGAGCGGGTGAGCGAACGACGGATCGAGTGCTGGCTGACCGACATGGACGGCGTCCTCGTGCACGAGGGTCAGGCCATCCCCGGGGCCCCGGAGTTCATCCGCGCCCTGCGCGACGCGGAGCGGCCGTTCCTCGTCCTCACGAACAACTCGATCTTCACGCCGCGCGACCTGCGCGCCCGCCTCTCCACGTCCGGCATCGACGTGCCGGAGGAGGCGATCTGGACGTCGGCGCTCGCGACGGGGCAGTTCCTGTCGGACCAGGTGCCGAACGGCTCGGCGTACGTGATCGGCGAGGCCGGCCTCACCACCGCGCTCTACGAGGCGGGCTACACGCTCACGGAGTCGAACCCGGACTACGTGGTGCTCGGCGAGACGCGCACGTACTCCTTCACCGCCATCACCAAGGCCATCCGCCTGGTGCGCGACGGGGCCCGCTTCATCGCCACCAACCCGGACACCACCGGCCCGTCGGCCGAGGGCCCGCTGCCCGCCACGGGCGCCGTGGCGGCGATGATCCAGGCCGCCACCGGGCGCTCCCCGTACTACGTGGGCAAGCCGAACCCGATGATGTTCCGCTCCGCGCTCAACCGCATCGACGCCCACTCCGAGGTCACGGCGATGATCGGCGACCGCATGGACACCGACGTCGTCGCGGGTATCGAGGCCGGCCTGGAGACGTTCCTCGTCATGACGGGGTCCACCACCCCCGACGAGATCGACACCTACCCGTTCCGCCCGTCGCACGTCGTGGACTCGGTCGCGGACCTCATCGGCCGTGTCTGACGACGCCCCCTTGCCCCCCGGGGACTCTCGGGGACGACGCGGCACGTGGATCGCGGTGGCCTCGATGGCGATCGGCGCCGGCATGATCCTCTGGGTGCTGACCCGCCCCGTCGGCTACGCGTCGTTCGGCTGGTTCGCGTACGCCCCGCTGTCTGACACCGTGTTCGTCCCGGGGTCCTCGCGGCTCATGGGGATGTGGGTGCTGTTCGGGCTGGGCGCGCTGCTGACCGGCCTGGGCGGGGGCTTCCTGCTCGGCCGTCGGCGACGCTGAGCAGGCTCAGGCGAGACCCTCAGGCAAGGCCGAGGTCCGCCAGGTCGAAGAGGTAGTGGTAGGGCACGCCGAGCGCCTCGATCTTCTCGCCGGCGCCGGTGGCGCGGTCCACGATCGTGGCGCAGCCCAGCACCTCGGCGCCCGCGGCACGCAGCGCCTCGATGGCGGTGATGGGCGACCCGCCGGTCGTCGTCGTGTCCTCCAGGACCACGACCTTGCGGCCCGCGACCTCGGGGCCCTCGATCTGCCGCTGCATGCCGTGCGCCTTGGCCGCCTTGCGGACCACGAACGCGTCGAGGTCCTGCCCGCGCGACGCGGCGGCATGCAGCAGCGCGTCCGCGATCGGGTCCGCCCCGAGCGTCAGGCCGCCGACGGCGTCGACCTCCGCCGTGCCGAGGCCGACCTCCTCGAGGTGGTCGAGCAGCACGTGGCCCACCAGCGGGGCGGCCCGGTGGTGCAGGGTGATGCGGCGCAGGTCGACGTAGTAGTCGGCCTCCTTGCCGGAGGACAGCGTCACCTTGCCGTGCACGACGGCGAGCTCGGTGATGAGGTCGCGCAGCTGCTCGCGGGGCGTGGGGCCGAAGGAAGCGTCGGAGGTCGTCACGGGGACCAGGGTACGGGGCGGGCCCCGCCGGGACGACGGCGCGTCAGCGGTACTTGCCGACGGCGCGGACGGCGGACCGCGGCGCGAGGCGCAGCAGGGCGGAGGCCGTCTTGTACCGGACGGACGGGGTGGAGATGACGACACCGCGGCGGACGTCCGCGAGCGCGTCGGCGACGACGCGCGGCGCGTCCAGCCAGCCCGCCTCGGGGACCGTCGACATGTCGATGCCGGCGCGGTCGTGGAACTCCGTGCGCACGAACCCGGGGCACAGGGCGGTGGCGGTGACGCCCGTGCCCTTGAGCTCGACCGCGAGGCCCTCGGTGAACGTCCGCACGAACGCCTTCGCGGCGGCGTACGTGCCGCCGGCGGTGAGCGCGGCGACGGACGCCACGTTGAGGATGGCGCCCCGCCCGCGGGCCGTCATCTGCCCGGTCGCGGCGTGGGAGAGCACCAGCACCGCGTGCACCATCACGTCCAGGGCCCGCAGCTCGACGTCGAGGTCGCCCCCGACGAACCGCTGCGCGGTCGCGAACCCGGCGTTGTTGACGAGCAGGCCCACCGGTCGCCGGTCGTCGCCCTCCTCGTCGCCGGTCACGGCGAGGCGCTCGGCGACGCGGTCCAGGTCCTCGGGGACGGAGAGGTCGGCGGGCAGCACCTCCACCCGCACGCCCGCGGCGGCGCGCACCTGCGTGGCGACCTCCTCGAGGCGGTCGACGTCGCGCGCGACGACGACGACGTCGTGTCGCGCGGTGGCGAGCTGCCAGACGAACTCCAGGCCGAGGCCGGCTGTGGCGCCGGTGACGAGCGCGGTACCCATGGGGGCAGCCTAGAGCGTCCGCACCGGTGCCCCGTGGCCCGGTGCCACCTCGCGCACGAACCGCACGATGCGGCGGGCCCGGAACAGGAGCGCGAACCCGATCGCGCTGACGTGCCCGACCACGCGCATCTCCTCGTTGACCGCCCCCGGCAGCACCGGGTCGTGGTCGGGGATGACGCCGTCGTGCGCCGAGCGGAGCGACAGGATGCGACGGCGCTCGTGCGGTCCCAGCCGCTCCAGCGCGCGCGGGACGGCGTGCAGCGCCTCGTCGAAGACGTCGTTGTGGTCGAGGACCGCCTCCGGCAGGTGATCCGGGCGCCAGAACTTGCCCGCGACGAGGACGACGGCGGCCAGGTCGCGCCGCTGCTCGTACGCGGCGAGCACCGCCCCCGCGCCCGCCGACGCCCCGAGCAGCACCACCCGCTCGCCGCGGTCGGCGTACCGGTCGACGAGGTGCACCAGCGCCTCGACGCGGTCGTCGAAGGGCACGTCCGCCGACCACCGCACGCGGAACACCGCCGTCCGCACCCCCAGCGGGCGCCACGACCGCAGGGCCTCGCGCTGCAGGCGGACGAGCCAGCCCAGCCGGTCCCCCAGCCCCGGGACGAAGAGGACGCGCATCGGCGCAGGACGGGGCGGGCGACGACGGTTCATGGCCGCCCCAGCCTAGGGCGGCGGCGGCCGCCCCCCGGACGCCCGACCCGGACGCGACGTGAGGCCCCCCGCCGGCCGCACGAGGGCCGCCGCGAGGGAGTGACGAGCCCGACGCCGGGCGGGCCGCCCCGGCGCGGCGACCGCCGGTAGCCTGGCGCCCGTGCGCCTCGCCACCTGGAACGTCAACTCCGCCCGTGCCCGTGTCGACCGCGTGATCGCGTTCCTCGAGCGCTCGCAGACGGACGTGCTCGCGATCCAGGAGACCAAGTGCCGCGACGAGCAGTTCCCCGTGGGCGCGTTCGAGGCCGCGGGGTACGAGGTCGCGCACGTCGGGCACTCGGCGTGGAACGGGGTCGCGATCGCGTCGCGGGTCGGGATCGCGGACGTCGAGACGTCCTTCCCGGGCCAGCCGGGCTTCGCCAAGGCCGCCGCCCCGGCGCCGGCCGACGACGCCCCCGGGGAGGCGCCCGGAGAGGCCCCCGGAGAGGCGCCGGCCACCCTGCTCGACGTGCCCCCGCCCGTGGAGGCGCGCGCCCTGGGCGCCACCTGCGGCGGCGTGCGGGTGTGGTCGCTGTACGTGCCGCACGGCCGGGCGATCGACGACCCGCACTACGCCTACAAGCTGGCCTGGCTGGGGGCGCTGCGGGACACGTCGGCCGGCTGGCTCGACGCCGACCCGCGCGCCCAGGTGGCGCTGGTGGGCGACTGGAACGTCATCCCCCTCGACACCGACGTGTACGACCCGGCCGCGTTCGCGGGGCACACCCACGTCACCCCCGCGGAGCGGGAGGCGTTCGCCGCGTTCGCCGCCGCCGGCTACACGGAGGTGACGCGCGAGCACCTGCCCGCCGAGCACACCTACACGTACTGGGACTACCAGCAGCTCGCGTTCCCGCGGAACAAGGGCCTGCGGATCGACTTCGCGTACGCCTCCCCCGCCGTCGCCGAGCGCGTCACCGGCGTCGTCATCGACCGCGACGAGCGCAAGGGCAAGGGCGCCAGCGACCACGTCCCGGTGATCCTCGACCTCGCCGACCCCGCCTGAGCAGGACGGAGCACGCCGTGACCACCGACCCGTCCAGCGGACCGCACCGCGAGCCGACCGCCGCACCGTCGGGGCCGCCCCCCGGGGCGACGCCCGCCGCGACGCCGGAGGAGCCGGTCTTCGCGGCACCCACGCCGCCCGGCACGCTGCCCGCGGAGGGCCTGACGGACCTGCATCTGCCGGACCTGGCGCAGCACGGACCCGCGTCGGCCGGTGGCGCGCCCGGCACGACGTCCCCGCGCCGGACGGTGTCGGCCCGCGCCCGGCGCCGGCTCCTGTGGGCCGGGGCGGCGGTGGCGGTGCTCGCCGTCGCGGGCGGCGTGACCGGGATCGCCGTCACCACGGCACGCGACCGGGCGTGGGAGCCCCTGCCGGCCGCGGTGCCGGAGCCGGTCGAGGCGAACGCGGTGCAGCTCGTGCTCGGCACGTGCCTGCGCGGCCTGCCCGCCGGCGACGTCGGCCGGGTCACGGCGGTGCCGTGCGACGACGCGCACGTGGCCCAGGTGGTCGGGCGCACGGACTCCGACCCCGGCGCGGTCTGGCCGGGCGGCGACGCCCTGGTGCAGCGTGCGTCCACGGTGTGCGGCCCGGAGCAGCTCGGCTCCGCGGGGCGCGAGGTCGACGGCGTGCGGTTCGTGGTGCTGACGCCCTCGGAGGAGGGCTGGTCGCGCGGCGACCGCACGGGCCTGTGCCTCGCGGTGACCGACGAGCCCGGCGCGCACGACCTGCTGTCCTGATCCGGGAGGATCGACCCGTGCCCCTGCCGTCCGACCCCGTCGCCCGCACGCCTCGGGAGCCCTGACCGGCGAGGAGTACGCGGCCGCGAAGCGGCGGCTGCGGGGCTGACCGGCACACCTTCGACTCCTACTGTGACCTTGATCACATTCCGTATCACGTCGTGCCGCCCGGTTCGGGCCGGGATGCCCCGACTCGTCCTGCGCGGACGCCGGACAACGGTTGCCCGGAAGACGCCCAGGCTCCGTTATCGGAACGTGACCACCCGGCGTCCGTCGGGTTAGCGTCCCTCGACCGCACCTTCTCCAGGTGTCGGCCGACCGGGACGCAGCCGAGTGCTGCCGGCGTCACGGTGACCACGAAACTCACGGCAGCAGCGGGAGACCCACTTCCGGCCGGCCGCCCGGACGCGCCACGCTCCGGACGCCCCCGGCCTTGGGGTTCAGCCACCCGATGGTGGCGGGCCAACGATCTCGGCCTCACCCGACAGCTCATCTCGCAGGCTGGAGGTCACGACCCATGCCTACGTCCCTCGATCCTGCGCGCCCCGGCACCGTCGCCGTGACGGCCTCCCGGCCGCGCCGCGCACTCATCGCCCTCGGCCTCACCGCCGCCCTCACCGGCGGCGTCCTCGTCGCCCAGACCCAGCAGGCCCCCCACGCCTCCGCCGCCACGGCGACGCCGAGCACGACGTACTCCGTGTCCCGGCACTCCGTCGCGAAGAAGCCCGGCGCCACGAAGGCCCGCTACACGGTCACGGCCAGCAAGAACGGCAGCAGGATCGCCGGATCGGCCACGCTGATCATGAACGGCAAGCGCCAGTACAGCGCCCGACTCGTCCACGGCAAGTTCACCTTCACCCCCGGCCTGTGGCGCTACCGCGTCGGCACCAACACGGTGCGCGTCGTCGTGCACCCGGCCCGCGCGGCGCTGGCGGACAAGTCGACGAAGACCGTCCGTGTCACGGCGACGAAGCCGCTCACGGCGCGGCAGAAGCTCGTCAAGGTCGCGAAGGCCCAGGTCGGCGACCGCTACGCGTACGGCGCCAGCGGCCCGAGCTCGTTCGACTGCTCCGGCCTCACCAGCTACGTCTACAAGAAGGCCGTGGGCAAGTCGCTGCCGCGGTCCTCGTCCGCGCAGAAGGCGGCCGGCAAGGTCGTCTCGCGCAAGAACGCCCGCCCCGGCGACATCATCTGGACCCCCGGCCACGTCTCGATCTACGTCGGCAACGGCCAGCAGGTCGAGGCCGCCCGTCCGGGCGTCGGCGTCGTGAAGCGCCACATCTGGCAGGACAGCCCGCGGTTCATCCGCATCTGACCCGGCGGACACGCGAAGCGCGGCCCACGAGACCTCGGTCTCGTGGGCCGCGCTTCGTCGTCCCCGCTCAGGCGGTCTGCGGCGTCACGACCAGCCCCGCGCCGTCGGGGTCGAGGTCGACGACGACGGCGCCGCCGTCGGTGACCGCCCCGGACAGGAGCTCCTTGGCGAGCCGGTCGCCGATCTCGCGCTGCACCAGGCGGCGCAGCGGGCGAGCCCCGTACGCCGGGTCGAACCCCTCGAGGGCGAGCCACTCGCGCGCGGCGGGCGTGACGTCCACCGTGATGCGCCGGTCGGCCAGCCGCTGCGCGAACGCCGCGACCTGCAGGTCGACGATCTCGCCGAGCTCCTCGACGGTCAGCGCCTCGAAGACCACCACGTCGTCGAGCCGGTTGAGGAACTCCGGCTTGAACGACGCGCGCACGGCGGCCATCACGGCCTCGCGGCGAGCGTCGTCGTCGAGGGCCGGGTCCACGAGGAACTGCGACCCCAGGTTCGACGTCAGCACGAGGATGACGTTGCGGAAGTCCACCGTCCGCCCCTGGCCGTCGGTGAGGCGGCCGTCGTCGAGCACCTGCAGCAGGATGTCGAAGACCTCGGGGTGCGCCTTCTCCACCTCGTCCAGCAGCACGACGGAGTAGGGGCGCCGGCGCACGGCCTCGGTGAGCTGGCCGCCCTCCTCGTAGCCGACGTACCCCGGAGGGGCGCCGACGAGCCGGGACACGGAGTGCTTCTCCGAGTACTCGGACATGTCGATGCGCACCATGGCGCGCTCGTCGTCGAAGAGGAAGTCCGCCAGCGACTTGGCCAGCTCCGTCTTGCCGACGCCGGTGGGGCCGAGGAAGAGGAACGACCCGGTGGGCCGGTCGGGGTCGGCCACCCCCGCCCGCGAGCGCCGCACGGCGTCGGACACGGCACGCACGGCGGCCGTCTGCCCGATGAGCCGCTCGCCGAGGACGTCCTCCATGTGCAGGAGCTTCTCCGACTCGCCCTGCAGCAGCCGCCCGGCGGGGATGCCCGTCCAGGCGGAGACCACCTCGGCGATCTCGTCCGAACCCACCTTGTCGGCGATCATCGGCGCCTCGTGCGCCACGGTCTCGTCCGCCTCCTGCGACGCCTCGACCCGCTCGGCCTCCGCGAGCTCGCGCTCGACCTGCGGGATCTCCCCGTACAGCAGGCGGGCGGCGGACTCGAGGTCGCCCTCGCGCTGCAGCCGGTCGGACTCGGTGCGCAGCTCGTCGATGCGGGCACGCAGGTCGCCGACCCGGTTGTGGCCGGCCTTCTCCGACTCCCACCGGGCGGTGAGGGCGGCGAGCCGCTCGCGCGTGTCGGCGAGGTCGGCGCGCAGCCGCTCCAGGCGGTCCTTCGACGCGGCGTCGTCGGACTCCTTGAGCACGACCTCCTCCATCTCGAGGCGCGTGACGGCGCGCTGCAGCTCGTCGATCTCGACAGGCGAGGAGTCCATCTCCATGCGCAGCCGCGACGCCGCCTCGTCGACGAGGTCGATCGCCTTGTCGGGGAGCTGGCGGCCGGTGATGTACCGGTCGGACAGCGCGGCAGCGGCGACGAGCGCGGAGTCCGCGATCGTCACCTTGTGGTGCGCCTCGTACCGCTCCTTGAGCCCGCGCAGGATGGCGACCGTGTCCTCCACGGACGGCTCGCCGACGAACACCTGCTGGAACCGGCGCTCGAGGGCCGGGTCCTTCTCGATGTGCTCGCGGTACTCGTCGAGGGTCGTGGCGCCCACCAGGCGCAGCTCGCCGCGGGCGAGCATGGGCTTGAGCATGTTGCCCGCGTCCATGGCGCCCTCGCCGCCGGCGCCCGCGCCGACCACGGTGTGCAGCTCGTCGATGAAGGTGATGACCTCGCCGTCGGACGCGGTGATCTCCTCGAGCACGGCCTTGAGCCGCTCCTCGAACTCGCCGCGGTACTTGGCGCCCGCGACCATCCCGGCCAGGTCGAGCGCGACGAGGCGCTTGCCCTGCAGGGACGTCGGGACGTCGCCCGCGACGATGCGCTGGGCCAGGCCCTCGACGACGGCGGTCTTGCCGACGCCGGGCTCGCCGATCAGCACGGGGTTGTTCTTGGTGCGGCGGCTCAGCACCTGCACGACGCGGCGGATCTCCGCGTCCCGACCGATGACGGGGTCGAGCCTGCCGTCGCGGGCCTGCTGCGTGAGGTCGCTGCCGTACTGCTCGAGCGCCTTGTACGTGCCCTCGGGGTTGGGGCTGGTGACGCGCGAGGAGCCGCGGACCGCGGGCAGCGCGGCGCGCAGCGCGTCGGCGGTGGCGCCCGCCTCGGTCAGCGCCTGGGCGGCGGCGGACTGCCCGGCCGCCAGGGCGATGAGCAGGTGCTCGGTCGAGACGTACTCGTCGCCGAGGGCCTCGGCCTCCTTGGCCGCGTTCTCCAGCACGGCGCTCATGGCGCGCGACGGCGAGGGCTGCGCGACGGCGCTGCCGCTCACCTGGGGCAGGGCGACGAGGGCGGCGCGGGCGCGCTGCCCGATCTGCTGGGCGCCCGCGCCGACGGCGTCGAGCAGCCCGACGGCGACGCCGCCCGTCTGCTGGAGCAGCGACTGCAGCAGGTGCACCGGCTCGAGCTGGGGGTTGCCCGCGGCGGCCGCCGACTGGACGGCGTCGCCGAGCGCCTGCTGCGACATGGTCGTGAGCTTGATGTCCATGGGACCTCCGGGATGACACGGGAATTCGTCTGTCGAGGGAACGCCGCCAAAGTTGAGTCTATTCCGCTCAACTTTGATCGCAAGCCGCCCGGCATGCCCGGTGGCTCACGTCCCGACGCTGCGGGATGCTGGGCCGGTGACCACTCCAGCCCGCGGCCCCGTGCGCCGCCTCCGCACCGCGATCGCGGCCATGCTCGCCGCCGTCGGGATCCTCGCCCTCTCCGGGTGCATGAAGGTCGACCTGGACATGACGCTGTCGGAGGACGACACCGTCTCCGGGACGATGATCATGGCCGTCTCGAACAGCCTCGCCGAGACGATGGGGATGTCGCCCGGCGACCTGTGGAAGCAGGCCGGCGGCGAGCTGGGGCAGGACGCGCCGAAGGGCGCCACGCAGGAGCCGTACTCCGACGACGAGTACACCGGCACCAAGTACACGTTCACCGACGCCCCGATCAGCGACATCTCCGGCACCGGCGGAGAGGACCTGACCATCACGCGCGACGGCGACAACTACGTGGTCGACGGCACCCTCGACCTCGCCCAGGGCGCCGACCAGCTCAAGTCGCTGCCGCAGAAGGTGCAGGACGCCTTCGACGTGCGCCTCGCCATCACCTTCCCCGGCGCGGTCAGCGACGCCACCGGCACCGTGGACGGCACCACCGTCACCTGGACCCCGAAGATCGGCGAGACCACCACGATCCACGCGGTGGGCGCCGCCGACGCCGGGGCCGGCGGGTTCCCGTGGTGGGTCGTCGGGCTCGTCATCGGGCTGGTCGTCATCGGTCTCGTCGTGTGGTTCGTCGTACGGAACAACCGCCGTCCCGCCGCCGTCACCGGCACCGCGTCCGGCGACGCCGCGTTCGCCGCGCAGGCGGCGCCCGGGGCCGTGCCCGCCGCCGGCCCGACGCCGGAGGAGCAGGTCTTCGGCGCGCCGCCCGCGACCGGCCCCGTGGCGGAGCCGCTCGAGCCGGAGGCCGCGCCCGAGCCCACGCCCCCGCCCGGGCCCTCGACCGGCCCGGTCGCCGAGCCGCTGGAGCCCGGCCGCCCCGGCGAGGAGGACGCCTACCGGCAGGAGCACGGCGCCGCCGAGCCCGGCCCCACCCCGCCGTCGTCCGACGAGCCCGGCCCCGACGAGCCCGGCCCCGACGAGCCCGGCCCCGACGACCCTGGTGCGACGCCGGGGCCGGAGCGCCCGACCGGCCCGACGCCCGGTGCCTGACGCCCCGGCCGCGCCGGGCCCCGCGGCGTCCTGGCGCGAGGACGTCCTCGGCCCGGAGTTCCAGGCACGCACCCTGCCCCTGCCCGGCGGCGCGGAGGCGGTGCTGGTGCGCCACGTCCCGTCCACGCCCGGACCGTCCGACCCCGCCGTGGCGGGCGGCACGCCGGGAGGCGCGCCGCCCGCCCGCACCGCGGTGCTCTACGTGCACGGCTTCGTGGACTACTTCTTCCACCCGCACGTCGCGCGCGCGGTCGCGGCGCGCGGGCACGCGTTCTACGCCGTCGACCTGCGCGGCTACGGGCGGGCGCTGGCCGCGCACGTCGCCGCCGGGCGCGACCCGAACCTCGTGGACGACCTCGCCCTGTACGCGCAGGACCTCGACGCCGCGGCCGACGTCGTGCGCGCCGCGGGCCACGAGCGGCTGGTGGTGCTCGGGCACTCCACGGGCGGCCTGGTCGCGCCGCTGTGGGCGAACGCCCGCCCCGGCCGCGCGGACGCACTGGTGCTCAACAGCCCGTGGCTCGAGCTCAACGAGAGCTGGCTCATGCGCGGCCCGGCGACCTGGGCGATCGACGTCGTCGGGCGGTTCGCGCCGCGGCTGACCGTGGGCTCCGTCGGCGAGCACTACGGGGCCGCGCTGCACCGGGAGTCCGGCGGCGAGTGGGACTACGACCTAGCCTGGAAGCCGCACGCCGGCTTCCCCGCCCGCGCCGGCTGGCTGCGCTCGGTCCGTCGCGCGCACCGCCGGGTGGCCCGCGGCCTGGACCTCACGATCCCGGTGCTGGTGCTCGCCTCCGACCGGTCCGGCCCGGCGCGGTCGTGGCACGACGAGCTGGTGACCACGGACTCCGTGCTCGACGTCGTGCACATCCGCGAGCGTGCCCCGCGCCTGGGCAGCGACGTCACCGTGCGGACCGTCGTCGGCGGCGCGCACGACCTCGCCCTGTCGCCGCAGCCCGCCCGCGACGCGTACCTCACCACCGTGCTGGACTGGATCGAGTCCCTCACCTAGCACCGAACCCCGGTGCCGAACAGGCAGTTGCTCCCGGTATGGCGGCGATGCGGCCGCCATACCGGCAGCAACTGCCTGTTCGGCGTTGAGGGAGGCGCCACGGCCGTGTCCGATTCCCGCTAGCCCGGCGTCGGGGGCGCGCGTGAGGATAGGGGCATGACGACGACAGCCCGGCCCGGCACCCCGGCCCCGACCGCGCGGGACACGCAGGCCTTCGCGGAGCGGTACCGTGCGATCGCGGCCCGCGACACCCGCTTCGACGGGCAGTTCTTCACCGCCGTGCGGTCCACCGGCATCTACTGCCGGCCGTCGTGCCCGGCCCGGACGCCGAAGCCGGAGAACGTCACGTTCTACCTGACGTCGGCGGCGGCCCACGAGGCCGGGTACCGCGCCTGCAAGCGGTGCCTGCCCGAGGCGGCGCCCGGTACGCCGGCGTGGGACCTGCGGCACGACCTGGCCGGGCGCGCGATGCGGCTCATCGCCGACGGCGTCGTCGACCGCGAGGGCACGGACGGTCTGGCCGCGCGGCTCGGGTACAGCGCGCGGCACGTGCACCGGCTGCTCTCCGCCGAGCTCGGCGCCGGCCCGCTCGCCCTCGCCCGGGCGCAGCGGGCGCAGACCGCGCGCAGCCTGGTGGTCGGGACGGACATGCCGCTCGCGGACGTCGCGTTCGCCTCCGGCTTCGGCTCGATCCGGCAGTTCAACGAGACCGTGGTCGAGGTCTTCGACACCACGCCGAGCGACCTGCGCGCCCGCGCCCGCCGCCGCCCGACGCCCTTCCAGCACGCCGTCCCTCGCCCGACGCGGCCCGACGGCGCGAACGATCGCCTGCTGGAGGGCGACCGCGGCTGCGACGTCGCGCGGGTCCGCCTCGACCTGGAGCTGCCGGTCCGCGAGCCGTTCGACGGTCGGGGCGTCGTGGCGTTCCTCGCCGCCCGCGCCGTCGACGGCGTGGAGGTCGCCGACCTGTCCGGCGACGACGCGCGGTACGCCCGGACGCTGAGCCTGCCCCACGGCCCCGGGGCGGCCGAGGTCGTCGCGGGGCCGGGCGTCGGGCCGGGGCGCGTCGCGGTGCGGCTGGAGCTCGCGTCGGCCGCGGACGTCTCCGTGGCCGTGACGCGCCTGCGCCGCCTGCTCGACCTCGACTCCGACCCGGCCGCCGTCGACACGACCCTCGCCGACGACCCGGCCCTCGCGCCCCTCGTCGCGCGCACCCCCGGGCTGCGCGTCCCGGGCACGGTGGACCCGCACGAGATCGTGGTGCGCGCCATCGTCGGGCAGCAGATCAGCGTCGCCGCGGCGCGCACCCACCTGGGCCGGCTCGCCGCGGGCGCGGGCACCCCGTACGACTCGGCCGTGCCCGGCCTCACCCGGCTGTTCCCCACGCCCGCGCAGGTCGCGGCGTCGGCGGCCGACCACCTGCGGCTGCCCGCCCGGTCCCTGGCCACCGTCGCGGACACGGCGCGCGCGCTGGACGACGGCTCCCTCGCCGTGGGGGTCGGCGACGACGGCGACGAGCTGCGCGCCGCGCTCGTCGCCCGGCGCGGCATCGGCCCGTGGACCGCGGCGTACGTCGCGATGCGCGTGCTGCGCGACCCGGACTCCTGGCTCGACGGCGACGTCGCCCTCCTCGCGGGCGCGGCGGCGGCGGGGATCTCCCTGCCCGGGGTGCCCGACGACGCTCCTCGCGCCGCCCGGTCCCGCGCCCTCGCCACCCGCGCGGAGCGGTGGGCTCCGTGGCGGTCGTACGCCGCCATGCACCTGTGGCGCGCCGCCCTCCCGCCGACCAGGCAGTAGCCACCGTCTCCGGCGGCGTTCCCGCCGCTTTCCGCGATCAACCGCCTGTTCGGCACCCGACTCCTGGAGGAACCATGTCTGCTCGTACCACTACGCTGAGCACGCCCGACGGCCCGTTCACCGTCGTCGTCGAGCCGGACGGCACGGTGCTGGCGTCCGGCTGGACCACCGACGCCGACGCACTGGTCGGCCTCACCCACCCCGACGTCCGACCGGCCGAGACCGTCGGCGTGCCGGAGGACGACGCGGCCGTCGCGCCCGCCGTCGCGGCGGTGCGCGCGTACTACGCGGGCGACGTGCACGCGATCGACGGCGTCCCCGTGCGCCAGGTGTCCGGGCCCTACCGCGCCCACGCGTGGGACGTGCTGCGCACCGTCGACGCCGGCGACCCGGTCACCTACACCCGCTACGCGGAGCTCTCCGGCCGGCCCGCCGCGGTGCGCGCCGCCGCCGGCGCGTGCGCGATGAACGCGGCCGCCCTGTTCGTGCCGTGCCACCGCGTGCTGCGCACCGACGGCACCCTCGGCGGCTTCCGCTACGGCCTCGACGTCAAGCGGAGCCTGCTGGCCCACGAGGCCCGGCACGCGGGCTGAGCCCGCCGCCGGGGCCGCGCCCCGGAGGAGCCGTCACGCCAGCGACGGCTCCTCCGGCGTCGACACGGTGAACACCGCCCCGGCGATGACGGGCACCTGCGTGGCGGCGCGCTCGAGGTCGTCGAGCCGCCGCGCGACGGTCGACTCGGGCTCGTTGCCGCTGAGGTCCACGCTGGCCACGAGGTACAGCGACCGCGGCCCCACGTACTCGAGCCGCAGGTACGTGACCCGCTCCACCTGCGGCATGGTGACGAGGTGCGCCAGCACGGCGGACGTCGTCTCGGGCCGCGCGGCCTCGCCGACGAGGAACCGGCGGTTGCGGTCCACGAGAACGAGCGACACGACCGCGAGGACGACGCCGACGAGGATCGACCCGAGCGCGTCGGGCACCGGCGACCCGGTGAGCTGGTGCGCCAGCACGCCGCCGAACGCGATCACGAGACCGATCAGCGCGGCGGCGTCCTCCGCGTAGACGGCGCGCAGCGTCGGGTCGGAGGTGACCAGGACGTGGTGCAGCACGTCGTGCTCGGCCTTCTTCGCCTCGGCGCGCGCCTGCCGGCTGGCCTGCAGGAACGACATCCCCTCGAGCACGAACGCGAGCCCGAGCACGGCGTAGGCGACGCCGAAGTCGCTCGCGGGCTCCGGGTGCACCAGCTCCTGGATGCCGTGCGTGATGGACACGCCCGCGCCGACGGCGAACAGGCCGATGGCGGCGAACATGGACCACACGTACGCCTCGCGGCCGAACCCGAGCGGGTGGAGCGGGTCGGCGGGCCGCCGGGAGCGCCGGTCGGCGACGAGCAGGAAGATCTCGTTGCCGGTGTCGGCCCAGGAGTGCACGGCCTCCGCGAGCATCGACGCGGACCCCGTGATGACGGCGGCGGCGGTCTTCGCCGCCGCGACGACGGCGTTCGCGAAGAACGCGATGATCACCGTGAGCGTGCTCTCGCCTCCGTGGGCGTCCTGCACCACGCGCGGGCTGACGCCGGGGTGGGGAGGCGCGGCGTCCGGCTCCGGAGCGGCAGGGTGCGTGAGGGCGTCGAACGGGTCGGGCGAGGACTCGGGCGCGGCGGGTGCCATGCGCCCGGTCTACCAGTCGCGCGTCAGTCGGGCTCGCCGAACTCGTTGGGGCGCAGGTCCTCCGGGTCGACCTTGCCGGTGCGGAACCCGGCCCGGCCCACCATGTGCGCGGCGACGGGCGACGTGACGAGCTGGAACGCCACCACCAGCACGAGCATCGCCACGGCCGACCAGCTGCGCACGCGCAGCGCGAGGGCCGTGAGCATGAGCACCAGCCCCAGCACCTGCGGCTTGGTCACGGTGTGCATGCGCGCGAGCAGGGACGGGAAGCGGGTCAGGCCCACGCCCGCCGCGAGGGTGAGGAACGCGCCACCGAGCAGGCACACGACCGCGAGGGAGTCGGCGATCGTGGTCCACAGCCCGGGCTCGACCTGGGTCATCGCGCGGCACCTCCCTCGTCCTCGGCGTCGCGCTCGGCGCGCGCCGCGTCCCGCGCCTCGCCGCGTTGCTCACCACGCGGCACGTCCGCGGCGCGCGCCTGGGCGGCGACCTCCTCGGGCGAGCGCACGCGGCCCTCGCCCTCGGGCTCCTTCGCGGCGAACCGCGCCATCGTGACGGAGCCGACGAAGCCGACCATGGAGAGCGCGACGAGGATGGGGATGGTCTCGGTACGGCGCGACCAGAACGCCTCGATGGCGATGGCGCCGACGAGGGTGATCGTGAGGGCGTCCAGGGCGACCGCCCGGTCGAGCATCGACGGTCCCCGCTCGACGCGGACCAGCGCGAGCATCGCCGCGACGGCCACGAGCACGGCCGCCGCGATCACGGCTGCGAGGATCATGCGTCCTCCTCCCCTCGTCCGGGCTGTCCGGGCTTTCCGGGCTGTCCGGGCCCGACGGCGTCGGCCCCGAGCCCGCAGCGGGTCAGGACGGCGCTGCTCGCGAACGCCCGCAGCACGCGCTCCTCCAGAGCGAGCGTGTCACGACGCACCGCCTCGGCCCCGCCGGCCCCGTCGATGTCGAGCACGTGCAGGTAGACGACGCCGGTGCTGCGCCGCGCCTCGATGACGAGCGACCCGGGCACCAGCGACGACATCACGGCCGTGATGGTGAGGTACGCGTCCTCGGGGTTGCGCAGCCGGACGGCGACGATCGCGCCGTGCGGCGTGGGGCCGGGCTTGATCGCCGTCCACGCGACCTCGAAGGACGCGAGGAACAGGTCGGAGACGAACCGCCCCACGAGGACGGCGGTGGGCCACGGCCGCACGGTGCCCTGCATGGAGATGTTCGGCAGCGGGAACAGCGTGACCACGACCGCGGCGATCAGGGCGCCGGCGAAGACGTTGGCCCACGACAGGTCGCCCCACAGCAGCACCCAGATGAGGGTGAGCAGCGCGAGGGCGTGCCACTGGGAGCCCAGGCGGCGCAGCAGGTGGGGCCGGCGCCGCGGCTGCGGGCTCACTTGCCGCCTCCCTCGTGGCCGCCGTTCCCGGCGACGGACTCGCCCTGCCCGCGGTCCGCGCCGCCGGGGAAGACGGCGTCGACGTACGTGTGCCCGTCCATCGACGCGGTCGCGGCCCGCTCCGCGTACCCGTACAGCGGGCCCGCGACGACGGTGAGCAGCAGCCCGAACGCGACGAGCGCGCCCGTGGGCAGCACCATCCCGCGCGGCAGCGGCACGTCGGACTCGATCTCCTCCGACGGCGCCTGCCAGAACGCCTTGTTCCACGCCTTGACGACGGCGTAGAGCGTGAGCAGCGACGTCACGACGGAGCCCACGACCAGCACCCACGCCAGCCCCGTGCCGACGCGCGCGCCCTCGGTGAGCAGGCCCACCTTGCCCAGGAACCCGGACAGCGGCGGGATGCCCGCCAGGTTGAGCGCGGGCACGAAGAACAGCACGGCCAGCCCCGGCGCGAGCTTCGCGAGGCCGCCGAGCCGGTCGAGCGACGTCGAGCCGCCGCGCCACTCCACGAGCCCCACGACGAGGAACAGCGCCGTCTGGACGGAGATGTGGTGCACCACGTAGTAGATGGCCGCGGCCGTGCCCGCCTCGGTGGCGAGCGCGATGCCGAAGATCATGTAGCCGATGTGGCTGACCAGGGTGAACGACAACAGGCGTTTGACGTCGTTCTGCGCCACGGCGCCCAGGATGCCGATGACCATGGTGAGCAGCGCCAGCACCATGAGCACCTGGTCCACGGTGGGGTTGTCCGGGAACAGCAGGGTCTGCGTGCGCAGGATGGAGTACACGCCCACCTTGGTGAGCAGGCCGGCGAACACGGCGGTGACGGGCGCGGGAGCCGTCGGGTAGGAGTCCGGCAGCCACGCGGACAGCGGGAAGATGGCGGCCTTGATGCCGAAGGCGAGGAGCAGCAGGAGCTGCAGCGCGGTGCGCACGGTCGGGTCGATCTCCGGCAGCCGCTCGGCGAGCTGCGCCATGTTCACCGTGCCGGTGGCGCCGTAGATCAGCGCGATGGCCGTGAGGAACAGCGTCGAGGACACCAGCGTCACGATGATGTAGACCGACCCGGCGCGGATGCGCTCGGCCGTGCCACCGAGCGTGAGCAGCACCGCCGACGACGCGAGCAGGATCTCGAAGCCGACGTACAGGTTGAACAGGTCGCCGGTGAGGAACGCGTTCGCCACGCCCGCGGCCAGGATGAGGAACGTCGGGTGGAAGATCGCGACGGGGATCTGGTCGCCGCGCGTGGTGCCCGGGTCGTCCTCCCCCTCGGGCACGCCCTGGCCCAGCGAGTACAGGAGCACGCACAGCAGCATCACGAACGAGACGGTGAGCATCACCGCCGAGATCCGGTCGGCCACCAGGTCGATCCCGACGGGCACCGCCCAGTTGCCGACCTCGACGACGATCGGGCCGGAGTCGGCGGCGAACAGCAGCCCGACCGACGCGGCGAGCGCGGCGGTCAGGGCCGTGACGCTGATGATGCGCTGCACGCGGGCGTACCGGTGCAGGGCGAGCGTCAGCCCCGCCGCGAACAGCGGCACCATGACCGGCAGCGGGACGAGCGTGTCGACGGACCAGGCGATCACGGGCGCTCCTCGGTGTCCGTGCGGCGGTCCGTCGGCTCGGGGTCGCTGTCGGCGTGGGGGTCGGTCCTGCGGGCGCCGCGGCGCTCGCGCGGGGCGTCGTCGTCGCTGTCGTCGACGTCGTCGTGCACGTCGGCGGCTTCCTCGTCGAGGGTCTGGTCGGGCTCGGTGTCGTCGGCGTCCTCGAACGCGGGCGCGTTGAGCGCGGCGTGCCGGGCGACGCGGCGGTCCTCGACGTCGTCCGCGACCTCGTCGTGGCCGTGCAGCTGCCACGAGCGGTAGGCCATGGCCAGCACGAACGCGGTGAGGGCCAGGGTGATGACGATCGAGGTGAGCACCATGGCCTGCGCCAGCGGGTCGCTCATGCGCACGCCGTCCGGGGCGTTGCCGATGATCGGCGACGCGCCGGAGCGGCCGCCCATGACCAGCAGCATGAGGTTCACGCCGTTGCCGATGAGCACGAAGCCGAGCAGCACGCGCGTCAGCGGACGCTCCAGCAGCAGGTAGACGCCGGTGGCGAAGAGCACGCCGATGGCGAGGACCAGGATGGCGGGCGGGGTGTTCTCGAGGACGATCATCGGGCG
The DNA here is from genome assembly GCF_042799955.1 of Isoptericola sp. NPDC057653. Lineage (NCBI taxonomy): Bacteria > Bacillati > Actinomycetota > Actinomycetes > Micrococcales > Promicromonosporaceae > Isoptericola > Isoptericola sp. NPDC057653. The sequence continues at coordinate 1,025,894 of NZ_JBHVHP010000001.1, read as the reverse complement.
GCCTCCTCGTGCGGGGCGTCGCCCGGCGGGTGCGGGGCGACGCCCGGCGGGGGCGGGACCTCGACCTCGCCGACCACCGTGCGCGCGGGCCGCGGGTCCTGCCGGTCGATCTCGGCCCCGAGCGTGCGCAGCAGGTCGAGCACCAGCCCGACGACCACGAGCATCACGCCGATGTCGAAGAACAGCGACGTCACGAGGTGCACCTCGCCGAGCACCGGCAGGTGGATGTTCCGGATCGTGCTCTGCAGCACCTCCTGGCCGCCGACCAGCGTCGCGAGGCCCACGCCGGCGGAGAGGAACAGCCCGGTGCCCAGCAGCACGCCCGGGCTGATCGGCGCGGCCTCGCCGAGCTCGTACCTCCCACCCGCGAGGTAGCGCACCGCGAACGCGATGCCCACGACGAGCCCCGCGGCGAAGCCGCCGCCCGGCGCGTTGTGCCCGCTGAACAGCAGGAACAGGGCGAACACGATCATGGCGTGGAAGATGACGCGGGTGATGACCTCGAACATCACCGACCGGCGCTCGGGCTCCAGCGTGGAGCCGGCGGCGAGCCACACGCGGCGGGTGTGCGGGTCGGACTGGCTGACCTCGTCCACGCGGGACAGGCGCAGCACCTCCCCGCTGCGCTGGCGCAGGAAGATGAGCGACGCGACGCCCGTGGCCGCGACGAGCAGCACGGAGATCTCGCCCACGGTGTCCCAGGCGCGGATGTCGACCAGGGTCACGTTGACGATGTTCTTGCCGCCGCCCCAGGTGTACGCCTCGTCGGGGAAGTGCGTGCTGATCGGCTCGGCCACCCGCACCAGCGGGGCCGCGACGGTCAGGGCCATCATCACCAGGCCGGTCACGACGCCCAGCACCAGGCGCACCCAGCGGCTGGCGGCGAGCGGCCGGTCGGTGAAGTACGGGGGCAGGCGCCGCAGCACCAGCATCATGATGACCAGCGTGATCGTCTCGCACAGCACCTGGGTGAGGGCGAGGTCGGGGGCGCCGTGCAGCATGAACAGCGTCGCGTTGGCGTACCCCGCGACGCCCACCAGCACCACGGCCTTGAGCCGCCGGCGCGCGCGGGCCGCGAGCACGCACGCGATCACGATGATCGCGACGACGGCGGCGTCGCCCGGGCGGTCCCAGAGCACCAGCTGCACCTCCGGGGTGCCGCCGACCAGGCCCGCGGCGATCACGGCGCCGGGGGCGACGGCGAGCACCACGAGGATCATGCCGAGGTAGACCGGCAGGGAGCCGCGCTGGGTGGCGGCGGTGACGTCGGCCGCCAGGTCGTCGAGACGCCGCATCGTGCGCCGGTAGACGACCTCGGCGCTGCGCGGCGACCAGAAGAAGTCCTGGGCCCGCTCCACCCGCGCGCGCTGCCAGAAGAGCACGAAGCCGGCGAGGAGCACGAGGACGGTCAGCGCGAGGACGGGCGTGAACCCGCCCCACAGCACCAGGTGCCCGGGCTCCCCCGTCGGGTAGAGGTCGGCGTACGGGGCGAGCAGCCGCTCCCCCGTGGCCGGGACCAGCGCGACGGCGAGGCCGAGCAGGGCGAGGACGAGCGGCGGCGTGACGAGCAGCCACGGCTGGCGCCGCACGGGCGTCGCGGGCGCGGGCTCCGCGGCGGCGTCGTGCGCCGACGGGGCGGCCATCGCGCCGGCCGCGGTCGCGCCAGGACGCCGCTTGGTGCCGAACGCGCCCCACGCGAACCGCAGGCCGTAGGCCACGGTGAGGGCCGAGCCGACGACCACCGCGACGAGGGCGATCGTCTCGACCGCCCCGGCGCCGTGGGTGACGTCGTGCCACAGGCCCTCGAGCGCGGCCTCCTTGGCGACGTACCCGGCGAACGGCGGGAAGCCGATCATCGACGCGGTCGCGAGCACGCCCGCCGCCGTGGTGAACGGCATCGTGCGCCACAGCCCGGAGAGCTTGCGCAGGTCGCGCGTGCCGGTCGCGACGTCGACGGCGCCGACGACGAGGAACAGGGCGGCCTTGAACATGGCGTGCGCGCCCAGCATGGCCAGGCCGGCGAGCGCCAGCGACCTCGAGCCGAGCCCGAGCAGCAGGACGATCAGGCCGAGCTGGGAGACGGTGCCGAACGCGAGCACCAGCTTGAGGTCGTGCTGGCGCAGCGCCTGGTAGCCGCCCAGCAGGAGCGTGCCGCCCCCGAGGACGAGCACCAGCCAGCGCCACACGGGCAGGTCGGCGAAGGCGGGGGCGAAGCGGGCGACGAGGTAGACGCCCGCCTTGACCATGGCCGCCGCGTGCAGGTAGGCGGACACCGGCGTCGGCGCGGCCATCGCCGCGGGGAGCCAGAAGTGGAACGGGATGAGCGCGGACTTGGTGGCGGCGCCCGCGAGCAGGCAGACGGCCGCCCAGGTGACGGCGGTGCCCGACGGCGGGTTCGCCACCAGCTCCGAGACCCGCCACGTGTCGCCGACGACGCCCAGGATGATGAGCCCGACCAGCATGGCGAGGCCGCCCGCGGTCGTGACGACGATCGCCTGCATCGCCGCGCGCCGCGACGCCTTGCGGTCGGCGTAGTGGCCGATCAGCAGGTAGGAGAAGACGGTGGTGAGCTCCCAGAACACGAACAGGAGCAGCAGGTCGTCGGCGACGACGAGCCCGACCATCGCGGCGGCGAACGCCGTGAGCACGGCCGCGAACCGGCCGAGGCCGAGGGCGTCACGCGCGAAGTAGGCCGAGCAGTACAGGAGCACGAGCGCGCCGACGCCGCCGACCACCAGGAGCATGAACCACGCGAGGGTGTCGAGCTGCAGGGTGATCGACAGGTGCAGGCCGGGGACCCACGGGACCTGGGTGGTGGGGAAGTCGCCCGCCGTGACCCGCGGGGTCATGGCCAGCGCGTAGACCGCCGCCGATGCCGGCCCGAGGGCCAGCACCCAGAAAGCCCGTCTGCCCAGCCATGCCACCAGAGCCGGCGCCGCGAGGGCCAGCAGGAAAGTGAAGAGCAGCACTGGGAGCACAGCACTCCGTCCGGTCGAGGGGCGGGGCGTCGGCTTTACCCTACCGGCAACGAGCGATGGTCCCGGCGCGATCGAGATGACACGGGCCTGTGACCTGGGTCGCGCCCCCGCCCTCGCACGGGCTCGTGCGGGGCGGGAGCGCGGTCGGGAGCGCGGTCGGGCGCGGGCCGGCGGTCAGTCCCCGCCGGGCGAGCCGAGCAGCTCGCGCACGCGCCCCGAGACGCGCCCGAACTCGGGGTCGCGCACGGTCGCGGCGTAGTCGCGCTCGGCGGGCAGGTCCACCGTCAGCTCCTCGACGATCGTGCCCGGCCGCGGCCCCATGACGACGACCCGGTTGGCGAGGTACACGGCCTCCGCGACCGAGTGCGTCACGAGGAGCACGGAGACGCCGGTCTCGCGCCAGATGCGGTGCAGCTCGACGTTCATCCGCTCCCGGGTGAGGGCGTCGAGGGCGCCGAACGGCTCGTCCATGAGCAGGACGTCGGGCTGGTGCAGCAGGGCCCGGCAGAGCGAGACGCGCTGCTGCATGCCACCCGACAGCTCGTGCGGCATCGCCTTCTCGAAGCCCTTCAGCCCCGTCATCTCGACGAGCTCGTCGCACCGGCGGCGCGCGGTGGCGCCGTCCATGCCGCGCATCTCGGCCTGCAGCAGGATGTTCGCCCGGACGTCGCGCCACTCCAGCAGCGCCGCGCGCTGGAAGACGAAGCCGATGTCCTGGCGCGGGCCCCGCACCACCTCGCCGCGCAGCCGCACCTGCCCCGTCGTCGGGGCGGTCAGGCCGGCCACGACCTTGAGCAGCGTGGACTTGCCGCAGCCCGACGGCCCCGCGATCGTGACGAACTCGCCGCGGGCGAGCTGCAGGTCGACCGACCCGAGGGCCGGGGTGGACACGCGGCGGCTGCGGAAGGTGACCGAGACGTCCTCGATGTCGACGACGGCGCCGGTGGTGGCACCCCGCGCGGCGAGCCCGCCCGTGGTCGTGGTGGTCATGGCCCCTCCGTTCAGTTCGCCGGGGCGAACGAGTCGTCGAAGTAGTCGTCGGCCGTCGTGCCCTCGGCGACGAGGCCCGAGCTGGACAGGACGTCCAGGGTGGCGGCCCAGTCGGCGGGGTCGTTCACGCCGGGCGCCTTGCCCTCGGTGGCGTCGGTGTGGAGCAGGTCGATGGTCTGCTTCCACTGCTCGGTGAGCACGTCGGCGGCGGGCATCTGCGGGTCCTTGCCCTCCATCGAGGCGACGGCGGCGTCCGGGTCCTCGGCGGCCGCGGCGAACGCCTCGGACGTCGCGGCGACCATCTCCTTCACGAGGTCGGGGTCGGAGGAGATCGTCTTCTCGGACGCGATGAGCCCGTTGCTGAAGAAGTTGAGCCCGACGTCGGAGTACCGCAGGTAGGTGATGTCGCGGCCGCTCTTGGAGGCGATCGTCGGGCCCTGGTCGTGCGCGAACCCGATGAGGCCGTCCACCTTCTCGGTGAGCATCGCGGAGATCTTGCCGGCGGGGTCGAGGTTCTGCTGCGTCACCGCGTCCTCCGGCACGCCCGCGGCCTCGAGGTAGAGGGGGAAGGTCGTCGTCGGGGCGTCGCCCGCGGAGACGGCGATGGTCTTGCCCTTGAGGTCGGCGGGCTCCTTGATGCCCGAGTCGGAGAAGACCTGCACCGACGACGGCGTCGTCTGCAGGAAGACGCCGAGGCTGCGGATCTTGACGCCCTTGTCGATGTTGGCGAGGACGGCGGGCGTGTCGGCCCAGCCGAACTGGACCTGGTCGGCGCCGACGGCCTGCGCCGTCTTGGTGGAGCCCTGGCCGGCCTCGATCTTCAGGTTGATCCCGTGGTCGGCGAAGATGCCCTCCTCGAGCCCGTAGTAGAACGGGGCGTGCTCGCCGTAGGGGTACCAGTTGAGCATCAGCGTCACGTCGGTGGTGTCGGCCCCGGCCGGGGCCTCTGCCTCGGCTCCCCCGTCGGTGGACGGGGCGCAGGCCGCGAGCGTCAGGGCGGTCGCGGAGAGGGCCGCGGCGGCCGCGAGGGCCTTGGATCGGGCGGTCGCTCGGAGAGTCATCGGGGTGCTCCTTTGCACGTGAGGGTCCAGGGGGTCGCGCCGGCGGCGCGGGGTGACTGCGGTCAGGCCGCGACGGTGGTGGCGGCCGATTCGAAGCGGCGCGACGCGTGCCAGCCGATGAGGAAGCGCTCGGCGACCTGGATGATCGCGAACAGCACGATCCCGAGGGCCGACATGATGAACAGGGCGGCGAAGAGCATCGCGGTGTCGATGTTGCCGTTGGCCTGGAGGATGACGTAGCCGAGGCCGTCGTTGCCGCCGACGAACTCGCCGACGACGGCGCCCGTGACGGCGAGCGTCGCGGCGACCTTGAGCCCCGACAGCAGCTGCGGCAGCGACGCCGGGAACATCACCTTGGCGAACGTCTTGATGCGGCTCGCGCCCATGGTCGAGGTGAGCTGCAGGATCTCGGGGTCCACCGAGCGCAGGCCGGCGAGGCCGGAGATCACCACGGGGAAGAACGCCATGAGCACCGCGACGGTGATCTTGGGCGCGAGGCCGAAGCCGAGCCACACCACGAACAGCGGCGCGACGGCGATCTTCGGGATGACCTGCGCCACGAGGATGATCGGGTAGAGCGTCTTCTCGGTGCCGCGGGAGTACGCCATCAGCACCGCCACGAGCTCGCCGACCACGACCGCGATCGCGAAGCCGACGACCGTCTCGTAGGTCGTCACGTACGTGTGGTGCAGCAGGTAGTCGACGTTCTCCGTCGCGGCGGCCCACGTGTCCGCCGGCGACGGCAGCACGTACGGCGCGACCAGGCCCTCCGCGGTGACGAACCACCACACCGCGAACAGCACCACCACGAAGGCGATGGGCCGCCACTGGTCCAGCACCCAGCGCACGGGGGTGGGCAGCGTGCGCGGACGCCGTTCCTGGGCGGGGGCCTCCTGGGCCGCCCGCCTCTCCTGCTCGACCGCCGACCCCGGTGTCGTCGTCACCATGCTGCTCCTCACGCCAGTGTGATGAACCTCGCGGAATACGCTTTCCGAGGTGAACGCTAAGCGGCTCGCCCGGGGGTGTCAAACAGGCAGGCCAGCCACCCTCGCGGCCGGCGGACGGCGCGGGAGCGGCCGCGGGGAGGGGCTCCGGGCAACGGTCTGCCCGGGCATCGTGACGGCCGCGCGGCCGGGAGCGGTCAGAGGTCCTCGGGCGCGAGCAGGAAGTCCGCCTCGTCGGCGATCTCCCCGCCCACGGCGGCGTGGATCGCCACCGCCATCTTCCCCACGAGGTCGGCCGCCCGGCGACGCGCGACGACGTGCGCCGCCTGCGGGAACTCCTGGTTCGCCTCGAACACGTCCGGGGCGTCCCAGCGCACGTGGTAGCAGACGGCGCCGGCCGCCGCCCACGGCAGCTCGCGCACCAGCAGCGGCAGCGTCTCGTCGCCGACCACCTCGACCGTGATCGAGCCGTCCAGGCCCAGGTCGCTGGTCAGCCCGTAGGCGTCCAGCACCATCGGGGCCTGCAGGGCGTCGATGTCGACGTCGTCGGCGCGCTCGTGGATCGCCTTGCGCACCTCCGGGTCGAGGGGCTCGCCCGGGTACAGGGGGCGGTCCGCGAGGCCGCGCGGCGGGCCCTGGTACGGCTTGCCCTCGGTGGCGAGCACGACGCGCGGGTGCACGGCCTGCAGCACGCGGTGCGCGGCCTGCGGGTCCAGCCAGATGTCGGAGTAGACCGTGAGGTCCACGGCCCGGCCCGGGTCAGGGGTCAGGACGACGCCCGGGCCGGAGGCGCGGCGGCCGCCGTCCGACTCGTCCCACGTGCCCGCGACGTCGAGCCGCACCGAGCCGCCCAGGCGGCGCGCCGCCTCCACCAGCCACTGGACGACGCGCTCCTCCTCACGGTTCGGCAGCGCGGCCGGGAACGCCCGGCCGATGCCGTCGCGGTCCCCGCCGAAGCGGGTGGCGTCGTCCCAGCGCTCGCGCGGGCACACGACGTCGAAGACCATCTCGGTGCCCGGCGGGAGGCCGGCGTCGACGCCCTTGCCGGCGGGCGCGTACGGCCCGGAGACCGCGCTGTGCCGCGACAGCCGCAGCACGCCCGGCTCGCCCGGGTTCGCCATCCGTCCCACCGGGACGTCCGCGCCCGGCAGGTCGGCCGGGACGACGTCCCAGCGCGTGCCGACGAAGCGCGACATCGCCAGCACCTCGATCTCGTCCACGACGACGTCCGAGGGGACTCCGAGCAGGTGGCGGGCCTGGTGACCCTGCGCCGACACCTGAGGCAGCGACGGCAGGGCCGGCTGGTTCTGCGCCGAACGGTTCTGGGCCACTTCGCGGAGCTCCTTCCGGGTCACGGGCGCGGCGCGCCCCGCACCGGTGCCGGCGCGACGGGACCGAGCGTAGCGACGTCCCGACCCCTCGCGGGACGTCCGCTCGGACCCCGCCCCGGGCCCGGCCCCGAACCCGGGGCGGCCGCCCCGCGCGCCGGTCAGACCGTGCTCCGGTGGAAGGACTGCCAGGACCGGCTCGCCGTCGGCCCGCGCTGACCCTGGTACCGCGACCCGTACGCGTCGGAGCCGTACGGGTGCTCCGCCGGCGACGACAGGCGGAAGAAGCACATCTGGCCGATCTTCATCCCCGGCCAGAGCGTGATCGGCAGGGTCGCGACGTTGCTCAGCTCCAGCGTCACGTGACCGGAGAACCCGGGGTCGATGAACCCCGCCGTGCTGTGCGTGAGCAGGCCGAGCCGCCCCAGCGACGACTTGCCCTCCAGCCGCGCGGCGACGTCGTCGGGCAGCGTGACCGACTCGAACGTCGAGCCGAGCACGAACTCGCCCGGGTGGAGCACGAACGGCTCGTCCGGCGCCACCTCCACGAGCCGCGTCAGCTCCGGCTGCTCCTCCGACGGGTCGATGAACGGGTACTTGTGGTTGTCGAACAGCCGGAAGTACCGGTCGAGGCGGACGTCGATGCTGGACGGCTGGAGCATGGACGCGTCGTACGGGTCGAGGACGACCCGTCCGGCGTCGAGCTCGGCCCGGATGTCGCGGTCGGAGAGCAGCACGGGGACACGGTAGTCGCCGACCCCGCCGGGCGCCCACGTACGCTCACGGACCGTGCGCGCCCTCGACATCGACGTCCCCGACGCCCTCGCCGACCGCTGGTCGGGCTGGTTCGCCCCCGCGCGACGCCCCTTCGTCGCGCCCGCAACCCTGGCCGCGCGCCTCCGGCTGCCCGACGAGCGCTGCACAAGCGCTCGCAGTGCTGGTTCAGCCCCGTGAAGGTGCTCGCCGTCGACGGCGTGAAGGCCGGCGGTCGCGCCCCGGGACGACGGCTGCGGCGCTACCGGATCGGCGCCGACTGAGGGGACCGGCGCCGCGCCGTGTACCATGGGTGCCGCGCACGCCGGGGATCGACCCCACGGCACTCTTCGGTCCTTTGCATCGAAGCATGGTCCCGCGCACGCGACAGCACCGCTGTCCACCGACAGAACTCCGCCCATCGAGCGCGGAGCGAGAGCAGAGAGCATCACTTCTTCTTCCACCCTGGAACGGCCCGTGCCCGAGTCTTCGGCACCCGCGTCTGCGGCAGAGGCCAGCCCCCGATCGACGCCCGTGTGGCGCCGCGCCGACGACGACCTGTGGGTCGCGACGGTCGACGGCGAGTACGGCGGCATGATCACCCGACGTCCCGACGGCTTCCACGTGCACGACCGCTACTCGCGGCCCGTCGCCGCCGTCCCCACCCTTGCCGAGGCGAAGCGGCTGCGCGCCCCTTCGCGCCCCGGCACCGTACGGGCTCGCCGAGCCCGTACCCGAACCGTCCGCGCCCGCTCGGGCGCGACGACCGGACCCACGTTCGCGGGTCCGTCGCATCAACGAGAGAAGACAACATGACCACCGGAACTGTGAAGTGGTTCAACGAGGAGAAGGGCTTCGGCTTCATCGCCCCCTCCGACGGCACCGCCGACGTGTTCGCGCACTACAGCGCGATCTCGGCCAGCGGCTTCCGCACCCTCAACGAGGGCCAGCAGGTCGAGTTCGAGGTCACCCAGGGCCCCAAGGGCCTGCAGGCCTCGGACATCCGTCCGCTCTGACGCCGCCGCCGGCACGCCGTCCGCGGCGTGCCGGCCACCGGTTCGGAGCATCAACCCCGGTTGGGTATGATCGGGGCGCGCACACCGTCAGGTGCTGCTGCGCGGGTGTAGTTCAATGGTAGAACTTCAGCTTCCCAAGCTGACAGCGCGGGTTCGATTCCCGTCACCCGCTCCACCACGAGGCCCAGACCGTTTCTCCGGTCTGGGCCTTCGTCGTCCCCGGGCCCCACGTGCCCGCGGACGGCCCGGCCACCCATGCGCCGGACGCATGAGTCGGGCGCCCGGCGTCTTGGCGCGCATCGGTCTCCCGCTGGCACGGTCGTCACCTCGACGACCCGAGGAGACGACCATGACCCGTCCCGTCCGCCGCCGGACCCTGCTCGCCGCGGCCGGCACCGCCGCCGCCGGAGCCCTGGCCGGCACTCCCCCCGCGCTCGCCACCCTTCGGGCGCCGGACGCGGGTGCGACCGGCTTCGCGTCGTTCCGCTGGCTGGGCGTGGCGGGCTGGCAGATCCGCACGCCCGGCGCGCACCTGCTGGTGGACCCCTACCTGACCCGCTTCGACACCGGGCTCGCGAGAGGTCGGTTCACGCCGACCACCGGGCTCACGGTGGACCCCACGGCGGTCGACGCCGCCCTCGGCCCGGCGGACGGGGCGGGCCGGGTCACCGCGACCCTGGTGACCCACACCCACTGGGACCACTTCGGCGACGTCCCGCACATCGCCGGCACCCGGGGCGGCACCGTGTTCACGACGCTCACCGGCTACCACCTGGCGCAGTCCCTCGGGGTGGCGGCCTCGCAGGTGGCGGTGCTCAAGGGCGGCGAGGAGATCGTCCTGGGCGACCTGGTGGTCCGTGCGATCCGGTCGCTGCACAGCCGCTCCGGCAACGGCGGGGTCCTGTTCCCCGGGGTGCGCCACACGGTGCCGCCCGCCCCCGCGACCGTCGCCGACCTGCCGGAGGGCGACACCCTCGCGTACCTCCTCCGCGCGCCCTCGGGCCGCAGCGTGCTGCTCCTGGGCGCGAGCGACTTCGACGACGTGTCGTTGCGAGGGCTGCGGCCCGACGCGGTCGCCGTCCCGGTGCCCGCCAACGACGTCACCAGCGAGTACGCCGCGCGGCTCATGGACGTCCTCGGCGGCCCACGGCTGGTGGTGCCCGTCCACTGGGACCACTTCGAGGCCCCGCCGACCGACCCGCCGACCGTGCAGGACGAGAAGACCGCCGGCCAGCTGCGCGCCACGGTGAGCGCGATCCGCCGCGCCTCGCCGCGGACCCGCGTCGTCGTGCCGGACTACCGGACGCCGCTCGAGCTCCTCTGACCGGGGGCGCCCGCGCGGACGGGCGGCGCCGTGCGGCGCACGAGGTCGTGCAGCCGGCGCGCGGCCCGCCCGAGGACGATCTCCGCGGCCGGCTGGGCGCCCGCCGCGACGGCCGACCGGCTGAGCACCACGACGACGATCCGGCGACCGTCCGCGTGCTCGACGACCCCCGCCTCGTGCCGCAGGTTGAGCACGGTGCCCGTCTTGGAGGACCAGGTGGACGCGTCGCGGTCGAACTCCGGCGCCAGACGCTGCCGGTGCACGTTGGCGGCGAGCAGCTCGCGCAGCCGGGCCGACACCGCCGGGTCCACCCTGTCGGCGCTGTCGGCGCGCCAGACGGCCGCGAGGAGGTCGGCCAGCACGCGCGCCGACGACGTCGTCGTCACCGAGACGTCGAGCCAGCGGATGACGCTGCCGCCGTTCGCCGTGGTCGCCATCGTCGCGAAGGCGTGCCCCAGGCCGGGGTGGAGGTGCTCCAGGGCCTCGACCGGCGTGTCGCCCAGCTCGCCCAGGCCGTGGCGGATGTCGATGCCCGGCACCGCGAGCTCGCGCAGCACCCGCCCGACCTGGGCCGGCGGGGTGAGGGCGAGCAGGGCGTCGCAGGCACTGCTGTCGCTCAGCGAGACGGCGAGGTAGACCAGGTCCTCCAGGGCCACGGAGGCAGGGTGCCGGAACCGCGTCGTCCCCGGCGGGCCTGCGGTCGTGACCCGCCCCGGCTCGACCGTCACGGTCGCGGCGGCGTCGAGCTCCCCGCGGCGGATCCGCTCGAGCGTCGCCAGGGCCACCGGGACCTTCACCAGGGACGCGATCGGCAGGTCGAGGTGCGGGTCGATCCCGACCTCGTGCCCGGAGTCGAGGTCGCGCACGAGGATCCCGGCGGTGAGCCCCGCGTCGGCGAGCTCGCCCCGCACCTGCCGGACCACGTGCGCTGCGGCGGACCCGGTGGGCTCCGTCACGCCGCGACCTCCGCGGCGCCCAGCGCGAGCGCGACGGCCGCGACCAGCGTGCCCTCGACGGCGCCGGCCGCCTCGGAGTGGCCGGCCCGCAGCTCCGCGCGGTACGTGCGGGTGAGGTCGACCCCGCCGAGCGGGGTCCAGGAGAGTCCCAGCTCGCGCGCCTGCGCCGGCGTGCACAGCAGCAGGTCCGCACTCGTCGTCACGGCGGCCAGGGCCGGGACCAGGGGCGCGACCCGCACCTGCGCGGGGAGGCAGCCCGCGGCGACCGCGTGGCGCGCCAGGGCGTCGCCGACGAGGGCGTTGTCGTCCTCCGGCGTGACCCACACGCGCCGCGGGGAGGCCGCGTCGCCCCGTCCCGGCGACAGCTCGTCCAGGTACACCCGCGCCCCGCCGTCCGGACCACAGCCACCGAGGCCCAGCGGCGCGGACCAGCGGGCCGCGCCGGTCGTGGCGGTCACCAGTGCGGCGTCGACGAACGCGTCCCGCACCAGCTCCGCACGCCGGGCCGGCGCGGCCGGTACCGGCCGCAGCGCGATCCCCTCCGCCTGGGCGTCCCCGATCAGCGTGGCAGCGGCGGACGGCGACATGTCCTCCGGGACCGCCAGGCGTACAGGGGCGGCCTCCCGCGTCGCGGCCGCCGCCCGCAGGTCGTCCGCCGCCTCGACGACGCGCTGCGCGGCGGGGAGCAGCCGGCGTCCCAGCGCGGTCGGGAAGACCTCGCGCGTCGTCCGGTCGAACAGGCTCCCGCCCAGGTGCGACTCGAGCGCGGCGACGCGGCGGCTGACCACCGGCTGCGGCACCCCGATCGACGCCGCCGCCCCGGTGAAGCTGCGACGCTCGCTCACCGCGACGAACGCGCGGCAGCCGCTCTCGATGTCCACGCGGCGATTATCCCCACCGGCCGGGCGAAGCGGGCGCGGCGACGGTCGTCCGACCGGCGGTCGCCGCGGGCCTGCCCTACCGTGCCGGGCATGAGCCTCGCCTCCCGCGCGCTGCACACCCGCTGGTTCGTCCGCGCCCCGATCGGCATGTTCCGGGCGGGCCTGGGGTTCCTCGCCGGGGGCCGGCTGCTGATGATGCAGCACCGCGGCCGGAGCAGCGGGCAGCGGCGGTACGTCGTGCTCGAGGTCGTCGCGCGGCCCGCGCCGGACCGCGCGGTCGTCGTCGCGGGCCTGGGGCCGGGGTCGCAGTGGTTCCGCAACGTGAGGGCCGACCCCCGCGTGCTCGTCTCGATCGGCACCCGTCGGGCCGATCGGGCCCGGGCGGTCGTGCTGCCGCCCGACGACGGCGCCGCGGTCCTGCGCGCGTACACCGACGCCCACCCCGGCCCGTGGGCGCAGCTGCGCCCGGTGCTCGCGGAGTGGGCGGAGCCGCTGGCCCGCGAGCGCGGCGAGGCCGACTGGCTCCGGGTGGTGCCGGTGGTCGAGCTGCGGCTGCTCTGACGCCCGTCGGCCCGGCCGGACGGCGCCCCGGGCGACGATTTCACCCGCCCGGGAGGCACGTCACCCCTCGACAGGGCGGGCGACGGCGCGGGCCGGTGCCTACGCTTCTGGCACCGCCCGCGCCCGTCCGGCCGCGGCACGCCGGAGCCCCAGGGGGAGTCATGCAGGCTCGCGCGATCACCGTCGCCGCTCTCGTCACCGCGGCGCTGCTCGCGGAACCGCTCGCCGCGGCGGGCGCACCGTCCGTCGCCGCCGCGCCGTCGGGCGTCCAGGCCGCGTCCGTCGCAGCGTCGGCCGCCGCAGGTCACGGCGACGACCTCACCATCGACGGTCGCGCCGTCGACGACCGTGCCGTCGACGACCGTGCCGTCGACGACACCGTCCGCTGGCAGTCCGCGGCGACGGGGGTCTCCCCCGACCTGGCGCGCTCGACCGTGCGCGCGCAGGCGGACCGGCGTGTGCACCAGGTGGACGTCGCCGTCGCGACGCCGCGCTGGATGTCCAAGGCCCGGGCGGCGCAGCTGATCCGCGACCAGGACGTGGACGCGCTGCTGGCGAAGGTCTCGACGTACTGGTCGACGCAGTCGGGCGGCCGGATCACCTTCGTCCGCAGCTCGGCGATCAAGCGGGTCGAGACCGGGGACGGGTCCTGCTCGACGACGGGCCGCATCATCTCGCAGGTGAAGGCGGGCGGGCGGGCGCACTACGGCTCCGGGTGGTGGGACTCGAGCACGCGGGGGCCGGGGCGGCGGGAGCACCTCGTGGTGCTGTTCCCGTACGTGCGCACCGACTTCCCGGGCGGCGCCCGCTTCGGCGACACGTGCGCCGGCACGCTCGGCCTGGGCTCGCTGCCGGGCGCGGCGGGCCGCGACAACCCGGGCGGCTGGTCCTTCTCGCTCTTCGGCGGCGCCGACGGCGAGGCGCGCTCCTCCCGCTTCAGCCACGCCCAGTACGCGACGGCCGTCTCGACGCTGGCGCACGAGCTGGGCCACAACATGGGGCTCGAGCACTCCGGCGTCGGCTGGTGCCGCGGCGCCGCCGACGGCGGCTTCACGTCGACGCGCTGCGGCGCGGTCGAGGGCCTCGACCCCATGGACCTCATGGGCGCCGACTTCGCCGCCGTCGGCACCGCGCCCCTGTCCCGGGCCCAGCTCAAGCGGCTGGGCGTGCTCCCGGCGTCGGACATCGTCACCGTCACGAAGAAGGGCGGGGCGCGCACCGTGACGATCGACGCCCGGCACCGGTCCACCAGCCGGCCCACCCTGCTGCGTGCCGTGGACCCGAAGACCGGGCAGTACTACTCCGTCGAGCTCCGCCGGCAGTCCGGGGCGCGCTACCCCTACCTCGGCGGCATGCCGTGGCGGGCGGCCGACGACTACACCGTCTCGTACGGGGTCACCGTCAGCCGGTTCGGGAAGAAGGGGTCGACGTGGGCGATCCCCGGCGAGCACCTCATCGTGCCGATGGGCAAGGAGTCGGCGCGGAAGTCGTACCTGCTCCGGGGCTCGACGTTCACCACCCGCTCGGGCGCGCTGCGCCTCACCGTGCGGTCCACGACGGACGGGACCGCGACGCTGCGGGTGACGTTCCCCCGCACCTGACGCCGGTCAGCGGCGGGTGCGCGGTCGCAGCCGCACGTCGGGCAGCGCGGGCGCCCGCAGCGGCCCGCTCGCGTACCCGTGCACCTGCCCGAACCGGCGCCCGGCGGCGCCGTCGGAGTACCGGGTGGGCGTGCCCGCGCCGTCGTCGGCGACCTGCGCCATCCAGTCGGCGCGCGCCCGGGCCACGTCGTCGTGCGTGCGGCCCACGAAGTTCCACCACATGACCACGTCCTCGGTGAACGGCTCGCCCCCGATGAGGACGGCGCGCACGGGCGTCGCGCCCGCGGTCACGACGAGGCGGTCGCGCCCCGGTGCGACGTAGCCCAGCTCGGCGGGCGGCACCGGCTCTCCCTCGAAGGTGGCGTCGCCGGCGTCGACCAGCAGGGCGTGCTCGAACGACGGGTCGGTCCCGACGGTGACGGTGGCACCCGCCGGCACGTCGAGCTGCGCGCCGACGATCGGCGTGTAGGTGCGGGCCGGCGACACCAGCCGCTCCCCCGCGACGCCGAGCGCGCCCATGAAGACCTGCACGCGCGCGCCGCCGGAGGTCGCGACGGGCAGGTCGCCATGGTGCTCGAAGTGGGGCGCGCCGCCGCGGTCCGCCTCCGGCAGCACCGTCCACAGCTGGACGCCGTGCAGCGTCGGCGGGCGGCCCTCCGCCGGGGACTCCTCCGAGTGCGAGATGCCGACGCCCGCCGTCATGAGGTTGAGCTCCCCCGGCCGCACCGCCTGGAGCGAGCCCACCGAGTCGCGGTGCAGGATCTCGCCGGCGAACAGCCACGACACGGTCTGCAGCCCGATGTGCGGGTGCGGCGGCACCTGCATCCCCGCCGACGCCGACACGTCGTCCGGGCCGTAGTGGTCGCAGAAGCACCAGGCGCCCACCAGCGAGCGCTGGCGCTGCGGGATGGTGCGGCGCACGTCCATGGCGCGCGGGCCGCCGAGCGGGACCTCCCGCGCGGTGAGCAGCTCGACCCCGGCGGGCTGGTCCCCGGCGGTGCAGGTGCGTTCCGTGGGGCGCGTCTCGAGGTTGCTCATGGGCCGAGCCTAGGACGCGCGAGGAGGGTGGTGCGCCGGGTGTGCCGAGGCCCCCCGGGGCGGCCGGGGGGCCTCGGAGATGACCGCGTACCCCTGATCGACGGTCCCGGGGACCAGGGGTGCCGTGGCGACGTCACGACCCCGACCGCTCGTCGCGTCCCGTCGAGGCCTGGTGCGTCGTCGCCTCTCAGGAACCCGTTCTCCACGAACAGCCGGGCGCGGGTGGTCTTCCGGCCCCGTACAGACACCTGTGTCGTCACCCACAACCCGCACCGCGGTACGGGACGGCCCGTCGTTCTCCGGTCGACCGTGTCCCGTGGAGTGGGCAGACGACCGTCCTTCGCAGGTGGTTCGTCGACCCGATCTCCGCAAGACCGGTAGGCACGTTTCTAGACCTGCTGGGAGTGCGGTGCAAGGGGTCCGAGGAGGGTTTTCCGGCCCGGATCTCCAGTCACAGCCTTGTCCACAAGCTGACCGGCGGAATCCCCACACCACCCACAGGCCTGTGGAAGAAATTTGTGGACGACGCGCCGGGCGCGACACGCGCTGCCCGTTCCGGGGATCGACGACGGCGTGGTAAGCACCGCGTCGGGGCGACGTCCTCGCACGGCGAAAACCGCGGGATCTCGCGGTTCCTGGCGGCATCTCCGGCGCTGACGGCATGGCCCCGCGCGGCACGGACGCCCGCCCGCGGCACGGTTCCAGCGTGGAACGCCCCAGGTGAGGGGCGCGGAGCACGCCGTCGTCCCGCCGCCGCGGTTGTGGACAGAGCCTGTGGACAGAGCCTGTGGACGACGGCGGCTCACACCCAGGCGCGCGTGCCCGGCGTGGGCGACTCCCGCCGCGCACTCAGGTCCGCGGCACGCAGGGCGAACCCGGCGTCGTCGAGGACCGCGCCCCCGGCCCGTGCCTGCAGCAGCGCCGCGATCCTCGCCAGCAGGGCCCGTGCCCTGGACCGGGCGATGCCGTGCACGCCCGACGGCACCTCGACCTCCAGCTCGTACGGGTCCTGCGGCAGCCACGCGAGGCGGAGCATCGTGGCCGGCGCGCCGTCGGGCCACGGCTCGTGCGCGAGCGCCCGGGGCAGCCCGCCCGCCGGCGCCTGGTCCACCACGAGGTCGCCGTCGTACGGGGTCCGCGCCACCACCCGGTGCCCGGGCACCCCGCCGGGCAGCATCCCGAGGTCGGACGTCGCGACCACCGAGCGCACCACCTCGAGCAGCTCCGCCGCGGGCACGGGCCGGGCCGGCCAGACGGACAGGTCGACGGACGCCGCAGGGTCCGGACGCAACGCCTGCCGGCCGTCGGCGAGCAGCACCCCGCCCGTGCGGCGGGCGGCCGCCACGGCCCACGTCACGACCCGCAGCTCCTCGCCCGCCGGCAGACCCGCCGCGAACGCCCGTACGAGACCGTCACGGTCGTCGTGGACCACCGGCCGCCCGGCGCGCTGGTCGAGCCCGCCGTCCACGCGGCCGAGCGCCCAGGCCGACGCCGGCCCGACGACCCCCAGCGGCGCGGCGGTCCCGTCATCGAGCAGGAAGGGGCCGGCCGCGCGGTGCTCGTCGCCCAGGCGCAGCAGGGCCGGCGTCGGCCGCCCGCGCACCCGCGCGCCGTGGAACCGGGCCCCGCCGCCACCCCTCGTCGGCGCGTCGTCGGCGGGCGGGCGCAGCCAGGCCACGTCGTCGAACCAGGCGGCGGCCAGCCCCAGCAGAAGGTCCGGCGCCGACGCGCCCGGCCGGGGCAGGACCAGCACGTGGTCCGCCATGTGCTCCGCAGGGACGAGCGCCGGGACCGAGGCCATGGCGCGGACGGTACCGCCGCCGGGGTCACCGGGACGTCACGGCGGTGTTGCGATCGTGTGACCTGCGGGGACGGCGCCCGGCGCGGTCAGGCGCGCAGGTCGTGCAGGTGGTGCACCACGTCGTGCAGGAAGTACTGGCCCAGGGTGCGCACGGTGAACACCGACCCGTTCGACCGGCGGCCGGTGCGCTCCTCCTGGCCCGGCTCGACCGCGTCGAACGCCGCCGCGACGACGTGCCCGGCGACGTCGATCTCGTCGGCCACGGCCGCCGGGACCTGGTGGGCGTAGTCGCTCTCGACGGCGGTGACGTCCTGGTCCCAGTTCTCGAACGCGGGGTCGTCCTGCGTCAGCATGAGCGCGAGCCGCTCGTCGAAGACGCGGAACACGTCGCGCACGTGCGCGGCGTACTCGAGCGGGGACCACACGTCCGGGCGGGGCCGCGCCGCGGCGTCGGGGCGCTCGAGGGCGGCGCGCCACCGCGGCAGGGAGTCGCGGACGGCCGGGCCGACGTCGGACGGGGAGACCTCGGCGGCCACGAAGCCGCACTCCGGGCACGGGCGCGCGAGCACCCAGGTCCAGTCCTTGGTGTCGGGCACGATGCCGTCCTCGGGGGCGGCGGGGGCAGGCTCGGACGACGCGGTGGGCTCGGTCACACCGGCACCCTAGCGTCCCGAGGTGCTGACAACGGATGCCTATGATGTCAGCATGCCCAAGATCATCGGGAAGAGCCTGCACGAGCACCGCCAGATGACCCGGCACAAGCTGTTCACCGCGCTGTCGACGTTGATGTCGGAGCGCGGGTTCGACTCCGTGACGCTGGCCGACATCGCGACGGCCGCCGGCGTCGGACGGACCGCGGTGTACAACCACTTCCCCGACAAGGAAGCGCTGCTGCTGGGCTTCATCACCCACGAGACCGAGCAGTACGCGCAGACCCTGGAGCGGGCCCTCGCCGAGGTGGACGACCCCGTGGAGCAGCTCCGGACGTACATCCGCCAGCAGGCCCAGCTCACCCGCGTCTTCCACCTCGCCCCCGGCCCGGACCTCCGTACCGTGCTCTCCCGCACCACGCAGGCGCGCCTGCGCGAGCACGCGGAGATCGTGGAGTCCATCCTCAAGCGCATCCTGCGCGCGGGGATCGCGGAGGGCGAGTTCCCCGAGCAGGACATCGAGCCCACGGTGCAGCTCGTCAACGCGTGCCTCTCCGGCCGGCTCGTGCCGGACGAGCCCGAGGCCCGCGAGCGCGCCGTGCGTGCCACCGAGGCGTTCGTGCTGCGGGCCGTCGGCACCCGCGTCCCCGTCGCCTGACCCGCTCCGCGGACCCTCCCGGCGGCTCCGCCGGGGGCCCGGGGTAGGGCCAGCCCTACCCCGAAGATCATCGCCTGCACGGTGGGGCGCCGACCGGCGCGTCGCAAGACTCGACGCATGACGATCCTCCAGCAGACAGCCCGGGTGAGCCCGGCAGCGGCCGCACCACCCGCCGTGGTGCAGCTCGTCGACGTGACCCGCGTGCACCCCGGCCCGATCCACGCCCTGCGCGGCGTGACCGTCGGGTTCGGCCGAGGGACGTTCACCGCCGTGATGGGCCCCTCCGGCTCCGGCAAGTCGACGCTGCTGCAGTGCGCCGCGGGGCTCGACCGCCCGACGTCGGGGCGCGTGCACCTCGCCGGACAGGACCTCGGGACGCTGCGCGAGCCGCGCCTCACGACGGTCCGCCGCCGGCACGTGGGCTTCGCCTTCCAGTCGTTCCACCTCGTCGACGCGCTGACCGTGCTGGACAACGTGCTGCTCCCCCAGCGGCTCGCGGGGCACCGGCCGGACCGCGCGTGGGCGCGCGAGCTGCTGGAGCGGGTGGGGCTGGCCGGGCGCGACAAGGCACGGCCGGCGCACCTCTCGGGCGGGCAGAAGCAGCGGGTCGCGCTCGCCCGCGCCCTCGCCTCCCGGCCGGAGGTCGTGTTCGGCGACGAGCCGACCGGCGCCCTCGACCTCGCGGCCGGCCGCGAGGTGCTGGGCCTGCTGCGCGGCTTCGTGGACGAGCTCGGCGCGACCGTGGTCATGGTCACCCACGACGCGGCCGCGGCGGCCCGCGCCGACCGTGTCGTGCTCCTCGCCGACGGCGCGCTCGCCGGCGAGCTGCACGCGCCCACCGTCGACCAGGTGTCGGCGCGCATGGCGGAGCTGACCCGATGAGCGCCCGTCTGGCCGTCGCGAGCGTCCGGCACCGCCGCGCGTCGTTCGCCGGGACGTTCCTCACGGCAGCCCTGGCGGTCGCCCTGCTCGCCGCCGGCGGCCTCCTGCTGTGGTCGGTGCTCACCGCCGGCCCGGGGGCCGACCGCTTCGCCCGGGCCGACGCGACCGTGGCCGGGGCCCGCGACGTCGCGGTCACCACGACCAAGGACAAGGGCGACAAGGTCAAGACGAAGACCAAGACGGAGCGCCTCACGGGCGCCGAGCCGCTGCCGGACACGGTCGTGCGGGCGGTCGCGGGCGTCCCGGGCGTCGAGTCCGTCGTCGAGGACCACGCCTTCCCGGTGGCCCTCGCCGCGGAGGGGGCACCGGTCGCCGCCCCCGGCGCCGCGACCGTGGCGCACGGCTGGTCCTCGGCCGCGCTCACCCCGTACCGGCTGGTCGACGGCACCGCACCCGGGCGCGGGGAGGTCGTGCTGCAGCGTGACCTCGGGGTCCGTCCCGGCACGGTCGTGCGGCTCACCTCCCGCACGGGCACGCAGGAGCTGCGCGTCGTCGGCGTCGTCGACGGCGACGTGCCAGGTCAGGCCGGGGTGTTCGTCCCGGACTCCCAGGTGGCCGCCCTGTCCGGGCTGACCGGACCCACGGCGCTGGCGATCCGGGCCGAGCCTGCGGCGGTCGACGCCGTGGCCGAGGCGGTCGACGGCGCCGCGACGGTCCACGCGGGGGCCGACAAGGTCGCCGCCGACCTGCCCGGCGCCGTGCCCGACTACGTCGGTGCCGTCTCCGTGCTCGGCTTCACGCTGGGCATCACGGGGTTCGCCGCGATCTTCGTGCTGACGGGGACGGTCTCGCTGAGCGTGCGCCAGCGGCAACGCGAGCTCGCCCTGCTGCGGACGATCGGCGCCACCCCCCGGCAGCTGCACCGGATCCTGCGGGCCGAGGCCGCCGTCGTCGCGCTGCTCGCCGCCGTGCCCGGCCTGCCCGCCGGGGTCGCGCTCGCCCACGTGCTGGCCGCCCGGTTCCGCGCGCTGGGAGCCGTCCCGGCGCAGCTCACCGTCGACGTGAACGTGCCTGTGCTCGTCGCGGCGGTCGCCGCCGGCGTGCTCGTCACGACGAGCGCCACCTGGGTCGCCGCGCGCCGGGCCGCACGGATCCCCCCGACCCTGGCGCTGCAGGAGAGCGCCGTCGCGGGCCGGGCGGGGACGGCACCCCGCGTCGTCGTGGCGGCCGTGCTGGTCGCCGGGGCCGTCGCCGTCCTGACCCTCGTGCCGCTCGGCGGACCGTTCGGCATGGGGATGTCGTTCGTCGCCAGCGCGCTGCTGCTGTGCGCGACCGTCGCGGTCGGCCCGCTCCTCGTCGGCGCGCTCACGGCGGTCGCCTCCCGCGCCGTGGCGGTCACGGGACCGCTGGGTCTGCTCGCCGGGTCGCTGGCCCGAGCCGGGAACCAGCGGGTCGTGGGGGTCGTCGTCCCGCTCACCCTCATGTTCGCCCTCAACGCCACCATGCTCCTGAGCGGCGACGTCCAGGCCCAGGTCACGGCGGACCAGCAGGTCGCCCGTTCGGCCCTGTCCGACGTCCGGGTCGCCGCCACCGACGGGCCCGGCGTCCCGCTGGACCGGGCGCAGGACCTGGCCCGGGACCCGCGGGTGTCGGGCGCCGCGGCGACGATCGGCACGCGCGTGGTCGTCGCCCGCGACGGCAAGCCGGAGGACTACGCCTCCGAGGGCCTGTGGGCCACGGGCGAGGACGCGCTCGACCTGGGCGTCGTGCACGGCGACCTCGGCGACCTCGGGTCACGGACCGTGGCGGTCAGCGTGCCCCTGGCCCGGGCGAACGGCTGGGCGGTCGGCGACCGGCCGACCCTCTGGCTGGCGGACGGCACGCCGGTCCGCCCCACGATCGTCGCCACGTACACGCGCTGGCGCGGCTTCGGCGACCTGGTCCTCCCTGCGGGCCGCGTGGCCGCGCACGACCCGCGCGGGCTCGTCGGCTCCCTCTACCTGCGGGGCGACGACGTCGCGGCCGTCGTCGCCGACGTGCCGGGTCTCGCGGCGACCGCCGCGGCCGACCCCCGCGCCGGCGCGGCGGACCTGCGCAACCAGCAGGCGGCCTGGGAGCTCATGGTCGTCATCTCGCTGGGCTTCACCGCGATCGCGGTGGTCAACACCTTCGCGGTGTCCACGGCCGCCCGTCGGCGGGAGCTGGGCGACCTGAGGCTCTCCGGGGCCACCGGCCGGCAGGTCCACGGGCTCCTCGACCGCGAGGCGGTCGTCGCGGTGGCGATCGCGCTCGTCCTCGGCTGCGCGGTCGCCGGCGCCGTCGTCGGGACGTTCAGCATCGCCCAGGACGGCCGGTGGCGGCTCTTCGCCGACCCCCTGCGCTACCTGGGGATGGTCGGCGCGGTCGGCCTCCTCGGGATCGTCGCGGGGGCGGTACCTGCCCGGATCGTGGTCGGACGGCGGTCCCTCCCGCTGATCGCGGGCTAGGTTCGTCCCGTGCTCCGTCGCGCCCTCGTCGCGCTTCCCCACCTGCTGGCCACCGTCGTCCTCGCGCCCCTGACGTTCACCTGGGCCCTGGTCACGACGGTGGTCAGCGGTGTGCTGTCCTTCACCTACCTCGCGCCGCCGGTCTTCCTCGCGGCCACGTGGGTCACCCGGCGCCTCGCCACGCTCGAGCGGGTGCGGGCGTCGTCCGTCCTCCGCCGCCCGGTCGAGGTGCCCTACGACCCGCCCGGCGGCGGAGACGTCTGGCGGCGGGGCCGCGCCCTCGTGCGGGACGCCGCCACGTGGCGCGACCTCGCCTGGCTGCTCCTCATGCTCCCCGCGGGGCTCGCGGGTGCGGCGGCCCTGGTCGCGGCCGTCGTGGACGTCGGCGTCGTGCTCGCGCCCGTGTGGTTGTGGGCCGTGCCCAACCCCTCGCTGCCCGCCGTCGCGGACTGGCTCTTCCACACCGTGGCCGGCCGGTTCGTGCTCAGCGCCGCGGGCCTCGCCCTCGCGCCCGTCGCCGCGTGGACCGTCGCCGCTGCCGCGCGCTGGCAGGCGCGGTCCGCCGCGGCCCTGCTCGGCCCGGGGCCGCGCTGGCGGCTGAGCCGTCGCGCGCACGTGCTCGAGACGAGCCGACGACGCGTCGTCGACGCCCAGGCCGCCGAGCTGCGTCGCATCGAACGCGACCTGCACGACGGCGCCCAGGCGCGGATCGTGGCCGCCGGGATGACCCTGGCGCTCGCCGACCGCCGGCTGCGCGCCGCGGGCCAGCCCGCCGACGACGTGCGTGCCGCGCGCCGCCAGCTCGAGGACGCGCTCACCGACCTCCGCCGGCTGGTCCGCGGCATCCACCCGCCGATCCTCACGGACCGGGGCCTCGTGGCGGGGCTCGCCGCGCTCGCGGGCGACGCCCCTCTGCCGGTGGGCGTCACGGCCGGCGCGCTGGGCGCCCTGCCCCCGGCGGTCGAGTCCGCCGCCTACTTCGTGGTCGCCGAGTCCCTCGCCAACGTCGTCAAGCACGCGGACGCCGCGACCTGCGACGTCACCCTGGTACGCCACGCCGACGTCCTGACCGTCGAGGTGCGGGACGACGGCGTCGGCGGCGCCGACCCCGACGGCTCCGGGCTGGACGGCCTCCGCCGCAGGGCCGAGGCGCTCGACGGCCTGCTCGACGTCACCAGCCCACCCGGAGGACCGACCGTCGTGAGGACGGAGCTGCCGTGCGCATCGTGATCGCGGAAGACCTGCTGCTGCTGCGCGACGGGCTGGTGCGCATGCTGACCGACACCGGTCACGACGTCGTCGCGGCCGTGGCCTCGGGCCCCGACCTGGAGGCCGCCGTGGACGAGCACGCCCCGGACCTCGCGGTCGTGGACGTGCGCCTCCCGCCGGACTTCCGTGACGAGGGGCTGCGCGCGGCGCTCGCCGTGCGACGGCGTCGGCCCGCGATGCCGGTCCTGATCCTGTCGCAGTACGTGGAGCGCGTGTACGCGGCGGAGCTGCTCGCCGACGGGCGCGGCGCGGTCGGGTACCTGCTCAAGGACCGCGTGACCGCCCTCGACGACTTCCTCGACGCCCTCGAGCGGGTGGCGTCCGGGGGCACGGCGATGGACCCCGAGGTGGTCCGGCAGCTCGTCGCCCGCCAGGGCCGTGACCGCGGGGTCGCCGCCCTGTCACCGCGGGAGCGCGAGGTGCTGGGGCTGGTGGCGCAGGGGCTCTCCAACTCGGCGATCGGGGCCGAGCTCCACCTCGCCCCCGCCTCGGTGGAGAAGCACATCGGCAACATCCTCACCAAGCTGGAGCTGCCGCCCTCGGACGACACGCACCGGCGGGTGCGGGCCGTGCTGGCCTACCTCAACGGCTGACGCGGGAGCTCACCAGGCGTCGGCGGGCAGGTGGTGGTGCTCGGCCGGCGGCGGCTGGTACGGCTCCGGGACGGGCGCCAGGTGCGCCCGCGCGAACTTCAGCGCCGCCTGGAGGTCGGCGTGCCGCTCGCTCGCGGTGCGCGCCTTGCGGGTGGAGATCTCGACGACGACGTCGCCGGCGAAGTCGCGCCGCACCAGCTCCTCGAGGACCTTGTCGCATGCCATGTCGCCGCGGCCGGGCACCATGTGCTCGTCCCGCCCGGACGCCGTCCCGTCCGCCAGGTGCACGTGCCGCAGCTTGTCGCCGAAGCCGTGCACCAGCGACAGCCCGTCCTGGTGGGCGATGGCGGCGTGCGAGAGGTCGAGCGTGACGGCGTCGTAGTCGTGGTCGGCCGGGTCCCAGCCGGGCAGGTAGGCCTTGAGCTCGCGGTCGCCGCGGGAGCGCGGCTTCCACGGGTACATGTTCTCGACGGCCACGGTGACGCCGCCGGCCTGGTCCGCGCTGGCCACGTTGAGCTCGTGCACCAGCTCCTGGAACTGCTTCGCGTACTTGTACTGCCAGCGGAACGGCGGGTGGACGACGACCGTCGGCGCCCCCAGCTCGCCGGCCATGCCGACCGCCCGCCGCAGCTTGTCCGCCGGGGACCGGCCCCACACGCGCTGGCTGACCAGCAGCGTCGGCGCGTGGACCGACCGGATCGGCACGCCGTGCTCGTCGGAGAGCCGCTGCAGCGCGGCGGGGTCCTGCGTGGCCGGGTCCGACCAGACCATCACCTCGACGCCGTCGTAGCCGAGCTCGGCCGCGACCTCGAACGCGAACGCCGCGCGGCGCGGGTAGACGGACGCGGTCGACAGCGTCACGGGTACGGTCACGTCTTCGGTGGCACCAGCCATGCCTCGCACGATAGCCGCCGCGGCTGGACGAAGGCTGACAAGCGGCTGTCCTCCGACCGCGCACCGGGTGTCGGACAGGTGCCGCACGGGTGCCCGATAGGGTCGCGGTCATGGTGCGTGCGGTGGTGTTCGACGTCGGCGAGACCCTGATCGACGAGACCCGGATCTGGACCCGGTGGGCCGACCGGCTGGGGGTGCCGGCCCTGACCTTCCTGGGCGTCCTCGGCGGCTGCGCGGCCCTCGACCTGTCGCACCGGCACGCGTTCGAGATGGTGCGGCCCGACGTCGACGTCCCGGCCGAGATCGCCCGCTGGGCGCTCGACGACCCGGACGGGCTGCGGGAGAACTTCGACGCCGACGACCTCTACCCCGACGTCCGCGAGGCGCTCGCCGCGCTGCGCGCCGCCGGCCTCACCGTCGTCGTGGCCGGGAACCAGCCGCCCCAGGCCCGCGCCGCGCTGGAGGCGATGGGCCTGCCCGTCGACGCGATCCGCACCTCCGACGAGTGGGGCGTGGAGAAGCCGGACCCGCAGTTCTTCGCGAAGGTCGCCGAGCTCAGCGGGCTGCCCGCCGGTGAGATCGCGTACGTCGGCGACCGCCTCGACAACGACGTCCTGCCCGCCGCCGACGCCGGGATGGTGCCGGTGCTGATCCGCCGTGGCCCGTGGGGCTACCTGCACGCCGAGCGGCCCGAGGCGGCGCGCGCCACCGTCGTCGACTCGCTGCTGGAGCTGCCCGCCCTCCTCGCCGCGTGAGCAGCCGCTACGCTCGCGCGGGTGCTCACCAAGACTGAGGTCACCGACGACCAGGTGGTCGCCCTGCTCGCGCCGGTCGGCGCGGTGCGGACGGTCGCGCCGCTGAGCGGCGGCATGTTCGCGAGCGTGCTGCGCGCCGACCTCGCCGACGGCCGGGCCGTGGTGGTGAAGGTGACCGGTGCGGACACCGCCCGGCTGCTGCGCTACGAGCACGGCGTGCTCGGCACGGAGGCGGAGGTGGACCGCCTCGGGCACGCGGCGGGGCTGCCGGTGCCGCGCGTCCTGCACGTCGACACGACCCGCGCGCACGTGGACGGCGACGCCCTCGTCACGACGTTCCTCGACGGCGACCTGTGGAGCGCTCTCGACCTCGACGCCGACGGCTCCGCCCGGGCACGCCGCTCGCTGGGTGCCCTCATGGCGCGGCTGCACCGCCTCACGGGCGACCGGTTCGGGTACCCCGCCCCGGAGGCCGGCCTCACCGCCCCGACGTGGCCCGAGGCGTTCGACGCCATGGTGCGCGCGGTGCTCGACGATGCCGAGCGGTGGGGCGTCGACCTCCCCGTCGACCGCATCCTCGGCGCCGTCGCACGGCACCGCGACCCGCTCGCGGCCGTGACCACGCCCCGCCTGGTGCACGCGGACCTGTGGGCGGGCAACGTGCTGCTCGACCCGGAGGGGCGCACGGTGGTCGGCGTCCTCGACGGCGAGCGCGCGCTGTGGGGCGACCCGGTGTTCGAGCTCGTCGGGGCGGACCAGCTCGGCGTCGGCGCCGTGGACCCCGACCTCCTCGCCGGCTACCGCGACGCGGGCGGCGACCTGGGCGTCGGCGACGGCACCCCCGGGTCGGGCGACCCGGACGCCTGGCGCCGCCTGCGCCTGTACCGGGCGTACTTCGCCTGCCTGCTGGTGGTGGAGCTGCTGCCGCGCGCCTACACCGGCGACTGGGTGGCCGGGCACGAGCGCGCCGCCCGCGCCAACCTGCGCACGGTCCTCGACGAGCTCGACGCCTGACCTCGCGTCAGCCGGTCCAGCCGAGGCGGCCCAGCGCGTTGAGCGTGAGCAGCACCCCGAGGCCTCCGAGCGCCCACCCGGTGAGCTCGGCCGCGTTCTTCGACAGCCACCGCTCCAGCCGGGCCAGGAGCGGCTCGACGACGCGGCGCGCCAGCAGCCGGCCGCCGAGCAGCAGGAGCGCCGGGAGCACCATGACGACGCAGTAGGCGGCCAGGACGCCGACGCTCGCGGTCGTCGTCAGGCCCGACGTCGCGAGGAGGCCGATCGCCGCCAGGTACGGCAGCATCGTGCCGACCTCCAGCGCCACGGCACCCAGCGCGAGGCCCAGCAGGGGCAGCAGCGACGCCTGCGGGGGCGCGGCGGTCGCCGTCGGGAGCAGGCCCGGGACGGCGACGCCCGCCTCGGCGCCCGGCGTGGCGCCCGCCTCGATGCCCATCGCGCGGGCGCGCCAGCGCACGAGCCGCCCCGGCTTGGCCCCTTCCCGCTCGGCGCGGGCGGCGGCCTTCTTGCCGTCGAAGCGGAAGCTCAGCGCGAACAGGCCGAGGCCCAGGAGGAGCTGCAGGATCATCGCGGGCCGGGAGTCCAGGGCGGCGCCGTACCGGTCGAGGACGGCGCCGGCACCGAGCATCACCGCGATCCCCACCGCGAGGTAGAACGCCGCCACCGTGCCGAGGTACGCGAGCAGGCGCGCCGGGCGCGGCCGGCCGGGCGACATCAGCAGCCACACGGGGATGAGGAGGGTGCCGAAGCTGGTCGAGTCCACGAGCGCCAGCACCACGAGCACGCCGGCCATCGCGGCGAGGCCGGCGCCCTCGATGCCGCCGAGGTCGAAGGGAAGGTCCATGCCGTCGATCCTGGCGGGCGGCCCGGCCGCGGTCGTCGGCCGAACGAGTGATCCTGCGGGCGCCGCCACGCGGTCGGACGCCGCGGATACACCGTTCGACCGATCCCCCGCGCCGCCCCCTGTGCTGGGATGGGGCCGTGACGACCGACCACCGCGCGCCGACGCTGCTGGGCCGTGTCGTGCGCGTGTGGGGCGGCGACGACCGGCGCGGCGACGTCGCCACCGCGCTGACGCTGTTCGCGCTCGGCTGGCTCCTGCTGGAGGTGGGGCTCGTCGACCTCTTCCGGGGCGGCCCCCTCGGCGCGACGACGCCGCAGCCGTGGTGGCGGGTCGCGCTCCTCGCCGTCGGGTGCGCCCTCACGCTCGCCAAGCGCTCCCACCCGATGCTGGCGCTCGCCGGCGGCGTCGCGGTCACCCTGGTCGACCTGGCGTGGGGCGGCAGCCTCGCGATCCTGCTCGTGCTGTGGGACCTGCTGTTCGCGGCGGCGATGTGGTCGGGCCCGACGGCGCGCCGGTGGCTGTGGAGCACGGCCGTCGTGCTGAGCGTCGCGGGGGCGGTCGCCGCGGGCGAGGCGACCCGCGACGCGCGCGCCTTCGTCACGATGGGCCTGAACCTGGGCGCGATCCTGCTGGTCCCGATGTGGTGGGCCGACAACGTGCGGCAGAAGTCCGAGCTGGCCGCCGTGGAGCGTTCTCGCGCGGACGAGGCGCGGCGGACCGCGGAGCTGGAGCGCGAGCGCGCCGCCGACCTCGCGCGCATCGGCGAGCTCGACCGGCACGAGGCGGTCCGGGCGGAGCGTGCCGCCATGGCCCGCGACCTGCACGACGTCATCGCCTCGCACCTGTCGACCATCGCGATCCACTCGGGCGCGGCGCTCAGCGGCCCGCCGGACGCCGACCGGGACCGCGGCGCCCTCGAGCAGGTGCGCGCCAGCGCGGTCGAGTCGCTCACCGAGATGCGGTCGATGATCGAGCTGCTGCGCGCCGACGCGCCCCGCGACCCGCTCGCCGCCCCCGGCCGGTTGGACCGGCTGGACGACCTGCTCGACGCCGCCCGCGCGGACGGCACCGTCGTGACCGTCGACGACCCGGACGGCGTGGCCGGCGCGGACCGCCCCGCCGCCGTCGGGCACGCGCTCTACCGGATCGCGCAGGAGGCGCTCACCAACGCCCGCAAGCACGCGCCCGGGGCCGGCGTCGCCGTGCGTCTGGCCCGCGAGCCGGCGCTCGGCGACGTGGTCGCGCTGGAGGTGCGGAACGCCGCCCCGCCCACCGGCCGCCCCGGCGACGTCGCGTCGGCGGCGCCCCTCAGCGCGGGGACGGGGATGCTCACCATGCGCGAGCGCGCCGAGGCGCTGGGCGGGTCCTTCGAGGCCGGGCCGACCGACGACGGCGGCTGGGCGGTGCGGGCGCGCGTCCCGTCCGGCGCCTTCGACGCGGGCAGCGGCACGGACACGGAGAGCGGGGCGCGGACCCGATGACGGCGACCCCGGCCCCCGGCACGGTCCGCGTGCTGCTCGCCGACGACCACGCCGCCATCCGCGCCGGCCTCCGCCTCCTGCTGGACGCCGCCGACGGCGTGGAGGTGGTGGGCGAGGCCGCCGACGGCACCGCGGCGGTGACCAACGCCCGCGCGCTGCGCCCCGACGTCGTGCTCATGGACCTGCGCATGCCCGGCACCGACGGCATCACCGCCACGCGGGCGATCGTCGCCGAGGGGCTGGCCGACGTCCTCGTGCTCACCACCTTCGACCTGGACGAGTACGTGGACGGCGCCCTGCGCGCGGGCGCCGCCGGGTTCCTCCTCAAGACGGCGGAGCCCACCGCCCTCGTCGACGCCGTGCGGCGCGTCGCGGCCGGGGACGGCGTGCTCGCGCCCGAGGTGACGCGGCGCGTGCTGGCGCAGCTGAGCGGCGGGCGGGCCCCGGCCCGCGGGCCCTCGCCCGCGACCACGACCACGACCGACCCCGCCGGCCGGCCCGACCCCCGGCTCGCCGGTCTCACGCCGCGGGAGGTGGACGTGCTCGGCGCGCTGGGGCGCGGGCTGTCCAACCAGGGCATCGCGGACGAGCTGGTCATCACCGAGGCCACGGCCAAGACGCACGTGTCGCGGGTGCTGGCCAAGCTGGGCGTCGTCTCGCGGATGCAGGCGGCGATCGTCGCGCGGGACGCCGGGCTCGCGTAACCCTCGCGGGGCGCGTCGCCGTCGCGCGGCGCGTCGTGCGGCGCGCCGTCACCCGGCAGGGGCTGCTGTTTTTCGCCTCGTCAGCAGAACGGGATCCGTGACCGCCCACCTGTCACCGGTCCGGCCCAGCACGATCTGCGTCCCCAGCCGGATCCGCGCTCGCACCGCAACCATCGCTCCTGGTTCGCTGACGACAGGAAGAACGACACCGCGGTCGGCGCGGCGACACGCCAGGCGACACGCCCGCGGAGTCGGCGCAGGGCGTCAGCCGACGGGCGCGAGGCCCGGGCTGCGGACCACCCGGGCGGCGTGCGCGGCCGCCGCCGACAATGCCTCCGCGACGTCCGCGCCGCGCAGGTGCGCGTCGAGGAAGCCCGCGAAGAACCCGTCGCCCGCGCCGTTGGTGTCCACGACGTCGTCCACCCGCTCGGCGGGGACGTCGACGAAGCCGTCGGCCGTGAGCGCCGTGGCGCCGCGCGCGCCGTGCGTGCAGACGACGAGCCGTGCCCCCGCGGCGAGGCGGTCGGCCATGAAGGCCCGGTGGTCGGGCAGGCGGTCGGAGCTGAGGAACACGTGCGTGCCCGCCTCCGCCCACGGGCGGTGGAACGCGGTGTCGCCGTCGTAGTCGTGCAGGTCGACCCACACGTCGCGCCCGCGGTCGGCCGCCGCCGCGAGCACGGGCAAGGAGTGCACCGCGAGGTCGACGACGACCGCCGCCGCGCCGTCCACGGCCGCGAGCGCCTCGTCCCAGCCCGGCCCGCCGGCCCGGACCTCGCCGGGCGCGCGCAGGTACACCGACAGCCGACCGCCGGCGGTGTCCATGAGGTTGAGGTGGCTCTCCGTGCGCCCGTCCGGGGCCGGCTCGACCAGGAGACGGACGCCCGCGTCGTCGAGCACGCCACGGACGCGCGCGCCCTCGTCGTCGGCGCCGAGGACGGTGCGCAGCACGACGCCGCGACCCAGGCTCGCGAGGTTGAGGGCCTTGCCCGCGGAGGTGCCGCCCACCGTGTCGTACGCGCCGCGAGCGAAGACGGTGTGCGGCGTCGGGTCCGGCAGGGCGTCCAGGTGGACGATGCGGTTCCAGGACGCGGGGCCGGCGACGAGGACGTCGGGAGTGGTCACGCCGGAACCCTAACGGCCGAGGTCGCGGCGCCGCGTGCGCGGCGCCGCGACCCGGGCAGGGCCCGCGTCGTGGGGCTCAGTCGTCGACGCCGTACCGGGCGTCCCACCGGTCCTCGTCGCGGTCGGAGGCGCTGCCCTGGCGCACCATGTCGGTGCTCGCGCCGCCGCTGACGTGGTCGCTGCCGCGCTCGCCCTCGACGAGGTCGTGGCCCTTGCCGCCGTACAGGCGGTCGTCGCCGGAGCCGCCCTCGAGGTGGTCGTTGCCGGTCGACCCGCTGATCCGGTCGGCGCCGCTGTCGCCCTCGAGCTCGTCGTGACCCGAGCCGCCGTAGATGCGGTCGTCGCCGCGTCCGCCGTCGACCTCGTCGTTGCCGCTGCCCGCGCAGATGACGTCGTCGCCGCCGTTGCCGTCGATCTCGTCGGCGCCGCCGCGGGCGACGATGACGTCACGGCCCGAGGTGCCCTCGATCTCGTCGGCCCGGTCGGTGCCGACGATCGTGGCGCGCAGACCCGCGCAGGTGGGCGTCGCCGCCTGCGCGGACGACGCGAGGGCCGCGGTGGACAGGCCCGCCGCGGCCAGGGTGGCGAGCGACAGCGCCGCCAGACGGCGGGTGCGGGTGGGGCGAGCCCCTCGGGTGCTCGCTGCCGGGGTGCGTGCTGACTGGGTGCTCATCGTCGGACCTCCGTGTCGTTCCGGTGTGGACACGACGACCGTCGCCCGCGGCGATGAGCCGTTCATGGGGCGCAGATGAGGCCCCTCTCATCCGGGGCCCGGGGTCGGAGGCCGCCCGAGGTCAGAGGCCCACGTGCTCGCCCGCGCCGACGGCGTACGCCTCGCGCAGCCACCCCGCGAAGACGTCGTCGAGCTGGTCGAGGTCGGTGAGGCGGAAGTAGTGCACGAACAGGCGCTTGGTGTAGGGCTTGGCGTTCGTGATGCGCGGGTCCTCGACCACGCGCTGCAGGTCCAGGTACCCGCGCAGCATGTCGGGGCGCGGCACGACGCCCGCGAAGCCGCGCCGGGTGCCCTTCAGCGTGATCGCCGACCGCGAGAGCGAGAGCGTGAACGGGCCGATCGCCTCCGCCCGCTCCATGAACGCGCGGTAGAGCTCCAGGGTCGCCTCGGGACGGCCCTCCAGGTGCCGGTCGACCGTCCACGGCGACTCGGCTTCATCCTCGGTGACGGGGGTCATACCGAGACGCTACGGCGAGCCCCCGACAGGCGCCGGGCCGGCGGCTCAGCCCCGCAGCGGCAGGACGAGGGTCGCGTCGCCGTCGGCGGTGACGCGCACGGGCACGCCCCAGTCCTGCTGGGCGAGGTGGCAGGCGGGGAAGACGTCCGGGTCGGGCTCCCCGTCCGGGCCCAGGGGCACGACGTCGCAGGACGCGGCCTTCGCGGTCACGTGCAGCACGCCCTCGGCCACGTCGGGGTTGACCACGAGCACGCGGTCGAGGTCGGTGCCGTCGCCCGCGCCGTCGAGCAGCAGCTCCGGCGGCGTGGCGCTGACCCGCAGCTCCGTGGACGGGCCCCAGCGGTCGTCGAGCTTCTGCCCCGGCGCGGGCGCGAACGGCACCTCCAGGCGCAGCTCCCCGGCCGTGACCTCGGTCGCCGGCCGTGCCATGCGGTGCGCCCCGCCGTCGAGCACCTCGCCCGCGACGTCCGCCGGCAGCGCCACCCGCGTGAGCCGGTGCGCGGCGGACTCCACCACCAGCAGGCGCACGCCGTCGTCGGCCGTCTCGACGAGCACGTCGCTCGGCTCCGCCAGGCCGGTGGCGAGCGTCGTGACGACACCGGCGGCCGGGTCGTAGCGCCGCAGCGCGCCGTTGTACGTGTCCGCGACGACGACGCTGCCGTCCGGCAGGGCCGCCACGCCCAGCGGGTGCTGCAGCAGCGCCTCGCCCGCCGGGCCGTCGCGGTGGCCGAAGTCGAACAGCCCCTGCCCGACCGCGGTCGTGACCGTGACCGACCCGTCGTCGGCCGGCGCGACCCGGCGCAGGGCGGACGTCTCGGCGTCGGCCAGCCACAGGGCGTCGCCGGCGTGCGGGCCGGTCGCCGCCGCCAGCCCGGACGGCTGCGCGAACCACGCCTGGTCGCCCGGGCCGTCCTCCAGCCCCTCGTTCATCGTCCCCGCGAGCAGCCGGACGGCGCCCTCCAGCGGGTCGAACGCCCACAGCGTGTGGTGGCCCGCCATCGCGACGACGAACGCGCCGAGCCGCGGCGACCAGGCGACGTCCCACGGCGAGCTGAGGCGGACCGCCTTCGCGGGGTGGGTCGCGGCCGCGTCGAACGGCCCCGTCGGCCCGACGACGTTCTCCTGCCCGCCCACCATGAACTGCTCGCCGGTGCCCGCGACGGTGGTCACGCGGCCCGTCGTCAGGTCGACCCCGCGCAGCACGTGGTTGACGGTGTCCGCGACGAGCACGTCGTACCCGAGCGCGGGCCGCAGCTCGTCCGGGACCGGGCAGAGCCCGTTCGGCTCGCTGAACGCCGCGCCCGCGGGGCCGCCGTCCACCAGCCCGCGCTCGCCGGAGCCGATGCGCCGCACCAGCGTCTCGCCGTCGGGCGCGAGCTCCGTCAGGGCGTGGTGGCCGGCGTCCGCGACGAGGAGGTTCCCGCCGGGCAGCGCCACCGCCTTGGCGGGGAAGCGCAGCGTGCTCGGCGCCGGCGCGGGCGGCACGTACGGGCCGTCGCCGCGGTGCAGCGTGCCCTTCGCGTCGTGCTCGGCGACCAGCTCGTCGACGATCGCCTCGATCGCCGACGCGTGCCCCTCCCCCGCCATCTGCGCCACGACGTACCCCTCGGGGTCGACGACGACCAGCGTCGGCCAGGCGCGCGCCGTGTACGCGCCCCACGTGACCAGCTCCGGGTCGTCGAGCACCGGGTGGTGCACCTCGTACCGCTCGACGGCGGCGGCCAGCGCCACGGGGTCCGCCTCGTGCGCGAACTTCGGCGAGTGCACGCCGACGATCACCAGCTCGTCGCGGTGCCGCTCCTCCAGGTCGCGCAGCTCGTCCAGCACGTGCAGGCAGTTGATGCAGCAGAAGGTCCAGAAGTCGAGGACCACGACCTTGCCGCGCAGGTCGGCCAGGGTGACGTCGCGGCCGCCGGTGTTCAGCCAGCCGCGGCCGACCAGCTCGGAGGCGCGGACGCGGGGAAGGCGGGTGGAGGAAGTCACCCGAGCATTCTGCACCGGCCCCGCCCGGCCGCCGTCAGTGCACCAGCTCGGGCAGCTCGACGGCGTTCGCCGCCTTGTGGATGGGCGCGGTCATCGCGGCGAGCATCCGCTCCTTGCCGGGCAGCCTGTCCAGCACGCGCAGCATGGCGAGCGAGGCGCGCACCTGCCCCTTCGTGCCGACGACCATGCGCTTGACGTTCGCCGGGCCGAGCGCCTGGTTCGCGGCCACGAACGGGCGCATGATGCGCTCGTAGTCGGCGAGGGCCGCGGCGTGGTCGTCGTGCGCGGCGAGGGCCGCGGCCAGCACGTACGCCCCGACGAGGGCCATGC
Organism: Isoptericola sp. NPDC057653; assembly: GCF_042799955.1. Classification (NCBI taxonomy): domain Bacteria; kingdom Bacillati; phylum Actinomycetota; class Actinomycetes; order Micrococcales; family Promicromonosporaceae; genus Isoptericola; species Isoptericola sp. NPDC057653. The sequence continues at coordinate 991,807 of NZ_JBHVHP010000001.1, read as the reverse complement.
TCGTGCCCTGCCCGGACGCCGGCGACGCGCAGTGCGCGGCGTCGCCCAGCAGCACGACGCGCCCGGTGGACCACCGGTCCATGCGCACCTGGCTGAGGGGGTCGAACAGCAGGTCGGGCGAGTCGGGGACGTCCGCGAGCATCGCCGGCACCTCCCAGCCCTCGCCGGCGTACGCCTCGGCGAGGAGGCGCTCGCGCCCGGCGCGGTCGAGCCCCTGCTCCCCCAGCGGGCCGGACGACCACAGGAACATCGCGCGGGCGCCCTCCTCGCGCGCGATGGCGTACATCAGCGCGGTGCGGCCCGGCCCCACGTAGGTGACCTCCTCGCGGTCGAGGCCGAGGCGGTTGGGGACGGTCGCGACGGCGACGTAGTACCCGAGGTCGACGAGGTACCGCTCGTCCGGGCCGAAGGCGAGGTTGCGGGTGGCGGACCGGAGCCCGTCCGCGCCGACGACGAGGTCGTAACGGCCCGTGCGGCCGGACGCGAAGCCGACCTCGACGCCGTCGCCCGTGTCCTCGAGCGTGGCGATCGAGTCGCCGTGGACGTGCTCGGCCCCGGCGGCGCTCTCGCGCAGCAGGCGGTGCAGGTCACCGCGCAGCAGCTCGACATCGTCGTGCACCCGGCCGCCGAAGGTGTCCCCGTCCATGCTCGCCGCCCGGCGCCCGCGGGCGTCGACGACGGTGCCCGCGCGGACCTCGGTGCGCAGGGTCCGGGCCTCCTCCAGCAGGCCCATGCGGTCCAGGACCCGGAGCGCGGCGCCGCGCACGTCCACCTTGTAGCCGCCGGCGCGGGGCCCGGGCGCCCGCTCGACGACGGTGACCGCGTCGCCGCCGGCGGACAGCCGCTGCGCGAGGGCGAGGCCGGCGACGCCGCCGCCGGAGACGAGGATCGTGCGGTTCATGGGAGGACCTCCTGCCGAGGGAACGTGACGGGCACCACCGTAGACGCGATTGAGACATCTGTGCAAGACGTTCGTATCAGACGTTTGAGCTACCATCGACGCATGACCTCCTCGAGCACGCGCCGCCCCACCCCGCCGGCCGGGAACCGGGAGGCGCTCCTCGCCGCCGCGCGCGACTGCCTCCGCGACCGCGGCTACGCGCGCACCACGGCCCGCGACATCGCCACCGGCGCGGGCGTCAGCCTGGCCGCGATCGGCTACCACTTCGGGAGCAAGGAGGCGCTGCTCGACGCGGCGCTCGTCGAGGCCCTGCGCGACTGGGGGGAAGGCCTGGAGGCCATCGGTGCGGAGGACCTCGGCGGCACGCCCGGCGAGCGGTTCCGGGCGGTCTGGGGGCGCGTCGTCGCGTCGGCGGCGGAGGACCGGTCGCTGTGGGCAGTGCAGTTCGAGCTCCTCGCGGACGCGGCGCGCGACCCGGAGCGGGCGGCGTCGCTGGGGGGCGCGAACGAGCAGGCCCGTGCCGCGCTGGCCGAGCTCTTCGGCGTCCCCGCCGAGCACGGCACGCTGCTGCAGATGCTGCTGCTCGGCGCCGTCTCGCACCTGCTGCTCGACCCGGCCGACGTCGTCGGGGCGGACGACCTGCTGGCACAGGCCGCGGCGCTCGTCGCACTGACCGCCTGAGCACGTCGGCGCCGCGGGCGTTGCTAGCCTCGGGCGCATGGTGCTGACGGAGGTCGACGGGATGCCGGTGCGCCTGCGCGAGGAGCACGACCTGTCGTTCACCGCCCGGTGGGGCACGGTGTTCGCCGTGCTGGACGACCAGGACTCGGGGAACCTCTGCCTCGGCGTGGACGGGCCCGACGGCCGCGTGTTCGTCAAGTACGCGGGGGCGCGCACGGCCCGGTACGACGGCGAGGTCGACCACGCCGTCGCGCGGCTGCGCCGGGCCGCCGAGGTGTACCGGGAGCTCGCGCACCCCACCCTGGTCCGGCTGCGCGAGGCCGTCGACGTCGGGACGGGGCACGCGCTGGTGTTCGACTGGACCGACGCGACGCCCGTCGGGCGCCAGTACGAGCGGGGGCACGTGGTGCGGGAGCTCTCGACCGCGGACCGGGCGGCCGCGGTGCAGCAGGTCTACGACTTCCACGTCCACGCGGCCGCCCTCGGCTGGACCGCGGTCGACCTCTACGACGGCTCCGTGCTGCTCGACCCCCGGACCGGGCGGGTGACGCTCTGCGACCTCGACGTCTACGAGCGCGCGCCCGTGGTGAACCGCATGGGCCGCATGTGGGGCTCGACGCGGTTCATGTCGCCGGAGGAGTACGAGCTCGGCGCGACCATCGACGAGGTCACCACCGTGGTCGCGCTGGGCGCGCTGGCCCACACCTTCCTGGGCGACGACGCGACGAAGGCGCCGGGCGCATGGGTCGGGTCCGCGGAGCAGCTCGCCGTCGCGGAGCGCGCGCTGCTCAGCGAGCGGGCCGGGCGCTGGCCGTCGGTGGCCGCGCTCGCGGAGGCGTGGCGGGAGGCGGGCGGCGGCCGCCCGTAGGTGTCAGAGCGCGGTGACCGCGCCCACGACCGTCACCTGGACGGGGACGCCGTCCACCTGCGGCGGCACGTCCTTGCGCGCGCTGAGGGAGACGACGTTCACCTGGAGCACCCAGTCCGCCTCGTCACCGCGTTGGGCGAGCCCGACGCCGCACACCCCCTCGACGCTCTCGAGCGCCTCGCGCAGGGCGGGCTTGGCGGCGCGCGCCTCGTCGATCGTGACCATGGAACACCTCCGACCCCTCCATTGTGCGCCACCCGACGACAGGGTCGCAGTCCGGGCACCGTGACCTGCGCCCCCGCGGCATCCGGCTATCGCACGGTCGGGCCCTCGACGTCCACGGGGCCCTGCGGCGACCGGCGCCGGATCCGCAGGTCGAGGGTGCTCCGAGACGTCGGGGAGACCGAGATCTGCGCCTCGCCCTCGCCCGCGTCGATGGCGCGCACGTGCAGATGACCGTCCTTGAGACGGATCGCGAACTGGTTCGACCCCGCGACGAACCGCACGTCGCGGTCGTCGTCGATCACCGTGGGGCCCAGAGGAAGACTCTTCGACATGGGTCCAGCATGCCTGCCGTCCGGACACCGTCCGCCACCCCTGGTCGAGGGTACAGGCATCCGTGTACCGTCGAACCCGTGACGACGCTGCCGCTCCGCCCCGTGCCGCCCGCGCGCCGCGCCCTGCTCGAGCGCCGCGTGCGCTGGATCGTCGCCGCCACGATCACGTACAACGTCGTCGAGGCGGCGGTGGCGATCGCCGCGGGCCGGGCCGCGTCGTCGGCCGCCCTGGTCGGGTTCGGCCTGGACTCCGTGGTCGAGGTGCTGTCCGCCGCCGCGGTGGCGTGGCAGTTCGCCGCCCCCGACCCGCACCGCCGCGAGCGCGCCGCCCTGCGGGTCATCGCGATGTCGTTCTTCGGGCTGGCGCTGTTCGTCACGGTCGACTCCGCCCGCACCCTGCTCGGCGCCGCCGAGCCCGACCACTCCCCCGTGGGCATCGTCCTTGCGGCGGTCAGCCTCGCCGTCATGCCCTTCCTCTCGTGGGTCGAGCGCCGCACCGGCCGCGAGCTCGGCTCGGCGTCGGCGGTCGCGGACTCGAGGCAGACCCTGATCTGCACCTACCTGTCCGCCGTGCTGCTGCTGGGGCTCGTCCTCAACGCCACCCTCGGCTGGTCGTGGGCCGACCCCCTCGCCGCCCTGGTCATCGCCGGGTTCGCCGTGAAGGAGGGCGTCGAGGCGTGGCGCGGCGACGCCTGCTGCACGCCCGTGGGGGCGCTCCTCGCGGGCGACGACGACGGGTGCGACGACGGCTGCTGCACGCCGGTCGACGGGACCGGCGACGGCGGGGCGGCCGGTCGACACTGATCCCCGGCGGCGTCGTCGACGCCGGGCCACCCCGCCGGGTCGACCGCATCGGACCACCGTGCGGGTCGGCCGGGGACGACCCCTCCAGCGTGCTCCCGACGGGGGCCGCGGGGCGACCCGGAGGACGATGGGATGGATCACGCGGCACGGTCATCTCGATGGCGACACGGCGTCCGCTCGCTGCGGGCAGAGCCCTGGCGGGACAGGATGGGTGACATGAGCACCGAGATCCCGTCCCTGCCCCTGAACAACGGCACGTCGATCCCGCAGCTCGGCTACGGCGTCTTCAAGGTCCCGCCGGAGGAGACCCGCGAGCTGGTGCTGACCGCCCTCGAGGCGGGCTACCGACACATCGACACGGCGCAGATGTACCGCAACGAGCGCGGCGTCGGGGAGGCCATCGCGGCGGCCGGCCTGCCACGCGACGAGCTGTTCGTGACCACAAAGCTGAACAACGCGTTCCACGAGCACGACGCCGCGCTGGAGGCCTTCGACCGGTCCCTGGAGGAGCTCGGCCTCGACCACGTGGACCTGTTCCTCATCCACTGGCCGCTGCCCGCCGTCGGCCGGTTCGCGGAGGCGTGGGGGGCGCTCGAGGAGCTGTACCGCTCGGGCCGCGCCCGCGCCATCGGCACGTCGAACTTCCAGCCGCACCACCTGCGCCGCATCCTCGAGGAGGGCACCGTGGTGCCCGCCGTGAACCAGGTGGAGATCCACCCGTGGTTCGGCAACGAGGACGTGCGCGCCTTCGACGCCGAGCACGGCATCGTCACCGAGGCGTGGTCCCCGCTGGGCCGCGGCCGCGTCCTCGACGACCCGACCCTCGCCCGCATCGCCGCCGAGCACGAGCGCACCCCCGCCCAGGTGGTGCTGCGCTGGCACGTGCAGCGCGGCGACGTCGTGTTCCCCAAGTCGGCCACGCCGTCCCGCATCCGCGAGAACCTCGAGATCTTCGACTTCGAGCTGTCCGGCGAGGACATGGCCGCCATCACGGGCCTCGACCGCGGCGAGCGCATCGGCTCCCACCCGGACCAGATGAACGACACCGGCCGCTGAGGTGGGCGTCGCGGGCGCGGCCGTGGCCCTGTCCCGGTGGAGGACAGGGCCACGGCCGCACCCCCGACGCTCCGGTCAGACGGACCGGCGGGTGGCGCGGATACCGACGACGAGGCCGACGGCACAGGTGGCCACCGCGGCGACGGTGCCCCACAGGACGGCCGGGTCGGCGAACGTGCCGCCGAAGAGCACACGCTCGGCGTCGACCATGTAGGTGAGCGGGTTGAACTTCGCCGCCGTCTGCATCCACGACGGGCCCGCCTCGAGCGGCAGCATCATCCCGGACAGGATGAGCAGCGGGAACAGCAGCGACTGCTGCACCCCCCAGAACAGCCACTCGCGCCCCTTGGACGCCAGCGCGAGGGCGTGCGACAGCGCGCCGATCCCCACGCCGAAGACGCCCAGCAGCACCAGGCCGGTGAGCGCGGGCAGCACGTGGAACGTGAACCCGAACGGGATGCAGACGGCCGCGATGATCAGCCCCTGCACCAGCAGCGGGGCGAACTCCTTGAGCGCACGGCCCACGAGGATCGACGAGCGGTCGAGCGGGGTCGCGAGCACCCGCTCGTAGGAGCCGGTCATGATCTCGTACAGCAGGTTCGAGCCGGTCATCGAGGTGCCGAACAGCGAGATCATCACGATGACGCCGGGGACGAACCACTGCAGCGTCTCGGCCGTGCTGGCGCCCCCGCCGGACGGGCCGCCGAAGCCGCCGCCGAACGTGCCCGTGAGCAGCGGCCCGAACAGCCCGAGGAAGATCAGCGGCTGCAGCAGCGAGAAGATCAGCGTGAACGGGTCGCGCAGCACCAGCAGGATCTCGCGGGTGAACACGGCCGCCGTGTCGGAGAAGAACTTGCCCGGCCCGGTCCGCGTGACGATCCGCGGCGCCTCGTGGGTCGCGGCGGCCGGGGTGGTGGTGCGGGTCTGCTCGGTCATGCTGCCGCCTCCTCGCGCAGGCTCCGGCCGGTGAGGTTGAGGAACACGTCGTCGAGGCTGGCCTGGCGGGCGCTCGCCGACGTGGTGGTGATGCCCGCGACCCGCAGCGCCTCGATGACGCCCGGCAGGGTGTCCGCGCCCTGCGCGGTGGCCACCCGCACCCGCAGCCCGGCGTCGTGCTCGGCGAGCTCGACGTCGCCGAGCGCCGCGGGCAGGGCGGCACGGACGGCCGCGCCGTCGTCGGTCGCGACGACGAGGGAGAGGGAGTCGTCGGCGTGCCGGCGCTTGAGGACGTCGGGCGCGGCGTCGGCGATGATCTCGCCGTGGTCGATGACGACGACGCGCTCGGCCATGCTGTCCGCCTCGTCGAGGTAGTGCGTGGTGAGCACGACCGTCATCCCGTACCGCTCGCGCATCGCCGCGATGTGGCCCCACAGGTTGGCCCTCGAGTGCGGGTCGAGGCCGGTGGTGGGCTCGTCGAGGAACAGCAGCGGCGGGTGGTTCATCAGACCGAGGGCGACGTCGAGCCGGCGGCGCTGGCCGCCGGACAGCGACTGCACCGACCGCTTCTCGAGCCCGGTGAGCTCGAGGGCGGCCAGGAGGTCGGCCGCCCGCTCCCGGTAGACCTCCGGGGGGAGTCCGTAGAAGCGGCCCTGGTTGTGCAGCTCGTCCACCACCTTGTAGCTGAACCCGCCGCCGTTGCCCTGCCCGATGAAGCCGAGCCGGGCCCGGACCTGCGCGGGGCTCCTGACGACGTCGTACCCGGCGACGGTCGCCTCCCCCGCCGTGGGCGCCAGGAGCGACGTCAGCATGCGCAGGGTGGTGGACTTCCCCGCGCCGTTGGGCCCCAGGAAGGCGACGAGCTCGCCCTCCGCGACGTCGACGTCGATCCCCTTGACCGCCTCGACGGTCTCCTTGCGACGGCTGAACGTCTTGGTCAGCCCGCGTGCTCGAATCATCTCCGCACCTCTCCCGCCATCATCTCTCGTACGCTGTACTGGAACTAGTCTCGAGCGTAACGAGGGGGTCCGACAAGACCTCGCGGCCCGTCGGACAGCAAGGGTGGGAGGATGACGAGCCATGTCGAGCACTTCGCCCAGACCTCCGGACGACGGGGTCCCCCGCCCGCCCGAGGTCGTCCGCCGCCTGGCCCTCCTGTGGGACCCGCCGCAGCCCTCCGGGCGGGGCCGCAAGGCCCGCCTGACCCTGGAGGACGTGGTCCGCGCCGGCACGGCCATCGCCGACGCGGACGGGCTCGACGCCCTCTCGATGCGGCGCGTCGCCGCCCACCTCGGCGTCGGCGCGATGTCGCTCTACACCTACGTGCCCGGCCGCGCGGAGCTCCAGGACCTCATGATCGACCGGGCGTTCGCCGAGCTCGACCTGCCGCCCGCCGACGCCGGCTGGCGGGAGGGCCTGGCCACCTACGCCCGCGCGCACTGGGAGCTGTTCCAGCGCCACCCGTGGATCCTCCAGACCAACATGTGGCGACTGCCCCTGACGCCCGCCGTGCTCGACGCGCAGGAGTGCGGCCTGCGCACCCTCGTCGACACCGGGCTGCCGGAGCGGCAGGTGGTCGAGATCGTCGGCCTCCTCGACGCGTTCGTGCGCGGCCTCGCCCGCTCGACCGTCGCGGAGTCGGCGGAGAAGGACGCGTCGGGCCAGAGCAACGACGAGTACTGGACGTCGATGAGCAGCTTCTGGGCCGACTGGTTCGACCGCGAGCGCTACCCCACGATGCTGCGCATCTGGGAGGCGGGCGGCTTCGACGCCGAGGCCACGCCGTTCGACGCGTCGCTGGAGCGGCTGCTCGACTCCGTCGGGATGGCGATCGACCGCGCGCACCGGACTTCCCCGGACGGGCCCGCCGCCCTACGATGAACTGGTCCAGACCACCGTCCCCGGAGGACCCCATGGAACGCACCGTCGTCGTCGCCATCACCGAGGGCCTGCACGCCCGCCCCGCCGCGCTCTTCGCCCAGAGGGCGGGCCGGCAGCCCGTCCCCGTGCAGATCGCGAAGACCGGCGGCGACGCCGTGGACGCGGCGTCCGTCCTCGGGATCATGACGCTCGGCGCCGGAGCCGGCGACGAGGTGGTGCTCCGCACCGAGACCGACGGCGACGACGCCGCCGCCGCGCTCGACGACCTCGCCGAGTTCCTGTCGCAGGAAGCGGTGGCCTGACGGACCGGCCCGCCCGCCCGAGCGGGTTCTTCCACTCGGCCGGCTGGCTCTTCGGCGAGATGCTCGTCGGGGCGCTGGTCGGCCTGGTGGCCGCGTTCGTGCTGTCGGTCGACGCCGTGCACCTGGCGGCGGACCCCACGGCGGCGCTGTCGTGCGACATCAACGCCGTGGTCTCCTGCGGCACCGTCGGCACGTCACCGCAGGCCAGCCTCTTCGGCTTCCCGAACGCGTTCCTCGGCCTGATCGCCGAGTCCGTGGTGATCACCGTCGCCGTCGCCGGGCTCGCGGGCGTCCGCTTCCCCCGCTGGTTCATGACGGCCGCCCAGACCGTCTACCTGCTGGGCTTCCTGTTCGCGTACTGGCTCTTCTACGAGTCCATGTTCGTCATCGGCGCCCTGTGCCCGTGGTGCCTGACGATCACCGTCTCCACGACGCTCGTGTTCGCGTCGATGCTGCACTGGAACATCCTGGAGGACAACCTCTACTGGCCCGCGCGGGTGCAGTCGTGGGCCATGTCGCTGGTGCGCTCCGGCGCGTTCGGCATCCTCACCGCCGCGTGGTTCCTGCTGCTGGCCGCCGCCGTCCTGCTCAAGTACGGCTCGGCCCTCTTCGCCTGAGCGCCGGACGCCGCGAGGGCCGGGCCGCACCTGGTGCGGCCCGGCCCTCCGCCCTTCGCGGGGTCGCCCGCCGTCAGGCGCCGATCACGTCGACGGCCTCGCCGGTCCGCGCGCTCTCGTAGGCGGCGAGGATGATGCCCAGGACGGCGATCCCCTCGACCTCGGTGTTCAGCGGGCGACGGCCGCTCCCCAGGCAGTCGACGAAGTCCACGATCTCGGCCGCGAAGGTGTCCACGGCCTCGTGCTCGAAGACCTGCTCGTCCTCGCCCCGCAGCCGGACGCGCAGCGTCGTGCCGTCCGAGCTGAGCGAGCCCTTCTCCCCGACCACGCTGAACCGGTCGGTGCCGGGAGCGGCGTCGTACGCCCAGGAGGTGACGAGCTGACCGACGCTGCCGTTGTCGAAGCGCACGAGCACCTGGGCCGAGTCCTCGCCCTCCATGAACGTCAGCCGGTGGGTCGACATCATGGCGAACGCCTTGACGGGCCGCGCCCCCGCGAGGTGCATCAGCAGGTAGGTCGGGTGGTAGCCGGTGTCGATGAACTCGCCGCCACCGCTGGTCGCGGCGTGGGCGCGCCACCCCATGGTCGAGGGATCGAAGTCGTTGTAGAACGAGTCGGTGGTGCGCACCTCGTACACGTCGCCGAGGGCGCCGGAGTCGATGACCTCCTTCGCCTTCGCCACGGCGGGCATGAACAGCTGGTTGTGCGCGCACATGAGGGTGACGCCGGCGGCCTGCACCGCGGCGCGCACCTCGGCCGCCTCCTCGGCCGTCAGGCACAGGGGCTTCTCGCAGAGGATGTGCTTGCCCGCCTTCGCCGCGGCGACGATCGCGGCCTTGTGGAGGTGGTGCGGGAGGCAGATGTCGACGGCGTCGACCTCCGGGTCGTGCACCAGCTCGGTGAAGTCGGCGTAGGCGCGGGCCCCGGTCTCCTCGGCGCGGCGCGCGAGGGTCTCCGGCACCGCGTCGGCGATCGCGGTGACCCGGACGCGGTCGGGGATCCTCGCGTAGCCCGCGAGGTGGGCACCGGCGATGCCGCCGGCGCCGATCAGGCCGATTCGGACGGGAGAGGTCACGGTCATGGCTGAGCCCTGTTCTGTCGGGGTGCGGGACGGTCAGACGTGCGCGGCGGAGTTCGCGGCGGAGTTCGCGGCGTCGACGAGCGCGGTCAGGGACCGGGCCCGCGGGAGGGTGTCCTCGAGCGCCCTGCCCGCGCGGATCGAGTCCACCCACTGCGCGAAGAGGATCGGCTGGTCGGCGGGCAGGTCCACGCGCGACGAGCCCGCACGGGTCGCCAGACGCATCACGGGCGCCCCTGCCTCGTCGGCCTCGAACCCGTAGAGCAGGGACCCCTCGGTGCCGTGGACCTCGATCGAGAACGGGCTGGCCGGCGTCACGAAGCCGGTCTCGATCACGCCGATCGCGCCGTCGGGGGTGGCGACCGTCACCGACGCGTTGTCCTCGACCCCCCGTCCCGTCTGGTCGGTGTAGGTCGACCGCACAGAGACGAGCTCGTCGCCCAGGATCAGCTGGGTGAGGTAGACGGGGTGCGCGCCGAGGTCGGAGAAGGCGCCGCCGAGCGCCTCGGACGCGTCGTAGAACCGTGCCGGCAGCCAGTCGGCCGTCGAGCCGTCGTGGGCCAGCCGGACCCGCGAGTACGTGATCCTGCCCAGCGCCCCCTCGTCGAGGATCGCGCGCAGGGCCGCCGTGTAGCCGTGCGTGAGGCGCGGCAGGGAGACCGTGAGCCGGACGTCCGCGGCCCGGGCGGCGTCGACGAGCGTGTCGCACGCCTCGACGGTCGGGGCGAGCAGCTTCTCGGTGAAGACGTGCTTGCCGGCGGCGACGGCCCTGCCGATCACCTCGAGATGGTCGCTCGTGGCGGCGGTGACGGTGACGCCGTCGAGGTCCTCGCGGCCCAGCAGCGCGTCGAGGTCGGTCGTGGCCTCGACGCCGAGGCGCTCCGCGAGGTCGCGGCCGCGCTCGGCGTCGTCGTCCCAGACGGCGACGAGCTCGGTGCCGGGATGGTCGACGGCGGCGCGCCCGTACTCCTCGGCGTGCACGTGCCATGCGCTGAGCACGGCGATCCGCAGGGGTGTGGTCATGGGGGGGTCTGCTCCTCGTGTCGTGTCGTGTCGGGTGGTGCGTCCGGCGGTCCCGGCCTAGCCCGGGATCACGCTGTTCTGCCCGTACGTCGCGGGCATCTGGTACCCCTCGAAGAGCGCCATCTTGGGGGCCACGCTCTGCTGGTTGTTGGCGATGACCTGCTGCGGCGTCGCCGAGCCGATGATCACCGAGCTCCGGGAGCGCTGCAGCGTGTCCCACGCCACCGAGCCCACGGGCAGCGGGGGGCGGGACGTCGAGGTCGGCAGCATCTGGCGGAACAGCTCGGCCTTCGGGTTGTACTTCCGGGCCTCGATCGTCTCGAGGTTGGTCGGCAGGTCGCCGAGCAACGGCTGCACGATGCTCTGGCCCTGATGACCCGTGTAGAACTTCATGAACTCCCAGAGGTTGCGCGTCATCCGGGCGCCCTTGGGCACCACGAGCGAGGCCCCACCGGACCACGAGTACGTCTCGTCGCCCTCCGTCGCGACCGGCAGCCACGTGAACTTCAGCGGCAGGTCCGGGGCGTACTTCTCGTTGCTGCGGATGGAGAACGGCCCGGTGGTGGACATCGCCAGCCGCTGGGAGAACATGGCGGTCTGGCTGGGTGGGGCGTTCGGCGGCTGGTAGGTCGCGAAGAACGCGTCAGCCTTGGCGTAGGGGAACTCCTCGGCCCAGTCCGCGTACAGGTCGAACACCGACCTCCACTGCGGGGAGTCCAGCGTGACCGAGGAGGACTCGTTCGCGTAGACCGCCGCATCGAGGCCGAACCCCCAGGTGTACGGCCAGCCCTCGCCGTCCCAGGGCACGAACCCGAGATTCGTGAAGTTCCCGCGGGAGTCCGTCCTGGTGAGCTTGCGCGCGACCTCGCGCAGCTCGTCCCACGTGAGCACGTGCTGCTGCGGGTCGAACATGTCGAGGTCGACGCCGGCATCGCGCAGGAGGCTCTCGTTGTACATGATCCCGCGCGCGTCCGTATTGATCGGCAGCCCGTACAGCCGGCCGTCGTACGTGAGCTCGTCGACGGCGAACTGGATCCACTGCTTCGTGAAGTCGTCGACGGAGGCGTCCTCGTACTTCTCGATGAGGCCGTCGATCGGCTCGAGCAGCCCGATGGACGCGTTCTGGACGGCGTTGAAGCGGTCCATCTGCCAGACGTCCGGGGCGGTGCCGCCCCGGACGGCGGTGATGATCTGGCTCATGTCCGCCACGCCGTTGCTCGGCACCTGGTTGACGTCGAGCGTGATGCCCGAGCCGGCCCTCGTGGCGTTGAACGCGTCGATGACCTTGAGGTCCTTGTCGGCGTCGGCGGCGCCCATGCCCCAGTACCGGATGACGGCGTCGCTCGACGACCCGCGGGGCGCGCACGCCCCGAGGGAGAGGGCGGCGACGGACGCCGCCCCGGCGCTCAGGAAGGTGCGGCGTGTGATCACTTGAAGCCTCCGATGGTGATGCCCCGGATGAAGTAGCGCTGGAACACGAAGAAGAGGATCAGCAGAGGCAGGATGACCAGGAACGACGCGGCCATCAGCTGGTTGAACGAGACGTCCTGCGCGTGCACGGAGCGGAACGACTGCAGGCCGATCGAGAGCGTCTGCACGCTCTCGTCCTGCAGGTAGATCAGCGGTCCCATGAAGTCGTTCCAGGAGGCGACGGCCGCGAAGATGGCGACGGTCGTCAGGGCCGGCTTGGCCGTGGGGAACACGAGGCGCCACAGGATGGTCCACTCGCGCGCCCCGTCGATCCGCGCGGCGTCGAGCATGTCCCTGGGGATCTGCAGGAGGAACTGCCGCAGCAGGAACACGTAGAACGCGGACCCGAACATCGCCGGCAGGATCAGCGGGACGAAGGTGTTGACGGCGCCGAGGCGGGCCCACATGTCGAACATCGGGATCAGGGTCACCGGGAACGGCAGGAACAGCGTCGCGATCACCACGTAGAACACGACGTCGCGGCCGGGCCACCGCAGGCAGGCGAAGCCGTAGGCGACGACGAGGTTCGAGAGCACCGACAGGATCACCACCGAGAGCGTGATGATCGTGGAGTTCGCGAAGAAGTGCAGGAACGGCATGGCCGCCACCGCGTCGACGAAGTTGCCGAGCTGCCACGAGTGGGGCCAGAACGTGGGCGGGAACTGGGCGAGCTCCTCGTCGGACTTCAGCGACGAGATGATCATCCAGTACAGCGGCAGCAGGAAGACGAGGGACAGGACGATCATCACCACGCGCGCGATCACGGTGGAGTACCAGGGGCGCCGCGTCCCGTCGGCCCGCCGGTTCAGCTGATCGAGGTCCGCGGCGCGGACCTGGGACCGGCGCTTGCGCGGGGAGTCCGTGCGGGTCGTCGTGCTCATCAGGAGGCCTCCACGTCGTAGTTCACGAAGCGGCGCGAGCACCAGAAGATCAGCAGGGCCAGGCTGAGGCCGGCCAGGAAGAGGAGGACCGCCAGGGCCGAGGCGTAGCCGAGCTCCGCGAAGCCGAAGGCGTTCTTGTAGAGGTACATCATGTAGAACAGCGCGCCCGCGTCGGGGTCGCCGGTGCCGTTGGTGACGATGTAGGCCTCGGTGAAGACCTGCAGCGCGCCCGAGACGCCGGTGATGAGGTTGAACAGCAGCACCGGGCTGAGCAGGGGCAGCGTGATCGACAGGAACTGCCGCACCGGGCCCGCACCGTCCACCCGGGCGGCCTCGTAGACCGTCTTCGGGACGTTCCGCAGCCCGGCCAGGAAGATCAGCGCCGCGTTCCCGGCGCCGAGCTGGGCCATGAGGATGATCGCGATCTTCACGCCCGTCGGGTCGCCGAGCAGGTTGACGTTGGACCCGCCGAACACGTTGAGCACCTGGTTGAACGCCCCGAACTGGGGGTTGAGGAACACGATGAAGATGAACGACATCGCGAAGGCGGGGACCAGCGACGGGGCGTAGAAGATGGTGCGGTACCAGGCGACCTCGCGGACGTTCTGGTTCATCGCGAGCGCGAGCGTCAGCGCGACGAGGAGCCCGACCGGGACGGCGATCAAGGCGTAGAAGATCGTGTTGCCGGCCGCCTTGCCGACGAGCGGGTCGGCGAACGCGGCGCTGTAGTTGGACGCTCCCACCCAGGTCGGGGCGCCCATGCCGGAGTAGCGGGTGAAGCTCAGGTAGATCGAGTACCCCACGGGGTAGACGACGAAGACCAGGACGCCGACGATCCACGGCGAGATGTACTTCAGCCCCAGGGCGAGGTCGCGCCGGTCCGTGCGCGAGAGCCGGTGGCGCGTGCGCGCGGGCGGCGGGCCGGTGGCGGCGTCCGCCGCATCCGGCGGTGCCGTCCCCAGGGGCGTTCTGGCCGTCAGTCCGGTCGCAGTCATCGTTCTCCCTCCGCTTCGGCGACGGAGCACGTCCGTCGTGGCCTGGACGTGGGCCGCTGGCGCCGAAGCGGCGTCGTGGACCTCTGTGTCCGACGCCTCAGGACATTACTCATACCGATGGATATATTCAATGGTGCATCATGTTCCCGGCGGAGGGAGGGCCATGCGCGCGACGACGATGCCCCAGGTGGGAGCCCGGAACGAGCTGGTCGTGCTGCGGGCGATCCGGCTGTCGTCGGACGGGGTGGACCAGTCCGACCTCATGGAGCTCTGCGGGCTCTCGCGCCAGGCGGTCTCGCAGATCACGCGGCGGCTGATCGACCGCGGGCTGGTGCGGGCGGCACCCGTGCACACGAACCGGCGCGGGAAGCCCGCGATGTCGATGCAGGTCGAGCCGCGCGCCATGGTCGCCGCCGGGGCGCACCTCGACCCGGCGCACATCACGGTCACCCTGGTCGACATGCTCGCCCGCCCGATCGCCAAGAGATCGCTCGAGCGTCCCGGCGACGACCCGGCGGCCGACGTCGAACGCATCGGCGCGGCCCTCGACGACATGCTCGGGGAGCTCGGGGCCGCGCCGACCGGAGGCCACGACGGCGCGATCGAGAAGGGCGTCCAGGGGATCGGCGTCGCCGTGCCGGGCGGCCTGGACGCCGCGCACGGCACGGTGGTGGCTCCCCCGTGGCTCCCGGGCTGGCGCGACGTTCCGCTGCTCGACATGATCCGCACCCGGACCGGCCTGCCCGCCGTGATGGACAAGGACACCAACGCCGCGCTGACCGCCGAGTGCTGGCCCGGTCGCTTCGCCGTACAAGAGACGGTGCTGTACCTGTACGTCGGCGCCGGCGTCGGGTCGGCCGTGGCGGGCGACGGCACCATCCACCGCGGGGCGACGGTCCAGGCCGGGGAGATCGGGCACCTCCCGACCGGCGTCGACTCCACCCGGTGCCGCTGCGGCCGCCTGTCGTGCCTCGCGCTCCACACGGACATGAACCGCTTCCTCGACAAGGCGCGTCGCGCCGGCGTGCCCCTCGACCCGCACGCCCCCGACGCGGCCGCTCTCGCCGCCCTGCAGCAGCGGACGCCCGGCGACGCCGCCGCACGCGCGCTGGTCGAGGAGTACGGGGCCGCGCTGGGCGAGGCCGTGCGCACCCTGATCAGCATCCACGACCCGCACCGCGTCATCGTCGGCGGCCCGTACTGGGGGTACCTGGCCGAGCACGCCATGCCCCAGGTGCAGCTCGTGGCGCGACGCGCCCGGGACGGCACGCAGGAGGTCCCGGTGACGTCGTCGACGTTCGGCGACGACGTGGGCGCGATCGGGGCGGCCACGCTCTTCCTCGAGCGGAAGCTCTCGCCCGTCGCGGCCTAGCGCGCGCCGGGGCCGCCCGCGCCCCTTCCGCGGACGGCCCCGACGACGGCCCGGCTAGAGGACCAGGGCCTCCAGCACGTCGGACAGCTCGCGCCGGACGGCGGCACGCGCGGCGTCGGCGTCGGGCTGCTCCAGCGCCACGCGGGCGAGGTCGCGGCAGCGCGCGAACGACACCTCCGCCAGCACCGCCGCGACGTCCGCGAGCGCGCGCGGCGTCATGGACAGCGACCGCACGCCCAGCCCGACGAGCACCGGGGCCAGCACGGCGTCGGCCGCCGCCTCCCCGCAGACGCCCACCGGGCGGCCGTGCGCGTGCGCGCCCTCGCAGGTGGCCCGCACCAGCTCGAGCACCGCGGGCTGCCACGACGTGGACAGCGTCGCGAGGTCGCCGAGCAGGCGGTCGGCGGCCATCGCGTACTGCGTGAGGTCGTTGGTGCCGATGCTGCCGAACGTGGCGTGCTCGAACACCCAGCGCGAGCGCAGCGCCGCCGCGGGCACCTCGATCATCGCGCCGGCCCGGCCCAGGCCGTGCGCCTCGCACGCGGCGACGAACGACCGCGCCTCGTCGGTCGTGGCCACCATCGGCGCCATGACCCACACGTCCGCGGACTCGGCGGCCGCCGCCCGGGCGATCGCCTCCAGCTGCCGGTCCAGCACCTCGGGGTGGGCGACGGCGGTGCGCAGCCCGCGGACGCCGAGCGCCGGGTTGGGCTCGTCGTCGGCCGTGACGAAGGGCAGCGGCTTGTCCGCCCCGGCGTCGAGGGTGCGGACCACGACCTTGCGGCCGCCGAAGGCGGACAGGACGCCGCGGTAGGCGGCGACCTGCTCCTCGACGCTCGGCTCGACGTCGCGCCCGAGGAAGCAGAACTCGGTGCGGAACAGGCCCACCCCCTCGGCGTGCGCGGCGACGGCCGCCTGCGCGGCCTGGGGGTCGGCCACGTTGGCGAGCAGCTCCACCCGGTGCCCGTCGGCGGTGCGGCCGTGGCCGTCGAACTCGCGCTCGACGCGCACGGCGTCCCGCGCGGCCGCGACCTCGGCCTCCGACGGGTCGCGCAGCACGGTGCCCGCGCCGCCGTCGACGACGACGGTCTCGCCGTCGGCGAGCTCGTCGGCCCCGCGCACGGCGACCACGGCGGGGATGCCGAGCGCCCGCGCGAGGATCGCGGTGTGCGACGTGGGGCCGCCCGCGCTCGTGGCGATCGCGACGACCGCCTCCGGGTCGAGGGTCGCCGTGTCGGCGGGCGCCAGGTCCTCGGCGACGAGCACGAACGGGTGCCCCGGCGACGGCACGCCCGGCGGTCGCTCCCCGGTGAGCTCGGCGACGATGCGGTCGCGCACGTCGCGCACGTCGCGGGCACGCTCGCTCAGCGGCGGGCCGAGCGGCTCGAGCTGCGCGGCGAGCGCGTTCGCGGCGTCCCACACCGCCCGCCCGGGCGTGAGCGAGCCCTCGCGCACGCGGCGCTCGGCGTCGCGGGCGAGCGTCGGGTCGGCCGCCATCGCCGCGGTGACGGCGAGCACGTCGGCCGCCGTCCCCGTGGCCTGGGCCGCCTGCGCGGCGAGGCGGTCCCGGACGGCCGACGTCGCGGCGCCCAGGCGGGACACCGCGTCGTCGGCAGCGGATGCGTCGATCGTCTCCGCCGGGGGCTCCGGGACGGGGGCCGGCATCGTCACGACGACGCCGGCCGCCCGCCCGGGGCTCACCGGGGCACCGGTGAGGGTGGTGCTCATCAGTCCGAGCCCTTCTCCTTCGCGGCCCCCGCGCCGCCGTCGGCGGCGACGCCGGCGGACACCGTGGCGGCCTCCTTCTGGTCCGTGACGGCCTGGTCGCCCTCGACCGCGGCCTCCTCCTCAGGATCATCCTCGCGGCCCGGGGTGCGCAGGTTCCACCTGGTGATGACCCAGCGGAACAGGAAGTAGTAGATGACGCCGTAGGCGAGGCCGATCGGGAGGAGCAGCAGCGGCTTCTGCGCGATGCCGAGGTTGAGCACGTAGTCGATCGCGCCGGCGGAGAACCCGAAGCCGGAGTGGATGCCGAGCCAGTTCACGAGGGCCATGGACACACCCGTGAGGACGGCGTGGATCGCGTACAGCGGGTAGGCCACGTACACGAAGGAGTACTCGAGGGGCTCCGTCACGCCGGTCACGAAGGCGACGAGGGCCGCGGAGCCGAGCACGCCCGCGATGACCTTGCGGTTCTTCGGCTTGGCGGTGTGGATCATGGCCAGCGCGGCGGCCGGGAGGGCGAACATCATGATCGGGAAGAAGCCGGTCATGAACGTGCCGGCGGTCGGGTCGCCGTGCAGGAAGCGGGCGATGTCGCCGTTCCACACCGCGCCGTTGGCGTCGGTGTACGAGCCGAACTGGAACCAGGGCAGCGAGTTGAGCAGGTGGTGCAGGCCGAACGGCAGCAGCAGGCGGTTGAGCGTGCCGAACACGAACGCGCCGAGCACCGTCGACCCGGTGACGAAGCCACCGATCTGGTCGTTGAAGAGCCAGTTGAAGCCCGGGTAGATCAGGGCGCCGATGACGGCGATGACCACGGCGGCGCCCGCCGTCACGATCGGCACGAAGCGGCGCCCGCCGAAGAAGGCGAGATAGGCCGGCAGCTTGATCCGGTAGTACTTCTGGTACAGCAGCGCAGCCGTGAGACCGATGACGATGCCACCGAGCACGCCGTAGTTGATCATCATCTGCTCGCCCGCCTCGTCCATCCCGAGGACGTACGGCGAGAGGGCGTCGCTGACGCCGCTGAAGACGAGGTACCCGATGAGGGCGGCGAGCGCGGTCGAGCCGTCCGACTTGCGCGCGTAGCCCACCGCGACACCCAGGGCGAAGATCATCGGGAGGTTGTTGAACAGCGCGTTCCCCGCGGCGCCGAGGACGTCCGCCACGGGCTGCATCCACGAGAGCGTGCCGGCCACGCCGTCGGCGCCCAGCATGTCGGGCTGGCCCAGGCGCAGCAGCAGCGCGGCGGCGGGCAGCGAGGCGATGGGCAGCATCAGCGAGCGGCCGACGCGCTGCAGCTGCGCCAGGCCGGGGAATCCCCGCTTCTGCTTGGTCTCAGCGACCGTGGTCATGGTTCTCCTCCGATGGATGGCCCGGGGCGGGCGTGTCCTGCAGGTCCGGGCCTGCGTCGTCCGGCGGCAGTGTCGCGACGGCGTGCGGGCGTCATTGCCGGTGATCCACCACGCTGCCACGGGCAGGTTGTCTGGACCACTTGCACGAAGACTGGTCTAGACCTCATGATGTGTCAACCCCGCGTTCACGGCGGGGCCGGGAGCAGCACACGGGCCGCACGACGCGCCGCCCGCGATACTGGTCCCGATGTCGAAAACGACGCTGATCGATGCCGATCACAGGGCAGGACGGGACACGACGATGGTCAGGGGCGCAGCTCGCGGCGGTGAGCACAAGTACCTCGCGGTGCGCGCGTACCTCGCGGACCTCGTCACGACCGAGCTCGCCGTCGGGGACGCGGTCCCCTCCGAACGCAGCCTCACCGAGAAGTTCGGCGTCTCGCGCATGACCGTGCGCCAGGCGATCGACGCGCTGGTCACCGAGGGCGTGCTCGAGCGCGCACAGGGCCGCGGCACGTTCGTCGCGCCGCCCCGCGCCGACTTCGAGATGCGCCTGACGACGTTCGGCGAGGAGGCCCGACGCCGCGGCCTCAAGCCCGGCGCCACCGTGCTCACCCGCGAGGAGCTGCCCGCGCCCGCCGTCGTCGCGGAGGCGCTCGACCGCGAGGCCGGCACCCCCGTGCACCACGTCGTGCGGCTGCGCACCGCGGACGGCAACCCGATGAGCGTCGAGGAGTCGTGGATCCCCGTCGACCTCGCCCCCGACCTGCTGGCCGACGGCGTCCCCGAGAGCCTCTACGCCGCCCTGCGCGAGCGCGGCCTGAACCCGACGTGGGGCGAGGAGGTCATCACGGCCGCCGACGCCACCCCCGAGGAGCTCGAGTCGTTGCAGATGCAAGGCTCCCGCGCCGTCATGCGCACCGCCCGCCGGACCTTCGGGGGTGACGCCCCCGTCATGTACTCCCGCGCCTGCTACCGCGGCGACCGGTACAGCGTCTTCGTCCCGCTGCGCGAGGCACGGCCCACGCTGGTCCCCCGCAGCCGACCCGCCGAGAGCGCCGGCACAGCCCCCGTCCAGCCCGGACGCATCCCCGAAGGGAGCCCCCGATGAGCACCTCCGACAACGACGCGCGGCTCGCGGCGTCGATCCTCGCCGGTCTCGGCGGGGTCGCGAACATCGAGGAGATCGACCCCTGCACCACGCGGCTGCGGTCGCTGGTCAAGGATCCCGCGCTCGTCGACGCAGCGCTGCTGAAGCGCGCCGGGGCGTTCGGCGTGATGGTCAACGGGCGGGTCGTGCAGGTGGTGGTCGGCCCGCGCGTCGACACGATCGCCTCCGACCTCGCCGAGCTCATGTGACCTCCGCCTGAGCCCGACCGCCCCCACGAACCTCCTCCACCAGGAACCACCAAGGAGCACCATGAGCAAGGCACAGCAGATCCTCGACGCGCTCGGCGGCGACGACAACATCGTCGATCTCGAGCCCTGCATCACCCGGCTGCGCGTCGAGGTCGAGGACCCGGACAAGGTGAACGACGCCGCCCTCACCAAGGCCGGCGCCATCGCCGTCGTGCGCTCCGGCATCGCGATCCAGGTGATCGTCGGGCCCGAGGCCGACACGCTCGCCTCCGACATCGAGGACCTCCGCTGATGACGGCGCTGACCGTCCTCGCGCCCGTCACCGGCACCGTCGTGGACGTGTCCGAGGTGGACGACCCGGTGTTCTCCGCCGGCCTCGTCGGCCCGGGCCTCGCGATCGAGCCTGACGACGTCCGCGGCGGCGAGGCGGTCGCGCCCATCGCCGGCACGATCGTCAAGCTGCACCCGCACGCGTTCGTCCTGCAGCACGCGGACGGCCGCGCGGTGCTGGTGCACCTCGGCATCGACACGGTCAAGCTCGGCGGCGAGGGCTTCACCACCCACGCGTCCGAGGGCGACGTCGTCGAGCGCGGCGCCGTCCTCGTCTCCTGGGACCCCGCCGCCGTCCGCGCCGGCGGCAGGTCCGCCGTGTGCCCCGTCGTCGCGCTCGAGGCCACGCCCGACGCCGTCGACCGCCTCGCGCAGGTCGGCACGCTGGTCGAGCACGGCGAGGACCTGCTCACCTGGGGCTGAGCCCCGCGCCGGGGTGGTCCGGCGGGATCCGGACCACCCCGGTGGTCAGGCGAGGGTGACGCCCAGGGCCTGCAGGACGGCGTCGACCGGGTTGCAGTACGTCAGCCCGGTGCCGTCGGCGCCGCCGGTCTCGGAGCCGGCGAAGAGCAGGCCCAGCGCGACGCCGTCCTCGCGGTAGACGAGCGACCCGGAGTCGCCGCCGCGCGAGAACGCACCGCCCACGCCCTCCACCTCGATCTGGTCGTCGAAGGACAGGGCGCCCAGCTCCTCGCCGTACCCGACCACCACGTCGTCCATCTCGATCGCCGTCACCCGGCCCTGCGTGAGCGCGGTGGTGCGGCCGATCTTCGCGACCGCCTCGCCGCCCGCCGCGACGGCGGTGGTCGTGACCGCGCCGACGGGATACGTCGGGTCGGTCCCGATCCCGTCGTCGAGCAGCGCGAGCGCGGCGTCCACGGTGGCCGGCTGCCCGGGCGTCAGCGGCACCACCTGCGCGAGCGTGCCGACCCGGTCCTGCGGCGCACGACCGCCGTCGGCCGGGCCCGGCTGCACGACGACGTCCCCGACCTGCGCCGACGGTGACCCCGCCAGCACGTGGTAGTTGGACAGCACGTAGCGTGCGCCGTCGCCGGAGCCGTCCCCCTTCACGACGAACGCGCCGAGCGTGCCCGCGGTGACGTCCACGTGCGCGATCGACGCCCCCGGCCGAAGCGGCCGCACGCGGTCGGTCTCGCCGAGCGCCCGCGCCGTCACGACCGGCGGGCGGGTCTGCGCGCCGAGGGTGCGGATGCGGCCGGTACGGCGCACGTCGACCGAGTCGCCGGCCTCCGCGGCCAGGCGTCGCACGAACGAGCGCGCCGTCGGCACCCCGAGCCGATACCGCACGGCGATGGCGAAGGCGCCCTCCCCCTGCGGCGCGAGGCCGAGCGACAGGGTCGGCGCGCGCACCACGTCGGCGGGCGTCGCGTCGTCGCCGACGGCGTACGGGCTGGCGGGCACGCCATGACGCTCGGCCAGGTCACGAGCGAAGTCGGTGAGCTGTGCCTTGGTCTCGCGCGCCGTCGTCAGATCCATGCCGAGAGTCTGCTGCAGGCCGCTGACACACCAGATGTCACAAACCGGCGAGTCGGACATCTCTCGTAGCCGTGAGACCCGCACCATCCACGCTCGCGCCCTTGTCCGACGACGTCTGCCGGGCCCTCACCTGGGCCCTCGACCACGACCTGCACGCCCTGATGGAGCACCGTCAGGTGGCCCACCTCGGCGTCGCCGCGCGGCGGCGCGCCGACGCCCTGCTCGTGCTGCGCTGGCAGCGCGCCGCGGCGCGGTCAGGCGCGCAGTAGCCGCCGCACGCCCAGCCGGCGGCCGCGCGCGGTGACCAGCGTGGCGAGCGCGAGGCCGCCCAGGCCCCAGAGCACGAGCAGCGTGACGCCCATCCCCAGCCCGCCGGCCGCGGGCACGACCACCGCCGTCAGGGCGTCGCGGGCGGCACCGACCGGCAGCGCGTCGACCAGGCCCTGCAGCAGCGAGGGGACGGTCGCGACGATGCCGGTGGCGATGAGCAGCACCGCGATCAGCAGGCTGATCCCCCGGCCCAGGTTGCCCAGCAGGCCCACGAAGCCCTGGTGCACCGCGACGAACGCCACCGACGCCACCGCGCCGACGATGATCGCGCCGACCCAGCCGGCGAGGTCGAGGCTCTCGACCGCCGCGAGGATCACCCCCACGGCGGCACCCGTGACCGCGCCCACCGCGGCGGGCAGCGCGAACGCGCGCAGCGCCAGCCGCACCGAGTCGCGCGTCGAGCCGAGCGCCCCCGCCAGCACCGGCGGGAAGATCGTCAGCAGCGCCAGCGCCCCGAGCCACAGCGCCACGACCGCGAACAGCGGCCCCGACGCGCCGGTGCTGATGCCGTTCGCCGTCGGCGCCTTCACGGGCTCCGCGACCACCGACGACAGCGTCTGGCGCTCCGCGTCCGTGGTCGTCGGGATCTGGCCCTTCGCGTCGCCGAGGCCCTCGGAGAGGTCGCCCGCGCCCGACGCGAGGTCGGTGCTCCCGGACGCCAGCTGACCGACGCCGGACGACAGGTCCGTCGCGCCGGAGGCCACCCCGGTCGCCCCCGTGGCGAGCTGGCCGACGCCCGTCGAGAGCTGCGACGCCCCCGTCGCGAGCTGGTTCGCGCCGCCCGAGAGCGTGCCCGCCCCCGACGCCACGCCGTCGGCGCCGTCGGCCACCTGCGACGCCCCGCCCTGGAGCTTGCGCAGCCCCTTGGCCAGGTCCCGGTTGCCGCCGGCGATGCCCTCGACGCCGGTCGCGACGCCCTCGGCCCCGGTCGCGAGCTTGTCCGTCTGGGTGGCGAGGGCGTCGAGCTGCCCGCGCGCGTCCACGACGTCCTGGATCGTCTCCTCGACGCCCGCCGAGTTCGTCTGCAGCTGCGCCAGCGTGTCCGCGAGCGCCGCGCAGGCGTCGGTCGACGGGTTGACGTCGCACCCGAGCGCGGCGCTCGCGGCGGCCGCGAACTCGTCGGCCCTCTTCTGGGCGTCCGCCAGCGACTTCGTGATCGCCGTGACGTCGGGGACCTCGTCGTTGATGGCCGCGACCTGGTCGGCCAGGGCGCGGTTGCCCTCGGCCACCTGGGTGGCGCCGCCGGCGAGCTTCTCGCCGCTCTCGGCCAGGTCGTCCGCGCCCTGGGCGCTCTCGCCGATCCCCCCGGCGATGCCGCGCGCGCCGCCGGCCACCTGGGAGGCACCGGAGGCGAGCTGCCCGGCGCCGTCGGCGATGCCCGACGCGCCCGAGGCGACGCCGGACGCGCCCGAGGCGGCGCTGGACGCGCCGTCCGCGAGCTGGTCCGCGCCGTCCGCGAGCTGCCCGGCCCCGTCCGACGCCTGGTCCGCGCCGTCCGCGAGCTGGTCCGCGCCGTCCTGGAGCTGGTTCGCGCCGTCCTGCGCCTGGCCGATGCCGTCGGACAGGTCGTTGAAGCCGACGAGGACGTTGTCCACGTAGGTCTCGGTGAGCGTGCTGGACATGACCGACGTCGCGGTCGCGGCGACGACGCGGGCCAGCGCGTCGTCGGCGACCCGGCCGCCGGGCGGCGTGCTGACGTCGATGGTGGCCTGCTCGGCGGACGACGGGTCGTCGTTGCCCATCGACGTCGCCGCGGCGGAGAAGTTCTTGGGGATCGTCACGACGGCGGCGTAGGTGCCGTTCGCGAGGCCGTCGGCCGCGGTCTCCTCGTCGGTGATGGTCCAGTCGAAGTTGGTCGCGTCGGGTGCGGGCTGCGCGGCCTTGGCGCCGTCGGCCGTCTCGCCGCCGCTGACCAGGCCGGACGCGAACTGGCGGCCGAGCGGGACGGTCTGCCCCTGCACCTCGACCGGCTCGTCGAGGTTGACGATCGCGGCGGGCACCTGGTCGAGCCGGTCCTGCGGGTTCCACAGGGCGGCGAGCAGCAGCCCGAGGATCATCAGCGGCAGCAGCGCGACGGCGGCGACGCTCCACGGGTTGTGGCGCGCGGCGGCGACGCTCGTCGGGGTCGAGGTCGCGGCGGTCATGCCTGCACCTCCTGCACGTGGGTGTCCTCGTCGATCTCGGCGGAGCCCCCGGCGGCCGGGTCGCCGGCCGGGCGGTCCTCGCCCGGCTCCTGGCCCGGCTCGGGGGACGGCGGGGGCGGGGGCACGTCGGCCCCGGTGAGCACGCTCGGCGCGCCGAACCCGGCGCCGACGTCCAGCACGGCGACCTCGCGGCCCGTGCCGTCGGCGTCGAGCAGGTCGGTCGCGGCGACGCCGCTGGCCCCCAGGAGCACCGCGGTGCCGCCGTGCTGCGCCCGGGCGAGCGCGCCGGCGAGCGCCTCGCGCGCCGGGCGGTCGACGACGGCGTCCGTGCGGTCCACGACCACGACCCGCGCGCCGTCGCGCACCGCGGCGTCCACCGCGGGGGCGGGGCGGCCGCGCTCGGCCAGGGCGTCGACGACGGCGACACGGCCGCGCACCGTCATCGCGCGCTCGGGCAGCACCAGGCCGGTGACCTTGACCGCGCCGGCGTCGGGCGCCATGCGGCCCGCGAGGGCGAGGAGCACCGCGGACACCGGGGCGGCCGCGTCGCCGTGCACGCACAGCGCACCGCCCGCCGGCACCCGCATGCTGACGGGCCCGACGACCGGCTCCCCGCCGTCGTCGTCGGGGCCCGCGACCACGAGGTCGCGCGCGGCGACGGCGTCGGTGGCGTCCGGCTCCGGCCAGGACGCGAGCCGCAGCTCCTTGGCGAGGCCCTCGCCCTCGACGTCGAACGTGGGCAGGATGCGGTCGAGCCAGCGCGGCATGTGCCACGCCCGCTCGCCGAGCAGCGCCAGCACGGCCGGCACGAGCGTCATCCGCACGATGAACGCGTCGACCACGACGCCGACGGCGAGGCCGAGGGCGATCGGCTTGAGCGTCATGTCCCCCTCGGGCACGAACGCGACGAAGACGGCGAACATGATGACGGCCGCGGCGGTGACCACCTTCGCGGAGCCGAGGAACCCGGTGCGGACCGCGCGGCGGGCGTCACCGCCGTGCACGTAGTCCTCGCGGATGCGGGAGACGAGGAAGACCTCGTAGTCCATCGCGAGGCCGAACAGCACGCCCATGAGGATGATCGGCATGAAGCTGATGACGGGGCCCAGCGTGGTGACGTTGAGCGCGTCGGCGAACACGCCCTCCTCGAAGACGAGCGCCACCGTGCCGAAGGCCGCCCCGACCGACAGGAGGTAGCCGAGCGACGCCTTGATCGGCACCCAGACCGAGCGGAACACCATGGTGAGCAGCACCAGCGACAGGCCCACGACGACGAGGCCGAACGGCAGCAGCGCCGCGCCGAGCTTGTCGGAGACGTCGATGCCGACGGCCGTGAACCCGGTGACGGACAGGTCGACACCGTACTTCTCCAGGTAGTGGTCGTGCTGGTCGCGGATCTCGTTGACGAGCGCCTTCGTCTCCTCGGACGTGGGCCCGCCCTCGGGGATCACCTGGACGATGCCGGTGTCGGCGGTCGGGTTGGGCGTGGACAGCGGCACGTCGGCGACGCCGTCGAGCGCCCCGATCTCGTCGCCGAGCTCGTCCATGAGCTTCACGGGGTCGTTGCTGGTGACGATCGACCCGGTGACGATGAGCGGGCCGTTGAAGCCCTCGCCGAACTCCTCGCCCACGAGGTCGTAGGTGACCCGGGCGCTGTTGTCCTCGGGCAGCGAGCCGGCGTCCGGCAGCGCGAGGCGGAGGTTCGTGGCCGGCCAGGCGAGAGCCGCGATGGCGCCCACGACCAGCACGATCGTCAGGACGGGGAACCGGGTGGCGCCGCGCACCCAGCCGTCGAAGAAGCGGTTGTGGCGGACCCCGTCCGCCGGCGCCGCGGCACGCCTGGCCTTCCCCTTCGGCTTGCGGGCGGCGCGGGGGGCGCGGGGCCGCAGCCGCTCGCCCGAGAACGACAGCAGCGCCGGCAGCAGCGTGAGGGAGACCAGGACGGCGACGCCGACCGCCACGGCCGCCGCGATGCCCATGACGGTGAGGAAGGGGATGCCGGCGACGCCGAGGCCCACCAGCGCGATCATCACGGTGAGGCCGGCGAAGATGACGGCCGAGCCGGCCGTCGCGACGGCGCGCGCGATCGACTCGTCGACGTCGAGCCCCTGGGCCAGCTGTTCCCGGTGCCGGGACACGATGAACAGCGCGTAGTCGATGCCGACGGCGAGGCCGAGCATCAGGCCCAGCATCGGCGTCGTCGAGTTGATCGGCCCGAACACCGTCGCGGCGAGCAGCAGCAGCATCGACACGCCCACGCCCATGAGGGCGTTGACCAGCGGCAGGCCCGCGGCGACGAACGAGCCGAGCGTGATGATGAGGACGACCAGGGCGACGACGACGCCGATCGCCTCGATGATGCTCAGCGCCGGGAACTCGACGCTGAACAGCTCGCCGCCCAGGCTGGCCTGCGCGCCGTCCGGCAGCGCGGCGGCGAGGTCGTCGCTCGCGTCGTGCAGCGCGTCCTTCGTCGCGTCCGTGATGACGGACTGGTCGCCGTCGAGCTGGACGGTCAGCAGCGTGGCCGTCTTGTCGTCGTTGACGGACGCGGCCATCTCGTCGTCGTAGGGCGAGGTGACGGCGGCGACCTGGTCGATCTCGCCGATCGCGTCGACGGCGTCCGTGACGGGGCCGCGCACGGCCGCGTCGTCGATGGTGGACCCGTCGGGAGCGACCACGATGATCTGCGCGGACGCGCCGCTGACCTGCGGGAACGTGGCGGCGAGGCTGTCGAGCGCGTCCTGCGACTCGGTGCCCGGGATGGTCACGGAGTTGTCGAACCCCTGGTAGAGCACGCCGGCCGCACCGCCGACGACGGCGAGCACGAGCACCCAGCCGATGACGACGAGCCGCCGGGCCCGGGCGGCCCAACGACCGAGGGAGTACAGGACGGAGGACACAGGCTCTCCCGGGACGACGGAGCAGGGATTCGATACGGCACTGTATCCGATGCACGAACGTATCGGATACATCCCTGTATTGGCTACAGTGGGCCCGGTCCGGGCAGACTGCCCGCGCCGGGCCGGTGCCCGGCAGAACCCGAGGAGGAGCCCTGACCACCGAGAGCGTGGCCCCCGACGACGCTACGGCCGTCACCGGCCGCTCGCCCCGGCGCGAGCGCACCCGCGAACGCCTGCTCGACGCCGCCTTCGAGGTGTTCGCGCAGGTCGGTGTCCAGGCCGCGTCGATCGAGGCCGTCTGCGAGGCCGCCGGATTCACCCGCGGCGCCTTCTACTCGAACTTCGCGAGCAAGGAGGAGCTGTTCCTCGCGCTCACGGAGCGCGAGGCCCGCAGCCACCTCGGGGCGCTCGAGCGCGCCGTCGCGACGGTCGACCCCGCCGCGCTGCAGACCCCGGACGGGTTCCGTTCCACGGTGCGCGAGGTCATCGCGTCCGTGCTGCCCGACCCGGCCGCCAAGACGTCGTGGTGCGTCATGGAGCTCGAGTTCGAGCTGCTCGCGCTGCGCGACCCGCAGGTCGCCCAGCGCTACGTGGACCAGCAGCAGGTGCTGCGCGAGGAGATGATCGCCGCGCTGAACCGGGTCATCACCGCCCTCGGCCTCCGGTTCGCGATCGACGAGCACGTCGCCATCGACCTGCTCCTCGGCGCCCACGAGGCCGGTCAGCGCGCCGCGATGCTCCCCGCCGCGGGCGCCCGCAAGGACGCCACCACGATGCTCGAGGTCCTCGTGGACCTCATCGTCGCCCCCGCCTGACCGGCTCGGCACCGGGCTCACCGCGGGCTCACGGCGGGCTCACCTGGGCCCACCACGGGCTCAGGGGTCCGGCTGCTCGGCCCGCCCGGCCGCCGCCGCGGCGAGGCCCGCGATCTCGAGGTCCACGTACCGGCGCGCCGTCGCCCCGGTCCAGCGCCACATGAGGCCCGCGAGGACGCCGTCCTGCCGGACCGAAAGGGTCACCTCGCTCCGCCGCTCGCCCCGCGCCCGCACCTCGTGGCGGCCCGTCGTGCGCACCCCCGGCGCGCGGCTGGTCCAGGCGAACACCTCCGGCGGCCGCCACTCGTCGACCACCCACGTGGCGGGCGGCAGGCCCGGCTGGCGCACCCGCGCCCGCGAGCCGAGGCCGAACGGTCCCCCGTCGAGCCGGCGCACGGCGTCCATCGACGCCGTCCACGTCGGCATCGCCTCGACGTCGGCGAGCACCTGCCACACCACCGCGGCGGGCGCCGCCACCGGAGCGGTGACGGTGTACCCGTGCCGGTCGCTGCGTCCCGGACCCATGAGGCCCACGGTACCCAGGTGGGTGCCGTGGGCCTCGGGGACGCGACCTCGGAGGGCGACGTCAGAGGTAGTCGGGCAGCTCCTGCTCGGCGTCCAGCACGTGCTCGGCCAGGTACGCCAGCACCGCCTGGTACCAGACCTTCGCGTGCTGCGGCGCGAGCACCCAGTGGCCCTCGTCGGGGAAGTACAGGAAGCGGTGCACGGTGCTGCCGTCGTCGGCGGCGGGCAGGCCGGACTCCGTGAGCAGCTCCTG
This sequence comes from Isoptericola sp. NPDC057653, assembly GCF_042799955.1. Taxonomy (NCBI): domain Bacteria; kingdom Bacillati; phylum Actinomycetota; class Actinomycetes; order Micrococcales; family Promicromonosporaceae; genus Isoptericola; species Isoptericola sp. NPDC057653. Next base: position 963,155 of record NZ_JBHVHP010000001.1, on the reverse strand, counting down.
CCACAGGCGCAGGCCCTCGCCGATCGGGACGCGGTAGTCCTTGTCGCCGTGGACGACCAGCATCGGGGTGCGGATGTCGGCGACGAACCGGTGCGGGCTGTAGGCCTCCGCCATCTCCGGCGTCATCTCGCGCTTCCAGTAGTAGCCGTGGTCGGTGGTGGGGCCGAACTGGTCGAGCGCCCACAGGCTGGCGTGCGTGACGATCGCGCGGAACCGGTCGGTGTGCCCGGCCACCCAGTTCGCCATGTACCCGCCGAAGGACCCGCCCATGGCGGCGGTGCGCGTCGCGTCCACCTCGGGCAGCGCCTCGACGGCGTCGGTGATCGCCATGAGGTCGGTGAACGTCGCGTCGCCCCAGGTGCCCCAGCCCCGCTGCACGAAGCGCTGGCCGTAGCCGGTGGACAGGGCCGGGTCGGGCAGCAGGACGGCGTACCCGCGCGCCACCATCAGCCACGGGTTCCAGCGCCAGCTCCACGCGTTCCACGAGCCGAGCGGCCCGCCGTGGATCCACAGCAGCAGCGGCGCCGGGGCGTCCGCGGCGGCGCCGTCGGGCAGCGCGAGCCAGGCGCGGACGCGCGACCCGTCGGCGACCGTCGTCTCGACCTCCGTGAGGGTGCCGGGCAGCGCCGGAGCGGGCACCGGCCCGCGCAGCGCGGCGGCCGCGACCGGCGCCCGCTCCCCCGCGGCGCCCGACGCGACGAACGCGGCGAGGTCCACCCGCACCGGCTCCGACGGCGCGGCGTAGCTGGTGCGCAGCGCGTAGAGCGCCGACCCGTCGGGCGCGACCCGCACGTCGGAGAGCGCGGCGTCGTCGGCCGTCACGCGCTCCACGGTCACGGGCTCCCCCGCGCCGGGGCCGCCCGCGCCGAAGGTCAGCAGGAACAGCGGGCCGCGCCCGTCCTCGTCGGCCGTGACGACCAGGCCGGAGCCGTCGGGCAGCCAGGTGGCGGAGGTCGGCCAGCGGTCCCAGTCGTCCGCGAGGACCTCGGGCTCGCCCGAGCCGTCCAGGCGCACGAGGCCCAGGCGGACGACCGGGGCGTCCTCGGGCGTCGTCACCGACTCCGACACGAAGGCGACCCACTGCCCGTCCGGGGAGACCGCGGGGGCGAACGCGTCGGCGTCCGGGTCGTCCACGAGGGCGCGGCGCTCGCCCGACGCCGTGTCGACCACGGCGAGCGTGCTGCGCTGGGCCGCCCCCGGGTCCGCGACGGCCCACGTCGTGACGAGCGTGCCGCCGTCGGAGGACAGGTCGGCCCCGTGCTCGAACAGCTGGCGGCCGGCGCCGGTGACCTGCCGCAGCTCCAGGCGGGCCTCGTCGGCCGCGAGGTGCGCCACGAACCGGCGGTCCTCGTCCGGCCCGAGGTCGTGGTCCCAGTGCCGCACCGGGTAGCCGGAGTGCAGGATCGCGGAGATCTTGCGGTCCGTGCGCTGCTTGCGCAGCTCCTCGTCCTCGGTGAGGCCGGCGGCCCGCGGCAGCACCGGGGCGGACACGGACACGACGTCGGCGGCCCGGGCCGCGAGCACGCCGCCCAGGCCGCCGGGCGCCGTGGCCACGACGCGCGCCTCCCCGCCGCCGGCCGGCAGCAGCCACAGGGCGGCCTTCGGCTCCTCGTCGTCCTTCTCCGCCTCCGGGTCCGGCCGGGCGGACGTGAAGAGCACGTCGCCCGACGCCGCGAACACCGCCGACGACTCGCCCTTGCGGCTCCGCGTCAGCCGCCGCGCCGGGGCCGTGCCCGTCGGGTCGACCTCCCACACGGCCGTCGTCCAGCCGGTGCGCTTCGCGTCGAGCGTCTGGACGGTGGTGACGAGGCGCGTGCCGTCGGGGCTCAGCGAGAGCCCGCCGACGCGTGGCAGCTCGACGTAGCGGTCGAGGTCGTGGAAGGGCGTGGGGGCGACGTTGTCCTGGGTCACGCGCCCCGGTCTACCACAGCGCCGGCCGAACAGGCGGTTGCGCACGGACTGACCGCTCATTCCCTGCGCAACCGCCTGTTCGGCCCCCCTCAGCGGGGCCACGGGGAACGCCGGATGAACGTTCGCTGAACTTGTCCGCCCCGGCGGCCCGTGCGGTTGAGAGGGCCCGTCGACATCGGGCACGGTCTGGTCGTGAGACCACCGTCGCCCCGCGCCACCCACCTGCCGCCGCTGCCCGCCACCGCCGACCTGGTCGTCGTCGGGGCGGGGATCGTGGGTCTCGCGCACGCGCTCGAGGCGCACGCGCGGGGGCACTCGGTGCTGGTGGTGGAGCGCGACCCGCGGCCCGACGGCGCCTCCGCCCGCCGCGGCGGGCACGTGGCCGTCACGACGCAGGACGCCGCCACCCTCTCCTGCGCGCTCGCGTCGCGGGAGCGCTGGCTGAAGCTGGGCCGCGAGGCCGGGTTCTGGGTCAAGGACACGGGCGCCGTGGTCGTCGCGCGCTCGGCGGACGAGCTCGCCGTCCTGGACGACCTGGTCGCCGCGCGCGACGGCGACGCCCAGCTCCTCGACGCCGCGCAGGCCGCCGACCGGGCGCGCGTGACCGAGGACGGGGTGGTCGGCGGGGCGTTCCTCCCCCTCGACCTGCGCGTGGACCCGCGCGACGCGCTCCGGGCGCTCGCCACCGCCCTCGACGCCCGGCCGCGGGCCGACGTGGCCTGGTCGACGACGGCGCTGACGTTCGAGGCGGGCACCGGGCGCACGCTGGTGCGCACGTCGCGCGGCGAGGTCGTGGCCCGGCGCGTGCTGGTGGCGGTGGGCCCCGACCTCGACCGCTTCTTCCCCGAGGAGGCCGCGCGCACGGGCCTGCGGCACGACGTGCGGCAGGTGCTCCGCGTCGTCGCCCCGGGGCGCGCGCACGACCCGGCCGGCCCCGCCGTGCTGGGCGGCAGCACCCTCCTGCGCGACGCCGCCTACGCCCACAGCCCGGCGCTGGCGGACGTGCGCGAGCGCCTGCGCACCGAGGCCCCCGAGCTGCTCGACGCCGCCGTCCACCTGACGTTCACCCCGCTCGCCGGCGACGGCTCCCTGCTGCTCGGCGAGGCCCGCCGCACGGACGCCGAGCGGCGCGCGGACGGCGGGCTCGACCGCGACCCGGAGCGCTCCGACGTCGCCGACGCGCTGCTGCTGCGGGAGGCCGGCGCGCTGCTCGGCCGACCGGTGGAGGTGCGCCGGCGCTGGTCCGTGCCCGACGTCGTCGTGCCGCGCCCGCGCCGCGGCCCGTTCGCGGGCACGCCCTTCGTCGTCACCGACCCAGCGCCGGGCGTCACCACCGTGACCGTCGCGGACGGGCTCGGCACGACCACCGCGCTCGGCCTGGCCGCGAAGGTGGTCGACGGCCTGCTCTGACCGGTGGCCGCGCCGGTGACGTAGCGATTCGTCGCCGTACCGGGCGCTGACGGCGACGGATCGCTACGTCACCCGCCGAGACCCGCCCGGATCGCGCCCAGCGCGCGGTCGAGCTCCCCGTCGCTCACACCGCCGAAGCCGACCACGACGCCGGTGTGCCGGGCGGTGCGGCACACGTCGGACAGGAGCGGCAGGTCGAAGCCCGCCTCCCGGGCGGCGGCGTGGGCGCGCAGCGCCGCGTCCTGCGGCAGCAGCCACGTCGAGTACATGCCGGCGGACGTCGCCGCCGGGGCGGCGTGCGGACCCAGCACGGCCGCGACGCGCGCCGCCCGCTCGGCGTACACGCGGCGCGCGGTGCGGACCACGCTGTCCAGCCAGCCGTCGCGCAGCAGCGTCAGCAGGGCGCGCTGCACGGGCCACGCGGCGACGTCGTGCACGAGCTCGCGGTGCCGGGCCACGTCGTCGAGCAGCGCCGGCGGCGGCACCATCCACCCGACCCGCAGCCCGGGCGGCGCCGACTTCGACGCCGTCCCCAGGTACGCGACCCGGTCCCGGCCGAGGGTGGCGAGGGCCGGCACGGGCGCCACGTCGTAGCGGAGCTCGGAGTCGTAGTCGTCCTCGACGACGACGGCGCCCGTGGCCCGCGACGCGGCGAGCAGCGTCAGACGGTCGTCGGCGGGCATCACGCGGCCCAGCGGGTGCTGGTGCGCCGGGGTCACGTACGCCGCGGCGAGGCCGCGCAGCGCCGCCTCGTCGTGCCGGGCCTCGGCGGGCAGGTCGACGACGTCGCGACCCGCGGCGCGCGCGGTCGCGACGGCGGCGCGGTAGCCCGGGTCCTCGATGCCCACCGGCCCCGACGGCAGCACGGAGAGCACGTCGCGCAACCCCGCCGTCGTGCCCGCGGTGACGACCACCTCGTCGGGGTCCACCACCAGGCCGCGGGTGCGGCCGAGGCGCTCGGCGAGCGCCTCGCGCAGCGCGGGCAGGCCGCAGGGGTCGTCGTAGCCGCGCGGCGGCGTCGCGGCGGAGACCTCCCGCCACGCCCGCCGCCAGGCGGCGCGGTGCCGCGGGTCGATCCACGGCTCCCCGGTGCTCAGGCGCACCAGGCCCGGGCCCGGCCCGGCCGGCCGGCGCCGCCGCACCTCGGCGCGCGGCACCGCCTCCGACGCGACGAACGTGCCCGCGCCCCGGCGGGCGGACAGCCAGCCCTCGGCCACGAGCTGGTCGTAGGCCTGCTCGGCCACCGAGCGCGCGACGCCGAGGTCGGCGGCGAGCGCCCTCGTGCTGGGCAGCCGGTCGCCGCGCCGCAGCGTGCCGCGGGAGACGAGGTCGCGGACCTGCCCGGACAGCTGTGCGCCGAGCGGCTCGCGGCCGTCACGGTCCAGGCGGACAGGGAGGGCGGCCACGGGGCTCCTGTCGTCGGGCGTCGATGTCGATCGCGAAGTGGCCTGTCGGATCCGGCGGGAAATGGCTCGTGACGGCAGGCCAACCAGGAGCCACGCTAGCGGCATGGACGCTCTCTCCCCCACCCCGAGGACCACCGTGCGGCGCGGCCGGGACCGCGCCGTGCCCGACCGCGCGGCGCTGCACGCCCTGCTGGCCGACGGGCTCGTCGCGCACCTCGGCGTCGACGTCGGCGAGGGCCCGGACCGGCATCCCGTGGTGCTGCCCTGCGCCTACGCCGTCGACCTCGACGGCCCCGACGACGGCGGCACGCTCTACGTCCACGGGTCGGTCGCGGCGCGCTGGCTGGTCGGGGCGACGGACGCGACCGTGTGCGTCACGGTGACCGAGCTCGACGGGCTGGTGCTGGCCCGGTCCGGCTTCCACCACTCCGTGAACTACCGCTCCGCCGTCGTCATCGGCGCCGCGCGGCTCGTCACCGACGAGGGCGAGCGGGTCCGCGCGCTGGACGCCATCGTCGACCACCTGGCGCCGGGCCGGTCCGCGACCCTGCGCCCCGCGACCCGCAAGGAGCTCGCCGCGACCGCGGTGCTCGCCGTCCCCCTGCGGGAGGCGTCCATGAAGGCCCGCGCCGGCGGCCCGGTCGACGACCCGGCCGACGTCGCCGCCGGCGGGTGGGGCGGGCACGTGCCGGTGCGGCGCATCGTCGGCGCCGCGATCTCCGACGCCGACTCCCGCGCACCGGTGCCGGCGCACGTCGCCGCGCTGGCGGGGCTGTCCCCGCGGACGCTCACGCTGCCCCGGCCCGCCTGACCGCGAGGTGGACCACCTCGCGGGAGCCCGGACCTACGCGGGGCCCGCCTGGTCCCGGTCCGAGGCGCCGCCCGTGGCGCGGTCGGCGTCGCGGTCGGCCATCTTGGCGAGCATGGCGTTGTACTCGTCCAGCTCGGCGTCGCCGTCGCGGTCCGCCTTGCGGTCGCGGCGACGCGCCTCGCGCTCGTCGGAGTTCGTCCACTGCAGCGCGACGGCGATGGCGAGCGCCAGCGTCGGCAGCTCGCCGATGCCCCACGCGACGCCGCCGCCGCGCTGCTGGTCGTCGATCGCGGGCAGGCCCCACGGCCGGCCCATGTTGCCGAACCAGTCGGCCACGAGCAGCGACGTGCCGGTGGTGAGCACGACGCCGAAGAACGCGTGGAACGCCATCGTCGCGAACAGGAGCAGCAGGCGCTGGGGGTAGCCCGGGCGCTTGGGTCCGGGGTCGATCCCGACGAGCGCGTTGGCGAACAGGTACCCGACCAGCGTGAAGTGCACGATCATCCACACGTGGCCCGCGTGGTTGCGCAGCGCGAACTCGAACGCGGGCGTGTAGTAGAACGCGATCATGCCGCCCGCGAAGAGCACCGCGGCCACCACCGGACGGGCCAGGAACTGGCCGAACCGGGAGTGCACCAGACCGAGCACCCACTCGCGCGGGCCGCGGCTGCCGTCCTTGCGGGCCGGGATGGCTCGCAGCAGCAGGGTCACGGGGGCGGCGAGCACCAGGAACAGCGGCACCAGCATCGCCAGGATCATGTGCTGCACCATGTGGCCGCTGAAGATCACGCGCCCGTACACCGCCGGGCCGCCGCTGGTCACCCAGAACATCACGACCATGCCCAGGCACCACGACACCGTGCGCCCCACCGGCCACCTGTCCCCGCGCCGCGCGAGCCGCACGGCCCACCGCAGGTAGACGACCAGCCCGGCCACGCAGGCGAACGCCAGCAGCGGGTCGAGGCTCCACTCGGTGAACCAGCGCGCCATCGTCGGCTCGGGCGGCAGCGCCCGGCCGGTGAGCTGGAAGGCGGGCGAGACGTCCACGGGGACCTCGTCGGGCACGGGCGGCGCGGTGGACCCGAGCGCCACGGCCACCCCGGAGACGGCGCCGATGACGAGCACCTCGACGGCGAGCAGCCGCCAGAACAGGCGCCGCACCGCGCCTCGCGAGTCCGCCCGGCCGAGCCGGCCCACGACCCACATCCGGTGCGCGAACCCGAACGCGCCGAGGCCGACCATGAGCACGGCCTTGGTCAGCAGCAGCACGCCGTAGGGGGTGAGGAGGTCGCCGAACGAGCCCATGCGCAGCAGCGCGTTGAGGATGCCGGAGAGGCCGACGGCCGCGAAGCACCACCCCGCGACGGGCGAGAACCGCGCGACCGCCGACGCGGCGGTGCGACCGTCGTCGCGCCCCTCGCCCCGGGTCAGCACGACCACGAGCAGCGCGCCCAGGCCGCCCACCCACACGGCCGCGCCGACGAGGTGCAGCAGCATCGCGCCGACCGCGAGCTCGTGGTCCGCGGCGCCGGCGGCGTGCCCGGTGGTGGACTGCATGGCCAGGGCCGCGACGGGCAGCACCGTGGTCCACAGGGCGCCGACCGGCCCGCGCACCGCCATCGCGAGGGCGGACGTCACGGCCGCGACGACGATGATCGCGAGGTAGAGCCTGCCGAGGTCGAGGTCGGTGACGAACTGCGCGAGGCCCTGCCCGAACGCGGGCGACGCGGGCGACGTGCCGGAGATGTTGGAGTACCGCAGCACGAGCTGCAGGACGGCGGCGACGGCCCACACGGCGCTCGCGGCGCCCGCGGTGGTGAGCACCCGCGTCTGGGCACGCCCGGGCGGGAGCAGGCACGCGGCGACGACCAGCGCGCCGAGCGTCACCGAGACGCTCACCTCGGTGAGCACGGTGACCACGGGCAGCCCGAAGCGGACGGCGGCACCGGGGTCGGTGAACCCGCTCAGCGCCTCGAACGCGCCCGAGTAGGCCCCGCCCGCGAGCACGGCGAGCACGGCGACGAGGACGGCGGCGGGCCCGGCGGCGACGAGCCACCAGGGGCGCTGCGGCGCGCTCGGGGTACCGCCCGACCGCTGGACGGCGGGAGCTGCGGAGGTCACCCGTCCAGCCTATGGGCGACGGGCGGTGCCCCGGAACGCCCGTGGTGTGAGACTGCCCCGCCGAGCGATCTTCCCAATCCAACGATTATCGATTAGTGTCCGTGGCGTTCGTTCGACACCGGATGCCACCCCCACAGGCGTCCGCCCCACACGTAGGCCGGACGGCGCGGACACCCGCACAGCAGCGGGCCGCGCCAGGCGGCGACCCGAGAGGATCAACGATGATCAAGCACCGCACCCTCGCGAGCGTGGGCACCCTCACGGTGGCCGCCCTCGCGCTCACCGGCTGCGCCGGCTCCGACGACGGCGGCAGCGGCGACGCCGGCGGCACCACCGAGGTCAGCCTCCTCGTCAACGTGACCCCGAACCTCACCGAGGAGTTCTGGAACGACCTCGTGAAGCCGTTCGAGGACGCCAACCCGGACATCGACGTCGTCGTCCAGAACCCGGGCGCCGAGGGCGTGACCGCCGCCCTCCCCCGCCTGCTCACCGCGGGCGACGCGCCCGACGTCGTCCAGTCGCTGCCCCCGACCACCGACCTCGCCCCCGAGCTCGTCGACCTGTCCCAGTACGACTGGGCGAAGACCGGCCCGCTGGCGGACCAGTACTCGATCGACGGCAAGTACTACATGGCCGGCATCGGCTTCCAGCTGCAGAGCCTCTTCTTCTACAACAAGACGGCGTTCGAGGAGGCCGGCATCACCGAGGTGCCGACCACGGTCGAGGAGCTCACCGCCGACCTGGGCAAGCTGAAGGACGCGGGCTGGACGCCGCTGCAGACCGGCGGCGACTGGATGACCAGCCACTCGATCCAGGCCCTCGGCCTGCCGACGATCATCGCCGAGAACCCCGACTGGTTCGCGCAGATGAGCTCGGGCGACGTCACCTTCTCCGACACGTACGGCGACACGGTCGCCACCTACGCCGACTGGGTAGCGAAGGGCTACATCCCCAAGGACGCGCTGGGCATCAAGTACCCCGACGCCGAGCAGGCGTTCCTGTCCGGCAAGAGCGCCGTCTACCCGATGGGCAGCTGGTTCGTCGGCTCCGAGGTCAAGGCCGAGGACAAGGCCGACATCGGCGTCTTCCGGGCCCCCGCCGTCGACGGTGTCGCCGACCCGGCGATGGGCGCGAACATCGCGAGCCCGTACTCGATCCTCAAGGCGAGCAAGGACCAGGACGCGGCGGCCAAGCTCGTCGAGTTCCTCGTGACCGACAAGACCGCGGTCGCGGACCAGCTCGAGGTCGACGGCAACTTCCGCGACGGCTACGAGTACGAGATGGACGACCTGGGCAAGGAGCTGCTGCAGATCGTGGCGGACACCCCCGCCGAGTCGTACACCCCGACCGGCCAGGGCTACGGCGAGCGCACGCTGCCCACCGGCTACTCGGACGAGATCAACGCGCAGACGCAGGCGCTGATCGGCGGCACCGCGCCCGCCAAGGTCGACTCCGCGATGGACGCCTGGTTCGCCTCCACCGCCGGCTGACCCAGCCCGCACACCCCACCCGCCCGGGCGCGGCGCAGCCGCCGCGCCCGGGCCCGCACCGACGACGGAGACCCTTGCGATGGCAACCCTCACGACCGCACCGCGCACGGGCCTGGCCGCGCCCGCGCGCCGACGCTCCGCGGCGCGCGTGTGGCGCGACCGCGTCCCCGGGATCGTCATGGGCGGCCCCGCCGTCCTGGTGTTCCTCGCGATGTTCATCGTGCCGATGATCCTGGCGTTCGTGCTCAGCCTCACCGACTGGAACGGCTACAGCCTGAACTTCACGTTCATCGGGTTCGACAACTACGCGGAGGCCTTCCGCAACCCGCGCACCGTGGACGCGGCGATCTTCACCGCCGTCGTCGCGTTCTTCGGCACGATCCTGTGCAACGGCGTCGGCCTCTTCATCGCGGCGCTGATCGCCGGCAACAGCCGCGCGAACACGCTGCTGCGCACGATCTTCTTCTACCCGTACATCATCAGCGCGCTGATCATCGGGTTCCTGTGGTCGGCGATGCTCTCCCCCGAGGGCGCCGTCAACGGCCTGCTGGGGCACCTCGGCATCGCGCCGGTGCCGTTCCTCACCGAGGTCGCGTTCGCGAAGGCGAGCGTGATCCTCACGATCGTGTGGTCGCACTTCGGCTTCAACATGATCCTGTTCCTCGCGGGCATCAAGTCGGTGCCCACCGAGTTCTACGAGGCCGCCACCGTGGACGGCGCCTCCAAGTGGCAGCAGTTCCGCAACGTGACGATGCCGCTCATCGCCCCCGTGTTCACCGTGAACCTCGTGCTCACGCTGGTGGGGCTCCTCAAGGTCTACGACATCGTGCTGGCCCTGACGGACGGCGGCCCCGCCGCGTCCACCCAGACGATCGTCTACCAGATCCTGCGCGACTCGTTCGCCCAGTCCGAGCTCGGCTTCGGCGCGGCGCAGTCCGTCGTCCTGCTGCTCGCGACGGCGGTGCTGGGGCTCGCGGTGACGGTCGCCCGGCGCGGCGCGGAGAAGAAGGTGGCCGACTGATGGCGACGACGACACAGGCGACGCAGATGACGACGCACGACGCTCCGCAGGACACCGCGACGCCCCCCGGCACGACCTCGGCCGGAACGCACCGCACGGCGCGCCGCCGGCGCCGCGAGCGCCCCGGTGCGGGCACCGTCCTCAAGTGGGTGGTGCTCGGCCTCGGCGCGCTGGTCATGCTGGTGCCGCTGTACATCATGGTGATCAACGCCTTCAAGCCGCAGGACGCGATCATCGCGTCGCCGCTGGCGATCACCCCGGACACCTTCAGCCTCGAGTACCTGCAGGCCGCCCTCACCAGCGAGAAGTTCAACGTGGTGAAGGCGTACGGCATCACGCTCCTGTTCGTCGCGCTGGTCAACGTGTGCGGCATCGCGCTCGCCGCGCCGGTCGCGTACGTCATCGCGCGCGGCCGCTCCAAGTGGCACCTGGGCCTGCTGCTGCTGTTCGTGTCCGGGCTGTTCATCCCCGGCCAGGTGACGCTGATCCCCGTCGTCTTCGTGCTGCGGGTGCTGGGCCTCATCAACACCATCCCGGGCTTCATCCTGTTCGAGACGGCGGCGACGCTGCCGGTGACGATCTTCCTGTTCTCCGCCTACCTGCGCACCGTGCCCCGCGACATCGACGAGGCCGCCGCCCTGGACGGCGCGAGCAAGATCCGGGCGTTCTGGTCGTGCATCTTCCCGATCATGAGGCCGGTGGTCGCGACGATCGTCGTGCTGAACTCGATCAGCGTCTGGAACGACTTCGTCAGCCCGCAGATCATCCTGGGCCCGAGCTCCGGCATCTACACCGTCACGACGGGCGTGTACGCGGCCGTCGGCGAGTTCTCCACCGACTACACGACCGTCTTCCCGACCCTGCTGCTGGCGGTGAGCCCCGCGATCCTCTTCTTCGTGCTCATGCAGCGGCACATCATCGGCGGCCTCGTGGCCGGGGCGACGAAGGGCTGAGCACCATGACCGACAGCACGACCGACCGCACGACCGACCCCCGGGTCCCCACCACCCCCCTGCACGAGGTCCCCGCCTGGGCCGTGCTCGAGCGGCGCCTGTTCGACGCGACGGAGGACGCCTGGCGCCTGTTCTCCGACCGATACACCGGGCCCGACGGGCGCATCCTGCACGCGGGCGGCTTCGAGCACCGCGACGGCGTGGACGACCTGTACGAGCCGTTCTTCAACTGGCCGGCGTTCTACGCCCTCGGCGGCAGCGACGAGGTCCTCGCCGCCGCGAAGCACCACTTCGAGGGCGTGACGGCGCAGCTCACCGAGGGCGGCATGCTCACGGGCGAGTACGAGAACGGGTACGACTGGTTCCACCAGGGCGAGTCGCTGCTGTTCTTCTACGCGCTGTGCGCCGCCGACCCGGGCGACGAGCGGTTCGCCGGGCGCGCCCGCCGGTTCGCGGCGCTGTACACCGACCCGGCGCACGGCAACTACGACCCCGCGCGCAACATCGTCACCGCGCCGCACAACGGGGCGCGCGGGCCCCTGCCGGGCCTGGGCACCGAGTGGCTCACCTACCCGGCGTCTCTGGACTACATGGAGGCGTACGGCCTCCCCCTGCACGGGCTGCCCGGGATCACGCGGTGGTCCGACCTGGAGGACCCGGCGCACGCGCGGCTCATGGGCGACGAGCTCCAGCGCCGCGCGGCCGGCGACACCGCCGTCAACCTCGCGGCGACGTCGCTCGTGGTCAACCGCTGGCTGTACGACGGCGACGCCCCGTCGGCCGCGTGGGTGGCGCGGTACGTCGACGGCTGGCGCGAGCGCGCCGCCGCGGCGGGGGGCCTCATGCCCGACAACGTGGCGCCCGACGGCACCGTCGGCGGCCTGCACGACGGCGCCTGGTACGGCGGCCACTACGGCTGGACCTGGCCCCACGGCCTGCACTCGGTGGCGATGAGCACGCTGATCGGCGCGATCAACGCGTCGTTCGTGTCCGGCACCCTGTCGGGCAGCAGGGACGACGGGCCGCTCGACCTCGTACGCACCATGCTCGACACGGTGCTGGACCACGCGATCACCGCGCCGGTCACCGAGACGCCGTTCAGCCTGCGCGGCAGCTGGATCGAGCGGCTCGGCGAGCACGCCGCGGAGCCCGCCACCCTGGTCCCGTACCGGTACGGCGCCGACGGCTGGTTCGACTACGGCCCCCTCCAGCTCGACCTGCCCACCTGGCTGTGGTGGTGGACGCGCGACGACTCCGACCGCAAGCGCCTGGACCGCGTGCTCGACGGCATCCCCGGCTCCGACGAGGTGCGGCCGTTCCGCGACAAGGTGGAGGCCGGGCACGAGGGCCCGTGGCTCGCGTTCCTCGACGGCTCGCTGCCGGACTACCCGGAGCGCGCGCTGTCGATGGCGCTCGGCCAGCTGGCCCGCCGCGTCGCCGTGATGGACGCCGAGCCCGTGGACCCCGAGACCGTGCACCTGCACTTCTGGCAGCGCGCCAACCCGGTCGTCACGGAGGTGCTCGGTCAACTGATCACCGGCACCCCGCAGACCCTGTACAACGGCGGGCTGCCGTTCGCCGCCGTGGCCTACACCGACGCCGACCGGGGCCGCCCCGGGCTGCCGCCGGACGTCGCGGCGCTCGTCTCCGGCCTCGACCGCGACGCCGACGGCACCGGCCGCGTCGAGCTCAGCCTCGTCAACCTGTCCCCCACGCACGCCCGGCGCGTGCGGGTGCGGCCCTCGCGGTTCGGCGAGGAGCGGCTCACGGGCGTCGTGACGCGGGGCGAGGACGGCGGCGTCTGGCCCGGGCCGTCCACGGCCTCGGCCGGGGTCGCCGGGGCGCGGACCACCGCGACCGTCCCCCTGGACGCCCCCGACCTGCTCGTCGAGCTGCCGCCGTCGCACCGCGCCGACCTCGTCCTGCTCACCGCCCCCGCCGCGGCCGCGCCGCGCCACCAGCACACGACTGCGCACTCCCCGCACCACGAAGGAGCCTGACCATGACCGACTCCCTGACCACACCCGGTCTGGACGGCCTGTCCGCCGCGTCCGGCCTCGCCGGCCTCGGCACGGGCCTCGATCCGGCCGCCGGGCTCGTGCGGCCCGACGTCTCGCTGCCCGTGCGCGGCCCCGCCTTCGAGCGGGCCGACGCCGCGGCCGTCGAGCGGCTGGGCCAGGTGTCCTCGGCGACCGCCTGCGCCAAGCTGCACGGCCTCGGCATCCGCCACTCGTTCGTGGAGGGGCCGCGCCCGCTCAAGCCCGGCTACCAGGTTGTCGGGTCCGCGCTCACCCTGCAGTTCATGCCGCAGCGCGAGGACCTCGCCGCCGGCGACGAGCAGGAGTACGTGGAGCGGCACACCGCCCTCTGGCACGTGCTCGAGACGGTGCAGCCCGGCGACGTGCTGGTGATCCAGGCGTACGGCAGCCGGTTCTCGGGCTGCGTGGGCGACATCCTCGCGCGCTACTTCCAGCGCAAGGGCGGCGCGGGCATGGTCGTCGACGGCCGCATCCGCGACTCGGGCAAGATCCGCGACCTCGGGCTGCCCGTGTGGTCCACCGGCGTCACCCCGCACTACGCGTCGCAGTCCGAGCTGTTCCCCTGGGCCTTCGACGTGCCCGTCGCCGTCGGCGGCGTGCTCTGCATGCCGGGCGACCTCGTGGTCGCGGACGACGACGGCCCCGTCATCGTGCCCCGCGCGATGGCGGACCAGGTGGTCGCCTCCGCGCAGGACCACGAGGAGTGGGAGGGCTTCAGCCGCCAGCGCCTCGACGAGGGCGCCCGCCTGAGCGACTACTACCCCCTGACCCCCGACACGCGAGGGGAGTTCGAGGCATGGCGTTCCGCGCAGGGCTCCGCCCTCTGACGCCGGCCGGCGACGGGCCCGACACCGTCGCCGCGTCGTCGTTCGGCCTCGGCTGCGCGCCGATCGGCAACCTGTTCACGCCGGTCGCGCAGGGCGACGCCGAGGCGACGGTCGGCCGCGCGCTCGAGCGCGGCGTCCGCTTCTTCGACACCGCGCCGCACTACGGCGCCGGGGTCAGCGAGCAGCGCCTCGGCGCCGCGCTGGCCGGCGTCGACCGCGACTCCGTCGTCCTCGCGACGAAGATCGGCCGGACGATCGTGGACGCCGGCGGCGTCCCCGTCCCCACCGGCGGCACCGGCACGGGCACGGTGGGCGACCTCAGCCGCGACGGCGTGCTCCGGTCGCTCGAGGGCAGCCTCGAGCGCCTGCGCACCGACCGCGTCGACCTGCTGTACCTGCACGACCCGGAGGACGTCGACGCCGCCCTGCGCGGCGCGCTGCCCGCGCTGCTGGAGCTGCGCGACCAGGGCGTCGTGCGCGCCGTCGGCGTGGGCATGGTGTGGACGGAGCCCGTCGCGCGGTTCGTGCGCGAGGCGGCCGGCGTGCTGGACGTCGTCATGCCCGCCGGGCGCGTCACCCTGCTGGACCGCACCGCCCTGGACGACCTCCTCCCCGCCGCCCGTGAGCGCGGCGTCGGGGTGATCGCGGCCGGCGTCTACAACTCCGGCGTCCTCGCCGACCCGGTGGCCGCCCCGTTCTTCGACTACCACCCCGCGTCCCCGGACCAGGTGGACCGGGCGCTGCGCATGGCCGCCGCGTGCGAGGCCGCCGGCGTCGACCTGCCGACCGCCGCCGCCCGCTACCCGCTGCGCGTCCCCGGCGTCGAGGCCGTCGTCGTGGGCGCACGCACCCCCGCCGAGGTGGACGTCTTCGCGGACGCCGCCGACGCCGTCGTGCCCGACCCCCTGTGGGCCGAGCTCGACGCGATCGCCGCCCCCGCTCCCGCCACCCGCCCGTGACCCCGCCGACCGGCGCCGAACAGGCGGTGGTGCACGTTCCCGACCCTGAGAACGTGCACCACCGCCTGTTCGGCACGACGGCGGGCGGGATCGTCGACGCGCACGTCCACCTGTGGGACACGACGGAGACGCGGATCTCGTGGTTCCGGGACGACCTCGGCCTGCCCGCGCGCGTCGGCCCGGACGACCTCGCCCGCGCCGTCGGCACCTCCCCCGTGCCGGTGCGGGCCGCCGTCGCCGTGCAGGCCGCGGACACCGAGGGCGAGGCGCGCTGGCTCGCGCGGCAGGCCGCGTCGCACGGGCCGCTGCCCGGGCCGGTGGTGCTGCAGTACGACGCCCGCCCCGACGACCCCGACGCCTGGGCGGGCATGGCCCAGGCGGTGATCGACGGCGGCGTCCCCGTCGCCGGCGTCCGGCTCGCCGTCCCGGGCCGCGCGGCCGACCTGTCCGACGTCGACGGGCTCGACGCCCTCTGCGAGGGCCTGGCAGCGTCCGGCCGGGTGCTCGAGACGCTCGTCCGCCCGGAGCAGCTGCCCGCCGTGGCGGCGCTCGCCGGCCGCCACCCCGGCCTCGCCGTCGTCGTCTGCCACCTCGGCCTCGGCACCGGCTCTCCCGACCGGGCCTGGCGCGACGGCCTCGCCGCCCTCGCCGCCCGTCCCCGCGCGCACGCCAAGCTGTCCGGCCTGCACCGGGCCACCTCCGAGGGCGCCGCGCCCGACGAGGCGGCGCGCGTCGCCGCGGCCGCCCGCGCCGCCGTCGACCTGCTGGGCCCGGACCGGCTGCTGTTCGGCAGCGACTGGCCGATGTCCGCGCGCGTCGCCCCGTACGCGGACGTCGTCGAGCGCACCGCCCGCGCGCTCCCCGCGCTCGACGGCGACGCCGCGGCCGCCGTCTGGTCCGGTACCGCCGACCGGCTCTACGGCACCGGGGCGCCCTAGGGGTTCGTGCCCCTACGGCGTGGTTCACTCGGCAGCATGGTGGGTCACGTCGTCGCGCTCGTGGGCACGTCCAGCGTCGGAAAGACGGCGGTGGCGGCCGAGCTCCAGGAACGGCTGACCGACCCTCACCTGGTGGTCGGGATCGACCACTTCTTCTCGATGTTCCCCCACCACTGGACCGGCCACCCGCGAGGCCCCGGCCCCGGGTTCTGGTACGAGGACACCGTCGACGACGACGGCAGCCCGCACGCCCGGATCCGGTACGGCGACGCCGGACGACACCTGCTGGCCGGGCAGCGCGCAGCCGTGCGGGCGCTGCTCGACGCCGGGAACGACGTCATCCTCGACGAGATGCCGGTCGACCGGACGATCCTGCCCGCCTGGCGCCGAGACCTCGCCGGCTACGCGGTCCTGTGGGTGCGGCTCACGGCCCCGCTCGCGGTGGTGGAGGCGCGCGAGGCAGGCCGGACGCACGGCCGCCACCCGGGCAACGCCCGCGGCCATCTCGACGTCGCCGACGGGGAACCGTTCGACCTCACGCTCGACGCGTCGAACCGGACCGCCGCGGAGCTGGCGGACGCGATCCTCGTCCCGCTGGCACGCAGGCGCCGGTCGACGTAGCGCTTGATCGCCGTGTGCTGGCAGGACGGCGAGAAATCGTTACGTCGTGCTGGACGAGGTCGTGCGAGGATCCCGACGTGCCGGCGCGAGGCCGGCCGCGACCAGGGAGGCACGATGTTCGCAAGGTCCCTCGGGGACGACGGCGCGGAGCTGCGGCCGCTGGAGCCGTGGCACGCGGAGGAGCTGCTGGCGACCATCGACCGCGGCCGGGAGTTCGTGGGTCGGTTCGTCCCCCTGCCCGACCGGATCACGGACGTCGAGTCGAGCCGGTCGTTCCTCGCCGCGTACGCCCAGAAGGCGGCGACCGACACCGGACGTCTCTACGGGATCTGGCTGGACGGCACGCTGGTGGGCGGCGTCCTGTTCCGCACGATGGACGTCGCGCAGGGCACGGCGGAGGCGGGCTGCTGGCTGGAGCCGGCCGTCGCGGGTCGCGGCCTGGTGACCCGGGCCGCCACCGCCATCATCGACTGGGCGGTCCGGGAGCGCGACATCCACCGCGTGGAGTGGTGGGTGGCGTCGGGCAACGCGCCGAGCATCGCCGTCGCCCGCCGGCTGGGGATGCAGCGCGACGGCGTGCTGCGCGAGCACCACGAGCACCGCGGGGTGCGGCAGGACATCGAGATCTGGTCCGTGCTCGCGCCCGAGTGGCTCGCGCGGTCGTGAGCGACGACCGGGACGTCGAGCTGGTCGGCGGCGTCGAGCGGCGCGAGATCGTCCTCGTCGAGCCGGACCCCGCGTGGCCCGCGCGGTTCGCGCGGGAGCGCGAGCGCATCGCGGCCGCCCTCGGGCCGGTCGCGGTGCGGATCGACCACGTGGGCTCGACGTCGGTGCCCGGCC
Organism: Isoptericola sp. NPDC057653; assembly: GCF_042799955.1. Classification (NCBI taxonomy): domain Bacteria; kingdom Bacillati; phylum Actinomycetota; class Actinomycetes; order Micrococcales; family Promicromonosporaceae; genus Isoptericola; species Isoptericola sp. NPDC057653. Next base: position 945,808 of record NZ_JBHVHP010000001.1, on the reverse strand, counting down.
TCGCCGCGAAGCCGATCGTCGACATCGACGTCAGCGTGCCGGACGTCGAGGACGAGGACGCCTACCTCCCCGCCCTGCTCGCCGCGGGGTACCTGCTGCGCGTGCGCGAGCCCGGCCACCGCCTGGTCCGCACGCCCGACCTGGGCGTGCACGTCCACGTCTGCTCGGCGGGCAGCGACTGGGAGCGGCTGCACCTGCTGTTCCGCGACCGGCTGCGGCACGACGCCGGCGACCGCGCCGCGTACGCCGCGCTCAAGCGCGAGCTCGCGGCCCGCGAGTGGCCGAGCATGAACCACTACGCCGAGGCGAAGGGCGAGCTGATCGCCGAGATCACCGCCCGGGCGGAGGCGTGGGCCTCCGCCACGGGCTGGCGGGTCTAGCGTCGGCCGTCACGCACCCTCGTCGGCGGCGGTCTCGGCGTCCGCGCCGGTCTCGGCGTCGAGCAGCGTGCCCGCCGCGTGCGCCTCGAAGAGCGCGGAGGCGGCGTCGGCGTCGCCGTCGTCGAGCACGTCGAGCAGGCTGCGGTGCCAGTCGGCCACCTGGTGCCAGTCGCCGGTGAACTCGGGGTCGCCGAGCAGGTGCATGGACCGCAGGCTGGGCTCGATGATGTCCCACATGCGCGGCAGGTAGCCGTTGCCGCTGGCCTCGATGACGGCGCGGTGGAAGCCGAAGTCGAGCTCGCGGAACGCGGGCAGGTCGTGGGCCTCGACCGCGCCGTGCATCTCGTCGATGACCTTCTCCAGGCTGGAGCGGGTCTCGGGGGCGAGCTGTCCGCAGGCGAGCCGGCCGGCGAGCGCCTCGACGGCCACGCGGGCCTGCTTGGCCTGCTGCGCCTCCTCCTCGGAGTACTGCGCGACGAAGTTGCCCTGGTGCCGCACGTGCGTCACCAGGCCCTCGTGCGCGAGGCGCTTGAGGGCGTCGCGCACCGGCGCCTGGCTGACCTGCAGGCGGCGGGCCAGCTGCGACTCGACGAGCTGCTCCCCCGGGGCCAGCTGCGACGTCTTGATCATCGACTTCACGAGGTCGTAGATCTGGTCCGACAGGAGCCCGCGCTCCAGGCCGCTGATCGAGCTGAGCGCGTCCGTCATCCCTGCTGCCCCACCCGGTTATCGACAATCGTTTGTGCGTCGCCAGCGTACGCGGTCAGCCAGGCGTCCGCGATGATCCGCGACGCCGGGGGCGTGGGGTGGACACCGTCGGGTGCCAGCGCTGCCGCCCCGGCGTCCTCGGCCGCCCGGGTGAGCAGGCCGTGCAGCGGCACGAGGGCCGCCCCGGTCTCGGCCGCCAGGCGCGTCACGACGTCCCGCTTGCCCGCCAGGTCGTCGAGCCAGGCCTGCTGCTCGTCGCGCACCGGCAGCACGAACGGCTCGACCAGCACGAGCCGCGGCGAGCCCGGCACGCGCTCGAGCAGCCGCCGGTAGGTCGCCTCGAACGACTCGGCGCTCGTCGGGTCGCCGGCGTCGAAGCGCCGCCACGTGTCGTTGACCCCCACGTACACCGTGAGGACGTCGGGGGCGGACGGCGCGACGTCGCGCTCCCACCGGGCCTCGAGGTCGACGGCGCGGTCGCCGCCGATGCCGACGTTGACCACCTCGGCGTCGGGCAGGGCGCGCGCGACGAGGCCGACGAAGCCGTCGCCGAGCGACGTGGCGTCGCCGCGGTCGCGGCCGGCGTCGGTGATGGAGTCCCCGACGAAGACGAGGCGTCCGGGGGTTCCGCTGCTGGTCATGAGGTCTCCTTCGAGTGGCGGACGGGTCCGACCGTAGCGGTTCGGGGCGGCCACCACATCATTGTCAGCGATTATCGATTAATGTAACCTGCCGGTGCTTGACGATCCGGGCCGACGCACCCGCGTCGCCCCGACTACCCGTGACCACACGAGAGGTCGGAGCACTCGCAATGAAGCGACCCCTGTCAGCACTCCTGCTGACGTCCCTGCTCGTCGCAGGGACACAGACCACGGCGCACGCGGACCCACCCGCGACCGCCGGCACGCAGGCCAAGGCCGGCGTCGTCCTCTACGTCTCCCCCGGCGGGAACGACCGCGCCAAGGGCGACCAGAAGCGCCCCCTGGCGACCCTCGAGGGCGCGCGCGACGCGATCCGCGACCTGTCGAAGGGACAGCGCAAGAAGGGCGTCACCGTGTACCTCCGCGAGGGCACGTACGAGCGCTCGGAGTCGTTCCTCCTCGGCCCGGAGGACTCGGGCACCAAGGACGCGCCCATCACCTACGCCTCCTACCCGGGCGAGACCGCCACGATCACGGGCGGCAAGGAGCTGCCCTACGACGGCTTCTCCGCCGTCACCGACCAGGCCGTGCTCGACCGGATCATCGAGACGTCCGCCCGCGACGACGTGCTGCAGATCGACCTGGGCGCGCTCGGCATCGACGACTACGGCCAGCTCAGCCGGCACGGCTACTGGAAGGCCAACGACGTCAGCACGACGCCGCCCATGGAGCTGTACGTGGACGGCGAGGACATGACCCTGGCCCGCTGGCCCAACGCCGGCGCGGCCAAGGACACCGTCCAGATGAACAAGATCGTCGACGCCGGCCCCACCAAGAACGACGCCGACCTGCAGGAGCGTGGCGGCACGTTCAGCTACTCCTACGACCGGCCCCAGTACTGGACGCAGGCGAAGGACGTCTGGCTGGACGGCATCTTCGGCCAGAGCTGGGAGTGGTCCTACAACAAGATCGACAAGATCGACACGGACGCGCGCACCATCACGCTGCGCTACGGCGAGATGTCCGGCCTGATGAAGACCTGGTACCCGGACTTCCACTTCGCGCAGAACCTGCTCGAGGAGCTCGACGCGCCCGGCGAGTACTACATCGACCGCGACGCCGGGATGCTCTACCTGGTGCCGAACGCGTCGTTCCTCGCGCAGCGCGGCGCCCCCGTCGTCACGACGCTCGACGAGCCGATGATCCGCACGGACGGGGCGTCGTACGTGACGTTCGACGACCTGGTGCTGGAGTACGGGCGGGCCACGGCCGCCGTCATCCTCGGCGGCAGCCACGTGACCGTCTCGAACAGCGACGTCCAGAACTTCACCGACGGCGGCGTGCTCATCAACTCCCCCGGCCGGTACACGTACGACGGCATCCCGGTGAACCGCGGCGGCACGGACCACGCCGTCGTCTCGAGCGACATCCGCCACGTGGGCGGCGTCGGCGTCGTGCTCCAGGGCGGCGACAAGGCGACGCTCTCCCCGGGCCGCAACCGCGTCGAGGACTCCCACATCCACGACTTCGCGTACTACCACAAGGCGTACAACCCGGGCGTCATGTTCGACGGCGTCGGGAACATCGCGCGCGGCAACGAGATCAACGACGCGCCGCACCCCGGCATCATCGTGCACGGCAACGACCACCTGTTCGAGCAGAACGAGGTCTACGACGTCTGCAAGACGTTCCAGGACCTGGGCGCCGTCTACATGAACTCCGGCGAGACGCCGCAGCAGCGCGGCCACGTCTTCCGGCAGAACTACTTCCACGACATCGGCGTGGGCAAGGACGGCATCGAGGGCATCTACGCCGACAACTTCACGTGGGACCTGGAGATCAGCCAGAACGTCTTCGTGAACATGGGCAACGACGCCATCAAGTCCGGCTCGGCCGACTACATCGACGCCACGAACAACGTGTTCGTCGACACCAAGGTGCCCTACGACAACTACACGCAGTGGATGGGCGACGGCGAGGGCAACACCGTCGACCGCGTGTACATGCCGAAGTGGAAGCAGGTGTTCGCCGACAACAAGGACTTCGTCGGCACGCCGTACCTGACCAAGTACCCCGAGCTGGGGCACTTCTTCGAGGACAACCACTACTTCCCCGACCACAGCACGTTCGCCAAGAACGTCGTCTGGAACCCGAACCGCACCCGCAACCCCGACGTCAACGCCGAGGGGGCCCTGGACACCAAGAAGCTCCTCAACTACGGGGACAACTGGGTCACGGACGCCGACCCCGGGTTCGTCGACGCGGCGAACGGGGACTACACGCTCACCGCGGACTCCCCCGTCTTCGACCAGGTCCCGGGCTTCGAGGCCATCCCGTTCGACGAGATCGGCACGGACGGGCACGTCGGCCAGTCGCAGACGCCGGACACCGTGGCGCTCGAGTCGCTGGTGCTGCCCACCGACCGGCTCGGCGTGACCCTCGGCGACGAGGTGTCGGTGGCCGCGCAGGCCGTGCCGTGGAACGCCACCCAGCAGGCCGTCACGTACACCTCGAGCGACCCCGAGGTCGCGACCGTCAGCGCCACCGGCATCCTCACCGCCGTCGCGCCGGGCGAGGTCACGGTCACGGTCGAGTCGAAGGCCGACGCGGGCATCCGCGACGAGATGGCCGTCACCGTGGCGGCCGGCGACGGCGTGCTGCACTCGACGGACTTCGAGTCGGGCGGCAACGGCTGGCCCACGGACCCGAACCGCGCGATCGTCGACGACGGCACGGGCGACCACGTCTACCGCATCAAGAACGGCGCGAACTCCCAGCTCGACCGCCAGCTCTCGGAGTACGCGCTCGACTTCTCCGTGACGACTCCGGCGGACGTGCCCGAGGGCGGGCAGCTGCTCGTCTACGACCGCACGGGCGCCACGCCCGGCGGGTTCGTCCGGTACCGCCACGCGGCGGCCGGGTCCACGTGGACGATCTTCGACTCGGCGTGGGGCACGGTCAAGGAGGTGAAGCTCCCGGCGGGCGAGGGACTGAAGCCCTCCACCGAGTACGACGTGCGCGTCGTGGTCACGGCCGGCGGCGTGCGCGTGCTGGTCGACGGCGAGGAGGTCGTCGCGGGCGCCAACCCGGCCCCGAAGGCAGCCGGCAAGGTCGGCTTCTACGTGCAGGGCTTCACCGCCCTGGACTTCGACGACGTGTCGTTCTCCCTGGTGGGCGTCGACCCCGACGGGCTGACGCTGGCGCCGTCGGCCGCGACGATCGAGCCGGGCGAGACCCGCGTGATCGCCCCGTCGTTCACGCCCGCGGACGCCACCCGCACCGGCCTGGAGTGGACGTCGAGCGACGAGTCCGTCGCGACCGTCGACGCCAAGGGCACCGTCCGCGGCCGCGCGGCGGGGACGGCCACCGTCACCGCCACGTCGACCGTGGTGCCCGGGCTCGCCGCGACGTCCACCGTGACGGTGCAGGCGGCTGAGCACCCGGTGACCGACCTCGGCGCCGAGATCCTCGACCCGGCGGCGTGGGCACCGGGCGAGGGCGTGACGGTGTCCGACGGCGCCGCGCACCTGGCGCCGCGCGGCGCCTGGGGCTTCGCGCCGAAGAAGTTCGGCGACGAGCTGCTGCGGTTCACGACCTCCGTGGGCGACTACAACGGCGGCTGGTTCGGGTTCTCCGTGCGGTCCAAGACCGCCGGCACCCCGGTGTGGACCAACAGCAGCTCGGGTTACCTGGTGGTCATCAAGGAGGACGTCATCGAGATGCAGCGGTGGAAGCCCGACGTCTTCATGATCGACACGTTCCCCAACACGGTGATCGAGCCCAACTCGACCCACGACGTCACGTTCGGTGCCGTGGCCGTGGAGGGCGGCATCCGCGTGGTGCTCCGCGTCGACGGCGAGCCGGTGTGGAGCTACCTCGACGACACGGCCGACAACGCCCTCGCCACCGACGGGTACTTCACCGTCTACCGGCAGGGCCCCGCGGGCGAGATGAGCATCTCCCCCGCGAGCTGACCGAGTCCCCTTCGAGCACGGGATCCGTACCGCCAACCACCCGGATGGCGGTACGGATCCCGTGCTCGAAGGGGAGGGCGATCGGATTGAATCCTCCAACCTCTGACCCCTTCGGCATGGCACGAGGCTTGCCGTGCCCGTGTACGCCCGCTAGTTTGGCGATCAGTCATCCGATGTTTCCCGTCGCCACGAAGAGGTGCGCATGCCCACCATCACCGACGTCGAGATCACCGACGTCCGCTTCCCGACGTCCCGCACCGCCGACGGCTCGGACGCCATGAACGCCGACGCCGACTACTCGGCCGTGTACGTCGTCCTGCGCACCGACGGCACGGACACCGAGGGCGCGCCGCTGGCCGGCCACGGCCTGACGTTCACCATCGGCCGCGGCACCGACGTCGTCGCCCTCGCCGCGCGCCACCAGGCCGACCTGCTCGTCGGGCGCGACGTCGACGAGGTGGTCGGCGACATGGGCGCCACGTACCGCGAGCTCACCGCCGACAGCCAGCTGCGCTGGCTCGGGCCGGAGAAGGGCGTCGTGCACCTGTCGCTCGCCGCCGTCCTCAACGCCGCGTGGGACCTCGCCGGGCGCCGCGCCGGCAAGCCCGTGTGGCGGCTGCTCGCGGACATGACGCCCGAGGAGCTGGTCGACGTCGCCGACCTGCGGTACCTCTCCGACGCGCTCACCCGCGACGAGGCGCTGGAGATCCTGCGCGCCGCGGAGCCCGGCAAGGCCGAGCGGATCGCGCACCTGGAGCGCCGCGGCTACCCCGCGTACACGACGTCGGCCGGCTGGCTCGGGTACGACGACGACAAGCTGCGCCGCCTCACCCAGGAGGCCGTGGACGCCGGCTACCGGCACGTGAAGCTCAAGGTCGGCGCCCGCCTCGAGGACGACGTGCGCCGGCTCGGGATCGCGCGCGAGGTCGTCGGCCCGGACCTCACGCTGATGATCGACGCCAACCAGGTGTGGGACGTGCCGGAGGCGATCGAGTGGGTGCGGGCGCTCCAGCAGTTCGACCCGCTGTGGATCGAGGAGCCCACGTCGCCCGACGACGTCCTCGGCCACGCCGCCGTGCGCGAGGGCGTCGCCCCCGTGCGCGTCGCCACCGGCGAGCACTGCCACAACCGCGTGATGTTCAAGCAGCTCTTCCAGGCCGGGGCCACCGACTACTGCCAGCTCGACACCGGCCGCCTCGCCAGCGTCAACGAGATCGTCTCGGTGCTGCTGCTCGCCGCGAAGTTCGGCGTCCCCGTCTGCCCGCACGCCGGCGGAGTCGGCCTGTGCGAGATGGTGCAGCACGTGTCCGTGCTCGACTACGTGGCCGTCTCCGGGTCGCTGGACGGGCGGATCACCGAGTTCGTCGACCACCTGCACGAGCACTTCACCGACCCGTGCCTGGTGCGGGACTTCGGCGAGGGCGTGTCGTACGTCGTGCCCACCGCACCGGGGTACTCCACGCAGATGCACCCGGGATCCGTGGCCGAGTTCCGCTACCCGGAAGGCGCCGCCTGGGCGTCGTGACCTGGGACACGTCCGCAGGAACACGTTGACCTCAACAAGGGTTCAGGTCGTAGCGTGACCAGCAACGACACCAGCTTCGCCGAAGGGAACGAGATGTCCGTCTACACCCTGCCCGACCTGCCGTACGACTACAGCGCCCTGGAGCCGCACATCAGCGGCAAGATCATGGAGCTGCACCACGACAAGCACCACGCGGCCTACGTCGCGGGCGCCAACACCGCCCTCGACAAGCTCGCCGAGGCCCGCGAGTCCGGCGACAACGCCGCGGTGAACCTGCACGAGAAGAACCTCGCGTTCAACCTCGGCGGCCACACCAACCACACCGTCTTCTGGCACAACCTGTCCCCCGAGGGCGGCGGCGAGCCCGAGGGCGAGCTCGCCGAGGCCATCAAGGACGCCTTCGGCACCTTCGCCGCCTTCCAGGCCCAGTTCGCCGCCGTCGCCACCGGCATCCAGGGCTCCGGCTGGGCCGTCCTCGGCTGGGACTCCATCGGCCGACGCCTCGCGATCTTCCAGCTCTTCGACCAGCAGGCCAACGTGCCCGTCGGCATCACCCCGCTGTTCATGCTCGACATGTGGGAGCACGCCTTCTACCTCGACTACCTCAACGTCAAGGCCGACTACGTCAAGGCCGTCTGGAACATCGCCAACTGGCAGGACGTCGCCGCCCGCCTGCAGCGCGCCCGCACCCAGACCGCCGGCCTGATCGTCCCCGCCTGACGCAGGCCCGTCGCTCGACGCCGCGGCGCACCGATTCCTCTGATGAATCGGTGCGCCGCGGCGCGAACTGCGCCATACTCCACGGCATGTCCCGCACCGATGAGGTCGTCGACGGCGTCCGCCGCATGATCGTCGACGGAGAGCTCGGCCCCGGCGACCGGCTCCCCGTGGAGAAGGACCTCGCCGACCGCCTCGGCGTCTCCCGCGGGTCCCTGCGGGAGGGCGTGCGCGCGCTCACCGTGCTCGGCGTCCTCGACACCCGGCAGGGCGACGGCACCTACGTCACCAGCCTCGACCCGGCGCGGCTGATGTCCTCGCTGCAGTTCGTCGTCGACCTGCACGGCGACACCAGCGCCCGCCCGTTCCACGCCGTGCGGCGGGTGCTCGAGACCGAGGCCGCCGGCCTGGCGGCCCACCGCATCACCCCCGAGGCCGTCGCCGAGGCCCGCGCCGTGCTGGACGACACGGCCGCCGTCGTCGCGCGGCGCACCGTGGACCACGAGGCGTTCATGGCCGCCGACGTCGCCTTCCACCGCATCGTCGCCGCCCAGGCCGGCAACCCCGTGCTGGAGGCGCTCGTCGAGGCGCTGGAGGGCCGCACCGTCCGCGAGCGCCGCTGGCGCAGCCGGCACGAGGCCGGCGTGGAGGAGCGCACCCTGCGCGACCACGAGGCCATCTGGCGGGCGCTGGCCGCCGGCGACGCCGAGGCCGCCCGGGTCCGCATGGCCGCGCACCTCCTGGACGTCGAGGAGACGCTCCCGGGCGCGGAGGACACGGACGACGCGGACGGCGCGGAGGACTGACCGCTACGGTCCGACCGGCCGCGGGACCACCCCGTCGAGGGTGGGCCACGGCGGGCCGGCCCGCAGCACGCGGAGGAGCTCGTCCCCGAAGCGCCGCCCGTCGGGGAACTGGTCCCCCTTCTCCCAGCGCCACGCCGCCACCATCGCGAGCACCAGCTCGCGGCAGCGGTCGAGGAGCTCGCGGTCGACACCCGGGTAGTGCTCGGCGACCCGGGTGGGGACGTGCGCGAGGTCGAACTCCACGGGCCCGCGACAGCACGTCTCGAGGTCGATGAACAGCGGGCCGTCGTGGGTGCTCAGCAGGTTGCCCGGATGGGGCTCGCCGTGGAGCAGCTGCTCCCGCCCGGTCCCCTCGACCGCCTCGTGCAGCCGCCGCAGCCTGCCGCCGAGGAACGCGCGCTCGTCGTCGGGCAGCCCCGGGGAGAGCTCGGGCTCCGCGACGACCCGTTCCGCCTCGGCGATCCGGTCGGTGAACCGGGGAAAGGCCCCGTCGACGGCGCGCATCCCGGCGTGCAGCCGCCCCAGCGCCCGGGCGTAGGCGCCCGGCGCGACGGCGGGCGCCGCCGGCTCGTAGTACACCCACAGCGTCACCGCGAACCCGTCGCGGACGTGGACCGCCGGTCCGTCCCGGGGCGGCGCCAGGGCTGCGACGGGAGACCCCCGGTCGGCGAGCTGTCGCGCGACGTCGACCTCGAGCTCCGCGACCTCCTCCCCCACGTGCGCGACCCGCGCCATCACCCCGCACGGCTCCAGGCGCAGCGCGAGCTTGTTGGAGTTGTGGAGCACGATCGCGTCGTCGGCCGGCAGGCCCAGCGACGCGGCGATCGCGATGGCGGCGTCGGTCGCACGCGCCAGGTCGGGCATCTCCACACGAAGGATCCTGGCATCGCGGCGCGCGGGCGCCCAGCTCTTTCGTCGTGGACGCGCGTCAGCGCGAGGCGCCCGCCCGGCCCGAGGCGGCGGCGCCCCCGCTCGCGTGCTGCTGCGCGAAGCGCCGCAGCGTGAGGATCACCGGGTCGGTGAGCAGGGTCCCGACGACCACCTGGCGCGCCGCACCGGCCGCGTCCTCGGGCACGGTGCGCAGGTCCGACGTCGCGATGAGGTCGGCGGCCTCCGCCAGCGCGACGAGCTGCTCGTCGACGCACGCCACCCCGGCGGCGGAGGCGGCGCGCAGCTGGTTCGCGAGCCGCCGCACCAGGATCGGGTCGCGAAACCATCCCTGGGCGGCGACGAGCGCCAGCGCCTGCTCGGTCCAGGGGTCGTCGTCGTCCTCGCCCGCGGGTGTCGCACCTGTGCCGTCGCCGGCTCCCGTCTCCTCCCGCAGCAGGGCCCGCTGGGTGGTGCCGAGCAGGTCGTGGCGCGAGCCGGGCGGGTCGTCGAGGACCGCGAGCACCTCGCGGACGGCGGCCAGGCTCAGCCCCGCGGACCCGATCAGCGCACGCACCAGGAGGACCCGCTCCACGTGCTCGTCGTCGTACACGGCCTGGGTCCGCGAGGTCGGCGTGCCGGGGTGCAGCAGCCCCTCCCGCAGGTAGTACTTGAGCGTCGCGACCGCGACCCCGGTCCGGTCGGCCAGCGCTGAGATCCGCATCCCGCACCCCTTCCGCCTCTTGACATTGGAGAGTAGCAGTATCCAATATTGGATAGTTCGACTCCCCAATATGCGAAGGAGTCATCATGGTCACCCTGACCACGCACGCGCACGAGGACGACGTCGCCGTCTTCCTCATCGGCGCCCGGATCAACAAGCCCTGGCGCCCCGACGCCTGGGTCCCGGCGCTGGCCGCCATGGGACCGATGCTCGCGGAGCTCCACGACGACCCCGCCTCGGGGCTCCTCCACTCGCGCACCCTGGTGGGCACCCGGGGGGTCACCGTCGTCCAGTACTGGCGCAGCGTCGCGGACATCTACCGCTACGCCAACGCGGACGACCACCGGCACCGCCCGGCGTGGCTCGCCTTCTACCGCAAGGCCCGGCGCGTCCCCGGCGCGGTCGGGGTCTGGCACGAGACGTACGCCGTGCCCGCCGGCGGCCACGAGAGCCTCTACGCGGACATGCCGCCGTTCGGGCTGGCCAAGGCCACCGGCGTCGTCGCCGCGGGGCGGCGTGGACGCACCGCCCGTGAGCGTCTGCGGCACCGGACCCGGTAGCGGCCGAGGTACGGCGTCGCCACCGGGCCCGGCGCGCTACACCTCCGGGGCGCGGACCCCGAGGGTGAGCAGCAGGTTCGCGTACACGCGCTGGTCGCCGGTGGCGACGAGCAGGGCGACGTCGTCGGACCGGGCGGCGTCGTAGAACGCGAACCGGTCCAGCTCGTCCCAGCCGACGTCGGGCCCGAGCATCGCCCGGTAGCCGGTGTGGGCGGGGATGTCCTCGCCCGCGGCGACGACGTCGCCCGCCACCCCGCCGGGGACCATGACCGACGCCGACTCGACCGGGACGGCGTCGAGGAGCACCTCGAGCACCTGGTCCACGGTCAGCAGGCCGGGGCGCAGGTTGAGGTGCACGCGCGCCGCGCCGGGCCGCGCGCCCGTGGAGTGCGGGTAGTTCGCGTCGGCCAGCAGGACGCGCGACCCGTGCCCCGCCGCGGCGAGCGCCGCGACGAGGCCCGGGTGCAGCAGCTCGTAGCGCAGCACGTCAGGCGGGGACCGACGACGCGGCCGGGACCTGCGCGGAGGCGAAGGCGTGGCGCTGGCGGCCGAGCCCCTCGATCTCGACCTCGACGACGTCGCCGTCGGCGAGGTACGGGAAGCGGCCGGACAGCGCGACGCCCTCGGGGGTGCCGGTGCAGATCAGGTCGCCCGCCTCGAGCGTCATGTACTGCGACAGGTGGTGCACGATCGCCGCGACGTCGAAGATCATGTCGGTCGTGGACGAGTCCTGGCGGGGCTCGCCGTTGACGAACGACCGCAGCCGCAGGTCGGCGGGGTCCACCTCGTCCGCGGGCACCAGCGCGGGGCCGGTGGGCAGGAACGCGGGGCCGCACTTGCCCTTCGACCACTGGCCGAGCGAGTCGTCGAGCTGCCAGGCCCGCTCGCTCACGTCGTCCACCACGGTGTACCCGGCGACGTGGTCGCGGGCCGCCTCGACGGACGGCAGGTAGCTGGCCTGCTTGCCGACGACGATCGCGAGCTCGACCTCCCAGTCGACCTTGTCCGACCCGGGCGGGATCGGCACCGTGTCGTCGGGGCCGACCACCGTGTTGGGGTGCTTGAAGAAGATGATCGGCAGGCGCGGGGGCTCCGCGCCCGACTCCCGCGCGTGCGCGGCGTAGTTCTGGCCCACGCACACGACTGCGGCGGGGCGCGCGATCGGCGCGCCCACGCGCAGGGCGTCCGCGCCCTCGAGCACGGGGAGCTCGCCGGCCGCCAGCGCGGCCCGGGTGCGGGCGATGCCGTCGGCGGCGAGGAACGCGCCGTCGACGTCGTGGCTGCCGGGGATGCCGGCGGTCACGGGTCGCAGGTCGTAGGTGACGCCGTCGTGGGTGACGGCGGGGATCTCCTGGCCCACCGGGCCCAGGCGGAGCAGCTGCATCGGTGTCCTCTAGTTCTCTCTGGGGGGCGCATCGATCATGCGCCCGGGTCGCCGCTCGGTCACATCCGTCCCGCCATGCGGGCGGGCGGGGGTGGCCGGGCGTCAGGCGAAGGCGTCGGGGTGGGCCTCGGGGGCCAGCAGGCCCCGGTCGACGAGGTCCGTCCACAGCTCGGGCGGCACGACGGCGGTGTGCCGGTCCACGGCCTGGCGCACCTGGTCCGCCGTGCGGAGCCCCACCACGGTGCTCGCGACGGCCGGGTGCGTGCGCACGTAGGCCACCGCCGCCTGCGGCAGCGTGACGCCGTGGTCGGCGCACGCCCGCGCGACGGCGCGGGTGCGGTCGAGCAGCGCGGCGGGGGCCTGCGCGTAGTCGTAGGTCGCGTCGTCGGGCACGGTCTCGCGGGCCAGCAGCCCCGAGTTGTAGACGCCCGCCACCACCACCGCGGCGCCCCGGTCGAGGGCCGCCGGGAGCAGGTCGGCCAGCGCGGGCTGCTCCAGCAGGGTGAACCGGCCGGCGCACATCACCACGTCCACGTCGGTCTCGCGCACGAACCGGGCGAGCATCGCCGACTGGTTCATCCCCGCGCCCACGGCGCCCACGACGCCCTGGTCGCGCAGCTCCAGCAGCGCGGGGACCGCCTCGGCGAACGCCTGCTCCTCGTGGTCGTCCGGGTCGTGCAGGTAGACGACGTCGACCCGGTCCAGGCCGGTGCGCTCCAGGCTCGCCTCGAGCGAGCGCAGCACGCCGTCGCGGGAGAAGTCCCACTCCCGGCGGGTGGCGGCGGGCACGTCGAAGATGTCGCTGTCCCGGCGGTCGGCCGTCTCGGGCGAGGGCACCAGCAGTCGTCCGACCTTCGTCGAGACCACGAGCTCGTCCCGCGGCAGGTCGCGCAGCACGGCGCCCACGCGCCGCTCCGAGAGCCCGAGCCCGTAGTGCGGCGCCGTGTCGACGTACCGCACCCCGGCCGACCACGCCGTGCCGAGCGCCTCGGCGGTCTCCTCGTCCGTGGTGGCCCGGTACAGGTTGCCGGCCTGCGCCGCCCCGTACCCGAGGCTCGTCAGGCGCACCCCGGTGGAGCGGACCTCCCGGGTCGGCAGCACGCCCGCCGCCGGCGCGGCGCTCACGCCTGCTCCGGCGGGCGCACGCGCAGGTCGTGCATGCCGCCGTCGACGGCGAGCGCGGTGCCCGTGGTGGAGCTCGCGAGCGGGCTGGCGAGGTAGCAGACGGCGTGCGCCACGGCCTCGGGGCTGACGAGCCGCCCCGTGGGCTGGCGGGCCTCCAGCGCGGCGCGCTCGGCGGCCGGGTCGGCCGCGGAGTCGAGCAGGCGGCCCACCCACGGGGTGTCGACCGTGCCGGGGTTCACGCAGGTCACGCGGATGCCCTCGCGCACGTGGTCCGCCGCCATCGCGAGCGTCAGGGCCTGCACGGCCCCCTTGCTCGCGGAGTACAGCGCCCGCTGCGGCAGCCCCGACCACGACGCGATCGACGCCATGTTCACGACGGCCGCGTGCTCCGAGGCCCGCAGGTGCGGCAGCGCCGCGCGCGTCACGCGCACGATGCCGAGCACGTTGACGTCGAGCACCCGCAGCCACTCGGCGTCGTCGTTGTCCGCGACCGTGCCCTGGGCGCCGATCCCGGCGTTGTTCACGACGACGTCGATGCCGCCGAGCGTGGCGGCCGCGGCCTCGACGGCGGCGCGCACGGCCACGTCGTCGGTGACGTCGGCGACCTCCGCGCCCGCGCCCTCGGGCACGCCGTCGCGGGTACGGTCGATCGCGGCCACGCGCGCGCCGCGCGCCAGGAGCGCGCGCACCACGGCGGCGCCGATGCCCGACGCGCCCCCTGTCACGACGGCACGGATGCCGGCGAACTCCGGCAAGGTCTCGGTGGGGGTGGTCACGGGTGCTCCTTCGTGCGGGGGAGGGTGGCGGGCCCGACGTCGAGCCCGTAGACGGAGACGGCGTTCGCGCCGCGCACGGCGGCGCGCTCGCCCGGGGTGAGGCCGGCCAGCAGCTCGTCGGCGGCGGCGAGCCACCGGCCGTAGCCGGACGCGAGCAGGCAGACGGGCCAGTCGCTGCCGAGCAGCAGCCGGCCGGCGCCGAGGACGTCGAGCGCGTGGTCGACGGCGGGCCGCAGGTCGGCGGTGGTCCACGAGTCCCAGCGGGCCTCGGTGACCAGCCCGGACAGCTTCGCGACGACGTTCGGCCGGGCGGCGAGCGCGGCCAGGTCGCGGCGCCAGGCGTCGAGGGCGGCCGGGTCGCCGGGTCGCCCGTCGGCGCCGGGCAGCGCGGCGAGCGGCGGCTTGGCGAGGTGGTCGAGCACGAACCGCACGCCCGGCAGCGCGGCGGCCAGCCGCGCGCACGAGGGGAGCTGGTCGGCCCGCACCACGAGGTCGAAGGGCAGCCCTGCGGCGCCGACGGCGGCGATGCCGGCGTGCACGTCGGGGCGGTCCAGGTAGTCGGCGCCGGGCTCGGCCTGCACCATCGTGCGGATCCCGACGAGGCGGTCGCCGCCGGGGCCCTCGCGGAGCGCGACCAGCCGGTCCTCGAGGCCGGGGGCGAACAGGTCGGCCCAGCCGACGACACCCGCGACGCGCGCCGCGCGCCCCTCCGGCGACGCGGCGACGGCCAGCAGGTCGTCGGTGTCGGCCCAGGTGCTGGCGCTCTGCACGACGACGGTGGCGTCCACCCCGTGCGCGGCGGCGGGCAGGTCGGCGGGCGTGAAGTCGGCGTCGATCGCGGCCATGGTCGTGGGGTCGATCCAGCGCTGCGGGGTCCGCGCGCGGACCCACAGGTGATGGTGCGCGTCGACGACGACGTCGGACATCCGGACTCCCTCGGCCTGGGGCAATTCATCCAACCTATAGGCCGTCGATCCCCTTGCGCTACCCCCGTGTGCGGCCGATAGGCTCGGAGCGCACGCCCGATACGTCATATCTCTACCGGCACCGCCCGCTCGACGAGGAGTGATCCGCATGACCCCGGCCGCCCCGCCCCTGCGCCCCGAGCAGGCCTGGTTCACGGAGGCCCGCTTCGGCCTCTTCGTGCACTTCGGCCTCTACTCCGCCGCCGCCCGGCACGAGTGGGTGATGAGCTTCGAGAAGCAGACCGCCGAGCAGTACGCACGCTACGCCGAGGTGTTCGACCCGGACCTCTTCGACGCGCGCGCGATCGCCCGCGCCGCGAAGGACGCCGGCATGAAGTACGTGGTGCTGACCACCAAGCACCACGACGGCTTCGCGCTGTGGGACTCCGCCGTCAGCGACTACAGCATCGCCCGCACCCGCGGGCGCGACCTCGTGGCCGAGCTCGCCGAGGCGGTCCGCGAGGAGGGCCTCCACCTCGGGCTGTACCACTCGCTCATCGACTGGCACCACCCCGACTTCACCGTGGACCACGTGCACCCCCGCCGGGACGACCCGGACGCCCACGCGCTCAACGAGGGCCGCGACATGGCCCGGTACCGCGAGTACCTGCACGCCCAGGTGCGGGAGCTGCTCACCGGGTACGGGCCGGTGGACTACGTGTTCTTCGACTTCACGTTCGCCGAGGACAAGGACGGCTGGCGCGGCAAGTACCCCGAGGACTGGGAGGCCGAGAAGCTGCTCGCCCTGGTCCGCGAGCTGCAGCCGCAGGCCGTGGTGAACGACCGCCTCGGCATCCCCGGCGACCTCGTCACCCCCGAGCAGTACCAGCCGGACGCCCCGATGCGCGACGCCGCCGGGGAGCTCGTCGTCTGGGAGGCCTGCCAGACGCTCAACGGCAGCTGGGGCTACGACCGCGACAACACGAAGTTCAAGGACCCCGACCTGCTGGTGCGCATGCTCGTCGACACGGTCTCCAAGGGCGGCAACCTGCTGCTCAACATCGGGCCCGACGGGCGCGGCGCCGTCCCCGCCCGAGACACCACGACCCTGGCCGCGCTCGGTGCGTGGACCCGCCTGCACGGTCGGTCGATCACCGGGGCGGGCCCGGCCGACGCCGACCTCGCCGCCGCCGTCGCGCCCGGGCTGCCGCCCGGGGCCGTGCTCACCCAGCGCGGCGACCGCCTGTACGTGCACCTGTTCGCCTGGCCGTTCGGGCACGTGCACCTGCGCGGCCTGGCCGACCGGGTCCGGTACGCGCAGCTGCTGAACGACGGCTCCGAGCTGCGCACCTCCCGCACCGACCCCGACCAGAAGGCGTGGAACACCAACCCCGGCGGCCAGCCGGCGGGCACCCTCACGCTGCACCTGCCCACCGTGCGGCCGGACGTCGCCGTGCCGGTGGTGGAGCTGTTCCTCGACGACCTGGGCTGACGCCGCACGGTGGGCACCGGGCTGGACTATGCTCCCCGGTGTCGAGGCGGACACGCACCGCCTGCGCTCGAAAAAGGGGCGCGCGGCAGCCCGGTCGTCGGAGTCGTCCACCGACCGGCGCCGGGCTCGCACGGGACACATACGGACCGCACCACTCATCCGTCACTGTTCCCTGGAGGCCCCGTGCCCACCGTGTCCGCCCACGTCGCCCGTACCCTCGCCCAGCACGTCGACCACGTCTTCGGCGTCATGGGCAACGGCAACGCCTGGTTCCTCGACGACGTCGAGCGCGCGACGTCCGCGCGCTTCACCGCCGTCCGGCACGAGGCCGGCGGCGTCGTCGCGGCCGACGCGTACTTCCGCGCGTCGGGCCGCATCGCCGCCGCCACCGCCACCTACGGCGCCGGCTTCACGAACACGCTGACGGCGCTGGCCGAGGCCGCGCAGGCGCGCGTGCCCCTGGTGCTGCTCACCGGCGACGAGCCGACGTCGGGCCCGCGCCCGTGGGACGTCGACCAGATCGCGCTGGCCGCCGCCGTCGGCGCCCGCACCTATACCGTCGGCCGCGCGGACGCCGCCGCGACCACCGTCATCGCGATCGAGCACTCCCTGACCTACCGGGTGCCCGTCGTCCTGGCGATCCCCTACGACGTCGCCGCCCGCGAGGCCGGCCCCGTCCCCGAGGCGCCCGAGCCGGCGCTGCCCGGGCCGCTCGCGCCCGTGGGCCCGTTCGACGCCGCCGCGATCACCGACCTCGCGCGCGCCCTCGCGGGTGCCGAGCGGCCGCTGCTGCTCGCCGGCCGCGGCGCCTGGCTCGCGGGCGCCGGGGAGGCGCTGGGTGAGCTCGCCGCGGCGACCGGCGCGCTCACCGCGTCGACGGCGCTCGGCCGGGGCGTGTTCCCCGACGGCCGGTACGACCTCGGCGTCGCCGGCGGTTTCGGCGCCGACGGGGCGATGTCGCTGGTGCGCGAGGCGGACGTCGCCGTCGTGGTCGGCGCGTCGCTCAACCAGTTCACGATGCGGTTCGGCGACCTCTTCTCCCCCGGCACCCGCGTGGTCCAGGTGGACACCGCCGAGGCGGCGACCCACCGCCACGTCGGCTCGTTCATCCGCGGGGACGCCGCCCTCGTGACGCGCGCGCTGCTCGACGAGCTGCGCTCCCTCGGCGCTGTGCCCTCGGGCTGGCGCGACTCCGTGGGCGTCGCGGCCGCCCGCACCTACGACACCGGCCCCGCGGACGGGATCGCCGCCGACGGCCGGCTCGACCCCCGCGGCGTCGCGAGCCGCATCGGCGCGCTGCTGCCCGCCGACCGCGTCGTCGTCTCCGACGGCGGCCACTTCATCGGCTGGGCCAACATGTACTGGCCGGTGGCCTCCCCCGACCGCATGATGATGGTCGGCACCGCCTACCAGTCCATCGGCCTCGGGTTCCCCAGCGTGCCCGGCGCCGCCGCGGCCCTGCCCGACGCGACCGTCGTCCTCACCACCGGCGACGGCGGCGGGCTCATGGCCCTCGCCGACCTCGAGACCGCGGTCCGCACCGCCGGCGGTCGGGGCGTCGCCGTCGTCTGGAACGACGCCGTGTACGGCGCCGAGGTGCACGTCTACGGGCGCCAGGGCCTCGCCGAGGAGCCCATGCGCATCCCCGAGACCGACTTCGCCGCGCTCGCCGCGGCCGTCGGCGCCGAGGGCGTGGTCGTGCGCACCCTGGACGACCTCGACCGGCTCGGGACGTGGGCGCGCGAGCCCGTCGGGCAGCGCCGCTTCCTCATGCTCGACTGCCGCATCTCCTCGACCGTCGTCGCCCCGTGGCAGGAGGAGGTCCTGCGGGTGAGCCGCACCCGGTAGTCGCTCAGCCCGTCCCGGGCGGCCCGTCCAGCACGGTCGGCGCGTACTCGAGCAGCTGCAGCCGGCCGTCGAGGGTGCGGCTGTCGAGGAGCTCCAGCCGGACGTCGGGCCAGCCGTCGTAGAGGCGGTCGCCGCCCGTGGCGCCGTTGACCACCGGGAACACGACCACGCGCACCCGGTCCACCAGGCCGGCGACGAGGAGCGAGCGGGCGAGGCCCGGGCTGCCGATCGTCCGGAGCGGGACGCCCTCCTGCTTCATCGCGCGCACGGCCTCGACGGCGTCGCCCGGGACGAGCGTGGTGTTCGCCCACTCCAGCGGCTCGGTGAGCGTCCGGGAGAACACGACCTTGGGGCGCGCGGTGACCTCGGCCATCTCCTCCTCGCCCGTCTCCGCGAACTGGGCGAAGAGGCGGTACGTCGTGGCGCCCAGCAGGGTGGTGAACTCCAGCCGGCCGTCCCGCTCGAGGAAGGCGAAGTAGTCCGGGCCGCCCATGCCCCACAGCCCCGGCCACCCCTCGGCGGAGCCGAACCCGTCGAGCGAGGTGATGTAGTCGATCATCAGGTCGGCCATGGCAGGGCCCCTTCCTGGCGCGCGTCGTCGGCGACGCCTCCGCCCCAGTATTCGCAGGGGTCGGGGCCGCGCGCACGACGACGGCTACCCCGGGTCGACGACCTCGTCGTCCCGGTGCGCGCCGTAGAACTCCGACTGGCGGCGCATCGTCTCGCGCGCCGGCGTGTCCCGCGCGGTCCCGTAGACCGTGCCCGGGAAGTCGAGCTCGCGCTGCACGGCCCAGATCTCGTCGTGGCTCCCGGGCGGCAGGATCCGGGCCGGGTCGCCCACGGCGACCCACCCGATCGGCACGACCGCGCCCGGCGGGAGGACGGTGTTGACGTGCACGACGCCGTGGATGCGCACCTCCGCGCCGGCACCGACCCGGCTCCCCGGGAACAGGGCGGCGCCGGTCGCGACGAACGCCTCGTCCTCGACCACGCTGCCGTTGACGTGCGCGTGCGGGCCCACCAGCACGGCGTCGCCCAGCCGCGCGTCGTGGCCGCGGCGGCCGCGCACGAGAGCCTGCTCCATGACCACGGTGTCGCGGCCGACGACGACGGCGCCGTCCTCCGCGGTGAGGACGGCGCCGTGCAGGATCCGGGCCCCGGCGGCGACGCGCACGTCGCCGACCAGCACCGCCGTCGGCGCGACGTACGCCGACGGGTCGACGGTGGGCGCGGTTCCTCGATGACGGATCAGCATGGCCCGGAACGTACCAGCGGGGGCGGCGTCAGCGGCCGACGAACACCCCCGCGAAGAACTCGGCGAGCTCGTCGGTGGCGTCGAGCGGCAGCACGTGCGCCACGTACTGGTCGGGACGCACGACGACCACCACCCCGTCGCGGGAGAGCTCTCGCTCGGCGAAGATGTCGTCCCCGGTCCAGACGGTGGGCCCGGCGGCGTACACCTTCTCCCAGTCGGTGAGCCCCAGGGGTCCGGTCTGCGGCCGGAACACCTCGGGGACCTCCGCGAGGTCCACGTCCTGGAAGGCCTGCTGGTAGACGACCTTCACGTCGAGGACGGCGTCGACGTCGGCGCCGTCCGGCGTGCACCGGGCCACGGGGGACTCCGGCGACGCCAGCCAGGCCGCCCACGCGTCGAGCGCGGACCCCGCCCCCGGGGCGGCGGCGTCGGCGAACGCGTAGACCCGCCACCGGCCGTCCGCCTTGGCGTGGTGGCCCAGGTGCACGGCGTTGCCGTCGCACACGCGCGTCACCTCGGCGGACTTGAACCGCTTGCCGAGCGGGAAGCCGGCCGCCAGCTCCTGCCGCGCGCCGCCGGCCACGATCGACGACGGCCCGTACTGCGTCATGAACCCGGAGGGGAACTCCGACGTCGCGAGGTAGTAGTGGGCCAGCTCCTGCGGGTCGGAGATCTCCTCGGGCTTGCGGGCCATGAGGCTCGACCACTCGCGGTCGAAGTCGATGAGCTGCTGCGCCACGGGCTGCCGCTCGGTGGTGTAGGTGGCCAGGAGGGACTCGGGGCTGAGGCCGGTCAGCACGGACCCGAGCTTCCAGCCCAGGTTGAACCCGTCCTGCATCGACACGTTCATCCCCTGCCCCGCCTTGGCGCTGTGGGTGTGGCAGGCGTCGCCGGTGAGGAAGACGCGCGGGGTGCGGTGCTCCTCGCCGTCGCGCACGTCGTCGAACTTGTCGGTGACGCGGTGGCCGACCTCGTACACGCTGTGCCAGGCGACCTCCTTCACGTCCAGCGTGTACGGCGTGAGGATCTCGTTGGCCCGGCGGACGATCTCCTCGATCGGTGTCGTGCGCACCCGGTGGTGGTCGTCCGCGGCGACCTCGCCGAGGTCCACGTACACGCGGCAGAGGTACCCGCCCTCGCGCGGGATGAGGAGGATGTTCCCGGCCTCGGAGTTGATGGCGCACTTGGAGCGCCAGTCGGGGAAGTCGGTGTTGACGAGCACGTCCATCACGCCCCAGGCGTGCGCCGCGAACTCGCCGACGTGCTTGCGGCCGATCGCCTCGCGCACCGCGCTGCGGGCGCCGTCGCACCCGGCGACGTACCTGGCGCGTACGGTGCGCTCCTCGCCGGCGCGGTCGCCCGCGACGTGCCGCACGCGAACCTCGACGGGGTGCTCGTCGCCGTCGTGCACCGTGAGGCCGAGGAACTCGACGCCGTAGTCGGGCACGATGCGGGCCGGCCCGTGCGCGGCGGCCTCGGCGAAGTAGTCGAGCACGCGCGCCTGGTTGACGATGAGGTGCGGGTACTCGCTGATCTTGAGGCCGTAGTCCTCGGTGCGCGTGGTGCGCACGATGTGCTCCGGGTTCCGGGGGTCCGGGCCCCAGAAGTTCATCCAGCCGATGTTGTACGCCTCGGCGACGATGCGCTCCGCGAAGCCGAACGCGTCGAAGGTCTCGACGCTGCGCGGCTGGATGCCGTCCGCCTGGCCGAGCACCAGCCGGCCCTCGCGCTTCTCGATGATGCGCGTCGTGACCCCGGGGTACTGCGACATCTGCGCGGCGAGCAGCATGCCCGCGGGTCCGGACCCGACGACGAGCACGTCGACCTCGTCGGGCAGGTCGTCGGGCCGGTCCACACCGGTGCCGGCGGGCGGCAGCACCCGCGGGTCGCCGGACACGTAGCCGTGGTGGTGGAACTGCACGAGCTCTCCTCATCGTCGTCGATGCCCCCGACGTCCGCGTCGGGCCTTGCACGCTCGGCGGCGCCGTTCTATATTCGAACACGCCGTTCTACTATTGAATGCAGCCTAACCCACCGGAAGGACGCCGATGCCCGACGCCGGCCCCCCGCCGTCGCAGACCCTCAGCCGCGGGATCCGCATCCTCGAGACCCTCGCCGACGCCCGCGAGCCGCTCACCATCGACGACGTCGCCGGGCGGCTCGGCGTGCACCGGTCGATCGCGTACCGGCTGCTGCGCACCCTGGAGCACCACGGGCTGGTGGTGCGTGACGCGAACGGGCACGTCGCCCTCGGCGCGCGGATGGCGGCGCTGGCCGCCGGGGTCGCCCACGACCTGCAGGCCGAGGCGCTGCCGGAGCTCACCGCCGTCGCGAACGAGCTGGGGATGACGTGCTTCCTCGTCGTCCTCGACCACGACGAGTGCGTGACGCTCGTCAGCGTCGAGCCGCGCCACGCCGTCGCACCCGTGGCGCAGCGCCCGGGCACCCGGCACGCCGTCACCGCCGGGGCCCCCGGCAAGGCGATCCTCACGCTGGTGCCGGAGGCCGACTGGCCCGCCGGCATCCCGGCCACGCTGCGCGCCACCGTCGCCGAGGCCGCCGGGCGCGGGTGGGCGACCAGCCACGACGAGGTGATCCCCAGCCTCGAGTCCGTGGCCGTGCCGCTCGCGCTGCGCGGCCGCGGGCCGGCCGCGCTCGCCGTGGTGCACGTCGCGAGCCCCCTGGACCACCAGCAGGTGGCCGCCCGGCTCACCCGGTCCGCCGCCGCCGTCCGCGACGCCCTGGGCGGCTGACCCCGGGCGGCGCCCGGCCCTCAGAGCAGGGGGCGCACCGAGGCGTAGGCGTCCGGCTCGTCACGCACCGGCACGTCCCAGACGCGGGCGGTCCCGGCGTCGTCGTGACGCGGCCAGCCGGGGTCGCCGTCGACGACGAACGCCACCGCCGCGGCGTGGACCGCGTCGGCGAGCTCCTGCGGCGGGTGCGGGCCGGCGAGCGGCTCCGTCGCGGGCCCGTCGAGGCAGTCGAAGAAGAACGGCACGTCGAGGCAGTGCTCGGCGAAGCCGAAGGCGCCCGACGGCCACGCGAACCGGTAGAGCCAGGTCGCCGCGCCCCCGCGGTCGGCGGCGACGCGCAGCGCACCGGTCCGGAACATCCGGTCGGTGACGACGCGGCCCGCCAGCCGGACCTTCCCGAGCGCGACGACGTCCGCGTTGGCGTCCAGGTAGGCGCGGCGCGCCCGGGCCGGCACGCCCAGCCGGGACAGCAGCAACGACCGCGGCACCCAGCGCAGCGTCCGCGCGGCGCCCGCGAGCGCCATCGTGAACTCGTCGTCCGTGGTGCCGAGCACGAGGGGCTTGTCCGCGCCGACGCCGGCGCGCAGCGACTCGCGGGTGGGCCGCGGCAGGAGGTCGCCGTCGACGGCGGGGCCGAGCGGCAGCCCCTGCGAGATCACCGTGTCCAGCTGCCGGGGGTCGAGGTCGGTGGCTTCCTTCTGGAGGGCGAGGAGCCGCTCCTCGGGGACGTACGCGAAGCCCTCACGCGTCGGCGCGACGCCGGCCCGCCGGGCGATGTCCTCGGCGAGCGCCCGCGCGCGCTCGTCGGACACGTCGGCGAGCGCGCCGGAGAGCGCGTAGACCCCGTGGAAGAGGTGCTGCGCGCGCTCCATGCCGAGCATGGTGAGCACCGCGCCGCCTCCCGCCGACTGCCCGGCGACCGTCACGCGCGCCGGGTCGCCGCCGAAGGCCGCGACGTTCTGCTGCACCCACTCCAGCGCGAGGAGCCAGTCACGCACGCCGCGGTTGGACGGCGCGCCCTCGATCCGGCCGAAGCCGTCGAAGCCGAGGCGGTACGACACCGACACCGTGACGACGCCGTCGCGGTTGAAGGCGCGGCCGTCGTACCAGGGGCTCGCGGGCGACCCGGCGAAGTAGCCGCCCCCGTGGATCCAGACGAGCACCGGCAGGCCCGCGCCGGGAGACGCGGGCTCGGGCGAGGGCGTGAACACGTTGACGTTGAGCGTGGACTCCCCCGGCACGCTGGGCTCGGGGATGAGCGTGACGCCGGGGTCGCCGCGCTGGGCGGTGGCGCCGTGCTCGAGGGCGTCCCGCACCCCGTCCCACGGGGCGTGCGGCACGGGGGCGGCGAACCGCAGGTCGCCCACGGGCGGCTCGGCGAACGGGATGCCCAGGAAGGCGGCGGAGCGGGGCGCCCCCGGCCCGGCGCCCGGACGCCAGCGCCCACGCACCCGGCCGGCGACGGTCCGCACCTCGACGAGGTCGGCCGGTCCGGACTGCCCGGTCTCGTTCGTCATCAGGACCTCCGCGCTCGTGACGGTGCACACCGGTGCACACCGTACGCGCCGACGCCGCGCTCCTGATCCTCCCCCGACGGGGGTGAGGCGTCAGGCGCGCGAGACCCCGTAGATCGGGCTGGCCGCCTGCTCCTCCTCGTGCTCCGGCCCCAGCGGGATGCCGGTGCGGTCGCGCAGCAGCAGCGTGGCGGCGAACGCCACCACCATGACGCCCGCGATGTAGAACGCGACGGACGTCGCGGTGCCGGTGCGCTGCACCAGCCAGGCCGCGATGGTCGGGGCGAACGCGCCGCCCAGGATGGCGCCGATCGCGTAGGTGATCGACACGCCGGAGTAGCGGATCGAGGCCGGGAAGAGCTCCGCGAAGTACGCGGCCTGCTGCCCGTACGTGAAGCCGTTGCCGATCGCGAAGAGCGAGACGCCGACGAACAGCAGCCAGGGGCTGCCCGTGTTCACCAGCGGGAACAGCAGGAACACCGTGGCCAGGAAGGCGACCCAGCCGATGATGTACGTGTTCCGGCGCCCGATGCGGTCGGAGACGGCGCCCGCCGCGAACGTGCAGGCCAGCCAGACCACGGACGCGCCCGCGACGGCGAGCAGCACCGGCGTGCGGTCCATGCCGACGAGGCCGCCGTCGGCGAGCGGCGTGGTCGCGTAGTTCTGCAGGTACCCACCGGTGGTCATGTAGCCGGCGGCGTTGTTGCCGGCGAAGGTGAGCGCGGCGAGCAGCACCAGCAGCCAGTGCTTGCGGAAGAGGGTGAGGATCGGCGTCTTCGCGGCCGCCTTCTTCTCCGCGATCTCGAGGAAGACGGGGCTCTCCTCGACCGACCGCCGCACGACGATGCCGACCAGGATCAGCACCACGCTCAGCAGGAACGGGATGCGCCAGCCCCACTGGAGGAAGGCGTCGCCCGGGGAGATGACGCCGGTCATGAGCGCCAGCACGCCGGAGGCGAGGAGCAGGCCGATCGGGACGCCGATCTGCGGGAACGCGCCCATGCGGCCGCGACGGCCGTCGGGCGCGTGCTCGACGGCCATGAGGACGGCGCCGCCCCACTCGCCGCCGGTCGACAGGCCCTGGACGATGCGCAGCAGCACGAGGAGCGCCGGGGCGGCGATGCCGATCGTGTCGTAGGTGGGCAGCAGGCCGATGAGGGTGGTGGCGCCGCCCATGAGGACGAGCGTGACGACGAGCATCGCCTTGCGGCCGATCTTGTCGCCGAAGTGGCCGGCGAGGAAGGCGCCGAGGGGGCGGAACAGGAAGCTGATCCCGACGGTCGCGAACGACAGCAGGGTGGCCGCGCTCTTGCCGGCCGGCTCGAAGAACAGCGTGCCGAACACCAGCCCGGCGGCGCTGGCGTAGAGGAAGAAGTCGTACCACTCGATGGTGGTACCGATGACGGTCGCGAACGCGACGCGGCGGAGCTCGCGGCGCTCGGTGGTCGGGGCGGCAGCCGTGCCGGTGGTCCCGGTGGTGGACATGGCGGGAGACCTCTCTGTCAGTCCGCGGGTGGTGCAGATCGCAGGATCGTATATCATCCGAGATACGACATGACAGCCTCGACCTGATAGTGGGGTGCCCGTGGTCACCGACGACCCGCCCAAGCCCGGCAAGATCATCGCCGTCCACCTCAACTACCCGTCGCGCGCGGCGCAGCGGGGCCGGACGCCGAGCCAGCCGTCCTACTTCCTCAAGCCCGCCTCGTCGCTCGCCGCGACCGGCGGCACCATCGAGCGCCCGCTCGGCACGGAGCTCCTCGCCTTCGAGGGCGAGGTCGCGATCCGCATCGGCACCGCCGCGCGCTGGGTCTCCCCCGCCGACGGCTGGTCGCACGTCGACGCCGTCACCGCGGCGAACGACTTCGGGCTCTACGACCTGCGCGCCGCCGACAAGGGCTCCAACCTGCGCAACAAGGGCGGGGACGGCTTCACGCCGCTCGGCCCGCGCTGGATCCCCGCCGCCGACGTCGACCCGGCCGGCCTGCGCGTGCGCACCTGGGTGGACGGCGAGCTGGTCCAGGACGACTCGACCGGCACCCTGCTGTTCGACCTCGGCCGCCTCGTCGCCGACCTCTCCCAGCACCTCACGCTCGAGCCCGGCGACGTGGTCCTCACCGGCACGCCGGCAGGCTCGTCGGTCGTGGGGCCGGGGCAGGTCGTCGAGGTCGAGGTGGATGCCCCCGACGCGCCCGGCGCCCCGTCCAGCGGCCGCCTCGTCACCACCGTCACCGCCGGCACGCGCGCCTTCGGCGACTTCGGGTCGAGGCCCGCCGTCGACGACACGCAGCGGGCGGAGGCCTGGGGCACCCAGGCGCCCGCGCCCGCGTTCGTCCTCACCGACGCGATGCGCGACCGGTTCGGAGGCGTCGCCGTCGCCACGCTGTCGGCCGCGCTGCGCAAGCGCGGCTACACCGACGTCTTCGTCGAGGGCGTGCACGCCAACCACCCGGGCGACCGGTTCGTGGGCACCGCCCGCACGCTGCGGCTGATCCCGTTCCGCCCGGACCTGTTCGCCTCCCACGGCGGCGGCTTCAACGCGCAGAAGCGCGCGTTCGACGCCGTCGGGCCGGGCGAGGTGATCGTGGTCGAGGCGCGCGGCGAGCGCGGCACCGGCACCGTGGGCGACGTGCTCGCCCTGCGCGCCCACGTGCGCGGAGCGGCGGCGGTCGTCACCGACGGCGGCGTCCGCGACGCCGACGCCGTGGCCGAGATCGGCATCCCCGTGTTCTCCCAGGGCCCGCACCCGTCCGTCCTCGGGCGCAAGCACGTGCCGTGGGAGACGGACGTGACCGTCGCCTGCGGCGGCGCCGCCGTCCAGCCGGGCGACGTCGTGGTGGGCGACGGCGACGGCGTCCTCGTCATCCCGCCCGCCCTCGTCGAGGAGGTGCTCGCCGAGGCCGAGGCCCAGGAGGCCGCCGACGCCTGGGTCGCGACCCAGGTCGCCGCCGGCGCCCCTGTCGACGGCCTGTTCCCCATGGACGCCGAGTGGCGGGCGCGGTACGAGCGCGAGACGGGCGCCCGATGACCGCCGTGACCGTGAGCAAGTCGCAGCGGGCGTACGCGTCCCTGCGCGAGCGGATCGAGGACGGCACGTTCGTGCCGGGCTACCGGCTGGTGCTGGCCCAGCTCGCCGGCGAGCTCGACATGTCCGTGGTGCCGGTGCGCGAGGCGATCCGCCGCCTCGAGGCCGAGGGCCTGGTGACGTTCGAGCGCAACGTCGGCGCCCAGGTCGCCCTCCTCAAGGAGACCGAGTACCAGCACACCATGGAGACGCTGGCGCTGGTGGAGGGCTTCGCCACCGCGCTGTCGGCCCCGCACCTGAGCGCCGCGCAGCTCGCGACCGCGCGCGAGGTCAACGAGCGGATGCGCGGCTGCCTCGCCGACTTCGACCCGCACCGCTTCACGGCGCTCAACCTCGACTTCCACGCCGTGCTGTTCGAGCCGTGCCCCAACCCGCACGTGCTCGACCTCGTGCACCGCGGGTGGCGGCGCATGACCGTGCTGCGCGACTCCTCGTTCTCGTTCGTGCCCGGCCGGGCGCGCGAGTCGGTCGCCGAGCACGACCGGATCCTCGATCTCGTCGCGGACCTGCAGGCCGGCACGGCCACCGCCACCGACGTCGAGCTCGCCGCCCGGCGCCACCGCACCGCCACCCTCGACGCCGTGCTCGCCTACCAGGCCGACCACCGTCCGCACTCCCAGTCCCAGGAGAAGTGATGACCGAGCAGTCCCACCGCCCCGCCGACCTGCCCGCCGCGATCCGGCACTACGTCGACGGCCGGTTCGTCGACTCCGCCGACGGCGCCACGTTCGACGTGCTGGACCCCGTCACCAACGAGACGTACCTGCAGGCCGCCGCGGGCAAGAAGGCCGACGTCGACGCCGCCGTCGCCGCCGCCCGCCGCGCCTTCACCGAGGGCCCGTGGCCGCGGATGCTGCCCCGCGAGCGCTCGCGCGTGCTGCACCGGATCGCCGACCTCGTGGAGTCCCGGGACGCCCGCCTCGCCGAGCTGGAGTCCTTCGACTCCGGCCTGCCGATCACGCAGGCGCTGGGCCAGGCCCGCCGCGCGGCCGAGAACTTCCGCTTCTTCGCGGACCTGATCGTGGCGCAGGCCGACGACACCTACAAGGTGCCCGGGCGCCAGATCAACTACGTCAACCGCAAGCCGATCGGCGTCGCCGGGCTCATCACGCCGTGGAACACGCCGTTCATGCTCGAGTCGTGGAAGCTCGCGCCCGCGCTCGCCACCGGGAACACCGTGGTGCTCAAGCCCGCCGAGTTCACGCCGCTGTCGGCGTCGCTGTGGGCGGGGATCTTCGAGGAGGCCGGCCTGCCGCAGGGCGTCTTCAACCTCGTCAACGGGCTCGGCGAGGAGGCCGGCGACGCGCTGGTGAAGCACCCCGACGTCCCGCTCATCTCCTTCACCGGCGAGAGCAGCACCGGCCAGCTGATCTTCGGCAACGCCGCCCCGTACCTCAAGGGCCTGTCCATGGAGCTGGGCGGCAAGTCCCCGGCGATCGTGTTCGCCGACGCCGACCTCGACGCCGCGATCGACGCGACGATCTTCGGCGTCTTCTCCCTCAACGGCGAGCGCTGCACCGCCGGGAGCCGCATCCTCGTCGAGCGCCCCGTCTACGACGAGTTCGTGGAGCGGTACGCCGCCCAGGCGAAGCGCGTGCGCGTCGGCTACCCGCACGAGAAGGAGACCGAGGTCGGCGCCCTCGTGCACCCGGAGCACTTCGCGAAGGTCATGGGCTACGTGGAGATCGGCAGGTCCGAGGGCCGGCTCGTCGCCGGCGGCGGCCGCCCCGAGGGCTTCGAGACCGGCAACTTCGTGGCCCCCACCGTCTTCGCCGACGTGAAGCCCGACGCCCGGATCTTCCAGGAGGAGATCTTCGGCCCCGTCGTCGCGATCACCCCGTTCGACACCGAGGCCGAGGCGCTCGAGCTCGCCAACGGCGTGAGGTACGGCCTGGCCGCCTACGTGTGGACGAACGACCTCAAGCGGGCCCACAACTTCTCCCAGGCCGTCGAGGCCGGGATGGTGTGGCTGAACTCGAACAACGTGCGCGACCTGCGCACCCCGTTCGGCGGCGTCAAGGCGTCGGGGCTCGGCCACGAGGGCGGCTACCGCTCCATCGACTTCTACACCGACCAGCAGGCCGTGCACATCACCCTCGGCAAGGTGCACAACCCCACCTTCGGCAAGAACTGACGCACTCGGTACACGAGCAAGGACGCTGACATGACCGACAAGAACGACCGCACCCTCACCTCCTCGGGCTTCTACGTCTCCCAGGAGGCGCCGATCCACGCGGAGAACCCGATCGCGACGCCGTCGAGCCCCGCGCCCGACATCCTGCGCTGCGCGTACATGGAGCTCGTCGTCACGGACCTCGCGGCCTCCCGCGAGTTCTACGTCGACGTGCTCGGCCTGTACGTCACCGCGGAGGACGACGAGAGCGTCTACCTGCGGTCCACCGAGGAGTTCATCCACCACAACCTCGTGCTCCGCAAGGGCGCGGTCGCGGCGGTCGCGGCGTTCTCCTACCGCGTGCGCACGCCGGAGGACCTCGACAGGGCCGTCGCCTTCTACACCGAGCTCGGCTGCGAGGTGCGGCGCGAGCCCGGCGGGTTCACCCAGGGCATCGGGGACTCGGTGCGCGTGGTCGACCCGCTCGGCTTCCCGTACGAGTTCTTCCACGACGTGCAGCACGTGGAGCGGCTGTCGTGGCGCTACGACCTGCACACCCCCGGCGAGCTGGTGCGCCTGGACCATTTCAACCAGGTGACGCCCGACGTGCCCCGGGCCGTGAAGTTCATGCAGGACCTGGGCTTCCGCGTCACCGAGGACATCCAGGACGACGCCGGCACCGTCTACGCCGCGTGGATGCGCCGCAAGCCCACCGTGCACGACACGGCGATGACGGGCGGCGACGGCCCCCGCATGCACCACGTCGCGTTCTCGACCCACGAGAAGCACAACATCCTGGCCATCTGCGACAAGCTCGGGGCGCTGCGCCGCTCCGACTGCATCGAGCGGGGCCCCGGCCGCCACGGCGTCTCCAACGCGTTCTACCTGTACCTGCGCGACCCCGACGGCCACCGCGTCGAGATCTACACGCAGGACTACTACACCGGCGACCCGGACAACCCGGTCGTCACCTGGGACGTGCACGACAACCAGCGCCGCGACTGGTGGGGCAACCCCGTGGTGCCGAGCTGGTACACCGAGGCGTCCCTGGTGCTGGACCTCGACGGCGACCCGCAGCCCGTCGTCGCCCGCACCGACGACTCCGAGATGGAGGTGACGGTCGGCGCCGACGGCTTCTCCTACACCCGCAAGGACGACGACGGCGGGGTGCAGGGCTTCAAGCTGGGGGCGACGCTGTGACTCCCCCGGTGGGCGCGACGCCCGACGGCGAGCGCACGCTCGACGACGACGCCGTCGTCGCGATCGCGGACGAGCTCGCCGAGGCGGACCGCACCCGCACCCCCGTGCCGCTGCTCACCGCGCGGCACCCGGGCATGACGGTGGCCGACGCGTACGCCGTGCAGCGCACCTGGCGCGAGCGCGGCGAGGCGCGCGGGCGCCGCGTCGTCGGGCACAAGATCGGCCTGACGTCGAAGGCCATGCAGGCCGCGACCGGCATCACGGAGCCGGACTACGGCGTCATCTTCGACGACATGGTGCTCGAGTCCGGCGGCGTCGTGGAGCACGCCGCGTACTCGAACGTGCGCGTCGAGGTGGAGCTCGCGTTCGTGCTTGCCGAGCCCCTGGCGGGCCCGGGCGTCACCGTGACCGACGTGCTGCGCGCCACCGACCGCGTCGTGCCGGCGCTGGAGATCCTCGACGCGCGCGTCGAGATGCCGGGCCGCACCATCGTCGACACGATCAGCGACAACGCCGCCATGGGTGCCATGGTGGTGGGCGGGCGGCCCGTCCGGGTCGACGACGTCGACCTGCGCTGGGTGTCCGCCCTCCTGTACCGCAACGAGACCATCGAGGAGACGGGCGTGGCCGCCGGGGTGCTCGGGCACCCCGCCGCCGGCGTCGCCTGGCTCGCGAACAAGCTGGCCGCGCACGGCGACTCGCTCGCCGCGGGCGAGACCGTCCTCGCCGGGTCGTTCACCCGCCCCACGTGGGTGCACCCCGGCGACACCGTGCACGCCGACTACGGAAGCCTGGGGGCCGTGACATGCCGCTTCGTGTGACCGACGACCCGACCACCGACCGCTCGCTCGCCGCCCTGCTCGCCGGGGCCGCGGACGAGGGCCGCCCCCTCGTCGGCGCGTGGTCGTCGATGGGCAGCCCCGTCGCCGCGGAGATCCTGGCCGGCAGCGGCCTGGACGTCGTGCTGGTCGACGGCGAGCACGGCCCGAACGACCTCACCACCGTCCTCGCGCAGCTCCAGGCCACGGCCGCGTACCCCGTGGCCACGCTGGTGCGGGTGCCCTCCGGCGACCCCGTCGGCCTCAAGCGGGTGCTCGACCTCGGCGCCACCAACGTGCTGGTGCCCATGGTCGACTCCACCGCCGAGGCCGAGGCCGCCGTCCGCGCCGTGCGCTACCCGCCCGCGGGGGTGCGCGGCGTCGGCAGCGCGCTCGCCCGCTCCTCGCGGTGGAGCCGCGTGCCCGGGTACCTGGGCGGCGCGGACGACGGCATCACCCTGGTCGTGCAGCTCGAGACCCGGGCCGCGATCGAGGACGCCGCGGGCATCGCGGGGACCGACGGCGTCGGCGCCGTGCTGGTCGGGCCCGCGGACCTCGCCGCGTCCCTCGGCCACCTCGGGCAGCAGGACCACCCGGAGGTCGTCGACGCCGTGCTCGGCGCGATCGCCGCGTGCCGCGCGGCGGGCACGCCCGTCGGCGTCAACGCCTTCGACCCGGCCATGGCCGACCGCTACCTCGACGCCGGCGCCTCGTACGTCGTCGTCGGCGCCGACGTCACCCTGCTCGCGCGCGGCACGGAACAGCTCGCCGCGCGCGTCGCCTCCCGCACCACAGCGACCGCACAGCCGAAGGACGGTGGACCCCGATGACGACAACCCCGACCACGACCGGACCCCGCGCACGGGCGGCCGAGCTCCTCGCCACCACGCCCACGGGGCTGCTGATCGGCGGTACCTGGCGCGACGCGACGGACGGCGGCACGTTCGCCGTCGAGAACCCGGCCACCGAGGAGACGCTGGTGCGCGTCGCCTCCGCGACCGCCGACGACGCGCGCGCCGCCCTCGACGCGGCCGCCGCCGCGCAGGCGTCCTGGGGCGCGACCCCGGCGCGCGAGCGCGCCGAGATCCTGCGCCGCGGGTTCGCCCTCGTGCAGGAGCGTCGCGAGGACCTCGCGCTGCTCATGACGCTCGAGATGGGCAAGCCGCTGGCCGAGGCGCGCGGCGAGGTGACCTACGGCGGCGAGTTCCTGCGCTGGTTCGCCGAGCAGGCCACCCACGACGACAGCCGGTACGCGCACAGCCCGGAGGGGACGCTCCGCCTGCTCGTGCAGCGCCGCCCCGTGGGCCCGTGCCTGCTCATCACGCCGTGGAACTTCCCGCTCGCGATGGCCACCCGCAAGGTGGCGCCCGCCGTCGCCGCCGGCTGCACCATGGTGCTCAAGCCGGCCCGCCTCACGCCGCTGACGTCGCTGCTGTTCGCGCAGCTCATGGTCGAGGCCGGCCTGCCGGACGGCGTGCTCAACGTGGTGCCCTCGGCCTCCGCGGCGGCCGTGAGCGAGCCGCTGATGGCCGACCGGCGGCTGCGGAAGGTGTCGTTCACCGGGTCCACCCCGGTGGGCCAGTCGCTGCTGCGGTCGGCCGCCGAGAACGTGCTGCGCACCTCCATGGAGCTCGGCGGCAACGCCCCGCTGGTCGTCTTCGAGGACGCCGACCTGGACGCCGCCGTCGACGGTGCCATGGCCGCCAAGCTCCGCAACGGCGGCGAGGCCTGCACCGCGGCCAACCGGTTCTACGTGCACGAGTCCGTGGCCGACGAGTTCGTCTCCCGGCTCGCCGAGCGCTTCCGCGCCGTCGTCGCCGGGAACGGCCTGGACGACGGGACGACGCTCGGCCCGCTCGTCGAGGCCAAGGCCGTGGACTCCGTCGCCGCCCTCGTGGACGACGCCGTCGCCCGCGGCGCGCAGGTCGTCGTCGGCGGCACCCGCCCCGACGGCCCCGGCCACTTCTACCCGGCCACCCTGCTGCGCGACGTCCCCGCCGACGCCCGCTGCATGACGGAGGAGATCTTCGGCCCCGTCGCCCCCGTCGCCACCTTCCGCACCGAGGACGAGGCCGCCGAGCTCGCCAACTCCACCGAGTACGGGCTGGCGTCGTACGTCTTCACCGCCGACGTGCGTCGTGGGCTCGCGTTCGCCGAGCGCCTCGAGTTCGGCCTGCTGGGCCTCAACGCGGGCGTCATCTCCAACGCCGCCGCGCCGTTCGGCGGGATGAAGCAGTCCGGCTCCGGCCGCGAGGGCGGCTTCGAGGGCATCGCCGAGTACCAGGAGACCCAGTACGTCGGCATGCCGCTCTGAACCACGAGATCGAGGTACCCGTCGCGAGGTCGACCTTCAGGAGGTCGATCTCGCGACGGGTACCTCGATCTCGTCGTGGTCCGGGACCCCTCAGCCCCAGACGAGCCCGCGGGCCGGGTCCTCGAGCACCTTCGCGACGTCGGCCAGGTAGCGGGCGGCGAGCTCGCCGTCCACGAGCCGGTGGTCGACGGACAGGGCGAGCTGGGTGACCCAGCGGGCCTTGATCTTGCCCTTGTGCACCCACGGCTGCTTCCGGATCGCGCCGAACGCGAGGATGCCGGCCTCCCCCGGGTTGAGGATCGGGGTGCCGGTGTCCGTCCCGAAGATGCCGACGTTGGTGATCGTGATCGAGCCGTCCGCCATGTCCGCGGGCTGCGTGCGACCGGCGCGAGCGGTCGACGTCAGCGTGGCGATCGCCTTCGCCAGGCCGAGCAGGTCGAGGGTGTGGGCGTCCTTGATGTTCGGCACGACGAGCCCGCGCGGCGTGGCGGCCGCGATCCCCAGGTTCACGTAGTGCTTGTAGACGATCTCCTGCGACGCCTCGTCCCAGCTCGCGTTGATCTGCGGGTGCCGGTTCACGGCGAGCAGCACGGCCTTGGCCGCGACGAGCAGCGGCGTGACGCGCACGTCGGCGAAGTCGCGGTCCTCCTTGAGCGAGGCGACGAGCTTCATCGTCTTGGTGACGTCGACGGTCTGGAAGACGGTGACGTGCGGGGCGGTGAACGCGCTGGCCACCATCGCCTCGGCCGTGCGCTTGCGCACCGACTTCACCGGGACGCGCGTCTGCCGGCCGTCGCCGCTGACCGTGCCGGACGCGAGCCAGGGCCGGTCGTCGTCCGGGTAGGTGGCCAGGGCCTTCGGCGCGGCGCCCTCGGCGTGCGCGACGACGTCCTCCCGCGTGACGATCCCGCCCGGGCCCGTGGGGTGCACGGAGGCGAGGTCGACGCCGAGGTCCTTGGCGAGCTTGCGCACCGGCGGCTTGGCCAGCACGCGGGCGCTCTGCGCGCCCGCGGCGGACGACGCGGGCACGCTCGCCATCGGCTTCTCGATCGCCGGCCCGGCCGGGGCGGGCGCCGGAGCCGGAGCAGGGGCCGGTGCCGGCGCCGGTGCGTCGACGTCGAGGCGAGCGCTCGAGGTCGAGGTCCCGGACGTCGACGTCGGGCGCTTCGCCTCGACCTCGGCGGCCGGGGCGGCACCGCGGCGCCGACGTCGGCCACCGCCCGCGCCGTCGCCGGTGCCGTACCCGACGAGCACGGAACCGGAGCCCTCCCCCGACGCCTCGCCGGCGGCCGCCGCAGGCGCTTCGGGCGCGCCGCCCGACGGCGCACCGGCCGGCGCGTCGGTGGTGATCTCGATGATCGCCGTGCCGACGTCGACCGTCGTGCCCTCCTCCGCGAGCAGCGCCGTGACGGTGCCGGCCCACGGCGACGGCAGCTCGACGAGCGACTTGGCGCTCTCGATCTCCACGATCACCTGGTTGACGGTGACGGTGTCGCCGACGGCGACGCGCCACTCGACGATCTCGGCCTCGGTGAGGCCCTCGCCGACGTCGGGCAGCGGGAAGCGCTGGGTCGTCATCGTTCTCCTCAGCCTTGCTCTCAGTGGGCCAGGACGCGGTCGACGGCGTCCACGACGCGGTCGACGCTCGGCAGGTACTCGTGCTCGAGCTTCGCGACCGGGTACGGCGCGTGGAAGCCGCCCACCCGCAGGACGGGGGCCTCCAGCGAGTAGAAGCACTCCTCGCTGACGCGGGCCGCGACCTCGGCGCCCGAGCCGAGGAACGTGGGGGCCTCGTGCACCACGACGCAGCGTCCGGTGCGGCGCACGGACTCGGCGACGGCGGTGACGTCGAGCGGCGAGATCGAGCGCAGGTCGACGACCTCGGCGCTGGTGCCCTCGGCCGCCAGGGTGTCGGCGGCCTTGAGCGCCGTCGCGACGGTCGGCCCGTACGCGACCAGCGTGACGTCGGTGCCCGGCCGGGCGACGTGCGCCCGGTTGAGCACGTCCGCGGCCCCCGCGGCGTGCGCCGTCGGGTAGGGGCTGGTGGTGACCTCGCCCTTGGACCAGTAGCGGCCCTTGGGCTCGAAGAAGAGCACCGGGTCGGGCGACGCGACGGCGGCGCGGATCATGTCGTAGGCGTCCTGCGGGGTGGACGGCGACACGACGCGCAGGCCGGGCGTGTGCGCGAACAGCGCCTCCGGGCTCTCCGAGTGGTGCTCCACCGCGCCGATACCGCCGCCGTAGGGGATGCGGATGACGACGGGCACCTGCAGCCGGCCGCGCGACCGGTAGTGCATCTTGGCCAGCTGCGTCGTGATCTGGTCGTAGGCCGGGAAGACGAAGCCGTCGAACTGGATCTCGCACACGGGCCGGTAGCCGCGCAGCGCCATGCCGATCGCGGTGCCGACGATGCCGGACTCCGCCAGCGGCGTGTCCACCACGCGGTCCTCGCCGAAGTCCTTCTGCAGGCCGTCGGTGACGCGGAAGACGCCGCCGTTGCGGCCCACGTCCTCGCCCATGACGAGGACCTTCGGGTCGGACTCGAGCGCGGAGCGCAGGCCCTCCGTGATGGCGCGGGCGAAGGTGAGGGTCTCGCTCATCGGGTGGCCCCCGTCGTCTCGCTCGTCTCGTTCTCGTACTGCTCGAACCACGCCCGCTCGGCGGTGACCTGCGCGTGCTCGGTGGCGTACACGTGCTCGAACATCGTCGCGGTGGGCGGGGCGCCCAGCTCGCGGACCTCCGTGCGCAGCCGCTCGCCGAGCGCGTCGGCCTCGCGGTCGATGCCGGCCGCCCAGTCGTCGTCCCAGGCGTCCTCGGCGCGCAGCAGCGCGGCGAGGCGGTCGATCGGGTCGCGGCGGGCCCAGTAGTCCTCCTCGGCGCGGGACCGGTACCGGGTCGGGTCGTCGGAGGTGGTGTGCGCGCCCATCCGGTACGTGTACGCCTCGACGAACGTCGGGCCGCCGCCGGAGTGGGCGCGCTCGATCGCCTCCGCCGTCACGGCGTAGCAGGCGAGCACGTCGTTGCCGTCCACCCGGACGCTGGGGATGCCGAAGCCCTCGCCGCGCTGGTACAGGGGCGAGCGCGTCTGGCGCGACGTCGGCTCGGAGATGGCCCACTGGTTGTTCTGCAGGAAGAACACGACGGGCGCGTTGTTCACGGCCGCGAACACGAGCGCCTCGCTCACGTCGCCCTGGCTGGTGGCGCCGTCGCCGAAGTAGGTGACGACGGCGGCGTCGCGCGCCGCGTCGCCGGTGCCGACCGCGCCGTCGCGCTGCACGCCCATGGCGTAGCCGGTGGCGTGCAGCACGTGGGAGCCGATGACGAGCGTGTACAGGTGCACGTTGTGCTCGTTCGGGTCCCAGCCGCCGTGGTCCTCGCCGCGGTACAGGCGGAGGCGGTCGACCGGGTCGACGCCGCGCGCCTGCAGCACCCCGTGCTCCCGGTACGAGGGGAACACGTAGTCCTGCGGCGACAGGGCGTACGCCGACCCGACCTGGGCTGCCTCCTGGCCACGGCCCTGCGCGTACAGCGCGAGCTCGCCCTGGCGCTGCAGGGCCGTGGCCTCGTCGTCGAACCGTCGCGTCAGCACCATGTCGCGGTACAGGGCGCGCAGATCCTCGGAGGTGAGGTGGTCGACACGCGAGCGGTAGGTCGCGTTGTCGGGTTCGACGACACGCTCGCCGGTGGGCGAGACGAGCTGGACGAGGGGATGGACGTCGGCGGGCACGACGTCGGGCTCGCCGGTGGTGGGCTGCGGCACGCGTTCTCCTTCGCTGGCGGCCCCGGGCGGGGCGGGCTGCTCCGGCACGGACGAGGTTCCGGCGGTGGACCCACCGGAACCTACGCCTTCGTAGCCTACGCCAGCGTAGGTTGCCGTCCATGGGGCGCACCCCCCAGCGGCGCTACCAATGTCCCCCCGCCCATTTTGGAGGGTTCCTCCAAAGCCGTCCGGGCCCGCCGCCGCCCCCGCAGGTCAGCGCGGGTACGCCTGGCCCACCCGCAGCGCGTCCCGCTCCCGCAGCACCGGCCAGCGCGCGAACGCGAAGACGAGGAACATCACCACGTTGAGGATCGGCACGATGCCCACGAGCACCCACCAGCCGGAGTAGCCCGCCTTCTGGATGATCCGGATGTACGCGACGAGGAAGAGCACGGCGATCGCGAGGTAGACGACGAGCGCGGCCGTGCCGAACAGCCAGCCGTAGTCGTCCGCGAGCTGGTCGTAGTCCCAGTTGTCCATGGTCAGCGAGTCTCCCCGGGCACGGCCGCGCCGCAACCGGTGGACGAGCCACGACGTACGACGTCGCGCAGGTGTCGGTGGCGCGCGCGAGGATCGATGGACACCTCGACGAAGGGACGCTCCATGGCCGCGCAGTCGACGCCGACGCCCGTCAACCCGCCCGAGCTGCACCAGAACCCCGCGTTCGCGTGGGGCATGATCCTGCCCGCCGGGCGCACGCTGTACGTGGGCGGGCAGAACGGCACCGGCCCGGACGGCGCCCTCGTGGACGGCGGCCTCGGCCCCCAGACCGAGCAGGCGCTGCACAACGTGATCGCCGTGCTCACCGAGGCGGGCACCGACGTGGAGCACGTCGCGAAGCTGACGATCTACCTCGACCCCACGATCGACCCGAACGAGGCCTACGCCGCGTCCGGCCGGGTCTGGCAGGCGCGCACCGCCGTGACGGTCCTCGCCGTCGCCCCGGCCCGGCCCGGCGCGCTCGTGGAGGTCGAGGCGGTCGCGGCGGTCCCGGAGCCCTGACCGCCGAGCCCCGCGGCCCTAGGGTGGACGCCGTGCGCAGTCGCCGAGGTCGTGGACTCTTCCGGGCGGTGGCCGTCGTGGCCGCGTGCCTCGCGGTCGCCGACGCGTTCCGCTGGGGCAACCGCTGGTACGTCTCGACGATGTTCGACGGCCCCGGCGACGCCGCCTACGCCCTCGACATCCTCACCAAGGCGCACGACGCGCTCCTGCACGGGCTCGCCTGGCTCGCCGTCGCGCTGCTCGCGGCCGCGGTGGGCTGGCGGCTGCGGGTGGTGCGGCGCGCCGCCGCCTGACCGGCCCGGCGGAGCGAGTCCGGTCCACAGGCGCGGGATCGGTCGTGATCCTGACCGATCTCGCACGGTTGACCGATCCCACGGCCCAGAGGTGGCAGGCTCTGGCCGTGACCGTCACCGCCGACCCCGTCCTGCCCGCCGTCGACGCCCTCGTCCACCTGCGCGCGGACGGCGTCAGCGTGCTGATCGACGCCCGTGGCGGCGAGCTGCCCGCCGTCGTCCACTGGGGCGACGACCTCGGCCCGCTGGGCGCCGACGACGCGGCCGCGGTCGTCCTGGCCGCGACGGCCCCGCTGGTGAACAGCGGGCCGGACGAGCCGACGCGGCTGGCGCTCGTGCCGGAGCCTCGCACGGGCTGGCTCGGCCGCCCGGGGATCGTGGGCGAGCGCGAGGGCGACGCCTGGTCGCCGCGCTTCACGACGACCGTCGCGACGCTGTGCGGCGCGACGCTGGCCGGCGGCCTCACGGAAGGCGGAGCGGGGGCGCTGCGGGTCGAGGCGACCGACGCGACCGCGCGGCTCGCGCTCGTCCTCGACGTCGAGCTCACGCCCGACGGCGTTCTCCGTGCCCGCGCCACGCTGCGCAACGACGGCGCCCCGTACCGGCTGCACGAGCTCGCCGTCGTCCTGCCCGTGCCGCCGCGGGCGCGCGAGGTGCTCGACCTTACCGGCCGGTGGGGCAAGGAGCGCGTGCCGCAGCGGCACGACCTCACGGTGGGGACGCACCTGCGCGAGGGCCGCCGCGGCCGCACGGGCTTCGACGCGGCCACCGTGCTGACCGCGGGGGTGCCGGGGTTCGGCTTCGGGCACGGCGAGGTGTGGGGCCTGCACGTGGGCTGGTCGGGCAACCACCGGCACTGGGCGGAGCGGCTGCCCACCGGCGACCAGGTGCTGGGCGGCGGGGAGCTGCTGCTGCCCGGCGAGGTGACGCTCGCGGCGGGCGAGGAGTACGAGACCCCGTGGGTGTACGGCGTGCACGGCCACGGCCTGGACGCGCAGGCCGCGCGGCTGCACCGGATGCTGCGCCGCCGCACCGCGCACCCGCGCACCCCGCGGCCCGTGACGCTCAACGTGTGGGAGGCCGTGTACTTCGACCACGACCTCGAGCGGCTCACCGCGCTGGCCGACGCCGCGGCGGAGCTCGGTGTGGAGCGGTACGTGCTCGACGACGGCTGGTTCCGCGGACGCCGCGACGACACCCGCGGCCTGGGCGACTGGTACGTCGACGAGGAGGTGTGGCCCGACGGGCTGGGCCCGGTCGCCGACCACGTGCACGGCCTCGGCATGGAGTTCGGGCTGTGGTTCGAGCCGGAGATGGTCAACCTCGACAGCGACCTCGCGCGCGCCCACCCGGAGTGGGTCATGGGCGCCGGCGGCCGCGTCCCGGTGCCGTCGCGGCACCAGCACGTGCTCGACCTGTCGAACCCGGACGCCGCCGCCTTCGTGCTGGACCGGATGAGCTCCGTCATCGGCGAGCACGGCGTCGACTACGTGAAGTGGGACCACAACCGCGACCTCGTCGACCCGGGCTCCGGGCGGGACGGGCGGCCGGTCGTGCACGCCCAGACGCTCGCCGCCTACGGGATCATGGCCGAGCTGCGGCGGCGGCACCCGGGGCTGGAGATCGAGTCCTGCTCGTCGGGCGGCGGCCGCGTCGACCTGGGCGTCGCCGAGCACACGCAGCGCGTCTGGGTGTCGGACTGCACCGACCCGCTGGAGCGGCAGCAGATGCAGCCGTGGACGGCGCAGCTGCTGCCGCTGGAGTACCTGGGGGCGCACGTCGCGGCGGACGTCAGCCACCAGACCCACCGCGCGCACACCCTCGCCTTCCGCGCGGCGACGGCCCTGTTCGGCCACTTCGGGATCGAGTGGGACCTCACGCGCTCGACGCCCGAGCAGCTCGCCGACCTGGCCGGCTGGGTCGAGCTCTACAAGGCCGAGCGCGGGCTGCTGCACACCGGCACCCTCGTACGCCAGGACTCCCCCGGCCCGGACGACCCGCAGGTGTGGGGCGTCGTCGCTGCCGACCGCTCCCGCGCCGTGTTCCAGCTCGCGACCCTCGTCCGCCCGGCGTCCGCGCCGCCCGGCCGCTTCACGCTGCGCGGCCTGGACCCCGAGCGCCGCTACCGCGTCACGCCCCTGCCGCTGAGCCGCGAGGCCTTCAGCCTCTGGTCGGTGCCGCCGTGGTTCGGCCTGCCCTCCGCGGACGGCGCGACGGCGTCCGACGGCGTCACCGCCCAGCCCCGGCCCGCGCGGCCCGACGACGTGCCCCGCGGCGCGGTGCTCACCGGCCGCGCGCTCGCCGTCGCCGGCCTGCAGACGCCCGAGTCCGCACCCGGGTCGTCACTGGTGCTGCTCGTGGAGGCCGTGGACTGACGCGGGCGGGCCGAGGTCGCCCGTTCGGCTCGCCCGGTCGCGCGGCCCGTGCTTCGCTTCCCCTGCCGCCGCCCGCACCCTGCGGGCCCGACCCCAGGGAGTGCCATGGGCCAGCACGTCGACGTCGACTCCTTCGTCCGCGCCGAGACCGACCGCATGTTCGCGGACCTGCAGCGTGACTCCGGAGGGGTCAACCGGTTCCGGCACAACCGCGCGCCGGCCTCCGTCGACGCGCAGACCGTGATCCGGCTGAACCGCGACACGCTGTACAGCTTCGCGGTGGTCGACCTCGCCGGTGGCGCGACCCTCGATCTTCCCGACGCCGGGGACCGGTACCTGTCCGCGATGGTCGTGGACAACGACCACCTGGTGAGCACGATCCTGCACGACCCGGGCGAGCACCCGCTCGACGCCGCCACGGTCGGGACCCGGTACGCGCTCGTCGCGGTGCGGACGCTGGTGGACCCCGACGACCCCGCCGACCTCGACGCGGTCGCCGCCGTGCAGGACGCCGTGTCGCTCACGGCGGCGTCGGCCGAGCCGTTCGTCTCCCCCGACTACGACGTCGCCAGCCTGGACGCGACCCGCACCGCGCTCCTGTCGCTCGCCTCGGGCCTGCGCGGCTTCGACCACATGTTCGGCACGCGCGCGGAGGTCCGGCCCGTGCACCACCTCATCGGGACGGCGGCAGGCTGGGGCGGGCTGCCCTCCTCGGAGGCGTCGTACGTCGGCGTCGACCCCCAGCTCCCGCCGGGTCGGTTCGCGCTGACGATGAAGGACGTCCCGGTGGACGCCTTCTGGTCCGTCAGCGTCTACGACGCCCGCGGCTTCTTCGCGCCCAACGCGCTGGACCGCTACAGCGTCAACAGCGTCACCGCCGTGCCGGACGAGGACGGCGGGGTCACCGTACGGTTCGCCGCGGAGGGCGACGTCGGCGACGAGCCGAACACGGTCCCCGTCCCCGAGGGCTGGAACTACCTGGTGCGCCTCTACCGCCCGCGCCCCGAGGTCCTCGACGGCACCTGGACCGTGCCGCCCCTGCGACCGCGCTGAGACCGGCAGGCCGGCGGGCCCACCACCCGCGGCCCTTCCTCCACGAGGCCGCCGAGCCCGACTCCCCGTCGGGCTCGGCGGCCTTCGTCGTGTGCGATTCGTGAACCGTTGTGTTTGTTCTTGTGATCTTTGAGTTCGTTTCGTTATCGCACCGCAACCGCAGGGGTTTGACCAGATCGGCCAAGTTCCGCCAGAGTGTGTCGCGGACACCAGATCATCACCCTCGTTGCCGAGGTTGACCCACAGGGACGTGGACATGTCGAGTTCACAAACTCACACTCTTGAACACAGAAAGTCACAGACGCCACCGCGTCGGCTCAGCGACGGGCAGTTCGCCGTCCTGCTGCTGCTGCCGGGCGTCGCCCTGCTCGCGGGCGTCGTGCTGTACCCGCTGGTCGCGGCGCTCGTCACGGCCTTCTTCGAGCAGAGCCTCGTGCTGCCCGGACGGACGTTCGTCGGGCTGCAGAACATCGTCGACGTGCTGCAGGGCGACTTCCTGCGCCTGCTGCGCCAGACGCTGGTCTTCACGCTCGGCACGACGATCCTGCCGTTCGTCGTCGGGTTCGCCCTCGCGCTGGCGCTGAACACCAAGATCCGCGGGGCCAAGGTGCTGCGCGGCCTCATGCTCATCCCCTGGCTCGTGCCCGGCGTCGTCGTGTCGTTCCTGTGGATGTGGATCTTCAACGCCAACTACGGCGTGATGAACGCGCTGCTGCAGTCGATCGGCCTGATCGACGACCCGCAGGCCTGGCTGGCCCAGCCCGGCACCGCCATGGGCGCCGTCGTGCTGGCGAAGACCTGGCAGTCGTTCCCCTGGATGATGGTCATGCTGCTCGCGGGCCTGCAGACGGTGCCGGTCGAGCTGCACGAGGCCGCCGAGATGGACGGCGCCGGCACGGTCCGCCGGTTCTTCGCCATCACGCTGCCGCACCTCAAGGGCATCGTCGGCCTCGTGGTGCTGCTGGAGTTCATCTGGAACTTCCAGCACTTCGACATCATCTACGTCCTCACCGGCGGCGGCCCCGCGGGCGCCACCCAGACGTTCGCCACCGCGGTGTACGAGACCGCCTTCCAGGGCTTCGACCTCGGCAGGGCCGGCGCGCTCGGCCTCCTGTGGATGATCCTGCTCATGGCGCTCGTCGTCGTGTACGTCCGCTTCTCGGAGAAGGGAGAGGAGCGATGAGCGCGACGACGCAGCTCCCCGCCGCGCCCACCCCGCCCTCCTCCGCGCCGGCCCCGGCCGCCGCACCGCACCCGCCGCGGCGCCGCCGTCGCAGCGCCCTGCGCTCCGAGCGGCCCGGCGTCCGGATCGCCGCCTGGGCCACCGTGGTCGTGTGCGGCGGCTTCGGCCTCCTGCCCGTCTACTGGCTGCTGGCGACCTCGCTCACGCCGCGCGACCAGGTCTTCGCGTACCCGCCGCGGTTCTTCCCGGCCGCGCCGACCCTGGACGCGTTCGCGTCGCTCGCCTCCAACGACCAGCTGTTCGGCTACCTGCGCAACAGCGTGATCGTCTCCGTGATCACGGCGCTGCTGTCGGTGCTGGTCTCGGCGTACATGGGGTACTCGTTCTCCAAGTTCCGCTACCGCGGCCGCCGCTCGCTGATGTACCTGGTGCTCGCGTCGCAGATGTTCCCGCAGGCGCTGCTGCTGGTCACCCTCTACAGCGTCTTCAGCGCGTACAACCTGCTCAACACGTACACCGCGCTGGTGCTGAGCTTCACCACGTTCACGCTGCCGCTCTGCGTGTGGATGCTCAAGGGCTTCTTCGACACCATCCCGGACGAGCTCATCGAGGCGGCCCGCGTCGACGGCGCCTCGCGCCTGCGGATCATCCACTCGATCGTGCTGCCGCTCGCGGCGCCCGGGCTGATCGCGGCCGGGCTGTTCGCCTTCGTCCGCGGCTGGAACGACTTCGTCTTCGCCCTCACCCTCGCGGGCCCGGAGAAGCAGACCCTGCCGCCCGGC
The DNA here is from genome assembly GCF_042799955.1 of Isoptericola sp. NPDC057653. Taxonomy (NCBI): domain Bacteria; kingdom Bacillati; phylum Actinomycetota; class Actinomycetes; order Micrococcales; family Promicromonosporaceae; genus Isoptericola; species Isoptericola sp. NPDC057653. Next base: position 901,876 of record NZ_JBHVHP010000001.1, on the reverse strand, counting down.
CTGGTGAACACCTTCATCGGCGAGGCCTCCACGGCGTGGCCCGAGCTCATGGCGGCGTCGCTCGTCGTGTCGCTCCCCGTCGCGATCGCGTTCATCGCCCTGCAGAAGTACCTGGTCGGCGGCCTCACCGCCGGCGCCGTCAAGGGCTGACCGGCCCCCTCGAGCTCCATCCCCTTCCCCACCCCGAACGACCCTCGATGCGGAGGATCCCCATGTCCACGAACCCCCTGATGCAGTCGGCCGTCTCCCGCCGCCGCATGCTCCAGCTGCTCGGTCTCGGCGCCGGCACCGCCGCCCTCGCCGCGTGCGCGCCGTCCGCCGGCTCGTCGGCCGGCGGCGCCGCCTCGGCCGCCGCCACCGGCGGCGCCAAGACCGACTTCGCGTTCTCCTCCTGGTCCTTCACCGAGGAGGCCGCGGCGCCCGCCCTCGAGGCGATCGTCAAGGCCTACCAGGACAAGGCCGGCGTCACCGTCAAGGACGTCTCGTTCCCCTACAACGAGTACATCAACCAGCTCACCCTGCAGGTGAAGGGCGGCCAGTTCACCGGCGCCGCCCACGTGGACGTCGCGTGGCTCGGCTCGCTCGCCGCGATGGGCAAGCTGCAGGACCTGTCGGCGCTGACGGAGGGCCGCGGGTACACCGACGCCGCGCTGTCGGCCGCCCAGTTCGACGGCGTGCAGTACGGCCTGCCCTGGACGATCGGCGCCATCGGCCTCATCACCAACGCGGAGCTGCTGCAGAAGGTCGGGGTCGCCGACGACGCGTTCCCGACGACGATCGACGAGTTCGAGAAGACGCTCAAGGCCCTCAAGGGCCTCGGCGGCGGGCTCATCCCCTACGCCGCGTCCACCAAGGCGGCCCAGCTCAAGGACATCCTCATCTGGATGCAGACCTTCGGCAGCCCGCTCGTCGACGGCGACACCGTCACCATCGGCGACGACGCCTCCGTCGAGGCCGTGACCTGGTACAAGAGCCTGTACGACCAGAAGCTCATCGCGGCCGACGTCGACCGCTTCGACGCCCGCTCGCTGTTCGCGCAGGGCCGCGCCGCGATCCTGGACGACGCCCCCGTCGGCCGCAACGCGATCACCGAGGAGTCCCCCGACAAGGACCTCGGCAGCAAGCTCAACCCCGTCTCGCGCCCCGTGCTCAAGGCCGGCGACACCCCCCGCGCCCTGGTGTGGGGCGGCGCGATCGCCGTCGTCGACGGCGAGGGCGCGGCCACCGCCGCCGACTTCGCGCAGTTCGCGACGTCCGACCTGGACACCGTGCTGGCGGACTACGAGGTGCGCGGCCTGCCGCCCGTGATCACCGAGGCGCAGCAGTCGGACGTCGTCGCGTCCGACACGTTCGGGTCGCTGTTCAGCGAGCGCATCACGGCGACCGCCTCGTCCAACCCGTTCTGGGCGTTCACCGCGTACTCGCAGATCGAGACCGTGATCGCCGAGCAGGTGCAGGCCGTGCTCGTCGGCAAGACCGACCCGAAGAAGGCCATGCAGAAGGCCGGCGAGGCCGCGCAGAAGCTCGTCGGCTGACGCTCCCGCCCGTACCAACCCCGCTCGCCCCCACCCATCCCGGAGTCACGACCACGGTTCGAGGAGGAACCATGCGACGACGTCCCACCCCGAGGCTGCGCACCGCCGCGGCCGCCCTCGCGGCGGCCGCGGTGGCCGCCGCCACCGTCCCCGCCGCGGCCGCCCTGGCGGCCCCGGCCACCCCCGGCAAGCACACCGAGACCGTGGAGCAGCTGCCGTTCCCGGTGGACCGCTCCAACAACGCGGGCTGGTGGACGCCGCTCGACGTGGTCGACGGCGTGACCTACATGGCGTTCGACTCGCCCGCCGCGGACCCGGCCCGCCACGAGGTGCACATCGCCGCGCAGGGTCCCGACGGCGGGTGGACCGCCGGCTGCCTGCGCGCCGACGACGGGGCGTGCGCGACGTTCCTCGACGACAGCGGGCACGACCAGCCGTCGATCGTCGTGGACGGCGAGGGCACGATCCACGCGTTCGTGTCGATGCACCACGTGCCGTGGCAGTACTACCGCTCCACGACGCCCGGCGACATCACGTCGCTGGTCGACGCGAGCGCGGACCTGCCCGACCAGGGCGTGCCGATGACGTACCCGGTCACCGCGCGCGGCACCGACGGTGACGCCTACGTCATGGTGCGCGGCGGGCGCGACGAGGCCACGGTGCGGGACGGGCGCCTGTACCGCTTCGACACGGCCACGGGCACGTGGTCCCGGGTGGCGGTCTTCGCCTCGGGCGTGGGCGCGTCGGTCTACCCGGACGACCTCGAGGTCGGCACGGACGGCCGCCTGCACGTGCTGTGGGAGTGGCACCGCTGGGCCGCGGGCCCGTACCGGCACCTCGGCTCGTACGCGGTCTACGACCCGAAGGACGACTCGTGGCACGACGCCGCGGGGAGCCCCCTGAGCACGCCGATCGCCCCGTCCGCGGGCGGCGCCGTCGTCTACCAGCCGTTCGCCGACGGCGAGTCGCTCCAGACCGACGGCCCCACCGTGCAGACGGCCAAGCTGGCCGTGCACGGCGACACGCTCGCGGGCGTCGTCTACCGCTACGCCGCGGCGAAGGCCGACGGCACGCCGGACCGCTTCGACGTGCGCTTCGCGCGGTGGGACGGCGCCGCCTGGCAGCGGGAGACCGTCGTCGACGCCGACGACCTGGGCGCCGGGACCGACACCGTGGCCGCGCTCGACGCCACGTCCGCGGCGGGCACCACCCGCGCGTACGCGGTCGTGCAGGGCACGGTCGCCGGGCAGGTCCGCACGCAGGTGGTCCGCGCGGAGCGCGGGCTCGACGGCGGGACCTGGCAGTTCGCCGGGCTCGGCGACGTGCAGGTGGGCCAGCAGCGCCTCGCCGCACGCACGATCCGCACCGGCCCCTCGTCGGGCACGGACGTCCTGTACGTGAGCGCCGCCGAGTCGGGCCCGACGTCGGGCACGCTGTTCCACGCCCGCGTGCCCCGCACGGGCGGTCCGCTGGTCGGCAGCCCGCTCGCGGACGTCGTCGCGGGGGTCCGCGACGACGACGGCGGCGACCCGGGGACCCCGGAGCCCACCGGCAACCTGGCGCTCGGCGGCACCGTCACCGCGTCGTCGGCGCTGCGCGCCGACACGGGCGGGGAGAAGGCCGTGGACGGCCGGCTCACCGACGACAGCCGCTGGATCTCCGCAGCGGACGACGCGACGCCCACCCTCACCGTCGCCTGGGACGACGCCGCCCCGGTGGCGTCGGTCCGGGTGCACAGCGGCTACCGCGCCGCCGTCGACCCCGCCTCGGCCGTGCTGCGCGACTTCTCCGTCGAGCTGCACACCACGGGCGGCTGGGTGCAGGTGGGCGCGGTCACCGGCAGCACGGCCGGGGTCGTCACCCTCCCCGCCACCGGCGTGACGGCCGACCAGGTCCGCCTGGTCGTCACCGACCCGTCGGCGTCCGAGACGGACGTGGCCCGCGTCTTCGAGATCGAGGTGCTGGCCGCCGGCTGACGCCGCGACCCGCGCCGCACACCCGCCCCCGCACCACCCGAACCACCACGTTCGACCAGCACAACCACCGGATTGAGGACTGAGAGATCATGCGTACGCAGACCGTCGAGGCGGACGTCGTCGTCGTCGGAGGGGGGCTCGCCGGCGTCAGCGCGGCGGTCGCCGCCGCGCGGCTGGGCCGCCAGGTGGTGCTGGTCAACAACCGACCGGTGCTGGGCGGCAACTCCTCCTCCGAGGTGCGGGTGTGGGTGTGCGGCGCCACCGCCCACGGCAACCAGCGCTGGGCCCGCGAGACCGGGATCGTCGGCGAGATGTACGTCGAGAACCAGTACCGCAACCCCGAGGGCAACCCCGTCTACTGGGACGACGTCGTGCTGGACACCGTCCGCCGGGAGAAGAACATCCGGCTGTTCCTCAACACGGACGTGCGCGACGTCGTCGCCACCGGCCCCGAGGACGCCCGCCGCATCGAGTCCGTCACCGGCTGGACGATGGGCTCGGAGATCCTCACGACCTTCACCGCGCCGGTCTTCCTCGACTGCACGGGCGACGGGCTCGTCGGCGCCCTGGCCGGCGCCCGCTACCGGCTCGGCAAGGAGTCCCAGGCCGAGTTCGGCGAGGAGTGGGCGCCGCCGGAGCCGGTGCGCGAGTTCCTCGGCTCCACGCTGCTCTTCTACACCAAGGACCTCGGCCACCCGGTGAAGTACGTCGCGCCGGAGACCGCGATCGACATCACCTCCACGCCCATCCCCATGAACCGCGTCATCCGCAGCGGCGACTCCGGCGCCCACTACTGGTGGATCGAGTGGGGCGGCGAGATCGACATCGTCGACGACAACGAGCGCATCCGCGACGAGCTGCGCGGCGTCATCCTCGGCATCTGGGACTACATCAAGAACTCCGGCAAGTTCGACGCCGACAACCTCACCCTCGAGTGGATCGGCAACGTGCCCGGCAAGCGCGAGTACCGCCGGTTCGTCGGCGACTACACGCTGCACCAGGGCGACGTCGTCGACCAGACCGTCTTCGACGACGGCGTCGCGTTCGGCGGCTGGTCCATCGACCTGCACCCCGCCCAGGGCATGTACGCCGAAGGCGCGGGCGCGCTGCAGCGGTTCTCCGAGGGCGTCTTCGAGATCCCCTACCGCTCCCTGTACTCGGTGAACGTGGAGAACATGCTGTTCGCCGGGCGCGACGTCTCGGCCACCCACATCGCCTTCGGCGCGGCGCGCGTCATGGCCACCTGCGGCGCGATGGGCCAGGCGGCCGGCACCGCCGCGGCGCTGTGCGTGGAGCACGGCACCACCCCGCGCGGCGTCTACACCGACCACCTCGACGAGCTGCGCCAGACGCTGCTGCGCTGGGACGCGCCCGCCGTCGGCATCGCGAACGCCGACCCGCACGACCACGCGCGCCGCGCCGCCGTCACCGCCTCCAGCACGACGACGCGGATGGCCGCGCCCGTCGTCGAACCGGCCGACGGCGACCCCTACGACGCGTACGACGTCTACGACCTCGACGTCGACCTCGGCATCGTGCTCCCCGTGGACCCGCGCCTCGACACGGTCGAGCTGCTCGTCTCCGCCCGCCGCGACACCACGCTCGCCGTCGAGGTGTACTCCACCGGCAAGCCGCAGAACGTGGTGCCCGCGCACCTCGAGGCCAAGACCGACGTGGTGGTGCCCGCCGGCGACGAGCGCTGGGTGACCGCCCACGTACCGTTCACGCCCGACGTGCCGCAGAACGCCGTCGTCGTGCTGCGCGCCAACCCCGACGTCGCCGTCCGCACCACCGCGCCGCTGCCCGCGGGCGTGCTCACGCTGGTGCACCGCGTCGACAACGACGACCAGAACGTGCAGATCAGCTCCGACGAGCTGCTGGTGCAGTGGCCCACCAAGCCCCTGCGCGGCCGCTCCGTCGTGTTCCGCGCCGGCCCCGACACCCGCGCCCTCGCCCCCGAGCGCGCCACGAGCGGGTACCACCGCAACCACGGCGGCCCGCACCTGTGGGCCTCGTCGCCGATGGCGCCCGGCCGCGACGAGTGGCTGCGCCTCGACTGGGACGAGCCGGTGACGGCGCGCGAGGTGCGGGTCGTGTTCGACGACGACCTCGACGTCGAGCTCAACACGCTGCACCACCACCGCACGCCCCACGAGACCATGCCGACGCTCGTCAAGGACTACCGCCTCGAGGTGCTGCCCGCCGGCGGCGTCCCCGCCGAGGACCGGTGGGTGACCGTCGCCGCCGAGACCGACAACCGGTGGCGCCTGCGCGTGCACCCGCTGCCGGCCGACCTCGGCCCGCTGCGCGCCGCACGCCTCGTCGTCGGCGCCACGAACGGCGCAGCGCAGGCCCGCGTGGTCGCGCTGCGCGTGCAGGAGTGACCGTGCCGCACGCCGGACTCGCCCGCCCCGCGCGCGGCGCCACGACCCAGGCCCGGGCTACGCTGACCGCCGTGCACAGGAAGGAGCGCACCGGCATCGTGGCGCTCGCCGTGCCGGACCTCGAGGAGCCGTACTTCGCCGAGCTCACGGCCCTGCTGGTGCGGCGCGCCGACGAGCGCGGGCTGTCGATCCTCATCCAGCAGACCGCAGGCGACCACGAGCGCGAGGTGGACGTCGCCAACGGCATCGGGCTGCCCCCGACCGACGGCCTCATCCACATCCCGCGCGCGCTGTCCGTGGCCGACCTGACCCGGCGCACCTCCCCCGGGCCGCTGGTGCTGCTCGGCGAGCACATCCTCGTCAGCCCGTTCACGCACGTGACGATCGACAACCGGGCCGCGTCGTACGCCGCCACGGAGCACCTGGCGTCCGTCGGGTGCCGGCGGGTCGCGTTCGTCGGCCCCCGCGACGCCCGTCCCTCGGACGCCGCGGACCGCCGGTACGCCGGCTACCGCGAGGCCGTGGCCGCGCTCGGCATCGCCGACGACCCGGACCTCGTGGCCCAGGTCGAGGCGTTCACCCCCGCCGAGGGGCAGCGCGCCGTGCGCGGCCTCCTGGAGCGGGGCGTCGAGCTCGACGGCATCGTCTGCTCCAACGACTCGGTCGCCTTCGGCGCGCTGCCCGCCCTTCACGAGGCGGGGCGGCGCGTGCCCGCGGACGTCGCCGTGGTCGGTATCGACGACGTGCGCGGCGCCCGGTTCACGACGCCGTCGCTCACCTCCGTGTCCCCGGACAAGGAGGCGCTGGTCGAGCGCGCCCTGAGCGAGCTGGAGCGGCAGATCGCGACGCCGCCCGGCGCCAACCTGCCGGTGCAGCACGTGGTGGTCCCGGCCCGCGTCGTGGCCCGCGCGAGCACCGCCCGCTGAGCCTCCCGGTGCGGGCGCGTGGGCGGGGGGCGCCGCCGTCAGTCGGAGTCGGCGGGGACCACCCAGAGCTCGCCCACGTGCGCCTCCAGCAGCTCGCGGGCGTCGGCGTCCAGGCCGTCGTCGGTGACGAGGCGCTCCACCTCGTGCAGGTCGACGATGGTGGTCAGGCCGACGACGCCCCACTTGGTGTGGTCGGCGAGCACGACGGCGTCCTGGCCGGCGGCCAGGAGCGCGCGGTCCGTCTCCGCCTCCAGCAGGTTGGGCGTGGTGAGGCCCGCGTGCAGGTCCAGCCCGTGCACGCCGAGGAACGCGACGTCGAGGTGCAGGTGCTCCAGCGAGCGCACGGCGACCGGGCCCACCAGGGCGTCGGACGGGGTGCGCACGCCGCCGGTGAGCACCACGGACTGCGTGTACGGCTCGTCGGCGCGGTCGGGGCGGCGGAACGCCTCGGCGACGGGAAGCGAGTTGGTCACGACGGTGAGGTCCGGGACGGCGCGCAGCTCCTGCGCGAGCACCCACGTCGTCGTGCCGCCGGAGAGGCCCACCGCCATGCCCGGCTCCACCAGCTGCGCCGCGCGGCGCGCGATGGCCTGCTTGGCCGCGACCTGCTGCTGCACCCGCGAGGCGAAGCCCCGCTCCTGCGCCCCGCCGGCGTCCCCGCGGGTCGTGGCGCCGCCGCGCACCCGGTCCAGCTCTCCCGCGTCCGCGAGCGCCTCGATGTCCCGGCGCACCGTCATCGCGCTGACGCCCAGCTCCTCGGCCAGCTCGGTGACGCTCGCGGCGCCCCGACGGCGCACCTCGGCCACGATCCGTGACCTGCGTTCTGCGACGAGCACCCGCTCCCCTTTCGACCCGCGGCACAGTCTGTCACGCGCCGCCGTGACCGGCCCCGCTCCCCGTCGAGCCCTGTCCAGCCCTATCCAGCCCTGTCCAAGCCCTGCCCAGCCCCGTCCTGTCCCGCACTGGAGATCCCGTGACGCTGCCCGCCCCCTACGACGCCTGGTTCCCCGACAGCCCGATCGACGGTACGTACGGGTACGACCGGGACGGCCTGCTGGCCCTTCCGCCCGCCGCCGAGCCGGACGGGTTCGCGGACCTGTGGCGGTCGTGGCACGACGAGGCGCGGCGGGTGCCGGCCGACGTCGTGGCCGAACCGGTGGGACGGCAGGGGGCGCACGAGGTGTCCGTGGTGTCGTTCACCGCTGCGGGGGGCCTGCGCCTGCGTGCGTGGCTCGCCCTGCCGGTGGGGGCGGAGGTGCGCGTCGGGATCGTGCACGGGCACGGCTACGGCGGCCGCGAGGCGCCGTCCTTCGAGCGCGTGCCGCACGACGCGGCCGTGATCTTCCCGGTGGCGCGCGGTCTCGGGGCCCTCAACGCGGGGCTCGGCGCCCCGGACGTGAGCAGCGAGCACGTGCTCGCCGGCATCGAGGACGTGGAGACGTACGTGCTGGGCCGCTGCGCCGTCGACCTGTGGCACGCGGCCACCGCGCTGCAGGAGGAGCTGGCGGCCGTGCCGGGCGTCCCCGCCGACCTGCCCCTGTACTACGTGGGCACCAGCTTCGGCGGCGGCGTCGGCGCGCTGGCGGTGCCGTGGGACGACCGGTTCGTGGGCGCCACGCTGGAGGTGCCGAGCTTCGGCCAGTACGACGAGCGCCTCGCCGTGCCGTGCACGGGCAGCGGCGAGGCGCAGCGCGGGTACGTGGCGGAGCACCCGGAGGCCCGCGCGGTCCTCGCGCTCACCGACGCGTCCGTCGCGGCGACGCACCTGCGCGTCCCGACGCGGGTCGAGTGCGCCCTGTGGGACGCGCACGTGCCGCCGCCGGGCCAGTTCGGCGTCGCGGCCGGCGTCGCGGCCGCCGAGCGCGCGGGCACCGGGGCGGAGCTGGAGCTGGCGGTGCACTCCGCCGGGCACGCGGAGTACCCGGGCCAGGCGCGCGAGATGGCGGCGGCGTTCGCCGCCACCCGCGCGCACGTGGAGCGGTCGGTCAGCCGCGCCCGCCGTCCTGGCCCGTGATCTCGCCGTCCGTGAGGAAGTCGAGCAGGATCTGGCGGCTGGCCTGCGACGTGAGGCTGCCGTAGGCGTCGTCGAACGCGTGCTCGGCGTAGGGCAGCACCTCGACGCGGGTGTCGACCCCCTGCGCGGCGAGGGCGTCGCCGAGGCCGGTGACGGTCCCCGGCCGGGCGCTGCGGTCGCGGTCGCCGACCACGAGCAGGGTCCGGGGCAGCCCGGGCCCGACGGCGGCGGTCGGCGACACCTCGCGGTAGCGGTCCGGGTGGTCCTGCGGCGTGCCGCCGGTGAACAGCTCGGCGGCCTCGCGGGTCCCGGCCACGTCGTCCTCCCACATCCCGGCGACGTCGGTGCCGGGGTAGAAGCCGATCACGGAGGCGGGCGGCCCGACGGCGTCGCCGTCGGCGGTCGCGAGGGTGCCCTCCTGGAGGCGGTAGGCGGCGTTCAGCGCGAGCGTGCCGCCCGCGGACATGCCGCCGAGGGAGACCTGCGCGGGGTCGACGCCGTACTCGTCGGCGTGCTCCCGCACCCAGGCGAGCGCTGACGCGAGGTCCTGCGGTGCCTTGTCCCAGGTGGGCCGGTCGGCGCGGGCCAGCCGGTAGTCGACGGCGAACACGGCCACGCCGTGGTCGGCCAGCCAGCGGCCCGTGCCGCGCAGGTCACCCTTGTCGAAGGTGTGGAAGCCGCCGGCGTGGGCGAGCACGACGGCGGGCGCCGCCTCCCCCGCCCCGCCTGCGGGCAGGTACGCGTCGACGTCGAGCGCCTCGCCGTCGGGGCGGGCGAACGTGGCGGTCGTGTCGGGCTGGACGTCCGGGTAGCCGAGCCCTCCGGCCACCTCGCCCCACGAGACGTCGGCGCCGGCGCTCCGCGCGGCCTGGAGCTGGACTCCCCCGATGGCAAGGGCCCCCACGGCGGCGGCCGCGCCGACGACGGCGACCGCGCGGCCCCAGCGCACCGTCCCGCCGGCCCAGGCAAGGGCCGCGAGGGTGGCGGCCAGCACGGCCAGCAGCGCCACGTGGAACGGGTACTGCCCGCCCAGCACGGGCCCGATCACCCCGATCTTCGGGATCGCCGGGACGTACGCGCCCAGGACGATCGCGACGGCGAGGAACGCGAGGACGGACGCCGCGAGAGCGCTCAGGGTCCGCAGGACCCGGACGGGCCGGGACCGCCGGCGGTCGGGACCGCGGCGGGCGCGCGGTGCGGGCGGGGCAAGGACGGGGTAGGTCATGGGGGAGGTCATGCCACGACGCTAGGAACGGGTCACCCCCTCGCACCTCCCGCCACGGAGCCAACGTCGGGCCTGGCTCTCAGGTAGGGGGTGTCCGCGGGTGGGTGCGTCCCGGGGCGACGAGGCCGGACTCGTAGGCGTAGACGGCCGCCTGCGTGCGGTCCCGCACCTGCAGCTTCTGCAGGATGTTGCCCACGTGGGTCTTGATCGTCTGCTCCGCGACCACGAGCTCTGCGGCGATCTCCGCGTTCGACAGGCCCTGGGCCACACAGGTGAGCACCTCGGTCTCGCGGCCGGTGAGCGCCTCGACCCGCACCCCGGGGACGGGACGGCCCGGGCCGCTGAGCCGCGAGAACTCCGTGATGAGCCGGCGGGTGATCTCCGGGGACAGCAGCGCGTCGCCCGCGGCCACGACGCGCACCGCCTCCGCGAGCTGCGCCCCCGAGGCCTCTTTGAGGAGGAAGCCGCTGGCGCCCGCGCGCAGGGCCTCGTACACGTACTCGTCGAGGTCGAACGTGGTCAGCACGAGGATCTTCGTGGCCAGGTCGGGGTCCCCCACGATCTGGCGGGTGGCCTCGATGCCGTTCGTCCCCGGCATCCGGATGTCCATGACGACCACGTCGGGCCGCAGCTCCCGTGCCCGGACCACGGCCTCCGCACCGTCGGCCGCCGTCGCGACCACCTCGACCCCCGGCTGGGCGCCGAGCAGCACCGAGAAGGCCTCGCGCACCATCGCCTGGTCGTCGGCGATCATCACCCGGATCGTCATGCGGAGCGCTCCTCGCCGGTCGGCGCCGCGAGCCGGGCGGCGACCTCGTATCCGCCGTCGGGCGTCGGGCCCGCGGTCAGGTCCCCGCCGAGCATGGCAGCCCGCTCGCGCATGCCCGGGATCCCGTGCCCGGCGCCCGGGAACACCGTGGCCGGGCGGCCGCCGGGCCCGTTGACCACCCTCAGGCGCAGGACGTCCGGGGCGTAGTCGAGCTCGACGCGCGCCGCGGCGCCGGGGGCGTGGCGGAGGGTGTTGCTCAGCGCCTCCTGCACGATCCGGTACGCCGACAGCTCCACGCCGTCGGGCAGGCGGCGACGGGCGCCGGAGACGGTGGTCGTCACGTCGAGGCCGGCGGCCTGCACCCCGGCGACCAGCTCGTCGAGGTGGTCCAGGGTGGGTTGCGGCGCCCCGGGCGCGCCGGTGTCAGGGCGCTCCTCGGAGCGCAGCACGCCGAGGATGCGCCGCAGCTCGGTCAGCCCGGACAGCGCACCGGTGCGGATGTCGGCGAACGCCCCGACCAGCTCCGCCGGCGGGTCGGGCACGCGGAGCGGGGCCGCGTCCGCCTGGATCGCGATGACCGACATGTGGTGCGCGACGACGTCGTGCAGCTCGCGGGCGATGCGGGCGCGCTCCTCCAGCACGGTGCGGTGCGCGCGCTCCTGCGCGAGGGCGACCTCCTGCTCCGCGAGCCGGGAGCGGACCTCCCGCGTGCCGCGCGCCCCGGCCGCGGCGCCCACGGCGACGGCGATCATCGCCAGCGCGATGAGCGTGAAGCGCCCCGGGCCCATCTCGCCCGCCGCCAGCAGCGCACCCAGCACCAGCAGGGTCAGCCCGACCGTCTCGACGACCACCCGCCACGGGTTCCGCAGCGCCACCAGGAACAGCAGCCCGGCGTGCACGGCCCACGCCCAGCCCACGTAGGTGCCGAAGGACGGGACGAGGGCGAGCACCGGCAGCGCCACCAGCGAGACCCACCACGCCGGGAGCGGCCAGCGCAGCGCCACCACGAGCAGCGCCACGTGGAGCACCGCGACGACCCGGGTCCCGACGTCCTCGGTGGCCGTGACGGCCGCGAAGGCCGCCACCGCGACGACCGCCACGTGCGGCAGCCGGCGGAGCGCCCGCGGGCCGCGCATCGGCGGCATCGGCTGCGGAGCCAGGGTCAGCAGGTCGCTGCGCACCGTGCTCCACGCAGTGCTCAGCGCACCGCGAACCCCGCCGCCCCCGACCATCCGCTCAGTATGGCCGGTGACGGCGGGGCGACCGCCGACCGTGGCGTCAGTTCCAGTTGTCGATCTTCACGTCCCGGGGCGACGGCGCGGCGTCGTCGCCCTCGACCAGGGCCTTGAGGCTCTGCAGGAACGTGGCCCACTTGGTGCTGCAGTGGTGCATGAACTCGACGGGCTCGCGCCAGCCGCGGTGCGCGAACAGCAGGATGGTCCAGTCGCCGTCCTGGCGCAGGTCCCACTCGATCGTCGTCCCGACCCACTCCTCGGGGCCGTCGACCACCCGCCACACCACGCGGCGCAGCGGGACCGCCTCCTCGACCTCCATGTCGAACCCGCCGTCGGGGAACCGGAACTCGACCCGTCCGCCGAGGCCGGCGTCGCCCGTCGTCTTCTCGGTCCACCAGCCGGCGAGGCCGTCGATCGTCGTCAGCGCCTCGTACATCGACGCCGGCGTCGGGGTCGTGGCCCCGATCCGGTGCAGGATGTCCACCATCGTGATCAGCTCCTTCTCGTGGTCTCGATCGCCTCGGCGATCGCCTTGATGCGGTGCAGCCGGCGGTCCCACGCCCGGCCGACGGACGCGAGCTGGTCCGCCGCCCGCTCGAGCTGGGCGGCGTCCACCTGGCACTGCTTCTCCCGGCCCACCGCGCTCGAGCGGACCAGGCCGGCCCGGTCGAGGACGTCGAGGTGCTTGGCCACGGCCTGCCGGGTCACCGGGAGCTGCCGGCTGAGCGACGTGGCGGTGCCGCCGCCGCCGGCCAGCAGGAGGTCGAGGATGCGGCGCCGCGTGGGGTCGCCGATCGCCGACCAGAGGTCGTCGTCCACGGACGACGGCGGTGCCGGCGCCGTCACGACCGCACCCCGAGGCTCTCGGCGTACGGCGCCAGGCGCGGCAGGTAGAAGGCCCAGCCGTCCACGTGCTCGGAGTACCGCTGCTCGAGGACGGCGATCTCCCAGCCCATCTCGCGGAAGCCGGTCTCCGTCATCCGCAGCAGCGTGCCGTCGCCGGACGGGACCAGCTCGAACGTCACGAGCAGCGAGTTCCCCGCCCGCGCCTCCTCGCCGGCCGGGTGCGTCCAGCGGAACGAGAACGCCCGCGGCGGCAGCGACTCGACCACGGTGAACGACTCGACGGTCCGGTCGGGGCCGTCGCCGAACGTGATGCTTCCCGCTCCCCCGGGCTCCGGCTCGAAGTCCGCGTCGTCGGGCCACCACTGCCGCACGTGCTCCGGGCGGCTCACCACCTCGAAGACGACTTCCGGCGACGCCTCCACGTACAGCTCGCGCTCGATGCTCCCCAGCTCCATGGCTCTTCCTGCAACTATTGGTTGCACATCAAGGTAGCCCGGGCGCGAGCAATGCGCAACCATTGATTGCATATGCGGTCGCGGGGCGTCCGCGCGCGGGAGATCGCGGCAATCCTGAGCCGCCGCCTCGCCGACGCTGACGCGTTCCTGAGGAGGCCGTCGCACGCTCGTCGTGGGTGAACCCACGAGCACGGCGCCACCCCGACTCCCCCTTCGCGGGGCGGCGCCGTGCCCACCCGCTACCGGCGGCGCGTGGCCAGGAACTCCCCGATCCGGCCGATGGCCTCGGTGAGGATCTCCTCGTCGGGCAGCGTGACGAGGCGGAAGTGGTCGGGCTCGAACCAGTTGAACCCGGTGCCGTGGGTGACGAGGATCTTCTTGGCCCGCAGCAGCTCGATGACGAACTGCTGGTCGTCGTCGATCGGGTACATCTCCGGGTCGAGGCGCGGGAAGCAGTACAGCGCGCCGCGCGGGCGCACCGACGTCACGCCGGGGAGCTCGTTGAGGAGCTTGTCGGCCAGCATCGCCTGGTCGTAGAACCGGCCGCCGGGCACGATCAGCTCGTCGATCGACTGGTACCCGCCGAGCGCGGTCTGGATCGCGTGCTGCGCGGGCACGTTGGCGCACATGCGCATGTTGGCGAGCAGGGTGAGGCCCTCGAGGAACTCGGCGGCGTTCTCCTTGGGGCCCGAGATCATGACCCAGCCGGCGCGGTAGCCGCACACGCGGTACGCCTTCGACAGGCCGCTGAACGTCAGGCACAGGACGTCGTCACCCGCGGCGGCCGCGGCGTGGTGGTGCGTGGCGCCATCGAACAGGATCTTCTCGTAGATCTCGTCGGTGAGGATCACGAGGTCGTGGCGGCGCGCGATGTCGACGAGCGCCTCGACCATCTCCTTGGAGTACACGGCGCCCGTGGGGTTGTTCGGGTTGATGATCACCATGGCGTGCGTGTTCTCGGTGATCTTCGACTCGATGTCCTCGAGGTCCGGCATCCAGCCGTTCGCCTCGTCGCACCGGTAGTGCACGGCCGTGCCGCCGCACAGGGTCACCGCGCCCGTCCACAGCGGGTAGTCGGGCGCCGGGACGAGGATCTCGTTCCCCTCGTCGACGAACGCCTGCAGCACCATCGAGATGAGCTCGGAGACCCCGTTGCCGATGAACACGTCGTCCACCGTCGTGTCGCGCAGGCCGCGCGACTGGTAGTACTGCGCCACCGCCGTGCGCGCCTCGTAGATGCCGCGCGAGTCGCTGTACCCCTGCGCCTCCGGCAGGTGGTGCACAACGTCCGCCTGGATCGCTGCCGGTGCCTCGAAGCCGAACGGTGCCGTGTTGCCGATGTTCAGCTTGAGGATGCGGTGCCCCTCCGCCTCGAGGCGCTGCGCCTCGACGAGGATCGGGCCGCGGACGTCGTAGCGGACGTTGAGGAGCTTCTTGCTCTGCCGGATGGTGCGCACGGGGTCCATCATCCCCCCGCGTCCCCCGTGCCCGACACGGCCATTCCACGACGAGCGGACCCCGCGTCGTCCCGCGTGGTGGTCGCGGGCGCCGCGCCCACCAGCGCGTCCAGGCGCTCCAGCCGCTGCCGGGTGGCGTCGTCGGCCGGGGTCATGAGGATGACGCGGTCGCCGCGGGCGCGGTCCAGCCACAGGCTCTGGAAGTGCACGTCCAAGCGGCCCACGCGGGGCGACCGGTAGCGGCGCAGCTGGGTGCCGTCCCCCGCCACGTCGTAGGACTCCCAGTGCCGGACGAAGTCCGGGGACGCGTCACGCAGGCGCGTCAACAGCGCCGTCCAGCGCGGGTCGTCACGGTGCTCGGGCTCCCGGGCGCGAAGCCGGGCGGCGATGTTGTGCAGCACCGTGTCCTCGGCGTCGCCCAGCGCCCCGCGCCACCGCGGGTCGGTGAACATCAGCCACGCGCAGTTGCGGTCCTCGGCCGGGCGGGCGTCGAGGTCGTCGAACAGGTACCGGTACGCGCGGTTGGCGGCGAGCAGGTCGTAGCTGTCCGTCTGGATCGCGGCCGGGTAGGGCAGCAGGCGCTCGAGGACGGCGAGCTGCTCCGGGTGCACCTGGGGCGGCGGCCCCGGCGCGACGGCCGGCTCCCGGCCGGCCAGCGCCAGGAGGTGGCGGCGCTCGGCGGCGTCGAGCCGGAGCACCCGGGCGACCGCGTCGAGCACCTGGTCGGACACGTTCCGCGCCCGGCCCTGCTCCAGCCACGTGTACCAGGTGACCCCCACGCCGGCGAGCTGCGCCACCTCCTCGCGGCGCAGCCCCGGCGTGCGGCGGCGGCCGCTCGCGGGCAGCCCCACGTCGCCGGGCCCGATCCGGCCGCGCCGCTCGCGCAGGAACTCCCCGAGGGCGGCCCGGTCGGGCGAGGTGGCGGTCATGACGACCAGTGTCGCCCGGCCCGCCCCGCCGGACCAGCGTCGAGCCAGGTGGTGCCGGTACCACGATCAGCAGGCTCCTGGTACCAGGATGAGCGGGGGCGCACCGTCGTCGTCATGACCACGACCAGCGCGCCCGCCGCGCGCACCGCCCGAGCCGGTGCACCCGCCCCCGCGGCGCCGCACGGCGACCTCGCACCCCGCGACCCCGCACCCCGCGACCTCCCACCCCGCGCCCTCCCACCACGTGCCCTCACGGGCGTCGGCCTCGCCGTCCTCCTCGTCGCCTACCTGCCGGTCAACATGACGTTCGGGTCCGTCAACCTGCTCGCCCCGGCGATCACGGCGGACCTCGGCGCCGCGACGTCGGGCGGGCAGCTCGTCCTCTCCGCGTACACGACGACGTTCGCCGCGACGCTCGTCGTCGCCGGGCGGCTCGGCGACCGGTACGGCCGGCGCCGGCTGCTCGCGGTCGGGCTGGTCGCGTTCGCCGTGCTGTCCGCCGCGGCCGCCGTCGCGCCGGGCCTGGCGACGCTGGTCGCGCTGCGCGCCGGGCTCGGCGTCGCCGCGGGCCTGTTCACGCCTCAGGTGCTCTCCACCATCCAGGCCGCGGCGCCCGACCGGCTGCGCGCGCTGGGCGTGACCCTCTTCACCGCCGTGAGCGGCGCCGCGACCATCGCCGGGCAGGTCCTGGCGGGCGCGGTCGCCGGCGCCGCCGGCCCGCACCTCGGCTGGCGGGCGGTGCAGGTCGTCACGGGGGTGATCGCGGCGGCGGCGCTCCTCGCGCTGCGGACCGTCCCGGAGTCCCGGTCCACGGCGCCGCTGGCCCTCGACCTGCGCGGCGCGACCCTCCTGGCCGCGGGCCTCCTGCTGCTGGTCGTGCCGCTGACGCTCGGCGCGGCGGCGGGGTGGCCGCCGGTGCTCCTCGGGATGCTCGCCGCCGCGGGCGCCGTCCTCGCCCTGTTCGCCCGGTCCCAGCGCGCGGCCGAGCGGCGCGGCGAGCTGCCGGTCGTGCCGCCGAGCGTGCTGCGCACGCCGGCCGTGCGGCACGGCCTCGTCATGACGCTCCTGTTCTTCACCGGCTACGGCGCGTTCCTGTACGAGGTGTCGGCGCTCGCGCAGGGCGCGCTCGGCGCCGACGCCTGGGGCACGGTGGTGCTGCTCCTCGGCTTCGGCGGCGCGTTCATCGCCACGGCCCTCGCCCTCCCGGCGATCGAGCGCCGCACCGGCCGGTGGACGATGACGGGCGCGGCGCTGGCCCAGACGGGGGTGCTGCTCGCCCTCGGGCTCGTGGTCGGCAGCGGGCACGGCGGCTCGACGGCGGCCCTGCAGCCGCTGCTCATGGCCCTCGGCGCGGCCCAGGCGCTCATGTACGGGCCGGTGCTGCGCACGGTCCTGCTCCGCACCCCCACCTGGGCGGCGGGTGTCGCGGGCGGGCTGTTCACCACGCTCCAGCAGCTCGGGCTCGGCCTCGGCGTGGCCGTGCTCGGCGGGCTGTTCCAGGCCGTCGCCGCGCGGGCACCCGGCGGCGTGGCGGCGGGGCTGCCCCGCGGCTTCGCGGTCGCCGTCGTCGTGCAGGCCGGGCTGGCGCTCGCCTTCGCCGCGCTGGCCGCCCGCATCGCGCGGGCCCGCTGACCCCGGGCCGAGACGGCCGGGACATACGCACGGCGCCGCCCCGCGACGGGGAGTCGGGGTGGCGCCGTGCTGGTGGGGGTCAGGGGATTCCCCCACGACGAGCGTGCGACGACCACCTCAGGATCGGCCCAGGTTCCGCCGCGGGCTTCGCTCAAGATCGCCGCGCGCCACGCCCGCAGGTTGCCGTCCGGCGACCCGGTGGGCGACGGTGGGAGTCCGGTCCGTCGCCCCGTTCGGAGGTCGTCATGAAGGTCGTCGTCATCGGTGCGCTCGGCAAGGTCGCGCGCCAGCTGGTCCCGCTGCTGGCGGACGGCGGCACGGGGCCAGTGGTCGACGTCGTCGGCGTGGTCCGCAAGCCCGAGCAGACCGACCGCGTCGCCGACCTCGGCGCCGACCCGGCGCTCCTCGACGTCGAGCACGCGACCACCGAGGAGATCGCCGCGGTCCTGGCCGGCGCGGACGCCGTCGTCTGGTCCGCCGGCGCCGGCGGCGGGAGCCCCGAGCGCACGGACGCGGTCGACCGCGCCGCCGCGATCCGGTCCATGGACGCCGCCGCGAGCGCCGGCGTGCGGCGGTACGTGATGGTGTCGTGGATCGGCTCGACCCCCGAGCACGGCGTCCCCGAGAGCGCGGGCTTCTTCGCCTACGCCGACGCCAAGCTGGCCGCCGACGACCACCTGCGCACCACCGACCTCGACTGGACGATCCTCGGCCCCGGCACCCTGACGGACGAGCCGCCCACCGGGCGCATCGCGCTGTTCCCGGAGACGGGCCCCGTGCCGCGCGGCACCGACACCAGCGTGCCGCGGGCCGACGTCGCGCAGGTCGTCGCCCGGACGCTGCGCGAGCCCGCGACGGTCGGCCGGTTCGTGCGCTTCTCCTCGGGGGACACGCCGATCCCCGCCGCGCTGCGCGACCTGGGGTAGACCGCGCGCCTCGACCAGGGTTCCCTGCTCAGGCGATGAGCCCTGCCCGACGCCGCGCGGTGACCGCGCCGTGCGGGCGGTGGCCGGGGTCGGTGCGCTCGGCGGTCGCCACGACGTCGAAGCCCGCGCGGTCGAGGCGCTCCGCGAGCTCGTCGGGCGGCCAGAACCACGCCGTCGTGACCTGGTGGTCGAACGGCTCCACGCGCGGGCCGCGGAAGTAGCCGACCAGCAGCCCGCCGCCGGGGGCGAGGGCGCGGGCGAACTCGGCCAGCACGTCGTCCACACCCTCGGGCGGGGTGTGGATGACGGAGTACCACGCGAGCAGCCCGCCGAGGCCGCCGTCGGGCACGCCGAGGTCGTCCAGCGCGGCGCGGCGGAAGGGGACGCCGGGGTACTCCGCGCGGGCGCGCTCCAGGAACGGCTCGGCGAGGTCCACGCCCTCGGCGTCCAGCCCCTGCCGCGCGAGGAAGTCCGTCCACTGCCCGGGCCCGCAGCCGGCGTCGACCACGCGGCCCGCCAGCCCGGCCGCCCAGCGCGCGACGAGGTCGCGGTCCTCGTCGTGCACCGACGCCATCGACCCGAAGAGGTCGGTGTACTCCTGCGCGCGCGCCGCGTACGCGGCGCTGGCCTCACCCGTCATGGCGGCCACCCTAGGGACCGGGTCGGACGCGGCCCGGTCGGACGCGGCCCGGTCGGACGCGGCCGGGCCGGGACGGCCGTACGCGGCCGGGGCGGCCGGGGCGGCCGGTCAGTCGCGGCCGGGGACCCGACCGGCGACCGTGCGGAGCGCGCGCCGGGCGTGCGCGCGGGCCGTGGCGGGCGAGGGCGCGGGCTCCAGGCCGAGCAGCCGGCGGCGGTGCGCCTCGCCGAGCAGCAGCGTGTACAGCTCCTCGGCGCGCCGGGGCAGGTCGTCGAGGCCGGGGTGCTCGGCCGCGAGGAGCGTCGCGAGGGCGTCGACGGTGCGCGCGGGGCCGTTCGCGTAGAAGTCCGCGGCGAGCCGCGGCAGCTGGCGCGCCTCCGCGACGACGAGGCGGTGCAGCGTCACGGCGTCGTCGCCGTGCAGCGTCCGCACGACGCGGGTGGCGACCTCCTCGAGGTCGTCCCCCGCGTGCAGGCCCTCCTGCTCGTGCCGGTGCAGGCGCTCGACGGCGGCGAGGAAGAGGCCCTCCTTGTCCGTGAAGCGGGCGTAGATCGTGCGCTTGGTGACGCCGGCCGCGGCCGCGACGCCCTCGATCGTCGTGCCGGCGAACCCGTGCTCGGCGAGCTGCGCGGTGGCCGCGTCGAGGATCGCCTCCCGGCGCGCCTCCGCCTCGTCGCGGCGGGGGCGCCCGCGGCGGGCGGGGGGCCGGCCGGTCTCCGTGTCCATGCTCTAATGATACGGCACCGTTTCATTATGGCGTGGCATCACACGACGCCGCACCACACGAGGAGGACCGATGGGTGGACGACGGCTGCTGCACGTGGCCTTCAGCGACGACTGGGAGGCGTGCGGGCGGTTCGGGGATTACGACGTCGCCACGCGGCGCACCCTGTTCGACGACGCGGGCCACATCCACGCGACCACGGCGGGCGGCCTGCCTGCCGTGCTGCGCGACGTCTACGGCGACGCCACCGAGGCGCTGG
This sequence comes from Isoptericola sp. NPDC057653, assembly GCF_042799955.1. Classification (NCBI taxonomy): domain Bacteria; kingdom Bacillati; phylum Actinomycetota; class Actinomycetes; order Micrococcales; family Promicromonosporaceae; genus Isoptericola; species Isoptericola sp. NPDC057653. The sequence goes on along the minus strand of NZ_JBHVHP010000001.1, from coordinate 881,944 downwards.
TGCTCGCCGTGATCGACGAGGACGCCCTCGCCGACCAGGGGATCCCGGTGCGCTGGGAGCCCGCGGCGGGCGGGCCCGCGCCCCGCATCGGCGCCGTGCTGCCGATGGACCGCGCGACGGTGGTCGCCGTCCTGGAGGTCGGGCGCGGCCCGGACGGGTGGGCCGCCCCCGACCTCTCCGGCCTCGACGTCCGCGAGACGGCCCCCGAGGCGGCGCTCGAGGCGGCGCTCGAGGCGGCGCTCGAGGCAACACTCGAGGCGGCGCGCGAGGCCGGCCCGGGGGTCAGCCCAGCAGGGTCGTGACCCGGCGGCGCATGCCCGCCGCGTCGAGGCCGTGCGCCGCGGCGTGGTCGCGCGGCGTGCCGTAGCGGCGCAGCTCGGCCTCGCCGGGGACGCCCACGTGCAGCACGCGGCTCGGGCGGTCGGCCAGCGCGGCCGCCACGGCGGCGGCGCTCGTGCCCTCCAGGTACGGCTCGACGACGGCGAGCGACGGCGCCGCGCCGGGGCCCGCGGGCAGCAGGGCGCGCAGCCCCTGCGCGTCGAGCGGGTGCGGGGTGGCCGTCCACGCCACGCGGACGGGGAGGTCGGCGGTGGCCTCGAGGACGGTGTCGAGCATCGGCCCGACGGCGACGACGAGGGGCGCCTCGCCGGTCCCGACGCCGGCGCGGTCGCGCACCAGGTGCAGCCGGCCGTCGACGGGCCCCGGGCGGGCGTTGCGCTGCCCCGACAGGCGCACGTAGACGCGCCCCGTGCCCGCCGCCTCGCGGTGCAGGATCTCCGCGACCTCGTCGGCGTGGCCCGGCACGTGCACCGTCCAGCCGGGCAGCGCGGAGATCAGCGCCACGTCGGCGGGGGCCTGGTGGGTGCGGCCGCCCGCGGACACGTCGTAGGACGCGCCCGCGCTCACGAGCACGGCGCCGACGTCCTGGTGGCCGAGGTCCAGCTTGACCTGCTCGTACGCCCGCTCCACCAGGAACGACGCGAACGTGTGCACGATCGGGCGGCGGCCGGCCAGGGCGAGCCCCCCGGCCATGCCGACCAGCGCCTGCTCCCGGATCCCGACGTCGATCACGCGGTCCGGGTGCCGCTCGATCGCGCGGCCCAGGTACCCCGAGCCGATGACGGCCAGGACCACGTCGACGTCCGGGTGCGCGTCCAGCACCGGGCCGAGCTCGGCGTAGAACCGGGCACGCTGGTCCGGCTCGGGGGCCGCCGCCACCTGCCGGGCCTCCACCTGCGCGGTCATGCCGCCACCCCGTTCGCGCGGGCCGGGGTGGTGTCGACCACCACGACCGTCGGCCGGTCGGCCTCCGCGTGCCGCAGCGCGGCGGTCAGGCGGGGCGTGTCGGACGTGCGCGCCTCCGCAGCCGCCCAGCCCTCGAGCGCGAACCGGGACGCGATGCCGCCCAGCCAGCCCAGGCTGTCGCTGTGGTTGTCCACCACGACGCACGTGAGGTTGCCGAGGCCGAACCGGCCGGCCACCTGGATCGCCTCGGCGTTGCTGCCCTCGTCGAGCTCGGCGTCGCCCACCAGCACCACGACGCGCGCCGGCGACCGACCGCGCAGCCCGAGGGCGAGGCCGACCCCGATCGGCAGGCCGTGCCCCAGCGAGCCGCTGCCGATCTCGATGCCCGGCACCAGGGTGCGGTCGGGGTGGTGGCCCAGCGGCGAGTCGAACGACGCGACGTCGTCGAGCCACGCCGTCGGGAAGAACCCCTTCGCGGCGAGCACGGCGTAGGTGGACGCCGGGCCGTGCCCCTTGGAGAGCAGGAAGCGGTCGCGGTCGGGATCGTCCGGGTGCGCCGGGTCGACGCGGAGCACCCGGTCGTACAGCGCCCACACGACGTCGAGCGTCGAGTGCGCGCTGGGGTCGTGCTTCTCGTCGCCGGTCACGCGGGCGACGAGGTCGCGCACGTGCTGCGGGACGCTCACGGGGGCCTCGACCGGCCCGGCCGGCGGGGTGCTTGTCGTCGTCATGCCTCGATGCTGCGACCTCAACCATTGTTGAGGTCAAGGGGTGGGCGACGTCACGCCGGACGTCCTGCGGAACCCCGCCGCCCGGGGCAGGATCGAGACGGACCCACCGCCGTCACCAGGAGGTCTCGTCATGGCCCGCACCGTCGCCGAACACCTCGTCGACCAGCTCGTCGCCGCCGGAGTGAAGCGCATCTACGGGATCGTCGGGGACTCCCTGAACCCCGTCGTCGACGCCGTGCGCCGCACCGAGGGCATCGACTGGGTGCACGTGCGCCACGAGGAGGCCGCCGCCTTCGCGGCCGCCGCCGACGCGGAGGTCACGGGCGAGCTCGCCGTCTGCGCCGGGTCGTGCGGGCCGGGCAACCTGCACCTCATCAACGGCCTCTACGACGCGAACCGGTCCCGGCTGCCCGTGCTCGCCATCGCGTCGCACATCCCCAGCCCGCAGATCGGCACGCAGTTCTTCCAGGAGACGCACCCCGACCGCATCTTCACCGAGGCCTCGGTGTTCTCGGAGATGATCTCGACGGCGGCCCAGCTCCCCCGCGTGACGCGGTCCGCCATCCAGCACGCGCTCTCGGCCCCGGGCGTCGCGGTGCTGACCCTGCCGGGCGACGTCGCCGACCAGCGGGTGCCCGACGATGCCGCCCCGATCCTCGTGCCCGGCGCCTGCCCGGCCCGGATCGTGCCGAACGACGCCGACGTCGGGGCCCTGGCCGACGCGATCAACAAGGCCAGGAAGGTCACGCTGTTCGTCGGCGCGGGCGCACGCGGCTCGCGCGAGGAGGTGCTCGAGCTCGCCGACCTCGCCGCCGCGCCGATCGGCCACTCGCTGCGCGGCAAGGAGATCATCCAGTACGAGAACCCCCACGACGTCGGCATGTCCGGGCTCCTCGGCTACGGCTCCTGCCACGAGGCGATGCAGTCCGCCGACCTGCTGATCCTCGTCGGCACCGACTTCCCCTACGACTCGTTCCTGCCGAGCGACGTCCGGACCGCGCAGATCGACGTCGACGCCTCGCACCTGGGCCGCCGCACCCGGCTCGACCTGCCCGTGCACGGCGACGTCGGCGAGACCCTCCGGATCCTCAACCCGTTGATCCAGCGCAAGCGGGACCGCAAGTTCCTGCGCTCGATGGTCGACAAGCACGCCGGGATCATGACCAAGGTGGTCGGCGCGTACACGCGCAACGTGGAGAAGCACACGCCCATCCACCCCGAGTACGCGGCCGTGCAGCTCGACGAGACCGCGGCCGACGACGCCGTGTTCACCGTCGACACCGGCATGAACAACGTGTGGGCCGCCCGGTACCTCACGCCCAACGGGAAGCGGCGCGTCATCGGGTCCTTCATCCACGGGTCGATGGCGAACGCCCTGCCGCACGCCATCGGGGCCGCGTTCGCGCAGCCCGGGCGGCAGGTCGTGGCTCTCGCCGGCGACGGCGGCCTGTCCATGCTGCTCGGCGAGCTCATCACCGTGCGCACCTACGACCTGCCGGTGAAAGTCGTCGTCTTCAACAACGCGACGCTCGGCATGGTGAAGCTCGAGATGCTCGTGGAGGGCCTGCCCTCCTACGGCACCGACTCCCCGCCGGTGGACTACCGCGCGATCGCCACCGCCATCGGCATCCCCGCCGTGCGCGTCGAGCGGCCGAAGGACCTGCGCCGCGCCCTCAAGGACGGCCTCGACCGCAAGGGCCCCGCGCTCATCGAGGTGGTCACCGACCCGAACGCCCTGTCGATCCCGCCGTCCATCACGTCCGGCCAGATCCGCGGGTTCGCCACCGCCATGACCAAGGAGATCTTCGGCGGCGGCATGGGCGAGGTCATGTCCCTGGCCCGCTCGAACCTGCGCAACCTGCCCCGCTGACCGCCTGTCGTCACCGCCAGGCGGCGGCGACGGCGAGGAAGGCGTCGTTCGCCTCGATCTCGCCGATGCTCACGCGCAGGCCGTCGCCGGCGAACGGCCGCACGAGGACGCCGGCGGCGGTCGCCTCGGCGGCGCGGGCCATGGTCTCCCCGCCCAGGGGGAACCACACGAAGTTGGCGTGCGTCTCGGGCAGGTCCCAGCCCTGCTCGCGCAGCGCGGCGGTCACGCGGGCGCGCTCGGCGACCAGCGCGTCGACCCGCACGCGCAGCTCCTCCTGCGCGACGGGCTCCAGCGACGCGAGGGCGGCACGCTGGGCGATGTGGTTGACGCCGAACGGCGTCGACACGGCACGGATCCCGGCGGCCAGGCGCGGCTCCGCGACCGCGTACCCGACGCGCAGGCCCGCCAGGCCGTACGCCTTCGACAACGTGCGCAGCAGGACGACGTTCGCGTACCGGCGCAGGAGGTCGACGCCGTCGGGCGCCTGCGGGTCGCGGACGAACTCGAGGTACGCCTCGTCGACGATCACGAGCACGTCGCGCGGCACCTCGGCGAGGAACGCCTCGAGCTCGTCGGCGTGCACCACCGGGCCGGTCGGGTTGTTGGGCGTGCAGACCATGACGACGCGGGTGCGCGGCGTGACGGCGGCGGCCATGGCGGGCAGGTCGAGCCGGCCGTCGGCGGCCACGGGGACGGTCACGGCGGTGCCGCCCGCGACCGCGACCACGATCGGGTACGCCTCGAACGAGCGCCACGGGAACACGACCTCGTCGCCGTGCTCCACGACCGCCTGCAGCACGTGCCCGAGCACCGCCACCGAGCCGTTGCCCACCACGACCTGCTCGGCCGGCACGCCCACGTGGTCCGCGAGCGCCTCGACCAGCTCCGTGGCGTACATGTCCGGGTAGCGGTTGGTCTGCTCCGCGGCCCGGGTGATCGCCTCGAGGACGGAGGGCAGCGGCGGGTACGGGTTCTCGTTCGACGACAGCTTCCACAGCTTCGCGCCCTCGGCGGGCCGGGCGCCCGGCACGTACGCGGGCAGCGCGGCGACGGCGGCGCGCAGGGGGACGGCGGGGCTCTGGACGACCGGCGAGTCAGCGGGGGAGGTCACAGCGGTCAAGGATGCCACCCCGCCGCCACCCTCCCCCAGGTCCGGGCGCTGACGTGCCACGATGGCCGCATGAACTTCATCGTCCGCACCCTTGTCACGGCTGTGGCGTTGTGGCTGAGCGACCTGATCTTCACCAACCTCGAGATCAAGCCCGCGTACGACGGCGACAACCTGCTGACCTACGTCCTCGCGATCCTCGGCGTCGCGCTGGTGTTCACCATCATCAGCAGCTTCGTGAAGCCGATCGTCAGCATCATCTCGATCCCGCTCCTCATCCTCACGCTGGGGCTCTTCTACCTCGTCATCAACGCCTTCGTGCTGTGGCTCACCACCTGGATCACCGACCAGGGATGGTTCGGCGACTGGGGCGTCGACGTGAGCGGCGGCTTCTGGTGGTTCATCTGGATCGCCCTCATCCTCGCGGTGCTGCAGGCGATCATCGGGGCGTTCGCCCCCAAGCGGGGCTGACCGCGCCCCGCTCGCCTCAGTGCAGCGTCGCCCCCGTCGGGACTCCCGGCGGGGGCGTCGTCGTCCCGGGCGCCAGCACCACCGGCGGGTCCGCGTCGGCCCGGCGCGCGGCGTAGAGCCTCGTCCGGGCCCCGGTGCCGCCGAGCAGCCGCTCCAGCCGCCGCGTCACGCCGGCCGCCGGCACGTTGCCGGACCGCTCGACCGCGGCGAGCGTGCGCAGGTGCGTGGGCAGCGCGTGCGCCAGCGTGGCGACCCCCGACGCCGTGCGGTCGGCCGGGTCGGCCGAGTCCAGCAGCCGCCGCGCCACGGTGACGCGGTCGACGGACGCCGGGTTGTGCACGGCGGAGCGCCCGTCCAGCGCCGACACCGCCTCCTCGTCGTTCTCCAGGTGCAGCACCGGCACCCCCGCCGGCGTGGCGAACGTGGCCGTCGGGGAGCCCGCGGTCACGACGCCGCCGACCGGGTGCTTCGCGCGGAAGCTCGGGGACGCCGCGAGCGCCGTCGCCGCGATGCCGCCCAGGCTGTGCCCGACCAGCACCACCGGTTCGTCGTCGGCCGCGCCCGCCTCGTCGAGGGCCCGCTCGACCGCCTCGGACACGTCGGCGCCCTCGTGCGCCATGAGCCGCAGGTCGGTCGTTCCGTCGAACGGGTTCGTGGTCGACAGCAGGGGCTGCGTCCCGGGGATCAGCACGGTCCACGACGTCGTCCCGTCGGTGTGGGTCACCCGCTCCACCGCGAGGGTCCCCTCGGGCGCCCCCGCCGCCCGGCGGCCGACGATCCCGCTGCCCTGGGGATAGAGGTCGCCGAGTCGGGCGAGCGCCTCCGCGACGGTGCCCGACGGCGCCCCGGCCCAGGGCAGCGGAGGCCCGGCCAGGTCGGCGTCCGTGAGCGGCAGCACCCGCACCTCGGACGCCGGCAGCAGCGCGTCGACGAGGTCGGCGAGCCCGCCGGCGCCCCGGGTGGTGCCGTCGACCATGGCGGCGGGCCCCTCGCGCAGCCCGCGCTCGAGGTCCCGCCACCGCCACGGGACGGAGAGCGAGTAGCCGGCGGCGAAGCCGCCGACCAGCTCGTCGGCCTGGGGCGCGAGCACCCGCCAGGCGTTCGCCGCGTCGCTGTCGTGCCCGCCGACCACCTCCGCGGTGGGGGGCGAGGGCGGGGCGACGCCCCGCGGTCGCGACTCGTCCCCTGCCTCGGCCTCGGCCTCGGCCCCCGACGGGACCGCGAACCCCAGCCGGTCCACGGTCCTGGCCCCGGCCGCCACCCCCTGCAGCGGCAGGAGGCGCACCCCCACCCACGCGCCGCCGAGGGTGGCCAGCAGCCTGGTCCCGGCACCGGCGGCGCGCTCCGCCATGGTCTCGGCCGCACGGTAGAGGCCGGCGGCGATCCGCAGCCGGCGCGCGCAGCGGTCGGCGCTCGACGCCCGGTGGTGCAGCCGCGCCGCCGCGTCGTCGAGCCGGGCCGCGGCCGCGGCGCCGACGACGGCCTCCTGCGCCGTGGGCGACGCCGGGAACAGCCCGTCCGCAGGGTCGTGCTGCCACTCGCGCCGTTGCAGGGCGGTCCGGGCGGCGAGGCACCGCACGGCCGCCCGGCGCAGCCGGTCCGCGGTGTCGTCGAGGACGAGTGCTGCGCCCTGCACGGCGTCGGCGTCCACGCGAGCGAGCCCGCGTCCGCCCGTGACGGACAGCGTCTCGGCCGGGGGAAGTCGCTCGCTCACCGGGCCAGCACCGCCGCCGCCTCCTCCACGAGCTGCCGGTCGGCTCCGAGCCCGGACAGCAGGGACGCGACCTCCTGCCGGAACCGGTCCGCCGCGTCCGACTCCCAGGAGACGGCGAGGCTTCGGCGGGCGCCCGCCGCGGCGTCGTCGACCTCGCGGCACGCCATGACCGCGAGCGCCCTCGCCTCGGCCGCCGGCGCGATGCGGAGGGCGGCGGTCGGGACGGGCGGGCCGGGCGGGCACGGGGAGGGCGGCGAGGACATGCCCAGGACGCTAGGCGGACGGACGTGCCGACCGCGCCCGCTCCCCGCTCCCTGTGGACAACGGTCGACTGGGGGCAGCGCGCACGACGCGAGGCGCCGCGGAGACGTCCTCTACCGAGGCAGCACGCCGCCGAGCCGCTCAGGGTCGGAGAGGATGTCGATGCCGACCACCCGGCCGTCGCGCACGGTGAACGCGAGCACGGAGTAGACCGTCCCGTCCTCGACGACCGTGACGAGCCCGGGCGACCCGCCCACCAGGGCGAGGCGCGAGAACCGCGCGGTGCCGAAGTGCAGGCGCGCCTGCCCGGCCACCGCCGCGGCGCCGCGCAGCACCCGCGACAGCTCGCCCGGACCGTAGTCGAGACGCAGGGTGACCTCGGGGTCGAGGAGCGCCACCAGCCCCTCGAGGTCGCCCGCCCGCGACGCGGCGAGGTAGGCCGACACGACCTCCCGCCGGCGCGCGACGTCGTCCTGCGCGGGCACGGCGTCCCGCACCTTGCGCCGCGCCCGGCTGGCGAGCTGGCGCGTCGCGGGGAGCGACCGGTCCACGAGGGGCGCGATCTCCTCGAACGGCACGGCGAACTGGTCGTGCAGCACGAAGGCGACGCGCTCGGCCGGGGCCAGCGTGTCCAGCACGACCATCAGCGCGGCGCCGACCTCGTCCGACTCGACCGCTCGCCGCTCCGGGTCGTCCAGCTCGTCGACCGGCGCCACCAGCAGGTCCGGCAGGTGCCCGTCCCAGCCGGGTCCTTCCCAGGCCGTCTCGCGGCGGGTGGACCGCGAGCGCAGCAGGTTGAGGGCCACGCGGCCGACGATCGTCGTGAGCCAGCCGCCGAGGTTCTCCACCCCCGCGGTGCCCGCGGCGTGCGCGCGCACCCACGCGTCCTGCACGGCGTCCTCGGCGTCGGCGGTGGAGCCCAGGACGCGGTAGGCGACCGCGCGCAGGTGCGGCCGGAACGTCTCGAACTGGTCCGCCATGAGCTGGTCCGTGCTCACCGGTCACACTCCTTCGGCCCGCCGTGTCAGAGGGATGACAGCAACCACTGCCGGTACCTGCCGAGCCGTGCTCACCCAAGCACAGGTCGCCGACACCGGCTCATGACCGAGGAGCCCGCATGACCCCCCTGACCTCGAACGACACCGCGGCCCGTGCCCTGTCCGCCGCCCTCTCCGCGGACCTCACGGCGGACCTCTCAGCGGACCTCACCGGCCGGCTGCTGCTGCCCGGCGGCGACGCGTTCGACCGGGCGTCCACGCCGTGGAACCTCGCGGTGCGGCAGCCGGTCGCGGCGGTCGTGGAGGCGGCCGACGCCGACGACGTCGCCGCCACCGTGCGGCACGCGGCGGCCGCCGGGCTGACGGTGGCCGCCCAGTCCACCGGGCACGGCGCGTCCGGCGACGTGGCGGGCACCGTCCTGCTGCGCACCGGCCGCCTCGCCGACGTCCAGGTGGACCCGCTGCGCCGCACGGCCCACGTGGGCGCGGGCGCGTCGTGGGGCGCGGTCCAGGCCGCCGCGGCGCCGCACGGCCTCACGACCCTCCTCGGCAGCGCCCCCGGCGTGGGCGCCGTCGGCTACACCCTCGGCGGCGGGCTCGGCTGGTTCAGCCGGCTGCACGGCCTCGCCGCGGACCACGTGCGGTCGTTCGACGTCGTCGACCCGGCGGGCACGCGGGCGACCGTCACGGCCCAGTCCGACCCGGAGCTGTTCTGGGCGCTGCGCGGCGGGGGCGGCGACCTCGCCGTCGTGACCGCGATGGAGATCGACCTGGAGCCGGTGCCCGCGTTCTCGGGCGGCAGGGTCGCGTGGCCGGCCGAGCACGCCGCCGAGGTGCTCGCCGTCTTCCGCGAGGTCACCGCCGCGGCCCCGCCGGAGCTCACCGTGTGGCTCTCGCGGGTGGAGGCGCCGGGCGCGCCGGCCGTCGTCGTCGTGCACGCCGCCCACCTGGGCGACGCCGCGGAGGCGCGCGAGCTGCTGCGACCGTTCGCGGCCGTACCCGGCGCGCTGGGGCCGGGCGTGGACGCCGCGATCGGCCCGGTCGGGCTGGCGGACGTCGGCGACATCACCGCCGACCCCACGGACCCGGCCGCCGGGAAGGGGCGCTCCGAGCTCCTCCGCGGCATCGACGGGGAGGCGGTGGAGCGCCTGTTCACGACGTCGGTCGCGCCGCTCCTCATGGTCCAGCTGCGGCACCTGGGCGGCGCGCTCGCCGCGCCCGGGGCCGGGGCGGGCGCGCTGGGCGCGATCGCCGAGCCGTACCTGCTGTACGCGTTCGGCCTGGCCTTCGAGCCGGGGGTCGCGGCCGCCGTCGGCCACCGCCTCGAGGCCCTGCCCGCCGAGCTCGCGGGCGTCGCCACGCTGCGCAAGCCCGCCACGTTCCTCGCCCCGGGCGAGAGCGCCGCGGCCGCGTACGACGACGCCGCCCTCGCCCGGCTGCGCGACCTCAAGCGCTCCCGCGACCCGCGCGGCGTCGTCCGCGGGAACTACCCCCTGCTCGGCTGAGGCGCTCCCGCCCCGTCGTGAACACCCTCGCGGCGGGGCGGGGAGCCCGTGGGAGAATGACGGCCGTGACCTCCCCCGCGCCGCAGACCTCGCCGTCCGACGTCCAGACCCGCGTCAACCTCGCGGACGTCACCCCGCCGATCGCCCTCGGGCCGCTCGACGGCCGCTACCGCGGCGCCGTCGCGCCGCTGGTGGACCACCTCAGCGAGGCCGCGCTCAACCGGGCGCGCATCCACGTCGAGGTCGAGTGGCTGGTCACGCTGTGCAACGGCACGTCCGAGGCACCCGGCGCCGTCGTGCCGGGCGCGCCCACCCTGACCGACGCCGAGATCGCCTACCTGCGGCAGATCCCCGCCACGTTCGGCGCGGACGAGATCGCCGAGCTGGCCGCCATCGAGCGGGAGACCGTGCACGACGTCAAGGCCGTCGAGTACTTCATCAAGCGCCGCATCGCCGTCGCCCCCGAGGCGCTGGGCGACGCGACGAGCCTGCCCGCCGCGAGCGAGCTCGTGCACTTCGCGTGCACCAGCGAGGACATCAACAACCTGTCGTACGCGCTCATGGTGCAGGGCGGCGTGCGCGACGTGTGGCTGCCCGCCGCGACCGCGCTGACCGACCAGCTCGCCGGCATGGCCCGCGAGCACGCCGAGGTCCCGATGCTCAGCCGCACGCACGGGCAGCCCGCCACGCCGACGACGATGGGCAAGGAGCTCGCCGTCCTCGCGCACCGCCTGCGCCGCCAGCTGCGCCGCGTCGAGGGCGCGGAGTACCTGGGCAAGCTCAACGGCGCCACCGGCACCTACGGCGCGCACGTCGTCGCCGTCCCGGGCGCCGACTGGCCCGCCGTGTCCCAGGCGTTCGTCGAGCACCTGGGCCTGGTCTGGAACCCGCTGACGACGCAGATCGAGTCGCACGACTGGCAGGCGGAGGTCTACGCCGACGTCGCCCGCTTCAACCGCATCCTGCACAACCTCGCGACCGACGTGTGGACGTACATCTCGCTGGGCTTCTTCACGCAGATCCCCGTGGCGGGCGCCACCGGCTCGTCGACCATGCCGCACAAGGTCAACCCGATCCGGTTCGAGAACGCCGAGGCGAACCTCGAGATCTCGTGCTCGCTGCTCGACACCCTGTCCGCGACGCTCGTGACGTCCCGCCTGCAGCGCGACCTCACCGACTCCACCACGCAGCGCAACATCGGCCCGGCGTTCGGCCACTCGCTGCTCGCGATCGACAACGTGCGCCGCGGCCTCAAGGCCCTCAACGTCAACGCCGCCCTCATGGCCGACGACCTCGACCACAACTGGGAGGTGCTCGGCGAGCCCGTCCAGTCGGCGATGCGCGCCGCCTCCGTCGCCGGTGTCGAGGGCATGGAGAACCCGTACGAGCGCCTCAAGGAGCTCACCCGCGGCCAGCGCGTCGACGCTGCGCGGATGCGCGAGTTCGTCGCCGGCCTCGGCCTGCCCGACGACGTCGCCGCCCGCCTCGCCGAGCTCACGCCCGCGTCGTACACCGGCATCGCCGCGCGGCTCGTCGAGGACTACCTGGCCTGACCCGGCACCACCCCCGGTCGCCGAACAGGCAGTTGACACCGTGATGGGTCCAACCTGGGGCCCATCACGGTGTCAACTGCCTGTTCGGCGTCGGCCCGGGCTCAGCGCGCCATCGCCTGCCTGCCGATGACGGCGAGCAGCGCGAGCTTCTCCTCCGCCTCGGAGCGGGGCGGGGCGGTGAGGACCAGCAGCGCCTGCGTCTGGTCCTCGGTGAACAGCACCTGGCAGTCCAGCTCGACGGGGCCGACCGCCGGGTGCACCAGGGTCTTGTGGTCCGCGAAGCGCTGGTGCACCTCGTGCCGGTCCCAGAGCTCGGCGAACTCGGGGCTGCGCCCGCGCAGCTCCCGCACGAGCTCCCCCGCCCGCGAGCGCGGGCCGAGCATCCCGTGCGCCACGCGCAGGGTGGAGACGAGCGAGCGGCCCTGCCGGTCGCGGTCGTCCTCGGGGTACAGGAGCCGCTCGTCCGGGTCGGTGAACCAGCGGTAGACGTCGCTGCGCGCCCAGCCGGTCAGCGCGGACCGGTCGCCGAGCAGCGCGACGGCGAGGTCGTTCGCCACCAGTGTCTCGCCGAGCGCGGACAGCACGAGGGCGGGGGTGTCGGACAGCCGGTCGAGCACGCGCAGCAGCGCGGGCGACACGTGCGACGACATCGTCACGCGGTCCGGCGCCCCGCGGCCGGCGACGCGGAACAGGTAGTCCCGCTCGTCGTCGGTGAGCCGCAGGGCCCGCGCGAGCGACGCCAGCATCTGCTCGCTGGGCTGCGGCCCGCGCTGCTGCTCGAGCCGCGTGTAGTAGTCCGCGGACATCGCCGCGAGCGCCGCGACCTCCTCCCGCCGCAGGCCGGCGGTGCGGCGTCGCGCGCCGGCGGGGAGGCCGACGTCGGCGGGCTGCACCGCGGCACGACGACGGCGGAGGAACTCGGCGAGGGCGGCACGGTCCATGCGCCCATCGTCCGCCGCCGCCGGCGGGACGACCAGACCGCAGCCAGGGACCGCCGGTCCCCCGATGACCGCTCCTCTCCCGCCCCGGCGGCGCACGACGCACGGTGGACGGCATGGACATCACCCGCAGCACCGTCTTCATCCCCGGCGCGACGAGCGGCATCGGCCTCGCCCTGGCCCTGCGCCTCCGGGCCCGCGGCAGCACCGTGATCGTGGGCGGCCGCCGCACCGCCCTCCTCGACGAGATCGTGGCCGCCCATCCCGGGATCGACGCCGTCCGTATCGACACGGCGGACCCCGCGAGCATCGAGGCGGCCCGGGACGAGGTGCTCGCCCGGCACCCGGACCTCGACGTCGTCGTCGCGATGGCAGGGATCATGCAGGCCGAGGACTGGACGTCGCCGGACTTCCTCGCCGTCGCCGAGCGGACCGTCGTCACCAACCTGCTCGGCCCGATCCGGCTCGCTGCGGCCTTCCTGCCGCACCTGCGCACGCGCCCGGGGGCGGGCGCCGCGTTCGTCACCGTCTCGTCCGGGCTGGCGCACGTGCCGCTCGCGGTGACGCCCACCTACAACGCGACCAAGGCGGCGGTCCACCGCCTCAGCGAGGGCATCCGGCTGCAGCTGGAGCCCGCGGGCGTGCAGGTGGTCGAGATCGTGCCCCCGGCCGTGCGGACGGCCCTCATGCCGGGGCAGGAGCACAGCCCGGTCGCGATGCCGCTCGACGCGTTCGCGGACGAGGTGGTCGAGCTGCTCGCGGCCCGCCCCGACGCGCACGAGGTCCTGGTCGAGGGCGTGAAGTTCCTGCGGTTCGCGGAGACGTCGGGCGCGTACGACGCGACGGTCGCGCGGCTCAACGCCTCCGACCCGCGCGCGACCGACCCGCACGCCGCCTGACCGACGCGCGTCGAGCCCGCCGGGACCACCGTCCCTGCGGGCTCGACGACGGCCCGGTCAGGGCTTCTTCATGCCGAGGTACTTCGCCGCGACGAAGCCCTGCTTGCCGTCGACGTAGACCTTCACCCACCCGTCCGCGGTGGGCCAGATCTTCTTGACGGCCTTGCCCTTGTTCATGGACGTGAGGATCGCGGAGCTCGTGCTCGGCTTCGCCCGCAGGCGCAGGCCGTTCACCTGGACGTAGCGGGTGCCCAGCGAGGTGAGCCCGGGCGACACGTAGTCGGCGTGCATCCAGCCTGTCGTGCCGCTGTAGGTCACCTTGCGCCACACGCCGGAGCTGGCGCCCGGCTTGGCGGTGAGCTTGCGGTTGACCTTGACCGTCTTGAGCACCCGGTAGCTCGTGCTGGGCCCGGAGCGCAGGTTCACGGTGGTGGTCGTCCAGTAGGTGCACGACGTCGGCACGACGCGCTTGGCGGCCCAGGCCGCGCCGGCGGTGAGCGACGCCCCGTGGTTCTTCATCCAGGTCAGGGGGTCCGAGGTCTTCCCGGAGCCCTTGTACGCGCCCTTCCAGATCTCCAGGTGCAGGTGCGGCGCCGTGGACGTGCCCGAGCTCCCGACGTCGGCGATGTGCTGGCCGCGCTTCACGCTCTTGCCGGTCTTGACGTAGCGGTCCCCGTCGACGACGTGGCCGTAGACGGCGTAGACCTTGCCGCCGTCGACGCTCGACCGCACGACGACGACCTGCCCGAAGCCGGGCGCGGAGCCGGCCTTGACGACCGTCCCCGCCGCGACGGACTTGATGTCCGTGCCCCTGGACGCGCTCATGTCCTGGCCCAGGTGGTACGCCGACGCCGACTTGATCGGCATGCAGCGTGGGCCGTAGTAGGACGAGAGCCCGTAGGACTTGTCGGGCAGCGGTCGGACGGCGGCGGACGCCGCCCCCGCTCCCGCCACCCCGGTCGTGAGCGCCAGGACGCCGGCGACCCCCGCCGTGATCCCGGTCGTGATGATGCGTCGCACCGTGCGCATGTCGGCCCCCTCAAGCCTCGGCATCGTTGCCCAGGTCGCACGGTAAGCACGCATCGTGGGGTGGCGCGCGCGGTGCGACATCCGCGACACTCGTCTTCATCGGTAACTCTGCGCGTGAAACTCTCTTACCTGACGCCCCTGACCCGGAGGACCTGCAATGACGCACCCGCCCGTCTCCCGCGCCGCCGCTCTCGACCGGCGCGGCTTCCTCACCCTCGCCGCCGCGGGGATCGCCGGCTCGACGCTGTCGGTCACCGTCGGCTCGATGACCCCCGCCGGCGCCACGGAGACCACCGCCGCCGGCACGACCGCCCGCAAGCGCGAGCTGCGCGCGATGTGGATCTCGTCCGTCGTGAACATCGACTGGCCGTCGCGCACCGGCCTCGGCGCCGACGAGCTGAAGGCCGAGTACCGGCACTGGCTCGACGTCGCGGTGGCCATGAACCTCAACGCCGTCTTCGTCCAGGTGCGCCCGACGGCGGACGCCTTCTGGCCCAGCCCGTACGAGCCGTGGTCCCAGTACCTCACCGGCACGCAGGGCGGTGACCCCGGCTTCGACCCGCTGGGGTTCGCCGTCGAGGAGACGCACGCCCGCAACCTCGAGCTGCACGCCTGGTACAACCCGTACCGCGTGTCGATGCAGACGGACCCCACGAAGCTCGTCCCCACCCATCCCGCCCGCCAGCACCCCGACTGGGTGTGGCCGTTCGGCGGCAAGCTCTACTTCGACCCGGGCCTGCCGGAGGCGCGCGAGCACATCTACGCGGCGATCCTGCACAGCGTCGAGCACTACGACATCGACGGCGTGCACTTCGACGACTACTTCTACCCGTACCCCGTGGCCGGGCAGACCCTGCCCGACGCCGGCACGTACGCCGCGCACGGCGACGGCTTCGCGACCATCGAGGAGTGGCGACGGCACAACGTCGACACCTTCGTGCAGACGATCTCCGGGCGGATCAAGGAGCTCAAGCCCTGGGTCAAGTTCGGCATCAGCCCGTTCGGCATCTGGCGCAACAAGGCCACCGACCCCGCCGGCTCGGACACCGCCGGGTCGCAGAGCTACGACGGCCAGTTCGCCGACACGCGCAAGTGGGTGCTCGAGGGCTGGCTCGACTACATCAACCCGCAGATCTACTGGCAGTTCGGGCTCGCCGTCGCCGACTACCGCAAGCTCGTGCCGTGGTGGGCCGACGTCGCGGCGCGGTCCGGCACCCACCTGTACGTCGGCGAGGCGCTCTACAAGGTGACGTCGGGGGTGTTCACCGACCCGGCGGAGCTGTCGAACCACCTCACCTACTGCGCGGAGCTGGACGCGCAGGGCACGCCCGTGCACGGCAACGTCTACTTCTCGGCCGTGCACGTGCCGCAGGACCCGAAGGGCTCGATGTCCCGCGTCCGCGCGGACCACTACGCCCACCCCGCGCTGGTCCCCGCGATGGCGCACCTGCCCTCCACCCCGGTCCGCGTCCCCGTCCTCGCCGAGGCGTCGGCGAGGACGGGCGGCGTGGCCCTGAAGTGGCTCGACACCGGCCCGCGCCGGACGGCGGCCACGTCGTTCGCCGTCTACCGCGCCGCCGGCCGGGGCGCCGCCGTCGACGTCGAGGACGCCCGCAACCTCGTGGCGACGGTGCGCTCGTCGGGGGGCGTCGAGCAGCACTTCACCGACACCACGGCCGCGCCGGGCGAGCGCTACACGTACGTCGTCACGGCCCTCGACCGGGTATGGAACGAGTCGCGGCCCAGCCGCCCCCGCTCGGCCTGACCGAGGCCGTCCCGCCGCGTCGCCCGTTGGGGTATACCAAAGCGGGCGACGACGGTATGGTCAGCCGCAGGAGCCCCCCGCCCCCTCACCGGGCGGGGGGCTCCAGCCATGTCCGGCGCGGCGCCCGACCGCGCCCGGCCCGCGCCCCGTCCGACCGCTCACCTCGCCGACATGCCGCCCGAACACGGGCGAAACACGCGCTGCCTACCGTCGGGCCCACCCGCAGCCGGCACCCCAGGAGGAGCGCACATGCACGACGGACGAGACGCCGCACGGATCCTCACCACGGGGCTGGGCCGCCGCCGCTTCCTCCAGGCCGCGGCCGGGGTGGGCGCCGCGGTCGCCGTCGCGGGCGCCGCACCCGCCGCGGCCGCCGGGCGCGTCGCGCCGGCGACCTTCGGTGGGATCCTGCAGCCGGGCCAGGGCCGCATCCGCGGGGACCACTACCTGCGCTCCGACGTCGACGACGTCCTGTGGGGCTACGTGCCGTCCGTGCACGCGACGCCCGTCACCCGGATGCGCTCGGGCCGCACGATCACCATCGACTCGGTCTCGCACGAGGGCATCCTCGAGGACCAGGGACGCGACCCCGCCGCCTGGTTCGGGGAGCAGGGCGTGCGCCGGCGCGAGGTGCTGGACGACGCGGCCGCCATCGCCGCCGGCTACGACCGCACGCCGCGCGACTTCGACACCGACGGCCCGCACGTCATCACGGGCCCGGTGCACGTCGAGGGCGCCGAGCCCGGCGACGTGCTGAAGATCGAGACGCTCGACGTCGTCCCGCGCGTGCCGTACGGCGTCATCTCCTCCCGCCACGGCAAGGGCGCGCTCGCCCTGACCGGCGGCGGCGCGCCCGCGGGCATCACGCTCGACGAGGTCATGCCACCCGTCGCGACGGACGGCCGCGCCTCCGGCGTCCCCACCGAGTACGGCAACGTGTCGCTGCTCGCGCGGGTCCAGGGCAAGCGCGCCGTCCTCGGCACGGGCCGCTCGCGGGTGTCGTTCCCGCTGCGCTGCTTCTTCGGCACGATGGGCGTCGCATTCTCGGACAACGCCCGGCTCACCGCCCCCGAGGCCAACTCGATCCCGCCGACGCTGGGCGGCGGCAACATCGACATCAGCCACCTGGGCGCCGGGTCCACGTTCTACCTGCCCGTCCGCGCGCCGGGCGCCCTGTTCTACGTCGGCGACCCGCACATGGCGATGGGCGACGGCGAGGTCGCGCTCACCGCCATGGAGGGGTCGCTGCGCGGCACGTTCCGGCTCACCGTGTGCAAGAAGGGCACCGGGGACGCACCGTCCGTGGCGTATTCCTACCCCTTCGCGGAGACGGCCGAGGCGTGGATCCCGATCGGCCTGTCCGACCCGGACGGCTCCGTCGGCGGGCAGGGCACGGACCTCGACGTCGCGATGCGCCGCGCCGTCGTCAACGCCCTCGACTTCCTGGAGCACGACCGCGGGCTGGACCGCGCCGTCGCCTACGCCTACCTGTCCGCGGCCGCCGACTTCGCCGTCTCGCAGGTCGTGGACCGCACCGTCGGCGTCCACGGCGTGGTGCGCAAGGCGGACTTCCGGCGCTGACCCCCGCGCGAATGGCAGACTCGACACATGCACGAGCGCGCAGGGATGCCGGCCCAGGACAGCGACCTCATCGACGTCGACCAGGTGGTGGGTGCGTACTACGACCGCACGCCGGACCCGGCGGACCCGGGCCAGCAGGTGGTGTTCGGCACGTCCGGCCACCGCGGCTCCAGCCTGGACACGGCGTTCAACGAGGCGCACATCGCCGCGATCACGCAGGCGATCGTGGAGTACCGCGCCTCGCAGGGCACGGACGGCCCGCTGTTCATCGGCCGCGACACGCACGCGCTGTCGCTGCCGGCGTGGCAGACGGCGCTGGAGTTGCTGGCGGCCGCGGGCGTCACCGTCATGGTGGACGCGCGCGACTCGTTCACGCCCACGCCGGCGGTGTCGCAGTCGATCCTCATCCACAACGGCGCGACGACGGGCGACGGCGTGCGCACCACGGGCCCGGGGCTCGCGGACGGGATCGTCGTCACGCCGTCGCACAACCCGCCGCGCGACGGCGGCTTCAAGTACAACCCGCCGCACGGCGGCCCCGCCGGCTCCGAGGCCACGGGGTGGATCGCGGACCGCGCCAACGAGATCCTCCGCACCGGCGGGCTCGCGTCGGTGCGCCGCGTCTCGCTCGAGGACGCGCTCGGCGCCGACACCACCCACAAGCACGACTTCCTCACGACGTACGTCGACGACCTGCCGAACGTCGTCGACCTCGACGCGATCCGCACCGCCGGCGTGCGCATCGGCGCGGACCCGCTGGGCGGCGCGTCGGTGGAGTACTGGGGCGCGATCGGCGAGCGGTACGACCTCGACCTCACCGTGGTGAACCCGCAGGTGGACCCGCGCTGGTCGTTCATGACGCTCGACTGGGACGGCAAGATCCGCATGGACTGCAGCTCCCCGTACGCGATGGCGTCGCTGGTCGAGCGGATGAAGGACGACGCGCCGTTCGACGTCGCGACCGGCAACGACGCGGACTCCGACCGGCACGGCATCGTCACCCCCGACGCGGGGCTGATGAACCCGAACCACTACCTGGCCGTCGCCATCGAGTACCTGTACGGCGGCGCGCGCCCCGGCTGGCCCGGTGGCGCCGCGATCGGCAAGACGCTCGTGTCCTCCGCGCTCATCGACCGGGTCGCGTCCGGCCTGGGCCGGCGCCTGGTCGAGGTGCCCGTGGGCTTCAAGTGGTTCGTGCCCGGCCTGCTCGACGGCGACGTCGGGTTCGGCGGCGAGGAGTCGGCGGGGGCGTCGTTCCTGCGCCGCGACGGCCGCGTGTGGTCCACCGACAAGGACGGCCTGCTGCTGGCCCTGCTCGCCTCGGAGATCATCGCGACCACCGGCCGCACCCCGTCGGAGCACCACGCCGACCTCGTCGCCCGCCACGGCGAGTCCTGGTACGCCCGGGTGGACGCGCCGGCGTCGCGCGAGCAGAAGGCGAGCCTCGCGGCCCTCTCCCCCGACCAGGTCACCTCGACGACCCTCGCCGGGCAGGACATCACGGCGACGCTCACCGAGGCGCCCGGCAACGGCGCGAAGATCGGCGGCCTCAAGGTGACCACCGAGGACGCGTGGTTCGCGGCCCGCCCGTCGGGCACCGAGGACGTGTACAAGATCTACGCCGAGTCGTTCGTCTCGGCCGACCACCTCGCCGAGGTGCAGGCCGCCGCGAAGGAGCTGGTCGACGGCGCGCTCGGCGACGCCTGACCGGGCCCGCCGTGCCGGACCCGCGCACCTACGTCGTCACGGGCGCCGACTCCGGCCTGGGCCTGGCGGTCGCGGACCTGCTCGCCACGCGCGGGCGGGTGATCACCTGCGGGCTGGCCGACGGCGCGGACGTGCGCGCCGACCTCACGACGCCCACCGGTCGCGCCGGCCTGGTCGAGCAGGTGCGGTCGCTCAGCGGCGGGCGGGTCGACGGCCTGGTCGCGGCCGCCGGGGCGGGCGCGCCCCGGGCCGAGACGGTCGCGCTGAACTACTTCGGGGCCACCGCGGTGCTGGAGGGGCTGCGCGGGTGCCTGGCCGCCTCGGACGCCCCCGCGGCCGTTGTCGTGTCCTCGTCGTCGACCCTGAACCGCGGCAGCGGCGCGCTCGTCCGCGCCTGCCGCGGCGGCGACGAGGCGCGCGCGCTGGCCGTGGCCGGACGCCTGGTCCGCACCGGGCGCGGGAGCCAGCTCTACCGGTCCAGCAAGGCCGCCCTGAACCTGTGGACCCGCGCCACGGCCGTGTCGCCGTCGTGGGCGCGCGCGGGCATCGTGCTCAACGCGGTGGCGCCGGGGATCGTCGCCACCGACGTCGGCACGCGCACCTGGGAGCGCGACCGGGTCCTGCTGGAGACGGCGCTCCCCCAGCCGCTCGGCGCGCCGGGGCCGGTGGCCCCGGTCGCCGACCTGCTCGCCTTCCTGGTCTCGCGGGAGAACCGTTTCACGACCGGCCAGGTCGTCTACTGCGACGGGGGCACCGACGCCCTGACGCGCGGCGGACGCCCGCAGCGGGTGTACCTCCGGTACGGCGTCCGCGCGATGGCGACGATGTGGCGCGAGGCGCGGCGGACCACTCCCTGACATCAATTTGATTTCAGCAGGCAACCTTTTTATGTTTGCTCCCCGCAACCGAATGGGGAGTGGGCGAGAGTGTCCGAGCACGCGCGGTACGAAGAGCTCCAGCGACAGCTGCGGGCCGTCGGCGTCGTCAAGCGCACCATCGTGCGGAACCTGCCGCACGACTGCCCGGTCGGCCCGACCGCGGTGCTGTCGACGCTGCGCCGTCAGGGGCCGCTGCGCCTGACCGCGCTCGCCGACCAGCTGTGGATCGACCTGTCGGTCACCAGCCGGCACGTCTCCCACGCCGTCGAGCAGGGCTGGGTCGAGCGCACGCGCGACCCCGACGACCGACGGTCGTGGATCGTCAGCCTCACCCCGACCGGGCTACGGAAGCTCGACGAGATCTCCGCGCGCACGTCCCGCCTGTTCGCCGAGCGGATGGGCGACTGGGACGGCGAGGAGGTCGACCGGCTCGCCGGGCTCATGGCCCGCCTGCACGGCAGCTTCGCCGACTGCCCGACGGCCGCGCGCACCGCGGCCACGGCGCGGGCCTGACGGCCCGCGCCACCCCACGCAGCACCCCGCAGCACCCTCGAGAGGACCCCCATGACATCGACCACAGCGACGGCACCCGCGCACGCCAAGCGCGGCGGCCGCGCCGATCCCGGGACCGGTCTCGCGATGAGCCACCGGCAGATCATGGAGGCCCTGTCGGGCCTGCTGCTCGGCATGTTCGTGGCGATCCTGTCGTCCACGATCGTGTCCAACGCGCTGCCGGAGGTCATCGCCGAGATCGGTGGCGGGCAGTCCGCCTACACCTGGGTGGTCACCGCCTCCCTGCTGGCGACCACCGCCACCACCCCCCTGTGGGGCAAGCTGGCCGACCTGGTCAGCAAGAAGGTGCTGGTCCAGGTCGCGCTCGTGATCTTCGTCCTGTCGTCGGCGGCGGCCGGCCTCGCGCAGAGCCCGGAGTGGCTGATCACCTGCCGCGTGTTCCAGGGCATCGGCGGCGGCGGTCTGTCTGCCCTGGTCCAGATCGTCATGGCGACGATGATCGCGCCGCGGGAACGCGGCCGGTACTCCGGCTACATCGGCGCGACGTTCGCCGTCGCGACCGTGGGCGGGCCCCTGCTCGGCGGGGTCATCACCGACACCGACTGGCTCGGCTGGCGCTGGACCTTCTACGTGGGCGTGCCGTTCGCCGTCATCGCGATCATCATGCTGCAGAAGACGCTGCACCTGCCGGTCGTCAAGCGCGACAACGTGAAGATCGACTGGGGCGGCGCCTTCCTCTCGACCGCCGCCGTGTGCCTCCTGCTCCTGTGGGTCACGTTCGCGGGCGACAAGTACGAGTGGAGCTCGTGGCAGACGTACGCGATGGTCGGCGGTGCCGTCGTCCTCGTCGCGCTCTTCGTGCTGGTCGAGTCCAAGGCCGCCATGCCGATCATCCCCATGCGGCTGTTCCGCAACCCCACGATCGCGCTCTCGTCCGCCGCGTCGCTGTTCGTGGGCGTCGCGATGTTCGCCGGCACCATCTTCTTCAGCCAGTACTTCCAGCTGGCGCGCGACCAGACGCCGACGATGGCGGGCGTCATGACGATCCCGATGATCGCCGGGCTCTTCGTCTCCTCGACGGTCTCCGGTCAGATCATCACCCGCACGGGCCGGTGGAAGGGCTGGCTCGTCTCCGGCGGCCTGCTCATGACCGCCGGGCTCGGGCTGCTCGGCACCATCCGCTACGACACCGAGTACTGGCACGTCGCCGCCTTCATGGCCTGCATGGGCCTCGGCGTCGGCATGATGATGCAGAACCTCGTGCTGTGCACGCAGAACCAGGTGGCCCCCTCCGACCTGGGCTCCGCGAGCTCCGTGATCTCGTTCTTCCGCTCCCTCGGTGGCGCGATCGGCGTCTCCGCACTGGGTGCCGTCATGGCGAACCGCATCTCCGGGTACGTCACCGACGGCCTCGCCGAGCTCGGCCCGGAGGGCGCCAGGCTGGCCCAGGGCGCCGGGTCCTCCGGCGACATCCCCGACATGGACGCGGTGCCCGAGCCGCTGCGCGGCATCCTGGAGAGCGCCTACGGGCACGGCATCGCCGACATCTTCCTCATCGCCGCGTGCGCCGCGTTCGTCGCCTTCCTGCTCGTGTCCTTCATCAAGGAGGTCCCCCTGCAGACCAAGGGGGCGATGGAGCAGTCCGCCGCCGAGGCCGGCCCCGCCGTCATGGAGCCCGAGGAGGCCTACGCGCCGGAGCTCGTCGCGGTCGGCGCCGAGCCCACGGCGCGCCGCGCCGCTCCGGCGGCGGACGTCCTGCCCGCCGGCGACGGCGGCCCGGGCGGCCTCCCGGACGGCGTCTCCGTGCGCGGCCTGGTCCGCGGGGCGGAGGGCGCTCCGCTGCCGCAGGCGGCGATCACGCTCATCTCGCTGGGCGGCAGCCAGCTCGGCCTGGCCATCGCCCGGTCCGACGGCGCGTACGCCGTCGACGCCCCGGGCGCCGGGACGTACGTGCTCATCGCCTCCGCCGACGGCTTCCAGCCGCAGGCGTCGACGATCGTCGTCGGCTCGGCCCCGCTGACCCACGACGTGCTGCTCAGCGGCACGAGCGGCCTGCGCGGCGTCGTGCGCGGCGCGGACCAGCAGCCCGTCGCGGGCGCGCTGGTGCTGGTCACCGACGTGCGCGGCGACCTGCAGGCGAGCGTCGCCACGGCCGAGGACGGCACGTTCGCGCTCGAGGAGCTCGTGCCGGGACCCGTCACCGTGGCGGTCAACGCCGCCGGGTTCCGCCCCCGGGCGCTGCCCGTCGAGGTCGGCGCCACCGGCGTCACCCGCGTCGACGTGGAGCTCGCGGCGGGCGCCCGCGTGACCGGCGTCGTGCGCGCCCCGCACGGCCCCCTCGCCGACGCCCGCGTCACGCTCGTCGACGCGGCGGGCAACGTCGCGGGCACCGCCACGACCGGGCCGGACGGCGCCTACGCTTTCGCCGACCTCGACGGCGGGGAGTACACCGTGATCGCGACGGGCTACCCGCCGGCGGCGACGGCGCTGAGCCTCGCCGGCGCGGGCGTCGACGGCCACGACGTCTCGCTCGCCCACCCGGCCGAGTGAGCGAGCCGGTGAGCGAGCAGGTGAGCGAGCAGGTGAACGGGACGCTGACCGCGACGGTCCGGACGCGCGACGGGTGGGCCGTGCCGCACGCCGTCGTCACGCTGACGGACGCCGCCGGTGGCCAGGTGCTGCGGGCCGACGCGGACGACGACGGCACGGTCCGCGGCGACGCGGCGCTCCCGCCCGGTGCGTACGTCGCGATCGTCACGGCCGTGGGCTACGCGCCCGCCGCGACGTCGACGATCGTCACCGCGGCGGGGCGGGCCGCCGTCGGCACGGTGACCCTGGCCAGGCAGGGCGGCACGGAGCTGCCGCCCCCGGGCCCGTGGACCATCGACCCGGCGCACTCGTCGGTGACGGCCGTCGCCCAGCACCTGGGCATCTCCAGCGTGCGCGGGCGGTTCACGGAGCTCGCCGGCCGCATCGACGTCGCCCTCGGCGACGTCTCCCGCTCGGGCGTGGCGGCCGTGATCGCGGCGGCGTCGATCGACACCGGCAACGCCTACCGCGACGGGCACCTGCGGTCCCCGGACTTCCTCGACGTGGAGCGGTACGAGCACATCACGTACCGCTCCACCGGGCTGACGCCCGTGGCGGACGGCCGCTGGACCGTGCACGGCGAGCTCACCCTGCACGGCCGGGCGCACCCGGTGGACCTCGACCTGACCTACCTGGGCACCGGGGCCGACGCCCAGGGGGTGGTGCGCGCGGCGTTCCGCGCCACCACCGAGCTGCGCCGGGACGCGTTCGCCATCCGGTACAACGAGGTGGCCGCGGCCGGCGTCGCCATCGTCGGGACGACCCTCAAGGTCGAGCTGGAGATCCAGGCGGCGCAGGGCGACTCCCTGCCCGGCTGACCGTCCCGCGTCCCGGGCGCTACTGGCAGCCGACGCCGTCCCCGTCGCGGTCCAGCTTCGAGGAGTAGCCCGGGTCGCCGCGGTGCACCGGCGCCGCCCCGGCGGCCCGCGCCTCGGTGCAGTTGGCGAACGGAGCCCGGTCCTCGGCGGCGTCGTCGGTACCGGCGTCGTCCCCGGAGGCGTCGTCCCGCGGCGCCTGGCCGCCGGAGGGCAGGGGCTCCTCGGGGCAGCGCGCGAGCACCTTCTCGACGGCGTCGTGCTCGGCCTGCGTGACCCACAGCGCGTACGCCTGCTTCACGGCCACCTGCCGCGCCACGTACTGGCAGCGGAAGGCCTTGCTCGGCGGCAGCCACGTCGCGGCGTCGCCGTCGCCCTTGCCCGCGTTGGTGGGGCCGTCGGCCGCGAGCAGGTTGAGCGGGTCGTTCGCAAGGCGCCGGCGCACGTCGCCGTCGAGCTGCTGCGCGCCCTTCTGCCACGCGTCCGACAGCGCGACGACGTGGTCGATCTGCACCGCGGTCGAGGTGGTCTGCCCGCGGCGGAAGTCGATGGTCCGGCCCGTGTAGGGGTCGGCCAGGACGCCGCTCAGCACGATGCAGTCGTGGGTGTCGGGGTCGGTGACGGTGCGGCGCAGGTCGCGCGCCAGGATGTCGTTGCGGGTGTCGCAGCCGTTGTGGTCGACGTCGGCCCAGGCCGGGCCGAACTGGTCGCGCGAGTAGCCCGTCTTGGGCGCGCGGCCCTTCACCGGGAGCGTCTCGAGCGCGGCGAGGGCCGTGCCGGAGGCCGCGGGCGCGGTGCCGGCGGGCGCCGGCTGGGACGTGGCCGCGGGCTCGTCGACGTCCGCGCCGCCGAGGCCGGTCGCGGCAGGGTCCAGGCCGCCGGCGCACGCGCCGAGCAGGAGCGCGACGGAGGCACCCAGCGCGGCGATCCCGCCGCGCGTCGTCGAGGACCGGCGCGTCGAAGCCCGTCGCGTCGAGGACCGACGCGACGGGGAGGTCCCGGCCCTCACCGGGCGGGGTGCGCGAGCAGGTCGGCGTGCTCGGGGTGGCGCTGCACGTAGGCCTTGATGAACGGGCACAGCGGCACGATCTTCTCGCCCGCCTCCCGCACCTGGGCGAGCGCGCCCTCCGCGAGCTGCGACCCGATCCCCTGTCCCTCGAACGCCGGGTCGACCTCCGTGTGCGTGAAGACCACCACGCCGTCGGTCCGCTCGTAGTAGGCGCCGCCGGCGGTGCGGCCGTCCTCGAGCCGGGCGAGGAAGACCTGCTGGTCGCGGTCGTCGACCACGGTCACGTGGGTCAGGGAGTCGGTCATGGCCCCCATCCTGGCCGGTCGGACCGACATCCGTCGCATCCCCCGCCGGACGCGGCGGGCGACGCCCCTCAGCGGGGCCGGGCCTCCCGCGGACCGCCGGCGGGCAGGAGGCGGTGCAGCAGCGGCTTGTTGACCCGTTCGTTGAAGAAGTCGATGAGCGGGCCGGCGAAGAACGCCGTCATCACCGTGCCCACCCCGACCGGCCCGCCGAACGCGATCGCCAGCCCGACGAACGCCAGGTCCTGGATCACCCGGACCACGCGGTAGCGCGCGCGGGTGCGGTCGACGACCATCGGCGCGATCGCGTCGTACGGCGCCGTGCCGATGCCCGCCGTCATGTACGCCGACGCCCCGGCGGTGAACAGCACGATCCCGACCACGAACAGTGCCGCCTGCAGCAGCAGGCCCGGCGGGTCGGGCAGCACGGGGGCGAGCAGCGCGCTGAACCACTGCACGAAGAACCCGACCATCACCATGTTGATGACGGTCCCCAGCCCCACGTAGTGCCGCCCCCAGACCAGGACCGGCACGAGGAGCACCGCGTTCACGGCGAGCTGGTACGGCCCGAGCCCGACGCCGAGGCGCGCGCTGACACCGATGTTCGCCGACGTGAACGGGTCGACCCCGACGTGCGCCCCGAGCAGCACCGCCGACCCGAGGGCGAGGAGCGCGACGCCGCCGAGCGCCCAGGCGGCACGCGGGGCGAGGTACGCCGCCTCGGCCCGCGCTCTCGTGGTCATGCTCGGCACGGTAGGCGCCGGAGCGTGCCGGCGCGAGACGGAGGACACTCCGTGACGACGCTGCCGGCGTGGTCGGGGAGTGGGAGAATCCGGCGGTGACCTTGCCCGTCCCCGAGAGCTCCGACGCGGCGTCGGGGACCCGGAACCGCAACCCCTACCTCGACGTCCTGCGCGTGCCCGGCGCCACCCGCTTCTCGGCCGCCGGCGTCATCGCGCGCCTCCCCATGTCGATGGTCGGCATCAGCACCGTGCTCATGGTGCAGACGCTGTACGGCTCCTACGCGATGGCGGGCCGCGTCTCCGCGGTCCTCGTCGTGGCGCAGGCGATCGTGTCGCCGCAGATCGCGCGCGTCGTCGACCGGCGCGGGCAGGCCCGCGTCATGACGCCGCTGCTGGTCGCGACCACGATCGGCCTGCTCGGCCTGGTCCTGGCCGCCGTGGCGGGCGCGCCGGAGTGGGTGCTGTGGGTGCTGGCCGCCGTCGGCGGCGCGTCGCAGGGCTCGTACGGGTCGCTCGTGCGGGCGCGCTGGTCCCGCGCCCTGGACGACCCGCGGCGCCTGCACACCGCGTACTCGCTGGAGGCCGCGCTCGACGAGCTGGTGTTCATCGTCGGGCCGGTCGTCGCGACGGTCCTCGCGACGACGGTCGCCCCCGCGGGCGGGCTGCTCGTGGCGGCGGTCGTGGGCGGCGGCGGCGCGGCGTGGTTCCTCAGCCAGCGCGCCACGGAGCCGCCCGCGGGTCGGGTCGCCGTCCCGGCGGACGGCGAGCACCTGGGGACGGTCGCGCACCCGGACGCCGTCGCCCTCGACCACCGCTCCGCGATCCGGATGGCGGGCATGCCCGTGCTGGCCGTCGTCTTCGTCGCGATGGGCGTCATGTTCGGCTCGAGCGACGTGGCGACGGTCGCGTTCGCCGAGGAGCAGGGCGTCAAGGGGATGGCCGGGCTGGTGCTGGCGTGCTTCGCGCTCGGCTCGATGATCTCCGGCCTGGCGTACGGGGCGCGGCACTGGGTCTCGCCGCTGTCCACGCGGTTCACGGTCGGCGCCTGCGCGATCGCCGTCGGCGTCTCGATGTTCTTCCTCGTGCACCACATCGCCGTGCTGGCCGTGGTGATGTTCGTGACCGGGTTCGCCATCGCGCCCACGCTCGTCAACGGGAACGCGCTGGTGCAGGCCCTGGTCGCGCCGCACCAGCTCACCGAGGGCCTCACCTGGGTGGGCACGTCGCTCGGCGTCGGCGTCTCGCTGGGGTCGTGGCTGGCCGGCGTCGCGATCGACGCCGTGGACTCGCACGCCGGCTTCCTCGTCACGATGTCGGGCGGCTGGCTCTGCGCCATCCTCGCCGTCGTCGCGCTGCCGGGCATGCGACGACGGCGGCCCTACACCGCGACGGTCTGACCGCCGGTCACGGCTCCGGGTGGTGCGCGTCGTACCGCCAGAACCGCGGCTGCAGGCGCACGACCAGCCACAGCACGACGAGGCACGCCAGCCCGCCGACGACGGCCGCCCAGCCCTCGCCGAACCACGTGGCCTCCGTGCCGAGCACCATCTCGCCGAGCCGCGGGCCGCCCGCGACCACCACGATGAACACGCCCTGCAGGCGCCCGCGCATGTGGTCGGGGGTCGCCGTCTGCAGGATCGACTGGCGGAACACCGACGAGATCGCGTCGGACCCGCCCGCGAGCAGCAGCGCCACCCCGGCCAGCACGACGGCGCCCCACAGCACCCCGTCGGGTGAGCCGGGGCCGACGACGACGAGCACCGCGCCGAACAGCGCGACGCACACGCCCCACGACGTGATCGCCCAGACGATGACCCGGCCCTGCCACCGCACGCGCACCAGCGCGCCGGAGAACACGCTCGCGAGGATGCCGCCCACCGCGAACCCGGCGGCGAGGACGCCCGTCGTCGTCGCCCCGCCGCCCAGGTACAGCGCGCCCGCCGCCGGCCACAGCACGCGGGGGAAGGCGAGCACCATCGCGGCCAGGTCGACGACGAACGTCGTGCGGACGTTCGGCCGCGTCGCGAGGTAGCGCAGCCCGTCGAGCACCGAGCCCAGCCCGACCACCCGGCGGCGGGGCGGCGCGCCCGCGCCGTCGGCCCCGTCGTCCAGGGCCTGCTCCGGCGGCACCGCCGGCAGCCGCCACACCGCCCACAGCGCCGCCGTGAACAGCAGCGCGTCCAGCGTGTACGCGATGCCGTAGCCGCCCCAGCCCACCAGCGTGGCGCCGATGAGCGGGCCGCCCGTGAGCGCCACGTTCATCGACAGGGTCTGCAGCGCGTTGGCCGCGGGCATGAGCTGCGGCTCCAGCAGCCGCGGCACGATCGACGTGCGCGCCGGGTTGTTGATGGCGAACGCCGCCGACTGGAGCGCCACCAGCCCGTACAAAAGGTTGACCGACCCGACGTCGAGCCACGCCTGCGCCGCGATGGCCGCCGTCACCAGCCACAGCACCGACGACGCGAGCAGCGACACCCGGCGCCGGTCGTAGTGGTCCACCAGGGCCCCGCCGTACAGGCCGAGCGCCACCAGCGGCACCAGGGCCGCGATGCCGAGCGTGCCCACGGCCAGCGTGCTGCCCGTGAGCGCGTAGACCTGCAGGCCCACCGCCACCACCGTGACCTGCGTGCCGATGTTCGACACGCCCAGCCCCCACCACAGCCGCCGGAACGCCGGAGAGACGCGCAACGGCGTGAGGTCGGCGATCAGTCGGGGCACGGTCATCCAGGGTAGGCGCGTTCCGTGGGCAGCCCCGGGCAGGTCTGCCGGTCGACACCGGTGATCCTCCGCCCGGGGCCGCCCACGTGCCCCCTGGTCGCCGACATGTCGCGGACGCGGCCCAGCCCCCTGCGCTGTGCTGCGTCCGCGCCGACCCCAGCCGGGGCGGAGCTGCCACGGGACACTCCCCAGTGATCCCCCGTGACAGCGCCGCCCCGTCCGGAGCCGGTGTCGGCTCCGGTGGGGTCAGCGGTGCGCGACCGCGACCGCCGTCCGACGACGCACCTGCAGCGCGCCGCCCGCCAGCATCAGCAGCAGGGCCAGGCCCAGCAGCCGCAGGTCGGCACCCGTCGTCGGCAGCGCGGCACCCGTGCCCGCCACCGACGCCTGCACCAGACCGTCCGCCGTCAGCACGCCGTCCGACGCGCCCGCCGCGGCGACCGGACCACCCAGCGGGGTGGTCGAACCGTCGCCCGACCCGTCGGTGCCGTCCGTGCCGTCCGTGCCGTCCGTGCCGTCCGTGCCGTCCGTGCCGTCCGTGCCGTCCGTGCCGTCCGTGCCGTCACCAGGGTTGGTGCCGTCGGTGCCGTCACCGGGGTTGTCGGTGCCGTCACCGGGGTCCGTCGGGTCCGTCGGGTCCGTCGGGTCCGTCGGGTCCGTCGGGTCCGTCGGGTCCGTGGGATCCGTGGGATCCGTCGGGTCGACGGCCGTCGCACCGTCCTCGAGGACGTCGTCCACGAGGCCGTCCTCTGCGAGGAGGTCGTCGGTGACCGCGCCGAGGTCGCCCTCGAGCAGGTCGTTGGCGGTGTCGTTGACGTCCTCGACCACGTGCTCGACGAGCTCGTCGGTCACGCCCTCCTGGGGCTCGTCGGCGCCGATGACGTCGTCCACGACGCCGTCCTCACCGGCGATCCCGTCGACCGTGTCCTCGACGAGGTCGCCGGTCCCCAGCAGGTCGTCCACCGCACCGGTGGAGTCCACGACGTCGTTCAGCACCGGGTCGAGACCCTGGTCCTCCAGCACGTCGTCGACCAGGCCGTCCTCCGCGGTCAGGTCGTCCACGACGCCCGGCAGGTCGCCGGCCGTCACCGAGTCCAGCGTCGAGTCGAGGTCGTCCACCACGGCCTCCACGAGGCCGTCCGTGACGCCGTCCTGGGGCTCGTCGGCACCCACGACGTCGTCCACGACACCGTCCTCACCGAGCACGCCGCCCACGGTGTCCTGCACCGCGGAGCCCGTCCCCAGCAGGTCGTCCACCGCACCGGTGGAGTCCACGACGTCGTTGAGCACCGGGTCGAGACCCTGGTCCTCCAGCACGTCGTCGACCAGACCGTCCTCCGCGGTCACGCCGTCGACCACCCCGTCGAGGTCACCCTCGGTCAGGTCGCCGACGGTCTGCCCCGCGTCGTCCAGCACGGCGTCGACCAGACCGTCGGTCACGCCGCCCTGCGGCGCGTCCGGCCCGACGACGTCGTCCACGACGCCGTCGTCACCGAGCACGCCGTCCACGGTGTCCTGCACCAGCGTGCCGGTGCCCGCCGTGTCGTCGACCGTGCCCGCCAGGTCCGAGACCTGACCGACCACGTCGTCCACCGCGGTGTCGACGCCGCCGTCCTCGAGCACGTCGTCCACCAGGGCGCCGTCGGCCACGACGCCGTCGACCACGCCCGGCAGGTCGCCGGCCGTCACCGAGTCCAGCGTCGAGTCGACGTCGTCCACCACGGCCTCCACGAGACCGTCCGTGACGCCGTCCTGCGGCTCGTCGGTGCCCAGGACGTCGTCCAGGACGCCGTCCTCACCGGCGATCCCGCCGACCGTGTCCTGCACCAGCGAGCCGGTGCCCAGCAGGTCGTCGACCGTGCCGGTCGAGTCCACGACGTCGGTCAGCACCGGGTCGAGACCCTGGTCCTCCAGCACGTCGTCGACCAGGCCGTCCTCCGCGGTCAGGTCGTCCACGACGCCCGGCAGGTCGCCGGCCGCCAGCGAACCGAGGGTCGAGTCGACGTCGGCGACGACCGCGTCGACCAGGCCGTCCGTGACGCCGGCGCTGGCCTCGTCAGGGCCGAGGACGTCGTCCACGAGCCCGTCAGGACCGGCCAGCGAGTCCACCGTGGACCGCAGCAGCGACGGGGTCCCCAGCAGGTCGTCCACGGCACCGACGGTGTCCGCCACGGTGGCGACCAGCTCGTCCACCGTGCCGTCCAGCCCCGGCAGCGCGCCGGTCAGGTCACCGAGACCGCCGGTGCCGAGGTCACCAAGGTCACCAAGGTCACCAAGGTCACCCAGACCACCCAGACCACCCAGACCACCCAGACCACCCAGACCACCCAGACCACCCAGACCACCCAGACCACCCAGACCACCCAGACCACCCAGACCACCAAGGTCACCAAGGTCACCAAGGTCACCAAGGTCACCAAGGTCACCGACGATGTTGTCCGTCGCGCCGTCCTCCAGCGCGTCGTCGAGCACCCCGTCGTCGGCGACGACCGAGTCGACGACGCCGTCCAGGTCGCCGGCGGCGACCTCGCCGAGCGTGGCGTCGACGTCGTCGAGGAGGTGCTCCACGACCTCGTCGGTCACGCCGTTCTCGGGCTCGTCGGCGCCGACGACGTCGTCGACCACGCCGTCATCGCCGACGAGGCCGTCGACGGTCCCCTGCAGGACCGGCCCCGTGCCGAGCGCGGCGTCGGCGGACCCGGCCACGTCGGAGACCGCGCCCAGCGCGTCGTCCACCGTGCCGTCCACCGTCGCCCCGATGCCGCCCAGGTCGCCGAGGCCACCGAGACCGGCACCGGGCAGGCCGCCACCACCGGCACCGGGCAGCCCCGGCACCTCGGGCAGACCGCCCACGACGTCCGTCAGGTCACCGAGACCACCGGCTCCGGGCAGCGACCCCAGGTCGCCGAGGCCACCGAGACCACCGGGCAGGCCGGCCGCGGTGTCGCCCTCGAGCGCGTCGTCGACGAGGCCGTCGTCGGCGACGACGGAGTCGACGACGCCGTCCAGGTCGCCGGCGGTCACGCCGTCGAGCGTGGTGTCGACGTCCTCGCGCACGTGCTCCACGAGCTCGTCGGTGACGCCGTCCTCCGGCCCGTCGGCGCCGAGGACGTCGTCCACGACCCCGCCGTCGCCGGTCACGTCACCCACGACGTCGTCGACGACCCCGCCGACGCCGTCCTGCACGGCGGTGCCGGTGCCGAGGGCCCCGTCCACCGCGCCGGTCGCCGTGTCGACGGTCTCGCCGACCTGGTCGAGCGCTGCGTCGACGCCCTGGTCCTCCAGCGCGTCGTCGACGACCCCGCCCTCGGCGGTCACGCCGTCCACCACGCCGTCGACGTCCCCGGCGGCGAGGTGTCCCGCAGCCCGGTCGACGTCGCCGGCCACGTGCTCGGCGACCTGGTCGGAGAGGCCCGTCTCGGGCTCGTCGGCGCCGAGGACGTCGTCCACGACCCCGCCGTCGCCCGTGATCCCGTCGACGGTGTCGCGCACCGCCGAGCCGGTCCCCAAGGCGTCGTCGGTGGCACCGGCCACGTCCGACACCTCGTCCGAGGCACCGTCCACGACCTTGTCCACGGCCTTTCCGACGTCACCGGCGGACGTCTTCGCGCCGCCTGTCGCCGTGTCGTCGGACGCGCCGCCGCCGGACGTCGCACCGTCCTTGTCGGGGGTCGTGGCCGGGGCGCCCTTGTCGCCGCCCGAGCCTGCGTCGCCCGACGCGGCCGGCGTGTCCTCGATCGCGTCGTCGACGACACCACCCTTGCCCGCGACGTCGTCGACGACGCCCTTGACGTCGCCGGACTGCACGTCGTCCGCGGTCTGGTGGACGTCCTCGGCGACGGCGTCCACGAGGTCGTCCGTCGTGGTCGCGGACTGCTCGTCCGGGCCCACGACGTCGTCGACCGTGCCGTCCTCGCCGGCGACGGCGTCGACGACGTCCTCGACAGCGTCCGTGTCGACCTTCGGCAGGTCGACCGGCGCCTCGAGCGACGCGTCGTTCGTCTCCTCGGAGACCTCGCTGAGATGGAGGTCGACCGAGGAGCTCTCCCCGACGGTGACGTCGACGACGTCACCGTCCGCAGCGTGGGCCATCCCGGCCCCGGCGACCACGAGGCCGCCCGCGACGAGCGCGGTTCTCACCGCTCGCCGGACATACGTGTGCATGATCCGCTCCTGACTGACGTGGTGCGCGGGTGGCAGACGCCGCCCGCGGTCGCGGTCGCGCACCAGGGCGCGACGCGGCCACGTCAGGCAGGAGAGACGGGGATGTCGAGAGAGACCGCCGGGAGGCGGTCGAGCTGGTCGGCCGTCGGGGCCGTCCAGGCGCGCCCGGTCACGAGCGCGCGGCCCACGAGGTCGGCGGCGGCGTCGCCGCCGGACGACCCGCGGGAGGTCGAGAGGGAGCCCGCGCCCGCGGAGACGACGGCGGGCGCCGAGGGCGCGGCCGGGGCGGGCTCGGGGTTCGTGGGGGTCGTGGCCCGGGAGGTGGAGGCGGCCGCGTCGGCGGCCTCGGCCAGGGCCGGGAGGAGCGGTGCCGCCGTCGTCGCCTCGACGTCCGCGGCGACCGCCGACGAGACGGTGGCGGCGGCCGTGGCCTGCGCGTGCCGCGGCGCGCGCGTGGCCTCGGCGGGCGCCGCCGACGCCACGGGGGCGGCCGACGCGTCCTGCCCGAGCACCGGGGCGAGCACGGGGTCGAGCACGGGGTCGAGCACCTGCTCGACGGCGGGAGCCGTGACCTCGGCGACCGGGTCGACGACCGGCTCGAGCACCCCGCCCACCGGTTCGACGACGGGAGCCAGCGCGTCGACGACCGGCGCGGTGGCGTCCAGGACGGGGTCGAGCACCGGCTTCAGCGACCCGGTCACGGGCTCCACGAGCCCGACGACGGGGTCGAGCACCGGGTCCAGCGTCCGCACGACCGGCGCCACCACCGCGCCCACCCCGTCCGTCACGGGGGCGAGCGGCGTGGTCACCTCGTGCACCACCCGGCCGACCGGCTCGAGCACGGGCGACGCGGCCTTCGTCACCGGGGACAGGACGTCCGCGACCGCGCCCGTCACGGGCTCGAGCGTCTCGCCGACGGGGGTGGTGACGTCCTCGACGATGTGCGCCACCGGGTCGACGACGGGCGCCAGCGGCGTGACGACGCCCTCGACGATCTTTCCGACCGGAGCAGTCACCGCGCCCAGCGGCTCCACGGCTCGCTCGATCACGTCCGCCCCGGGCGCCTTCGCGCGCTCGGCAGGCTGAACGGGCCTCGCGGGGTCGGCGGCCTTCTCTGCGTCGGCGGGCTCGGCAGGCACGGCGGGCTTCGCAGACTCCGCGGCCTTCGCTGCCTCGACGGGCTTCGCTGACTCGACGGGCTTCGCTGACTCCACCGGCTTCGCGGACTCGGCAGGCTTCGAGGGCTTCGCGGACTCCGCGGGCTTCGGCGTCGTGCCGGTGGCGCGCTCGACGGCCTTCTCCACCGGGGCGACGACGTCGTCGTGCACCGCCTTCCGCACGGGTTCGACGGTGTCCCGCACGGGCGCGACGACCTTCTCGACCGTGTCGCGCAGCGGGTGCGCCCGGGGAGCCTCGCCCTTGTCGGCGGGCTTCGCCGGCTCCTGCTGAGCGGCGGGTGCCTTCGCGGCGTCGTGCCCGACGACGGAGCGGACGACCGACGCCAGCGCGCCCTCGTCACGGCCGCCGTCGTCGGCGGAGGCAGTGCCCGCGACCGCGACGCCGAGCGCGGCGGCGCCGAGCAGGCCCGCTGCGGCGGCTGCGGCGCGCGCGACCCACCGACGGCGTGCTGCCGCCGGCGCTCGGTCCACGCTGCGTGCCACTCGGCCCCCTTCGATGCCACGCGAGGTCACGAGCACGAGCCCGTGACTCCCGTCACACTGTGACGCCCGAGCAACGGTCACGCAACAAGAGCACCCGGGAATTCACCCGCGGGCTCCTGCACGGGTCAGCCGACGGTGGTGCCGAACAGCAGGCCGAGCACGTAGGTGACGGCGGCCGCGCCGAAGCCGATGGCGAGCTGGCGCAGCGCGCGCGACCACGGCGACGTGCCGGAGAGCAGGCCGGTGATCGCGCCCGTGATCAGCAGCGACACCCCGACGAGGGCGGACGCGACGAAGATCGCCTGGCCGCCGGTGAGGCCGAGCAGGTACGGCAGCACGGGGATCAGCGCGCCGGAGGCGAAGAAGCAGAAGCTGGAGATCGCGGCGCCCCATGCGGTGCCGTGGGTCTCGAGGTCGTCGTCCGCGTCGGCGGCGGCCTCGGCGTTCTCGTCGTGCAGCACCTCGGGCGCCAGGGTCCCGGTCGCGGCCAGCCCGGCGAGCACCCGGTCGGCGCGCCCCTGCGCCTCGTCCATCGCCATGCCGCGCGCGCGGTAGACGAGGGCGAGCTCGTTGGCGTCGACGTCGAGGTGCGGCAGCGCGGTGGCGCTCTTCGGGTCCGGGGTGGACGCCTTGAGCAGCTCGCGCTGCGAGCGCACCGACACGAACTCGCCGGCGCCCATGGACAGCGCGCCGGCGAGGAGGCCGGCGATGCCCGTGAGGAGCACGGTCTGCGACGAGACGCCCGACGCGCCGATGCCGAGCACGAGGGCGAGGTTGGAGACGAGCCCGTCGTTGGCGCCGAAGACGGCGGCGCGGAACGTGCCGGACATCCGGTTGCGGCCCCGGGTCGCGAGCGCCCGCACGACCTCCTCGTGGATCTGCTCGTCGGCCGCCATCGTGGCGGTGGCGAACTCCTCGCTGCCGTAGGTCGAGCGCGCCTCGGCCCGCTGCGCGAGAGCGAGCACGAAGACGCCGCCGAACCGGCGCGCGAGGACGCCGAGCATGCGGGTTCGCAGGTCGCCGCGCAGCGGCCTCCCGGCGTCGTCGCCCAGCAGGTCGAGCCAGTGCTGCTCGTGCCGCTTCTCGGCGTCGGCGAGCGCGAGCAGGACCGCGCGCTCCTCGCCGGAGCGGCGGCTGGCGAGGTCCCGGTAGGTGGCCGCCTCGGCCCGCTCGTCGGCGAGGTAGCGGCGCCAGCGCCGGATGTCCGCGGGGCGGCGGGCGGCGTGGTCGGGCGCGGGCAGGTCGTTCTCGGGCATGGCGTTCTCGGGCATGGCGGAGCCGTCGGTCATGCCGTCATGATCTCCGCCGGACGGCGCCCGTGGGTTCCGGGCGGTGCCGCGCCCGCTTCCGGGGCCGCGTGCCGGAGTTTTCGGACGTCCGCAGCCGGTGCGGGCTCGCCGGGGTGTGGACGCGCACCCGAGTGTCACCGGCTCGGGGCACAATAGGGGCGGCGTCCGGGGTCGGCCGGGCGCAGCCCGTGGTCGGCCACGAGGGGCGACCACGAGCTCGACACCAGGGGCTCGGACACTGGGGGACTCCGGCGTGATCATTGTCAGCACTGACGGCTCGTGCCTCCGCAATCCCGGGGGCGCGATCGGCTGGGCGTGGATCGCCCACGAGGGTGGCCGCTTCGACTCCGGCGGCGCCGCGTCCGGGACCAACCAGGTCGCGGAGCTCACCGCGCTGCTCCGCGCGATCGAGGCGCATCCGGGGGCAGAGCCGCTCCTCATCGAGTCGGACTCGCAGTACGCGATCCGGTGCGCGTCCGAGTGGATCCACGGGTGGAAGCGCAAGGGCTGGCGCACCGCGTCCGGTGGCCCCGTGAAGAACCTGGACCTGATCCGGACGATCGACGACGCGATCACCGGCCGCGAGGGACCGGTCCGGTTCCGGTGGGTGCGCGGGCACGTCGGCAACCCGTTCAACGAGCGGGCCGACCAGCTCGCCGGGCTCGCGGCGCAGGACTGGGCCGCGGGTCGCGGCAGCGTGGACGAGCTGCTCGTCATGGCCGACGAGAAGCGCGAGACGCCGGGGCGCCCCACGGCACGACCGGCGCGGGACGCCGAGCCCGTCGGCGCCCGCAGCGACACCGGCTGGGAGCTCGGAACCCTCTTTGACTAGCACCACCTCGACCGGGAGGCCGGCGGGGGCCCGCCCGGCCGCCGCCGACGTCACGGTCGAGCACGTCTCCGGCCGGCCGCTCGACCTCGGGCTGACGCTCGCCCCGCTGCGGCACGGTGCCGGCGACCCCACGTCCCGCCGCTCCCCCGACGGCGCGCTGTGGCGCACCACGCTGATGCGCACGGGGCCGGTCACCCAGCGCTTCGTCCCGACCGGCGACCGCGGCGTCGTCGTGCAGCACTGGGGGCCCGGCGCGCGGGAGGCCGCCGACGAGGTCCCCCGGCTGCTCGGCGAGGACGACGACGACTCCGCGTTCACTCCGCCCCCGCAGGCGCGCGACGCCGCGCGGCGCACGCCCGGCCTGCGGATGTGCCGCAGCGGGCGGGTGCTGGAGGCGCTGGTGCCCGCCGTCCTCGAGCAGAAGGTGCAGGTCGTGACGGCGCACCGCGCGTGGCGGTGGCTGGTGACCCGGCACGGCTCCCCCGCCCCCGGGCCCGCGCCGGACGGGATGCGGGTGGTGCCGACCGCGCGGGAGTGGGCCGCCGTCCCGACGTGGGACTGGCACCGCGCCGGGGTCGACCCGCGTCGTGCGGCGACGGCCGTGCGGTGCGCGCAGGTGGCGGCACGGCTCGAGGACGCCGGCGGGCTGCCGGGCGACGAGGCGCGCGCCCGGCTCGAGAAGGTGCCGGGCGTCGGCCGGTGGACCTCGGCGGAGGTGGCGCAGCGCGCCTTCGGCGACGCCGACGCCGTCTCCGTGGGGGACTTCCACCTCGCGGGCGCCGTCGGCTGGGCGCTCACCGGGGAGCGGACCGACGACGAGGGGATGCTGCGCCTCCTCGCGCCCTACGCCCCGCACCGGCACCGCGTGGTGCGGCTGCTGTTCCTCGAGCGCCGGCCGCAGGCCCCGCGCCGGGGCCCGCGGCTGTCGATCGCCGACTACCGCTCGTTCTGACCCCGGGGCCCGGCGCGCGGGTCGTGCGGTCAGCGGGTGCCGATCAGTCGGGCAGGCTGCAGACGCCGTCCACGCACACCGCGCCGTCGTCGCCCAGCAGCTGCAGCGGGCGTTCGTCGCCGCCGTGGTGGGGGGCGGCCGCCTCGGCCGCGCTGACGGTCATCAGCGTGGTGCGGCGCGGGTTGGCGATCGAGCGGTACGAGCTCTCGGTGGCGTCGTTCATGTTTCTCCTCCAACGGACCCACGGCCGCGGTGCGCCCGGGCGTGGTCGGCCCGAGACCGCGGCGCGCCCGCGACGGTGCGGGACTGGCCTCGATTCTCGGTGATACGGCGTCTCACGGCCAGGGCGAGCGGTGTGAGTTGCGCCTCGCTCGTGCGGGTCAGGCCTCGGCGAGGACCTGGTCGAGCACCTGGACGAAGGTGTCCGGGTCCTGCGCCCCGGAGACGCCGTAGCGGCCCCCGAGCACGAAGAAGGGGACGCCGTTGATGCCGAACGCGCGGGCGCGGGCGATGTCGTCGGCGACGGCCTCGGCGTAGGTGCCGGCGTTCAGCGCGACGACGACGGCGTCGCGCTCCAGCCCGACCTCCGCGGCGAGGTCCGCGAGGTCCTCGACGTGGCCGACGTGCTCGCCCTCGGTGAAGTACGCGCGCAGCAGGCGCTCCTTCATCTCCTCCTGCTTGCCGAACGCCTTCGCGAGGTGCAGCAGCTCGTGGGCCTTGAGGGTCTTGGTGTGCCGCACCTGGTCCATCCGGTAGGTGAGGCCCTCGGCCGCCGCGAGGGCGGTCACCTGGTCCTGCATCTGCTGGGCGGTCTCGAGCGGGATCCCCTTGTGGTCGGCGAGGAACTCCGTCGCCGTGCCGTCGAAGTCGACGGGCGTGTCGGGCGAGAGCTCGAACGAGTGGTACTCGACCTCCACCTCGGGAGCGGCGCCGTCGCGCTCCGCCATCCGCTGCAGCGCGGACTCGAAGCGGCGCTTGCCGATGTAGCACCAGGGGCACGCGACGTCCGACCAGACGTCGATCTTGAGAGCAGTAGTCACGTACGCACGAACGCCCCGCCGCGGGAGGGGATTCCCGGGGCGGGGCGTGTCGTGCGTCGCAGAGGCGTCAGTTGAGCGGCGCCGCCTCGTCGGTCCTGGTCGGCAGCTGGCCGCCCGCGATGCCCGCGATGAGCTGGTGGATGTCCACGCCGGTGAGCTGCTTGACCACGCCCTGGCCCTCCCCCAGCACGGAGGCGACCGTTTTGGTCACCGCGGACGCGCCGTCCGTCGAGATCACGGTCATGCCCTCGATGGAGCCGATCGGCTCCGCCGCGGCGCGGACGATCTCGGGCAGGCGCTCGATGAGCTCCTGCACGAGGGCGGCCTCGCCGTACTTCTTGAGCGCCTCGGCCTTGGCGTCGGTCGCGACGGCCTCGGCGCGGCCCTCGGCCTCGACCGCGAACGCCTTGGCCTCGCCCTCGGCCTTGATGCCGGCGGCCAGCGCGATCTGCCGGTCACGCTCGGCCTCGCCGGCGCGGCGCACGGCGGCGGCCGACGCCTCGGCGTCCTGGATCGCGGCCGTCTTGTTCGCCTCCGCGATCGTGGTCCGCTTGAACGCGTCCGCCTCGGTGGCCGCGTTCGCGGCGTCGCGGCGGGCCGTGGCCTCCTGGACCTCGGCGTACGCCTTGGCCTCGGCGGGCTTGCGGATCTCGATGTCCAGGCGCTCCTGCGTCACGCGGGCCTGCTCGGCCAGCGCCTCGCGCTCCTGCTGCGCCACGAGCCGGTCCTGCTCGGCGCGCGCGAGCTGACCCGCGGCGTCGGCGTTGGCGTTGGCGCGGTCCGTGTCGGCCTTGATCGCGGCCTTCTTGAGGTCGAGCGCCTTCTGCCGCTCGGCGATCTGCTCGGCCGCCTCGATGACCGCGAACTCGGACACCCGGCGCGCCTCGGCCTCGGAGACCTCCGCGACCTGCAGCGCGCGGGCACCCTCCGCGCGGCCCAGGTTGGCGAGGTACTCCGACCCCGGCGTCGAGATGTCGGAGATGTTGAGCAGGTCGACCTGCAGGCCCTGCTCCGCCAGGTCCGTCTTGGTCGACTCGACGACGCGGTCGGACAGGCCCTTGCGGTCGGAGATGATCTGCTCGATCGTCATGTCGCCGACGATGGAGCGCAGCGAGCCCTCGAGGGACTCCTTGATGATCTCGGTGAGCATCTCCTGCTGGGACAGGAAGCGCTGCGCCGCCCGACGCACGCCCTCGTCGTCGCCGCGCACCTTGAAGTTGATCGACGCCTTGATGGCGATCTTGATGCGGTTCTTGTCGACGCCCTCGACGGTGATGCCGATCTGGCGCTGCTCGAGCGAGATGGCGAAGCCCTGCTGCAGGATCGGCCAGACGAACGTGCGGCCGCCGATGACGACGCGCTGGCTCTGGGCGGCGGACTCCTTCTTGCCGGCGCCGCGGCCGACGATGACGAGGGCCTGGTTCGGCGGCACCCGGCGGATGCGCTGGGCGACGAAGATGCCCACCGCGAGGAACGCCACCGCGAGGGCGAGCACCGCGATCGTGGTGATGAAGCTGCTGTCGGACGAGTCGAACATGGTGCGCGCCGGAGCGCGTCTCCTTCCGGTCGGTGCTGCGGGGTCCTAGGGAGAGGTCAGCGGGCCTGCGGGCCGGGGACCCCGACCCGCACGGTGGAACCGGAGTGCTCCAGCACCACGACGCGGGACCCTGCCGCGATGGGCTCGTCGGAGCGCGCCAGGCGGCGCTCGAGCTCGCTCGGGACGTCGAGGGAGACCTCGCCCGAGGCCGCCGTCACGTCGGTCGTCGCCGTGCCGTGCGCGCCCACGAGCGACACGACGACGCCGTCGTCGCTGGACGCCAGCCGCCGCACCAGCGCCTGCGCGAGGAGGACTGCCAGGAGTCCGACCACGGCGGACGCCGCGTACGCGACCCAGGGGGCGAGGTCGTTCGCGGTGACGATCGTGCCCACGGCGCCGAAGACCACCGCGCCCACGCCGAGCGACGTGCCCGAGAGCATGCCGTCGCCGAGGTCGACGAGCTCGCCGACGAGGAGCGAGACCAGCAGCAGGAGCATCCCTGCGGCGCCGATGAGGACGAAGACGAGCACGCGGTCTCCTGAGGCGGTGAGCGGGCGGTTTTGCCAGGTGATGAAGATGTGATGGTCGTGTGACGACGGCGTCACTCTAGCGAATCTGGACGCCCCCTGGACGCGGTCGTCCACCGCC
The DNA here is from genome assembly GCF_042799955.1 of Isoptericola sp. NPDC057653. Classification (NCBI taxonomy): domain Bacteria; kingdom Bacillati; phylum Actinomycetota; class Actinomycetes; order Micrococcales; family Promicromonosporaceae; genus Isoptericola; species Isoptericola sp. NPDC057653. The sequence goes on along the minus strand of NZ_JBHVHP010000001.1, from coordinate 840,879 downwards.
TACCGGACGGTGACGCGGACCGAGTCCTTCGAGGACGCCCTGGTGGACGACCCCGGGTACTTCACGATCCAGGTGCCCGCCTTCGTCGGCCGGACCGTGACGCGGTAGACGCCGCCGGCGCCGGTCGTCACGGACTTCCGGTAGTCGGGGCCCGCCGGGCCCGCGGGGTCGAAGTAGACCCCGAGCTTCGCGCCCTTCGCGCCGTAGTAGCCCGCCACGCCGTACTTCGCCCGCGCCTCGCTGAACCGTCCCGAGAGGACCACGCCGGCCCCCTTCGCGACGCGCGACCTCGACGCCTTCGCCCCCGTCCGGGTGGCGTGCTTGACCTGGAACGTCGTCACGGTCCTGGACTCCTTGAACGTCACCCTCGCGGACTCGTTCTCCTGGTAGGTGCGGAAGCCGCCGGAGTAGAGCCCCACCCGGTACGTGCCGGCCGGGTAGGAGGCGTCGATGTAGAGGAGCTCGCGGGCCGTGTTGTCGTCCCAGATCTGCGCGTCGCCGAACACGTCGTTGCCGGCGCACGTGCTGGGCGTGCGATGGCAGACCGCGAGGTACGTCGCGTTCCCCGACTGGTGCGGGAACAGGAAGGCGATGTCCGCGACGAGCGTCTTCGGCGTGAGACCGACGGTGACCGAGCGCGGCACGATCACCCGGGCGCGCAGGGTCTCTCCCTTCACGGTCGTGGTCGCGATCGCGGACCTCACGGGCGAGGCCGGGGTCCGCACGGTCATGGGCGCCGCCTCCCGGGCCGGGGCCCTCGACGTCGTGCCCGCGTACTCGGCGCTCCACGTGCCCGAGACGTCGGCGGTGAGCTCCCGGCCGAAGTGGCCGTCCTCGTCCACCGTGGCGGACCCGCGGTAGACGCGCGGCGCCGAGCCCGACGGGTCGAGGTAGAGCTTCACCGTCGCCCCCGCCGCCGGCACGTACCGGGCCCAGGAGCCCATCCGCTCCGGCCCGGCGACGGCCAGGTCCCCGTGGACGTAGACCTTCTGCCCCTTCGGCACGACCTGGGGGGCCACGTCGACCGTGAGCTGCGACTCCGGCCGCACGACGAACGTGGCCGCGGCGTCCTGCTGCATCACGAGGTGCCGCACCGTGCCGTCGGCCGCGGTGACGTCCAGCTCCAGGTCGAGCACGTCCACCGTGTACGTCCCGGCGGGGTCGCCGCTGGTGAACCACGGGCGCACCCGTTGCCGCGACCCGTCGACGGTGCCGGTCCGCAGCGTCTGCGCCTCACCCTGCGGCCCGCGCACGCGGACGATGCCGGGGGACGCGGCGACGCTCCCCGCGTCCGACGTGAACGTGAGGTCGACGACGGCGTCCGTCTGGTTGGCGGCCGCCACGTCGCCCACCCGCACCTCGGCCTGCACCTCGACGACGCCGTCGGTGACGACGACGCGCCCCGTCGTCGCGGAGCCCGCGGCCGCGCCAGAGAGGACGAGGAGGGCCGTCAGGCCCGCGCCGAGCAAGGCCCGGCCCTGCCGCCGTCCGGCCCCGCGCACCCCAGCGCTCCTGCTCATCGGATCGTCACCTTCTTCGTCGCCGTCGACGCCGAGTGCCCGGATGTCGCCAGGAGCTCCGCCGTCCAGGTCCCCGTCCTCTTCTGCGGCAGCTCCGCCCAGAACGTGTCGCGCGCCCCGACCGTCACGGTGGTCACGTACCGCTTGCGCGCGTCGCCCGCGGGGTCGAAGGACAGCCGGACCTTGGCGCCCGGTGCCGTCCGCAGCGCCGAGCCGCCGGAGAACGTCCCGACACGCTCGCCCGCGTCGCCGTAGAGCACGGTCCCCCCGTCCACGACGTGGTACGCGCCCAACGTGACCTTCGACGGCCGCCGCACCTGGAGCTCCGCGATCCTGGCCCCGTCGAAGACGACCTCGTCGTAGGCCTCGACGCCCGGGCCGAACGTGGCCCGCGCGGTCGCGCTGAGGTAGACCGCCAGGGATCCCCGCGCCTCGGCGGTCCCCGGCAGGTGCACCGTCGCCCGGTACGTCGTGCCGCGAACGTGCTCGAGATCTTCCCCCGCCCAGCCCATCAGGTCCGTCCGGGACCCGACGCTGACCGACGCGCCGTCCTCGACGGTCAGCGCCCTCCCCGTCGTCGAGAAGGTCACGTCGACCCGCACGGCCGTGCCGGAGGGCTGCAACAGCACCTGGGCCGGCACGGTCCCGCGTGCTGTGACCGACACGTCGCGCGTCCGGGTCGCGGTCGAGCCCGTCGTGGTGCTGCCCGGGGCGGCGGACACCGTCGCCGTCGTGAGGATCAGCCCTACGCCGAGCAGGGCCGCGGTCGCGCGTCGAGCCACGCCGCCGAGTCTCATGGGACCTCCGTGATGCCCGCACCGGCGGCGGGCGCGCGCTCACTGTGGCAGCGCCGACCCCGGCGCGACATGCTGCGGACGAACTGTGATCCGACTGTGACCTGCATGGACGTGGTGGTCGCGCCCCGGCGTGCCGCCCGACGGCGGCTGCGCGATGCTCGGGACATGCCTCTCGTGCCGAGCAAGGACCCCCAGCTGGTGCTGCTGCGCCACGGCGAGACGGAGTGGAGCGTCAGCGGCCAGCACACCGGCCGCACCGACATCCCCCTCACGCCGGCCGGCGAGGAGCAGGCCCGCACCGCCGGTCGCGCGCTGGCGGGCGTCCCGTTCGCCGCCGTGTTCGCGTCGCCGCTCGAGCGCGCCCGCCGCACCGCCGCGATCGCCGGCCACCCGGACGCCGTCGTCGACCCCGACCTCGCCGAGTGGGACTACGGGCCCGTCGACGGGCGGTCGAGCGCCGACGTCACCGCCCTCCTCGGGCACGACTTCCAGATCTTCGACGACGGCGTGCGCGTGCTGCCCCCCGACCCGGAGCACGGCGACGGGCGCCCCGGGGAGCTGCTGGAGGACGTCGCCGCGCGCGCCCGGCGCTTCGTCGAGCGCGCGGACGCCACCCTGCAGGACGGCGGCAACGTGCTGGCCGTGGCGCACGGCCACCTGCTGCGCGTGCTGGCGACGGCGTGGCTCGGCATCGACCCGCGGTTCGGGTCCCGCCTGGAGCTCGGCACCGCCGCGATCTGCCAGCTCGGCTACGGGCACGACCTGCGGACCATCGAAGGCTGGAACCTGCCGCCGCACGTCTGAACGGCGCCCGGCCCGCCCGAGGGCGGGGTGCGTTCTGGCAGCATGTGCGCCATGGCGCTGAACGAGGACGACCTCATCGACGGCGAGCACGTCGTCATGGAGCTGCACGAGCACGCGAAGGCCGTCGTCTGGCCGTTCCTGCTCCTGCTGGTGCTGCTGGTGGGCGCCGCGTTCTCGTTCACCGTCGCGATGCCCGACGTCGCCCGGTGGGTCGTGCTCGGCCTGCTGGCCGTCGTCGCCGTCGTGTGGGTGCTGGTGCCGTGGCTGAGGTGGCGCACCACGTCGTGGACCGTCACGACCAAGCGGATCGCGATGCGCTCCGGCATCGTCACCCGCGTGGGCCGCGACATCCCGCTCTACCGGATCAACGACATCGCGCTCGAGAAGGACCTCCTGGACCGGATGCTCGGCTGCGGCACCCTGCAGGTCTCCGACGCCACCGAGAAGGCCGGGATGGTGCTGCGCGACGTGCCGCGCGTCGACCGCGTGCAGGTGCAGCTCCAGGAGCTGCTGCACTCCGCCGACGACGGCTCGGACGACGGCGAGTGGCCCCCGTCCGAGCCGACGCGCGGCCGGCGCCGCTGACCCTCGGCGGCGCCTGCGTCACTTGCCGCGGGGCAGCGGCAGCGGCTCCATCCACTGGTCGTCGGCCGTGAGGTCGATCCCGAACTCCGACGCGAACCGCATCGTCGTGTCCACGAGCACGCCGTCGACCGACTCGTCCAGGCGGTACACGCGCGCGCCGCGCAGGCGGTTGCGCTCCGCGCCGCTCAGACCGTACGTGCCGAAGCCCGTGTTGCCGGAGTAGCCGAGCAGCACGCCGTAGTAGTTGCCCGAGTACGTGTTCACGTGGTCGTGCCCGCAGAACACGCCCCGCACGTCGCCGCGGTGCCGGATCGCGGAGAACAGCCCCGAGTTGAACGGGCCGGGGCACTCCTCCTCGTTGCGCTCGCCCACGATCTGGTGGCGGGCGGCGCCGCGCTCGTGGTCCGCGGCCGTGCGGCCGTCCACCGAGCCGAACCACATGAACCGGTACTCCCACAGGGGGATGTGGATGAACATCAGCGACGGGATCGCGCGGCGGTGTCGCTTCTCCAGCTCGACCGAGGTGCGGAAGTACCAGTCCACCTGGTCCATCCGCACCCAGTCCCACGTCGGGTAGCCGGTGAGGTTCTGGCCCGCGATCGTGCTCGGCGCGTACCGGCCCGAGTCGAGCAGCCACACGTTGAACGCCGGCTTCCCGTTCGTGCCGTCGATCAGCAGGTGCGAGTTGCCCTGCCCGGTCACGCCCTTCGCCGTCGGGCCGTTCACGTTGTAGCGGTACGAGCGGTAGAACGCGAGCATCTGCGCCTCGTCCACCCCGCTGGTGGGCGTCGAGTCCTCGTCGTGGTTTCCGAACGTGACCGCCCAGGGGACCTGGCGCTCCTCCATCGGCTGGACCACGTTGTTCATCGCCTGGCGCATCTCGAGCGGGGTGTCGCAGCCGCCCGTGATGTTGTCGCCGTTGAGGACGACGAGGTCGGGCCGCTCGTCGTCGAGCACCGCGCGCATCAGCTCCAGCGTGCGGCGGTCGATCTTCTCGTCGTCCTGGGTGTCGTTGAACTGCACGATCGTGTACGTGCCGTCCTTGCGGAACCGCAGCTTCGGCGCCCCGCCGTCGGCCGCTGCGGGCGTCGCCCCCGCGACGGATCCCGCCACCACCGAGCCCGCCGCACCCAGTCCCGTCATGGTCATGAACGTACGGCGGCCCAGGCCGGACCGCTCCTCCTCGCGCCCCGTCGCCGGGGTGGTCTCGCCGGTGGGTGCCGCGGCCGGCGCGCCGGCAGCCTCGGCGGTGCCGTGGGTCGGGTTCTCGTTCGCGTCTTCGCTCATGCCCCGGAACGTAGGAGCCCGGGGCGACGCCGGGCGGGCCGGGCGATGAACCTCCCGTGGACAGATCCCGAACACGCGGGCCGAGCCCGCCGGGCCGCGCCGGCGAGGGCGCTCAGTACGGCGGCGGCCCGTCCCGGCCGAGCCCGTTCGTCTGGCCGTCCGCCCGGCCGTTCGTCCGGACGTCCTTCCGGCCGCGCGGTCGGCGACGCCGGTCCGGATGCTGACCCTGGTGGCCATCGGACCAGTGATCGGGGTCGTGGCGCGGGTCCTGCGGCACCGGGTCGCGCTCGAACCGGTGGCCTGTCGGGGCGGTCCAGGTCGTGGCGCCGGAGGCCGGGTCCCGCGACACGTCCCACCCGCCGACCGTCTTGGCGCGGTGATGGGTGCGGCACAGCGCGTGCAGGTTGGCGCCGTGGGTCTGCGGGCCGCCGACCGCCGGGTCGTAGGGGTCGACGTGGTCCAGGTCCGACGACGCGGCGGGCACCTGGCAGCCGGGGAAGGTGCACGTGACGTCCCGCGCCGCGACCGCCGCCCGCAGCGCCTCGCTCGGCCGGTACGACCGCGAGGACACGTCCGTGAGGACGCCGCTCCCCGCGTCGGTGAACAGCCGCTGCCAGACGGCGTCCGGGTCCGCGGCGAGCGCGCGCGCCATCGACGCCGGGATCGGTCCGTGGCCGGCGAGGATCGCCGGCAGGTCGTCCGAGCCGAGCAGCGTCGACGCCGCGACCGACACGCGGACCGTGCCCCGCCCGCGCGCCCGTGACACAGCACCGGGTGCCGCGCCAGCACGCGAGCCGGCGCCCGCGTCCTCGTCGGCGCCGCCCCGTCCCGCCCCGACCACGCCCGTGACGAGGCCGACGAGCGCGTCGGCGCGACACTCGGCGAGGCGCCGGGTCTCGCCGGGCGCGCGGCGCATCGCCAGGGCCACGTCGTCGACCTCGGCGAACGCCCGCGCCGCGTCGTCCGCGGGCAGGTACGCGGTGAGGTAGGCCATCGCGTCGTCCACGGGCTCGAGCCGCACGAACCGCTCGGCCCGCGCCGCCCGGCGACGCTCGTCGGCGCCGGACGGGTCCGTCGCGATCTCCGCCCGGCGCATCCGCGCCCGGATCTGGGGCACGGTCAGGCGCTCCACGTCGGGCAGCACGGCCGCGACGGCCTCGCGCCGGCGGCCGTCCGGGAGCCGGCCGGCGTCGACCAGCGCCTCCGCCTTGCGGCGGTCGACGACCCCGGCGGCGAGCGCGTCCGCCACCTCCGGAAGCCGGGACGTCCCGTGGGCCACCGCGACGAGCTGTGCGGCGCCGTGGCGGGTGGTCCCCAGGCGTGCCGCGACGGCGTCCGCGACGAACTCGTGCCGCGACGACCCCCGCGTGCGCTCCAGCATCTCCGCCAGGACCCGCGCCGAGCCCGCCTGAGCCCACGACGCCACCCGCTCCCAGGCGGCCAGCACCTCGAGGATCGTGAAGTCGTCGAGGTCCGCCGCGTCGACGGATGCCAGCAGGGCTGCCAGCTCCGGCCCGGGGGCGAGGTCGTCCAGCGCCGCCAGCAGCGGGCGGGCGCCCGGGACGGCCTCGTCGTCCGCCGCCGGCCGCTCCGGGCCGCGCCCGACATCGCCCCGCCCGTCCGGTCGGTCGCCCGACCGGACGGCGGCGGGCACCGCGTCCCGGGGTCCTCCGTGCCGGGGCCCACCGGGGCCGCGACCGTCTCGCCCCGCGAGGTCCGTGCCCGGCTCGTCGCGGTCGACCTCGTCGCGGTCGACGTCGAGCGCCGCGCCGGAGAGTGCCCATCGCAGCCGGAGCGACCCGGCGTCGACGGAACCGGCCCCGACGACCTCGGCGCGACCATCGGTCGCGACGCGGCCGGCGACCAGCCCGGCGAGCTCTCGTTCGAGAACCGTCGCGCGCACCGCCGTGACGAGCGGTGCGCGCGACGAGTGCGGCTCCGGCGCGACCGGGGCACGGGTCGCGCCGGAGCCGGGTGCCCGAGGACGACGGCGACCGGCCGCGGGCGGCGCGACGCTCGCGCCATCGTCTTCGAACATGTGTTCGAGAGTAGCCGTCCCGACATCCCTCCACAAGAGGAACCGCCGTCCTGGCCGGGAGCGACCCGCGGACGCCGTTCCCGTGCGCGGGGGACCCCGTTCCCCCGTCCGGGGGAGGTTCCGGGCACCGGGCCGGCGGGAGCGTGGGAGCACACGCACCCCACGACCGGAGGCAGCACGATGACCAGCCCGACCGCCCCCAGGGAACTTCCCCGGCACGACCTCCCCCGCCCCGACCCGGGGCACGCCGAGGCTCCGCCGCCGGACCGCAGGCTCGCGGCCGCCGCGCTCGTGGCGTCCGCCGCCACGGCGGTCATGCTCGGCTGGTTCGCCGCCCGGCCCGAGATCGACCCGCTGCTCCCGGACGGGCGCATGCTCGGCGCGGAGCTCGTCCCCGCGACCTCGTTGGTCCTGCTGCTGCTCGCGGCGGCGCTGCTCGGCGCCGTGGTCGCCGCGGCCGCGCTCGCCGGCCCCACCGCCCGCGTCGCCGGGCGTCTGGTCGCACCGGTCGGCGTCGTCGAGGCCGTGGTCTTCGGCCTCCTCGCCCAGGGCTCCGGCACGCTCCCCGCGGCCGGGTACCTCGTCTCGTTCGCCGTCCCGGTCCTCGCCGTGTGGGCGGGCGTGCAGGTGTTCCGCAACCGCCCCGCGTGGCGGCTCCCGCTCGCCGCCGCCGCCGTCCTCGCCGTCGTCGGCGTCGTGGTCGGCCGCGACGCGTTCGCCACCTGGGCGGGCGCCGTCTCGTCGGGGCTCGCGCGCGAGCCGTGGGCCATGCCGTCGGTGCTGCTGCCCCTCGCGACGGCGGCCGCGTGGGGCGGGCTCGTCGCCGTGCGCGCCTGGCAGCGCGGGTCGCTGCGGACCGCCACCGCCTGGGTGACCCGGCACCGGCGGCTGTTCACGATCCTCGCGGCGCTCGGGCCGCTGCCCTACGCGCTCGCCCGTGCCAGCTGGCTGACCCCGTGGCCGCAGCTCGGCAACGCCGAGGAGCTGACGCTGGCGGTGAAGATCCAGGGCCTGTCGCTCTCGTCCGGCGCCTGGCTCGGCGTCGTGCTCACGCTCGGCCTGATCCTGCCGTGGGGCGAGCGGCTGCCCCGCTGGTTCGGCCGCCGCGCCGGCCGGCCGGTGCCGCCCGCGGCCGCCATCGTGCCCGGCGGGATCGTCGCCGTCATGCTCTGCGGCGCCGCCGTCCCGATGCTCCTCCTCATGGGCGCCACCGCCGCCCTGTACTTCCCCGCGTGGTTCTGGGGGCCCACGCTCGCCCTCGCGGTCTGGGGGTACGCCGGTCACCGGTACGGCGTCCTGGAGCCGGACGCCGCGGCGGTCGTCAGCCCCGCAGAGCCTGCTCGGCCCGCTCCCGCATCTCGTCGCTGAGCCGCAGCTCGCCGTCGTCGTGGGCCACCAGCAGGGCCTTCGCGACGTCGGCGAGCGCGGCCGCGCCGTCCAGCCGGTTGTACGCCCCGAACCAGTCGGCCACGGTGACGCCGTGCGCGGGCCGGCGCACGACCTCCACCTCGTCCCCGGCGCCCAGGTCGCCGTTCTCGACGACGCGGAGGTACGTGCCGGTCCGGTTCGCCTGCGTGAACCGGCGCACCCAGCGCGGCGGCGAGCCGAGGCGGCGGGCGAACGTCTGGCAGGGCGTGCGGGCCTGCGTCACCTCGAGGAGGGCCGAGCCCACGCGCCACTGCTCGCCGATGACGGCGCGGCTCACCTCGAGGCCGCGGGTGCGCAGGTTCTCGCCGAACAGGCCGGGCGTGACCTCGCGGCCGAGCTCGGCGCCCCACGCCTCGGCGTCCTCCTGGGAGTACGCGTAGACCGCCTGGTCGAGGCCGCCGTGGTTGGCACGGTCCGCCTGGACGTCCGCGTACAGGCCGTACGGACGGGCCTTGACCCGGCCCTCGACGGGACGCTTGTCGATGGCGGTGACGCCCACCGTCCCGGCGTCGGGCAGGAGGGCGTGGACGCGGCAGACGGCGAGGAGCTCGGGCACGCGCCCATCGTCTCAGGCCGGACGGCGCACCTCACACCGCGGGCGGCGGGCCCTGGGGTCGCCGGTCACCTACCGTGGTCCCGTGAGCGAACGCACCGACCTCCCCCATGTCGTCGTCGTCGGCGGAGGGTTCGGTGGCCTCGCGGTGGTGAAGGCCCTCGCGAAGGCGCCCGTCCGCGTCACCCTGGTCGAGCGCCGCGTGTACAACACGTTCCAGCCGCTGCTCTACCAGGTCGCCACCGGCGGGCTGAACGCGGGCGACGTCACCTACTGGCTGCGCGGGCTGCGCCTGAAGCAGAAGAACCTGCGCGTGCTGCACGAGCACCTGGTGGGCGTGGACCACGACGCCCGCACCATCCGCCTCGCCAACGACGAGGAGATCTCGTTCGACTTCCTCGTGCTCGCCAACGGCGTCACGGTGAACTTCTTCGACACGCCCGGCGCCAAGGAGAACGCGCTCGGCATGTACTCCCGCTCGCAGGCGCTACGGATCCGCGACCAGCTCTTCATCCGGCTGGAGCGGTCGGCGTTCACCCCCGGGACCGACGAGGGCCTGCGCGTCGTCGTGGTGGGCGGCGGCGCCACCGGCGTCGAGGTGGCGGGCGCGCTCGCCGAGCTGCGCACCGCCGGGCTCGCGCCGGCCTACCCCGAGATCCACGGCGACGCGTTCGAGATCACCGTGGTGCAGCGCGGCACCGACCTGCTCAAGTCGTTCCACCCGACGCTGCGCGAGTACGCCGCCAAGGAGCTGGGCCACCGCGGCGTGAAGCTGCACCTGGGTGCGGGCGTCGCGGAGGTGCGGCCCGGGGCCGTGGTCCTCACCGACGGGACCAGCCTCCACGCCGACCTCACGGTGTGGTCCGCGGGCGTGGGCCCGCACGCCGAGGTGGACGACTGGGACCTGCCCCGCCGGCGCGGCGGCCGCATCGCCGTCGGCGCGGACCTGCAGGTCGAGGGGCGGCCCGGCGTCTTCGCGGTCGGCGACATCGCCGAGACCCCCGATTGGCTGCCGCAGCTCGCCCAGCCGGCCATCCAGGGCGGCCAGCAGGTGGCGCGCAACATCCTCGCGATCCTCGAGGGCCAGGCCACCGAGCCGCTCCGGTACCACGACAAGGGCACGATGGCGGTCATCGGGCGCCGGGCCGCGATCGCCGAGATCACGCTGCCCGTGACGTCGAGGAAGCTGCGGCTCACGGCCGGGCTCGCCTGGCTCGTGTGGCTGTTCGTGCACATCATGTCGCTCGTCGGGCCCCGCAACCGCGTCACGACGCTCGCCGGCCTGGTGACCCGGTACGGCTTCCCGTTCCACCGCCGACCGATCCCGATCGTCGGCGACGTGCCCACGATCCGGCCGTCGAAGCCGGACGCCGCACCCCCGGGGACTACGGCGCCGAGCGCGCCCGACGCGTGACGGCGTAGACCGCGAGGATCACGACGACCAGCCCGGCGGTCGCGGCGAGCTGGGCGCGCGCGGCCGGGTCGGACAGCATGAGCCCCGCCAGGGCGACGAGCCCCGCCAGGGTGACCCAGGTGAGGTACGGGAAGGCCCACATCCGCAGCCGCAGCGGCTCGCCGGTGCGCGCGGCATCGGCCTCGAGCCGGGGCCGCAGGCGCAGCTGCGAGACGGTGATGAGCAGCCACACGACGAACAGCGCGGAGCCGACGGCGTTGAGCAGGATCGTGAGGAGCTGCGCGGGCAGCAGCCAGTTGAGCAGCACCGCGACGACGCCGAAGAACACGGAGACCAGCACGGCCACCCACGGCACGTCGCGGCGGGACACGCTGGTCGTGGCGGCGGGCGCGTCGCGGCGCTGGCCGAGGGAGAAGAGCATGCGCGACGTGCCGTAGACGTTCGCGTTGAACGCGCTGAGCAGCGCGAGCACCACGACGACCTCCATGAGCCGCGCGCCGTTCTCGAACCCCGCGAGCTGCAGCACGGACACGAACGGGGACGCGAGGGCCGCGGCGTCGTCCCACGGGATGAGCGCGACGATGATCGCGACCGAGCCCACGTAGAACAGCAGGATGCGCCACACGATGGTGCGGGTGGCGCGGGCGACGGCGGTCCGCGGGTCGCGGGCCTCGGCGGCGGCGATCGCGACGATCTCGATGCCGCCGAACGCGAAGACGACGGTGAGCAGGCCCGCCGCGACGCCCGCCCAGCCGGCGGGGGCGAAGCCGCCGTGCTCGGCCCAGTGGCCCAGCACGCTGCCCGTCACGGGGACGACGCCGACCACGATGAGCACGCCCACCACGAGGAACGCGAGGATCGCGGCCACCTTGATCGCCGCGAACCAGAACTCCGACTCGCCGAACTGCCGCACGCCCACGAGGTTGATGCCGCCCAGCACGAGGACCACCACGGCCGCCACGACCCACTGCGGCACGTCGGGCCACCAGCCGCTGACGATCCCGGCCACGCCGGTCACCTCGACGCCCAGCACCATGATCAGCGTGAACCAGTACAGCCAGCCCAGCAGGAAGCCGGCCCACCTGCCGAGCGCCGCCTCCGCGTAGACGGAGAACGACCCGGACGCCGGCAGCGCGGACGCCATCTCCGCGAGCATCCGCATCACCAGCACGACGAGCGCGCCCGCGATGGCGTAGCTGACGAGGACGGCCGGCCCCGCCGTCGCGACGCCGACGCCGGAGCCCAGGAACAGGCCCGCCCCGATCGCGGAGCCGAGGCCCATCATCGTCAGGTGGCGGGTGCGCAGGCCGTGGGCCAGGGCGCCCGACGGCCTGTCGGCGGTCGGCGCGGCGTCGTCCGTGGGGGTGGTCACGACCGACCACGGTAACCCGAGCCGGCCGCGACCCCCGACGCGTCACTTCGTGGCGACGTCCCGCCGCCGGAAGCCGACGAACGCGAGCACCAGCAGCACGGCGGCCACGGCGCACAGCCCGCCGACGTGCGCCCAGTCGACGTCGCCGGTCATGGAGTTCGGCACCCACCAGAACGGGGAGATCCGGCGGGCCCAGTCGGGCAGGTGGAACAGGTCGGCGAACAGCCCGACGACGATCGTGTACTCCAGCAGGAGCCACACGAGCGACGACGCCCGGGGCGCCCAGGCGAACAGCGCCGCGGCGAAGCCCACGAAGACGGCCAGCGCCGGCAGGTAGAGCAGCCCGGCTCCGGTGACCTCCCAGAACGTCACGTCGGTGGTGCCGGCGACGGCCGCGCCCCCGGCCAGGGCGACGACGCCGGTGACCAGCACGACGACGGTGCCCAGGGACGTCACGCCGAGGTTCGCCCCGAGCCACCGGCCGCGGGAGACCGGCGTCGCGAGCGCGTACTCCGCCCGCCCGGCGTCCTCCTCCGTCTTGGCGCGCAGGGCCGCGACGATGCCGTAGGCGGCCGCACCGAGCGCGGCGTACAGGAGGATGATCCCGACGAAGGCCTTCGTGACCTCGCCGGTGCCCAGCACGCTGGCGTAGACCGGGTTGTCGGCGAGCGACTCCGTCATCGACGGGACCTGGTTGACGATCGTGCCGGTCGCGAACCACATGAAGGCGAGGCCGAGCGCCGTCCACAGCAGGGCCATGCGCTGCTGCAGCCAGACGAGCGCCGACGGGGACCGCAGGGACGCCCGGGCGTCGGCCCGGCCGCCGCGGTCCGGCACGAGACCGGCGCCGAAGTCGCGGCGCGAGGCGAGCGTGGAGGCCAGCACCAGCAGGAGCACGATGGCGACGGCGCCGAGGGCGGCCGGCCACCAGCGCAGGTCCACGTAGGCGCGCATCTGCTGGGCCCACGCGATCGGCGAGAGCCAGGACACCCAGCTCCCGTGCTGCTGCTGCATGTCGCCGATGGTCCGCAGCGTGAACGCGGCGCCGAGGGCCGCCATCGACAGGCCGGTCGCGCCGCGGGAGTGCTCGGTGACCTGCGCCGCGACCAGCGCGATCGCGCCGAAGGTCATGGCGCTCATGGCGACGCCGAGGGAGAGCGCGATCGAGTCGACCGCCTCGAGGCCGTTGCCGATCAGCACCGCGGAGGAGAGCGCGGCGACGACGAGGTTGACGAACAGCACCACGACGAGCGCCGCGACGACGGCGGCGTGACGGCCCACGGCGGCCGCGCGGACCAGCTCCGAGCGGCTGGACTCCTCCTCGGCGCGGGTGTGGCGCACCACCTGCATGATGCTCATGACGGCGAGGGCGAGCACCATCCACAGCACGAGCTCGTTCGAGACGGCCGCACCCACCGTGTAGTGGTCGGTGCCGTAGCCGGGCCCCGTCATCGACACCATGGCGGGCGTCTGCACGAGGGCCGCGCGGGCCTGCATCCCGGCGGGGTCGTCCGCCATCGTCGTGTACTCGGCGAGCGAGGCGAGGTACAGCGCCGGGATCGCGAGCGACCAGACCAGCAGCCGCACGCGGTCGCGCCGCAGGATGAAGCGCACCAGGCTCCACGTGCCCGTGAGGGTGGTCCCCCCGCGCACCGGGGCGGTGAGGGGCGGGGCAGCCAGGACGGCGCTCATCGCGCGCCCGCCCTGCTGCGCGCGCCCGCCTTGTCCTGGGCGCCGGAGACCTCGACGCCGTCGGCGGCGAGCTCGTCGCCGTAGTGCCGCATGAACAGCTCCTCCAGCGACGGCGGCTGCGCGGTGAAGGAGTGCACGCCCAGCGCGCTGACCGCGGGCAGCACGGTGCCCATCTCGGAGTTGTCGACGTCGAAGGTCACGCGGGTGCCGACGCCGTTCGGCGCGGCGGCGAGGTCGTGCACGCCGGCCATGGTGGCGATCGCGGACGGGTCGCGGTCGACGACGGCGGTGACGCTGGAGCGGGTGAGGTGGCGCAGGTCGTCGAGCGTGCCCGACTCGACGTCGCGGCCGCCGCGGATGATCGTCACGGTGTCGCAGACCTTCTCGACCTCGCTGAGGATGTGGCTCGACAGGAGCACGGACGTGCCGGCGGCCTTCGCCTGCCGCACCTGCTCGGTGAACACCGCCTCCATGAGGGGGTCGAGGCCGGAGGTGGGCTCGTCGAGCACCAGCAGGTCGACCTGGGAGACGAACGCCGCGACGAGCGCGACCTTCTGCCGGTTGCCCTTGGAGTAGGTGCGCGCCTTCTTGGTGGGGTCGAGCTCGAACCGCTCGAGCAGCTCGGCCTTGCGCTTCCGGTCGGGCTTGCCGCGCAGGCGGGCGAGGTAGTCGATGGCCTCGCCGCCGGTGAGGTTGGGCCACAGCGAGACGTCGCCGGGGACGTACGCGAGGCGGCGGTGCAGCGCGACGGCGTCCCGCCAGGGGTCGCCGCCGAGCATCCGCGCGCTGCCCGAGTCGGAGCGCAGCAGGCCCAGCAGCACGCGGATGGTGGTGGACTTCCCGGCGCCGTTCGGGCCGAGGAAGCCGGCGACCTGGCCGTGCTCGACGGTCAGGTTCAGCCCGTCCAGGGCCTGGACGGTGCCGAAGGTCTTGCGCAGGTCGTGGATCTCGATCGCGGGCGTGCCCGTGGCGGTGCCCGCGGTGGGTGCAGCCGTGGTGGTCATGGTTCCTCTTCGTCGTGGGTGGGGGTTCCGTCGGTGGGGGCGCTCGCCCCGGGCGGCGGGTCCGGCACGTACAGGAGGTAGTCGTCGAGCATGCGACGGGTGGTGAGGAAGCCCTCGGTGTAGAGCTCGAGCATCGGCAGGTACAGCTCCCCCATGAAGCGGCGCATCGTGGCGCCGAGGTCCTCGGGGTCGTCGGGCGGGTCGAGCGCGACGGACAGCATCAGCGCGCCGAGGGAGGAGTAGACGAGGTAGCGGATCCGGCCCGCCTCGTCGCGGCTGGGCCGCACGACGCCGTCACGCACGGCCTCGGCCGTGTACTCCTGCGCGTCCGCGATCATGTGCTCGGTGAACTCGCGGCCGACGGTGCCGCCCGCCTGGAGCGAGCGGAGCACGTAGCCCACGAGGGGGCTGTACTGGTCGGACTCGGCGAGCACCTCGAGCAGGCGGCCCGACGCGGCCCGGCCGATCGAGTCGCGCTTGACGGCGCGGATCCAGGCGAGGACGTGCTCGTCGCACGCGGCGTGCAGCTTCTCCTTGGACCCGAAGTGGTGGATGACGAGCGCGGGGCTCACGCCGGCGTCGGCGGCGATCGTGCGGACCGAGGCGCCGAGGCCCGACCGGGCGAACCGCAGCACCGCGGCGTCGAGGATCCGCGACCGCGCGCTGCCGTCCGACTGCGGCACGACGGCCCCTCGGGGCTCGGCCACCTCCTCGGCGGCGGTATCGACTGAACGCATGTTCAACAGACTAAACACGTGTTCAGGTTGGAGGCAAGACCCGAGGTGCGGGCCGACGCACGCAACCACGACGAGGTCGTCGTCCGCGGTCGTGCCGTCCGGAGCAGCCACGCCGACCGGGCCTCCGCGAGCGCCCGCGTGCCGTGGTCGACAGTCTCGCGGTCGTCGGTGCACCGACCCTGGCCCCCAACCGGATGACCGGCTCGACGTTGACGAGGCTCGTCCACCGGTTCATGACCGTCGGCACGACGGCACCGTGGGAACGGCGTGCGCCGAAGCAGAAGGTCGCGCACCTCCACCCCAGCAGGGGTGCCTGCCGTTCATGCGCGCCAGGAGTAGT
Organism: Isoptericola sp. NPDC057653; assembly: GCF_042799955.1. Lineage (NCBI taxonomy): Bacteria > Bacillati > Actinomycetota > Actinomycetes > Micrococcales > Promicromonosporaceae > Isoptericola > Isoptericola sp. NPDC057653. The sequence continues at coordinate 825,308 of NZ_JBHVHP010000001.1, read as the reverse complement.
CGCCATCGACCTCGTGGCGGGGGGCGGCGACGTCGGGCAGCCGCCATATCTCGCCGTGAACGTTGATTCCGGCGGAGTCGACGTCGACCGGCGACGAGTCGATCACCTCGATGAGATTCTCGGACGCCAGGCGCACAGTGGCCTCGACCTCGTCCACGTCCGGGAAGACATCCTGGGCATCATGGCGTACCGACTCGACGTAGGCCGCCAAGCCCCCGGAGGAGATCTGAACCCGAACTGGGCTCGCCTGGGCCGTGACTTCGACGGTCGCCCGCGCTCCGTGGGGAGTGGTCTCAATCGGTCCCTGCAGCGTCCCGGCCCGGCGGAGGAGGTCCTGGGCAATCTGCTCTGCTTCGTCCGTGGTCAGCACTGGCTTCCTGACAGGTAGGCGGTGATGATCCGGTGGCCCTTCCGCGCCACCGACACGTCGGCGCGGTCAGAGCCAGCCTATGGCGACGGCGATGAGCAGCTGGGTGACGAGGAACCCCGTCACGAGGTTGAGCCACAGGAACCGCCGCCACCCGGCGTGGGCCTCCTCGCAGCGGGAGTCGGGCAGGCTGCGGTAGGGCGCGATGCTCACGACGTACGGCACGACCAGGACGGCGGCCCACGCGACGGGCGGGCCGCCCAGCAGGAGCACGAGGCCGGCGGCGGCGTAGAGCGCCATTGCCCCGCGCACGGTGCGGGCGGCGCCCAGCCACGTGGCGACCGAGCCGATGGCGGCCGCCCGGTCCGCCTCGACGTCCTGCACGGCGCCGAACGCCTGCGACGCCATGCCCCACAGGAAGAACCCGGCCAGGGCGGCGAGCACCGGCCCGGTGGGCGCGGCGCCCGCCAGCGCCAGCCCGAACACGGCGGGGCTGACGAAGTGCGTGCTGGACGTGGCCGAGTCGAGCACCGGGCGCTCCTTGAACCGCAGGCCCGGCGCGGAGTACGCGACGACGGCGAACACGCTCACCGCGAGCACGGCGGTCGACGCCACGTCCCCCACGAGGACCAGGTAGACGAGGAACGGGACGTTGCTCAGCACGGCGGCCCGCACGGTGAGGCGGTGCCAGCGGCGCGACAGCACGACGCCCTCGATGCCGCCCTTGCGGGGGTTGCGCAGGTCGGACTCGTAGTCCCACACGTCGTTGAGGCCGTACATCAGCAGGTTGTACGGGACGAGGAAGTAGAGGGCGCCGACCACGAGCTCCGGCACCCCGACGCGCCCCGTGCCGCCCGCCATCAGGTACGCGGCGGCGAACGGGTACGCCGTGTTGACCCAGCTCACGGGGCGCGACGAGCCCAGCACCTGGCGCCACGCCGCGGCCGCCCCCGACGTCGCCCCCGACGTCGCCCCGGTCTCCACCGTCCGCGTCACCGGTCGCCCCTCTCCTCGACGGGCTCGCCGACGCTCTCGCCGTCCCCGGCCAGCGCCCAGAGCGCCGGCAGCAGCAGCGCCGCCACGACCGGCCACGCGAGGTCCTCGACCGGCGTGAGCCACAGCCGCACGCCCAGCAGCGCCGTCTCGCCGTACCGGAACAGGTCGGCCGCGATCATGAGGCTGTCGAACACGACCGTGAGCCCCACGAGCCCGGCGGCGGCGAGCGCCGTCGCCGCCCACCACCTCGCGCCGAGGCCCCGCACCGCGGTGGCCACCAGCGCGACGACGAGCGCCCCCACGACGGCGGCGACCCCGAGCCCGGCGTACGTCATCGCCCCTCCCCCGTCCGCGCGGGGACGACCGCGGCGGTGTCCCGCCCGGCGGGCCCCGACCGGGAGGCGGCGCGCCGCGCGAGGCCGCGCCGCAGGAGCCCGTGGAGCACGAGCGTGAGGTGGCAGAGGAACAGGATGAAGAACAGCTCCTCCAGCGGCAGGTGCGGGGCGAGCTCGACGCCGGTCGTGACGGGCCCGCCGCGCGCGTAGAAGCCCCGGTCGATGGCGACGAGGTCCCACGCGAGGAACACGAGAGTGCCGGCGGCCAGCACCGCCGCGCCGCGGCCCGGGGTGGCGGAGAACAGGACGAGGCGCGCGCGGCGGTCCACGGCGACGGTCGAGGCCAGGGCGCCGAGCAGCAGCCCGAGGTAGAGGAACGAGGTCCAGGGCAGGGCGATCACTCCCAGGGGTGGAGGGCCGGCCCGGTCACGGGGAGCGGGTCGGCGCTCGTGTCCCCGCGGACCCGCTTCACGGCGAGCTCGGCGCTGATGAGGCACATGGGCAGGCCGACGCCCGGGATGGTCGAGCCGCCGGCGTGGAGCAGGCCCGCGACCCGCCGCGACCGGTTGCCCGCCCGGAACATCGCGCTCTGGCGGAGCGTGTGCGCCGGCCCGAGCATGCCGCCCGACCACGACGAGAGGTCGGCGGCGAAGTCGCCCGGGCCGACGGTGCGCCGCACGACGATCCGGTCGCGCAGGTCCGGCACGCCCGCCCAGGCCGCCACCCGGTCGATGGCGGCGTCCGCGACCGCCTCGACCGCGGCGTCGCCCATGCCGTCCTCGCCGCCGCGGCCGAGGCCCGGGTCCGCGGGCACGGGGACGAGCAGGAACAGGTTCTCGTGCCCGGGCGGGGCGACCGACGGGTCGGTGCGCGAGGGCGTGCACACGTACAGGGACGCCGGGTCGGGCACGCGCCCGGCGGCGATCGCGCCGAAGTTCTCCTCCCAGTCCGCGGCGAAGAACAGCGCGTGGTGCGGCAGCTGCGGCACCCGGCCGCGCACGCCCAGCATCACCAGGACGCCGCCCGGGCCGGGGTCGCGCCGGGCCCACCACCCCGGCGACCGCTCGCGCAGGTCGGGCGGGAGCAGGTCGGACTCGACGTGGTGCAGGTCGGCGGCGGTGACCACGACGTCCGCCGGGGCGTGGTGCGCCCTGCCGGCGGAGTCCTCCCACCGCACGCCCGTGACCGACGCCCGAGGGCGGCGCGGACCGGGGACGGGGAGTCCGGTCCGCACCACCCCCGGCGCGGCCCCGACGGCCGTGGTGGTGATCGTGGTCGCCCGGGCGCGGGTGCGCAGGGTGACCCCTGCGCCGACCGCGAGCGACGCGACCGCGTCGACCACACGTGCGAACCCCCCCAGTGGGTAGCGCACGCCGCCGTCGAGATCGAGGGCACTCATCAGGTGGTACATGCTCGGCGCCCGGTCGGGCGTGGAACCGAGGAAGACCGCGGGGTAGCCCAGCACCTGCCGCAGGCGCACGTCCTGGAAGCTCGCCGCGACCCGGCGCGCGAGCGACGCGCCGAGCAGGGGCACCAGCCGGTGCCACCGCGCCGCGACGTCCCGGTGGGCGAACGGCCGCCACGACGCGAACGTCGTGTACAGGAAGTGCCGCAGGGCCATGTCGTAGGTGTCGTGCGCGGAGTCGAGGTAGCGCTCCAGACGCGCGCCCGCCCCGGGCTCGATCGCCTCGAACGACGCCACGTTGGCCGCCCGGTCGGGCGAGACGTCGAGAGGCCGGTCGTGCCCCTCGAAGAACACCCGGTAGGCCGGGTCGAGCCCCACCAGCTCGAGCTCGTCGTCCGCGGTGGTCCCCATGAGCCGGAACCAGTGGTCGAACACCTCAGGCATGAGGTACCACGACGGGCCCGTGTCGAACCGGAAGCCGTCCCGCTCCCACGAGCCGGCCCGGCCGCCCACGACGGCGTGCCGCTCCAGGACCTCCACCTCGTGGCCGTCGCGGGCGAGCAGCCCCGCCGTCGCCAGCCCGGCGATCCCGGCACCCACCACCACGACCCTCACCGGAGCACGTCCCTCGCGAGGACGCCGGCCACGATCCGCGCCTTGACCGGGCCGGGCACGCGCACGCGCTGGCGCCGGATCGTGGCGGCGGGGGTCTCGGCCAGCCGCCGGGACAGCGCGGCGAACAGGTCGTGGGCCGCCCGCACCGCGCGCCGTGAGCTGCGCGGCAGGCCGTCGATCGCCACGGCCGCGGCCGCCAGGTCGGCGTCGACGTCGGCGAGCAGCCGGTCCCGGTCGGCGTCGTCGAACGCGTCGACGTCGAGGCCGGGGAAGTACGAGCGACCCCGCTCGTCGACGTCCTCCGCCAGGTCGCGCAGGAAGTTGACCTTCTGGAACGCCGCGCCGAGGCGGGCGGCTCCCGGGGCGAGCCGGTCGTAGGCCGCGTCGTCCCCCGCGACGAACACCCGCAGGCACATGAGGCCCACCACCTCGGCCGAGCCGTGCACGTACGCCGCGAAGCTGGCCTCGTCGTGCGCGGTGACCGTGAGGTCCGCCCGCATCGACGCGAAGAACGGCGCCACCAGGTCGTCCCCGATGCCGAACTGCCGCGCCGTCCGCGCGAAGGCGTGGACCACGAGGTTGCTGCTGCGACCGCACGCCGTGGCGCGGGCGACCTCGCGCTCGAGGTCGTCGAGCAGCTCGGCGCGCGCGGCGGCGCCGAGGCCGGGGCGGACGTCGTCGACGATCTCGTCCGCGACCCGGACCAGCGCGTACACCGTCCGCACGGGGTCGCGCACGGGGTCGCCGAGCAGCCGGCAGGCCCAGCCGAAGGACGACGAGTAGGCCCGGATGACGACGGCGGCGCTGCGCACCGCGACGGCGTCGTACAGGTCGTCGGCGGCAGGGCCGACGGCGTCGGCGGTGTCGGCGGTGTCGACGGTGTCGACGTCGTCGGCGGGGGCCGGCGCGGCGTGGACGCCTGCCGGGGCGGGCCGGACGGTCCGGGCGGCCGGGACGGCGCTCATGCGGCGCTCGGGGAGTCGTCGGGCACGGGACCGGCCACGCGGGCGGCGAGGACGCCCAGGCCGAGCTCCTCGCCGAGGCGGACCGCGTCGCGCTCGAGGACCCTCGCGAGGGCCTCGACCGCCGCGCGGGCGCCGCAGGCCGCGAGCAGCTCCCGCGCACGGTCCAGCTCGGGCTCCGCCGCGTCGGGGCGGCCCAGCACGGTGCTCAGCTCCTCCCACGCCCAGGTCCCGCGCGCGAGCGCCACGAGCGGGGTGCACTTGCCCTCGCGCAGGTCGGACGCGTTGCTCTTGCCGGTCTCCGCGGGGTCGCCGAACACGCCGTCGAGGTCGTCCCGGAGCTGGAACGCGACGCCCAGGTCCCGGCCGAGGCGCTGGACGCCGGCGTCGAGGTCGTCGCGGCCCGCGAGGATCGCGGCCGCACGCAGCGGGAGCTGGAAGCTGTACACGGCCGTCTTGCGCTCGGCCGTGAGCAGCACCTCGTCGAGGTCGGCGCAGGAGGAGCCGAGGCTGAGCCAGACGTCCGCGAGCTCGCCGTCCGCCGTGAGGTGCATGGCCTCGTCCAGGACGTCGAGGAGCCGCTCGGTGGTCGCGGGCGCCGCACCGCACAGCGCGACGGCCCGGACGGCCCCGGCGAGGGCCAGGTCGCCGGCGAGGATGCCGGCGGCGGCGCCGTAGTCCCGGGCCTGCCGGGGGCTCGCCCCGGACTCCAGCGCCTGCGCGGCGTGCGCGCCGGCCACGTTCGGGCGGCCTCGGCGGGTGTCCGCGCCGTCGATCACGTCGTCGTGCACGAGGAACGCGTGGTGGAGCAGCTCGACGGCGGCGCCGACGCGCACCGCGACCTCCCGCGGCTCGGGCGGCGCCGCGCCGGCGAGGGCGTCGTAGGCCTCCACCAGGATCCGCGGTCGCAGCCGCTTGCCCCCGTGGCTCGTCCCCCGCACCGCGCCCCACAGGCGGGTGCCGTCGGGGCGGTCGCCCGCGGCGAACAGGCTCTCGACCGCGCCCTCGACGGCGCCACCCACCTGGTCGACGGCGTCGGGAGTCGAGTGCGGCACGTTCCACCTCCTCGTCCGGAATGTATCTAGCCTAGCAAGATACTAGCCACAGGAGGTAGTCGTATGATGGGCGCGTGACCGAGGCACCCGGAGACGGCTCGTCCTACTGGTACGGGACGCAGGACGCGGAGCCGCGCCGCCTCCTCGAGGCCCTGCGCGCGTTCCGCCGCTCCGACGAGTCGATGCGGCGCCGCGCCGGCCGCGACATGGGGATGAACCTCACCGACCTCCGCGCCCTCCAGCACGTCATCGCGTGCCAGCAGCAGGGCGACCCGGCGACCCCGCGCGGGATCGCGGAGTACCTGGCGATCTCCACCGCCTCCACGACGAAGCTGCTCGACCGCCTGGTCGCGTCGGGCCACCTCGAGCGGCACCCGCACCCGTCCGACCGCCGGTCGGTGGTCGTCGTCGCCTCCGCGGCGGCCCACGCCGAGGTGCGCGAGCGCCTCACCCACGTGCACGACCGCATGCTCGAGATCGCGCGGGCCGTCCCGGCGCACTGCCGCCCCGCCGTCCAGGAGTTCCTGCTCGCCATGGCCGCAGAGGCCGAGGCGGAGGCCGACGACGCCGCGGGCACCGTGGTCGGCGAGACGTCCGCCTGATCCCCGCGGGCCCGGCGACGCGCGCCCAGGGCGGGTCAGCCCGGCGCCGTCCAGCCCGCGGACCGCAGCTCCGGCACCTGCGCGACCATCCACGGGCTCAGCGCCCACGGCGCGAGCGCCACGAGGCCCTCGACCTCGTCGGGGCCCACCCAGCGCAGGTCCATCACCTCGTCCGGGTTCGGCACGGGCTCCTGATCGGTCGTGGCGAGCAGCACGGGGCAGAGCTCGTTCTCGACCACGCCGCCGGCGTCCACCGCGCGGTAGCGGAACGAGGGCAGCACCGGCTCGCCCGTGGTGGCGACGTCGAGCCCGAGCTCGTGCCGGGCGTGCCGGCGCACGGCCTGGCCCCACGACTCGCCCTCCCGCGGGTGCCCGCAGAACGAGTTGGTCCAGACGCCCGGCCAGGTCCGCTTCGTCAGCGCGCGCCGCGTCACGAGGACGCGCCCGTCGGGCCGGAACAGGTAGCAGGAGAAGCCGAGGTGCAGCGGGGTGTCGCGCGTGTGCACGGTGGCGCGCGGCGCGCGACCGAGGTGGGTGCCGTCGTCGTCGACCAGGATCACGTGGTCCTCGGGCCCGGCTCCCCCGCTCATCGGTCGTCCTCGCGCCGCGGCTCCCGGACCGCTCGGGATCGGAGCGCCGCCGGCGCGGCCGCCCGCGCCCGCAGCACGACCGCCGCGCCGAGCACGACGACCGCCGCGGCCACCGCGGCCACCATCGCCGGCGTCGAGGGCGGCCGCCCGTCGGCCCGGGCCACCGCCACCCAGACCAGGCCCCACGCGAGGGCCGCCGCGACCGCGATCCGGCCCTCGCCGCGCACCGCCAGGGCGACGCCGATCCCCGCGACGACCGCGAGGACCCCCACGGCCCACCAGTCGGGGGTCACCGCGCCGCCCGCGAACCCCGCGGCGGCGAGGGCGGCCGCGACGTTCGCGACCGTGGCCACGCACACCCATCCCAGGTAGAGGCCGAGCGTGCCGTCCACGAGCACCCGCTCGGCCGTCCCCGTCGCGGGCGTCCGCACGAGGACCAGGAACGTCCGGGCGAGCACGGCCAGGAGCACCGCGATGACCGCCACGCTCCACCACAGCGCGCCCGCCTGGACCACGAGGATCCACGCCGCGTTGAGCAGCATCGTCGCGGCGACGGGGAGGCGGAGGCGGCGCTGCCGGTCGTCGGCCGCGTGCGCGGGGAGCCACTGGAAGAGCGTGTACCCGGCGAGCCCGAGGTAGATGACCGTCCAGATCGAGAAGGCCGGCGACGCCGGGGCCACGAGGGTGGCGTCGGCGGCGAGCGCCCCGCCCGCGGCCTCGGAGACCGGGGTGCCGCCGAAGACGCCCACGCCGATCATCGAGCCCACGACGCAGACCAGAAAGCTCGCGGTGACCGCGACCTGCTGCAGCCGCGGGGCGGCCTGGGTGCCCGCCATGGGACCTCCTGGGACGTGCGTGTCAGGGCAGGGCCGGGACGGCCGCGCCTCCGTCCCCCACGATGCCATCGCCGTGCGAATATTGCTAGCCTGGCTAGCAACTTGGGTGGGCCGATCCGTGCCGACCGGCCCCACGCGCACGAGAGGCAGGTGGGCACATGCCGTCCGACTCCCCCCTCGTCCTGGTCACCGGGGCGACCGGCTACATCGGCGGGCGCCTCGTGCCCGAGCTGCTCGCCGCCGGGTACCGCGTCCGCGTGCTCGCCCGGCACCCCGAGCGGCTCGCCGCCCGCGAGTGGGCCGAGGCCGTCGACGTCGTGACCGGCGACGCGGGCTCGCACGGTGACCTGCGCCGCGCCCTGGACGGCGTGGAGGTGGCCTACTACCTCATCCACGCCCTCGGTGGGGGGCCGGGGTTCGCCGACACCGACCGCCGCACCGCCGCCGGGTTCGCGGCCGCCGCCGCCGAGGCCGGGCTGCGCCGCGTCGTCTACCTGGGCGGGCTGTACCCCGACACGGACGACCTCTCGCCCCACCTCCGCTCCCGCCGGGAGGTGGAGGAGATCCTGCTCGCCGGCGACGTGCCCACGGTCGTGCTCCGGGCCGCGGTGATCCTGGGCTCCGGGAGCGCGTCGTTCGAGATGATGCGCTACCTCACCGAGCGGCTGCCCGTGATGGTCGCGCCCCGGTGGATCGACAACCGCATCCAGCCCGTGGCGGTCCGCGACGTGCTCCGCTACCTGGTCGGGGCGGCGACGGTCCCCGGCTCGGTCAGCCGCGGCTTCGACATCGGCGGCCCCGACGTGCTCACCTACCGCCGGATGATGCAGCGCTACGCCGCCGTCGCCGGTCTGCGGCCGCGCGTGATCGGTGCCGTCCCCGTGCTGACGCCGCGGCTGGCGAGCCTGTGGGTCGGGCTCGTCACCCCGGTGCCGCCGGCGATCGCCCGCCCCCTCGTGGGGTCGCTGGTCCACGAGGTCGTGGCCCGCGACCACGACATCGCGGCCTACGTCCCCGACCCCCCGGGCGGGCTGATCGGCTTCGACGACGCGGTCACCCTCGCGCTGGCCCGGATCCGGGACCTGGACGTGCGCACCAGCTGGAGCTCCGCGTCGACGCAGGGGGCGCCGTCCGACCCGCTCCCGGACGACCCGGACTGGGCCGGCGGCAGCCTGCTGGTCGACGACCGGGCCCACGAGGTCGACACCACCCGCGAGTCGCTCTGGTCGGTGATCGAGGGCATCGGCGGGGCGCACGGCTGGTACTCCTGGCGGCTCGGCTGGGTGGCGCGGGGCCTGCTGGACCGGCTCTTCGGCGGGCCGGGGCTGCGCCGCGGCCGCCGGCACCCGCACCGGCTCGAGCCCGGCGACGCGCTCGACTGGTGGCGCGTGGAGAAGGTGGTGCCCGGTCGCCTGCTGCGCCTGCGCGCCGAGATGCGGCTCCCCGGCCTCGCCTGGCTCGAGCTCTCGGTCGAGGACGGCCCCGGCGACCGGCCCGTGTTCCGCCAGCGCGCGATCTTCTCGCCCCGCGGCCTGCCCGGACAGCTCTACTGGTGGGGGATCAGCCCGTTCCACGGCGTCGTGTTCGGCGGGATGCAGCGCAACATCGCCCGCGCGGCGCACGAGCACGCCGTGCACGGCTGACGCCGGGAACCGTTCAGTGCCGGGCTCGGCGCGCGCCGAGCGGGCCGCCGAAGACCAGCGAGATGCCGATGACGTACCCGACGTCGTACCAGTTGCCGTTGTTGTGCACCTCGTAGATCGACACCGAGTCGGTGAACAGGGACACGAAGAACGTGACCGGCAGGATCATGCCCTGCCACAGGCCCCACCAGAACCCGTACGGCCCCTGGCCGCCGATCGCGGAGGTGTCCACCCCCGGGTTCGGGCCGGCCGCGCACGCGGCCAGCAGGACGAGGGCGCCGACGGCGAGCACCACGGTCGCGGCCCGGCGGGCGCGCCGTCCGCGCGGGGGGAGCACGGGTTCCATCTCCCCACGATGGCACCGGCCGCGGGCCGGCGCCGGGCGGGCAAGGTCCCGCGGCGCCGATTCACCCCTCGCCGGGACGCTGGCTCCCGATCGCGACGGGGATCCGCTCGGGAAGCGCCGCCAGCCTGTCGGCGGCCTCGCCCGCGCACGCGGCCAGGTCCAGCGCGATCTCCACGCTCAGGCCGAGGTAGCCCGCCGGGTCGAGCAGCGCGCGCAGCTCGTCGTCGTCGAACGCGCCGCTCACCACCGGGTCGCCGTGCAGCAGCTCGAGGAACGGGCGGCCGTCCGACGCCGCCGCCTGCGCGACCGCGAAGACCACGTCGTGCGCCCGCTGGCGCCCGATCTTCTCCCCGAGCGCGAGCATGAGGGACTCCGAGCCGATCATGCCCTCGGACAGCCGGATGTTGGCGCGCATCCGGTCCGGGTCGAGGTCGAGGCCGTCCATCACCACCTCCAGCCGGGCGAGCATGTCGCCCGCGAGCACGGCCGCGGAGGCGGACACGTCCTCCAGCAGGGCCGTCATCGCGCCGTTGGCCTCCTGGTCGTGCAGCATCGACTCCAGCGCCGGGCCCGCGAGCGCGCGCAGCTCCGCCGACATCGTCTGCATGTCCAGCGCGAGCTGCGGGTTGCGCTTGTGGGGCATCGTCGAGCTGCCGACCGTGCCCTCCGGCACCGGCTCGAACGCCTCCGCGAACTCCGGCTGCATCAGCGTGTAGACGTCCCTGCCGATCTTCCCGATCGTGCCCGCGAGCTGCGCCAGCACCAGCACGAGCTCCACGATGCCGTCGTTCACCGACCTCGACGGCACCCGCATCGGGTGCAGGCCGAGCCGCCGCGCCACGCCCGCCTCGACCGCACGCCCCGAGCCCCCGAACGACGCGAACGTGCCCGCCGCGCCGCCCATGAGCACGCAGAACAGCCGCTCGTCGAGCCGCTCCAACCGGTCCGCGTGCGCGGCCAGCTGGTCGATCCACACCGCCACCTTGAACCCGAACGTCACGGGCACGGCGTGCTGGCTGTGGGTGCGGCCCGCCATCGGCAGCGCGGCCGAGGACGTCGCGAGCCGCTCCGCCGAGCGCAGCACGCGGCCGAGCTGGCGCAGCACCGCGCGATGGGCGTCGCGCAGCACCAGCACGTCGGCGGTCTGCGTGATGTTCTGCGTGGTCGCGCCCCAGTGCACCCAGCCGCCGTGCTTGGAGCCGACGGCCCGCGCGAACTCCTCGATGAGCGGCACGAGCGGGTGACTGGCCTCGGCCGTCGCCGCGAGGACGCGCTTCACGTCGAGCTTCTCGATCCGCGCCGTGAGTGCGATGGCGCGGGCGGACTCGGCGGGGATGAGGCCGGCGTCGGCCTCCGCGAGCGCCAGTGCCGCCTCCACGTCGAGGCGCGCCTGCCAGCGGTTCTCCCGCGTGAAGAGGCGCGCGATCCCGGGGTCCGGCACCCGCCCCTCGGTGAAGCGTCCGAACGGTGCGACGATCATGGGCTGCTCCCGGGGCCGACGGCGATGGGCAGCATGATCGCCCCGGCCGGCCGCCGTGTACACCCCTGGCCGCCGGCCGCTGCGGGTGTCGGTGGGGCGCGGCAGGCTGGTCGAGCACCCCCGGCCCCACGACGACGTGCCGAGGCCGGGCCCACGCGAGGAGGACACATGAGCGACGAGACGACGACGCGCACACGGGTCGCGGCCCTGGACGCGGTGGTGTTCGACGCCCCGGACCCGCGGGCGTCGGCGGACTTCTGGCGCGAGCTGACCGGCGGCGAGGTCGTCCAGGGGTACGGCGAGGACTGGATCACCGTGGACACCCCCGACGGGTGGTCGCTCGCCTTCCAGCCCGCGCCCGACCTGGTGCCGCCGGCGTGGCCCGGCCAGGAGCACCCGCAGCAGGTGCACCTCGACCTGCGCGTGCCCGACGTCGCCGCGGCCGTGCGGCGCGCGGTGGGGCTCGGCGCCACCGTCCTGCGCGAGAGCCCCGGGTGGACCACCCTCGCCGACCCGGCCGGGCACCCCTTCGACCTGTGCCACGCGCCCGACAACGACGGCCTGACGGTGATGGGCGTGACCTTCGACGTGCCGGACGCGTCCGCGGCGGCCGCGTTCTGGTCGCGTGTGCTCGGCGACCCCGTGGTGTACGACGCCGAGGGCATGGCGATGCTCGGCGGGGAGAAGGCCGTGCTGTTCCAGCAGGTGGAGGGCTACCAGCCCCCGCGCTGGCCCGACCCGGCGCACCCGCAGCAGCTGCACCTCGACCTCGTCGTGGGGCCGCAGACCCTGGACGAGGCCGAGCGGGCGGCGCTCGCCGTCGGAGCGGAGCGGCTGCCGGGCGGCGAGGACACGTTCCGCGTGTTCGCCGACCCCGCCGGCCACCCGTTCTGCCTCTGCCTGTCCTGAGGCGGCGACCCGCCGGGCAGGCGCTTTCCGCGGGGGCGCGGCGTCCCTAGGGTGATCGGCCATGCGACCCGACCGGCTGACCCGGCACGCCCGCGACCTCACGACGCGCTCCCTGGAGTGGATGGACGGCCGGTGGGACCCGGCCGTCGGCCTGCTCCGCGCCCCCGAGCCGGTGGGCGACGAGCACGCGCCGGCCGGCCACCTGGTGCGCGAGACCACCTGGTACGCCCTCGGCCTCCTCGTGCGCGACGCCCCCGCGCGGGACGGTGCCGAGGCGGACCTCGACCGCGCGCGCCACGCCCTCGGGCGGGTGCTGGACCACCAGCTCGACGCGCCGGGCGCCCCCTTCCACGGCACGTGGCGGCGCAGCCCGCACGAGCCGGTGCCGGGCCCCGGCTCCGCCGCGTGGCGCGACTACGACCCGAACTGGCGCGAGTTCGTCGGGACGACGCTCGTGGTCGTCGCGACCGAGTTCCCCGAGGCGCTCGACGGCGGGCTCCGGCGCCGGGTCGACGAGGCGCTGCGGCGCGCCGTCGAGGGCACGCTCGCGCGCGGCGTCGACGCGCGCTACACGAACATCGCGCTCATGACGGCGTTCCTGCTCCAGGACGCCGCGGCCCGGCTCGGCGAGCCGGCGTGGGAGGCGACCGCGGTCGGGCTGGCCGGGCAGGTGCTCGACCGGTTCCGCGTCGACGGGGCGTTCGACGAGTACAACTCCCCCACCTACTACGGCATCGACCTGGTCGCGCTCGCGCTGTGGCGCCGGTACGCGCGGCTGCCGCTGCTGCGCGCCGGGGGCGCCGAGCTGGAGGCGGCCCTCTGGCGGGACACCGCCGCGCACTACCACGCGGGCCTGCGCAACCTCGCCGGCCCCTACGACCGCAGCTACGGCATGGACCTGCGGCGCTACGCCTCGGGCATCGGGCTGTGGGTGTGGGCCGCCGCAGGCCGCGACGCCGCCCCGTTCCCCGCCACCGACCGGCCGTTCCCGCACGCCTGGGACCTCGCCCTCGGGCCGCTCGTCGCGGTGCTCGGGGCCGAGGTCCCCGACGACGCGCGGGCGCACCTGGACGGGTTCCGCGGCGAGCGCCAGGTCGAGCAGGTGGTGGCGCGCGACCCGCGCCGCGTGGCCACGTCGTGGGTGGGCGACCGGCTCCTCGTCGGCGCGGAGGACGTGGGCGGCGAGCGGGGGCACCTGGGCGACCAGTTCCACCCGGCCACGCTCCACTGGCGGGTCGACGGGACGGCGACCGGGGACGGCGCCGGGCCCGACGTCGGCTGGGCGCGGCTCGTGAGCGACCTCGCGGTGGACGCGCGCGCCGACGGGCCCGCCCTGCACCTCTCCTGCGCGCGGCACGACGGCGGCGACCTCGCGCTCGCGTTCCAGGTCCGGGCGCCCGGCGCGACGGCCGACGCCTTCGCCGCGGACGGCTGGCGCGTGCCCGGGCTCGACGCCGTCGTGACCGGCGCCGAGCTCGCCGCCGTCGAGCCCGACCCCGCCGCGGACGACACGTGGTGGCTGCGGTACGTCGTGCGCGACGTCGCCGCCGACCGGCCCGCCCGGATCCGCCTCGACCTGGCGACGCCGGACGCCCCGCCCGTCGCGCCCGGCACCGCCGTCGTCCCCGACTGGGCGGCGGTGCGGCGGCGTGTGGGCGACGCGTCGTGGGCCCGGGCCGTCCTCGACGCCGTCCGGGCGGACCACGACCACTGGCGCGACCGCCTGGCCGTGCCACCGCCGGGCGCGGACTCGGCGTGGTCGCACCACTACTTCTGCGGCGACGACGGAGCGCCGCTGCTGTTCGACCCGGCGAGCCCGGGGCGGCACGCGTGCACCGCGTGCGGGCGGGAGTACGCCGGCGAGCCGTGGGACGGCGCGTGGCGCACCCGCATGCACGGCATGGCGGCCGCGCAGGCGCAGCGGGCGGCGCTGCTCGCCCGGCTGTCCGACGACCCGGCCGAGGCGCGGGCCGCCGCCGCCGGGCTGGACCGCATCCTGGTCGGGTACGCCCGCGACTACCGGTCGTACGCGCCGCACGGGGCGAACGTCGGCACGGGCCGCGTGCAGCCGCAGAACCTCGACGAGGCGGTCTGGGCGATCGGCCTGCTGCGGGCGGCCCGCTGGGCCGGCGACGCCCTCTCCCCGGAGGCCTCCGCGGCGGCCACCCGGCTGGCGGGCGAGGTCGCGGCGCTGCTGCGGCCGCAGCTCGGGATGATCCACAACATCCACTGCTGGCTGCTGGCGGCGCTCGCCGAGTGCGCCGTCCGCACCGGCGACGCCGCCCTGCTCGCCGCGTGCCGCGACGGCGAGTTCGGGGCGGAGGCGCAGGTCCGGGAGGGCTTCGGCCCCGAGGGGCTGTGGTTCGAGGTCAACCCGCACTACCACTACTACACGGTGACGGCGCTGCTCTCCTACGTGGAGGCGGCCGGCCCCGCGGGCCTGTCCGACGAGTCCGCCGCCCGGCTGTCCCGGGCCGTGTCCGCCCCGGCGCGGCTCGCGTACGACGACGGCCGCGTCCCCGCCTACGCCGACGGCTGGCCGGACTGCTTCGTCGGCACGTTCGCCGAGCAGGCCGAGGCCGCGGCCGCCCTGCTGCCCGGGCACCCCGTCGCCCTCGCGCCGTTCTACGCGCACCCCCGCACCGCCCCCGTGCAGCTGTGGTTCGCGAACCAGCACACGCACGGCCCGTCGGCGCCCCTGACCGGCCGGGGCAGCGTCGCCGCGCTCGTCCACGGGCCCGACGACGTCGCCGCGGTGCCCGCGAGCGCTCCCGGGTCGTTCGTGTGGCCGCACGCCGGCATCGGCGTGCTGCGCTCGCCCGACGTGCGCCTCGCCCTGCGGTTCGGCCCGCCGTCCGGCTGGCACGACCACCACGACAAGCTCGCCGTGGACGTCGGCACCGCGGGCGGCTGGTCGAGCCTCGACCTCGGCACCAGCGGCTACGGGGCCGAGATCACCGACTGGATGCGGTCGCCGGTGGCGCACGACCTCGTCATCCTCGACGGGCTGCGCCAGCCCGACCTGGAGGGAGCGCTGGTCGAGGCCGACGACCGGCGGCTGGTCGCCGAGGCGTCGTGGGGCCCCGGCACCGTGCGGCGCGCGCTCGCCCTGGAGCCCGGCGGCTGGTCCGACGTCGCCACGGTGACCGCGGCCGCGGGGACCGTCGTCGAGTGGGTCTTCCACGGCGACGGGACCGTGCTCGCGGACGGCGCGCGCCCCGCCGGGCTCGTCGCGGTGCCCGCCGGCGACGCCGCCGACGACCTCGGGCACCGGTGGCTGCGCGACGTCCGGCGCGTCCCGGCGGCTCCGGTCGACGGCGACGGAGCGGTCCGGCTGCGCTGGGACGCGCCCGGGTCGCCGACGCTCACGCTGCCCGTGCCGGCCGGCGGCACCGTCGAGACGGCGGTCGCGGACGCGAACCCCACCGGCCTCCCGCTCGGCGTGGTCCGCGTGCGCGCCGTCGTGCCGGCCGGCGGGGTGCTCGAGGTCGCGGCGTCGTTCACGCTCGACGCCCGGGCGCCGCGCGCCTGAACCGCGGGGCGCGGGTCAGCCGGGCAGCACCAGCGCCGGGCGGTCGGGGTGGTCCACCCGGACCACGACGTCGGCGCGCCGCTCGGGCTGCACCTCACGGCGATAGCGCCCGTAGGCGGCGAGCGTCCACGCGTCGTCGAGCGCGGTGTTCCGCGTCTCGGTGGCGGGACGCAGCGCGAGGTGCACGACGAGGTCCACGTCCAGCCCGCGCCCGACGGCGAGCGAGCCGTCCAGCACGACGACGGTGCCCGGCGCGGCGTCGACGTACGCGGCGCGGGTCGCCCGGTCGGTGGCCAGGTCGCGCAGCGTGGGCAGCCAGCGCCCGCGCGCGACCACGGCGGTGAGCACCTCGCGGTTCAGCCCGCCGACGTCGATCCACTCCTCCAGCAGGGCGTCGGGGTCGCGGCGCCCGCGCTCGAGGCGCAGCGACGCGGGCCGGAGGAAGTCGCGCACCCGCACGCGCGCCACCGGCCGGCCCGCCGCCCGCAGCGGCTCGGCGAGCGCGTCGGCCAGCGCCTCCGGCCGCGTGGACGGGTGCCCGTCCACGAGCACGCGCACCGGGCGGTCGCCGTCGGCCGCGCGCTCCAGGACGCGCGCCACGACGTGCTCCACCACACCCTCCGGGGTCACGGGCTCCACGCGCACGCGGCCATGCTGCCACCCCGACTCGTGGGGGGTCAGCGCGCGTGCTCGACGCAGCGGGTCGCGGCGGGCCGCGCCGCCAGCCGCGCGGCGGGGATCGGGCGGCCGCACACCTCGCACACGCCGTACGTGCCGGCCGCGACCCGGTCGAGCGCCGCGAGCAGCTCGCGCCGCTCGGCCTCCGCGCCGGCCGCGAGCGCCGCGGCCTGCTGGCGCTCCCAGGCGAGCGTCGCGCCCTCGGGGTCGTGCTCGTCGTCCACGTTCGCGTCCCGGGCCGACTCGACGATCCCCGCCACCGCGCTGCGCTGCGCGGCGAGGCGGGCGTCCACCTCCGCGAGCCGCGCCCGCAGCCGCGCCTCCGCGCCGTCCGCACCCGTCATCCCGGCAGTCTCGCACCGGCACCGGAAGTTCGTCGGGCCTTCGCCCGCCTGCCACCCCGCCGCACCCGGGCCGGACACCCGGCCTTCCTACGGTCCCCGGGAACCCACCAGGAACCGACCGGAGGACCACCCATGACCGCTCACCGCCGTGCCCTGCTCGCACCCCCGGGGACGCGCACCGTCTCCGCCACGCTCGCCTTCGCGCTCGCCGCCGGCGTGTCCGTCGCGTCGGTCGCCGCGACCGCCGTCGCGCCGCCCGTGGCGACGGCCGCACCCCTCGCGTCCGCGGCCGGCGACGTCGCGTACGCGCAGGACTTCGACGACGTCGCCGACGGCGCGCTGCCCGACGGCTGGCAGGCCGCCGCGGGCGAGTGGTCGGTGCGGGACGGGCGCCTCGTCGGCGAGCCCGCCGCGATCGGGCGGATCACCTTCGGCCCGCACCTGGAGAACTACCGGCTCGAGGCCACCGTCCGCTTCGACGCCGTGAACAACGCCTCCCGGTGGCTCGCGCCGGTCCTCGACGTCGCGCCGTCGGGGGCCGCGCCGTGGTGGCAGGCCGCGATGCGCGCGACGACGACGGCGACCAACGGCCTGGAGATCGCCGAGCGCACCGCCGGCAACGCGTGGAACGTGCCGGCCACGGCGGCGGCCCCGTCCGACGCGGGCGTCGGCAAGGACGTGCGGATCGCCGTCGAGGTGCGGGGCAACCACGCCACCTGGGTCTACGACGGCCAGGAGGTGCTCGAGGGCCGCATCGGCCGCACCTCGGACGGCGTGCTCGGCTTCTCGGCCGACGGCGCGCGCGTCAGCATCGACGACGTCGTGGTCACCGAGATCGAGCCGCGCCCCGTCGTCAACGAGCCCGGCGAGCTGCCCGTCACCGCGGCGCACCGCGGTTACTCTGCGGTCAACCCGGAGAACACGCTCGCCGCCTACGCCGCGGCGATGAAGGCCGGGGCCGAGTACGTCGAGATCGACGTGCACACCACCGCCGACGACGTCCCCGTCGTCATGCACGACCAGACCGTGGACCGCACCACCGACGGCACCGGCGACGTGGCGTTCCTGCCGTCGTCCTATGTCGGCGGGATCGACGCGGGCTCGTGGTTCAGCCCGGCGTTCGCGGGCGAGCGGGTGCCCACCTTCGCGCAGGTGCTCGACCTCATGAAGACCGGCGGCTCCGACCTGCTCCTCGAGATCAAGGGGCCGGAGACCCGCGCGGAGGTGAACCGCACGGTGGACATGATCACCGCGGCCGGCCTGGAGGACCGCGTGGTGCTGCAGTCGTTCGACGAGGACGCGCTGCGGTTCGCCTACGACCGGGCACCGCAGATCCCGCTCGGCCTGCTGCGCGGCAGCCTCGACGCCGACCCGGTCGCCACGGCGGAGCGCCTGCACGCCACGTACTACAACCCGTCCGGCGCGGCGCTCGCCACGCGCCCGTCCGTCGTGGCGGACCTCAACGCCGCGGGCGTCGCCGTCTTCGTGTGGACCGTCGACTCCGCGAGCGACTGGGCCACGTTCACCGACCTCGGCGTCGAGGGCGTCATCACCAACCGGCCCGGCGCGTTCGTCGGCTGGAAGGCGGCGCAGAGCCAGGCCGACCCGGAGCCCGAGCCCGGCCCGGGCCTGCTCGCCCGGCTCGCCGCGCTCGACCTGTCCACCGGCCAGGCGCAGCAGCTGTTCTCCGCCCTCGCCCGCGAGGACTGGGACCGCCTCGAGCGGGTCGTGACCCGGCACGTCGACGACGCCGGGCAGCGCGACGCCCTGCTCGCGGAGATCGCCGAGCTCCGCGGCTGACAGCCCCCTTCGAGCACGGATCCGTGCCGCCGAGACTGCTCTCGGCGACACGGATCCCGTGCTCGAAGGGTGCCCCGGCGGGTCGTCAGAGGGCGCGGTGCGTCCAGCGGCCCGCGACGAGGGTGCCGGCGACGACGGTGGCGCGCAGCGCGTCGGCGAGGGCGGGCGCGTCGTCGGGGCCGGCGGCGAGCGGGTCACCGTCGAGGATCGCGACGTCCGCGGGGCCGCCGGCCGCGAGGTCGAGCGGCCGGCCGTCGACCGACGCCTCCAGCGCCGCCCGCGCGTCGATCCGCTGCTCGGGGTGCCACGGCTCCCGGCCGTCGCGGGACCGCGTGACCGCGGCGGCGAGCGCCGTCCACGGGTCGAGCGGTGCGACGGGCGCGTCCGAGCCGAGGGCGAGCCGCACCCCCGCCGCCCGCAGCTCGGCCAGCGGGAAGGCGCGGGCGGTGCGGCCGGGCCAGAGCTCCTCGGCGACGTCGCGGTCGTCCATCGCGTGCTCGGGCTGCACGCTCGCGGTGACGCCGAGCGCCGCGAACCGCGCGACGTCGGCCGGGCGCAGCAGCTGGGCGTGCTCCACCGAGCCGCGCGCGCCGGAGGCCTCGAAGGCGTCCAGGGCCAGGGAGTTCGCGTGGTCGCCGATGGCGTGGATCGCGCAGCGCAGACCGGCCGCGTGCGCCCGGGCCATGAGGGGCGCGAGCTGGTCGGTGGCGATGTTGAGGATGCCGTGCGCGTCCGGGCCGGCGACGCCCGCGTAGGTGTCGAAGCAGAACGCGGTGAGGGTGTTGAGCGACCCGTCGCTGATGACCTTGAGCGGCCCCTGCGTCACGAGGTCGGAGCCCGCGGGCTCCCCGAGGACGTCGCCCGCGCGCAGCCCGGCGTCGAGCACCGCCTCCAGGTGCTGCTCCCACACGCCCGTGCGCACGCGCAGCCCGTCCCAGCCGCCCGCCACCCGGCGGCGCCAGGCCGTGAGGTTGTCCGCCACCTCGAAGTCGACGACGCCGACCACGCCGCGCTCGGCGGCGGCCCGCGCGGCCTCCGCCACCAGGGCGTCGGCCACGGCGTCGTCGACGGTGACGATGCGCGGGCTGGCCGGCATCCACTCCTCCTCGCGCAGCAGCCCCGTGGGGTGGTGCGCGATGCCGAGGAAGCGCAGGCCCGCCGTCGACGCCCACGCGCTGTGCAGGTCGCCCGACAGCAGCACCACCGGGACCTCGCCGGCGACCTCGTCGAGCACCGCGGCGGTCGGCTCGTCCGGCCAGGTGGCCCAGCGGAAGCCGAACCCCACCAGCGGCAGCCCGTCCGGCGGCGGCGCGGCGCGGTCCAGGCGGTCGCGCACGAGGGCGGCGGCGTGGGCGGCGCTGGTCGCGGCGGACACGTCGAGGCGCTGGCGCACCATCGCCCACTGCGTGAGGTGGGTGTGCGCGTCCCACAGCCCCGGGACGACGGTGCGGCCGTCGACGTCCACCTGCTCCGGGAGGGCCGAGACCGGGACCGGCGCGGGCGTGCCCGCCGGGGTCACGGCGGCGACGCGGCCGCCGTCGAGCAGGACGTCGACGGGCCGGTCGGGGCGGCCGGCGAGGCGGGCGTTCGTCAGGAGCAGCGCGGACACGGGGCCACCGTAGACGCCCGCGGCGGCGCGGGTCAGGCGGCGCGGGTCAGGCGCCGCCGGCGGCGTGCACGCGCAGCGCCTGGACGACCAGCGCGTGGTCGTCGGCCTGCGCCAGGCCCGAGACGGTGACGACGCCGACGACCCCCACGCCGTCCACCCGCACGGGGAACGCACCGCCGTGCGCCGCGTACTCCTGCAGCGGCAGGCCGTGCTTGGCGTTGAAGTCGTCGCCCTTGGCCCGGGCACGCAGGCCCGTGAGGAACGACGACGCCCCGAACCGCTCCACCACCCGCACCTTGCGCTGCACCCACGTGTCGTTGTCCGGCGTCGTGCCCTCGCGCGCGGCGTGGAACACCTGCTGCGGGCCCTTGCGCACGTCGACCGTCACCGCCAGGCCGCGCTCCGTGGCGAGCTCGATCAGCAGGCAGCCGAGCTGCCAGGCGTCGTCGTGCGAGAAGCGCGTCAGCACCAGCTCGCGCTCCTGCTGCTCGACCTCGGCGACCAGGGCCGCGACGTCCTCGTTGTTCCCCGTGTCCACCATGCGCCCAGCGTCGCACGGCGCGGCGGCGGCTGCGGCGCGCCGTCCCGCCGGGGCCGCGCCGGTCGGTAGGTTCGCCGCGTGACCCGACTGGTGCTCGTCCACGGCCGTGACCTCGCCGGGCACGACCCCGACACGCTCGAGGCCCAGTGGCTGGGGGCGACGGCCGCGGGTCTGGCCGCCGCCGGGTCGTCGTTCCGACCCACCGACGCCGGGTCGTCGTTCGTCTACTACGGCGACACCCTCGCGGCGCTGGTCGGCGGCGCGGCGCCGCCGTCCGTCACGGTGCACGCCCTGGAAGCCGGCGCTCCCGCGGTCGGGCCCGCGGGGCTGCCCGCCCTGCCGGACGGCGAGCTGCGGTTCGTGCTCGACGTCGCCCGCGAGGTGCTCGCGGGGGCGGGCCGCGGGCCCGAGGACGAGGCGCCGCCCGTGGTGGCGGAGGGGGCGGTCGGCGACGCGCTCGCCGAGGCCGTCGTCGCGACGCTCGGGCTGGTGGACCGGTACGTGCCCGGCGTCAGCGCCGCCGTCCTGCTCACGCTCACCCGCGACGTGTACGCCTACCTGCACGACGACCACGTGCGCCGGGTGATCGACGACGGGCTCGCGGCCGCGCTGGCCGAGGACGAGCCGGCCGTCGTCGTGGCGCACTCCCTGGGCAGCGTGGTCGCGTACTCGGTGCTCGCCGGCAGGGCGGACGGTGCCGAGGTGCCGCTGCTGCTCACGCCGGGGTCGCCGCTCGGCGTCCGCGCGATCCGCGAGGCGCTGCAGGCCCGCGCGCCGCTCGCGTTCCCGGCGGGCGTGCGCCGGTGGGTGAGCGCCCGCGATCCCCGCGACCTGCTCGCGCTGCGCGACCTCACGCCCGCCGTCTTCCCGCTCCCGGCGGGGTCGCCCGCGATCGACGTCCTGCGGGTGGACAACCGGGCGCCCGGCAACCACGCGGCGGCCGTGCGGCTCGACGACGGCCCGTGGGCCGGCTACCTCGCGCTGCCGGAGGTCGCCGGCCCCGTGGGCGAGGCGATGACCCGCACCCGGTGACGTCGCGGTTCGTCGCCGTCCTGCCCCAGGACGACGACGCACCGCTACGTCGCGGCGCCGCGCCAGCCGGGGAGCAGCCGCTCGAGCGCGTCGACGAGGTCGATGGAGCTGCCGTCCTTGCCGCCCGCGCCGAGCACCAGCGGCGGCCGCTCCGGCTCGACCCGCGCCCCCCGCACCCGGTCGACCAGCGTCAGCGGGGCGGTGAGCACGTAGAACGTGCCGTCGGTCGCGACGCCGGCGGTGCGGTCGTGGCGCAGGTACCAGCCGCGCAGCGAGGTGCGCGCCGTGCCGCGGCCGCCGTACCCCTTGACCTGCAGGTTCTCCGGCTCGAGCCCGGCGTCGGCCGCCGCGCGGACGAACTGCTGCAGCAGCGCCTCCGCCTGCACGTGCTCGGCGTCCTGCCGCGCGCGCAGGCGCTCCGCCTGCACCCGCGCCGCCTCGGTGCGCTGCGCCGCCCAGTCGTCGCTCACCGGGGCATCCTCCCACCCGCCGAGGTGCCAGGGTGCGCGCCGGGCATGCGCCGCGGGCACCCTGACACCTCGCAGGTCAGAGCTCGCGCTCGGCGTAGGCGACGAGGGCGTCGCGCACGAACGTCGCCCCCTCGTCGCCGCCGTAGTTCTTCGCGAAGCGGGGGTCGGCCACGTACATCTCGGCCAGCCCGACGACGTACTCCTTCGTCGGGCGTCCCCGCTCGGCGCCGGGCGTGCCCGGGACGCCGCCGAGCCAGGCGGCGTGCCGCGCGGCGAGCGCCTGCGCCTCGTCCGACGCCGGGTCGACGCCGCGGCGCGCGGCCTCGGCCCAGGCCTCGGCGAGCTCCTTCGTGCGCGCCTTCCACTCCTGCTGCTCCGCGGCGCCGAGCCCGCGCCACCACGCGTCGCTCCTCGCGTACGCGTCGGCGCCCCAGCGCTCGGTCACCTCCTCCTCGTGCTGCGTGTGGTCGAAACCGTCGAGCATGTCCTCGGCCATGAGCTGTTCTCCCTTCTCGATCGCGGTCACGGTCCGCTCCACGGACGCCACCTGCCTCGCCAGCCGGTCCTGCTCGGCGCGCAGCTGGTCGAGGTGGCGGCGCAGGGCGCCGGCCTCGTCGGCCTGCTCGTCGAGCACCCGGCCGATGTCGGTCAGCGGCAGGCCGAGGTCGCGCAGCAGCAGGATGCGCTGCAGCCGCACGACGGCGGCCGCGTCGTAGTGGCGCAGCCCGCCGACCCCGGTGCCCGAGGGCGGCAGCAGGCCGATCTGGTCGTAGTGCCGCAGCGTGCGGCTGCTGACGCCCGCGAGGCGGGCCACGTCCTGGATGGAGCGGTTCATGTCTCGACCGTAGAGGTTGACGTCGCGTCAACCGCAAGGGGTGCGCCGGTGCAGGGAGATCACCCTCGCCGGGCGTTGACCGGCACCCCGCCCGGTGGGTCACTGGAAGCATGGCCCGCTCGGTCGAGACCGACTACCTGGTGGTCGGCGCCGGGGCGGCCGGGATGGCGTTCGTCGACGCCCTCGTCGACCACGACCCGACCGCGCACGCGACGCTGGTCGACCGGCGCACGGCTCCGGGCGGGCACTGGCTCGACGCGTACCCGTACGTGCGGCTGCACCAGGCGTCGCAGCTGTACGGGGTGGCCTCCACGCGGCTCGGCGGCGGGCGGGTGCAGACCGACGGCCCGGAGGTGGGGCTGCACGAGCGCGCCACCCGCCCGGAGATCTGCGACTACTACGCGCGGGTGCTCGCCGACCGGCTGCTGCCCACCGACCGCGTGACGCTGCTGGGCGGGCACGAGTACCACGACGGGCGGCTCGTCGAGCTCGCCACCGGCCGCGAGGTGGACGTCGCCGTGCGGCGCCGCGTCGTCGACGCGCGGTTCCTCGCGCCCGAGATCCCGGCGCTGTCGCCGCCGCCGTTCGACGTCGAGGACGGCGCCCGCGTGGTCCCCGCGGGTGGGGTGGGCGAGGTCGAGGCGGACGCGTACGTCGTCGTGGGCGCGGGCAAGACCGCCACCGACGCGATCGTGTGGCTGCTGCGCCAGGGCCTGGACCCCGACGCGATCACCTGGGTGCGGTCCGCCGACCCGTGGATGTTCGACCGCGCGGTGATCCAGCCCGACCCCGCGGTGTTCCTCGCGATGGCCGGCTCGCTCATGGCCGCCGCGGAGGTGGCGTCGTCGGCCGACGACCTGTTCGTGCGGCTCGAGGCCGAGGGGATCATGGTGCGCATCGACCAGGGCGTGCGGCCGCGGATGGCGCGCACGCCGACGCTCGGCCGGTGGGAGCTCGACCTGCTGCGCACCGTCACGCAGGTGGTGCGCCGCGGGCACCTGCACCGGGTGACGCCCGGCAAGCTGGAGCTCGACGAGGGCGCCGTCGCCGTGCCGCGCGGCGCCGTCGTCGTCCACTGCGCCGCCTACGGCCTGCCGCAGCCGCCGCCGGTGCCGATCTGGGGCGAGCACCTGACCGTGCAGGCGGTGCGGGCCGGGTTCCCCTGCTTCGCGGCGGCCCTGGTCGGCTACGTGGAGGGCACCCGGCACGACCGGTCCGACGAGGAGAAGAACGCCCTCTGCCCGCCGACGCCCTACTGGCGCACGCCCACCGACTGGAGCGCGCTGCAGGCGCGCGGGGCCCGCGGCACGGCCCGGTTCATGCGGGAGCCGGACGTCGCGCAGTGGGCGCACTCGGTGCTCCTCAACCCCGCGCGGGTGCCGCCGGAGGAGGCCGCGCGCCCCGAGGTGCGGGACGCCGTGGCCCGCTACACGCAGCACGCCGCCGCGGGGATCGCCGGGCTGGAGCGGCTCGGCGCCGCCCCCGCCTGAGCGCCCGTCAGCCCTTCAGCACCTCCCGCAGCGCGGCCGCGAACGCCGCCGGGTCGTTGTGCGGCGACCACTCGTTGACGGTGAACCCGCCGTGGTCGCCGGGGAACACGACGACGTCCAGGCCGAGCTCCGCGGCCAGCGCCTCGCCGCCGCGCCGCGGCATCGTGCCGGGGCCGGCCTCGCCGACCGCCGGGACGAGCCGCACGCTGGTGGCGCGCAGCGCGTCGAGGTCGGGCGAGAACCAGGGCAACGACCTCATGTTGCCGTTCAGCAGGAGGTCGTCGCGCGAGCCGTCGTCCTCGGTGGGCATGCCGAACATGGCCGGGTCGGGAGCGGGCCGGGAGAAGTAGTCCTCGGTGAGCGGGGCGTCCTGCATGGAGAGCTGGACGAACTTCGCCATCGCCGGCCCGAACCCGTCGCGCTGGTACGTCTCGACGATGTCCTGCGTGGCCCGGCGCTGCAGGTCGCGGTCCTCGAGCAGCGCCCACAGCGGGGGCTCGTGCGCGACGACGGTGCCGAGCTCGTCGGGGTGCTCGACGATCCACGACAGCACGTTGACCGCGCCGCCGCTCGACGCGAACACGTCGACGGGCCCGTCGCCGACCAGCGCGCGCGCCGCCTGGAGCACGCGGTGGAAGTCGTCGGCGTGGATCTCGACGGAGACCTCGCCGTCGGCGGCGAGCGTGCTGCGGTCCATGCCGCGCGGGTCGTAGGTGAGGACGGCGCGGTCGTCGAGCAGCGCGGCGAGCTGCTCGAAGCCGGACGCCCCCATCGGGGAGCCGAGCACGAAGACCGGCCGGTGCGGGCCGGGGGTGGCCGGCAGGCGCACGTCGTAGGTGAGGACGGCGCCCGGCACGTCCAGGGTGTGGGTGGTGAGCTCGCTCATGGTGGGGCCTCCGAGGCCGGCAGGGGTGGGTCCATCCTGTGCTGAGGGTGAGACACCTCGCCAGGCCGGAAATCATCGGTGCTGACCAGGCACGACGTCGGCGCACCGCGCCGGGCCCGGAACCTGCCCCCAGGCTCGGCCCGTCCACAGGCCGGCCCGGCGGCCGACCGCGGCGGGCGCCGCGGCGCCAGGCTCGACGTCGGACGCCCGGCCGGGCGTCCGCCACCGGACCGAAGGAGCCCGCCATGCCCGTCACGACGGCGCCGCCCACCCCGCCGACGACGCCCGGGCCGGCACCCGAACCGGCGCCCGAACCGGCACCCGAACCGGCACCCGAACCGGCAGTCGAACCGGCACCGGAACGGGGGCCGGCGTGGCCCGTGGCGCGGTTCACCCCGCCCGACCTGGTCGACCTGAGCACCGCGTGGACCCGGGAGCGGGACCTGGCCACCCGGCCCGGCGCCCGGCACGACGACGGCCCGGGAGCCGGCTGCCCCGGCTCGCACGGCCGGCTGCTGGACGACGGCCTCGACGTGCTGCTCCAGCCCGTCCTCGGACCGAACGCGGCGCCCGGGTACTACCCGTTCGCGGCTCTGGACGCCCGCGTCGCCGCGGGCCTGCTCGACCGGCTCGACGAGGAGGAGCTCGCGACCGAACGGCAGAACCTCGGCCCCACGCTCGGCGCGGTGCTCCGTGCCGTGGTGCGCCACCCGGACCGCGTGCGCGCGCAGGGGTACGTCGTGGGTCCGCTGCGCTGCGACGAGCGGATCACGGTGACCGCGGTGCTGCTGCGCTCCGACCGCTCGCTGCGGATCGACCGCCGGCACGAGCAGGGGTGCGAGTGCACCGACGTCATGGCGACGCTGGTCGCCCTCGGCGTGGACGACATGCACGCGCCGCCCGACGAGATCACCCCGTGGTGGGGGCCGGGCCGGGCCGACACCCGGTCCCCCGCGACCGGGGACGACGGCGGCGAGCCCTGGTACCGCGCCTGGTGGGACTGACCGGTGGCCCCGGCGGGACCGGCCGCGACGCCGTGGGCGTGGCGCTCAGGCCGACTCGCGCACCACGAGCGAGGTGGGCAGCGTGATCGCGGCGGGCTCCTGGCCGTCGACGACCTCGAGCAGCAACCGCACCATCTCGGCGCTGATGCGCTCGTACGGCTGGCGCATCGTGGTCAGCGGCGGGTGCAGCTGGGCGGCGACCCCGGAGTCGTCGAACCCGCCGACGGCGACGTCGTCCGGCACGCTGCGGCCGGCGGCCTGCAGGGCCACGAGCGCCCCGGCGGCCATGAGGTCGGAGTGCACGAACACGGCGTCGACGTCCGGCCGGCGCTCGAGCAGCTCCGCCATCGCGAGGCGGCCGCTCTCCCGGGAGTAGTCGCCGTGCGCGACGAGCCCGGCGTCGTAGGCGTCGCCGAGCACGTCGCGGTAGCCCTCGAGCCGCAGCACGCCGCCCGGGGTGTCCATGGGGCCGGTGATGGTGGCGATGCGCCGCCGGCCCGAGTCCCACAGGTGCTGCGTCATGGTGCGGCCGC
This sequence comes from Isoptericola sp. NPDC057653, assembly GCF_042799955.1. NCBI lineage: Bacteria > Bacillati > Actinomycetota > Actinomycetes > Micrococcales > Promicromonosporaceae > Isoptericola > Isoptericola sp. NPDC057653. The sequence goes on along the minus strand of NZ_JBHVHP010000001.1, from coordinate 798,413 downwards.
CGGAGCGGTCGTCGGCGGCGACGTAGCCGACCTTCCCCTCGTACCCGAGGGGCACGCCGCACGCCACGGTGGGGATCTCGTGCCGCAGCAGCTCCCCCATCATCGGGTTGCCGCGGTGGGAGCTGATCAGCAGCACCCCGTCCACGTGCCCCGCCTCCATGTACTGGGCCACCCGCCGCCGCTCCTCCGCCGTGCCGGCGACGAGCAGCACCATGGGCATCTCCCGCTCGGCGGCGGCGTGGGTGGCGCCGCGCAACAGCAGGGAGAAGTTCGGGTCCTCGAACAGCAGGTGCTGCTCCTCGGTGAGGAGGAACGCGACCGAGTTGGCCCGCCCCGTCACCAGGGAGCGCGCGTGCGGGTTGGCGCGGTACCCGGTGGCGCGGATCGCCTCCTCCACCGCGGTGCGCGCGTCGGGCGAGACCCAGTGCCCGCCGTTGATGACCCGCGAGACCGTGCCGCGCGACACGCCTGCCACGGCCGCGACGTCGCGGATCGTGGGGCGCTTCGCCCGGCCGTCGTCGGACCCGTGCCCACCCGTTCCGTCCACGTCGGTGAGTGTATTGACCCGTGTCGAACCCGCCCGGCCCGCGGCGGCCCGCGCGGGGCGGGGACGGGTGGTCACGACTTCACCGCGCCGGCGGCGAGGTCCACCTGCCAGAACCGCTGCAGGGCGAAGAACAGCGCCACGAGAGGGAGGATCGACAGCAGCGCGCCCGTGATCACCAGGGTGTACATGGCGGGCTGGCTGGCGCCCTGGTTGAGCAGGCCGGACAGGCCGACGGTGATCGGGAACAGCTTGTCGTCGCCGAGCATGATGTACGGCAGCATGAAGTTGTTCCAGATCGCGACGAACTGGAACAGGAACACCGTCACCAGGCCGGGCACGAGCATGGGCACCGCGACCTGGAAGAAGGTGCGCGACTCGCTCGCACCGTCGGTGCGGGCGGCCTCGACCACCTCGTCGGGCACGGCGGCGGCCGCGTAGATCCGGGCGAGGTAGATGCCGTACGGGCTGATGATGCTGGGCAGCAGCACCGACCAGTAGGTGTTGGTGAGGTTGAGCTCGGCCAGCAGCAGGTACTGCGGGATGGCGAGCACGATGGCGGGCACGAGCACCCCGGCCAGCAGCACGTTGAACACGGCGTTCTTGCCGGCGAAGGTGTACTTCGCGAGCCCGTACCCGGCCATGGCCGACACCAGGGTGGACAGCGCCGCACCCACGCCGGCGTACAGGGCGGTGTTGAGCATCCAGCGCCAGAAGAGGCCGTCGCGGTAGGCGGCGAGGTCGCCCACGTTCTCGGCGAGGTGCGTGGACGGCGCGAAGGTGAAGGTGGAGAACAGCTCCGACCCGGACTTCGTCGAGGCCACGACGACCCACACGACGGGCAGCAGGCAGTAGAGCGCGCCCAGCAGCAGCACGGCCGTGGCCACGGGCGACGGGCGCGCGCCGGCGCCGCGCCAGGTGCGGCGCGGGCTCCCGGAGCGCCCTCGCGCGTCGGGGGCCGCGGGCGTGCCGGCGGGGAGCGGGCTGGTCAGCGTCGTCATCGTCACTTCTCCTGACCGAAGGCACGGGCCTGCACGAGCCGCAGGAAGCCGAACGAGAGCACGAAGGTCGCGGCGGCGATGATCACCGACGTCGCGGCGGCCGAGTGCAGGTCGCCGCGCGTGAACGCGTCGCGGTAGACCTTCATCAGCGGGGTCCAGGTGGTCGAGATCGAGTTGCTCAGCGGCCGCAGCGTGGTGGGCTCGGCGAACACCTGCAGGGTCGCGATCATCGAGAAGACGGCCGTCATGATGATCGACGGCGTGACGATGGGGATCTTGATCCGCCACGCGACGGCCACCTGCGACGCGCCGTCCAGCTCCGCGGCCTCGTACAGCTCCGACGGCACCGCCTTGAGCGCCGTGTAGATGACGATCATGTTGAAGCCGGTGCCGCCCCAGACCGCGATGTTCGCGACCGCGAACATGACGAGGTCGCCCTCGAACAACGACGGCACGTCCCAGCCGAGCGCGTCGAACAGGTCGTAGAACGGGCTGACGCCGGGCAGGTAGAGGAAGCCCCACAGCAGCGACGAGATCACCGCGGGCACCGCGTACGGCAGGAAGATCGACGTCCGCGAGAACGTGCGCGCCCGCGCCCGGCGCGAGTCGAGCAGCAGCGCGAACAGCAGGGCCAGGCCGAGCATCGTGGGCACCACGAGCAGGCCGTAGAGCGCGACGCGGCCGACGGACGCGAGGAACTCCGGGTCGCCGAGGGCGGACGCGTAGTTGGACAGCCCGGCCCACACCTCGGTGCGCGACCCGGATCCCAGTCCCAGCCCGCTCACCTTCTCCGTCCGGAACGACAGGTACACGGCGTACCCGATCGGCAGGGCGAGGAAGAGGACGAACAGCGCGATCGCGGGCGCGAGGAACCCCCACGGCGCGAGCCGGCGGCGGCCCGAGGTGCTCGGGCCCGTGGTGCGGACCGGCGGGGGTGCGGTGCGGCCGCCCGGCGGCGCGACGGTGGACGTGGTCATCTCTGCTTTCCCTCGGTGGGTGCGGGACCGGACGGCGTGGCAGGGCCGCCCGGGGGTGCTGTTACCGGCCCGGGCGGCCCGCGACGTCACTCGTCGACGTTGAAGCCCTGGTTCTTCAGGTCGTCGAGCGTGATCTTCTGCATCGCGTGGACGGCGTCGACGAACGCGCCGGCCTTCTTGGCCTTGGTCGCCTTCGCGAACTCGTCGTTGTACGCGGAGTAGGCGACGTTGATGTTCGGCCCGTACGTGAACGGCTGCACGGTCTGCGCCGTCTGCGCCGCGATCTCGTAGAAGTCCGCCTGGTTCGAGAAGAACTCCGGCGGGTCGGTGAGCACGGTGCTGCTCGCGGGGACGTCGGCCGGGTAGATCCCGGTCTCGTCGACGAGCGCCTGCACGGCCTCCGGGTCGGTGTTGAGCCACGTGATGAACTCGGCGGCCTGCTCCGGGTGCTCCGACTGCGACGTCACGGCGGTCGCCGAGCCGCCCCAGGCACCGGTCGCGGGCGCGGCCGCGTCCCACTGGGGCATGGGCGCCATCTTCCACTTTCCGGCGGTGTCGGCGGCGTTGCCCTCGAGGACGCCCGGGGCCCAGATCGCGGACAGCCAGCCCACCTGGGTGCCGTCGTTGAGGGCGGCGTTCCACTCGGGGGTGTACATCGGCTTGTTGTCGATGGCGCCCTCCTCCACGAGCCCGCCCCAGTACTCGGCGACCTTGGTCGTGGCGTCGGAGTCGATGTCCACGGACCAGGCGTCGCCGTCGATCCCGTACCAGGACGCGCCCGCCTGCTGGGTGAGCCCGGAGAACCAGCCGGCGTCGTTCGCGGAGAACGTGCCGAGGTAGGCCTTCGGGTCGGCCTCGTGCACCTTCCGGGCAGCGTCCGCGTACTCGTCCCAGGTGGTGGGGACGTCGATGCCGAGCTTCTCGAAGATGTCGGCCCGGTAGTAGAACTGCATGGGCCCGGAGTCCTGCGGCACCGCGTAGACGGCGTCCGACCCGAGGGTGACGGCGTTCCAGACGCCGTCGGCGAAGTGCCCGGCGACGTCGTCACCCAGGGAGCCGGAGAGGTCCGCGAGGGCGTCCGAGGACACGAGCTGCGGGATCTTCTGGTACTCGGCCTGCATGATGTCGGGCGCGCCCGAGCCGGCCTTGATCGCGGTGAGCAGCTTGGTGACCGCGGGGTCCCCGCCGTCCTGCTTGTTCACCGTGACGGTGATGTCGGGGTGGTCGGCGTTCCAGAGGTCGACGACCTTCTCCATGTTGGGGGTCCACGTCCAGAACGTGAGCTCGACGGGTCCCGTGGCCGACGCGCCGTCCGAGCCGGCGTCGTCGCCGCCGCCGGAGCAGGCGGACGCGACCAGCGCGGTGGCAGCGGCGAGGGCCGCGATCCGGGTGCCTGTGGACAGGCGCATGACTCCTCCTCGTCAAGGACCATCGCACCGCCGCCGCGGGCGGAGGCCCGGGCGACTCACGACAGTGTGGCTGTGCACGGTCACAGTAGCCGGACGCCGCCAGCGATTGTCAACTTCGGGTTTCGTGGTGTTACCTAGTCGTTGCGCGGCCACGCCGCCTGTGACCGCGCACAGCATCGACGCGAGGAGCGCCTCCCATGCCCGACGCCACGCCCCACGGCGCCCCGTCCTTCGAGGCCACGGCCTCCGAGGCCGCCACCGGGGCCCGGCCCGCCCCGTTCCGCCCCGGCCCGGACTTCGAGGGCTGGCTGCCCGGGGTCGACCAGGTCTGCTACGGCGGCGACTACAACCCCGAGCAGTGGCCGGAGGAGGTGTGGGCGCAGGACGTCGACCTCATGCGGCAGGCGGGCGTCAACCTGGTCAGCGTCGGCATCTGGAGCTGGGCCCTCCTCGAGCCGCGGGAGGGCGAGCACGACTTCGGCTGGCTCGACCGCCTGCTCGACCTGCTGCACTCGGCCGGCATCCGCGTCGACCTCGGGACCCCCACGGCGTCGCCGCCCGCGTGGTTCTTCCGCACCTACCCGGACTCCCGGGTCGTGACGCACGAGGGCACCGTGCTGGAGTTCGGCTCCCGCGGGGCCGCCGCGCCGTCCTCCCCCGCGTACCGCCGGGCCGCCACCCGCATCGCGGGCGCGCTCGCCGAGCGCTACGGGCAGCACCCCGCCGTCGTGCTCTGGCACGTGCACAACGAGTACGGGGCGCCGGTCTCCGACGACTACTCCGAGCACGCGCAGCGCGCCTGGCGCCTGTGGCTGCGCGCCCGGTACGGCACGCTCGACGCGCTCAACGCGGCCTGGGGCACCCGGTTCTGGGGCCAGGTCTACGGCGAGTGGGAGCACGTCGTAGCGCCGTCGGCCACGCCCACCGTGGCCAACCCGGCGATGCGTCTCGACTACGCCCGCTTCACCGACGCGATGCTCCGCGCGTGCTTCGTGGCCGAGCGCGACGCGATCCGCGCGCACTCCGCCGTGCCCGTCACCACCAACTTCATGGCGACGGCGTGCCCGGCCACGGACCTGTGGGCCTGGGCGCGGGAGGTCGACGTCGTCTCGGACGACCACTACCTCACCGCCGCGGACCCCCGCGGCCACGTGGGCCTGGCGATGGCCGCCGACCTCACACGGTCGGTCGCGGGCGGCAAGCCGTGGCTCCTCCTGGAGCACTCCAGCTCGGCCGTGAACTGGCAGCCGCGGAACGTGGCCAAGCGCCCCGGCGAGGAGCGGCGGAACGCCCTGTCGCACCTGGGCCGCGGCGCGGACGGGATCCTGTTCTTCCAGTGGCGGGCCTCGCGCAGCGGCGCGGAGAAGTTCCACTCGGCGATGCTCCCCCACGCCGGGACGGGCAGCCGCGTGTTCCGCGAGGTGTGCGAGCTCGGGGCCGAGCTCGGCCGCCTCGGCGAGGTGCAGGGCTCGCGCGTGCGGGCCGACGTCGCGCTGCTGTGGGACTACGAGTCGCACTGGGCGCAGGACCTCGAGTGGCGGCCCAGCGTGGACGCGTCGCACCGCGAGCGCACCGAGGCCTTCTACGACCGGCTGTGGCGGGACGGCCTCACGGTGGACATGGCCCACCCGGAGCAGGACCTGTCCGGCTACCGGCTCGTCGTCGCACCGGCGTCGTACCTGCTCACGGCCGACGCGGCCGCCAACCTCACCCGGTACGTCGAGGGCGGCGGCACGCTGCTGGTGAGCTTCTTCAGCGCCGTCGTCGACGAGCACGACCGCGTGCACGAGGGCGGGTACGGCGCCCCGCTGCGCCGCGCGCTGGGCCTGACGGTCGAGGAGTTCCTCCCGCTGCGCGACGGCGAGACGCTGGGCGTCGTCGGGCTGTCCGACGGCGCGCTGACCGGCGACGTGTGGGCCGACGACGTCGCGCTCGACGGCGCCGAGGTCGTCGCGACCTACGCCGGCGGGCCGCGGCCCGGCGGCGCGGCGGTGACGCGCCACCGCGCCGGCGCGGGGACCGGCTGGTACGTGTCCACGCGGCTCGACGTCGACGCCCTCGCACCGCTCATGGCCCGCGTGTACGACGACGCCGGCCTCGCCCCGGCGGGCCTGACCGCCGACCTGGAGGTCGTGCGGCGGCACGGGGCCGACGCCGTCTTCACGGTCGCGATCAACCACGCCGACGCCGACGCCAAGCTGCCCGACGTCGCCCCGGGCAGCAGCGACCTGCTCACGGGCGAGGACGTCGCCGGCGCCGTCGTCGTGCCCGCCGGCGGGGCGCGCGTGGTGCGCAGCCCGCGCTGACCCTCGGCGCGGGACCCGTCAGCAGGTCGCGAGCAGGGCGGGGACCAGGGCCGTCATGAGGTCGGACCCGACCGAGGTGAGGTCGCGGCCCGTGAGCGCCACGGTCACCTGGCGGTCGGCGTCCGGGGAGGTCAGCGTGATGCTGAGCGTGCCGAACGACGCGCCGTCGTGCCCGTACAGCCACGCGCCGTCCTGGCACGGGTCGGGCAGGCGGTAGACGCCCAGGCCGTAGTCGGGCAGGACCTCGCTGCCCACGGTGCGCGGCGTGAGGACGTCGGTCACGGTCGCCGGCTCGAGCAGGTCGCCGGTCACGAGCGACTCGGTGAAGCGCCGCAGGTCCGCCGTCGTGGACGTCACCGCGCCCGCCGCGCCGAACAGGCTCGGGTCGAAGGGGTCGAGGCCGTACCAGCCGGCGCCGAGCTCGCCCGTGTACGCGGCCTCGTGCAGGAACGGCCCGCGCAGGCCCGGGTCGTCCGGGAACGCCGAGTGCCGCATCCCGGCGGGCCCGAACACGCGCTTCTCGAGCAGCCGCTCCACGCTCTGCCCGGTGGCACGCTCGAGCGCCGCGCCCAGCAGCACGTAGCCCGCGTTCGAGTACGCCACGTCGGTGCCCGGCGCGAACAGCCACGGCAGGTCGTCCATGGCGGCGAGGTGGTCGGCGACCGGGTACTCCTCGCCGAGGACCTCGAAGAACTCGTCGAGGTCCTCCGGGTCGGTCATGCGGCTCGCGGCGAGCGCGGACAGGTGGTCGGGCAGGCCGGAGCGGTGCGTGAGCAGCAGCTCGAGCGTGACGTCGTCCTCGTACGCGTCGGGCACGACGGCGGCCGCCTCGGGGACCACCTCCACCACCGGGGTGTCGAGGGTCCACGTGCCCTTCTCGACCTCCTGCAGCACCAGCGTCGAGACCATCATCTTGGTGTTGCTCGCCGCCCGGAACCGGTCCTGCGGCCGCGCCGGGCCGCGCCCGTCGAGGCGGCGCGTGCCCTCCGCGCCGCTCCAGTGCAGGCCGGGCGCGTCGACCCGGCCGACGACGCCGACCGGGACGCCCGCCACGGTGTCCGCGAGCGCCTGGTCCAGGGCGTCGCGCGCGCCGGCGGTCGCCGCGGCGTCCTCGCTCGGCGCGACGAACGTGCGGGCGCTCGCCTCGCGCCGCGCCTGGGCGACCGCCTCCGCGACGGCGCGCGCGACGGACGACGAGTCCTCGTCCAGCGCGGGCGCCGCCGCACCGGCGGGCGTGCCGTCCCCGGCCGCGGCGGGGGCTGCTCCGGCGGGGACGGCACCGAGGGTCAGCGGCAGCGCGAGCGCTGCGGCGGTCGTGACGGTCAGGGTCGTGCGCATGCGACGGCGCATGGGGTCTCCTCGTCTTCGCGGTCGGTGCTCCCACCGTCGCAGCCAGGACGGGCCGGCGGATCCGTCGGACGACGGAGATCCGTCGGGGTCGTCTCCCCCGAAGGCGGGACCGCGGAGGTGGTCCGGCGCGGCCCCGGCGCGGCCTACCTCGGCCGGTCCCGGGCCACCTCGGCGAGGCGGGCGGCGGCCTCGTCGCGGCGGCGGGTGGCGTCGGCGAGGGTGCGCTCGGCGCGCTGGCGGGCGACGACGGCGCCGCGCAGCTCGGCGTCGACGGCGGCGGCCTCGTCGTCCAGCTCGGCGAGGCGGCGACGCGCGGCGTCGCGCTCGGCGTCGGTGCGCCGGGCCACGGCCTCGATGCGGCCCACCTCCGCGGCGGCGGTGCCGCCGGCGTCGCGGGCGGCGGCGACGTCGTCCTCGGCGTCGGTGAGCTCCTGCTGCGCCCGCTCGCGCGCCTCGCGGCGGGCGGCGTCGTCGGCCGCGTCCGCCGTCGGGCGGCCGCGCCCCTTCTTCGCGGCGGGGAGGTCGGGCACGGCGTGCAGGTGCCGCGGCGGGGCGTCGTCGTCGACGGGAGCGATGCCGAGGGCGTCGGGGACGGCGACGGCGGACGCGACGTCGGCGCGCCCGATGCCGGTGGCCTGCAGCGGGCCCACGAGCAGGCCGCCGCGCACCGCGCGCCCGGCGTCGGGGTCGATCATCGCGGCGGTGAGGGTGGACTCGACCTGGGCGAGGACCGCGCCGGACACCGCCGCGCCCGCGTCGACGGCGAGCGACCGGGCGCGGGCCGCGACGGCCGCGACGAGCTGCCGCCGCTGGCGGGTGAGCTCGCGCAGGCGGGGGCCGTCGAGGTCGTCCTGCGCGGCACGGAACGCGGCGCCGAGCTCGACCACCTGCTCCACCTGCTCGGGGTCCGCGCGCGCCAGGAGGTTGACCACCCACGCCGCCGTCGACGGCTTGCGCAGCCGCTTCACCCGGTCCGCCGCCTCGTCCTGGCCGTCGGAGCGCAGCGCGGCGGCGCGGGCGTCGCGCGCGGGGACGAACTCGCCCGGCTCGAGGGCGTACAGCGCCCCGGCGACGTCCGTCAGCACCTCGGGCAGCGTGGGCACCCTCCGAGAATCCGGAAGCCCCGCCGCCGCCGCAACCCCACGCCCCGATCCGTCAGGCCCGGCGCGTGGCATACCGCACGCGCATCCTGACAACTCCGGGGTCGCGGGAGCCTAGGATCGTTTCGATCCCCATGACCGAGAACCTTCCTCCCGCGCCGGCGTCCGCCATCACGCCCCCTGTCGACGAGCGTCGCGCCACGATCATCCTGGTCGCGATGGCGCTGTCGACGTTCCTGTTCGTCACCGTCGAGTCGCTGCCGTCCGGCCTGCTCACGCTCATGGCCCCCGACCTGGGCCGCTCGACCTCCGAGATCGGCCTGCTCGTCACCGGGTACGCGCTGGTGGTGCTCGTCACGACGGTGCCGCTGGCGCACTGGGCGCGGCGGTTCCCGCGGCGCTGGGTGCTGTCCGCGTGCGCGGGCGTCGCCTCCGTCGCGACCCTGTGGGCGGCGCTCGCGCCCAGCTACGAGCAGCTGCTGGTCGCGCGCCTGGTGACGGCGACGGCGCAGGCGCTGTTCTGGGTGGCGGTGGTGCCGGCGACGACGGGGCTGTTCCGGCCGGTCGTGCGCGGCAAGGTGATGGCGCGCCTCGCGCTGGGCAACTCGCTGGCGCCGGTGCTCGGCGTGCCGGCGGGCACGTGGCTCGGCGAGAACACGTCGTGGCGGTGGACGTTCGCCGCCGTCGCGGCGCTGTCGCTGGTGGTGACGTTCGTCGTCCTCGCCCTCTTCCCCACGCTCGCCCCGGCGCAGGGCGGCGCCAGCCGCGCGCCCCACCCGAACGCGCGCCGGTTCGGGTTCCAGATGGTCACGACCGGGCTGGTGCTGACCGGCGCGTTCGGCGTCATCACGTTCGTCACGCAGTACTTCATCGACGTCACCGGGTTCGTGCAGGCGGACATGCCGCGTCTGCTCCTGCTGCAGGGCGCGGCCGGCGTGGTGGGGGCGATCGTCGTCGGCCGGTTCATCGACGCGCGGCCCGTGGCGGTGCTGCTCGTCGCGCTCGCCGTGCTCACGGTCGCGCTGGTGTCGCTGTGGGCGTTCGGCGAGCAGCCCGTGGCCGCGGTCGCGTCGCTGGCGCTGTTCGGCCTCTCGTTCTCGTGCGTGCCGCCCGCGCTGTCGCACCGCGTGATGCTGGTGTCACCCGGCTCGACCAACATGGGCGTGGCGATCTCGTCGTCCATGTTCAACGTGGGCATCGCGGCCGGCTCCGGCCTGGGCGCGGCGCTCGTCGCGGCCGTGGACGTGCGCGTGGTGCCGCTGGCCAGCGCCGCCGTCGTGCTGCTCGCCCTCCTCGTCGCCCTCGCCGAGGAGCGCTTCAACCCCCGCCTGCCGGTCACCCGCTGACCGGCCCACCGAGGAGGACCGCCGTGCACGACGACGACCGCTGCCCCTGCGGCTCCGGCGACACCTACGGCGCGTGCTGCGGCCCGCTGCACCGCGGCGAGCGCCCCGCGCCCACGGCGGAGGCGCTGATGCGCTCGCGCTACAGCGCGTTCGCGGTCGGCGACGCCGCGTACCTGCGCGCCACGTGGCACCCGCGCACCCGGCCGTCGTCGCTGGAGCTCGACGACCAGGAGTGGCGGCGCCTGGTCGTCCTCGCCACCCACGCGGGCGGGCCGTTCGACGACGGCGGCGAGGTCGAGTTCGTCGCGCAGTACCGCTCCGCCGCCACCGGCGGGCGCGGCCGCCTGCACGAGGTGAGCCGGTTCGTCCGCGAGGCCGGCCGCTGGTTCTACGTGGACGGCGACGTGCAGGGCTGACGGCCCCGCCGATCGAGGCCCGAGAGAACTGATCCAGATCCGGACCCATCCGCACGTCGGAGGGCACCGAACCCCGGGTGCCCGAATCAACCGACAAGATGGAGGCACCATCATGCGCAAGATCTGGACCAAGTCCGCGGTCGTGACCGGTACGGCCGCCGCCCTCGTTCTCGGAGGCGCCGCCGCGGCGAGCGCCGACACCGGCGACCACTCCGAGAGAACGGACCAGACCGAGACGCACGTCGACGACAGCGGCAACGTGTCGCTCGACGACATCCTGAACGGGGTCGTCGACCTCGGTGACGTCGCCAGCGGCAACGCGGTGCTCAACGGGGTGGACCTCGACGTGAACGAGGTGCTCAGCGGCATCCTCAGCGGCAACGACTCGGACGTGAGCGTCGACCCCGACACTGACGCCGACGTCACCGCCGACACGGACGCGTCGTCGAGCGGTTCCGACGAGGACGGCGGTCTGCTCAGCGGCCTGCTGCGCTGACGGATCCCGCTCCTCGGAGGTGTGGCACCCACCCGTCGGGTGGGTGCCACACCTGCGTCAGCGGACGGCCCCGGCGCTCTCGGTCTCGGCGTCGGGTTCGTGCTGTGACTCGTCGGGCCCCGCGGCCGGGCGCGGGCGGAGCTGGTCGCCGTTGAGCAGCAGGTTGAGCAGGATCGCGGTGATCGCGCCGGCGCTGATGCCGGAGTCGAAGATCAGCCGGAACCAGGTGGGGAGCTCGGCGTAGATCTCGGGGCGCACGGTCGGGAGCATCGCGACCCCGAGGGACACGGCGACCACGAGGATGTTCCGGTGGGTGAACGTCACCGTGGTGAGCGAGCGGACGCCCGACGCGGCGACCATGCCGAACAGCGCGATCCCCGCGCCGCCCAGCACCGCGGAGGGCACGCCCTCCACGACCGCGCCGACCTTCGGCACCAGTCCCAGGACGACGAGGATGCCGCCCGCCATCGTCGCGACGAACCGCGACCCCACGCCGGTGAGGCTCACGAGGCCCACGTTCTGCGCGAACGCCGTGTAGGGGAAGGTGTTGAAGAGGCCGCCGAGCACGGTGGAGAGCCCGTCGGCGCGCAGCCCGTCGCCGAGCCGCTGCCGGGTCACCGGCCGGCCGGTGATCTCGCCGACGGCGATCATGTCGCCGGTCGTCTCGGTCATGATCACGAGGCCCACGACCAGCATCGACACGACGGCGGCCGGCGGGAACGTCGGGAGGCCGAAGTGGAACGGCGTCACGAGGGCGAACCACCCGGCGTCGCCGACGCCCGACCAGTCGACCTTGCCCAGGGGCAGCGCGACGAGCGTGCCGAGCCCGAGCCCGAGCAGCACGGAGACGCGCGCCAGCGCGGGCGGCGCGAACCGTTCGACGAGCACGACGAGCAGCAGGGTCCCGGCCGCGAGCGCCAGGTCGGTCGGCGTGGCCGACTCGCCGTTGTCCGTGATCCACCCGGCGGCGACGTCCATCAGCGAGACGCCGATGACGAGGATCACCGTGCCGGTGACGATCGGCGGGAAGAACCGCAGCAGCGCCGAGAAGAACGGCGCGACGAGGATCATGAACAGCCCGCAGGCGATGGTGGCCCCGAAGACGGCGGTGATGTCGTAGGTCGTGCCGATGGTGATCATCGGGCCGACCGCTGCGAACGTCACCCCCTGCATGAGCGGCAGGCGCACCCCGAACCGCCAGAACCCGAGGGACTGGATGATCGACGCGATGCCCGCGACGAACAGGTCCGCGCTGATGAGGAACGCCAGGTCCTGCGCGGAGTAGCCGAGCGCGCCGCCCACGATGAGCGGCACCGCGACCGCCCCCGCGTACATCGCGAGCACGTGCTGCAGCCCCAGCGGGAACAGCCGCGCGAAGCGCGGCACCTCGTCCACGGGGTGCCTGGCGGTGGTGCTGGGTGATGCGTCGGACATCGGTCGTCCCCTTCCGTCACCGGGCGCCTGGGCGGCGCGTCGGGACGACGGTAGGGAGCGCTGGTTTCCGCTGGGTCAAACGGCGTTTCCGAGGTGTGACATCTTCTCGGATGAACCCATCCCGGCCGCCGGCGTCACCCGGCCGCGAGGACGACGGCGTCGTGCGGTGCGAGCGGCAGGGTCGCCCCGGCCCCCGGCACGTCGGCGGGGCCGGCCACGAGCTCGTGCCGGGCGGCGGTGAGCAGGTCGACGAGCGTCGTCACGTCGCGCACGTGCTCCGGCCCGGCGGAGAGCGCGGCGGCGAGGTCGAGCGTCGCGGACCTGTCGGCGTGGTTGATCGCGACCAGGGTGCTGCCGCGCCACACGGTCTCGACGTCGGGCTCCTGCCCGCCGGTGGGGACGCCCGCCGCGTCGAGGGCGGCCCGCAGCACGGTGTCCAGGCCGCCGGCCTCGCCGGTGAGGTCCGCCCCGACGTACCAGGCCCCGCCCCTGCCGTGCGCGTGCTGCGCGACGGCGACGCACCCGGCCAGCGGCCCGTCGTCGTAGGTGGCGAGCACGGCGGCGCCGTCGGAGCGCGTGCGCTCGCCCAGCACGGCGGCGGTGCCCCGCAGGCCGCCGAAGCGCTCCTCGGACCAGGCGACGGCGCTGCCGGCGTCGGGCAGCGGCACCCACTCCTCCGCGGAGACGCCGAGCACGCGCCGCAGCAGCGCCGGCGACCGCCCGACGTGCAGCTGTCCCCGCCCGTCCGCGACCCCGCCGAACGGCCCCCACACCAGGTGCCCGCCGCCGGAGACGTAGGCCTCGAGCCGGTCCGCGGCGTCCTGCTCGAGCACGGTGAGCGCGGGCGCCAGCACGACGTCGTACCCGTCGAGGCGGACGTCGTCCTGACCCGGCGCGACGACGTCCGCGACCACCCCGAGCCGCCACAGCGCGCGGTGCCACGCCTGCAGGGTGGCGAGCGGGTCGAGGCGTGCGGTGGGCAGCGCGACCTGCGTGGCCGCCCACCACGACGGCCAGTCCCACAGCAGCGCGACCCGGCTGTGGACGGGCTGCCCGGCGAGGCCGCGCAGCGCGCGCAGCTCGGCGCCGAGGCGGCGGACGCCGTCGTGCACCGCGGTGTCCGGGCCGGCCAGGGGCAGCATCGCGGAGTGGAAGCGCTCGGGGCCCGAGCGCGCCTGGCGCCACTGGAAGAACAGGGCGCCGTCACAGCCGTGCGCCGCGGCCTGCAGCACCTCGGCGCGCAGCCGCTCGGGCGACTTCGTGAGGTTGTGCTCGCGCCAGCTCACGGCGCTCGCCGCCTGCTCCATGCGCAGCCACGGCGTGCCGCCCGCGAGGCCGCGGGCCAGGTGGTTGACGAGCGCCGCGTCCGCGGGGGCGTCGGGCGACGCCGGGTCGGGGTAGGCGTCGTCGGCGACGACGTCGAGGTCGGCGCGCCAGGCGTGCGGGTCGACGCCGCCGAAGAAGCCCATGAGGTTGGTGGTGACGGGACGGTCGGGGTCGTGCCGCCGGACGATCGCCTTCTGCTCCCGGTAGAGGTCGAGCAGCAGGTCGGAGGAGAAGCGCCGGAAGTCGAGCTCCTGGGCGGGGTTGCGGTGGTAGGGCGCGACGCGCGGCGGCAGGACCTCGGCCCAGTCGCCGTACTCCTGCGACCAGACGGTGGTGGCCCAGGCCGCGTTGAGCGTGTCGAGGCTGCCGTACCGGGCGCGGAGCCAGTCGCGGAACCGGTCGGCGCAGCGGTCGCAGAAGCAGACCTGGCCGTACTCGTTGCCGGCGTGCCACAGGCGGACCGCCGGGTGCCCGGCGTAGCGGGCGGCGACCTGCTCGGCGATCGCCGCGGCCGCGTCCCGGTAGGCGTCGGACGACGGGCAGAACTGGTTGCGCGACCCGTAGCTCAGGACGGTGCCGTCGGCCGTCGTCGGCAGCGACTCCGGGTGCCGGTGGCCCAGCCACGGCGGCGGTGACGCCACCGGGGTGGCGAGGTCGACGGCGATGCCGGCGTCGTGCAGCAGGTCGAGCACCTCGTCCATCCAGCCGAAGCGGTACTCCCCCGGCCGGGGCTCGTAGTGCGACCAGCCGAACACGCCCACGGTGACGAGGTTGACCCCGGCCTCCCGCATGAGCGCGACGTCCTCCCGCCACACCGCGGGGTCCCACTGCTCGGGGTTGTAGTCCCCGCCGTAGAGGATGCCCAGCTCGTCCGTGAGCCGTGCGAGGCCGTGCCGCATGCTCGCTCTCCTTCGGATCTCTGTCGAACGGATCTCTGTCGAAACGCTTCGATGCGCGCCGCGAGACTATCGGTCGGGGACCTCCGGGTCCAAGGATGCCCCAGCAGGCCGCGTCGCCCGACGTGGCAACGCCCGGAAGCCGCCCGACAGGACGGTGCGACCGCGATCACGGCCCGACGCAGCATCCCGGCCGGCTCGGCGTCCGCCCTTATGATCGCGCTGTGTCGCCAGCCGAGGGAGAGAGCATGCCCGACGGGCGTCGTGCGCGACTGTCCGACGTCGCGGCGCTGGCCGGGGTCTCGCCCAAGACGGTCTCGAACGTGCTGCACGACCATCCGTACGTGCGGGACAGCACCAGACGGCGCGTGGAGAAGGCCCTCGCCGAGCTCGACTACCGCGCCAACCTGTCGGCCCGCGCCCTGCGGGGCCAGTCGACCGGCTTCATCGCCCTCGCGATCCCCGGCCTGGACAACCCGTACTACTCCACGCTCGCCGGGCACGTGATCGACGAGTGCGCCCGGCACGACTGGACGGTCCTCATCGAGCAGACCCGGTCGCTCGAGTCGCTCGAGCGCGCCGCCGTGCGCGGGCCGGCCTCCCGCCTGGTCGACGGGGTGATCCTCCAGCCGGACGCCCTCGGCGACGCCGAGCTCGAGGACCGCTTCGCGCACCGCAACCTCGTGCTCATCGGGGAGTCGGAGGTCGCACCGTCGGCCGACCGGGTGAGCGCCGACAACGTGGCCGCCGCACGCGCGCTCGCCGAGCACCTCCTGGCCCGCGGGCGCCGACGGGTGGCGGTGGTCGGCCTGGCCGACCACCCGCGCGCGAACGCCAGCTCGCTGCGCTACCGCGGCGTCGCGACGGCGTTGCAGCACGCCGGGCTCGACCTCGCCCCCGACTACCGCGTCGACGTCCCGCGCTTCCGGCGCGGGGAGGGCGCGGAGGCGGCGGACCGCCTCCTCGCGCTCCCGGTCCCGCCCGACGCGATCGTCTGCTACAACGACCTGCTCGCCAGCGGGGTGCTGGCCCGGCTGCGCGAGCGCGGGGTGGCCGTGCCGGACGACGTCGCCGTCGCCGGCTTCGACGACAACGACGAGTCGAGCTACACGGCCCCGGCGCTCACGAGCGTGTCGTGGGACCTGGCGGACATCGCGCGGCGGTGCGTCGAGCGCCTGCACCTGCGCTCCGCGCCCGGCGCGGCCGCGACGGAGCCCGTGCGGGCCGTCGTCGGCCACCGCCTCATGGTCCGGGCCAGCACGGGCGGCGCCTGACCCCGCTCAGGCGGTGACCGGCCTCAGCACGCGCGGCACGTCGCCGTCCCACCCGATCTCCACGGCCGCGAGGAGGTTGGTCCGGCCGCCCGTGTCGTTGCCCTGGAAGAACAGGTACGTCCGCCCGTCCTCGTCGACCAGCGCGCCAGGGTGGCCGCTCTCGGACGCGTTCCACGACCCGGGCGCGCCGTGCGGCAGGAACGGCTCGAGCGTGCCGCGCTCCCACGTCGCCCCGTCGCTCGACCGGGCCCAGCCGATCTGCTGCGGCTCGTTGTTGTAGCCGCCGGCGTAGAACATCACCAGCCCGTCCCCGCGGCGCACGAAGGCGGGGGCCTCGATGCACTCCCGCTCCCAGTCGAGCTCGGGCGCCAGGGCCGGCGCGTCGTGCGACAGGTCGGTCCACGCCTCGCGGCCGAAGCCGCTGTCGAGCGGCGCGGAGGCGACGCCGAGCAGCTGCGCGCGCATCTCGGGGTCCCGCGTCGCGTAGGCGAGCAGGAGCCGGTCGCCGTGCACCACGACGTCGGCGTCGATGGCCCGGCCGCAGTTCCAGTCGCCCTCGGGCCGGAACACGGGGTTCGACGCGTCCGGCACGAACGTCACCCCGTCGTGCGACGTCGCGTGGCAGATCGCGTCCGCGGGCCCGTTGCCGTACGTCTGGTAGAAGAGGTGGACCACGCCGTCGAGGACGACGGCGCCCGGGGCGCAGATACCCGGGGTCTCGAAGGACTCCTGCGGCACGAGCGTCTCGACCAGCCGCCAGGCGCGCAGGTCGGGGCTCTCCGCGATCCCGACGCGCCACCCGTCGCCCGCGTACCCCTGGGGCAGCGTGAAGTACATGAGGTAGCGACCGCGGAACCGCACGACGGACGGGTCCTTCGAGAAGGGGCGCCCGTCGGGCAGCTCGACCGCCCAGGGCTCGGCGATGAGCGGGACCTCTGCGGTGGACGACGGCATGGTCATGCGGGCACTCCTGGGGACGGGACGGGCGGATCAGCGGTCGACGCGACCTTACAACGCTGAAATACGGGAGCCAATACTTCGGACCTCGCTCCTTCCCCAGGCTTGACGTTCCGCGATCCATCCTCCATCGTTCCGTGTTACAACGCTGTATGAATGGAGGCAACGTGGCATCCGTCGTGTCGAGAACGACCCCCCACGGGTCGCCGCCGCTGGCGGCCGTGGAGCCGGCACGGCCCGTGCGGCGCCCGCTGCCCTGGTACCGCCGTCTCGCCCGCGACCGGGCGCTCGTGCTCATGGCGGCGCCGGGCCTGCTGCTGCTCCTGCTGTTCCAGTACGTCCCGCTGCTGGGGAACGTCATCGCGTTCCAGGACTACCTGCCGTTCCTCCCCTTCGGGGCCAGCGAGTGGGTGGGCCTGGACAACTTCGCGGTGATCTTCGACGGCGACCCGGCGTTCCTGAACGCCCTGCGCAACACGCTCGTCCTCACCGTGGTCCAGGTGGTCCTGGTCTTCCCCGTGCCGATCGCGGTGGCGCTGCTGCTCAACAGCCTGCTGTCGGAGCGGGTCAAGCGGGCGGTGCAGTCGGTGCTCTACCTGCCGCACTTCCTGTCCTGGGTGATCGTCGTGGCGATCTTCCAGCAGCTGCTCGGCGGCTCGGGCCTGCTCAACACCTTCCTGCGGACCCACGGCATGGAGACGCTCTCGATCATCGGCAACCCCGACGGCTTCGTCGCCCTGCTCACCAGCCAGGTGATGTGGAAGGACACCGGCTGGGCGACGATCCTCTTCCTCGCCGCCCTCTCCCAGATCGACTCGTCCCTCTACGAGGCGGCGAGCGTCGACGGCGCCTCGCGCCGGCGGCAGCTGTGGCACATCACCCTGCCGGGCATCCGCGGGATCGTCGTGCTCCTCCTCATCCTGCGCCTCGGCGACTCCCTCACCGTGGGGTTCGAGCAGATCATCCTGCAGCAGGACGGCGTCGGGCTCGCCGCGAGCGAGGTGCTGGACACCTACGTCTACAACAACGGGATCGTCGGCGGGCAGTGGGGGGTCGCCGCCGCCGTCGGCCTGGTCAAGGGCGTCGTCGGCGTCGTCCTGGTGCTCGGCGCGAACAAGATCGCCCACCTGCTCGGCGAGAACGGGGTGTACAAGTCATGACCGCCACGACCGCACGGACGGCATCGCGCCCGCCGCGCCCCACCACCCGCCGCCGTCGCCGCCGGCTCGAGGTGCCGCCGATGCCCGGCCGCGTCCTCAAGGCCGTGGTCCTCCTCGTGATGTGCGCGGGCGTGGCCGTGCCGTTCCTCGGCATCGTCTCCACCAGCCTGGCCGACACCGCCCAGCTCAACGCCTCCGGCGGCTTCGTGCTCTGGCCCGACAGCGCCTCGCTCGACGCGTACCGGAGCATCTTCGCCGGCGGCGTGGTCGCGCGGTCGCTCGCGGTCAGCGTCGGCGTGACGCTCGCGGGCACCGCGCTCTCCCTCGTCGTCTCCACCCTGCTCGCCTACGCGCTGAGCCGGCCGGGGGCGTTCGGGCAGAAGCCGGTGCTCGTGCTGGTGCTCGTCTCGCTGCTGTTCTCCCCCGGGCTGATCCCGAACTACCTCATGGTCAAGCAGCTCGGCCTGCTCGACACGTACTGGGCGCTCGTCCTGCCCACGGCCCTGAGCGCGTTCAACGTGATCGTGCTGCGCGCGTTCTTCATGGGGGTGCCCCAGGAGATCGTCGACTCGGCCCGCATCGACGGGGCGGGGCACGTCACCACGCTCACCCGCATCGTGCTGCCGCTGTCCAAGGCCGTGCTCGCCGTGGTCGGCCTCTTCTACGCCGTCGGCTACTGGAACGCGTTCTTCAACGCCCTGCTCTACATCAGCGACTCGTCCATGTGGCCGCTCCAGCTCGTGCTGCGCACGTACGTGGTCAACAACGCCGAGCTCGGCTCGTCCGAGCTGGGCACCGGGTCGGACGTCCTGCCCCCGCAGGCGTCCATCCAGATGGCGATCCTGCTCGTCACCATCGTCCCGATCCTCCTGGTCTACCCGTTCCTTCAGCGTCACTTCGCCAAGGGAGTGCTCACCGGTGCCGTCAAGGGCTGACCGCACCGCCTCCCCGGACTCGAGAGGAGCCGTCATGGCCCCCGTCACCCTCAGCCGCCGCTCGTTCCTCGGCGGTGTCGCCGTGGTCGCCGCCGGCGCCCTCACCGGCTGCTCGCCCTCGTCCTCCGCCGGGGGCGGGGGGTCGGGCTCCGCCTCCGTCACCCTGCCGAAGTACATCCGCTACGAGGGCGTGACGCCGGACCTGCCCGGCGACGCGAGCGGCATCCCCGACACCTTCCTGCGGTACCCGGCGAAGCCGGTCGCCGCGTTCTCCCGGCCGCCGGGGGACGGATCGGAGATCCGTGGCTCCGTGCCGATCGGCGGCCCGGTCCCCCCGTCCGCCGGGCGCAACGCGTACTGGCAGGAGCTGAACACCCGCCTGGGCTCCGACCTGCAGCTCACGATGACCCCCCGCGCCGACTTCCCGCAGCGGTTCGCCACCGCCGTCGCCGGCGACGGGCTCGGCGACCTGTACACCCTCGACATGGGGATGGCGCACCTGCCCGACTTCCTCCGGGCGCAGTGCCAGGACCTCACGGAGCACCTGGCCGGCGACGCGATCGCGGACTACCCGTTCCTCGCGAACATCGCCACCGAGTCCTGGCGCGGCACGGTGTTCGGCGGAGGCATCTACGCGGTGCCGATCACCCGGGGGGTGCAGTCGTCGGCGCTCCTGTACGCGCGCGGCGACCTGCTCGCGAAGCACGGGATCACCGACGACCCTCGCACGGTCGACGACTTCCTGGCCCTGTGCGCGGAGGTGACGGAACCCCGCGCCAACACCTGGGCGCTGAGCTCCGCCCCCATGCCGATGCTGCAGCAGATGCTGGGGCTGCCGAACAACTGGCAGGTGGAGGGCGGCACCTTCACGCACGTGCTGGAGCTCGACGGGCACCGGGAGGCGCTCGAGCTCGGACGCCGCCTGGTCGACGAGGGCTACGTGGTGCCCGACGGCGTGACGGCGGAGGGTGTCGACCAGAAGACCTGGTTCGCCTCGGGGGCCGCGCTCCTGCATGCCGACACGTACTCGGCCGCCCCTGGCCTGCACCAGCAGAGCGAGGCCAGCGCGCCCGACTACGCGATCCGCATGGTGCGGACGCCGAGCCAGGACGGCAAGGCGCCGGCAGCCCTGTGGCTGGGGCCGCCGAACAACACGCTGTCGGCGATCAAGAAGGGCGACCCCGAGCGGGTGCGCACGCTGCTGTCGGTGCTCAACTGGCTGGCCGCGCCCCTCGGCACCGAGGAGCACCTGTTCCGCAAGTTCGGCGTCGAGGGCGTCCACTACGAGCTCGACGGCACGGACCCCGTGCTCACGGCGCTGGGCAAGAGCGAGACCTCGGAGGGCTTCTTCCCGGTCGAGTACCTCGTGGACGGGCCCCGGTCGAACTACTTCCCCGGACGCCCCGACGTCGCGAAGGACGTGCACGCCCACATGGCCGACATGGTGCCCGGCGGCGTCGCCGACCCGACCGTCGGCCTGTACTCCGACACCCAGGGCACCAAGGGCGGCCAGCTCGGCACCGCGCTCTCGGACGCCACGAACGCGATCCTGCTGGGCCGCAAGCCCGTGAGCTCGTGGGACGCGGTCGTCGCGAAGTGGCGCGCCGACGGCGGCGACAAGATCCGCGCGGAGTACGAGGCCGCCTACGCCGAGGCCAACGGCTGACGACGGGCGCGACGACGCGCGGAGCCCCGGCCGGACGATCCGGCCGGGGCTCCACGCCTGGCTCCGGTCAGCCGTCCGCCCGGCCGGCGAGCCAGCCCGCCAGGTGGTCGGGCCGGTCGGTGATGATCTCGTCCACGCCGAGCGCGACGGCGGCGGCCCAGTGCTCGGGCTCGTTCAGCGTCCAGACGGCGGTGGCGAGGCCCGCGTCGTGCAGCCGGGCGACGGCGTCCGGGTCGTCGCGCAGGACGGTGCCCTGCGGGTTGCACATGACGACGTCGAGCTCACGGCAGCGCTCGACGAGGTCGTCGCGGGCGGCGGTCACGAGCAGCCCGCGACGCAGCCCCGGGTCGGCGTCGCGCAGCGCGGCGACCGTCTCGGGCCAGAAGCTCTGCGCCACCGTGCGGTCGGCGAGCCCGGCCTCGCGCAGCGGCCCGGTGAGCCGCCGTACCTCCTGCGCGGACCACGCGCCCTTGACCTCCAGCAGCAGGTCCAGGCCGGGGCGGGCGCGCAGCAGGTCGGTCACCTCGTCGAAGGTCGGCACCCGCTGCCCCGCGTACGCGGGCGAGAACCACGACCCGGCGTCGAGCAGCCGCACCTCGCGCAGCTCCAGGTCGGCCAGCTTGCCGCTGCCGTTCGTCGTCGCGTCCACGGTGTCGTCGTGGAGGACGACGACCTCGCCGTCCGCGGTGAGGCGCACGTCGATCTCGAGCGAGTCGGCCCCCGCCAGCGCGGCACTCTCGAACGCCGCACGGGTGTTCTGCGGCGCGACGGCGCTGTTGCCGCGGTGGGCGACGACCCGCGGTCGGCGCGTCCCGGTCGGCCCGGTCGGCCCGGTCACAGGTAGGGCTCCACGTTCTCCTCGTACGCCTTCTCGATGCGCGGCGTGATCGCCTCGAACGCCGTCCTCGGGTCGGCGTCCTCGATGACGATCTGCTCCAGCGCCTCGTTGAGCAGCGCGTCGGCGCCCGGGACGAAGACGCGCACGTCGTCCTGCACGCGGGCCTTGTCGGCGAGCTGGTCGACGGCGGTGCGGAACTGCGGCGTCTGCTCGTACGTCTGCTTCATCGCGTCGCTCTCGACGGCGGAGGTGCGCACCGGCATGTAGCCCGTGGCCTGCGAGAACGTGGCCGTGTTCTCCGTGTTCGTGAGGAACTCGAGGAACATCGCGGCCGCGAGCTGCTGCTCCGGGGTCCGCGACGACGGGATGGCGAGGCCCGTGCCGCCGGTCGGGGTGCCGCCGCCCTGCGGCCCGTCGGGCAGGTAGGCCGTGCCGACCTCGAACGACGCGGCGTCGAGCGCGCCCTTGAGCGAGCCGGTGGAGCCGATCGTCGAGGCGATCAGGCCGGACGAGAAGTCCGCCATCGCGTCGTCCGCGGAGAGCGTCGCGACGCCCGAGCCGTGGAACAGGTCGCGCACGAACTCGCCGCCCGCGACCGCCTCCGGGGTGTCGAGCGTGAGGTCGAAGCCGTCCGAGTAGGCGCCGTCCTGACCCCAGATCATGTTCTCGAACCACCAGGCGCCCCACGACGGGCCGGTGGACAGGCCGAGCGTCGAGCCGCCGTCCGGCACCTCGGCCTTCAGCTTCGCGTCCCAGTCGACCAGCTCGTCCCAGGTCTCCGGGCCGCGGTCGGGCAGGCCGGCCTTCGTCCACAGGTCCTTGTTGTAGTAGAAGAGCGGCGTCGAGCGGGCGTAGGGCACCGCCCAGTGCTGGTCGTCGTACTCGTAGTCCGCGTACAGGGCGGGCTGGAAGTCGTCCGCGTCGGCGTCGAGGAACTCCATGACGTCGTCCACGGGCATGATCTGGTCGTTCAGGTGGTACCGGAACCACCACACGTCGGACGCGATGACGACGTCGGGCAGCTCGTCGGTCTGCGAGGCGGCCTGGAAGCGCTGGGCGACCTCGTCGTAGTCGGCGCCGGCGGTCACGAGGTCGACCTCGATGCCGCTCTCGGCGGTGAAGTCGTCGATGAGCTGCTGCTCGAGCTCCTGCGACTGGCCCGGGTGGTTGCTCCACCAGGTGATCTCCTTGGCCGGCTCGACCTGCGACCAGTCGACGGCCTCCGCGGACGCGTCGCCGGAGGCCGTGGCCCCGACGCTCGGGCCGGCGCAGGCGGTGAGGGTGAGGGCCGAGACCGCGGCGAGCGCCGCGACGGCGGTGCGGGTGCGGCGGGCGGGACGGTGGGACACACATGCTCCTTGGTTCGGGATGCGGCGGGAGGGGTCGTCGGGCGGGTCAGCCGGTGACGGCGCCCGCGGTGAGGCCGGCGACGAGGCGTCGCTGGAGGACGAGGAAGACGAGGAGGATCGGCAGCGTCACGACGACCGTCGCGGCCAGCAGCACGCCCCAGTTCGACATGCCGTCGGTGTTCTGCAGCAGCGTGAGGCCGACGGGGAGCGTCATCTTGTCGGCGTGGTCGACGACGAGGAACGGCCACAGGTAGTCGTTCCACTCGGACACGACGGAGACCAGGGCGACCGCCGCGAGCGTGGGGGTGCTCATCGGCACGACGAACCTCCACAGCTTGCGCCAGTGCCCGGCGCCGTCGAGCTCGGCCGCCTCGAGGATGGACGCCGGCAGCGTGAGGAAGTGCTGGCGGAACAGGAAGGTGCCGAACGCGCTGGCCAGGCCGGGCACGAGGATCCCCTGGTAGGTGTTGAGCCAGCCGAGGCTCGCCACCAGCGTGTAGTTGGGGATGATCGTGATCTGCGGCGGGATCATGAGCGTCGCGATGACCAGCCCGAACACCAGCCGCTTGAACGGGAAGTCGAGGAAGACCAGCGCGTACGCGCAGGCCAGCCCGAGCGCGACCTTGAGGCCGGCGCCGACGACGGTCAGGCCGATGCTGTTCGCGAGCAGCCGGCCCAGCGGGATCGCGCCCGCGGCCTGCGCGTAGTTGTCGAGGCCGGGCGACCCGGGCAGCCACTGCAGCGGCACCTGGTAGAGCTCCTCGGGCGTCTTGAGGCTGGCGAGGAGCAGCCACACCAGGGGCAGCCCGAGCACCACGGTCGCGAAGAGCATGGTGAGGTAGCCGCCGACCTGAGGCGGCCGTCGTCGTGCGCCGGTCCGGGCGGGCGCGTCCGGCGCGGGGGCGGCGGGCGCGGGGCGCGCCGGGGTGGCCGTGGCGGCGCTCATGCGTAGTGCACCTTCCGCTGGACGTACCGCATCTGCACCGCGGTGACTGCCAGCAGCACGAGGAACAGGACGGTGGCGACGGCGGACGCGTACCCGGCGCGGCCGTTCACGAAGCTCTCCTCGTAGATCGAGTACATGAGCGTCGTCGTGGAGCCCAGGGGGCCGCCCTGGGTCATCGCCTTGATGATGTCGAACGACTGCAGCGAGCTGAGCATCATCGTCACGAGCAGGAAGAACGTCGTGGGGGTGAGCAGCGGCAGCACGATCGAGCGCAGCGTGCGGGCCGAGGACGCGCCGTCGAGCGCGGCGGCGTCGCGCAGGTCCTGCGGGACCGCCTGCAGCCCGGCCAGGTAGATGAGGGCGACGTACCCGAGGTTCTTCCACAGGTACACGACGATCACCATCACCAGCGGCCACGGGCGCGCGGTGTACCAGTCGGGCGAGTCGAGTCCGACCCGGCCCAGCAGCTCCTGGACCAGCCCGTACCGCGGGTCGAACATGAACAGCCACAGGATGCCGACGGCGAAGCCGCTCAGCACGTACGGCGCGAACGCGACGGTGCGGGCGACGCCCCGGAACCGGAGCCGCCGGTTCAGCAGGAGGGCGAGGCCCAGGCCCAGCACCATCGCGCCGCCGACGGTCGCGACCGTGAAGACGAGCGTCGTGCCGACGACGCGGCCCGTGGTCGGCGCCGAGAACCACTCGACGTAGTTGCCGAGCCCGACGAAGCGGGCCGACGGGGACCCGAGGTTCCACTGCAGCGTCGAGAGGTAGAGGCTCTGCAGCAACGGGCGGTAGACGAAGACGAGGATGAGGAGGACGTTGGGGCCCGCCAGCAGCAGCGCCCACAGCAGGGCGGTCCGGCGGCGGCGGGCACCGAGGCGGCTGCGGGTGCGGGGGACGGGCGGTCGACCGGCGGGTGGGGTGCCCGCCCGGGCCGACGGGGCGTCCGGGAGGCCGGACGGCCGTGGGGTCACGACGGTGGTCACAGCCGCGACTCTAGGAACCGCTCCGTCCGAAATGTCCGGGTGGTCGGGGGTGCCCGTGAAGCGTTCGGGCAAGGTTCATCGCGGCGGTCCCCGCAGGTCACCGGCGCCTCGTGACGGTCACACGGACGTCAGCCGGGCGTCGTCGTCGGGACCTCCGCGCGAGGGTAGGCCCGGGTGCGCTCGGACGTGCCCATCCCCCACCGCACCGCGCGGGTGGCGACGGAGCCCGCCGGCCCGCCGAGGGTGCGGCGGAACCAGGAGCCGACGCTCAGCTCGTCGCGCGCCCAGCCCGGCAGGGTCGCGACCGCGCCCGCCGCCAGCAGCGCGTACGGCGGCCGGGCCGCGAGGGGCAGCGGAGGCTCGTCCAGCAGGAACCGCACCGTGTCCAGCGCGGCCGGCGACGCCTCCAGCTCCGGCCGGTACGCCTCGATCGTCGCGCGCAGGTCGGCCACCGTCTCCGGCACGACGACGGCGCCCAGCGCCCGCGCGACCCGCGCCGCCTGCGCCACGTACTCGTCCGCCTCGTCGTCGGTGAGCGGCCGCTCCCCGAACCGCTGGTGCGCGGTGAGGAAGGAGTCCGCCTCCGCCGCGTGCACCCAGGTCAGCAGGTGCGGGTCGCCCGCGCGGTACGGGCGGCCGTCCGGCGCCTTCCCCCGCACCCGGTCGTGCACCGACCGCACCCGGTCCACCATCGCCTGCGCGTCGTCGGCGGTACCGAACGTCGTCGTCGCGAGGAACGTCGCCGTCCGCTCCAGCCGCCCCCACGGGTCCCCGCGGTAGCCCGAGTGCCCCGCCACGCCCGCCATCGCCAGCGGGTGCAGCGACTGCAGCAGCAGCGCCCGCAGCCCGCCCACGAACATCGACGCGTCGGCGTGCACCCGCCCGATCGGACTGTCCGGCGGGAACCACCGCGGCCCCGGCGCCAGGTGGATCCGGTCGCGCGACGCGTACGCGTCGTCGCCCGCGACCTTCTGGAACAGCACGTCCCCCAGCCGCAGCCGCAGCCGCTCCACCGGGTTCGTCACCGTGGTCATCCCGCCAGTATCGCGCTGCTCCGGGAGGCACCGCTTGATCCGGCATCATCGCCCGTCGGACTGTTGTCGCGGCAAGCCGTTCGGCCACCTCGTCCGTGAACAGCAGCACCAGCATTCCGGTGCGGGCGAACGGGGTGAAACACGCACCCACCTGGAGAGTTGACGAAGCGAACTCTTGCCACGGCGTCGTCACGATGGTGAGCTCCAGGCGTGGAGTCGATGGTCGAGGCGCAACTGCGGAAGCAGATCATGGAGTGGGTGGGCGAGCGCGCCGAGGCCAACGGCGGCTTCCTGCGACGCGAGGAGCTCCTGCGCGACTTCCAGGTCGACGGCGAGAGATTGGCCGTCATCGACTATTCGCGCGGCATCCGCAACCCGGCGTCGTTCAGTTCGACGCTGTCGATTGTCAGCGCCGCGGACGGGCCCTACGACGACACCGAGTCCGACGACGGCCTGCTGCACTACGCCTACCGCAAGGGCGACCCGTGGTCCGGCGACAACTCCAAGCTGCGCCGCGCGATGGAGACCGGTATGCCGTTGATCCTCTTCCGCAAGGAGATGCCGAACATCTACACGCCGGTCTTCCCGGTGTACGTGGTGGACGACGAGCCACAGAACCGGCAGTTCCTCATCGCGCTCGACGAGTCGTTCACTTTCCTACGGGACCCGCGCCACCTCACTCAGCCGCAGCGCGAGTACGCCCTCCGCCTTGCGAAGCAACGCCTCCACCAGCCGGCGTTCCGCACTCGTGTGCTCGTCGCGTACGACACCCGGTGCACGATCTGCGAGCTCAAGCACGGCGCCCTGCTCGACGCGGCCCACATCGTCCCGGACGGGCACGAGCTCGGCGCCCCGACGGTGACCAACGGCCTCGCCCTCTGCAAGATCCACCACGCCGCATACGACCAGAACATGCTCGGCGTAACGCCAGACCACGAGGTGCGCATCGCTTTTCAACTGCTCGAGGAGATCGACGGTCCCATGCTGAAGCACGGGCTACAGGAGATGCACGGGCGCCAACTGTCATTGCCGCGCCGCCGCCCCGACCGCCCCGACCGCGACCACCTCGCGTGGCGCTACGAGCTCTTCTGCGCCGCCGGGGAGTCGACGAGGGTGTCGAGGTAACGCACGATCCGGACGACCGCGTCGCGCCCGGCGCGGTTGGCGCCGACGGTGGACGCGGACGGCCCGTAGCCGATGAGGTGCACGCGCGGCTCGCCGTCCACCTGCGTGCCGTCCATGCGGATGCCGCCGCCGGCGGTGCGCAGGTGCAGCGGGCGCAGGTGGTCGAGGGCGGCGCGGAAGCCGGTGTTCCAGAAGATGACGTCGACGGGGAGCAGGTCGCCGTCGGGCAGGACGACCCCGTCGGGCGCGACGCGCGTGAACATGGGGCGGCGCCGGAGCACCCCGCGCTCCTCGGCGGCGAGGAGCACCGGCGACTTGATGAGGCCGGTGACCGAGACGACGCTCAGGGGCGGCAGCCCCTCGCGCACGCGGTCGGCGACCATCGCCACGGCGCGCGCGCCGTCGCCGGAGTCGAAGGAGTCGCGCCACACCGGCTCGCGCCGCGTGAACCAGAAGGTCTGCGCGACGTGCGAGACCTCCTCCAGCAGCTGGACGGCGGAGATCCCGCCGCCGACGACGGCGACGCGCTGCCCGGCGAAGTCCTCCGCGCGGACGTAGTCGGCGGTGTGCAGCTGGCGTCCGCGGAACGTCTCCTGCCCCGGGTAGGCGGGCCAGAACGGCTTGGACCACGTGCCCGTCGCGTTCACGAGCGCCCGCGCGACGACGGTGCCGGTCCGGCCCTCACCTTCCCAGCGGACCAGCAGGCTGCCGTCACGTGCCTCCTCGACGCGGCGCACGCGCACCGGCCGCACGACGGGCAGGGCGAGCTCGCGCTCGTAGTCGCCGAAGTAGGCGGGCAGCACGTCGACGCTCGCCGCCTCCGGCTCGACGTCGGGCTGCTCGATGCCGGGCAGGTCGTGGATGCCGTTCACCGTGCTCATCCGCAGCGACCGCCACCGGTGCCGCCACGCCCCGCCGGGCCCGTCCTCGGCGTCGAGCACCAGGAACGTGCGCGCCCCGGCCGTCGCACCGTCGGCGGGCACGAACCCGCGCCGCCGCAGGTGGTACGCGGCGGACAGGCCCGCCTGGCCCGCGCCGACCACGACGACGTCGGCGGCCTGCGGCACTGCCTCGGTCGTCGTCATGCCTGGCGCAACGCCGCGGGGGGCGGCGGGCTTCCGGGGCGGGGATGTGGCGTCGGGCACCCGCCGGGTCGGTGTCCCCGCAGAGGACTAGCGTCGCGACCCATGACCTACGCGAACGTCGGCACGCTCGGCACGGCCCCCGGGAGGCGCGACGAGCTGGTCGCGCACCTCACGCAGCGCAGCGCGGAGCTCGCGGACGCGGGCTGCCTGCTCTACGAGGTCGGGGTGCGCGACGACCAGCCGGACACCGTGTTCGTGGCCGAGCTGTGGACGTCGGCCGAGGCGCACCGCGCGTCGCTGCAGCTCCCGCAGGTGCAGGCGTCCATCGCGGCGGCGCGGCCGCTGCTGTCCGGCGAGTTCGGCGGCTTCGGGTTCACCGTCGTCGGCTCGCCGCTGCGGGCCTGACATGGGGCGCACGGCCGTCGTCGTCGGCGGCGGGATCGGGGGGCTCGCGTCGGGCGTCGCCCTGGCACGTCGCGGGTGGGACGTGACGGTCGTGGAGCGCGCGACGTCGCTCGACCCCGTGGGCGCCGGCATCGCCGTCGCGCCCAACGCCGTGCGGGCGCTGGACGCCCTCGGCGTCGGGCACGCGACCCGCGACCTGGCCGCCCTGCAGGGCGAGGTGGGCCTGCGCCGCCCGGACGGGCGGTGGCTGCTGCGCAGCCAGGCCGAGGACTCGGCGTCGCTGTTCGGCGACCGCACCCTGCTGCTGCACCGCGCGCAGCTCGTGGGGCTGCTCGCGGACGCCCTCCCGGCCGGGTCGCTGCGGCTCGGGACGAGCGCCGTCGTCACCGACCCGGGCACGACGTCGCGGCCTGCGCGGGTCGCCCTGTCCGGCCCCTCCGGAGCGGCGGACCTCGACGCCGACCTCGTCGTCGCGGCGGACGGCATCGGCTCCGCGACGCGGACGCGCTGGTGGGCGAGCGCGCCCGCGCCCGTGCCCGGCGGCTCGACGGCGTGGCGGTTCGTCGCGCCGCCCGTGCCTGGCCTCGTGGGCTCGGAGACGTGGGGCCGCGGGATCGTCGTGGGCGTCGCGCCGCTCGCCGACGGCCGTGTCTACTCCTATGTGTCCGTGGCGGACGCCGCCGGCATCCCCGCCGACCTCGGCGAGCTGCGGGCACGCCTCGCCGACTGGCACGACCCGATCCCCGCGCTCCTCGCGTCCGTCGACGACGGCGCCGTGCTGCGGCACGAGCTGCGCCGCCTCCCCGACGCCCCGGCCTCGCTGGCGGCGGGCCGGGTGGCGCTCGTCGGCGACGCCGCGCACGCCATGCTGCCGAACATCGGGCAGGGCGGGTGCCAGGCCCTCGAGGACGCCGTCGTGCTCGGTGTGCGCGTGGGGCCGGAGGACGACGTCGCCGCGGCGCTGCAGCGCTGGTCGGCCGAGCGGCGGCCCCGGGTCCGGCAGGTGATGCGGATGTCGGCGCGCGTCGCCGGGCCCACCCTGTGGACGTCGACGGCGGCCGTCGCCGCCCGGGACGCGGGGATGCGCGCCCTCGGCCGCTGGACGGCGACGCTCGGTGCCCGCGCCCTGCAGCCCGTCCTGAGCTGGCACCCGCCCGAGCCGTAGCCTCGGCGGGCCGGCGCGACCTGCGACGACACGGTTGTCCACAGACACCGGGGCAACCATCTGGCGCTTTGCCCTACAGTGACCGCGACGTCACCGCCGACAGGGAGAGCCCGCCATGACCCGCACCCGGGCCATCCTCGCCGCCACCTCCATCGCCGCGGCCGCCGTGCTCCTCGTCGCCGGCTGCGACGGCGACGAGGCCGCCAAGCCCTCTCCCGAGCCCACCGCGACCAGCGCCGGCCCCGAGTCGTCACCCTCCCCGTCGCCCACCGCCACCGTCGCCGCGCCCGAACGCCCCCAGGCCCTCGACGACGACGGCCCCGCCGGCGCCGAAGCCGCCGCCGTCTACTTCCTCGAGCTCGACGACTACATCATGAAGACGGGCGACACCGCCGAGTGGGAAGCGATGTCGCAAAAGAGCTGCGAGTACTGCGCGAACCGCCTGGACCAGGCGAACGAAATTGCCGAGCGTGGTGACGTCTTTTCGGGCGGAGAAGCAGAGGTTCGCGTGACCCACACGTACGCGCAAGACCAGGCAACAGGGCTGTGGCCGCTAGATGTGACCGTGAGCGAGGCGCCGACAACCATCACTGACTCGAATGGCAAGCAATTGTTCGAGCAGGGCGCCACTCGGAGCGAGTCACGCGTCGAAGTGTCGCAGAAGAATGGGCGCTGGGTGATCGTAAACGTCGCTGAGAAGCCTGGCTCATGAGGGCGCGCGTCGCCCTACTCTTCCTCCTTGCGACATCTCCAGTACTTTCCATCTTCACAACAGAGGTGGCCCAGGCAGGCGGCGCTGACGATCCCACGTACTCATCTAGAAGTGATGACCGTTCGAAGAACGTGGGGGTTGAAGCGGAGGAAGCCCCATCGACGCAGGGCAACGGCGGTCTCAAGCCTTCGGGTGACCGCAAGCCCAAGGACAAGTACGTCCGCGCGGACGAGGTGACGTGCCTCCAGCTGAACGACACGAACTATCTGTCCGACATCGCGAGAGCGCCGGGCGCGTGCGACAACGGCGAGGTCGGCTTCATGACCGATCCGGACTGCGACGACCTGTGGCTGGCGGCGCTGTGGGTGCAGCGGGCCCGGGCCGGCGGTGAGTACGACGCGCCGGAGCAGGTCGCGGACGGCCAGTGCGTCACGCCGGCGGACATCGCCGCGGAGGCGCGTCGCGAGTTCCGGTCGATGAAGATCCCCACGCCGGAGGCGACGCTGCAGGGCAACCCGCCGATGGTGGTGAACGTGCACTACCCCGCGTACACGAGCGCGGCGCCGCGGGACCGCGAGGTCGAGCTGCTGACGGTGCCGGTGGTCATCCGGGCGGAGCCGACGGAGTTCGCGTGGGACTTCGACGACCCGTTCTCGGCGGGCGGCGGCACCCTCGTCACGACGGACCCCGGCCGGGCCTGGCGCTCCGGCGACCCGCTGCCGGACGATTCCTGGGCCGGGCACACGTACAGCCGGCTCGGCACGCCCGGCACCGACGCGGGGACGGCGGAGGACGAGCACGGGAACGCCTACCGCACGGGAGTCGGCGTCTCGCTCACCACCACCTGGCAGGGCCGCTTCCGCGTGCAGGGCGCGAGCACCTGGACCGACATCCCGGGCACCATCTCCACCACCAGCACCACGCCGGCCGCCACGGTCACCGAGGCCCGCACCCGCCTGGTGTGCGACGACCTCGCCGACACCTCCACCTGCTGACCCGACGCCGCAGCGCCACCGCCCTGCCGGCGTCGTACCCGGCGAACGTTCCGCCGACGCGACGGCACGCCTCGTCCGCCGTCGGCGAACCCGGAAATTGAGTCGGGCGCGCTCAAGTTGAACCGGTCAGCAGCAACTCACCTGGAGGAGGACAGCATGACCACCACCCTGACCCGCACCCCGTTCGCCGACGCGTGGCTCCGCGACCTGTGGACCCCGCGCCTCGCCACCGAGGGGCCCGTGCCCGCGGCCGACGTGTACCGCGACGGGGAGGACCTCGTCGCCCGCCTCGACCTGCCGGGCATCGACCCGGCCGAGGACGTCACCGTCGAGGTCGAGGGGCGCAAGCTCGTCGTGCGCGGCGAGCGCAAGGACCAGCGCTCGGAG
The DNA here is from genome assembly GCF_042799955.1 of Isoptericola sp. NPDC057653. NCBI lineage: Bacteria > Bacillati > Actinomycetota > Actinomycetes > Micrococcales > Promicromonosporaceae > Isoptericola > Isoptericola sp. NPDC057653. The sequence continues at coordinate 766,790 of NZ_JBHVHP010000001.1, read as the reverse complement.
GAGTCCGAGGGCCGCCGCATCTCGGAGGTCCGGTTCGGCGCGTTCCGACGCGTCGTGACCCTGCCGAAGGCCGTGGACGGCGACGCCGTCCGCGCGTCCTACGACGCGGGCGTCCTGACGGTCACCGTCGCCGGCGTCTTCGCCGGCACGACGCCGCAGCGCGTCGAGGTCACCACCGCCTGATCCCCGTCAGGCGCACCCCCGACGGCGCCCGGTCGCACCCGCGACCGGGCGCCGTCGTCGTTCCGCGGAGCTGCGCTCAGAACACGCCCACCAGGTCGGCGACCATGACGAGGACGATCAGCAGCGCGAAGCCGCCGCCGGCGATCGCGGCGACGAGGGCGAACCGGTCGCTGCCGGAGCGCCGCGGCCGCAGGCCGGCCTCCTTCGCGGTCGACGTGAGGAGGGCACGCACGGGCGACGGCGAGAACGCGTAGTTCACGACCCCTTCGACCCCGCCGTGGTCGCTGAAGCCCACGACGATGCGCCGCGTCCAGCTCCACCGGGTGCCGGTGAACACCTCGGTCCGCAGGGCGGCGCCGAGGTGGGGCACCGGCCCGTCCATGCCGCCGGACCACTGCACCTCCCGCGTGGTCTCGGTGATCGTGTACGTGCCGGCAGCGGCGTCCACGCGCAGCGCGAGCTCGTACGTCTCCCGCAGCCCGTGCCGGGACAGCACGCCCCACCAGCGGGCGTCGGCGAGGTCGATCCGCACGGTGAGGGAGTCGTCGGTGACGTCGACGACGCGGTACGGCGTCTCGGCGAGCCGTGGCTCGAGCAGCGCGGCGAGGTGGGCGGCGGTAGGCACGCGCGCACAGTACGGCACCGCCGCCTGCCGCCCTGTCACACCTCCGCCCCTCGTCTCGTCGTCACCGTGAGCAACGATCATCGAGCAACCGACCGAGGAGACGAGATGTCGCACAGGACCCAGATCGTGGTGGTGGGCGGCGGGTACGCCGGCGTGACGGCGGCCAACCGCCTGACGAAGCGCGACGACGTGACGGTGACGCTGGTCAACGACCGCCCCCAGTTCGTGGAGCGGATCCGGCTGCACCAGCGGGCGGCGGGCACGCACGCCGCGGTCGCGGACTACACGAGCGTGCTGGCGGAGGGGGTGCGGCTGGAGGTCGCCACCGTCGACCGGATCGACGCCCCCGCACGCCGCCTGGTGCTGGCCGACGGCGGCACGCTCGCCTACGACTGGCTGGTGTACGCGGCGGGCAGCGGCAGCGCGGCGCCGTCCGTGCCCGGCGCGGCGGAGCACGCGTTCGCGCTGGCGAGCCTGGAGGAGGCCGACCGGCTGGTCCCGGCCCTCGCGGCCGCCGGTCCCGCGGCCCGGGTGACGGTGGTCGGCGCGGGCCCGTCCGGCATCGAGACCGCGTCGGAGCTGGCCGAGCAGGGCCGCGCGGTGACGCTGGTCTGCGGCGACCTGCTCGGGCCGTACCTGCACCCGCGGGGCCGGCGCGCGGTCGAGGAGCAGCTCGTGCGGCTCGGCGTCACGATCCTCCAGGGCCCGCGCGCCACGGTCACGGCGGTGACGCGCGACGCCGTGCAGCTCGCCGACGGCCGCGACGTGCCGAGCGACGTCACCGTCTGGACCGTCGGGTTCCGGGCGGCGGGCCTCGCGGCCCGCAGCGGGCTGACCACGGACGACGCCGGCCGCCTGCGCACGGACGAGACGCTGACCAGCCTGGACGACGAGCGCATCGTGGCCGCGGGCGACGCCGCCGCACCGTCGGACCTGCCGTTCCGGATGAGCTGCCAGGCCGCCGGCCAGCTCGGCGGAGGCGCCGGGAACACGCTGCTCGCCCGCCTCGCCGGCACGGAGCCGGCGCCGGTCACGGTCGGCTTCGTCGGCCAGTGCCTCAGCCTGGGGCGGGGCGCGGGGCTGTTCCAGTTCGCCCGGCGCGACGACGTCCCCGTCCGCGTCTTCCTCGGCGGCCGGCTCGGCGCGCGGGCGGGCGCGTGGCTCAAGGAGCTCGTCTGCCGGAGCACCGTCCAGGGCCTCACCTGGGAGGCGCGCCGACCGGGCATCATGCGCTACCCGTCGTTCGTCGGTGACCCGCGACGCCGGGACGTGCTCGCCGCCCGGGCCGCGGCCGCCGGGGCACGGGCCGACGTCGCCGAGCCCGCGCGACCGGCCGACGTCCCGGTCGCCTAGACCGAGGCGCCCGGACCGGAGACGCCGGAGGGCCGCACCGGGAGGATCCCGGTGCGGCCCTTGCCGTGCGCGAGGCGTCAGCCGATCCGGCGCCGGTAGACCGAGACGGCGACGCCGTACGCGATCAGCAGGATCCCGACGAGCCAGCCCAGCGCGACCCAGATGTCCGTGCCGACGGGCTGCTCGGCGAACAGCGCCCGGATCGTGTCGACGATCGACGTCACCGGCTGGTGCTCGGCGAACCAGGCGACCGGGGCCGGCATCGTCTCGGTGGGCACGAAGGCCGAGCTGATGAACGGCAGGAAGATCAGCGGGTAGCTGAAGGCGCTCGCGCCGTCCACGGTCTTGGCCGAGATGCCGGCGATGACGGCCAGCCAGGTCAGCGCGAGGGTGAACAGGACGAGGATCCCGGCCACGGCGAGCCAGGCCCCCACCGACGCCCCGGTGCGGAAGCCCATGATCAGGGCGACCGCGACGACGATCGCGACGGAGACCACGTTCGCCACGACCGACGTGAGCACGTGCGCCCACAGCACGCTCGACCGCGCGATCGGCATGGACTGGAAGCGGTCCACGATGCCGCCCTGCATGTCGAGGAACAGCCGGTAGGACGTGTAGGCGACGCCCGACGCGATCGTGATGAGCAGGATGCCGGGCAGCATGTAGTTGATGTACGACTCGTCGGAGCCGGTGTTGATGGCGCCGCCGAAGACGTAGACGAACAGCAGCATCAGCGCGATCGGCGTCACCGCGGTGGTGATGATCGTGTCGGGGCTGCGGAGGATGTGGCGCAGCGAGCGGCCCGTGAGGACGCGGGTGTCGCCGAGGACGTGGGCGGTCATCAGGATTCCTTTCCGGTGCTGCTCTGGTCGGTGGTGGCGGTGGTGCCGACGAGCGCGAGGAAGACGTCCTCGAGGGACGGCTGCTTCTCGACGTACTCGACCTCGGCGGCGGGGAGGAGCTGCTTGAGCTCGGCGAGCGTGCCGTTCTGGATGATCGTGCCCTCGTGCAGGATCGCGATCCGGTCCGCGAGCTGCTCGGCCTCGTCGAGGTACTGCGTGGTGAGCAGCACCGTGGTGCCGCCCTGCGCGAGCGCCTTCACGGTCTGCCACACGTCGATGCGGGCCTGCGGGTCCAGCCCGGTCGTGGGCTCGTCGAGGAAGACGATCGGCGGGTGGCCGATGAGGCTCATCGCGATGTCGAGGCGACGACGCATGCCGCCCGAGTACGTCCCCGCCCGGCGCGCGCCGGCCTCCGTGAGGGAGAACCGCGCGAGCAGGTCGTCGGCGATCTCGCCGGGGTTCGGCAGGTGCCGCAGCCGGGCGACGAGCACGAGGTTCTCGCGTCCGGTGAGGACCTCGTCGACGGCGGCGAACTGGCCGGTGAGGCTGATCGACTCGCGCACGTCGCCGGGCTTGTCCGCGACGTCGAACCCGTGCACGACGGCGGTGCCCGCGTCGGCCTTGAGCAGCGTCGACAGGATGCGCACCAGCGTGGTCTTGCCGGCGCCGTTCGAGCCCAGCAGCGCGAAGATGCTGCCCGACGCGACGTCGAGCTCGACGCCGCGCAGCACGTGCAGCTCGCCGAAGGACTTCTCGATGCCCCGCACCCGGATGGCGGCGGGGGTCTGGCCGGTGGTCTGTTCCGTGGTCATGTCCGGTGCTCCGTTTCCTGTGTCGTTCACGGCCGGCGGACGACGACGTCGCCGAAGCCGGTGCTGGCGTGGATCTCTGCGGTGTTCTCGTCCTCGACCGGCCCCTCGGTGGGGGTCAGCAGGTTGCGGACGGAGCCGTTCTCGGAGGAGACGTCGAGGTACGCGGCGGTGCCCTCGGGCACCCCCACCTCGATCGACCCGAAGGAGGACGTGAGGGTGACGGCGCCGGACTCGAGGTCGTTGACCCGGATGCTGGCGTGGGCGGACTTGGCGGTCAGGGTGCCGCGGACGCGGCTCACCGCGATGTCGCCGTGCGCCCCGTGCACCTCGAGGGTGCCGGTGACGGAGCCGACCGTGGTGGTGCCGTTGCTCGCCCGGATCGCGCCGTCCCCGGAGACCTCGTCGAGGAAGACGGACCCGGCGGAGACCTTGACGTCCAGGCTCCCGGTGACGCGGCCGGCGGTCGCCGTACCGGCGGAGACCTTGAGGTCGAGCCGCTCGACGTCGTCCACGCGGGCGTTGCCCGCCGACAGGGTCATGTCGACGGCGCCGAGCGCGCCCTCGGCGTACAGCGACCCGGCCTTGCCGCTCAGCGACGAGCCCTCGGGGAGCTCGACGGTGATGTCCGCGGTGCCGGACGCGAACGGGAGCACGTACTGCTTCCACGAGCCGGGGTAGGTGATCGAGACGGCGTCGCCGTCCCGGTCGACCCGCACGGCCTCGGCGGCGCGCACGCTGCCGGACTTGGTGTTGGTGGGCAGCACGGTGACGACGACGTCGTCACGCTCCCCGGCGACGACGTGCACGTTGGCGAAGGGCACGTCGACGACGACGGGGACGGGCTGGGTGGCGGGGAAAGTGGGCATGACGGGGCTCCAACGATGGTGTCGGCGTGGTGTCAGGGAGGGTGGGACGGCGGAGCGGCGTGGTGTCGCGAGGGGATCAGCGCACCCAGCCGGTGACGCGGCCGGAGCCGCGCTGCTGCGGACGGGCCTGCGCGGCCGGGCGTCCGGTGGACTGCTCGAGCGCGACGGCGACCGCGCGGACGAGCCACGTGTTGACGGAGATGCCGTCGCGGGCGGCGGCGACCTCGACCTGGGACTTGAGGTGGTCGGGCAGGCGGAGCGTGGTGCGGGTGGTGGCGCCGCCCTCCGGCTCCGGGGCGGGCGCGGCCGGCGCCGCGTCCGCGCCGGGCTCCGGGGCCGAAGCCTCGGCCGAGACCCGGGGGACGGTGACGACGAACTCGGGCGACCCGCCACGGAGGCGGATGTCGACCGACCCCGGGGCGAGCTCCGCGGAGATCTCGCCCGCCGCGTTCGAGAGGGCCTCGAGGAGCACCAGGCGAGCGGCGGCGTCGAGCGGAGCGGTCAGGCGACCGGCGAGCTCCCTCGCCTCGTCGCCGCCCGCGGCGGCTGCGGTCCCGAGCTGCCGCTGCAGCTCGTCGACGTATCTCGTGAGGTCCATGGCTCCACTATGACACCACCGTGGTGTCACCGCAAGAGGTTTGGTGTCACGAGTTGCGCGACGTGGTGTCACACGCCTCGGGAGACCTGCCAGGCCCAGGCGACGAGCGGGACCTGCAGCGGCAGGCGCCCCCAGGCGACCGCGGGGCGGCGCGCCCACGCGCGGGCGCCGGGACGGGAGTCGAGCGCCATCTTCACGTTCCCGGGGAACACCGCCACGAACAGGGCGGCCGTCGCGAGCCCGCCCGCCCGCCGGGTGGCGGGCACCGCGACCGCCACGGCGCACGCGAGCTCGGCCACGCCGCTGCCGTACACCCAGGCGCGCGGCGAGCCGAGGGCAGTCGGGATCAGCCCCTCGAAGACCCGGGGGCGGGCGAGGTGCAACGCACCGGCGGCGGTCAGGGTCGCCGCCAGCCCGGCGGCGAGCAGGTGCGGGGTGCGGGACATGCCCCGACCGTATCGGGCGCCCGGCGCGCGCACGGTAGCGTGCCGGGGATGGAGAGCTCGGCAGGAGGCGCTCGCACCGGCGTGCGGCTGTTCGACGACGTGCGGCCGGACGAGACGGACCGGGCGTACCTGCCCGGCATGAGCAGCGCGTGGAAGATGCCCTGGTACGACGTGCAGAGCTGGTGGCGCCGCGCCGGGCGCCTGCACCGCCGCACGGTCGAGCTGGCCGGGATCGCCCCCGGGCAGCACGTGCTCGACGTCGGCTGCGGCACCGGGAACCTGGCGCTCACGGTGCTGCGGGAGGTGCCGGACGCGGCCGTGACCGGCGTCGACCCGGACGGCGCGGCGCTGCGCCGCGCGGCCCGCAAGGCGCGGCGACGACGGGTCAGGCGGCGCGGCTCCCTCACGCTCGTGCGCGGCTTCGCGGACCGGCTGCCCGCCGCGGACGCGAGCGTCGACCACGTCGTCTCCTCGCTCGCCCTGCACCACGTGCCGCTCGACGAGAAGCGGCGGTTCGCCGCCGAGCTCGGGCGCGTGCTGCGCCCCGGCGGGCTCGTCACGATCGCCGACCTCGACGCCCCGGGACACGACCACGGCGGCGGGCACGGCGGCGGGCACGGCGGCGGGCACGGCGGCGGGCACGGGCACGGCTCCGGCCACGGCGACGCGCGCGACCGCGGGCACGACGGCCACCGGCACCACGAGATCGGCGTGAACCAGCACCGGGAGGACAACGCCGACGGCGGCATCCAGCGGCTGCTGACCGACGCAGGTCTCGCCGACGCGCGCGAGGTGGACCGCGCCACGTTCATGGACACGCCGGTGATGTGGGTGCAGGCGCGCCGCCCCTGAGGTCGCCCCCTCGGTCAGGCGCCCTGGGGTGCGAACTGGGAGAGCACCAGCTCGGCGCCGAACGGGTCGCGGACGGTGACGGCGCGGACCCACGCGTTGTCGTCCGTGGAGACCACGGCGCCCCCGGCGCGCCGCGCGGCCTCGGCGGCCGCGTCCCGGTCGGCGACGGCGAACACGATCGACCAGTGCGCGGGCCCGTCGGTGGGCTCGATCCCGGCGACGGCGTCGGCGAAGCCCGGCGGGGCGAATCCCGCCTGCCGGTCGTGGATGTCGGGGTCGGACGTCGCGGCGAGGTGGTCGCCGTACCCGGGCACGCGCGCCATGCCGATCGCGAGCTCCGGGTCGACCGCCCAGCCGAGCAGCGGTCCGTAGAACGCGAGCGCCGCCCCGGCGTCGGGCGTGCGCAGGTTGCTGAAGTTCCAGGTGCCCGGCGCGTTGACCACCTGGGCCCCCGGCCGGGTGCCCGCCTGCCAGAGCCGTCCGGGCGCGCCCTGCGGGTCGCGGAAGCGGACCATCGTGCCCGCCACCGACCCCGGCGGGCCCACGGGCTCGGGCGGCGTCACGACCTGCCCGCCGAGCTCCGCGACCCGCGCCGCGGCGGCGGCCGCGTCGTCCACCGCGAGATAGGTGTTCCACGCCACGGCGCCCTCGGCGGGCGCCCCCGGGTCCGGCGTCGCGAACGCCGCGACGGCGGTGGCGTCCGTGCCGTCGAGCGACGCGACGACGTAGCGGCCCGGCGCGCCGGGCGGCAGCTTCTCGGTGAACGACCAGCCGAACAGCGCGCCGTAGAACGCGAGCGCGGCGTCGACGTCGGCCACCTCCAGGTCGATCCAGCTCGGGACACCGTGCGGGTAGGTGTGCGTCATGCCCCCCACCCTGCTCCCCGCCCCCGACACCGGCAGCGTCAGACCGTCCCGGCCGGTCCCGCCGTCAGGTCGGTCACGAGGTGCAGCGAGTCGCCGTGCACGGCGTCCGCCTCCACGCGGCCGCTCGCCACGAAGCCCACCTTGGCCAGCACCCGGCGCGAGGCGGTGTTCCAGTCGCGCACGGTGGCCCACACCCGGGCGCAGCCCGACTCCCGCGCCCAGCCGAGGACGGCACGGGCCGCCTCGGTCGCGTACCCGCGGCCCCACGTCCGGCGCAGCAGCTCGAACGCCAGCTCCGGCTCGTCCCCGGTGCCGGCGTCGCCGTCGATCAGGCCGCAGTACCCGACGACCTCGCCGGTGGCCACGACCTCCACGGCCAGCAGCCCGCGCGCCGGCGGCCGGGCGCCGTCGCGGACCCAGGCCTCGACGTCCTCGAGGGTGGGCCGCCCGGCGGCGTCGATCCGACGGTGCTCGGGGACGCGAGGGTCGCGCTCCGCCCACAGCTCCCGCTGGACCGGCGCGTCCTCGACCCGCCACGGGCGCAGCCGCAGGCGGTCGGTCTCGAGCACGATCGCGGGCCCGCGGGCGGAGAGGACTCCCATGCGACCGACCCTAGCCGCGGCGGCGGGCCCATCCGGACCCGGCCCGTCACCCGCGAACCTGGCGTTCATCCACAGGTCGCCGTGGCGCCCTTCCCCCGGGCCGCCCCGCTCCCTACCGTGGCCTCCATGACCTCCCGCCGCCGCGCCCCCGAAGCCCGCGCCGCCACCCGTCGCACCGCCGCTCGCAGCACCGTGACCGCCGCGGCCGCGCTCGCCCTCGGTGCGGGCCTCGCCGTCACGCCGCTGGCGGCGAGCGCCGGCGGCACCGGCCACGGGCACGGCCACGACGGCGGGAGCGGGAGCACCCCGCTGCGCGTCGCCACCTACAACCTGTCGCTGAACCGCGCGACGGAGGGCGAGCTGCAGGCCGACCTGTCCACGGGCGACGACGCGCAGGCGCGCACGGTCGCGGAGGTCATCCAGCGCGCGGACCCGGACGTGGTGCTGCTCAACGAGTTCGACTACGACGCCGCGCACGCCGGCGTGGACCTGTTCCGCGAGAACTACCTGCAGGTGCCGCAGGGCGGTGCCGACCCGGTCCGCTACCGCTACGCGTACACCGCGCCGTCGAACACCGGGGTCCCGAGCGGCTTCGACCTCGACAACGACGGCACCGTGGGCGGCGGCAACGACGCGTTCGGCTTCGGGGAGTTCGAGGGCCAGTACGGCATGGTCGTGCTGTCGAAGTACCCGATCGACACGAGGAACGTGCGCACGTTCCAGCAGTTCCTGTGGAAGGACATGCCGGGCGCGCTGCTGCCCGACGACCCGGCGACGGCGGAGCCGGACGACTGGTACTCCCCCGCCGAGCTGGACGTCGTGCGGCTCTCGAGCAAGTCGCACTGGGACGTGCCGGTGCGCGTGGGGAAGCGGACGGTGCACGTGCTCGCCGCGCACCCGACGCCGCCCACGTTCGACGGCCCGGAGGACCGCAACGGCCGCCGCAACCACGACGAGATCCGCTTCTGGGCCGACTACGTGACACCCGGCGTCGCGTCCCGCTACATCTACGACGACGAGGGCGGGCGCGGCGGCCTGAAGCCGGGCGAGCGGTTCGTCGTCGTCGGCGACCAGAACGCCGACCCGCTCGACGGCGACTCCGTGAACATGGCGATCGACCAGCTGCTGGACAACCCGCGCATCACGGACCCGCGGCCGACGTCGGCCGGCGCGATCGAGGCGGCGACCCTGCAGGGCGGCGCCAACGCGACCCACTGGGGCGACCCGGCCCTCGACACCGCGGACTTCTCCGACGCCGCACCCGGCAACCTGAGGGCCGACTACGTGCTGCCGTCGAAGGGCCTGAGGGTGCGCGACGCCGGGGTGTTCTGGCCCGCGCAGGCGGACCCGCTGTCGCGGCTGACGGGCGTCTACCCGTTCCCGTCGAGCGACCACCGGCTCGTCTGGGTGGACGTCGCGACCCGCTGACCGTCGCCCGCGACGACCGTCGCAGGCCGCTGACCTGGGCATCCATACGGATTTCTCACCCGCTGCACCGCGGCCCGCGTGTGGCGACCGCTCGCGGGTCGGGTGCAGGGTGGGGAGTGCTGTGCTCGCCGTGGAGCATGTCGTGCCCGCCGAGCGCAGGGACCCGACCGGCCCGGAGCCGGTCCCTCGCACCCGTCGCACGTGCGGCGCGCGCCACCGCCGACGGCCTCGACCCGCCGGCCCGCCAGTCCACCGAGCCCGGCCCGCCGCCGCGCCTCGCGCGACGGGTCGCGAGCCGGGCAGCACCTTGGAGCACCCATGAGACGCGTCCTCACCGTGGTGGCCGCAGCAACGTCGGCGCTGCTGCTCGCCGCCACCCCCGCCGTCGCGCACGGCAAGCCCACGCCCCGCCCGCCGACCGTCACGACCATCGCCTCCGGCCTGGTCTCCCCGCTGACGCTCGCCGCAGGTCCCCGGGGCCACACCTTCGTCACCCAGAACTTCGCCGGGCTGCTCACGAACGTCGCCCGGGACGGCTCCACCGACGTGATCTACTCCTCCGGCGGCAACGAGGTCGGTGGCGTGTCGTTCAAGGGCCGCACGGTCACCTTCACCCAGACGGTGCTCAGCGGCCCGCAGGAGCCCATCGGCTCCAGCCTCTGGAAGCTGCGCGTGGACCGGAAGGGCGACCCGGTCGGTCAGGCCCGGCAGGTCGCGGACCTGCGGGCCTTCGAGAACGCCCACAACCCGGACGGGCACGTGACCTACGGCCTGCGCCACGCCCCGAAGTCCTGCCTGGACCAGTTCCCGGCGGACATGCCCGGGAGGTACAAGGGCCTCGAGGACTCGCACCCGTACGGCACCACGACCAAGCACGGCACCACCTACGTGGCCGACGCCGGCATGAACGCGATCGTGTCGGTGAGCGAGCGCGGCCGGGTACGCACCGTCGCGGTGCTGCCGGCCCAGCCCGCGGTGGTGACGGCCGAGGCCGCCGCCGCGAACGGGATCCCGGAGTGCGCCGTCGGCCTGACCTACTGGTTCGAGCCCGTCCCCACGGACGTCGAGGTGGGGCCGCACGGCAAGCTCTACGTGACCACCCTGCCGGGCGGGCCGGAGGACGCGAGCCTCGGGGCCCGGGGCGCCGTCTACACGGTGGACCCGCGCTGGGGCTCGGTGCACCGGGTGGCGAAGGGCTTCGCCGGGGCCACCAACGTCGCGGTCTCGCCGCGGGGGGACGTGTACGTCGCCGAGCTGTTCGGCGGCAGGATCACGCGGGTGACGCACCACGGGAACCGCACCGTGGTCGAGACGCCGCTGCCCGCCGGGCTCGAGTGGGACCACGGCGACCTCCTGGCCACCACGAACGCGCTGCCCGCGGACGACGCGCCGCCGGACGGCCACCTGGTGCGGATCGACCTGCCCAGGTCGTACGGGCACGGCCACTGACGGGCGACGCCCTCCGACCCTGCCCCACGACGTGGGGCAGGGTCGGGCTCGTCGGGTCAGGGCGTGAGCACCCGCGCCTGCTGCTGCGCGAGGACGCTGAGCTCGGCGGCCTTGAACGCGTGCTCCTGCGTCATCGCGTTCTCGGTGCGCTCGAGGCAGTCGAGGATGAGCCGCCCGAAGTAGGGGAAGCCGACCTGGCCGTTCGCGACCAGGTGGTGCTCGCCCTTCCCGTCGACGAGGAACACGTGCCCGCCGCCCTCGCCGGTGCCGACGTTGACGTACTTGCGCAGCTCGACGTACCCGTCGGTGCCGAGGATGATCGTGCGGCCGTCGCCCCACGTGCTCAGCCCGTCCGGCGTGAACCAGTCGACGCGCACGTAGCCGGTGGCGCCGTTGTCCATGACGATGCCGGCCTCGCCGAAGTCGTCCAGCTCCGGGTGGTCCGGGTGGTGGTAGTTGGCGATCGCCGCGTGGCTGATCTCCGCGTCCTTCGCCCCCGCGTAGTGCAGCATCTGGTCGAAGTTGTGGCTCCCGATGTCGCACAGGATGCCGCCGTACCTGTCCTTCTCGAAGAACCAGTCGGGGCGGCCGGTGCCGAGCCGGTGCGGGCCCAGGCCGATGACCTGCAGCACCCGGCCGATCGCCCCGCGGTCCACGAGCTGCTCGGCGAGCACGGCGGCCTCGACGTGGATCCGCTCGGAGTAGTAGACGGCGTACTTCTGGCCCGTGCGCGCCGTCGCCTCGCGGGCGGCGGCGAGCTGCTCGAGCGTCGTCAGCGGCGCCTTGTCGGTGAAGTAGTCCTTGCCGGCCTCGATGACCCGCAGGCCCAGCGGCGCGCGCTCGGAGGTGACCGCGGCGCCCGCGACGAGGCGCACCTCGGCGTCGTCCAGGATCTCGGCCTCGCTGCGCGCGACCCGGACGTCCGGGAACTTCCTGCGCATCGTCTCGACCTTGGCCGGGTCGGGGTCGTAGACCCACTTGAGCGTGCCGCCGGCGCCCGCGAGGCCCTCGCACATGCCGTACACGTGGCCGTGGTCGAGGCTCGTCGCGGCGAAGACGAACTCGCCCGGCTCCACCACGGGAGCCGGCACCGGCTCCGGCGCGTACGCGGCGCCGCTGGCGCCGCCGGTCGGGTTCGCGCTCATGCCTTGGCCCCCACGATGATCTTGCCGGGCAGCTCGCCCACGGACGCGGTCTTGGAGAAGAAGTGCGGGGCGCGCTCGACGAGCGTGCCGGTGCGGTAGTACGGGTCGTCGGCGCTCAGCGGCAGGTCCACGGTGCGGCGCTCGACGCCCGCCTCGTAGATCGCGGTGACCAGCTCGATGGCGCGCCGGCCGTCCTCGCCGGTGACGGCGGGGCGACGGCGTTCGCGCACCGCGGCGAGCATGTCGCCGATCTGCCCGGCGTGGCCCGTGTGCTCCAGCGGGCGGTGCGCCGCGGCCACCGCCTCGATCGCGGCGACGCGCTCGGCGTCCCCCTCCTTGGTCGGGAACCCGGCGGGGTTCGCGGTCTCCGCCACGACCTTCCACGGCTGCGAGACGCGCGCGTCGCGCCCCTGCACGACGATGGCCTGCTCCTCGCCGTGGCTCACCACGGACGCGGTCACCTCGGCGAGCGCCCGGTCGTACTGCAGCACGCTGACCGACAGGTCCTCGACCTCGGCGTTCTCGTGCGCCGCGTTGGTGAGGACCGACGTGACGGCCTTCGGCGAGCCCAGCATCCACAGGGTCATGTCGAGGTGGTGGATGGCGTGGTTGAGGGTGCAGCCACCGCCCTCGCTCTCCCACGTGCCGCGCCACCACAGGTCGTAGTACTCGGTGCCGCGCCACCAGGCCGAGCTGACCTGGGCGTGCGTGACGGGCCCGGCGAGGCCGGAGTCGAGCACCTCCTTGAGGGTGGCGATGTCGTCGCGGAAGCGGTTCTGGGCGACGACGGACAGCAGCCGGCCGTGCTTCTCGGCCGCGGCGATCATGGCGTCGCACTCCTCGAGCGACGGCGCCATCGGCTTCTCGACGAGCACGTCGACGCCGGCCTCGAGGGCGGCGACGGACAGCGCGGCGTGCGTGGACGGCGGCGTCGCGACGCTGACGAGGTCGAGGCGTCCGATCCGCTGTTCCGCGGCGAGCATCTCGGCGGCGTCCTCGTAGACGCGGGCACCCTCGAGCCCGAGCTCCGCGCGCATGGCCTCGGCCCGGCCGGGCGCCGGGTCGCACAGCGCGACGATCTCGCACTCGTCGCCGAAGCGCTGATAACCGGCGACGTGGGCGCGGGCGATGCCGCCGGTGCCGACGATCCCGATGGTGAGCATGGTTCCTCCGATGGAACGAGCTGGCGGTCAGGCATGATACGTATCATGCGGTGAACAGCCTGGCTGCGGGCCGCAGCCCTGTCAAGGCGAAGGACGAGGGAGGTCATACTGTGGCGATGTCCCGCCCGCCCACCAGCCGCGACGTCGCGCGCCTCGCCGGGGTGTCGCAGGCGGCCGTGTCCTACGCCCTCACCGGGCGCGGCACGATCTCGGCGGCCACCCGCGAGCACGTGCTGGAGGTGGCCCGGTCCATCGGCTACCGCCCCAACCTCGCCGCGCGGTCCATGCGCACGCGGCGGTCCGGGCGGCTCGCCGTGGTCACGGGGGCCACGCTCGATCACCAGCTCCGGCTGCTCGCCGGGGCCGGCGAGGTGGCCGAGGCCGCGGGGTACGTCATGGAGACGCACACCGTCGACGGCACGGTCGAGCAGCGGACCGCCCGCGTGCGCGAGCTCGCCGCGAGCGGCCAGTACGAGGGCGTCCTCACCCTGGTGCCCGTGCTGCCCGAGGTGCTGACCGACCCGGCCCCGGGCGCGGCCGACGACGGCGGCACCCCGGTCGTCGCCGAGGCGACGTTCGACGAGGAGATGCGCAGCCTCGGCGACCTGGCCGACGCCAGCACCGTGGAGGTGTTCGTCGGGACGCTCGTCGCCGCGGGGTACCGCCGCTTCGTGCACGTCGGCGGCCCCGACCAGTTCGCCTCCGCGCGGGCCCGGCACGACGTCTACCTGGCGGCGGTCGCGCGCGCGGCCGCGGACCCCGCCACGGGCGACGTCGTGTCCGTCGGCGTCGTCGGTGGATCGTGGTCCGGCGACGACGCGCGCCGCGCGGTCGCCGAGATCCCCGCCGACGCGGCGCCCCTGGCCGTGATCGCCGCGAACGACTACCTCGCCGCGGGCGTGGTGCGCGGCGCCGCCGAGCGCGGCTGGTCGGTGCCGGAGGACCTCGTCGTCACCGGCTGGGACAACTTCGAGATGGGGGCGCTGATGATGCCCTCCCTCACCACGGTCGACGTGGACTTCCCCGAGGCGGGCCGGGCCGCGATGCGCACGCTGGTCGCCACGATGCGCGGCGAGCCCCGGCCGGGTCCCGGCTCGCCGATCCACCGCATCGTGTGGCGCGAGTCGACGGGAGAGCTGCCCGGCGCCCCCGCCGACGGCACCGGGGGACCTCCCCGGTGACGGCCGTACCCTGGGGCGCGTGACCGCCCCCCGCACCCTGCCGCCGTTCGCCTCCGACAACTACGCGCCCGCGCACCCGGAGGTGCTCGCCGCGGTCGCGGCCGCCAACGACGGGTACGCCGTCGCGTACGGCGACGACCCCTGGACGGCGCGCCTCGACGCCCGCGTGCGCGAGGTGTTCGGCGCGGGCGCGCTCGCCTTCCCGGTCCTCAACGGCACGGGGGCCAACGTCGTCTCGCTCACCGCGCTGTCGCCGCGCTGGGGCGGCGTCGTCGTCTCCGACGTCGCGCACGTCAACACCGACGAGAACGGCGCGCCCGAGCGGGTGGGCGGCCTCAAGCTGCTCGCCTGCCCGTCCGTGGACGGCCGGATCACGCCCGACGACGTGGCCCGGTGGGCCGGGCAGCGCGACGACGTGCACCGCGCCCACCCCGCCGTGCTCTCCCTGACGCAGTCCACCGAGCTCGGCACCGTGTACGCGCTCGACGACCTGCGCGCGCTGACCCACGTCGCGCACGACCTGGGGATGGCCGTGCACGTGGACGGCTCCCGCCTGGCGAACGCGGCGGCGGCGCTCGGCTGCTCGCTGCGCGCCCTGACCACCGACGCCGGGGTGGACGTCGTGTCCCTGGGGGCCGCGAAGAACGGCGGCATGCTCGGCGAGGCCGTCCTCGTCCTCGGGCCCGACGACGCACCGGACGCCGCGTCCGCCCGCGCCCGGGAGGCGGCGTCGGCCGCGGTGCCGTTCCTGCGCAAGGCGACGATGCAGCTCGCGTCCAAGACGCGGTTCGTCTCCGCGCAGCTCCTCGCCCTGCTCGGCGAGGCGGGCGACACGGCTGGCGACACGGAGCCGCTGTGGCACCGCAACGCCGCGCAGGCCAACGCGATGGCGGACCGGCTGCGGGCGGGGCTCGAGGCCCTGCCCGGCTCGGACGACGACGGCGTGCGCGTCACACGGCCCACGGAGGCGAACGCCGTCTTCGCGACGCTCCCCCGCGACGCCGCCGACCGGCTGCGCGCCGTCGCCCGCTTCTACGACTGGGCCGGCGGCGAGACGCCCGGCCGCGTCGAGGTGCGGCTCATGTGCGCGTGGGACACCACGCCGGAGACGGTCGACGCGTTCGTCGCCGCGGCGGCCGACGCCCTGGCCTGAGATCGGTCGGCCTCAGGCCGGCACCAGCTCCGCCGGCGTCTCGAAGTCCTCGAGGTCGCGCAGCCGGCGCACCGGGCTGAGGCCCACGATGAGCGGGCCCAGCAGCAGGACGAACGCGGAGCCGAGCAGCACGGCCCGGCTGCCCACGTGCGCGGCGAGCACGCCGGCCGCCAGCGAGCCGAGCGGGATCATGCTCCAGGACACGAACCGGACGGTCGCCATCACGCGGGACAGCAGCGCGGGCGGGCTGGCCACCTGGCGGTAGGTGCGCGTCACGACGCTGCCCGGCACCACGGACGCGCCGAACACGAGCGTCCCGAGGGCGAAGCACAGCCAGCCGAGGGTGCCGGCCCCGAGCGGGATCAGCAGGGCACCGGCGAACCCGAACAGCCCGTCGACCAGCAGCACGCGCGCCGACCCGAACCGGCGCACGAGCCACGGCGTGGCGGCCGCGGCGAGGAGCGAGCCGACGCCGTCGGCGGCGAGCAGCACGCCGACCATCGCGGGCGGGGCGTCGAGGTCGCGCACCAGGTAGAGGGCGAACAGGCCGGCCTGGACGCCGCACACGAGGTTCACCGCGCAGGCCCACCAGGTGGCCGGCGCCATGACGGGGTGCCGCACGACGAACCGCCAGCCCTCGGCGATCATCCGGCCCATGCCGGGGCGCGCCTCGCCGTCGCCCGGGGCCGGCTCGCGCCGCTCGGGCAGGCGCCGCAGCAGCAGCGCGGACGCGACGTACGAGGCGACGTCGACCAGCAGCGCGGGCACCGCCCCGACGGCCTGCACGAGGAGGCCGGCGACCGACGGGCCGCCGAGCTGCGTGGCCGCCTGCGTGCCGGAGACGAGGCTGTTGCGGCTGGTCAGCTCGTGCTGCGGCACCACGGTGGGCAGGAACGTGGTGTTGGCGGTGAAGAAGAACACCTCGGCGATGTTGACCGCGAGCGCCGCGAGGACGAGGTGGGTCAGCGAGAGCTCGCCCAGCCACCAGACGAGCGGCAGCGCGAGGACCGCCGCCGCCCGGACCAGGTCGGCCACGACCTGCGTGGCGCGCAGCGGGAGCCGGTGCACGATCGCGCCGGCCGGCAGCCCGAGCACCACCCAGGCGAGGTACGACGACGCGGCCAGCACGCCGGTCTCCACGGGTCCGGCGTCGAGCACGGTCACCGCCGTGAGCGGCAGCGCGACGGCGGTGACCGCGGTGCCGACCCCGCTGGTGGTGCTCGCGGCCCAGTAGGTCCAGAACGGCCGTGCACTCGTGGCCACGGGCCACCTCCTCGCTGCGGGACGGCGCCGCCGGGAACAGGCGGTGCGGCGCCGTCGTTGGTAAGTTCCAGAATGGAACTTACTCCACGACGCGGGATGGACGCACACCCCGGCCCGGCGAGAGGATGACCACCATGCGCCGCGAGGACCTTGTCGACAGCTCGTGCGGCATCGCGCAGTCCCTCGGCGTCGTCGGCGACTGGCAGAGCCTGCTGATCGTCCGCGAGGCCGCCGCCGGCATCACCCGGTTCGAGGGCTTCGACCGCGAGCTCGGCCTGTCTCGACGGGCGCTCAGCGAGCGGCTCGGGTCGCTGGTGGAGCACGGCGTGCTCGAGAAGGTGCCCTACTCCGACCGGCCGCCCCGCCACGACTACCGGCTCACGGCGCGCGGGGAGGGGCTGCTCCCCGTGCTGCTCGCCCTGCAGGAGTGGGGCACGCGGTTCGTCATGGGGGACGGCACGCTGAGCGGCGACCTCGGCGACGGCGACCTCGCCCGCGCACGCGCGCTGGAGGGCACGCGGGTGCCCGACGTCGCGCTCGCCGCCCACGACGGCTCCACCGTGCACCTCGTCGACCCGGACCGCTGGACCGCGCTGTTCTTCTTCCCCGGCGCCTACGCCCCCGGCACCCACGGGTACCCGCCCCACTGGGGCGACGTGCCCGGCACCAGCGGCTGCACGCTCGAGTGCGTCACCTACGGACGCCGGCACGCCGACCTCGACGCCGCGGGCGCGCGGGTGCTCGGCGTGAGCACCCAGCACCCCGAGCAGCAGGCGGCGTTCGCCGCGCACGCGGACCTGCCCTACCTGCTCGCGTCCGACCAGGACGGCCTCGCCGCCTCCGCGCTGCGGCTGCCCCTGTTCCGGGCGGGCGGCGCGGACCGGCTCAAGCGGGTCACCCTCCTCGTGGACCCGGCCGGCGTCGTGCGGCACGTGCAGGCGCCCGTGACCGACCCCGCGCAGTCGGTCGACGACGTGCTCGGCCTCGTGCGCGAGCTCGCCCGCGACGGGGCACCCGCCCAGCCCCGGGGATAGGGTCGAGACCTACCGGAGCCGGCGGAAGGAAACCCCCCATGACCAGCCCCAGCAGCGCGTCCCCGCACCGCTACCCACACGTCGCGGAGGCGTCGATCCACGTGACCCAGCCGCCCGAGCGGGTGTGGGCCGAGCTCATGCACCCGGGCGCGCGGTGGATGCTGGGCGCGAACATCGAGACGGACTTCCAGCCCGGCAGCCCGGTGACCTTCGAGGGGCACTTCTTCGGCCGCCAGTTCGCCGACAAGGGCGTGGTGATCGCCGTGGAGCGCCCCCGGCTGCTGCACTTCACCCACTTCTCGCCGCTGGCGGAGCTCGCTGACGTCCCGGACAACTACCACGAGATCCGCATTCTTCTCGAAGCGGACGAGACGGGTACCGTCGTGTCCGTGCGACAGGAGAACATCGACACGGCCCAGCACGCGAGCAGCTCGCAGGCGCACTGGCAGGACGCGCTGGCCACCCTCGCCCATCGCGACGGTGCCCCTGCCCGACGGGCGTGACCCCCCGCCGCGGGGCCGCCCGCCTCGCCGCGCTCCTCGCCGCCGGAGCCCTCCTCGCCGCCTGCTCGGGCCCGGCGGGCGAGCCGTCGCCGGCGCCCGGGACGTCGTCGGCGCCGCCCGCGACCAGCGCCCCGCCGTCGCCCACCCCCTCCCCGACGCCCACCGCGACGACGAGCCCCACCCCGACGGCTTCGGGCAGCCCCGAGCCCACCGGCGAGGCCACCGAGAAGCCGGACGACGTGCTCGCCGGCTGGACGCTGCGGCAGAAGGTGGGCCAGCTGGTCATGGTGGGCGTGTCGCTGAGCGACCCGGCCGCCGTGAGCGCCGACGCGATCCGCGACGACCACGTGGGCAACGTCTTCCTGCACGGCCGCAGCACCGCGGGCGTCGAGGCCACGCGCGACCTCGTGGACCGGTACACCGCGCTGGTCTCGGCCCGCTCCACGCACGGCACCCCCCTGCTCGTGGCGACCGACCAGGAGGGCGGCAAGGTCCAGGTGCTGCGCGGCCCGGGCTTCTCCGACATGCCGGAGGCCACGGAGCAGGCCACGTGGAAGCCCGCCACGCTCCGGGAGCGCGCGCGGGGGTGGGGCGACGAGCTCTCCGACGCCGGCGTGAACCTCAACCTCGCGCCCGTGATGGACCTGGTCGACGAGGCCGACGCCGCGGACAACCCGCCCATCGGCTACTTCCACCGCAACTACGGGTACACGCCGAAGAGCGTGGTGCGCTCCGCGGACGCGTTCGCCGCGGGGCAGCGCGCGGCCGGCGTCGAGCCCGTGATCAAGCACTTCCCGGGGCTCGGCCGCGTCACGTCCAACACGGACACCACCGCCCACGTGACCGACGACGTCACCACCCGCGACGACCCGTCCGTCGACGTCTTCGCGCAGGGGATCGACGCCGGAACGCGGTTCGTGATGATGTCCACCGCCGTCTACGACGAGATCGACCCCGACGCCCCCGCCGCCTTCTCCCCCGTCGTCGTCGGCGACCTCCTGCGCGGCGAGCTCGGGTTCGACGGCGTCGTCATGACCGACGACCTCTCCGCCGCCGTGCAGGTGCAGGGCTGGTCGCCCGGCCGGCGCGCCGTCGAGGCCGTCGACGCGGGCGTGGACCTGGTGCTCGCGTCGGCCGACCCGTCCGTCGCGCCCGCGATGGCGGACGCCCTCGTGGCGAAGGCCCGCAAGGACCCGGCGTTCGCGAAGAAGGTCGACGCGTCCGCGCGCCGCGTGCTCGCCGCCAAGGCCGACCTCCCCGGCTGACCCCGGCGAGCGTCGAGCGGCCGCCCGGGTCCGCCGGCCGCGAACACCGTTGCGCGGCGCGACGGTCGGGTCTTGGCTGACGGGATGACCAGCACAGCGCCCGGTGTCCCGGACCCGGCGGAGCTCCGCCAGGTCGCCTCGTCGTTCGGCGTCGACGCGGACCGCTACGACCGCGCCCGGCCGCGGTACCCGGACGCGCTGATCGCGGCCGTCGCCGCGGCGGCGGGCCGGGTCGCGGCGGCGGGGCGGGTCGCGGCGGCGGGGCGGGTCGCGGCGGCGGGGCGGGCGCCGCGCGTGCTCGACGTCGGGGTGGGCACGGGGATCGTCGCGCGGCAGCTGCGGGCCGCCGGGTGCGACGTGCTCGGGGTGGACGTCGACGACCGGATGGCGGAGGTCGCGCGGCGCGACGGCACCGAGGTCGAGGTCGCCCGGTTCGAGGAGTGGGACCCGGCGGGGCGCTCGTTCGACGCCGTGACCGCCGGCCAGACGTGGCACTGGGTGGACCCCGACGCGGGGGCGGCGCGCGCCGCCGACGTCCTGCGCCCCGGCGGGGAGCTCAGCGTGTTCTGGAACGCGGGCGACCCGCCGCCGGACCTCGCCGCGGCGTTCGCGGCCGTCTACGCGCGGGTGCTGCCGGGGTCGCCGATGGCGACGGCGGGGACGAGGACGTCGATCGACGGCTACGCGCCGATGGTCGCCCGGGCCGCCGACGGGGTGCGCGCCGGCGGCCGGTTCGCCGAGCCCCGGGAGCACCGCTTCGACTGGGAGCGCACGTACACGCGCGACGAGTGGCTCGACTGGGTGCCCACGACCGGCCTCGCGACGCGCCTGCCGGCCGAGCAGCTGCGCGCCGTCCTGGACGGGCTCGGGGCGGCGATCGACGACGCCGGGGGCAGCTTCGTGCAGCGGGGGTTCACGCTCGCGCTCACGGCCGCCCGCGCCTGAGCACGCCGCCGCCCCCCCCCCCCCCCCCGCGTCCAGCCTGCGCCGCGGGCGGGCGCCCTCCGGCGGGGCGACGATCGAGCATGGCCCGCACGGCCGGCGAGGTGCTCACCGACGCGATCCGTTCCCAGGCGGAGGCGATCCTGCGCGGTCACGACGACGTGCGCGTCGCGGCCTCGGGCCCCGGCGCGCCCGAGGCGGTGCACGACGCGCGCGTGGCGGTCCGGCGGCTGCGGGGCACCCTCCGCGCGTTCTGGCCGTTCCTGGACCCGGAGGACGGCACGCTCGACGCGCTGACGTGGTGGGTGCGCACGCTCGGGGCGGCGCGCGACGCCGAGGTGCGGCGCGCGGGGCTCGCGACCCTCGCCGCCGACCTCGTCGAGGCGGACCCCCGGGTGCGCGGGGGGATCGTGGCGCTCGACGGCGCGCTGCGGGCCGCGCACGACGACGCACGGGAGGGAGTGGCGGAGGCGCTCGCGTCGCCCCGCTGCCGGGACCTCACGGCGCGCCTGGACGCCCTCGCCGTCGCGCCGCCGCTGGCGGGCGACCCGGGTGCCGGGGCCGCGACGGCGTTGCGCCCGGGCGTCGAGCACGAGCTGGCGCGGGTGCGGCGCCGCGCGGGACCGGTGGTGTCGTGGGCGGAGCCGTGGGACGGCCCCCGCCCGGCGCCGGAGGCGGTGCACCGGCTGCGCAAGGCCGCGCGCCGCGCGCGCTACGCCGCCGAGGTGCTCGCCACCTCGGGGGACGCCGCGACCGACCGGTGGGCCGCCGACGTCGCCGACCGCCACCGCGGCCTGCAGGACCTGCTGGGCACCGTGCACGACGCCGACGTGCTGCGCACGACCCTCGCCGGCCTGTCCGGGCCGCGCACGGCCGCCGCCGTCGCGGCGTGCACCGCCCTGGGCGACGAGCGCGCCGCGCGGGCTCTCGCGGCCGCCGCCGAGGACCTCGCCCGCTGACCTGGTCCCCTCGAGGGGACGGTCAGTGGCCGCCGGAGACCAGGAAGACCAGGCCGAAGGCGATGGCGCCGACCACGACGCCCATGCAGGCGATCGCGCCGGCGAGGCGGGCCGGCGACGGGCGCGGGATGGCGATGACGCGCGGGCCGGGGGCGTCGGCGTCCGACGCGGTGCCGGCCGCGGGGGCCTCCGTGGTGGTGCCGGCCAGCAGCCGCAGCCCGAGGGCGAACAGCGCGGGGATGCCGGCGCCGATGATCAGCCCGGCGACGAGCACCTGGCCGAGGGCGCCCCACTCGATGAAGTCGGTCATGCTCCCACCTTCTGGTTCGACGCGGTGCCGACGGAGGACACGGCCCCGACGGCGGGGGCGACGGACGACGCGGTGGCGACCGCGGGGACCGGCGCGACGCGCTCGCCGCCGGCCTCGCCCGTGGTGGCGGCGACGGCCTCGACGGACGCGCCCTTCTCCTCGTCCCAGGCCTCGTTGACGTTGGTGTGGTCGACCGGCTTGCGGCGCGACACCATCCAGATCGCGGCGGAGACGACGACCAGGAGCGCGAAGACGGCGAGCGTGCCCGCCGTGCCGCCGATGGACGACTCGAGCCAGTGGCACAGGGCACCGACCAGGCCGGCGGCCGGGAGGGTCACCATCCAGGCCACGAACATGCGGCCCGCGACCTTCCAGCGCACGGTGGCGCCCGGCATGCCGACGCCGGAACCGAGCACGGAGCCGGTGGCGACGTGCGTCGTGGAGAGCGAGAAGCCGAAGTGGCTGGACAGCAGGATGACGGCGGCGGACGACGTCTCGGCGGCCATGCCCTGGCGGGTGTCGATCTCGACGAGGCCCTTGCCGAGCGTGCGGATGACGCGCCAGCCGCCCAGGTAGGTGCCGAGCGCCATGGCGACGGCACAGCTGATGATGACCCAGAACGGCACGCCCGAGTCGGCCGGGACGGCGCCGCCCGCGATGAGCGCGAGCAGGATGATGCCCATCGACTTCTGCGCGTCGTTGGTGCCGTGCGCCAGGGAGACGAGCGACGCGGAGCCGATCTGGCCCCAGCGGAAGCCGCGGTTGGTGACGTCCTGCGGGACGCCGCGGGTCAGGCGGGCCACGAGCCAGGTGCCGAGGCCGGCCACCGCGATCGCGACGACGGGGGCGATGAGGGCGGGCACCAGCACCTTGGCGACGACGCCGGACCACAGCACGCCCGACGTGCCGACGGCGGCGAGCACCGCGCCCACCATGCCGCCCACGAGGGCGTGCGAGGAGCTGGACGGGATGCCGAGCAGCCAGGTGATGAGGTTCCAGACGATGCCGCCGACCAGCCCGGCGAGGACGACGGGGAGCGTGATGACTCCCGCGTCGACGATGCCCTTGGCGATCGTGGCGGCGACGGCGAGGGAGAGGAACGCGCCGACGAGGTTGAGGACGGCGGACAGCGCGACGGCGGTCCGGGGCTTGAGGGCTCGGGTGGCGATGGAGGTGGCCATCGCGTTGCCCGTGTCGTGGAACCCGTTCGTGAAGTCGAACGCGAGGGCCGTCACGACGACGAGCGCGAGCAGAAGCGTCTCGGTCACGCCACCCATCGTGGGGGGTGAACCTGAGGGTTTTCGACCGCCCGTCGACCGTTCGGTGAACTGTTCCGGGACTGTTCACCTGTTGTTCATCTTGGGGCGGCGTGTCGACGTCGCGCGTGGCGCGGCCGACCCGCGCGGGCCCACCCGGGCTCAGTCGCGGGGGCGCAGCAGGGGCGGGTCGATGACGGCGGGGACGACCGCGGGGCCGTCGTCCGGCCGCTCGGCGCGGTCGTCGGGGCCGCCCGGGGTGGCGCCTCGCGCGGCCCGGTAGAGCGCCGCGGGGCGGCCCGCCCCGCCCGAGGTGGAGCGGCCGGTCTCCTCGAGCAGCCCGGGGGTTCCGGTGGCCTTGCGCGAGAAGTTGCGCGGGTCGAGGCGCACCCCCCAGACCGCCTCGTAGACGCGCCGGAGCTCCGCGACGGTGAACTCGGGCCCGCAGAACGCCGTGGCGAGCGGGGAGTACTCGAGCTTGGACCGGGCGCGCTCGACGCCGTCGGCCAGGATGCGCGCGTGGTCGAACGCGAGGGTCGCCGCGCCGTCGAGCAGGTCCGCGACGGGGTGCCAGGCCGCGGCGCCGGCGTCGGAGCCGGGGCGCACGACGCCGAAGTCGGGCGCCAGGAGCAGGTGCGCCACCGCCAGGACGGGGCCGCGCGGGTCGCGGCCGAGGGGCCCGTACGTGCCGAGCTGCTCGAGGTGCCCGGGCGGCACGACGCCGGTCTCCTCCTCGAGCTCGCGGGTGGCCGCGGCGGCGAGCCGCTCCCCCGGCAGCACGAACCCGCCGGGCAGGGCGAGCGCGCCGCGGTAGGGGTCGACGCCGCGCTCGACGAGGAGCACCTGCAGCGCGTGGTCGCGCACGGTGAGGGCGACGACGTCCACCGTCACGGGCAGCAGCGCGGCGCCCGGGGGCACCGTCGTGCCGCCGTCGCGCGCCGGTGCGTCCTGGTCCGCTCGTCCCATGACCGCCACCCTACCCGCTTTGTCGTCAGGTTGACGAGAACTCGCGACGCTGGTTATCGTCAGCGTGACATCAATTAATTGTCACTCTGACGAGAAAGAAGGACCGTCATGGCCACCGTCCGCAGCTACCCCTGGACCCGGCACTTCCTCGGCAGCCCCACGGGGCACGTCGTGCACCTGCGCCGCGGCCGGGTCGCCCACGAGGGCGTCGGGCAGGCCTTCTGGTTCCGGCCCACGACGTCGGTGCTCAGCGAGGTGCCCGTGGACGACCAGGAGCTCCCCGTCTTCTTCCACGCCGTGACCGCCGACCACCAGGACGTCACCGTCCAGGCCAACGTCACCTACCGGTTCGCGGACCCCGTCACGGCCTCGCAGCGGCTCGACTTCGCCGTCGACCCCCACGACGGCGCCACCAGCACCGCGGGCCGCGACCAGGTCACGACCATCGTCGGCCAGCTCGCCCAGAGCCACGCCACCGACGTGCTCGCCGCCATGACCCTCGCCGAGGCCATGACCTCGGGGGTGCCCCGCGTCCGCGCGCTCCTCACCGAGGAGCTGCCCACCGACCCGCGGCTCGTCGCGACCGGCATCGCCGTCGTCGGCGTCCAGGTCCTCGCCGTCCGCCCCGAGAAGGACGTCGAGCGCGCCCTGCAGACCCCTGCCCGCGAGCACGTGCAGGCCGAGGCCGACCGGGCCACGTACGAGCGCCGGGCGCTGGCCGTCGAGCGGGAGCGCGCCATCGCCGAGAACGAGCTGGCCAGCAAGATCGAGCTCGCCACCCGCCGCGAGCGCCTCGTCGCCCAGGAGGGCGCCAACGCCCGCCGCGAGGCCGAGGAGCAGGCCGCGGCCGCGATGGTCGAGGCCCGGGCGCGGGCGGAGCGCTCGCGGCTCGAGACCGACGCCCGGGCCGAGCAGGTGCGCACGGTCGGCGAGGCGGAGGCGGCGGCCGAGAGCGCCCGGATGGCCGCCTACGCGGAGGCCGGCCAGAGCACGCTGGTCGCCCTGGCGCTGCGGGACGCCGCCCGGTCGTTGCCCGAGGTGCAGCACCTCACCGTCACCCCGGACCTGCTCACCGGCGTGCTGGGCACCCTGGTGGGCGGCGCGCTGGGCGGCGACGCCCCGGCCCGGACGGCGGCCTGACGATGCTGCGCCGCCGGGCGGTCGTCGTGCACCGCCGCACCGAGCTCGACGAGCTGCTGGACCGGCACGGCACCCGCGGCCAGGCGGAGTTCTTCCTCCGCACGCGGGGCCGCACGCTCGCCGAGGTGCAGGAGCGGCACGACACGCTGGCGGCCGCCCGCGACGCCGTGGTGGCGGCCCTGCCCGCCGGGTGGGCGCGGGCGGACGTGGAGCGGGCCGACCTGTCGCGGTTCCTGGTCGCGCCGGAGGACGTCGTCGTGGTGGTCGGCCAGGACGGCCTCGTCGCGAACGTCGCGAAGTACCTGGACGGCCAGCCGGTGCTCGGCGTCGACCCCGAGCCCGGCAGCAACGCGGGCGTCCTGGTGCGGCACTCGGTGGCGGCCGCCGCGCGCCTGCTCCGCGGCCTGGACGGCGAGCCGCCGGCGCGCTCCGGCGCCCCGGACCTCGCCGCCCTGCTGCCGGTCGACGCGCTCACGACGGTGCGCGCGGACCTCGACGACGGGCAGCGCCTCACCGCGCTCAACGAGGTGTTCGTGGGCCACCCGTCGCACCAGAGCGCGCGGTACGCGCTGCGCTGCGCGGCGGGCACGGAGCGGCAGTCGTCGTCGGGCCTGCTGGTGGCGACGGGTACCGGCGCCACGGGCTGGTGGGCGTCGCTGGCGCACGACCGCGGCGGGCGCGCCGCACCGGGCCGGACGGACGACCGGCTCGGCTGGTTCGTGCGCGAGGCGTGGCCGTCGCCCGGCACGGGCACGTCGCTCACCGAGGGCACGGTGGAGCCCGGGGACGAGGTGGCGCTCACCGTCGCCTCCGACCGGCTCGTCGTCTTCGGCGACGGCATGGAGGACGACCGGCTGGTCGCCACCTGGGGGCAGACCGTGACGGTGCGCGCGGGCGCCCAGCCCCTACGGCTCGTGCGGCCCTGACCTCGCCGACGCCGCCGGGGGCGCCGTCCCCACGTAGTGGGCCGCCAGCCGCGCCATCCCCTCGTCGACGCCCACGGCGGGCGTCCAGCGCAGGTCGCGGCGCGTCGCGCGCTGGTCGAACCAGTGCGCGGTGGACAGCTGCTCGGCGAGGAAGCGCGTCATCGGCGGCTCGTCGGCGCCGGGGCGCACGCGCCACAGGGCCTCGACGAGCCCGCCCGCGGACCGTGCCAGGCCGGCGGGCACGCGCCACGCGGGCGGCGTGACGCCCGCGGCGCGGCAGATGCCGGCGAGCAGGTCCGCGACGGTGCGCGGCTCGCCGTTGGTCAGCACGTAGGCGCGGCCGCCCACGACGTCGGGCGCGTCGTCGAGGCGGTCGAGGGCGGCGAGGATGCCGTCGGCGGCGTTGTCCACGTAGAGGGTGTCGATGAGCGCCGCGCCGTGCCCGAGCAGCGGCAGCCGCCCGTGGCGCGCGCGGTCGACGACGCGCTCCACGAGCTGCGTGTCCCCCGGCCCCCACACGAGGTGCGGGCGCACGGCGACCACGCGGGGCCCGCCGCCGACGCCGTCCCGGCCCAGCGCGAGCACCTCGGCCGCGGCCTTGGTCCGCGCGTACTCGCCGCGGGCACGCTCGGGGTCCGCGGGCGTGGCCGGCACGCCCACCAGCGACGCCCCCAGGTGGGCGACGGACGGGGACGACACCTGGACGAACCGCGCCACCCCCGCGCGCTCGGCGGCGTCGAGCAGGGCCCGCGTGCCGCCCACGTTCACCTCGCGGAACTCGGCGGGGTCCCCGGCCAGCGACACCTTGGCGGCGAGGTGCACCACGGCGCCGACGCCGTCGACGGCGCGCGCGACGACGTCCGGGTCGGTCACGGTGCCGAGCACGTCCGCCGCGCCCCGGACGCCGGACGGCCGCCGCTGCAGGGTGCGCACGTCGTCCCCGCGGGCCACGAGCGCGCGGGCCACCGCGCCGCCGAGCAGCCCCGACGCGCCGGTCACGAGGACGGTCGGCCGGGCGGTCACGGCGTC
Source organism: Isoptericola sp. NPDC057653 (assembly GCF_042799955.1). Lineage (NCBI taxonomy): Bacteria > Bacillati > Actinomycetota > Actinomycetes > Micrococcales > Promicromonosporaceae > Isoptericola > Isoptericola sp. NPDC057653. The sequence continues at coordinate 739,633 of NZ_JBHVHP010000001.1, read as the reverse complement.
CCCCAGCGGCCGCCGGTGAGCACGCCGTCCGCCCACGCGGCGAGGCGGGCGCGGTCGACCTTGGAGTTGTGCCGCACGTCGGTGGGCATCCGCGGCACCACCAGCACGGCCGCGAGCCGCACGGGCGACGCCGCGCGGACGGCGGCCGCGAGCGCCTCGGGCGCGAGCGCGGGGCGCCGCACGCCTTCCACGGTCTCGACCACGGCCACGGGCTGCTGCAGCCCGGCCGGGCCGACCCCGACGACGGCGGCGCGCCGCACCTCGGGGACGCGCTCCACGTGCTGCTCGGGGCCCACCGGCGCGAGCGGGCCGTCGGCGGTGCGCAGCACGTGCGACAGGCGGCCCTCGATCCACAGCCGGCCCTGGTCGTCCAGGTGCCCGATGTCGCCGGTGCGGTGCCAGCGCCCGGGCGGGGTGTCCCGCTCCGCGGCCAGGTCCGTGAGCCACAGACGGTCGTAGCGCTCCTTGAGGTGGCCGGCGCGCACCAGCACCTCGCCGAGCACGCCCGGCGCGGCGGACGGCGCGCCGGTCGCGGCGCCGTCGGCGTCGAGCGCGCTCACCAGCACCTCGCCGCCGCCGACGGGCCGGCCCACGCAGACGCCGTCGTCGGGCGCCGCCGCGGCCTGCCGGATGCCGTCGAGCGTGACGTCGGTGACGAGCAGGCACTCCGTCATCCCGTACGGCGTGTGCGCGGTCGCGGCGGGCATGAGCTCGGCGGCCGAGCCCAGCAGCGCGGCGGAGATCGGCGCCCCCGTGGACAGGAACGTGCGCACGCGGCCGAGGGCGGCGCGGTCGTCGTCGTCCAGCGCGTCCGCCGTCGCCACGACGTTGAGGATCGCGGCCGGGGAGAGGAAGACGATGCGCGCGTCGGAGGCCCGGACGGCGTCGGCGACGGCGCGGGCCGTGAGGGTCCGCGGCGAGGACACGTCCATGCGCGGCGTCACCGACCGCGTGCCCAGGGCGGGGCCGAGCAGCGCGAAGGGCGCGAAGCCGGTGACCAGGCCGGTCCCGGGCCCGACGTCGAAGTGCGCCGCGAGCGCGTCGCGCAGGGCCGACAGCTCGGCGTGCCGGTAGACGACGCCCTTGGCCGGGCCCGTCGAGCCGGAGGTGAACAGCACGGCGGCCTCGTCGTGCGGGCCGGGCTCGGGCGGCAGGTCCCGGCCCTCGCCCGCGCGGGCGACGTCGACGAGCTCGTGCGTCACGCCGAGCGCGCGCCGCGCCGGGGCGGGGAGCGGTTCGGCGGAGATCCGCACCCCGGGCCAGCCCAGCGCCCGCGCGGCCGCCAGGCCCTTGCGCTGCGCCACGACGAACCGCGGCCACGCCCCCCGCTGCGCGCGCGTCAGCCCGCGGACACCCAGACCGGCGTCGGCCACCACGACCACCGCGCCGATCCGCAGGCACGCGTACACCAGGGCGGTCAGCGTGGGGCCGGGCTCGACCAGCAGCGACACCCGGTCGCCCCGGCGCACCCCGATCGCGTGCAGGCCCGCGGCGACGCGCCGCACCTGCCGGTCCAGCGCCCGCCAGCTCGCCGTGAACGGCCGGCCGTCCGCGCCGTCCGTGGTCATGTCCAGCACGGCAGGGCCCGGGTCGTCGGCCCGGGCGTCCAGTCCCGCCCACAGCGGCACGAACGACGGGGAGCGGTCGGACGAGGCGGAGGGGTCGGGAAGCTCGGGCCGCCCGTCCGCCGGAAGCACCCCCGACAGGAACTCCAGCACGGGCGGTGTCCACTCCGCGTCCTCGGCGACGAGGTGGCCGGCACCGGCGAACCGGTGCACGTGCGCGTGCGGCAGCCGGCGCGCCAGGTCGTCCAGGTAGCGGTCGGAGAAGATCGGGTCGTGCGGGCCCCAGAGCATGACGGCGGGCACGGCGAGGCGCGCGACGCCGGCCGAGATGCGTGCCAGCTCGGGCGCGCTGGGGTGCGCGTCGTCGACCGGGATGTCGGCGACGAAGCCCTCGATGCCGTCGCGCTCGCCGGCGGCGAGGTAGGGCAGGCGGTACGCCTCCGCCACGTCGGCCGCGAGCCGCGGTCGGGCCAGCGCCAGCGTGGTCTCGAGGAAGGCGCGCGTGGTGCGGGTGCCGAGCCGGTGCACGGGACCCGCGAGCGCGAGCCGCAGCGGCGCCGGCACGGGCGCGTCGTCGGGCTGGTGCACCGCCGTGTTGAGGAGCGCGACGCCCGCGAGCTGGTCGGGGTGGTCCACGGCCCAGCCCAGCGAGACGACGCCGCCCCAGTCGTGGCCGAGCGTCACGACGGGCCCCGTCAGGCCCAGCGCGTCGGTGAAGGCGCCGAGGTCGGCGACGCGGCGCGCCAGCGGGCGATGCTCGCCCGTCCGCCCGGACAGCCCCATCTCGAGCTGGTCGACGGCCACGACGCGCCAGGCCGGGGCGCCCGCGCGGGCTGCGGCCACGGCGTCCGTCACCAGCCGCCGCCACAGGTACGACCAGGTGGGGTTGCCGTGCACGGCGAGCACCGTGCCGACGGGCTCGACGCCGCGCGCGGCGAGCTCCGGCCCGTTGTCGAGGTAGTGCCACGACCCGCCGCGCGCGTCGGTCAGCACGTGGCTGTACCGGGGGTCGAGGCCGGGCAGGCCCGGCGGGACGGTGTCGGCGGGGCGCAGGGTGGGCACGGGGTGGGTCACGACGCCCGTCACCAGGCGAGCTCGAGCATCGCGGTGTTGATGCCCGAGCCCACGCCCATGAGCAGCACGCGGTCCCCCGCGGCGAGCGTGTCCTGCTGCTCCACCAGCGTGATCGGCACGGACGCCGGCCCCACGTTCCCCAGCCGCTCGTACGTGGTGGGCACCTTGGTGCGGTCCAGGCCGACGGCCTCGACGATCGCGTCGGTGTGCACGCGCGACACCTGGTGCGTGACGTACCGGTCCATCCCCGACCAGTCCCAGTCGGCGACGGCGTCCTTCCACGCGTCGACGACGAGCTCCAGGCCGCCGTCGAGCAGGGCCTTCGCGTCGGTGAACATGCCCTCGGTGCTGCCCACGCACAGGTCGTGGAACCGGGTCGCGGCGCGCGTCACGCCGCCCACCACGCGGTGCCCCTCGGGGTGCTCGTCCGCGCGGCCGAGCACGGCGGCGGCGGAGCCCGAGCCGAGCGTGAGTGACGCGAACTCCTGCATGAAGTCGTCGCGGCTGCGCTCCTCGCGCAGCAGCCGCTCGATGGTGCGGTCGTGGATGATGTCGGCGTCCTCGCCGTCCACGACGACGGCGTAGCGGACCTGGCCGGAGTCGATCATCCCGGCCGCGAGGCTCATCCCGTTGATGAAGCCGAGGCACGCGTTCGCGACGTCGAAGTTCACCGCAGACGACGGCAGCCCGAGCCCGTGGTGCAGCCGCACCGCGACGGACGGCTCGAGGTGCCGGCGGGTCACGGAGGTGTTGATCAGCAGGCCCACGTCGGCGGGCTCGACGCCCGCCACGCGCAGCGCCTCGTGGCCCGCGGCGACGGTCGCGTCGTCCACGTCCTCGCCCGCGGCCCACGCGCGCCGCTCGCGCACCCCGGCCACGCGTTGCAGCAGCGTGGTGGGCAGCCGCAGCCTCCGCAGCGCCGGGGCGAGCCGCCCCTGGACCTCCGCTGAGGTCCGGACGCCGGAGGGCAGGCGGCTGGTCACGGCCAGCAGCGAGACGTTGGCGAACCTGGTGGTGGCGTTCCCTGACACACGAGCTCCAGACGACCGGACGTGCGTGCACGGTGCCGGCTCCACGACGACGAGACCGGGGCCCACACGACCCCGGCCCCGCGACGGTACGACGTCCGGGACGCGCCCGCCGTTCCAGCGACGCCGTGTGGGATCGGCCACGCCAGATCTCACCCCCGCCGGGTCATCGCCGCGCGGCGCCGAGCACGTCGAGCGTCCAGGCGTGCTCGAACGCGATCTCCTCCCAGCGGGCGTACCGGCCGGACACGCCGCCGTGACCGGCGGACATCTCGATCTTCAGCAGCGCGGGCGCGCCGGCGGCCCGCAGCCGCGCCACCCACTTGGCGGGCTCCACGTACAGCACGCGGGTGTCGTGCAGCGACGTGGTGGCCAGCACCCGCGGGTAGGCGGACGCGTCGTCGGGCACGTTCTCGTACGGGGTGTAGGCCTTCATGCGGGCGTACACCTCCGCGTCGTGCAGGGGGTCGCCCCACTCGTCCCACTCGACGACGGTGAGCGGCAGCGCCGGGTCGAGCATGGAGGTGAGCGCGTCGACGAACGGCACCCCGGCGAGCACGCCGGCGAACAGGCCGGGCGCCAGGTTGAGCGCCGCGCCCACGGTCAGCCCGCCCGCGCTGGCGCCGTCGGCCACCATGCGCTCCGGCGCCGTCCAGCCGGACTCCACGAGGTGGCGGCCGCACGCGACGAAGTCGGAGAACGTGTGCGCCTTGTGCTCCAGCTTGCCGTCGTCGTACCAGTGCCGGCCCAGCTCGCCGCCGCCGCGCACGTGGGCCACGGCGAACACGACGCCGCGGTCCAGCAGGCTCAGGCGCGGCACGGAGAAGTAGGGGTCGATGCTCGTCTCGTACGCGCCGTACCCGTAGAGCAGCAGCGGCGCGGGCTCCGCGCGGGTGCCGGACCCGTCGAGCGTCACCGCGTCCTTGCGCCACACGAGGCTGATCGGCACCCGCGTGCCGTCCTCGGCCGTGGCCCACTCGCGGCGCTGCACGTAGTCGGCCGGGTCGTAGCCGCCCAGCACGGGCTGCCGCTTGCGCACGTGCCGCTCGCCGGTGGCGAGGTCCACGTCCAGCACCGTGGCGGGCGTGACGAACGACGTGTGCTGCACCCGCAGCAGCGGCTGCTCCCAGGTGGGGTTCGCGTCGAGCGCCACGGAGAACAGCGCCTCGTCGACGTCGATCTCCCGCGCCGTCCACGGCTGGTCCGGCGTGGCGCGGGCGGTGTCGGCGAGGTCGACGACGGCGACGCGCGGCAGCGCCTCCCGCCGCAGGCTCAGCACCACGTGGTGGGCGAACGCGTCCACGCCGTCGAGCCGCACGTCCGGGTCGTGCGGCACCACGACGCGCGCCGCCGCGGGGTCGAGGGGGCCGGCGCCCGGCGCGGGGACGTCGGTGGTCACGAGCGCGAAGTTCTCCGCGCCGTCGTTGTGCAGGACGAGCAGCGCGTCGCGCCCGTCGGTACCGGGGCCGTCGTCGCCCGTCGGCAGCACGGCGTGCTCCACCGTGTACTCGACGCCGTCGCGGCGCTCCCAGACCGTGCGGAGGTCGCCCGTCGGGTCGTCCGCCTCCAGGACGCGCGCCTCGCTGGTCGTCTTCGAGCCCAGCTCGACCACGAGGTAGCGGCGCGACCGGGTCAGGCCCACGCCCACCCAGTACCGCTCGTCGGGCTCCTCGAGCACGAGCACGTCGTCGGCCGCCGGGGTCCCGACCTCGTGCCGCCACACCCGGTACGGCCGCCACGCGTCGTCGACCGTCGGGTAGAAGACGTACCGGCCGTCCGGGGTGAGCACCGCGCCAGGGAACGTGTCCTCGACGACGTCGGGCAGGTCCTCGCCCGTCGTCAGGTCGCGCACGCGCAGCGTGAACCGCTCGTCGCCGGTGGTGTCGACGGCGTACGCGAAGCGGGCGCCGTCCTCCGAGACGTCGAACGAGCCGAGGGAGAAGAAGTCGTGGCCGTCGGCCGCGGCGTTCTGGTCCAGCAGCACCTGCTCGCCCGCCGGGACCGTGCCCGGCTCGATCCGCGGCGGCGCCCACTCGCCCGCGGCCGGCACGCGGGCGTGGATCGGGTACTGCCGACCCTCCTCGGTGCGGGTGTAGTACCAGGAGCCGCCCATGCGGACGGGGACGGACAGGTCCGCCTCGAGCGTGCGCGCCTTGATCTCGTCGAACACGTCCTGCCGCAGCGGCGCCAGGTGCGCGAGCTGCGCCTGCGTCCACGCGTTCTCCGCGGCCAGGTGGGCCAGCACCTCGGGCGAGTCCTTGTCGCGCAGCCACTCGTAGTCGTCGACGACGTCGTCGCCGTGGTGCGAGCGGACCGTCGGGCGGCGCTCCGCGACGGGCGCCTCGGCCGGGGCGTCCGCCGGGGTCTCGACGGGCGCGTCGTCCGAGGTGGGGGCCGGGGCCGCCGGGGCGGCGTCTCCCGAGGTGGGGATGGGTTCGGCGGCGGGCGTCAGGTCGTCGGGCACGCGGCCAGCCTAGGTGCCACCGGGGCCGGGCCAGGATCCACCCGCGTGATGCAGGACTGTGACCTGGATCTGTCAGGTGGGTCACATTTTCGTCGCTACACTCACGGCACGCTCGCGAAACCCCGCGGATACATGGGGCCTTTAGTGTCCCTGCATCGACGGGGCGAGCGGGTGGTACCCCGGGCTCGCCCGGGGAACGACACCGACCTACGGAGGACCCGGCCGATGACGACGGACCGACCGACCAGGGGGATCGTGCTGCGCCGCACCGCGGCTGCACTCGCGATCGCCCTCGCGCCCTTGGCGCTCGCCCTACCACCAGCGCAGGCGAGTCCAGGGACACAGAGCGCGGCACACACCACAGCCGCCGGCACCACCAGCACAGCCACAGACATCGCCACCGACTGCAAGCCCGACGACACGACGGCCTGTATCGCCGTCCGGGTGGTCGACGAGGCGGGCGACCCCGTCGCGGACGCAAAGCTCACCATCACCGGGCCGGGCGGGTTCGACGAGACGATCACCACCACCACGGACCGGATCTCGATCGCCGTCGAGGAGGTCGGCCGGTACACGGTCACCCTCGACCCGTCCTCGCTCCCCGCCGGCCAGGCACCGCCCGCGGAGACGACGACGGAGGTCGTCGCCCAGACCGGCGGCACGGGCCGCGCGGCCTTCCTCCTCGGGGGAGCGGCCGAGAGCGACGCCAGCCCGTCGGCCGACGCCTCCACGAGCGCCCCCGCCGAGGACGGCACCACCACCACCGACGGCGACGGCGTGAGCACCGCGCCGGAGGGCGACGCCTCCGAGGGCGACCTGACCTGGGGCCAGGTGTGGCAGCAGTTCGGCTCCGGCATCCGCTTCGGCCTGCTGCTCGCCCTCGCCTCCATCGGCCTGAACCTCATCTTCGGCACCACCGGGCTGTCGAACTTCGCCCACGGCGAGCAGTTCGCCCTCGGCGCGGCGCTCGGCTTCATCGCCATCAACCAGTGGGGCATGTCGATCTGGCTCGGCGGCGCGCTGACCATCGTGCTGTGCGCCCTCACCGGTCTCGCGCAGGACGCCGCGATCTGGCGGCCGCTACGCCGCCGCGGCACCCCCGTGATGCAGCTGATGATCGTGTCGATCGGTCTGTCGATCACCCTGCAGTACGTCATCCAGCTCCTCATCGGCGGCGGGTCCGAGCGCATCCTGTCGGCCAACCCGCGGCCGCTGACCCTCCTCGGGATCACGCTGAGCACCACGTCGTGGATCTCGATGGCGGTCGCGCTCGTCTGCCTGATCGGCTTCGCGCTGTTCCTCACGCGCACCCGTCTCGGGCGGGCCACCCGCGCCGTGTCGGACAACCCGGCGCTCGCCTCGGCGACCGGCATCGACCCCGACAAGGTGGTCCGCATCGTGTGGATCCTCGCCACCGCGTTCGCGGCGCTGGCGGGCCTCATGTGGGGCATCTCGTTCGGGTCGTTCAACTGGCAGGTCGGCGTGCAGCTCCTGCTGCTGATGTTCGCCGCGGTGACCCTCGGCGGGCTCGGCACCGCGTTCGGCGCCCTCGTCGGGTCGATCCTCATCGGCCTCGTCGTCGAGCTGTCCAACCTCGTGATCCAGAGCGACCTGCGGTACGCGTCGGCGCTCGTGATCCTCATCCTCGTGCTCCTGATCAGGCCGCAGGGCATCCTCGGCCGCCGCGAGCGGATCGGCTGAAGGGAGACCGACCATGGACGAGTTCCTCAGAATCCTCACCCAGTCGCTCGCCGAGCTCATCGCCCCCACGACGGCGGCGTACGCCATCGCGGCGATCGGCCTCAACCTGCACTTCGGGTACACCGGGCTGCTCAACATGGGCCAGGCCGGCTTCATGCTGCTCGGCGCGTACGGCTTCGGCATCGCGACCATCGCCGGCGCACCGTTCTTCCTCGCGCTGGTGGTCGCGCTGGCCGCCGGGCTGCTGTTCGCGCTGATCCTCGGCATCCCGACGCTGCAGCTGCGCGGTGACTACCTGGCCATCGTCACCATCTCCGCGGCGGAGATCATCCGCTGGATCGGGCGGTCGACGTGGCTGCAGGAGTGGACCGGCGGCGCCTCCGGCCTGCAGGGCCGCAACTACAAGGGCACCTTCCAGGACCTGTCGCCCCTGCCCGACGGCCGCACCGCCCTCGGACCCATCGAGTACATCAACACCGGGTCCGACTCCTGGTGGACGCGGATCTTCGCGTGGGGCGTCGTCGCCCTGGCCCTGCTGTTCGTGTGGCTCGTCACCCGCAGCCCGTGGGGCCGCGTCCTCAAGGGCATCCGCGAGGACGAGGACGCCGTGCGGGCGCTCGGCAAGAACGTGTACTCGTACAAGCTGCAGTCGCTGGTGCTGGGCGGCATGCTCGGCGCCCTCGGCGGCGTGATCTACGTGCTGCCGATCACGATCGCGCCCGACGCCATGGGCCGCACGATGACGTTCTTCGTGTGGACCGTGCTGCTGCTCGGTGGTGCCGCCACCGTCTTCGGGCCGGTCCTCGGCGCGATGATCTTCTTCGGCGCCTACATGTTCATGCGCACCGGGATGCGCGCCCTGTCCGAGAACACCGGGGTGGGCGAGATCATCAGCACCACCAACGTGGAGCAGATCGGCGGCATGCTGGTCGGTATCACGCTGATGCTCCTCGTGATCTTCCGGCCGCAGGGCATCCTCGGGAACAAGAAGGAGCTGGCCTTCAATGTCCGCTGACATGTCCGAAGAGACCTCGGCCGGCCAGGGCGCCGGCACCTCCCCCGAGCCCGAGTCCGTCGTCGACGCCGCCGCGGCGGCCGCCGTCGCCCCCACCTCCGCCGTCGCGGCGGAGGCCCGCGACGACCTCGCGCACGTCGAGGCCGTCGTCGGGGCGCCCAAGCCGGACGCCATCCTCGTGGCCGACGACGTCGTGCGCCGGTTCGGCGGTATGACGGCGGTCGACGTCGAGCACCTCGAGGTGCAGCGCGGCGCCATCACCGCGCTGATCGGCCCGAACGGCGCCGGCAAGACGACGTTCTTCAACCTCCTCACCGGCTTCGACACCCCCCAGAGCGGGCGCTGGAGCTTCGAGGGGAACTCGATCGCCGGCAAGAGCGGCGCCCGCGTCGCCAAGGCGGGCATGGTGCGCACGTTCCAGCTCACCAAGGCGCTGTCGCGGCTCACCGTGCTGCAGAACATGCTGCTCGCCGCCCCGAAGAACCCGGGCGAGCGCTTCTGGCTGTCGTGGCTCCCGTTCACCTGGCAGGCTCACGAGAAGGCCGCCTCCGAGAAGGCGATGGAGATCCTCGCCCGTTTCAAGCTCGACGCGAAGGCGGACGACTTCGCCGGGTCGCTCTCGGGCGGGCAGCGCAAGCTGCTCGAGATGGCCCGCGCCCTCATGACCGACCCGACGATGATCATGCTCGACGAGCCGATGGCCGGTGTGAACCCGGCCCTCGTGCAGTCGCTGCTCGGGCACGTGCAGGCGCTGCGCGACGAGGGCATGACCGTGCTGTTCGTCGAGCACGACATGCACGCCGTGCGGCACATCTCCGACTGGGTCGTCGTGATGGCCGAGGGCCGGATCGTGGCCGAGGGCCCGCCGAAGACGGTGATGCAGGACCAGGCCGTCGTCGACGCGTACCTCGGCGCCCACCACGACACCGACCTCGGGGACGACTCCCTGCTCGACCCCGAGATCCTGGCCCGTCTCGAGGCCGAGGAGGAGAAGCGATGACCGACACCCTGACCGAGAACGCGCGCGGCGGCGTCCCCGAGGGCAAGGAGCTGCTGCTGCGGGCCGACAACCTCGTCGCCGGCTACATCCCCGGCGTCCACATCCTCGACGGCTGCTCGATCGAGGTGGGCAAGGGCGAGCTGGTCGGCATCATCGGCCCCAACGGCGCGGGCAAGTCCACGCTCCTCAAGGCGCTCTTCGGGCTGGTGAAGATCCATTCCGGCACGGTGACGCTCGAGGGCGACGACATCACGGGCATGAAGGCGAACGCCCTCGTGGCCCGCGGCGTCGGGTTCGTGCCGCAGACGAACAACGTGTTCCCCTCGCTTTCCGTCGAGGAGAACATGCGCATGGGCGTCTACCTGCGGCCCAAGGTGTTCGACGAGCGGTGGTCGTTCATCCGCGACCTCTTCCCCGTGCTGCACGAGCGCCGCACCCAGCGGGCCGGCGCCATGTCCGGCGGCGAGCGGCAGATGGTCGCCATGGCGCGGGCCCTCATGATGAACCCGTCCGTGCTGCTGCTCGACGAGCCGTCCGCCGGCCTGTCCCCCGTCCGCCAGGACGAGACCTTCCTGCGCACCCGCATGATCAACAAGGCCGGCGTGTCCGTGATCATGGTCGAGCAGAACGCCCGCCGCTGCCTGCAGATCTGCGACCGCGGCTACGTCCTCGACCAGGGCAAGGACGCGTACACCGGCACCGGGCGGGAGCTGCAGTCCGACCCGAAGGTCATCTCCCTCTACCTCGGCTCCCTCGCGGAGGAGGACACCGAGTAGGGACAGCGGGTCCGCGCGGGCCTCACGTGCCCGCGCGGACCAGCCCGCACTCGTAGGAGAAGATCACCGCCTGCACCCGGTCGCGCAGCCCGAGCTTCGCCAGGACGGCGCTGACGTGTCCCTTCACCGTGGCCTCGGTGACGAAGAGGCGGGCGGCGATCTCGGCGTTGGACAGCCCACGGGCCACCAGCCCCAGCACCTCGCGCTCGCGCGCGGTGAGGAGGTCGAGCTCCGCCGCCGTGCGCGGGAGCGGGTCGCCCGACGTGCCGATGTGCCGCTCGATCAACCGCCGCGTGATCGGCGGCGCCACGATCGCGTCGCCCCGGGCCACGGCGCGGATCGCCGACAGCAGGTCGGCGGCGAGCGCGTCCTTGAGCAGGAAGCCTCCTGCCCCGGCCCGCAGCGCCGCGTACACGTACTCGTCGAGGTCGAACGTCGTGAGGACGAGGACGCGCGGGCCGTCCGGCTGCGCGGCGCAGATGCGCCGGGTGCCCTCCAGCCCGTCGACGCCGGGCATCCGGACGTCCATCAGCACGACGTCGGGGCGGGTCTCGGCGGCCAGGTCGGCCGCGGCGGCGCCGTCGTCCGCCTCCCCGACGACCTCCATGTCGTCCGCGTTCTCCAGGATCATCCGCAGGCCGGTCCGGATCAGGGCCTGGTCGTCCGCGACGAGCACCCGGGTCACGGCGCCGCCTCCCGCTCACGGGGCACGGCGGGCGCGAGCGGCAGCCGGGCGTGCACGACATAGCCCCCGCCCGGGCCCGGCCCGGCGGTCACCTCGCCCCGCAGCAGGGCGGCGCGCTCCCGCATGCCCCGCAGCCCGTGCCCGCCGTCGCCGTCGTGCAGGGCGGCCCGGCCCGTCCCGTCGTCGCTCACCTGGAGGGTCAGGGCGCCGTCACCGTACGAGACGAGCACCTGGGCCGCGGCGCCGGGCCCCGCGTGCCGCATCGTGTTCGTCAGCGACTCCTGGAGGATGCGGTACGCCGCGGCGTCCAACGTAGCCGCCAGGGGGTGCGGGACGCCGTCGACGTGCAGGGCGACGGGCGTGCCCGCCCGGCGCACGCGGTCGACGAGGCCGGCCAGCTCCGCGAGGCCGGGTTCCGGACGTGGGGCGTCGCCCGGCCGGTCGTCCGGCCCGTCGCCCGGCGCCAGCGCCTGCCGCATGTCGCATGTCGGCCAGCGACTCGCGACCGGTCGCGACGATGGCGTCCAGGGCGGCCAGGGTGTCGGCAGGACGGCGCTCGAACGCCGCCGCCCCGCCCTGCGCCTGCGTGACGATGACGGCGAGGCCGTGCGCGACGACGTCGTGCATCTCGCGCGTGAGGCGAGCGCGCTCGGCCGCGACGGCGAGGGCTGCCTGCTGGTCGCGCTCGCGCTCCAGGTCGCGCGCCCGTGCCTCGAGCTCACCGAGGTAGGCGCGGCGCGACCGCACGCCCCACCCCAGCGCCCACGACCCCGCCAGCAGAGGACCGAGGACGAGGATCCCGCCCCAGGAGCCCGGCCCGGTCGCGGCGCCCCCCGGCGTCTCGCCGACCGTCTCCCCGCCGGTGCCGAACGGGCCGCCGAGCAGCCGGCCTCCGCCGTCGGCGGCCACGACCAGGGTCCAGGCGGTCACCACGGCCAGCGCCGCGCCCAGCACGACCAGCGACGTCCGCCGCGGCCGGCGCGCCGCGACCGTGTACAGGGTGACGAGCACGGCGAGCTCGGCGGGGGTGGGCCCGGCGCCCAGCGCTATCCGCACCACGGCCCCGACGAGGGCCGCACCGACGGCCGGCACAGGCCACCGGCGCCGCGCGGCCACGGCCGCCACGCCGAGGGCGGTCGCCACCCCTCCCGCGACCGCGCGCCCCGGCGCCACGCCGCCCGCGGAGCCCGCCACGGCGACCGTGCCGGCCAGCAGCAGCGCAGCGAGGCCGGCGTCCTGGAGCCACGGGCTGCGCAGGGCGCCCCGGCGGGCCGGTGCGGGAGTGTTCATGGCGCTCCTCACAGTAGGCCCGGGCCCATCCGCCGGACACCCGTCGCACGTCGGGGGTGCGGACCCGACCTGGGGCGGGTGCGCGGCGGGCCGACCGCCGGCCAGCCTGGACCCATGACTCCCGCCCGCCGCCGTGACGGCCTCCCCCGGCACCGCAGGTCGACGACGACCGCCCTCCTCCTCGTCGCCCTCGCGTCCGCGCTGGGCGCCTGCACACCGACGCCCGGCCTCGAGTGGGACACCGTCGCGGCGCCCGCCGACTGCCGGTGCGCCGACGGCAGCGAGTTCCACTTCTGGGAACGACGCGCCGACACGAAGCGGGTCGTGCTCTTCCTCAACGGGGGCGGCGTCTGCTGGGACGCGGCCACCTGCGCGCTCACCGGCGAGCACGGCGACAGCGGCGTCTACGACTGGAACATCCAGGGCACCGAGCCGGAGAACCGCACGGGGATGTTCGACGTCACCCGCAGGGACAACCCGTTCCGCGACTGGTCCTTCGTCTACGTCAGCTCCTGCACCGGCGACGCGCACCTGGGCGACGCCACCCAGGAGTACGCGCCCGGCCTGACCGTCGAGCACCGCGGCGCGGTCAACGGCCGGGCCGCGCTCGACCACCTCGCCGCGACGTACCCGGACGCCACGGACGTCGTCGTCATCGGGAAGACCGCGGGTTCGGTGGCGGCGCCGGTCTACGGGGGGCTCGTCGCCGACCTCCTGCCCGACGCGAGGGTGACCGTCCTCGGCGCCCAGTCCGGCGCCTGGCCCGACCACCCGGACCTCGACGAGGGCGTGCTCGACGCCCGGTGGGGCGCCTACGACGCCGCGCCCGACTGGGCGGTCGACGGGCTCGCCGCCCGCGACTGGGGACCCCCGGCGTTCTGGGTCCGGGCCGGCCGCCACGACCCCGATCTCGTGCTGGGCCGGTTCGACTACGCCTACGACCCTCACGCGTCCTCCGAGGTGGCCCGCTGGATCCCCGGGGACCCGCCCGACCTCCTCGCCCAGATCGACGCCAACGAGGAGCGGATCGAGGCCGCCGGGGTGCCCGTGCACAGCTACACCGCGCCGGGCGCGGGGCACGGGATCTTCGAGTTCGACGCGTTCTACACGACCGAGGTCGACGGCGTCCGCCTCGTCGACTGGATCGCCGACCTCGTCGGGGACGACCCGCCCGCCGACGTCCGGTGCGCGGACTGCTCCGCCGCCGCGTAGCCCCCGGCCGCATCGAGCGTGCTGAATTGATCCTCGAGCTCCCGGTTTGAGGATCAATTCAGCACGCTCGATGCCAGATCCGGGTGGCACGACGACGGCCCGGCCGCTCACGGGGAGCGGCCGGGCCGTCGTCACGGCTCGATGGAGGTGACTACTCCTCGATCTTGCCCTCGATCTGCTTCTGGTAGGTGTACGTGTTGTCGGCGCCGTACTTGTAGATGCCGATGAAGGCGGACGTCGGGTCGTTCGACTCGTTGAGCGGCCCGATGCCGGACTTGCCGACGTAGTGGATGTCCTCGCCGGCCTCGAGCGCCTTCACGCCGTCGGCGAAGGACGTGACCTCCGTGCCGCCGTCGGCCCCGGACACCGCGCGGATGTTCTTCGAGATCGTCTCGCCGTCCGTGGCCTCGCCCTTCACCGCCGCGAGGGCGGCGAGGACCGTGGCGTCGTACGACTCGGCCGAGTACGAGTAGTCCTCGAGCTTGCCGTTCTCGTTGTCCGCGTACCAGGTGTTGAGCTGCTCGCGGAAGGCGTCGTCGGCCTGCGCGCCGGGCAGCGTGCCCTGGACCCCGTCGAGGGTGCCCTTGTCGAACTTGTCGCCGTAGTTGGAGAGGTTGCCGTCGACGAAGTACGTGTCGCCCTTGAAGTCCCAGCCCTGCGCCACGAGCTCGTTGACGATGGCGACGGTCTCCTCGAACGCGACGATCGAGATGGCGTCGGGCTTCTGCGCGAGCAGCGCGGTCACCTGGGCGCCGAAGTTGGTCTCACCCGGGGCGAACTCGTTGCCGGCACCCTTGCCGCCGTAGACCGCCTCGCAGCCGTCCTTCTTGAGCGTGTCCTCGATGACGTCCCGCAGGCCGGTGCCGTACGCCTCGTTCTGGACGAGGAAGCCGACCTTGCAGTGGCCGTCGTCGAGGATGAGCGAGCCGTGGGCCGCGCCCTGCACCGTGTCCGGCGGGGCCGTGCGGGCGAAGAAGTCGCCGTACCCGGAGAGGTCCTTGGCCGTGTTCGCGGGCGAGATCTCCATGACCCCGGCCTCCTCGAACTGGTCGACCACGCCCAGCGTGACGGCCGAGGACGCCGCGCCGATCGCGACGGACACGCCCTTGCTGATCAGGTCCGTGGCGGTGCTCTTGGCCACCGAGAGGTCGGTGCTGTCGCCCGAGTCGCCCCACTCGACCTTCACGTCGTTGCCGAGGACTCCGCCAGCCTTGTTGATGTCCTCGATGGCGAGGCCGACGCCGGCGATCTCGGGCGGGCCGAGGAAGGCGAGCGTGCCGGTGACCGGAAGGATCGTCCCGATCTTCAGCGGCTCGGCCGAGCCGCCTCCGCCGCCATCGGTGCTGTCGCCGCTACCTCCGTCGGAGGAGCCGCACGCCGTGAGGCCCAGGCTGAGGACTGCCGCGAGGGCGAAGCCCTTGGCGACCGTGGTTCGTCGGATCATGCTGTATCCCCTTTTGGAGGTGGGACATTCGCGGCTCAACACCGCATTCAGTGCCGCTGAACGTAGCGAGACTGTATGTCCCGGACGTGTCGTGCGCGTCACTCCCCGCAGATCGTGACGAACCTGTTATGTGCGTCACACTCGCCCCGGCGAACGGTCCCGGGAACGCCGACGGCGGCCCGCCCGGTGTACCCACCGGACCGGCCGCCGTCGCGCGGAATGCCGCGGCTCGCGGATCCGTCAGTCGCGCATCTGCGTGAACGCGGCGGTCGCCGGGTCGGCACCCGTGCGCCCCGCCACGCCCGCCTCCAGCGCGTCGATCGACGCGACCTGCGCAGGCGACAGCTCGAAGGAGAAGACGTCCAGGTTGGTGGCCTGCCGCTCCGCGGACAGCGACTTGGGGATGACGACGCGACCCTGCTGCACCGCCCAGCGCAGCACGACCTGCGCCGGCGTGACCCCCGGCTCCGTGGCCGCCGCGACGACGGCGGGGGCGTCGAGGTCGGCGCCGCGGCCGAGCGGCGAGTACGCCTCGACGGCGATCCCGAGGTCCCGGCAGTGCTGCTGCAGCGCCGCCTGCTGGAACGTGGGGTGCACCTCGATCTGGTTCACCGCGGGCACCACGTCGGTCTCGGCGACGAGCCGGTCCAGGTGCTCCACCAGGAAGTTCGAGACCCCGATGGCACGCACGGCGCCGTCCGCGAGCAGCTTCTCGAACGCGCGCCACGTCTCGACGTACAGATCGGCGCTCGGCACCGGCCAGTGGACGAGGTAGAGGTCCACCCGGTCGACGCCGAGGGCTCGGCGCGAGTCCTCGAACGCGCGCAGCGCCCGCTCGTACCCCTGGTCGCCGTTGCGGAGCTTGGTGGTGACGAACACGTCCTCGCGCGGCAGCCCGGACGCGCGCAGCGCGGCGCCCACGCCGGCCTCGTTGTAGTAGCCCGCGGCGGTGTCGACGTGGCGGTAGCCGAGCTCGAGCGCCTGCTCGACGTTGGCCTGGGTGCCGTCGTCGGGCACCTGGAAGACGCCGAGGCCGAGTTGGGGGATCTCGACGCCGCCGCGCAGGGACAGAGAGGGGACGGAAGAGGTGGTCATGACTCCTTTCTATCGGCCCTGTCCACCGGCACGCCCACCCTGTGGACCACCTGTGCGGGAACACTGGTGCCCGTGCTCGCGCTCGCGTACCGTTGTGCCCGTTGCAGTGCCTCGCTCGATCCGGACGGTCTCCGTCCGCGCCACGGCGGTCGCGTCGTCAGGACTGACGCTCTCGCCCGGCGGACCTTGGTTTCAAGAGTTGACGACGATTCACCGTGATGCGCGATCTCGACGGTCGAGGTCGTCGACACCTCTTGAAGGAGTAAGCATGGCCACCGGAACCGTGAAGTGGTTCAACAGCGAGAAGGGCTACGGCTTCATCGCCCCCGAGGACGGCTCGGCCGACGTGTTCGTCCACTTCTCCGCGATCCAGTCGCAGGGCTACCGTTCCCTCGACGAGGAGCAGCGCGTCGAGTTCGACGTGACGCAGGGCCCGAAGGGCCCGCAGGCGGAGAACGTCCGCCCGGTCTGATCTCACCGCCCGGCCGGCTGAGGCCGGCCGCGTGAGTCGCACGGCCCGCATCCCGTTCGTCGGGGTGCGGGCCGTCGCCGTTCCCGGGCTCGTTCCCCCGCAGCGGCCCGCGGCGCCCATCCGCGGCACGACGTCGGGCGAATTCCCGCCCCGCGGGAACGGCGCCCTCGCGACGGGCGTTCACCCCGTATGGGACTCCTCGACCGACTTCTCGGCAGAACCCACGACGAGCGCTCGTACCACGGCGTGCCCGGGCGCCCCGACTACGGGGCCTCCCGTGCCGGCGAGTCGCCCGGCAAGCACGGGTACGCCCCGCACCCCGACCAGCAGCCCGCCGGGCGGCCCGGGGGACGCGTGCCCGCGGCGCACCGCGACCCCGACGAGGTGGCCGTGGAGCGGTACCGCTACCTGCTGCGCACCGCGCCGCCGGACGCCGTCGAGCAGGCGCACGCCGAGGCCTTCGCCCGCCTGACGCCGGAACAGCGGCAGCGCGTGCTGCAGGACCTCGGGTCCGGCCTGCCCCCGGCGGAGCGCGCGACCTCCGACGACCCGCAGTCCCTGGCCCGCATGGCCACCCGTGCCGAGATGCGCCGGCCCGGCACCCTGGAGCAGTCGTTCCGCGGCCAGGGCGGGTACGGCGCGCGCGGTCCGAGCTTCGGGTCGATGGTCGGCTCGAGCCTGCTCGGCACCGTCGCGGGCGTCGTCATCGGCTCGGCCGTGGCGAGCGCGCTCTTCGGCCCGACCTTCGGCGACCCGTCGCAGGACTTCGCCGGCGACGCCGGGGCCGAGGGCGGCGACGCCGGTGGCGACTCTGGCGACGCGGGCGGTGACGCCGGTGGTGACGCGGGTGGTGACGCCGGGTACACGGAGGCCGCGGGCGCCGACACCGGCGGCGACACCGGGGGCGGATTCGGCGACTTCGGGGGCGACTTCGGCGGGGGCGACTTCGGCGGCGGAGACTTCGGCGGGTTCTGACCCCCCGACGGCAAGGGCCCGCCGGGACCGTTCGGTCCCGGCGGCCCTGTCGTCTGCCCGCCCGGCCGTCAGCGGGCTGCCGGGGCGGGCGCGGGGACGGCGCGCTCGCACAGCCCGAGGAACGCGCCGAGGCGGCCGAGCCCCTCGGGGGTGTGCGGGAGGTAGTCCGTCAGCTCGGGAGACCGGACGACGATCGCGCACCACTGCGCGCGGGAGACGGCCACGTTGATCCGGTGCCGGGAGAGCAGGAACCCGGTGCCGCGGGGCACGTCGTGCGCCGACGACGCGGCGAGGGTGACGATCGCGACGGGCGCCTCGGTGCCCTGGAAGCGGTCGACGGTACCCACGCGCACCCCGGCGAGCCCGGCGTCGTCGAGCGCGCGCCGCACCGCCCACACCTGGGCGTTGTAGGCGGCGAGCACGACGACGTCGCGCGCCTCGAGCGGCCGCTCGGGCCGGCCCGGGCCGGGCGTCCAGGCCCGGCCGACGACGTCGGCCGCCTGCCGCACCACCTCCTGCGCCTCCTCGGGCGAGACGACCCCGCGCCCGGTGTGCTCGACCTCGACGTGGTGCACCCCCGGGGCGACGCCGTCGAGCCCACGGGCCGCGGCGGTGGGGTGGGCACCGAGCCGGCCCTCGTACGCGAGCTGGGAGACGGCCTCGCTGAGGGCGGGGTGCATCCGCCACGACCGCTCCAGGAAGTAGCCGAGCCCGGCGGGCAGCACGTCACGGCCGTCGGCGAGCCAGCCGAGCGCCGAGCGGTCCACGGGCTCCGGGTGCTGGCCGCGGCTGACCTGCGGCAGCTGCTGCGGGTCGCCCAGCAGCAGGAGCCGCCGGGCCGACCGCGCCACCGCCAGGGTCGCGGCGACGGAGAACTGCCCGGCCTCGTCGACCACCAGCAGGTCCAGGCTCTCGTCGGGCCAGCGCTCCGGGTGGGCGAAGTCCCAGGCCGTGCCCCCGACGACGCACGCGCCCCGCGCCCCGAACGCGGCGAGCGCGTCCCCGGACAGCTCGGCGCACACCGCCGTGGGGGACCCGCCGTCCGTCTGTCGCTTCTTGGCGACCCGGTGGGCGGGCACCCCGGCCTTCTCCACGACCGCGCGCAGCATGTTCTCGACGGCGGCGTGGGACTGCGCCACGACCCCCACGCGCCACCCCTCGGCGACGAGCGCGGCGATCACGTGCGAGCCCACGTGCGTCTTGCCGGTGCCGGGCGGGCCCTGCACGGCCAGGTAGGAGCGGTCGAGGTCGCGCGTCGCGGCGAGCACGGCCGCGGTGAAGTCGCCGCCCGCGACGTCGGGCAGCGGCCCTCCGCCGGCCAGGCGCGGCGGGCGGCGGCGCAGCAGGTCGGAGCCGGGGCCGTCGGGCAGCGCGCGGTCGGCGTCCCAGCCGGCCAGGGCGCGGCGCGCCACGTCCTCGAGCGCCTGCTCCTGCGGGTCGGCGCGCGGGCCGCTGGACGGCGTGAGCGCCATCGGCAGCGCGTCGAAGGTCTCGGCGCCCACGCGCAGCTGCTCGCGCACCACCAGGACGTCGCGCTCGCCCGCGTCCGTCGCGCGGCGCACCGCGTCGAGGATCAGCGCGTTCCCGTGGTAGCCGCGCACGGCGTTCGCCGGGACGGTCACCCCGTCCGGGGCGGGCGCGTCGTAGAGCAGGAACGGCGTGGCCCCGACGCCGAGCTCCGACCCCTCGGAGAGACGGCCGGCCAGCTCCAGCACGCGCGCCGGCGCGCGACGCCCGTCGTCGACCGCCCAGTCCCGGACCACCGTCGCCCGTTCCACGTGAAACGTGTTCCGCCGGCCCTGCCACTCGTCGGTGGGCAGCTCGAGGCGGGAGAAGTGCTCGTGCCAGAACGGCTTGCTCTCGCGGCGCCAGTACCCGAGCGACGCCCCGACCATGGCGAGCGCCTCGGCCTCGTCGTCCCGCGCGCCGCGGTCCTCCCCGACCCGCTCGCGGACCTCGGCCTCGAGGGCGAGGCGCCGCTCCCGCGCCTCGCGGGACGCGGCCTGGCGCGCCGTCTCCTCCGGGGCGCTCCCCCGGGGCCCCGCGGCGTCGGCGGCGGGCGCGACGGCGGGCGTGGTCGCGTCGTGCGCGACCACCTGGCCGTCCCCGGCCGCCGCGGCCCGCGCGTCGACGACGTCGGCCGCGCCCCGGAGCCACTCGAACAGCCGGAGCGTGGAGACGCAGTCGTAGCGGTTGTAGTCGGCGATGCCGCGCAGCAGCTCGTCCGCCTCGGCGGTGCGCCCGGCGTCGCGCAGTCCGGTGTACTCGGCGTACGCGACGACGGACGCGGCGGCGGTGGTCACGTCGCCCGAGCGCAGCTCGTCCCCCATGTACAGCGGCTCGAGCTTCTTGATCGACTTGGACCGGTCCGAGATCCGCAGCGACGACCGCACGACGGCGTAGAGGTCCACCAGCACGCCGTCGCGCAGCAGCTGGTCCACCTCCTCCTCGTACACGCCGTGGCGGGCCGCGATGCTCAGCAGGTGCACGCGCTCGTACGACGCGTAGTGGTAGACGTGCAGGTCCGGGTAGGTCCGCCGCCGCTCCGTGAGGTAGTCGACGAAGTCGACCAGGGCCCGCCGCTCCTGCGCGAGGTCGTGGGCCCAGAACGCGCGGAACGGCGGGGCCTCCCCCTCGGCGCCGGGGCGCTCCACCAGTCCGAAGAGGTAGTCGATCCCGGTCTGCTGCCCCCACTGCTCGCCCTGCGGGTCCGACCACAGCGGGTCGCCCTCGAAGTCGAAGAAGACGTCGCCCGGGCTGGGCTCCGGCAGCCGCCGGACGGCGGACGTGTCGGGCAGCTGCCAGCGGATCACGGCCGGGGTGCCGTGGTCGTCGTAGGCCACCTCGCCGTCCCACTCCCCGGCGCCGAGCTCCCCCGTGCCCAGCTGGAGCCGCGCCTGGTCGCGAACGCGCTCGAAGCTGCGGGCCGGCATGCCGACCGGCGCCTCCTCGGCCGCGGCCAGCGCGTCGATCGTCGTGATGCCGCCCGCGACCAGCCGCGCGCGCTGGGACTCGTAGACACCGCCGACGAGCAGCACGTCGCGGTGCGCGGCGACCTGCTCGGCGCACGCCTCGCACCGCCCGCACGCGGTGAAGCGCTCGTCGCCCCACGCGAGCGGGCCGTCGTCGGCGCGGTGCGCGGCGACGACGTCGCGCAGCCGGGCACGCCGCTGCTGGAGGACCGGGAGCAGCTCGGCGAGGCGGTGGGTGGTGGTGACGCGGGTGCCGAGCACGAGGTGCACGGCATCGGTCGGGTCGACGTGCGCCGCGGCGAGCTGGTCGGCGTAGGCGGCGAGCTGCAGCAGCGCGGTCACCTTGGCCCGCCGCGCGAGCTTGGTGTCGAGCACGGCGTAGCGCGGCAGCGGCGCCCCCGCGTGCCCGCCCGGGCCGACGTCGGGGTCGCCGAGCGGGTCGCGCAGCAGGAAGTCGGCCCGGCCGTGGAACTCGCCGTCGAAGAACGACGCCTGCGCGACGACGTCGGCCCCCGCCTCGACGGCGGCCAGCGTGGCGCCGTGCGCGGCCTCGAGCGCGTCCCGGGTGAGCCGCGCCGGGGGCTCGACCTCGACGACGCCGCCCGCGACGCCCGGGCGGGCCCGGCCGTAGCGCGCGACGTACTCGTCCAGCACGCGGCGCTCGTGCGCGTCGCCCAGGGCTGCGGTGCGCGCGAGCATCGCGTCGGCCTCGCGCTCGCGCCGCGGCGCGCGGCCGAGCAGCTCGTCGAGGCGGCGCAGCAGCCGGAACTCGCACCCCGCGGCCACGACCAGGTCGCTCGCGGAGTGCACCACCGTCGGTGCCGGCGTGGGTACGCCGGCGGTGGGGGCCGGGTCGAGGAGGAACATGCCCCCGGTCTACCAGCGGCGACCGACAGGCCCGCTCCCCGCCTTGCATGCAAGTTGGATGCAAGCGTAGGTTGCCCCGGGTGACCACCTCCAGCGCGGCCCCGTCGTCGCCGCCCCTCAGCGCCGCCGAGCGCGCCTACCGGCTCACCAAGGCGAAGATCCTCTCGGGCGAGGTGCCCGGCGGGCGTCTCCTCGCCGAGGGCGACATCGCCGCGGAGCTCGGCATCAGCCGCACCCCCGTGCACGAGGCGTTCCTGCGCCTCGACACCGAGGGCCTGCTCGCCGTCGCGCCCCGACGCGGCGCCGCCGTCGTGCCCATGGCCCCCGACGAGGCACGCGACGTGCTGGAGATGCGCGAGGCCGTGGAGCGCTCCACCGCCCGCCGCGCCCTGGCGCACGGGCGCCCCGCCGAGGCGGTCATCGAGGAGCTGCGGGCCCACGTCGAGCGCCAGCGCGCCGCGTCCACGCAGGGCGACGTCGACGCGTTCGCCGAGGCCGACTCCGCGTTCCACGGCGTCCTCGTGCGGGCGTCGCGCAACCAGACCGCGGTGCAGTTCATGGGGCTGCTGCGCGACCGGCAGCTGCGGCTCATGTACCAGCACCTGCACGTCGGTCCGGAGGAGGTCGCCACCGCGCTCGCCGAGCACGAGGCGATGCTCGCCGCCGTCGAGCAGGGCGACGCTGACGCCTACTGCGACCTGCTGCACGACCACGTGCGCCGGCACCGGGGCATCCTGTGAGGCGCAGCTGGCTCGGCGCGTTCGCCGCGCTGTTCGTGTGCTCCTGGGCGGGCAACCAGTTCACCCCGGTGCTGCTCATGTACGAACAGGTGCAGGGCTACGGCGACGCCACCGTGAACGCGTTCCTCGGCGTGTACGTGCTCGGCCTCGCGCCCGCGCTGCTCGTCGCGGGGACCCTGTCGGACCGGTACGGCCGCCGCCCCGTCATGCTCGTCGCGACCGTGTGCGCGATGGCGGCCAGCGCCGTCCTCGCGCTCGGGTTCCTCGGCCCGCTGCCGATCTACGTCGGGCGTCTGCTCGCGGGCATCACCGTCGGCACGGCGACGTCGGTCGGGACGAGCTGGCTCAAGGAGCTCTCCCAGGTCCCGTTCGACCGGGACGCGGACGCCGGGTCGGGCGCACGACGCGCCTCGCTCGCCTTCACGCTCGGCTCCGGGGTGGGGGCGCTCGTCGCCGGCAGCCTCGCGCAGTGGGGGCCCTGGCCGGAGGTGCTGCCGTTCGTCGTGCACCTGGTCGTCACGGCGCCGTTCCTCCTGGTCGTGCTCCGCACGCCGGAGACCGTCGCGTTCGGCGGCGCGCCCGGTCCCTGGTGGCGCGGGCTCCGCGTCCCGGCGGCCGGCCACCGCCGCTTCACCGGCGTGGTCGCCGTCGTCGCCCCGTGGATCTTCGTCGCCGCCGCCCTCGCCTACGGGTACGCGCCGGTGCTGCTGAGCGACCAGACGCAGGGTCTCGGCGTGGCCTACGCGACGCTCGTCACCGTGGTCGCGCTCGGCGTCGCCGCGGTGGTGCAGCCGGCGGCCAAGCGGCTCGACGCCGTCGACAGCGCGCGCGGGCTCACCGTCGCGGTGGGCCTGCTCACCGTGGCCGTCGCGTGCGTCGGGCTGACCGTGACGACCGGCGGCCCGTGGTGGGGCGTGGGCGCCGCGGTCGTCGCGGGCGCCGGCATGGGCATCGGCCTGTCGTCCGCGCTCCTGGAGGTCCAGCGCATCGCCGGGCCGCGCCACCTCGCCGGGCTGACCGGCGTGTTCTACGCGGTCGCCTATGCCGGGTTCCTGACGCCCGCGGTGATGGCGGCGATCACCCCGCCGTTCACGACGGCGCAGCTGTTCGTCGCGCTCGTCGTGCTCGGGATCGTCTCGACCGGCGTCGTCCTGGCGCGGTATCGCAAGCACCTCCCCGGGGCCTGACGCCGCGGTCGACACCCCTCCGAGCGCGGTCGGACGCGGACCGGCATGGACCCGGGCAGACGGTTTCCGCCATAGTGGGTGCCGCTCGACGACGGAGGAGTGTCATGGCTGTGCGTTTCAACCCGCCCCCGGGGTGGCAGGTTCCCCCCGGTTTCCGGCCCGACGCCGGGTGGGTCCCCGACCCCGCGTGGCCACCCGCGCCCCAGGGCTGGGACTACTGGGTGGACGACGCCCTGACCTCCGCGCGCCCGTCGCGGCCCGAGACGCCGGCCGAGGCGACCACCGTCATGGCCCCGGTCCGGGCGGTCGCCGCGGCGCCGGCAGCCGTCGCTGCGATGCCCCCCGCCGTCGCCACCACCGCGGTCCATGCCGCGCCTCCGGTCGCCACCACCGCGACGTACGGGGCGCCGCCGGTCGCCGCGACCTACGGCGCCCCGGTCGCGACGCTCGCCCCGCCGCCCCCGCCCCCCGTCGCACCGTCACCGCCCGCGCCGCCCGCGGGCGGCCATCTCGGCGGCGACGACGGGTCCGTCATGGCCACCGTCTCGACCGCGCTGCGCGACGTCGGCGACAAGCTCCGCGCCGGCCGCGAGGAGCGCGCTGCGCGCCGGGCCGCCGAGGCGACGCCCGCAGCGGCCGCTCCCCGCACCCGGTCCACGCGCAAGGGCCGACCGCCGAGCCTGCTCGTCGGCGGGGTGGCCGTCGCCTGCCTCGCGCTCGGCTGCATCCTCGGCGTCACCGTCTCGATGATGCGCAGCTCCGACGCCGCCCAGGCCCTCGTGGACGCCAACAGCAAGATCGCCCAGGCCGAGCAGCTCAAGGCCGAGGCCCAGGCCGCGCAGGAAGCGCTGACCACGAAGTCGGCCGACGTCAAGGAGCGTGAGGACGCCCTGAAGGAGCGCGAGCAGGCCGCCGACAAGCAGGAGGCCGAGCTCGCCAGCCAGCAGAAGGCCTTCCAGGACCAGCAGGCGCAGAAGCAGCAGGAGGAGCAGAACCAGCAGAACCAGAACTCCGCCTGGTTCTACTGGGACTGCAACGCCGCCCGCGAGGCCGGCGCCGCCCCCATCCAGAACGGCCAGCCCGCCTACCGGGGGGCGCTCGACCCCAACGGCAACGGCATCGCCTGCGAGGACGGCGAGTAGGGGCTACCGCGCGACGACGTCCGTCTCCGCCCGGGCGCCGTCGGTGAAGGTCAGCTCGGCGGTGCTGCGCAGCGATGCCTCGCCGGGTGCCCAGACGGCCCACCAGCCGTCCTCGACGGTGGCCTCCACCCGCTCGCCGGACGTCAGGACGAGCGCGACGGACTCGACGTCGGAGCCGACGCGGCCGAACGCGGAGGTGAGCGCGCCGTCGCCGGTGTCGCCCGCGGACCACGACGCGGTGCCGGACTGGAGCGTCGTCAGCTCGCGCGGGCCGGGCGCGGCGGGCAGCTGGGCCGGCACCGACTCGCCCGCGACGACGTCGGTGGCGCCGGACGCCTGCGACGTGACCAGGCACTCCCCCGTGGCGCCGGCGCCGACGAGCAGCACGTACGTGTACTCGCCACGCTGCTCCGCGAGCACCGGGCTGATCGCGATCTGATCGACGCGCGGGCCGTCGTCGCCCGTGACGATGGTGCGCGCGTGCGTGTCGCACGACGCGGCGCGCTCGGCCGTCTCCGCGGCCGTCAGGGTCGTGGGCACGGCGGTCCAGCTCGCGAACGCCGACGTCGCGCCGGGCCACCACACGGTCGCGACACCGGCGACGGCGACGACGGCCGCGGCCGCCGCGCCGGCGAGGACCGCGGGGCGCGGGGACCGGCGGATCCGCACGGCCGCCCGCGGGGAGTCGAGGATCGCCGTCAGCGCCGCGTCGTCGGGGCGCCCGGGCGCGTGCAGCTCGCGGGCCGGATCGAGGTCGGCGAGCTGGACCATCATGGGGGACTTCATCGCGCCTCCTGCAGCTTCTGGAGCACGGTGGCCGTCTCCGACGGCAGGCCGGAGTAGGCCAGCAGCCGCTTGCGGGCCCGGGTCAGACGGACGGAGAACGTCGACGGTCGGATCCCCAGGACGCGCGCCCCCTCGACGGCGGTGAGCCCGTCCCAGGCGACCAGGGCGATGACCTCCCGGTCGGCGTCGGTCAGCATGTCCCACGCCCGCAGCAGGTCGGCACGGTCGGCCGCCAGGTCGTCCGTGCCCTCCTTGCCGGCCGAGGGCTCGCGCTCGAGCCGGACGCCGAGCGCCCGCCAGCGGCCGTGCGTGCGCAGGTGGGTGGCGAGCACGTTGCGCGCGACGCCGAGCAGCCACGGCTTCGCGTTCTCGGGGACGTCCGCCAGACGGCGCCACGCGACCAGGAACGTCTCCGACACGATGTCGTCCACCAGGCTCGCCTCCACCCGACGCGCCACGAATCTCGTCACCGCCTCGTGCTGGTCCACCCACATCTGCGTCAGCAGCTCACGGGCGTGGGCGTCGTCCACAAAGAAACCTTCCGTCTACCACAGGAGTTGCCGGCAACCCCCCGAGTGCTACACCGTAGTCACCGCAAGCGTCGACGACGACGTCGCAGCAGCGCGCCGGAGCCCCCCGAGGAGTGTCATGAGCCGAGGCAGGAACGTCCACCGGAACGTCGCCGCAGGTCTGGGTGCCACCGTCCTCGCACTGGGGCTCGCCCTCGGCGCCGCGACCAGCAGCCAGGCCGCGACCGACGGCACCGCGGCCGGCGAGAACCTGCCGGGCGTACCGGCCCCCGGCAGCCCCGCCGACGCGTGGGAGGCCTGGGCCGCGCAGGAGCGCGCCGACGCCGAGGCCACCGACTGGAAGGCCGACGCCGCCGCCCGCGGCTGCACCCTGGAGGAGGTGACGATCTCCGAGGAGGTCGACACCGACTACAACCTCGCGATGGGCGCCCCCGCCGACCTGAGGACCCACCGCGTCGACCTGCTCGAGAAGTGCGCCGACACCGCCGGCGCCTCCGACACCGCGGCCCGGGCGGCGACGTCCGACGCCGCCACGCTCAGCCTGCCGTCGGGCGACCGGTGCGCGACGACGTCCGGCCCGGGCACGATGTGCCTGACGAAGAGCAGCGGCCGCATCTACGCCTCGTGGCAGTACCGCGGGTCCGGGTCGGTCACCGGGTTCCTGCGCATCTACCGCGTGCCCACGGGCGTCGACGGCTGCCCCACCGGCACCACCTGGCTCACCGGCGCCTCCGCCACCTGGAGCAACGGCGACACCCGCACCATCTCCAAGACCCGCACGACGGCGGGCGGCTACTCCGCCCACATGTGGAAGAAGGTCCTGGTCGGGCACACCGACTGGGGCGGCGCCTGCTCGTCCCTCTGAGGCCCCACCGACGAGCATCCGACCGACGAGCCGAGGTGGTGGCGTGACGAGCGACCAGCTCGGGGTCGTGGTCTTCGTGGTGTGGACCGTCGCGCTGGTGGCAGTCCCCGCGACGACGATCGTGGCGGTCCTGCGCCACCGGCGGCGGGTCGGGCCCGGGCTCGTGGCCCTCGCCGTGCTGGCCTTCGCCGTGGTCGGTGTCGGCTGGTGGTTCGTGCTGTCCCCCGTCGTCATCGACGGCACGACCTGCATGTCGGGTTCGGCCGTGTGGGGCCTGCTCGACGACAGCCTCGACATGACCGATGCGGAGACCCCGGAGGCACTCCGCCTGGCCTGCCGCGACCTGGCGCGCCAGATCGTCGCCGGGTGGGCCGCGGCGTCGCTCGCCGCCCTCGCGGTCTGGCTCGTCGCCCTGGTCCGGGCGCCGCGCCAGGCCGTGCCGAGCTAGGGCGCCCGCCTGCGGCTAGAGCACGTGCGCGAGGAAGTCGCGCAGCCGCGGCTCGGACGGGTTGTCGAGCACGTCGCCGGGGCGGCCCTCCTCGACGATCACGCCGTCGTCCATGAAGACGACGTGGTCGGCGACCTCGCGGGCGAAGCCGATCTCGTGCGTCACGACGATCATCGTCATGCCGGAGCGCGCCAGGTCCTTCATGACGGCGAGCACCTCGCCCACGAGCTCCGGGTCGAGCGCGGACGTGGGCTCGTCGAAGAGCATGAGCTCCGGGTCCATGGCGAGCGCCCGTGCGATGGCGACGCGCTGCTGCTGGCCGCCGGACAGCTGCGCCGGGTAGTGCCCCACCCGGTCGGTCAGGCCCACGCGGTCGAGCAGCTCGAGCGCCCGCTGCCGCGCCGCCGTCCTGGACAGCCCGCGCACCTGCACGGGCGCCTCCATGACGTTCTCCAGCGCCGTCATGTGCGGGAACAGGTGGAACCGCTGGAAGACCATCCCGATGCGGGAGCGCTGCTTCGCGATCACCTTGGGGTGCAGGCGGTGCAGCACGCCCTTGGCGTCGCGGCGGTAGCCCATGAGGTCGCCGTCGACGTGGATGGAGCCGGCGGTGATCTCCTCCAGCTCGTTCACGCAGCGCAGCAGCGTGGACTTGCCGGAGCCGGACGGCCCGAGCACCACGGTGACGGAGCCGCGCGCGACGTCCAGGTCGACGCCCTTGAGCACGTGCACGGCCTCGTGCCCGTGGCCGAAGACCTTGTGCACGCCGCGGACCTCGACCATCGCGTCGGAGGTCGTGCTCGCAGGGTGGGTCGTGGCGTCGCTCACGGGGTCACCTCCAGGAAGGGGTCGTCCTTGGTGGTGCCGGACGCGCCGATGAGGTCCTGCTTGCTGGGCTTGCGCCGGCCACCGCGGGGGCCGCGGCCACCACGGCCACCGCGGTCGCCGTCGAACCCGCGGCCGTAGTGCCGCTCCAGGTAGTGCTGGCCGACCATGAGGACCGACGTGATCAGCAGGTACCAGAGCGCGGCCACGATGAGCAGCGGGATGGGCTGGTAGATGCGGGCGCCGATGGCGCTCGTGGCGTACGTGAGCTCGAGGGTGAACGGCACCGCGATGACGAGCGACGTCGTCTTCAGCATGGAGATCGTCTCGTTGCCGGTGGGCGGCACGATGACGCGCATCGCCTGCGGCAGCACGACGCGGCGCATGATCTTGCCGTCCTTCATCCCCAGGGCGCGGGCCGCCTCGGCCTGCCCCGGGTCGACGGACGACAGGCCCGCGCGCACGATCTCCGCGAGGTACGCCGACTCGTTGAGCGCCAGGCCGATGAGGGCGGCCCAGAACGCGGTGATGACGTCGTTGGTGGTGAACGTCCAGAACTCGGGGCCGAACGGGATGCCGAGGCTGAGCCGCGGGTACAGCACCGAGATGAGGCCCCAGAACACCAGCTGCGTGTAGATCGGGGTGCCGCGGAAGAACCAGATCCAGAACCAGGCCACCCACTTCATGACCGGGTTGTCGCTGCGCCGCATGATGGCGAGCAGGACGGCGAGCACGATCGCGATCGCCATCGAGCCGAACGTCAGGACCAGCGTCCAGCCCACCCCGCGCACGACCACGACGTCGCGCAGGTACAGCCAGACGGTGTCCCAGCGGAAGTTCGGGTTGGTGACGAGGGCGTTGACCGCCATCGCGGCGAGGACGAGGACGACCACCGCGGAGACCCAGCGACCGGGGCGTGGCACCGGCCGGGCGTGGATCGGCTCAGGCAGCGAGCTCATGGGAAACCTCCGGGACAGCGATCGAGCCTGGCGAGACCATCATGGCCTCGCCAGGCCCGACCAGCGAGAAACGACGTCAGCCTGCCGGGTTCAGCTCCGCCTTGTCGAGGGCGGCGTCGCCGCTGCCCCACGAGTCGGCGATCGCCTTGATCGTGCCGTCGTCCATGAGCTTCTGCAGCGCGCCCTGGATCGCCTCGGCGAGCTGGGTGTCGTCCTTGGCCACGACGACGCCGTACGGCGCGGCGTCGGTCACGTCGCCCAGTGCCTCGATCGCGCCGCCGGACTGCTGCACGGCGTACGCCGTGATGGGCGAGTCGGCGTACATGGCCTGCAGCTTGCCGCCCGCGAGGTTGGTCGCGACGGCGGCCTGCGAGTCGTAGGGCAGGACGTCGATGGCGTCCTTGCCGGCGTCCGTGCACGCCTTCGACGCGGCGTCGAGCTCGTCCTGCTGGACGGTGCCGGTCTGGACGCCGACGGACAGGCCGCACAGGTCGGCCGGGTCGACGTTCTCCGGGTTGCCCTTCGCGACGGCGTACTGCGAGCCGGCGCTGAAGTAGCTGACCATGTTGACGGTCTTGAGGCGCTCGGGCGTGATCGTGAACGCGGAGAAGCCGGCCTCGTACTTGGTGCCGATCGCCGGGATGATCGCGTCGAACGTGGAGGACTGGACGTCCGCCGTCAGGCCCAGGGTCTTGGCGACCGCGCCCGCGATGTCGATGTCGATGCCGATCGGCGTCTTGTTGTCCGCGGCCACGAACTCCACCGGCGCGTACGTCAGCTCGGAGCCGATCGTGAGCTTGCCGTCCTTGGCGACGGCCTCCGGCACGGACGACGCCAGCGCGTCGTCCTTCGCGATGCCGGAGAGGTCGAAGGCCTCCGGCGAGGCCGACGCGCCCGACGAGGGGGCGGCACCGCCGGTGTCCTGCGAGGCCGTGGTGCAGCCGGTGAGGGCGAGGGCGGCGACGGCCGAGGTGACGACGGTCGCCACGAGGGTGGGACGGGTGCGCATGGTGGGGCTCCGAAGGTCGTGCGGGGGTCTATGCATGAGTATGCAGCCCTATGCATGATCCTCCAAACCGCCTGGTGATCAGTGCGCGACCAGGCGTCGTACGGCCCTCTCGACCAGGGTCACCCCGCCTCAGCGCGTTCGCCGCCCGCCCCCGCGGAACAGGGCTCGTAGGTTCGTCGTGAGCGCCCGCTGCAGAAGCTCCGTCCCGGCGGGCGTCGTGACCGTCTGCGTGGGGAACCACCGGCCGCGCCGCTCGACCCTGCCGTCCAGGTACGCGTGCGCCACCGCGAGGAGCTCGTCCAGCGACTCCGCGATCTCGTCGTCGTCGGGTTGCATGGTCGGGATGACCAGGAGGAAGCGGCCGTCCACGTCCAGCCTGAACAGGTGGTCGCCCGACGTCCTGACCCGCGCCCACCGCTCCGGCTCGTCCACCCGCCAGAGCCGGGCGACGGCCTCGTGGTCGCGGGTCGTCACCTGGCGCTCCAGACCCGGGAGGTCGTCCGTCGCCGACCGCAGGTACGCCTCGATCTCGGTCAGGTTCACCGGACGGTCGCCCGCTCGCCCCGCGCCATGTCCAACCGGTCGAGGAACCAGTCGACCTGGTCGCGCAGGACGGCGATCTCGACCTCGCCCTGACCCGTCACCCCGCGGAAGACGGCGCAGTCCGGGTCGACGGCGAACGACTCCCGGAACGACGGCGTGCGCGGCGCGCCGTCGAGCCGGACGACGTGCACGAGCGTCGAGTGCCGCGCGAGACGGCCGGCATCGACCTCCCAGCGGCCGTGCGTCCAGCGGGACGACAGGCCGGGCAGGCTCCCCTCGACCACCCGCAGCCCGGCATGGATCCGCCCGCGCGCCTGCAGCCGCCGCCTCCGGCGCCGGTTCCACGGCTCAGCGATCGCGCTGCCGACGGCGTCGCCGATCAGCTCACCGACCGCCTCGACGATCACTCCCAGCATGTGCCGCGCCCTCCGGACCACCGACGTCGCGCGCCCTGCGCGGCGGCCACACGGTAGCCCCCTCGACGGCCGCGACGACTTCCTCGTCGGCCCGGATCATCCGTTCCGCGGAACTTTCACCCGTCGTCCGGTGGCGCGGTCGGGCGCCCTTACACTCGGAACGCACCCCGGCTCCCGCCTCCTGCGCGGTCCGGACCGCAACGTCGCAGGTCGAGCGGGTGCATCCCCCCTTTCGGCTGCGGTGTCCGCGGCCGCAGTCCCGCCTGCCGAGGAGTGATGCATGCCGCGCACCCGTCCGTCGTCCTTCGCCACGCCCGCCCGGTTCGCCGTGGTGGGCCTCGCCGTCGCCGTCTGCGTGTCGGGCTGTGCGACGTCGGCGGGCACGGGCGG
The DNA here is from genome assembly GCF_042799955.1 of Isoptericola sp. NPDC057653. Taxonomy (NCBI): domain Bacteria; kingdom Bacillati; phylum Actinomycetota; class Actinomycetes; order Micrococcales; family Promicromonosporaceae; genus Isoptericola; species Isoptericola sp. NPDC057653. The sequence continues at coordinate 708,158 of NZ_JBHVHP010000001.1, read as the reverse complement.
GGCGGCGGACGTGGACGACGGGACGCGGGTGGTGCTCGCCGACGCGCAGCCGCTGGGCGGCTACAACCCGGTGAACGGGTACGGGGAGCTGGGCGTCTCGCCGCTGTACGACGGGCTGCTGCGCCCGCGGTCGGACGGCGACGACAGCCTGCCCGCGCTGGAGCCTGCGCTGGCGGCGGAGGCTCCCGTCGCGTCCCAGGGCAGCACGGTGTGGGACGTGACGCTGCGCGAGGGCGTGACGTTCTCCGACGGCACCGCGTTCGACGCGGCCGACGTCGTCGCGACGTACCGGGCGGTGCTCGACCCGGCGTCGGCGTCGGAGGTCGCGGGCGCGTTCCGCATGATCGCGGACGTCACGGCCACCGACGACCGGCACGTGCGGTTCACGCTCACGCACCCGTACTCGTCGTTCCCGTCGCGGCTCACGCTGGGGATCGCGCCGTCGGAGCGGCTCGACGGCGGCCCCGCCCGCGACTCGACGCTCAACACCGAGCCCGTGGGCACCGGCCCGTACCGGCTGACGCGGCTCGACGCCGGCCAGGCGGTGTTCACCGCCGACCCGGACTACTGGGACGGCGCCCCGCAGGTCACCGAGCTGGTCACCCTGTACCTGCCGGACGACAACGCGCGCGCCCAGCGCGTGCGGGCGGGCGACGTCGACGGCACGGTGCTGCCGCCGGTGCTGGCGGCGTCGTTCGAGGGCCGGCCGGGCCTGCGGGTGCAGTCGGTGCGGACGGCGGACTGGCGCGGCGTCTCGCTGCCCACCGACAACCCCTTCACGAGCGACCCGGCCGCGCGCGAGGCCATGAACCTCGCCGTCGACCGGGACACGATCGTCGACGGCGTGCTCGCCGGGCACGGCAGCCCCGCCGCGACGCCGGTCAGCGCCGTCTACGGCGACGCCTTCGACGCCGGCGCCACCTTCCCCTTCGACCGCGCCCGGGCCGAGCGCCTGCTCGACGACGCCGGCTGGCGCACCGGTGCGGACGGCGTCCGCGCCAAGGACGGCGAGCGGGCCGCGTTCCCGCTCTACTACCTCGCGTCGGACAGCCTGCGCCGCGACATGGCGGCCGCGTTCGCGGCGGACATGGCCGCGGTCGGGATCGACGTGACGCTGCGCGGCGCCGACTGGCCCGAGACGGACGAGCACCTCACCGACGGCGCGGTGCTGCTGGGCGGCGGCGAGCGCCCGTACGACCTCGACACGCAGCTGTTCGACGTCCTCCACACGCGCGCGAAGGACACCTCCCCGTACGACAACCCGGGCGACCTCGAGATCCCCGGCGTCGACGCGCAGCTCGACCGCGCCCGCGCCAACCTCGACGCCGACGAGCGCACCGCCGCCTACCGGGCCGTCCAGGAGGCGTACGTGCAGCACCCGACGCACGTGTTCCTCGCGTTCGTCGAGCACACGTACGTGGCGCGCGACGACGGCGCCGACGGTCCCGGCTGGGACCGCGGCCCGCTGGTGCTGGAGCCGCACGCCCACGGCGTCTCCTGGGGGCCGTGGTGGGACGTCGCCGGCTGGCGGCGGTGAGCGTCGAGTGAGGGCCGGAGTCCTCGCCCGGCGGTCGCGCGACCTGCGCCGCGTGACGCTGCGCGCCGTGGCGTTCGGCGTGCCGGTGCTGCTGGTGGTCTCCGCGCTGGTGTTCGTGCTGGCCGAGCACTCCCCGCTCGACCCGCTCGCCGCGTACCTCGGCGCCCGCTACCAGGACACGTCGGCCGCCGACCGGGCCGCGCTGAGCGCCACCCTCGGCCTCGACGCGCCGTGGTGGCAGGGCTGGCTGGGGTGGGCGGGCGACCTGCTGCACGGCGACCTGGGCTGGTCGCGCGTCGACACGATGCCCGTCACCGAGGTGCTCGCCCAGCGGGTCGGGTGGACGCTGCTGCTGTCCGGGACCGCCCTGGTGGTCGCCCTCGCGCTCGGTGTCGGGCTCGGCGTGCTGGCCGGCACGCGCCCGGGCGGGAGGCTCGACGCCGCGCTGACCGGCCTCGCCGTCCTGCTGCAGTCGGTGCCGCCGTTCGTCCTCGCGCTCGGCGCGGTGCTGGTCCTCGCGGTCATGCTGCCGGTGGCGCCGGCGGCCGGGGTCGCCGAGCCCGGCGCGTTCCCCACCGTCGCGGGGGTGGCCGCGCACCTCGCGCTGCCCGCGTCGGTGCTGGCCGCCACGATGCTGCCCTGGATGCTGCTCGGCGTGCGGACGGCCGCCGCCCGCGCCGTCACCTCCGACGCCGTCCGCGGCGCCCGCGCCCGCGGCCTGCCGCCGTCCGTGGTCGTGACGCGGCACGTGCTGCCGGTCTCGCTCGGCCCGCTGGTGATGGTCGTGGGCGCGCGCGTGCCCGAGCTGGTCGTCGGGGCGGTGCTGGTGGAGGAGGTCTTCGGCTGGCCGGGGATCGCCGGGGCCGTCGTGTCGTCCGCGCGGGCCCTGGACCTCGCGCTGCTCGCGGCGCTGACGGTCGTGACGACGGCCGCCGTCCTGGTCGGCTCGTACCTGGCCGACGTCGCGCAGCTGCTGCTCGACCCGCGGGTGGCCGTCGATGCGTGACGCCCGTCGGTTCCTGCCGCCCGCCGTGCTGCTCGGCGTCCTCGTCGCCTATGCCGTCGTCGTGCCGCTGCTCGCGGGCCCGACGACCGTGGACTTCGCCGCGACGCTCCGGCCACCGAGCCCCGCGCACCCGTTCGGCACGGACCACTCCGGGCACGACCTGTTCGCCTGGGTGGCCCGCGGGCTGCGCGTGTCGCTGGTGATCGCGCTCGGGTGCGCCGTCGTCGCCGTCGCCGTGGGCGTGGCCGTGGGCGCGCTCGCCGCCTCCCGCGGCGGCCTGGTCGACGCCGTCGTGATGCGCGTGACCGACGGCGTCAACGCGCTGCCGCACCTGCTGCTCGGCATCGTCGTCGTCGCCTTCTTCCCCGGCTCGCTCGTGGCGGTCATGGCGTCGATCGCCGTGACGCACTGGCCGCAGGTGGCCCGCGTCGTGCGGGCCGAGATGCTCGCCGTGCGGTCGTCGGCGTACGTCGACGCCGCCTACCTCGCGGGCGCCGGGCGGCTCCAGGTGGCCCGCGAGCACCTGGTGCCCGCCGCGACCCCGCAGGCGCTCGTCGCGCTGGTGATGCTGGTGCCGCACGCCGTCTGGCACGAGGCCACGCTGAGCTTCCTCGGCCTCGGCCTGCCGCCCGACCGCGCGAGCCTCGGCACCCTCCTGGAGGTGGCGCGCGGCGACGTGCTCACCGGCGCGTGGTGGACCCTCGCCTTCCCCGCCGCCGTCCTGGTGCTCGCCACCGTCGCCGTGTCCGGGCTGGGCCGCGCGTGGCAGGGGGCCGGCCATGGCGCGTGAGCGAGGGGACGGCGCGACGACGGCGGCCGTTCCGGCCGTCCGGGTGCGCGGGCTGACCCTCCGGCTGCCCGCCGGCGACCGGTGGGTGCACGCGGCGACCGACGTCGACCTCGACCTGCGCGCGGGCGAGATCACCGCGCTGGTGGGCGAGGCCGGCTGCGGCAAGTCCGTGCTCGCCGCGTGCCTGTGCGGGCTGCTGCCGGCGGGCGCGCGCGCCACCGGCTCGGTCCGCGTCCTGGGCGCCGAGCTGCTCGGCGCCCCCGAGCGACGCTGGCGACGCGTGCGCGGCCGGGTGGTGGGGCTGTCGCTGCAGTCCGGGGCGTCGTCGTTCACCCCCGTGCGGACGCTCGGCGCGCAGCTCGCCGAGACGCTCGCGGCGGTCGCGCCGAGGGCGGGAGGTGCGGCGTCGGGCGTGCCGGAGCTGCTGGCGCGCGTCGGGCTCGACCCGGCCGACGCCGCCCTGTACCCGCACGAGCTCTCCGGCGGGATGGCGCAGCGCGCCGGCCTCGCCGGGGCCCTCGCCGGCGACCCTGACGTGCTCCTCGCCGACGAGCCCACCGCCGGCCTCGACCCCGCGCTCACGGCGCGGGTACTGCGCCTGCTGCGGGCCGTGGCCGACGCCGGCACCGCCGTCCTGCTGGTCACCCACGACCTGCAGGCGCTGGAGACGACGGCCGTCGCCGACCGGCTCGCCGTCATGTACGCCGGCCGGGTCGTGGAGGAGGGCGCCGCCGACGACGTGCTGCGCGCGCCGCGCCACGACTACACCGCCGCCCTGCTCGGGGCGCTGCCGTCGCGCGGACTGGTGCCGATCCCCGGCACCCCGCCGGAGCTGACCGACCTCGACCCCGCCACGTCGTTCGCCGACCGGCTCCGCGCCCGGACCCCGTCGACCCTCGCCGCCCTGACTCCGGAGGTGCCCGATGGCGCTCGTCGCTGACGGCGTGAGCTGCTGGTACCCCGGCGCCGCGCCGCCCGTGCACGCCCGCCGGGTGCTGGACCGGGTGAGCATCGCCGTCGAGCCGGGGCGCATCGTCGGGCTGACCGGGCCGTCGGGCGCGGGGAAGTCGTCGCTGGGGCGCATCCTGTGCGGGCTGCAGCCGGCGCAGGAGGGCGCCGTCGTCGTCGACGGCGAGCCCGTGCCCACCCGGCGGGGCCGGATGACCGGCGCGGTGGGGCTGCTGCACCAGTCGCCCCGTGCGGCCACCAGCCCGCGGCTGACCCTCGGCGCGATCGTCGCCGAGCCGCTGCCGCGCCGCGACCGTGGCACCCCCGACGGGCGCGCGCGGGTCGTCGCGGTTGCCCTGCGGGTGGGCCTCACCCCCGACCTCCTGACCCGGCTGCCGGCGCAGGTCTCCGACGGCCAGCTCCAGCGGGCCTGCCTCGCCCGCGCCCTGCTCGCCGCCCCGCGCTACCTGGTGGCCGACGAGCCCACGGCCATGCTCGACGCCGCCACCACCGCCGCCGTCGCGCAGGTGCTGCGCGACCTCACGGCGGCCGGCGCCGGCGTGCTGCTGGTCTCCCACGACCACCCGCTCGTCGACGCGCTCGCCGACGAGCGGGTGCAGCTGCCCCGGTGACGTAGCGATCCGTCGTCGTCCCAGGCGCTGACGGCGACGAATCGCGACGTCACCGCCCCGGGCCGGTCTCGTGCTCCTCCACCAGCCCGCACCGCGCGAGCTGCCGCAGGTGGAACGAGCAGGTGGTGGCGGTCTCGCCGATCGCCTCGCCCGCCTCCGTCGCGGAGAGCGGGCCGGGCAGGAGCGCGTCGACGAGCTTGAGCCGGACCGGGTGTCCGAGCGCGCGGAGGGTCTGCGCGTCGGCGGTGTGCTGGTCGGGGTGCCGGTCGGGGTGCGAGGACATGCGGTGAGGCTAGGAGCGCCGCCGGCGCCGCTCCAAAGGGCGCTCTCGAGAGAGCTCTCTCGGAGACTCAGGAGCGTCGACGTCGCGATAGGTCGTCGTCCCGAACGCGGACGGCGACGCATCGCTACGTCACCGCGGCACCCGGCGAGTACGGTCGGGCCGGTGACCCCCACCACGACGGCGCTCGTCCTCGCAGCGGCGGTGCTGCACGCGGTGTGGAACGTGGCCGCGAAGCGGGTGGACGGCGACTCGCGCGTGTTCGTGTGGCTGTACGGCACGGCGTCGGCGGTGCTGTGGCTGCCGGTGGGCCTGGTGGTCCTGGCCCGCGACGGCTGGCCCGACCTGGGCGCGCTGGTCCTCGCCGGCGCGGTCTCCGGGGTGCTGCACAACCTCTACGGCGTGGCCCTCAACACCGGCTACGCGCGCGCCGACCTGGGGGTCGTCTACCCGACGGCGCGCGGCACGGGTCCGCTGCTGACGATGTTCGTGGCGCTGGTCGTGCTGGGCGAGCACGTGGACGCGGTCAACGTGGTCGGCGGCCTGGTGGTCGTCGCCGGCGTGGCGGTGGTGGCGAGCTCGGGCGCCTCCGGGGTGGACGCCTCGCGGGGCCTCGCCGGCGTGCGCTGGGGCGTCGCCACCGGCGCCGCGATCGCGGCGTACACGCTCTGGGACGGGCACGCGGTCACGACGCTCGCCCTCGACCCGGTGGCCTACTTCGCCTGCAACGCCGTGTGGCAGTCGCTCACGCTGGCGCCGATCCTGCGCGACCGCGGCCGCCGCGCCGAGGCCGCACGGATGGGTCGCCGGCACCTGCGCGAGATCCTGCTGGTCGCGGTGCTGTCGCCGCTGGGCTACATCCTCGTGCTCGTCGCGATGCAGACGTCCCCGGTGGCGCTGGTGGCGCCGGCCCGCGAGTCGAGCATCGTCGTGGGCACGCTGCTCGCGTGGTGGCTGTTCAAGGAGCCCCGGCCGGCGGTGAAGATCGTCGGGTCGCTCGTCGTCGTCGCCGGCATCGCGCTGCTCGCCCTGTAGCCGCCGGACGCGCACGGGCACGAGGACTTCATCCCCGCCTCCCTTGACAGCCGCGGCGCCCTGCAGGGAGTAATGAAGGACCATCCGTCGCGCTCCGAGGTGATGACCCGATGCCCGTCACGCTCTCCCCCCACGCCCCCGCCGTCCTCCGCGACTACTACGGCATCCTCGAGGGCGGGCCCGGCGCCTACGAGGGCGGGGCCCGGCTGCGCGACCTGCTCTCGCCGCACCTCGACTTCACCGGACCTCTGGCGGGCCACCGGCCCGACTCGACCGAGGGCTTCCTGCACGGCGTGTCGGGCTTCGTCGCGACCGTGCAGGACATCGAGGTGACCCGCGACGTCCACGACGACACCGGGTCCGCGGTGCTCTACGCGGCGACCATGCCCGGCGGCCGGGTCACGTTCGCGGAGTTCTTCACGATCGCGGAGGGCCGCATCGCCGCCCTCCGGCTGCTGTACGACGGGCAGGAGTACCTGGACAAGGGCGGCCGCTGACCGGTCGAGGGCGGACCCGCGGGCCCGCCGGATCCCGTGGACCCTAGGCCGTGACGAGCGGCCGCCACCGCGCCCACGTGGCGTCGGCGACGGCGTCCGCCTCGTGCGCGTGCCGGGCGAGCACGCGGCCGAGCGCGCCGCGGCCGGCGAGGAGGGTCTCGCCCTCGCCGTCGGCGGCGTCGGGCCGCACGCCGAGCAGCAGCACGGACGCCACGACGCGGTGCGCGCCGACGACGCCGGGCGAGGAGGCGAGCCACCGGTCGCGCAGGTCGAGGTCCTCCACGAGCAGCGGTCGGCCGTCGAGCCGGGCCCGGAACCGGGACCGCAGGGGGCCGCCGCCGGGCTCGTCCGCCCGGCCGAGCACCAGCGTCTCGCTGATGATCGCCCGGGCGCCGGCGGCGAGCTCGACGGCGGTGCCGCGCTCGACGTCGGCGCCCGCGGTCACGACGAACGGCGCGCCCTTCCACACGAGCGCCCCGCCCTCGGCGACCGTGGCGTGCACGGCCCAGGACGCGCCGTCGCCGCCGCGCACGTCGTACGCGACGACGCCGGACGGCTCGATGAGCTCGAGCACGACACCCGCGCCCACGCGCAGCTCGACCCGCACGTCGTCCCCCGCGAGGAGCAGGGCGAACGTGCCGACCAGCGCCACGCGGGCGAGCGGGCCGTCGACCAGCACCGGCCGCGGGCGCAGGTGCACGCTGCCGACGAGCTCGACGAGGCGCGCCCGCCCGCCGACGAGCTCGACGGTGACCCGCGCGGCACCGGTCGACGTGCTCACGCGTGCGCGTGCGTGGTGCCGTCCGCGTGCGTGTGCGGCGCCATCGGGCCCGGGTCCTGCGCCACGTGGTCGCCCGCGCGGAAGCTGCGCAGCACCTCGCGCGCCCAGTCGCCCAGGCGGGTCACGGTGTCCTGGTCCCGCTGGCTGAGGGCCAGCACGGGGCGGCCGTCGCGGGCCGCGGTCGCGTCGGCGACCATCTGCTCGGCGTCGACGCCGACGTACGGGGCGAGGTCGGTCTTGTTGACGACCAGCAGGTCGGCGCGCTCGATGCCGGGGCCGCCCTTGCGGGCCACGTCGCCGCCGCCGGCGACGTCGAGCACGAAGATCTGCGCGTCCACCAGCGCGGGGCTGAAGGTGGCGGTGAGGTTGTCGCCGCCGCTCTCGACGACGACGAGGTCCAGCGGCGCGAACCGCTCCTCGAGGTCCTCGACGGCCAGCAGGTTCGGCGTGACGTCGTCGCGGATGGCGGTGTGCGGGCAGGCGCCCGTCTCGACCGCGTGGATGCGCTCGACGGGCAGCACGCCGGCGGAGCGCAGGTAGCGCGCGTCCTCGTCCGTGTAGATGTCGTTGGTGACGACGGCCATGCTCAGCTCGTCCGCGAGCTCGCGGCACAGCGTGGCGAGGATCGTGGACTTGCCGACGCCGACGGGGCCGGCGACGCCGAGGCGCAGGGCGCGAGGCCGGGTGTGGCTGTGGTTCTCAGGCAACGAAGATTCTCCTGGTTCGGTGGTGGTGGGCCAGCGACCAGCCCTCCGCCTGGGGGGCGGTGGTCGCCGGGAGGTCGTCGGGGTGCGGGACGGCGACGGCGGCGCGCACGAGGGCGGCGACGTCGGCCTCCGCGGCGAGCACCCAGGCCGCCGCGTCCGCCGGGTCGCCCGGGGAGAGCTTGAGCGCCGCGGACGCCACGGCCTGCGCGTCGTCGTAGAGACTCGCCCGCGCGGTCGCCTCCTCGTCGACGCCGAGGGCGGCGGCCACGCACCCGAGCGCGACCGGCCGCAGCGGCGCCCGGCCCAGCACGCGCAGCGCGAGCGTCGCCGGGTGGTCGGGCCGCAGCCGGTCGGCGAGGCGCGCCAGTCCGCGGCCCAGCACGCCCTGCACGTCGCGCAGGGGCGCGCTCGGGGTCCGGGCCGCGAGCGCCTCCTGCACGTCGCCGAGCCCGAACCCGGCGGGTCCCGACGCGGCGCGGTGCGCGAGCACCGAGGCGGCGGCGTCCACGAGCCCGACCGTGCGCAGCCGGGCGCGCAGGTACCGGGGCACGTCGGCCTGCGTCATACCGTCCGCGAGGCCGGGCTCGAGGCCCGCCGAGTACACGAGGCCGCCCACCGGGAGCCGGCCGTCGGCGAGCAGGAGCGCGCCGAGGCCGGCCGCCCCGGCGGGGGCGGCGGCGCTCGTCATCTAGAACATCGAGTACCGCTGGGCCAGCGGCACCACGTCCACGGGCTGGGCCCGCACGGGCTCCCCGTCGATGCTGATCGCGAACGTCTCCGGGTCGACGTCGATGCGCGGCAGCGCCGTGTTGTTCGGCATGTCGTCCTTGGTGACGTGCCGGGTGGGCCGGATCGCCTCCAGCCGGCGCCGCAGCCCCAGCCGCTCCTCGAGGCCGTCGTCGAGCGCCGCCTGGGCGACGAACGTCACCGCGAGGCCGGGCGCCGACGACGCCTGCGCCGCGAGGGCCGGTCGCATGAACACCGGCTGGGGCGCGGGCACGGCGCCGTTCGGGTCCCCGAGCGGGGCCGCGACGACCGCGCCGCCCTTGATGACGGCGGCGGGGCGGATGCCGAAGAACGCCGGGTCCCACAGCACCAGGTCGGCCAGCTTGCCGGCCTCGACGGAGCCGACCTCGTGGTCGATGCCGTGCGCGACGGCCGGGCAGATCGTGTACTTCGCGACGTACCGGCGGGCACGCTCGTTGTCCGCCGGCAGGCTGGAGCCGAGCGGGCCGAACCGGTTCTTCATCACGTGCGCCACCTGCCAGGTACGGCAGATCAGCTCGCCGATGCGGCCCATCGCCTGCGCGTCGGTCGACGTGATCGACAGGGCGCCCATGTCCTGCAGGATGTCCTCGGCCGCCATCGTCGACGCGCGGATCCGGGACTCGGCGAAGGCCAGGTCCTCGGGCACGCGCGGGTTGAGGTGGTGCACCACCAGCAGCATGTCGAGGTGCTCGTCCACCGTGTTCACGGTGAACGGGAGCGTCGGGTTGGTCGACGCCGGCAGGATGTTGCGCTCCCCCGCCGTGACGATGATGTCGGGGGCGTGCCCGCCGCCCGCGCCCTCGGCGTGGAAGACGTGGATGCCGCGCCCGCCGATCGCCTCGAGCGTGTGCTGCACGTACCCGGTCTCGTTGAGGCTGTCGGCGTGCAGCGCCACCTGGAGCCCGAACTCGTCGGCCGCGCGCAGCGCCGCGTCGATCGCCGCCGGGGTGGCGCCCCAGTCCTCGTGCACCTTGTAGCCGCCGGCGCCCGCGAGCGCCTCCTCCGCCAGCGCGTCCTGCGACACGGTGCTGCCCTTGCCGAACAGCAGCACGTTGAGGGGGAGGTCGTCGAGGGCCCGGTGCATCATCGCGAGCGAGCGGGCGCCCGGCGTCACCGTGGTGGCCTTGGACCCCTCGGTGGGGCCGGTGCCGCCGCCCACCACCGTCGTCGTGCCGGTGACGAGCGCCTCGCGCATCTCGATCTCGCTGAGGAAGTGCACGTGGGTGTCCACGGCGCCGGCGGTGAGGATCTTGCCCTCCCCCGCGACGACGTCCGTGCCGGGGCCGATCCGCAGGTCCGGGTGCACGCCGTCCATGACGTCGGGGTTGCCCGCCTTGCCGATCGCCGCGATGCGGCCGTCCCGCACGCCCACGTCGGCGCGCACGATGCCCCAGTGGTCGAGGATCACGACGTTGGTGATCACCAGGTCCGGCGCGCCCTCGGAGCGCAGGGTGACGCCCTGGCCCATGGACTCGCGGATGGTCTTGCCGCCGCCGAACGTCGCCTCGTCGCCGCCCGCGGTGAGGTCCTGCTCGACCTCGATCCACAGGTCCGTGTCCGCGAGGCGCACCTGGTCGCCCGTCGTCGGGCCGTAGAGCTGCGCGTACGCGCGCCGGTCGATCTGGGTCACCGGTCACCCTCCTTCGCACGGGTCTCGGCCTCGACGTCGGACGGGTCGCCGTCGTGGGCGTCGACCTCGCCGACGCGCATCGGCGTGGCCGACGCGTTCTGCGGCTCGGGCACGTCCACGCCGGGCGTGCCGAACGGCACCACGGGGCGCGGCTCGCGCTCCACCGACTCCGGCTCGCGCGACAGGTCGCGGATCTGCAGGCCGGGCACGAAGCGGCGGCCGCCGAGCGCGACGAGCTGCACGGTGCGGCTCACGCCCGGCTCGAGGCGGACCGACGTGCCGGCCGGGACGTCGAGGCGGAACCCGCGGGTGGCCTCGCGGTCGAAGCGCAGCGCCGGGTTCGCGTCGGGCAGGTGCAGGTGGGAGCCGATCTGGATGGGCCGGTCGCCGCCGTTGAGGATCACGACGGTCTGGCGCTCGCGGCCGGCGTTCAGCTCGAGCGGCTCGGGGCGGGTGCGGATCTCGCCGGGGATCACTGGATCGGCTCCGTGATCGTGACGAGCTTGCGGCCGTCGGGGAAGGTGGCCTCGACCTGGAGGTTGGGGATCATCTCGGGCACCCCGTCCATCACCTCGTCGCGGCCGAGCACGCTGCGGCCGTCGTTCATCAGGTCGGCGACCCGTGCGCCCTCCCGCGCGCGCTCGATCACCCAGCAGGACAACAACGACACGGCCTCCGGATGGTTGAGGAGGACCCCTCGCTCTCGGCGGTCACGGGCCACCATGCCCGCGACGCTCAGCAGGAGCTTTTCCGTGTCGGACGGCAACAGCTGCATCAATCACCTCTCTGGAGTTCTCTCCTCTCTTACACGTTCGGTATACCCCCCGGCAAACCCCCGAGGTGCCGTGTGGCCAGCGTCTCCATATGCTCCGAAGATGATCAGGTTCCTGCTCCGCACGGCCGTCTTTCTGCTGGCGGCGACGGTGGGTGTCCTCGTCGCCGCGTGGATCTTCGCGGCCTTCGACCTGAAGACGTTCTCCATCAACTGGTCGGAGCCGCTCGGCTTCATCCTCGCCATCGTGATCTTCGCCGTGGCGCAGGCGATCATCTCCCCGTTCCTCACGAAGGCGGCGCGCAACAACGCCCCCGCGCTCGTCGGCGGCGTCGGGCTGCTCTCGACGTTCGTCGCGCTCATCGTGGCGGTGGTCTTCACCGACGGGCTCGACGTCGGCGGCGTCGCCGGCTGGATCGTCGGCCCGGTCATCGTGTGGCTGGCGGGCATGCTCGCGGCCTTCGTCCTGCCGCTCTTCCTCCTCAAGGAGGGCGTGGAGAAGGTGCGCGAGAACAACGAGGACTAGGCGGCGTCGGCGGCTGGTGCGAGCGTGGCGGCCAGCACCCGCCACCCCTCGCCCGCCCGCACCCAGAGGCGCGTGTAGACCAGCCGCGCGGACACCGCGGTGCCGCCCTGGACCGCGTCCACGGCGGCGACCAGCCGGGTGACCCCGCTCGCGGCGTCCTCCTGGACGTCGAGCGACTCCTCCGCCAGGCGGGTGATCGTCAGGAAGCCTGAGCGGTAGCTCTCGAGGTCGTCCTCCCGGGAGAACACCGACCCGTCCGGGCCCGCGCCGACGCACCGGGGATGCAGCAGCGCCTCCAGCGCGTCGACGTCGCCGGCACGCTGGGCGGCCTGGAGCGCGCGCTCCGCAGCAAGAAGGCTCATCGCGCGAGTCTAGGCACCGGGACCTGCGCCCGGGCGGGCGCCGGGCCGGTCAGGCCGCGAGCAGGCGGCCCACGAGGCCGCCGTGCAGCCGACCCTCGGGGTCGAAGCGGTGCGCGAGCGCGCGGAAGTCGTCGAAGCGGGGGAACTGCGCCACGACGTCCCGCGGGTCGAGGGCACTGACCTTGCCCCAGTGCGGCCGGGCCCCGAGCGGCACGAGGGCGGCCTCGACGTCGGGCAGGACGGCGCGCACCTCGTCCTCGCGCGGGAGCCACGTGAAGTGCAGCCCCACGGAGGGCTCGTCGAACGGGCTGAGCCACAGGTCGTCGGCCGCCACGGTGCGGATCTCGCTGGTCTGCAGCAGCGGCGCGATCCGCGGCCCGAGAGCCCGCACGGCCTCGATCGCGGCGGTCGCGTTGCGGCGCGGCAGCAGGTACTCGGACTGCACCTCGTCGCCCGCCGACGGCGTGAACTCCAGCCGGAAGTGGCTCAGCCTCTCGTTCCACGGGCCCGCCACCCCGAGCTGCTGGGTGCACGCGGCGGGGTCCACGCCCGGCAGCGGGTGCACCGGCCGGTCCTCCCAGCGCAGGAAGCCCGGCGCCAGGCCGCGCACCACCGGGCGGCCGGCGGCGTCCTCCGGGGCGTCCGCACGGACCACGGACTTGAACCACACGTGCCGCACGGCCGGCTCGTCCCAGCTCGTGAAGGCGCTCACCGAGTAGGCGGCGGAGGTGAGGGCGTCGAGGCTCGCGAGGAACGTGTCCCACGGGACGTCGGCCGCGACGTCCTGCCGCACGACGTACGCCGGGACCGTGCGCAGCTCCACCCGCGTCACGACGCCCAGCGCCCCCAGCGACACCACCGTGCCGGGGAAGACGTCCGGGTCGTCGGCGCGCGTGATGCGCCGCAGCTCGCCGCCCGGCGTCATGATCTCGAGGCCCTCGACGGCGCTCGCCAGCGACTGGTTCGTGTCGCCCGACCCGTGGGTGGCGGTGGCCACCGCGCCCGCCACGGAGATGTGCGGCAGGGAGGCCAGGTTGCCCAGCGCGCGGCCGGTCGCCTGCAGCGCCCGCGACACCTCGCCGTAGCGCAGGCCCGCGTTCACGGACACCACCTCGCCCTCCGCGCCGCCGTCGTCGGGCGTCACCGGCTCCACGGCCGGGCGGCCGTCGTCCAGCGCGTCGACCTGGACGTGGACACCGTCGGTGTCCGCGACGTCGTTGAACGAGTGCCGCGACCCGAGCGCGCGCACCGGCCCGCCGGCGAGAAGGACGTCGGCGAGCTCCTCCAGCGACGTGGGGCGCGCGACGGAGCGCGCGGAGTAGGTGAGGTTCCCGGCCCAGTTGCTATGCACGGGTCCACCCTGCCACCCGCGGCGCTGACCTGCGGCTCGGTCCAGGGACCGGCCCGGTGCTCAGTCCAGGTAGGCGGCCAGGTCGGCGACGGCGACGTCCAGCGCCGCGACCTCGCGCGGTGCCGCGTCGCGGAGCCACTGCACGTCCACGTCCGCGCCCCTGTTCCCACCCCGGGCGGACGGCGCGGGCCAGCGCCACCGCGCGGCGACGACGCCGTCCACGGCCACGCAGTGCACGTACGCGCCCGCGCGGTCCGGGAGCTGCAGCGCCGGGTCGAACACCACGGGCCGGGTCTCGCGGTAGGAGATGAGCAGCTCGTCGTAGGCCTGCAGCAGGTCGACCGGCGGCGGTCCGTCCGCGGCGGCGGCGGGCCCGGCCTCGGCCGCGGCGGGCGTGGCGGCCAGGGTCAGCCCCTCGAGGTCGCCGCCGCCGGGCAGCTGCACCACCTCGCCCGCGTCGGTGAGCGCGGCGAGGGCGGGCTTGAGGTCTCCGGCCGTGAGGCCGCTCCAGTGCCGCACGTCGCCGAGGGTCGCGAACGCACGCCCCGGCAGGTACCGGCGCCACAGCTCGACGACGGCGGCCTCGGCGTCGAACCGCTCGCCCAGCGGCCCGTAGCCGGCGGGGACGCGGTCGTCGAACGCCGCGTACGACTGGTGCTGCAGCGGCGTCCCCTCCGGCGGCGGGCCGCTGATCACGAGCCGCCGCAGCTCCGCGTGCATGAGCATCTGCGTGAACGCGATGCCGGGCGCCCCCGGGTCCAGCACCCCGCGGTCCACGAGCTCCGCCCTGATCTGCGGGCGGGTGCGCGGGCCGTCGGCGACGGCCGCCGCGACGGCGTCGATCCCGGGGCCGAGGTCGCCGAGCTTCCACGCCCGCTCCGTCGACGCCATGAGCCGCGCGATGCGCGGGGCCGTGAGCTCCAGCAGCCAGCGCGCGTCGTCGGGCCGCACCAGGTGCCACGTGGGCCGCAGGAGGTGGGTGCGCAGCAGGTCGCCCGCCGCGAGCGCCGCGTTGGTCGCCGCGCGCCCCGGGCGGGCGTCCGGCGAGACCCGCCGCGACACGCCCCATAGGGCCGGCTGCAGCTCCTGGCCCTGCACGGCCAGGAGCGCGCCGACGACGGCGGGCGCGTCGGGCAGGTGCTGCCCGCGCAGGCCCGTGGCGGTGAGCCGCGCGGCCCGGACGACGCCGGAGTCGGGCGCCGGCCCGCTCAGGCGGGCCGCCCGGCGGGCTCGGCCTCGGCCAGGGGGATGCGGCCGCCCATGCCGACCATGTCGAGCACCTCGGCGACGGCTTCCGACGGCTGGTACAGGCTCACGGGCGTGCCCGTCTCCTGGCCCAGCATGTACACCTGCAGGATGAAGGCCACCCCGGAGGAGTCGATGAACGTGACGTCCCGGGTGTCCAGGACGATGGGCTGCGTGGTGCCCCGGGCCGCCAGCGACGCCATCGCGTCGCTCGCCGACTCGCGCAGCGCGGCGTCGACCTCGCCCCACAGGGTGAGGACGGTCGCGGCGTCGGTGGTCCGGGACGTGATCCCCGAACTCGGTCCGGGGTCGCTGCTGGTGTCGATGTCCATGTGGTCGTGATGCTCCCGTGCGTGGGGCCGTACCGGCTGTGGACGCCGTCCGCGTCCCCTTCGTCCAGCGAACGGCCCGCGTCGAGTGTTCCCCGGTCGGGCGGATTCGTCCAGCGTCCGTTCAATTCGGCGGGTCCGCCCCGCGTGAGCGGGGCCCGCCGGTCAAGCGTCGTCCAGGTCCGTCACGTCCGCGACCCGGGCGTCGAGGGCGCGCACCAGCTCCGCGCCGTCCACCGTGGCCGACACCCCGTGCCCGCCGCCCCCGACGGACACGCGGCCCGCCCCGGGGACGCGCGAGTCCGCGACGACGGGCCACGCGGTGAGCGAGCCGAACGGCGTGATCGTGCCGCGCTCGTACCCGGTGACCTCGCGCGCCACCTCGCGGTCCGGCATGGACAGCCGGGACACGCCGAGCAGCGCGCGCAGCCGGGGCCACGCGATCGTGCGGTCGCCGGGCACGAGGACGAACAGGAAGTCGTCGTCGCCCCGCCGCACCACGAGGGTCTTGAGCACCTGCGACGGGGCCATGCCCCGCGCGGCCGCCGCCTCCGCGAGCGACCCCACCGGGCCGTGGCGCACGATCTCGAACTCGATCCCCGACGCCTCCAGCGCCTCCCGCGTGCGCCGCTCGCCGGACGACTCCCGCGGGGCGTCGGGCGGCGTCGCGGGAGCGGTCACTCCTCGTCCCGGATCGCCGCGAGGGCCTGGGCGAGCGCGCCGCCCTGCTGGTCCTCCGGGAGCTCGCAGCCGAGGAGGTCCGCCAGCGCGGTGTCGTCGTCCGTGGTCTCCGTGGCGAGGGCGGCCTCGCCCGCGGCGACCAGGTCGGCGCCGCACTCCGGCGTCTTCTCGGGCCCGCTCGACACCACGAGCGCGACGGCCGAGCCCTTCGCCACCTTCGTGCCCGCGCCCTCGGTCGAGAGCACCTGGCCCTCGGGGGCTTCGGGGTCCGCCTTCGTCGTGGACGTCACGGTGAACCCGAGCCCCTCGAGCTCGGCCGTCGCGTCCTCGAGCGTCTTCCCGGTGACGTCCGGCACCGCGACCTTCTCCGGGCCGCTCGACACCACGAGGGCGACGGTCGAGCCCTTCGTCACCTTGGTGCCCGCGCCCGTGGTCCGCAGGACCTGGCCGGCGGGCGCGTCGCTCGCCTTCGTCGTCGTGCCGACCTTCAGGCCGAGCCCCTGGAGCCTCGCCTTCGCGGCGTCGACGTCCAGGCCGGTGACGTCCGGCACGGTGACCTTCGCCGGCGCGGTCGCGCCGTCGCCCTTGTCCGGCGTGCCGCCGCCCGGCTTCTTGATCGGCGCCTCCGCGGAGTCCGTCGGCGTCGACCCGGGCTTCGACGACGAGCCGCCGTCCTTCGAGCCGCCGTCCTTCGAGCCGCCGCCCTTCGTCCCGTCGGCCTTCGTCCCGTCGGCCTTCGTCCCGTCGGCCTTCTTCCCGTCGGACGTGCCGCCCTTCGACGTCGTGCCCCGGTCGTCGCCCTTGCCGGAGGTGCTGCCCGGCCCGTGCTGGGCGGCCTTGTCCTGCGCGGCGCCGGTCGCGCCGACGTCGTCGGCCTTCCAGGCCCGGTTCGGGATCGGCCCGGCGGCGAAGAACTCGAAGTGCCACGGTTCCGGCTTGGAGCCGTCCAGCCGCGCCCACGACGGGTTGTCCCAGCCGTAGTCCGGCCCGTGCACCCGCATCCACACGTACTGCGCGGTGGTGCCGGAGGAGATCGGGGTCGACAGGTCGACGGCGAGGCCCCAGCCGTGGTTCGACCAGCCCGGGGTGGCCGCGAGGTACCCCTTGGTCGCCTTGAGGCGCACCTGCGAGTCGTAGGTGCGGTACGAGTCGGTCATCGGGATGGGCACCCCGAACTCCTTCTCGTACTCGGCGCTGAGCGCCGTGAGCTGCTCGGCCGCGTCGCAGCGCAGCATGTGCCCGGGGGCGAAGTCGAGGGGGCACAGCGCCGACGTCGGGATGCGCCCGTTGGCGTAGCCCGCCGTGCTCTTGCCGTACCGATCCACGATCTCGCGCAGGCTGGCCGTCAGCGTGGCCCGCGCGGCGTCCGTCCCGGCCGCGCCGGCCGCGCCCGCCGGCAGGATGCCGGCCGTGAGGGTCGTCATCGACGGGTCGAGGAGCGTCGCCAGCCGCGTCGCCGCGACGACCACGTCGTCGAACGTCACCGCCTCCGCGTCGTGCTGCGGCTCCGTCGACGGCACGTCCTCCGCGCCGTCCGCCGGTGCCGTGCCGTCCGCGGGCGGGGCGGCGGCGTCGGACCCGTCGTCGGGTGCGGTGCCCTGCACGGGGGCACCCGGGCCGGGCAGGACGCCGGCCTTCGCCGGGGCGCCCCCGGCCTCGGACGCGGGGTCGGACGCGGACGCCGGGTCGGACGCCGGGTCGGTGTCGGCCTTCTCCCGGGTGGGTGCGCCCGAGACCTGGTTCGCGACGGTCATCGTGTCCGCGGCGTCGGGCACCGAGGCCGGCAGGTCGGCGGGCGGGCCGCTCACGAGGGGCGCCGGGGTCTCGGCGCCGGGCGAGGCGAAGGGCGTGGCGGCGGACGCGTCGGCCGGCTGCTGCGCCAGATAGGTGCTGAGGAGCATGCCGAGCTCGGCGGCAGCCTGCTCGACCTCCGGGGACACGCTCCGGCCGGCGTCCTTCGACGCGAGCTCCGCGCGCTCGAGGACGCCGAGGACCTCCTCGACCGTCGCCGGGCCGTCGGCCGACGACGCGCCGACCACGCCCACCGAGACGCCCTCGCCCGCCGCGTCGACGGTCGGCACGTCCTGGTCGGCGGCGACGGGGTTCCACGGCAGCCCGGCCACGGGCGCCGCGAGGAACGCGGCGGCGAGCACGCAGGTCGTCGTGGACGTGGCAAGCAGGCGACCGACCCGGAGGCGCCGACGGACCGGCGTCCCCACCGTGTCCGCGCGCGCCCCCTCGTCGGTGTCCCTCGGAGACCTCACGACGACGAACCTCCCCCATCGGCACTGCTCAGGCGCTCGGATCCTGTCACACCTCGGTGTCGTCGTGTGACACGGGCGACAGGACCGTCCCTCAACTGTGCGTCAGCCGTCCCGCTCCTGCCACCCCTGCGACAAGAGTTCGTACGACGCTCACCCGCACATCATCGGGGGAGCACCCCGGCGACGTCGTGATACCCCGCGGCCGGCCGGCCGGCCGCGCGGCAGACTGGACGGCATGACCACCGTCGACCTCAACAGCGACCTCGGCGAGGGCTTCGGGCGCTGGACGCTGGGCGACGACGAAGCGATGCTCGACGTCGTCTCGTCGGCCAACGTGGCGTGCGGGTTCCACGCCGGCGACCCGGCGACCATCCGCCGTACCGTGCGCCTCGCGGCCGCCCGCGGCGTGGCCGTCGGCGCGCACGTCGGGTACCGCGACCTGGCCGGCTTCGGGCGGCGCGACATCGACGTCCCGTCCGCCGAGCTCCAGGCCGACGTCGTCTACCAGATCGGCGCGCTGCAGGCGCTGGCCGCCGCCGAGGGCGTGCGCGTCACCTACGTGAAGCCGCACGGCGCCCTGTACACCACCGCCGCGGTGGACGAGCGGGTCGCGGCCGACGTCGCCGCCGCGGTGGCCGCCGTCGACCCGTCGCTCGTGCTCCTCGGCCTGCCCGGCACGGCCGCCCTCGCCGCCGGGGAGGCGGCGGGCCTGCCCACCGCCGCCGAGGCGTTCGCGGACCGCGCCTACTCCCCCGCCGGCACCCTCGTGCCCCGCTCCGCGCCGGGCGCCGTCCTGCACGACCCGGAGGTCGTGGCGCGCCGCATGCTGCGGCTCGTCACCGAGGGAGTGATCGAGGCCGTGGACGGCACCGACGTCGCGGTGCGCGCCGACTCCGTGTGCGTGCACGGGGACACCCCCGGCGCCGTCACGATGGCGCGGCGCGTGCGCGAGGCGTTCGACGCCGCGGGGGTCGCGCTCGCCCCGTTCGCCCCGACGCGCGCCGGTCGCTGACCGTGCGCGTCCTGCCCGCCCGCGACGACGCGCTGCTCGTCGAGGTGGACGACCTGCGCCAGGCGCTCGCCCTGCACGCCGCGCTGCGCGATGACCCCGTGCCCGGCGTCGCGCAGACGGTGCCGGGCGCGCGGACCCTGCTGGTCCCGTTCGACCCGTGGCGGCTGCCCGCGGCACGCCTCGCGGAGGTGCTGCGCGAGCGGGCCTCCGCCGCCCGGCAGGTGACCGGGGACGGGGACGGCGGGCGGCTCGTCGAGATCCCCGTCGTGTACGACGGCGAGGACCTGGCGGAGGTCGCGCAGCTCCTCGGGTGGAGCGAGGCCGAGGTGGTGCGGCGCCACACGGCGGCGTCGTGGGTGGTGGGGTTCGTCGGCTTCGCGCCCGGGTTCGCGTACCTGACGGGCGACGACGCGGGGCTCGTCGTGCCGCGGCGGGAGACGCCCCGCACCCGCGTGCCCCAGGGTTCCGTGGCCCTCGCCGGCCCGTACTCCGGGGTGTACCCGCGCGCCAGCCCGGGCGGCTGGCAGCTCGTCGGGCGCACCGACGCCGTCACGTGGGACCCCGACCGCGACCCGCCCACCCCCTGGTCCCCCGGCGACCGCGTGCGCTTCACGGCCGTGCGGGAGGGCGTCCGGACCGGCGCCCCGGCTCCCGGCGGCGGCTCCGGGGCAGGTCGGCGGCTCGGGCCGCCGACGGGGAGCGGGGCCGCCGCGCCGGACGCCGCGCAGGGAGGGCTGGAGGTCCTCGCACCGGGACCGCAGGCGCTGGTGCAGGACCTCGGGCGTCCCGGCCTCGCCCACCTCGGCGTCTCCGCGTCGGGAGCCGCCGACCCGCGCAGCCTGCGCGCCGCGAACCGCGCGGCCGGCAACCCGGTCGGGGCGGCCGCCGTCGAGGCCGTCGGCGGCGGGCTGCGGCTGCGCGCCCGCGGGGAGGCCGTCGTCGCCCTCGCCGGCGCGGACCCCCGCGCCGTCCTCCGCCGCGACGACGGCGCCACGCACCTCGTCCCGCGCGCGCGGGCGTTCCGGCTGCGGGACGGCGACGAGCTCGAGCTGGCCGCCCCCGAGCGCGGCCATCGCACCTACCTCGCCCTGCACGGCGGCGTCGGCGTGCCGCCCGTCCTCGGCTCGCGGTCGACGGACGTCCTCGCCCACCTCGGCCCCGCGCTCCTCGCCCCGGGCGTCCTGCTGCGGCGCGGGCGCGCGGGCGGGGCGGTGGCGGCCGACGACGTCGGGGCGCCCGACCCGGCGACGCTGCCCGCGCCGGGCGGGCTCACGACGCTCCCCGTCGTGCTCGGCCCGCACGACGACTGGTTCACCGCGGACGCCGTCGGCGCGCTCACCGGACAGGTGTGGACGGTGACGGAGCGGTCCGACCGGGTCGGCCTGAGGCTGGCCGGCGACCCGCTGGCCCGGGCGGACGGCGCCCGGGGCCGGGAGCTGCCCAGCGAGGGCTGCGTGACCGGGGCGCTGCAGGTGCCGCCCGACGGGCTGCCGGTGCTGTTCGGCGTGGACCACCCGCTCACCGGCGGCTACCCGGTGGTCGCCGCGGTCGCGTCCACGCACACGTGGCTGCTGGGCCAGCTGCCGCCGGGGGCCCGGCTGCGGTTCGTGCCGACGGCACGGTGACCTCGCGCGGCCCGGCCCGACCGGGACCACCCCGGCCGGGCCGTGCTGCTGCTGGTCGGGCGTCAGCGCGTCAGCGCGTCGAACATCCCCGGCTGGTACGACCCGCCGGGCTTGCGCACGATCACGTTGAGGCGGTTCGACGCGTTGATCATCGCGACCAGCGAGACCAGCGCGGCGACCTGCTCGTCGTCGAAGTGCTCGCGCACCCGCGCCCACGTCTCGTCGGACACGCCGGGGTGCGCGTCGGCGACCCGCGTCCCCTCCTCCGCGAGCGCCAGGGCGGCCCGCTCGGCGTCGGTGAACACCGTCGCCTCGCGCCACGCGGCCACCAGGTGGAGCCGCACGGCCGACGCGCCCGCGGCCGCGGCGTCCTTCGTGTGGAAGTCGACGCAGAACCCGCAGCCGTTGATCTGGCTGACCCGCAGCTGGACGAGGTCCTGGAGGTCGCGGGGCAGGGTGGAGCCCTGGATCGCCAGGGCGACGTTGGCCACTCTCCGGGCGATCCGTGCGCCGAGCTCGTCGGCCATCATGTCGAAGCGTTCCATCACATCGTCCTCACTGGTCGGGACCGACCGCCCGGACGTCCCGGGCGGCGTGCTACGACCACAGGACGCCGCCCGCGCCGCGGCTGTGACAGGCGCCCGCGGACCGCCGGATGTCACACGCGGGCCCCCGGCGGCGTCATCTGTCCGACGGCACCACGAGCAGCGGGGAGCGGACGATGACGCAGCAGCAGACGACGGACGGACGGACGCCGGGCACGACGCCGGCCGCCGACGCGGCCACCACCTCCTTCGTCGCCCACCGGAACCTGCTGTTCACGGTGGCCTACGAGGTGCTCGGCTCCGCCTCGGACGCCGAGGACGTGCTGCAGGACACCTGGTTGCGCTGGGCGGACGTCGACGTGGCCACCGTGCTCGACCACCGCGCCTACCTGGTCCGGATGACCACGCGGCGGGCCCTCACCCGCCTGCGCACCGTGCGGCGGCGACGCGAGTCGTACGCCGGCCCCTGGCTGCCCGAGCCGCTCGTCACCGCGCCGGACGTCGCCGACGACGTGGTGCTCGCGGACGGCGTGTCGATGGCGGTGCTGCTGGTGCTGGAGACCCTCGCGCCCACGGAGCGCGCCGTGTTCGTGCTGCGGGAGGTGTTCGCGCTCGAGTACGGGGAGATCGCCGAGGCGGTGGAGAAGAGCCCGGCCGCGGTGCGGCAGATCGCGCACCGGGCGCGCTCGCACGTCGCGGCCCGCAGGCCGCGGGGCACGGTGTCCGCGGCGGAGTCGCGCGAGGCGTTCGCCGCGTTCCGGCGCGCCGTCACGACCGGGGACCTGCAGGGCCTGCTCGACGTCATCGCGCCCGACGTCGTGCTGCTCACCGACGGCGGCGGCGTCGTGCAGGCAGCGCTGGAGCCGGTGGTCGGCGCCCGTGCCGTCGCCGCCGTGCTCGCCCGGATCGACGCGGGCGACGTGGAGACCACCGAGGTGAACGGCCAGCCGGCCCTGGTGCTGCGGCGCGACGGCGCGGTCGACACGGTCCTCGCGGTGCGGGTCGCCGGCGGGCGCGTGGCCGGCCTGTACGCCGTCCGGAACCCCGACAAGCTCGGGCACGCCGGGCGTACCGCGGACATCCGCCGCTAGGCCCGCATCATCCGTTCGGCTGAGATCCGCCGAGACCCCCAGGCGATGTCCCGGGGCGACGGCCGACCGGACGATGGACGGGACGCACCGACGCTGCGGGAACGCAGCCCCCCGGGCGCCCCGGCCACGAGAGAAGGACTTGCACATGAAGCTCACGACGACGAAGAAGCCCGTCACGATCGCCGTCTCGGCGCTCGTCGCGCTGGGGGCGCTCACCGCCTGCAGCACGGGCGGGGCCGACGCCGCGGCGGGCTCGAGCTCCGTCGCGGCGGAGGAGGCCCCCGCGGCGGACGAGGCGCAGACGCCGTCGGACGTCCTCGCGTCGACCGCGTGGGAGACCACCGGCGCGACGGACGCCGACGGGGAGGACGTCGCCCTCGACGACGAGGACGTCAGCGCCTTCGTGGGCTGGGCGTACTTCGACGAGGACGGCACGTTCGCGATGTACGACCTGGACGACACCCCGAAGATGCAGGGCGACTGGACGGTCGACGAGGACGGCACGACCCGCCACATCGTCGCGAAGGACGACGCCGGCGAGGTGCAGTTCGAGCGCGACTCCGACATCGTCACGCTGACCGGCGAGGAGTTCACCTACCGGGTGTTCCCGGACCCGGAGGACACCGCGGTGTACGTCGACATCGTCCACACCCCGACCGACCACGAGGAGCCGGCCGCGTCCTGACCGCACCCGAGCCCCCCGCCGCGGCGCCCGCCCCCTCCGAGGGCCGGCGCCGCGTCGTCGTCCGGGCCCGTCAGCGCCGCTCGTCGACCAGCGCGGCGACGCCCGCGACGACGCGCTCGACGCCGAACCGCAGGGCGTCGTCGCGGCCGGCGGGGTCGGTCGCGGCGAACGCCGCCACGGTGAGCGGGTAGCCGTCGGCGCGCTCGGCGAGGACGGGCGCGAGCCCGGCGGCGAGGTCGGCCTCCGGCGTCGCGCCGCGCGGCTGCTGGCGCACGAGGGACATCGCGTGGCCGGCGAGGAGCGCGAGCGTGTCGAGCTTCTCCGCGCCGGTGAGGGGCAGGTCGCCGAAGGCCGCGAGGCCGACCTCGAACCAGGCCAGCTCCACCGGGCCGGGCAGGTGCGGGCGCTGCGCGAGCTCCACGGACCACGGACGGTCGAGGGCCCGCGCGTGCACGCTGCCGGCCCAGCCCGTCAGCGCGGCGCGCCAGTCCCGCCCCGCCGCGGGAGGCGGGTCGCCGAGGGCCGCGTCGAGCATGAGGGCGTCCAGCTCGACCCGCCCGGGCACGTACCGGTAGAGCGCCATCTTGGTGGTGCCGAGCCGCTCGGCGACGCTCTGCATGGACACGGCGTCGAGCCCGCCGGCGTCGGCGATCTCGGTCGCGGCCGCGACGACGCCGTCGATCGTGAAGCGCGGCTTGGGCCCGCGGCGCGGTGGCGCCTCGCGCCGCCACAGCAGGTCGAGGACGCCGTCGGTGCCCGGCGCGCCCGTCACGGCGTCCCGCTTCTCCGCGCGCATCTCGCTCCCCCGCCTCCGGCCGGTGCCGGGATCCGTCCGAAAGGTATTGCGTCCATCGTACGCGGATGCTTACTGTGTCCATCAGACACAGTTCTATGGGCACCCGGGAGCAGACCATGACCACCTCGAAGATCCTGATCTCCGGCGCGAGCATCGCCGGGCCCGCGCTCGCCCGCTGGCTCGGCCGCAACGGCTTCGACGTCACCGTCGTCGAGAGGGCGCCCGCCCTCCGGCCCGGCGGCCAGGCCGTCGACTTCAAGGGCCGCACCCACCGCGACGTCCTCACGCGCATGGGCGTGCTCGACGACGTCGTCGCCCACCAGACCCCGAAGACGGACTGGCGCCTGGTCGACGAGCACGACCGGGTCCGCGCGGTGGTCCCCGGCGAGTTCATCGGCGGCGACGTCGAGATCCTGCGCGGCCACCTCGCCGCGATCCTGCACGAGCACGGCGCCCGCGACGCCGAGTACGTGTTCGGCGACGAGATCGTGGGCGCCACCGAGACGACCGACGGCGTCCAGGTCTCCTTCGCGCGGCGGCCGAGCGAGCGCTTCGGCCTCGTGGTCGGCGCCGACGGCGTCCACTCCACCGTGCGGCGGCTCGCGTTCGGCCCGGAGGAGCAGCTCGTGGAGCACCTCGGGTACTGCTACGCCGTGGCCGACGCCGCCGCGCCGCTCGACGGGCTGGAGACCCGCCTCCCCGACGGCCGGGGCGTGGCGTACGGGTTCACCGAGCCCGGCCGGCTCGCGCTGCTCGGCGGCCAGAAGGCGCCGAGCCTGTTCGTCTTCCGCGCTCCCCGTCCGGACTACGACCGGCACGACGTCGCGTCGCAGCGAGCCTTCCTCGAGGCGGCGTTCGCGGGCGCCGGCTGGCGCGTGCCCGCCGCGCTCGACGCCGCCCGCCGGGCCGACGACCTCTACCTGGACGCGCTGGCGCGCACGCGGATGACGTCGTTCACCCGCGGGCGGTTCGCCCTGGTCGGCGACGCGGGGTACGCGAACACCCTCGGCGGGTTCGGGACCGGCCTGTCCCTCGTCGGCGCCTACGTCCTCGCGGGTGAGCTGGTCGCGGCGGCCGGCGACCACGAGGCCGCCCTCGCGGCGTACGACCGGCGGATGCGCAGGCCCACCAGGGTCGCGCGGACCGGCAACGCCGGGCCGTTCCTCGCGCCGCCGACGGCCGCCCGCATCCGGCTGCGGGACTGGAGCTTCGCGAACCGGTGGTCGTACGCCGCGATGCGGTGGATGACCGACACGTTCGCCACCGACGACAGCATCCCGGCCTACGACCTGCGGTGACGGCCGCCCTCAGGCCCGGCGGGCCAGCAGGCTGAACGCGTTCGGGACCCGGCCGTCCCAGGCGGCGGCGCGGAAGCCGTCCGGGAGCCAGAACGGGTCGGGGTGCTCCTCGAGGTGCTCCACCTCGAACCCCGCCCGCAGGCACGCCATGACCGTCTCGGCGAGCGTGCGCTGGTGCTCCACCGCCCCGTGGCCGGGGAACGTGTCGTTGACGTGCGACCGCTCGAAGTACCCGCGGTCCGGGCGCACCCGGATCTCGTCGGCGTCCCACGCCCACAGCGGCACCATCGGGTGCGCCTCGTAGACGTAGAACCACCCGCCCGGCCGCAGCAGCCGGCGCACCTCGGCGAGGAACGCGGCGAGGTCCGCGACCCAGATGAGCGCCCCCTTGCCCGTGTAGACGAGGTCGGCGCACGCGTCGTCGAGGCCGCTGTCGGGGAGCGTCGCGCGCGTGTACCGGCAGGGCACCCCGAGCTCGTCGGCCCGGCGCTGCGCGCTCGCCACCGGCGCCGCGCTGTAGTCCAGGCCGTGCACGGACCGCGCGCCGAGGCGCGCCAGGGCGACGTCGTCCAGGCCGTGGCCGCTCATCGGGTGCACGACGTCCGCGCCCGGGACGATGGTGCGCAGCGCCCGGACCTCGGCGGGCAGCAGCCGGGCGGTGCGGGCCTGCTCGACGTGCTCGTCGTACTCGTCCGTGTACTTGCGCGAGGCGATGGCCCATGCGGCGCGCGTCTCGTCGTCGGCGACGTCCATGCGGGCACCCTGGCACGACCGCGCGCCCCGGCGCACCAGGATTCCCGTCAGGCGGCCGGCCGGGGGCCGGTGAGGGCCGCGGCGACCTGCCCGGCGAGGGTCACGGCCACCAGGCGACGGTCCAGGTCCGGCCGGCTCACCCCGGTCGAGGCCGTGAGCAGGAACCGGCCGTGCACCACGCCGCCGTACTCGACCAGGAGCTCGGTCCGGTCGTCGACCGGGAGCCCGTCGCGCTCCACGTCGACCGGGTGCCCGTGCCGGGTGACGCTGCCGTCGCGGTGCAGGCGCGGCAGGTTCGAGCCCGTGCCGCGGTCGAACCGGCACTCGTCGATCCCCAGCACGTCGACGATCTGCCGTTCCACGGCGCCGACGAGACCGTCCGTGGACGCCCCGTCCGCGACCGTGCGAGCGGCGGTGACGATGCCGTCGAGGTACCCCGCGCGCTCGCTCGCCGTCGCCTGCTGACGCCGTCCCCACAGGGCGATCTCGGTGACGACGATCCCCACCACGAGGAGGAGCACGGCCGTCTCGACGTCCGCCGGGTCGTCGATGGTCAGCCGCTGGTAGGGCTCCGTGAGGAAGAAGTCGAACCAGACGCCGCACGAGAGCGCGGCGACCACGCCGGCCAGCCGGCGACCGGTCGCGGCGATCGCGACGACGACGAGCACCAGCCCCAGCGCCGCGTTCGTGTTGGCGACGCTCTCGCGGAACACGGCGAGCACCGCGCACGCCACCAGCGGCACCACCAGCGCCGCCCACATCACCAGGACCGAGCCCCGCGTCGTCGTCCTCACACCTCCATGAACCGCCCGCGCCCGGGCGGGTGTCAACGGCCGCGGGGGGCACGCCCGTATGGCTTCCGTCAGGGTGCGCCCCGGGCCCGTATGGGTCCCGTAAGGACGGGCTCCGGGGCCTCACGGCGGGTGTTGCATCGACGTCGGCACCTGAGAAGGGGTGCCCGGCCCGACCCTCCCCGGGGCGGCCGTCGAACTCGAAGTGGGGACGTGCTGGTGCTTGACGTCGTCTACGTGCTGGGCGTGATCGCCCTGTTCGCGCTGGTCGCCGGTGTCGCGAAGGCGGTGGAGAAGCTGTGATCGTCATCGAGCTCCTCGCCGCCGCGCTCGGCGTGGCCGCGCTGGCCTACCTCGTGGTGGCCCTCGTGAAGCCGGAGCGGTTCTGATGGGCTGGGTCTGGGCGGTCCTCGCGCTCGGGACCGTCGCGCTCGTCCTCGCCGCCGTGCACCGGTCGTTCGGCGACTACATGGCGACGGTCTACACGACGCCCCGCGACTGGCGCGTCGAGCGGGGCCTCTACCGCGTCCTGGGTGTCGACCCGCGGTCCGGGCAGACGTGGCAGGCCTACCTGCGCGGCGTGCTGACCTTCTCGGTCGTCGGACTCCTGCTCCTCTACGCCCTGCAGCGCACGCAGCAGTGGCTGCCGTACTCCCTGGGGCTGCCCGCGCCGTCGCCGGACCTGTCGTTCAACACGGCCGCGTCGTTCGTGGGGAACACGAACTGGCAGTCGTACTCGCCGGAGACGACCCTCGGGTACACCGTCCAGCTCGCCGGGCTCGTGGTGCAGAACTTCGTCTCCGCGGCCGTCGGCATGGCCGTGGCCGTCGCGCTGGTCCGCGGGTTCGCCTTCCGCCGGACCGGCACGATCGGGAACTTCTGGGTGGACCTGGTCCGCGGCTGCCTGCGCGTGCTGCTGCCGATCTCCGTGGTGGGCGCCGTGGTGCTCCTCCTCGGCGGCGTCGTGCAGAACTTCGCCGGCTTCACCGACGTGACGACCGTGGCCGGCGCCACGCAGAGCGTCCCGGGCGGCCCCGTGGCCTCGCAGGAGGTGATCAAGCTCCTCGGGACCAACGGCGGCGGGTTCTTCAACGCGAACTCGGCCCACCCGTTCGAGAACCCGACCGCGTGGACGAACGTCCTCGAGGTCCTCCTGATGCTCGTCATCCCGTTCTCGCTGCCCCGCACGTTCGGCCGGATGGTCGGCGACCTCCGTCAGGGGTACGCGATCCTCGCGGCGATGGGCGTGATCTTCGTGGCCTCGTTCGCGGCCCTCACCGCGCTCGAGTCGGTCGGCCAGGGCACCGCCCCGCAGCTCGCCGGCGGGGCGATGGAGGGCAAGGAGGCGCGGTTCGGGATCATCGGGTCCACGCTGTTCGCGACCACCAGCACGACGACGTCGACCGGCGCCGTCAACTCGATGCACGACTCGTACACCGCGCTGGGCGGCATGGTGCCGATGCTCAACATGATGCTCGGCGAGGTGGCGCCGGGCGGCGTCGGGTCCGGGCTCTACGGCATGCTCGTGCTGGCGGTCATCGCGGTCTTCGTCGCCGGCCTGCTCGTGGGCCGCACGCCCGAGTACCTGGGCAAGAAGATCGGCCCGCGCGAGATCAAGCTCGCGAGCCTCTACATCCTGGTGACGCCCACGCTGGTGCTCGCCGGGACGGCGCTGAGCTTCGCGGTCCCCGCGGTCCGCGAGAGCGTCACCTCGACGTCGATCTGGAACCCGGGCGTGCACGGCATGTCCGAGGTCCTCTACGCCTTCACGTCGGCCGCCAACAACAACGGCTCCGCGTTCGCCGGCCTGACGGCGAACACCCCCTGGATGAACACCGCGCTCGGCGTCGCGATCCTGCTCGGGCGGTTCGTCCCCATCGTGCTCGTCCTCGCGCTGGCCGGGTCGCTGGCCCGCCAGGACAAGGTCCCCGCCACCTCCGGGACCCTGCCGACGCACCGCCCGCAGTTCGTCGGGCTCCTCGTGGGGGTCGTCCTCATCCTCACCGCGCTCACCTACTTCCCCGTTCTCGCGCTGGGTCCCCTGGCGGAAGGGCTCCTGTAACTCATGACCACCGTGATCGACACCCCGTCCCACTCCTTCGCCACGTCGGCCCGGACGCCAGGAGGGATCTTCACCTGGTCCCAGGTGCGGTCCGCCCTGCCGGGCGCGTTCCGCAAGCTCGACCCCCGCCAGATGTGGCACAACCCCGTGATGTTCATCGTGTGGGTCGGGGCCGCGCTGACCACCGTGCTGGCGGTCGCCGAGCCGTTCCTCGGCGGCCCGGCGGAGTCCGGCGGCACCGTCGTGCCGGGCTCCTTCACCACCGTGATCGCGCTGTTCCTCTGGCTCACGGTCGTCTTCGCCAACCTCGCCGAGTCGGTGGCGGAGGGCCGCGGCAAGGCCCAGGCGGACACCCTGCGCCGGACCCGCACGGCCACCGTCGCGCACCGCGTCGCGGGCTACGACGACGCGGCCGACCCGGGGGCCCTCGACGCACGCACGGACGAGGTCTCGTCCGCCGACCTGCGCCTCGGCGACGTGGTCGTGGTCGAGGCCGGCGACCCCGTGCCCGGCGACGGCGAGATCGTCTGGGGGATCGCCTCGGTCGACGAGTCCGCCATCACCGGCGAGTCGGCCCCCGTGATCCGCGAGTCCGGCGGCGACCGGTCCGCCGTGACCGGCGGCACGCGGGTGCTGTCCGACCGGATCGTCGTGCGGATCACCTCGAAGCCGGGCGAGACGTTCGTGGACCGGATGATCGCCCTCGTCGAGGGCGCGAGCCGGCAGAAGACACCCAACGAGATCGCGCTCAGCATCCTGCTGGCCGCGCTGTCGATCGTGTTCGTCGTCGTGGCGCTCACCCTCAACCCCATCGCGTCCTACGCGGCGAGCCCGGTGAGCGTGGCGGTGCTGGTCGCCCTCCTCGTGTGCCTGATCCCCACGACGATCGGCGCGCTGCTGTCGGCCATCGGCATCGCCGGGATGGACCGGCTGGTGCAGCGCAACGTGCTGGCGATGTCCGGCCGCGCCGTCGAGGCCGCCGGCGACGTCACGACCCTGCTCCTCGACAAGACGGGCACCATCACCTACGGCAACCGGCAGGCCACGGAGTTCGTGCCGGTCGCCGGGGTCGACGTCCGCGAGCTGGTGCGCGCCGCCGCCGTCTCCTCCCTCGCCGACCCCACGCCGGAGGGTGCGTCGATCGTCGCCCTCGCCCGCGTGGCGGGGGTCGAGGTGGGCGCCGGCGCGCCCGGCGAGATCGTGCCGTTCACGGCCCAGACCCGGATGTCAGGCCTGGACGCTCCCGACGGGACGCAGATCCGCAAGGGGGCCGGCTCCGCCGTCATGGCCTGGCTCCAGGAGGGCGGGGCACGACCGGCCGCCGCCGTCGTCGCGGAGGTCGAGGGGGCCGTCGAGCGGATCGCGCAGTCGGGTGGGACCCCGCTCGTCGTGGCCCGCAGGACCCCCGACGGGGAGGGCCGCGTGCTCGGCCTCGTACACCTCAAGGACGTCGTCAAGGAGGGCATCGCCGAGCGCTTCGACGAGCTGCGGGCCATGGGCATCCGCACCGTGATGATCACGGGCGACAACCCGCTGACGGCGAAGGCGATCGCGGCCGAGGCGGGCGTCGACGACTACCTCGCCGAGGCGACCCCCGAGGACAAGCTCGTGCTCATCCGGCGCGAGCAGGAGGGCGGCAACCTCGTCGCGATGACCGGCGACGGCACCAACGACGCCCCCGCGCTCGCGCAGGCGGACGTGGGCGTCGCGATGAACTCGGGCACGTCGGCGGCGAAGGAGGCCGGCAACATGGTCGACCTCGACTCCGACCCCACCAAGCTCATCGACGTGGTGCGCATCGGCAAGCAGCTCCTCATCACCCGCGGCGCGCTGACGACGTTCTCGATCGCGAACGACGTCGCCAAGTACTTCGCGATCATCCCGGCGATGTTCATGGGCGTGTTCCCCGGCCTCGGCGCCCTCAACATCATGGGCCTGAGCTCGCCGTCGTCGGCCGTCGTCTCGGCGATCGTCTTCAACGCGATCATCATCGTCGTGCTCATCCCGCTCGCCCTGCGCGGCGTGCGGTACCGGCCGCTCCACGCCTCGAAGATCCTCGGGCGGAACCTCCTCGTCTACGGGCTCGGCGGCATCGTCGCGCCGTTCGTCGGGATCTGGCTCATCGACCTGGTCGTGCGCCTCGTCCCCGGGTACTGACCGGACCGACGCACGGAACGACTCGGAACGACACGGAACGTCAAGGAGACACCGCACATGAACGCCACGACACGCGCCACCGGCCGCACCTTCTGGGTCGCCGTCCGGGC
The DNA here is from genome assembly GCF_042799955.1 of Isoptericola sp. NPDC057653. Classification (NCBI taxonomy): domain Bacteria; kingdom Bacillati; phylum Actinomycetota; class Actinomycetes; order Micrococcales; family Promicromonosporaceae; genus Isoptericola; species Isoptericola sp. NPDC057653. Next base: position 677,092 of record NZ_JBHVHP010000001.1, on the reverse strand, counting down.
GATGATCGCGCTCACCCTGGTCCTGGGCGTCGGCTACACGCTCGTGATCACCGGCATCGGCCGGCTCGTCCTGCCGGCGCAGGCCGACGGCTCCCTCGTGCGCGACGGCGCCGGCCAGGTCGTCGGGTCGTCGCTGATCGGCCAGGGCTTCACCGACGCCGACGGCGCCCCGCTGCCGCAGTACTTCCAGTCGCGGCCCTCGGCCGCCGGCGACGGGTGGGACGCGGGCGCGTCGTCCGGGTCGAACCTCGGGCCCGAGAACCCCGACCTCGTCGCCGCCATCGAGGAGCGCAGGGCGCAGGTGGCCGAGCTGGACGGCGTCGCGCCCGAGGACGTCCCGGCGGACGCCGTCACGGCGTCGGGCTCCGGCCTGGACCCGCACATCAGCCCCGAGTACGCGCAGATCCAGGTCGCGCGGGTCGCGGAAGCCCGCGGCCTCCCTGTGGACGAGGTCGAGGGCCTGGTCGCGAGGCACACTGAGGGTCGGACCCTGGGGTACCTCGGCGAGCCCGTCGTCAACGTGCTGGAGCTCAACGTCGCCCTGGACGAGCTCGGGAGGTGAGCATGGGTCGTGGACGGCTGCGTGTCCTCCTCGGGGCGGCGCCCGGCGTGGGCAAGACCTACGCCATGCTCGAGGAGGGCAAGCACCTGCGCGACGCCGGCAAGGACGTCGTGGTCGCGGTCGTGGAGACCCACGGCCGCGCCGCGACCGCCGCCATGGCGCGCGGGCTGGAGGTGGTGCCACGGGTCGCGGTGACGCACCGGGGCGTGGAGCTCGACGACCTCGACCTCGACGCGGTGCTGGCCCGCCGGCCGGACGTCGCGCTCGTCGACGAGCTGGCGCACACCAACGCGCCCGGCCTCTCCCACGAGAAGCGGTGGGAGGACGTCGACCGGCTGCTGGACGCCGGGATCGACGTCCTCTCGACGGTGAACATCCAGCACATCGAGTCGCTCAACGACGTGGTCGAGAAGATCACGGGCGTCGCCCAGCGGGAGACGATCCCCGACGCCGTCCTGCGCGCCGCCGACCAGATCGAGGTCGTGGACCTGGCACCGCAGGCGCTGCGCGACCGGCTCTCCTCCGGCGTCGTCTACCCGGCCGAGCGCGTGGACGCGGCCCTGTCGAACTACTTCCGCCTCGGCAACCTCACGGCGCTGCGCGAGCTCGCGCTGCTGTGGCTGGCCGACGAGGTCGACGCCGCCCTGCAGCACTACCGCACCGAGCACGGGATCGACTCGACGTGGGAGGCCCGCGAGCGGGTCGTCGTCACGCTCACCGGCGGCCCCGAGGGCGAGACGCTGCTCCGGCGCGGGGCGCGGATCGCGGCGCGGTCCGCCGGCGGCGACCTCCTCGCCGTGCACGTCACGAGCCAGGACGGCCTGCGCGGCGCCACCCCGGGCGCCCTGGCGCAGCAGCGGCTGCTCGTCGAGCAGCTCGGCGGCACCTACCACCAGGTGGTGGGCGACGACATCCCGACGGCGCTGGTCGAGTTCGCCAAGGGGGTCAACGCGACCCAGCTGGTCATCGGCGTCTCGCGGCGCAGCCGCCTGTCGGCAGCGCTGAGCGGCCCGGGGATCGGCGCGACCGTGACCCGCGAGGCCGGCAACATCGACGTCCACATCGTCAACCACGCCGCCGCCGGGGGCCGCTCCCGCCTGCCGCGCCACGGCGGCGCCCTGACGATGAAACGCCGCGTCATCGGGTTCGTCCTCGCGCTGGTCGGCGGCCCGCTGCTGACGTGGGGCCTCGTGACGTTCCGCACCGAGGAGTCGATCATCTCCGACGTCCTCGCCTACCAGCTGCTGGTGGTCGTGGTGGCGCTGGTGGGCGGCGCGTGGCCCGCCGTCTACGCCGCGGTGCTCTCCGGGGTCACCCTCGACTACTTCTTCATCGCGCCGTACCACACCATCACCGTGGGCGAGCCGCTCCACATCGTCGCCCTCGTCCTCTACGTGGTGATCGCGATCCTCGTGAGCGTCGTGGTCGACCAGGCGGCGCGGACCACCCGCGCCGCGCGGCGGGCGGCGGCGGAGTCCGAGGTCCTCGCCACGGTCGCGGGCAGCGTGCTGCGCGGCCAGGACGCGGTGCAGGCGCTGGTGCACCGGGCGCGCGAGGCGTTCGGCCTCGCCGGGGCGCGCCTCGTCTCCGACGGGGCGGTGCTGGCCTCCGACGGAGAGGTGCCCGAGGGCGCGGCCCGCACGACGATCGACGTCGACGGCCGGGCGGCCCTGGAGCTCTACGGCGCCGACCTCGAGGCCTCCGAGCGCCGCCTCCTGCGCGTCATCGCGGCCCAGCTCCAGGCGGCCCTGGAGCACAACGACCTCGCGGAGGTCGCCAGCGAGGTCGACCAGCTCGCCGAGTCGGACCGCGTGCGGAGCGCGCTCCTCTCCGCCCTCAGCCACGACCTGCGCCGCCCGCTCTCGGCCGCCGCGGCCTCCGTCAGCGGCCTGCGGACCGACCCCGGCACCCTCTCCGACGCCGACCGCGCCGAGCTCCTGGAGACGGCGGACGAGAGCCTCACGTCCCTGTCCACCCTCATCACCGACCTGCTGGACGTGAGCCGCCTCGAGGCCGGGGTGCTCGGGGTGTCCCGGTCCCCGGTCGACGCGGCCGACGTCATCCTGCCCGCGCTCGACGAGCTGCACCTCGGGCCCGGGCAGGTGGAGCTGGACCTCGACCTCACCGTCCCGCTCGTGCTGGCCGACCCGGTGCTGCTGCAGCGGGTCGTGGTGAACCTGCTCGCCAACGCGACCCGGCACTCGCCCGCGGGGCGCCGGGTCCGCCTCACCACCAGCACGTTCGCCGGCACGGTCGAGATCCGGGTGGTCGACCACGGCCCGGGGATCCCCGCCGACCGGCGCGAGGACGTGTTCGTCCCGTTCCAGCGCCTCGGCGACACCGACAACACGACGGGGCTCGGGCTCGGGCTGGCGCTGTCGAAGGGGTTCGTCGAGGGGATGGGTGGGACGCTCGTCCCCGAGGACACCCCGGGCGGCGGCCTCACCATGGTCGTCGCGCTGCCCGCCGCCGCGCCGTCGACCGCACCCGACCAGCCCGACCGACCGGAGACCACCGCGCCATGAAGATCCTCATCGCCGACGACGACCCGCAGATCCTGCGCGCCCTGCGGATCACCCTGACGGCGCAGGGGTACGAGATCGTCACGGCCGTCACGGGCACCCAGGCGATCGCGCGGGCCGTCGACCACCGCCCCGACGTCTTCATGATCGACCTGGGCATGCCCGAGCTGGAGGGCATCGACGTCATCCACGCCATCCGGGGCTGGTCCGACGCCCCGATCCTCGTCGTGTCGGGGCGCAGCGGCGCCGCGGACAAGGTCGAGGCGCTCGACGCGGGCGCCGACGACTACGTCACCAAGCCCTTCTCCATCGAGGAGCTGCTGGCCCGCATCCGCGCCCTCACCCGGCGCGTGACGCACGAGGACTCCGACCCCGTGGTGCAGCTGGGCGACGTCACCGTCGACCTCTCCGCGCACAGCGTCACCCGCACCCGCGGCGGCGCGACCGAGCACGTGCGCCTCACGCCCACGGAGTGGCAGATGCTCGAGCGTCTGGTCCGCAACCCGGGCAAGCTCGTCACCCGCCAGACGCTCCTCACGGAGATCTGGGGGTCCGAGCACGTGAGCGACACCGGGTACCTGCGGCTGTACGTCGCGCAGCTGCGCCGCAAGCTGGAGCCCGACCCCGCGGTGCCGCGCTACCTCATCACCGAGGCGGGCATGGGCTACCGCTTCGACCCGGACGGCGGGCAGGCCGAGGCCGCGGCCGAGGCGTAGCGGCCGCCCGGCGCGAGCGCTCACGTCGGGCGGTGCGCCTGCAGCGCGCCCCCGGCCAGCGCGTCGGCGGCGAGCGCGACCCGGGCCAGCGCCGGGTCGACCGACGCGGGGACGGCCGCGAGGTCCGCGACCACCGCGTCCGCCTCCTCGGGCTCGGGCCCGACGAGCGGCAGCCGCACCCGCGGGCCGTCGACCCGGCCCAGCGCGTGCAGCACGGCCTTGGTCGCGACCGCCGGCGGCACGTGGTCGTTCAGCGCGCGGGCCAGCGGCAGCAGGTCGCGGTGGGCCGCCGCCGCGGCGGCCAGGTCGCCCGCCGCCGCGGCGTCGATCAGCCGGCGGTAGGACGCCGGCGCCACGTTCGCGGCGACGCCCACCAGCCCGGCGGCGCCCGCGGCGAGGGCGGGCAGCGCGGTGGCGTCGTCACCGCCGTAGCAGGCGAGCCCGGTGTCGCCGGCGACCCGCGCGACGCGGGCGAGGTCGCCGCCCGACTCCTTCAGCGCGACGACGTTCGGGTGCTGCGCCGCGCGGGCCAGGGTGGGCTCCGCGAGGCGCGAGCCGGTGCGTCGCGGGACGTCGTACAGCATGACGGGGAGGTCGGTGGCGTCCGCCACCGTCCACAGGTGCGCCAGCAGCCCCGCCTGCGAGGGGCGGCAGTAGTACGGCGTCACCACCATCAGCGCCTCGGCGCCCGCCTCCTCCGCGGCCTGCGACAGCACCACGGAGTGCGCGGTGTCCGCGCTGCCGGAGGCGGCGACGACGGTGGCCCGGCCGCCGAGCACGTCCACCGCGCACACGACGAGGTCGGTGCGCTCGTCGTCGGTGAGCGTCGTCCCCTCCCCCGTCGTGCCGCCCACGACGACGCCGTCCGCGCCGTCGCGCGCCAGGGCGTCGAGGTGTCGTTCGAAGCCCGCGACGTCGACCGTGCCGTCCGCGCGGAACGGGGTGACGGCCGCGACGAGCAGGCGGCCCAGCGGCGCCGGCGCAGGGTCCTGAGCGGGGTCCTGAGCGGGGTCCGGGGCGGGGTCCGGGGCGGGGGTCTCGGGAGGCATGTCTGCACCGTAGGGACGTCCGGGCGCGGCGTCCGCGTGCCCGGCGTGAGGATCCGGGCCGCCCCCGCATGCGTTCCGTGAGGGGCGGTTCCCGGCGGCCGGCCGGGCAGTAGACCGGAGACATGACCCTCACGACCCTGCTGCCGACGCTCCGGCGCAGCCTGCCCGACCCGCTGGCCCGGCACCTGTGGCCCACCTGCACCGCCGCGACGACGACCGACGTGCTCGTCGGCGGGGTGTCCATGCACCAGCTCGCGCGGCTGTGCGGCACCCCGTGCGTGCACAGCGCCGCCGCCTGGACGGTGCGCACCCGCCGCACCGTGGCGCCCGGGCTCGCGGCGGTCGTCGTGACGACGGTGACGGCCGTGGCGCGGAGCGCGGACGGCGGGCTGCGGGTCGCGCTGGACGCGCGACCGGCGGCCGCGGTGCACCCGGTCTGGTCGGAGCTGCGGCTCCTCGGGCGGGCGTCGACGGCGGCCGTCGTCCCCGTCTGGTGCGGCGACGACGCCGACGGGCCGGTCGTGCTGCCCGGTGACCTCCGCGCCGGCGACCTGCTCGCCGTCCCGTGCGCCGCCCCCACCGCGCGGCGCGACGTCCTCGGCCCCCGGGCCCGCACCCTGCGAGGCACGCGATGAGCCTGCTGCACACCGCGCTGTCCGCACGCCGGGCCGCCCGCCGGGCGGAGCTCCAGGCGTGGCCGGAGGGCTCGGAGCTCACCCCGGACGACGTGCTCGTCGACCGCACCAGCCTGGCCCGGCTCGCCGAGCACTACGCGACCCCGCGCGTCTACGTCCCGGTCGGGGCGGACGTCACCCGGGTCGACCGCTTCTGGGGCGAGTCGCCCGTGCGCTGCGTCGTCCTCGCGCGCGTGGAGGACGCCGTCCCGCGCCTCGGGGAGGAGGCGCGGCAGGCCTGGCTCGACGCCGACCTCGACCGGTGCACGGCCCTGGTCGAGCGGGCGCGGCTCGTGGGTCGCGCGTCGCAGGAGCCGCCGCGCCGGTTCACCGTGCACCCCGCGCCGGGCCGCGGCGGTCCCGCCGTCTGGCTGCCGCGCGACCTGCGCCGGGGCGACGTCCTCGCGGTCCCGTGCACGGGTCTCGTCCAGCCGTCGGACGTGCAGCGGTGACGCGCGCGGCCGCGGGCGTCGACCCCGCCGACCGGCGGATCCTGACCGAGATCCAGGCGGACGGGCGCCTGACGCTGTACGAGCTGTCCACGCGCACCGAGCTCACGGTCTCGACGTGCCACCGCCGCCTGCGGGCGCTGGAGCGGTCCGGGGCGATCCGCGGCTACCGCGCCCGGCTCGACCCCCGCGCCCTGGGCCTGGAGGTCGAGGCGGTCGTCTTCGTGACGATGGCCGCCACCGACCCCGGCACCGTCGGGAGGTTCGAGGCCGCGGTGGACCGGGTCGGCGAGGTCCGGGCCGCCCAGCGGCTGCTGGGCGACCCGGACTACCTGCTGCGGGTGGTCGTGGCCGACCTCGGCGCCTTTCACCGGCTCCACGACGGGTGCCTGCGAGCGCTGCCCGGGGTGGCCCGCCTGAGCTCCACGCTCGTGCTGGCCACCCCGGTCGACGACCGCGGCCTGGCGGTCTGACTCCGGTCCGACGCCGACCGTGTCAGGCGTTCGCGGGCACCGGCTCCCGCTCGGCCGGCGCGACCTCGTCCTGCGTCGCGTCGTCCTGCGCGGCCCGGTCCTCCGCCGCCTCGTCCTCGTCGAACAGGTGCTCCGACGACGCGGCACGGTACTGCTCGAGGTCGAGGATGCCCTCGCGCTTGGCGACGATCGTCGGGACCAGCGTCTGGCCGGCGACGTTCACCGCGGTGCGGCCCATGTCGAGGATCGGGTCGACGGCGAGCAACAGGCCCACGCCCGCGAGCGGCAGCCCGAGGGTGGACAGCGTGAGGGTCAGCATGACCATCGCGCCGGTGAGGCCGGCGGTCGCGGCGGAGCCCACCACGGACACGAACGCGATGAGCAGGTAGTCGGTCAGCGACAGGTCGATGCCGAAGATCTGCGCCACGAAGATCGCGGAGATGGCCGGGTAGATCGAGGCGCAACCGTCCATCTTCGTCGTCGAGCCCAGCGGCACCGCGAACGACGCGTACTCGCTCGGCACGCCGAGGTTGCGCTCCGTGACGCGCTGCGTGACCGGCATCGTGCCCACCGACGAGCGGGACACGAACGCGAGCTGGATCGCGGGCCACGCGCCCTTGAACCAGGCGACGACGCCGAGGCCGTTGGCCTTCAGCAGCACCGGGTAGACGACGAACAGGACGAGGGCGAGGCCCACGTAGATCGCCACGGAGAACGAGGCGAGCGAGCGCAGCGACTCCCAGCCGTAGGTGGCGACGGCGTTGCCGATGAGGCCCATCGTGCCCAGCGGGGCCAGGCGGATGATCCACCACAGCACCTTCTGCACGATGGCGAGCGCCGACTTGTTGAACGCGAGGAACGGGTCGGCCTTGGCGCCGGACTTCAGCGCGGCGATGCCGATGACCAGGGCGACCACGAGGATCTGCAGCACGTTGAAGCTGATGCCGGTCTCCGCCGTGAACGCGCCGTCCGCGCCCGCCTCGACCGACGTCGAGGCGCCGAGGCCCAGCACGTTGGTCGGGATGAGGCCGTTGAGGAAGTCGAGCCACGTGCCGGTGGAGGACGGCGCGGCGCCGTCCGCCACGGACAGCGTCGTGTTGTGGCCGGGCTGGAACACCAGGCCCAGGCCGATGCCGATCGCCACCGCGATCGCGGCGGTGATCGCGAACCAGAGCAGCGTCTGCCCGGCCAGGCGGGCCGCGTTGGTGACGGTGCGCAGGTTGGCGATCGACGCGACGATCGCCGTGAAGATCAGCGGCGGCACGATCGCCTTGAGCAGGGTGACGAACGACGAGCCGATGGTGGCGAGCGTCGTCGTCAGGCCGTTGGGCGTCTCGCCGTCGGCCTGCGTGCCGAGGGAGAGCGCGAGCCAGCCGAGCAGCACGCCGAGGCCCAGGCCCAGCAGGATCTGGACCGAGAAGGACGGGAGGCGCAGACCCTTGCGGGCACGGGGTTCCGTACCGGGGATCTTCGCCGTGGAGGAGCGGGACACGAAGGAGCCTTTCGCCTCGGGCGCACGGGGCGCCGGGGTGGGGACGGCGGCGGGGCGCGGCCGTCCGGGAGGTCAGGGGTGCACGGGTGCGAGGACGCACGGTGCGGGGACGCGGGAACGGGCGGCGGCGCGTGGGGCCGGGGCGCTCGTGGTGGCGTCGGGTGCCGCGTCGTCGGCGTCGACGACGGTCAGCGAGGGGTCAGCGACACCCGGGTCGACGACACAGCGCGCTCGAGACGCGACGGAAGTCGACGTCGATGCGCGCGGTGAGGTCGGTCCTCACGGGGACGCTGACAGCCACAGGTGCTCCAAGCAGGGTCGGGATCGACGGGGATCGGGCGACCGAATGATCGACGCGATCGATGGTGGGTATCGAACCCACGAATGCAGCACCCTAACAGCGGGGTGTCGCGGCGCCCAGGGTGTGTGAGTGACGTCATGGTGGCCGTACGGTCGGCGGGTGACCTCCGCCGCCCTGCCCCACGACCCCCTCTGGCCGCGCGCGGGCGCGTGGCCTGCGCCGTCGCCCGAGGACGCTCCCGCCGACCTCGCCCTGATCGGCGTCCCCACCTGGCGCACGTCCCTGTCGACGACGGGGGCGCACGCGACGCCCGCGGCCGTGCGCGACGCGCTGCGCCGCTACGGCCCCGCCCTGATCGAGGGGCCGGGCGGCGCGCCCGTCGACCTCGGGCAGCTCACCGTCGTCGACCACGGCGACGTGACCGAGCCCGACGGCCCGGACGGCGAGGCCCGCGCCCGCGCCGCGGTGGCCGCCGCGCTGGGTGCGGACGGGACGCGGGCGCGCGCCCTCGTCGCGCTGGGCGGGGACAACGCCCTCACCGTCCCGGTCGCCCTGGGGGCGTGGGGCGACGACCTGGCCACCGCCGGCCTCGTCACCCTCGACGCCCACCACGACCTGCGCGACGGCGTCTCCAACGGCTCGCCCGTGCGCCGGCTCGTCGAGGCGGGCCTGGACCCGGCGCGCGTCGTGCAGATCGGCATCGCGGACTTCGCCAACTCCGCCGCCTACGCCCGCCGGGCGCGCGACCTGGGCATCACGGTCGTGACGCTCGACGAGGTCCGGCGGCAGCTCCACGGACGCGGCCCCGGCGGTCTCGACGACGTCGTCCGTGACGCCCTGGCCGTCGCCGGCTCCGGCGGCGGGCCGGTCCACCTGGACGTCGACGTGGACGTCTGCGACCGCGCCGTCGCCCCCGGCTGCCCGGCCAGCGTGCCCGGCGGTCTCGCCGCCTGGGAGCTGCGCGCCCTCGTCCGCGCCGCGGCGGCCGACCCGCGCGTCCGCTCCGTCGACCTCGCCGAGGTGGACGCCACCGCCGACGCCCCCGACGGCCGCACCGTCCGCCTCGCCGCCCTCTGCGTGCTGGAGGTCCTGGCCGGCGTCGCCCTGCGCCCGAGCTAGCGCCCGCCCCGGAGGGTCAGGACGGATCCTCGCCGACCTCGGCGAGGCGTCGCAGCCGCACGGTCTCGGCGCGGGCGTGGACGACCGCGTCGGACTCGCTGCCCCGGGCCTCGGCGATGGTGTGCGTGAGGTCGAGGACGGCGCGGCGCCAGTGCGTGCGCGCACGGCGGGCGCGGCGGTGGGGAGCGGCCCTGCGGAACGCCTTGCGGGCCTTCCTGTCCACGACGGCCTCGACGGAGCCCGCCCCGAGCGTCCCGGCCGCGACCTCGGGGGCCAGGATGTCGCGCACGAACTGGTGCTCGCGGGGGGCGGCGGCGCGGAAGGCGACCGCGAGGAGCACCATCGCGAGAGCGATGGACGCGGCCATCACGGCGATGGTCCGCAACCCGCTGTTCCCGCCGAGCCCGGCGGCGTCGTCCCAGGTGAAGTGCAGGAACATGCCGGCCAGGACGAACGCGACGCCGCGACCGACCCGTCGGGGCTGCGCCCGGGTCCCGATCAGGTAGACGGCTCCGCTGCACACCAGGGCGCTGAACAGCGGATGGGACACCGCGCTGGTGGCGATGCGGGTGAACGAGATCGACACGGCGTGGCTCACCGGGTCGGTGCCGAACGCCGCGGCCGTGCCGTTGGCGGCGTAGAGGAAGTCCTCGAAGACGGCGAACCCGAGTCCGACGAACGCGCCGATCACGAGGCCGTCGTTGGCCGTGCGGACGAGCCTCGGCGCCAGGCCCCAGAGCAGGAGGAAGCCGCACAGCTTGGCGGTCTCCTCGGTGAACGGCGCCGTGAGGCCGGCGGCCCAGTCGGCGCTCCACTCCTGGCCGAGCAGCTTGGCGTAGATGTTCAGCATCGCGCTGTTGACCGGCAGCGCGAACGCGAACGTCGCGGGGATCGCGCCCCAGACCAGGGCCGCCGCCACCAGGCCTGCCGGCTCGTGCTCCCAGCGGTCGATGTGGTGGAACCACCACGCCCACGCGGCACCGCACAGCAGGCACAGCACCGCGGCGACGGCGAACGCGTCCGCGTAGAAGGTGAGCTTGGGACCGAAGTAGGACCACACGTGCAGGGCGCCCACGCCGGTCAGGACGAGGTAGACCCAGAAGCACAGGTTCCGCGGCTGGACGAAGGTGAAGCGCTCGCCCCAGCCGGAGACGTCCAGCGCACGGGCCTGGCGGCGGCGCGCCTCGGCCATCACCTGCGGGTCGTCGGTCCCCGTCGTCGGCGTGTTCACGAGTCGCCCCGGGAGTCCGTGGCACGGATGCTCGCGATCATCTCGTCGATCTGGGGCGCGGCGGCCCGCATCTGCGCCTGCGGGCCGGACGCGGTGACCTCCACCCCCGTGCCGTCGATCACGAAGGCGGCGATCACCCCGTCGCCACGCACGCTGCTGTAGGGCTGCAGCACCCCGACCTCGCCGGAGTCCGTGGTCGTGGTCGTCGGGGCGCCGTCGACGCGGAACGTCGGGTCGTCGGTCGCGGTGGTGACCTTCTCGATCTGTGCCAGCAGCTGCGCCGGCGTGCCGTCGAAGGAGTCGGGCACGAGGTCCGCGACGACGCCGGCGCCGGTCACCGTGGCCTCGCCGCTCTGCGACGCGGCGCCGCTGCCGTCGGTCCGGTAGCCCGCCTCGATGTTCCACCCGGTCGGCGGAGCGACGACGACCGTGCTCGCCAGGGCCAGCTCGTCCCCGGCCGCGACCGGGTCGTCCCACGTGATCGCCGCGTCGACCCGGGGGACCACGACCGCGAAGAGCAGGAAGACCGCGACCACGAACACCCCGAAGGGGAACGTCCGCCGGTCGAGCCCGAGCACGCGGTGCTCGACCGGCACCGCGACGAGACTCGAAGAACCCTCCACCACCGACCCCCTGACGTCCCACCGACGGCGCACCACGAACCTAGCGGCACGCCGCCGACGGCGCGCGGGCACCGGCCGGGACGCGACGGCCGCCGGGACGGGGCGACGCGCTCACCCGGCGAGGTGGCGGCCGTCCTTCCACACGGCGTGCACCAGCGGGACGCCCGGGCGGTAGGCGAGGTGGGTGCGGCTCGGGGCGTCGAGGACGACGACGTCGGCGCGGGCGCCGGGCGCGAGGTGCCCGACGTCGTCGCGGCGCAGGGCGCGGGCCCCGCCGGCGGTCGCGGCCAGGACGGCCTCGGGGACGGTCATCCCCATCTCGCGGACGGCCAGCGCCACCATCAGCGGCATGGAGCTCGTGTACGACGAGCCGGGGTTGCAGTCGCTGGCCAGCGCGACGACGGCGCCCGCGTCGAGCAGCCGCCGCGCGTCGGGGTAGGGCTGGCGGGTGGAGAACTCGACCCCCGGCAGCAGCGTCGCGACGGTCCCCTGCGCCTCGCCGGGGCCGGGCCGGGAGACCGACCAGGAGCCCGCGAGCGCGGCGACGTCGTCGTCGGAGAGGAAGGTGCAGTGGTCCACGGCGGCGGCGCCGAGCTCGACGGCGAGCCGCACGCCCTCCCCCGGGCCGAGCTGGTTGGCGTGCACCCGCACGCCGAGCCCGGCGGCCGCGCCCGCCTCCAGCACCCGGCGCGACTGCGCGGGCGTGAACGCGCCCGTCTCGCAGAACGCGTCCACCCAGCGCGCGTGCGGCGCGCAGGCGTCGAGCATCTCGCCGACCACCAGGTCGACGTAGGCGTCGGCGCCCCCGGCGTCGCCCGCGAACTCCGGCGGCACGACGTGCGCGCCGAGGAACGTCACCTCCTCGGTGACCTCCGACGCGAGCCGCACGGACCGTTCCTCGTCGGCGACGGACAGCCCGTAGCCGCTCTTGGTCTCGAGCGTGGTGGTGCCCTGCGCGAGCGCCTGGTCGACGTGCCGGCGCAGCCCGGCCCGCAGCGCGTCGTCCGACGCCGCGCGCGTCGCCGCGACCGTGGTGCGGATGCCGCCCGCGGCGTACGGGCGGCCGGCCATGCGGGCCTCGAACTCGCCCGACCGGTCGCCGGCGAACACGAGATGGGAGTGCGAGTCGACGAAGCCGGGCACGACGGCGCGGCCCTCCACGCCGACGACACGGTCCGGCGCGCGGCCCAGCGCCTCCTCGACGCCGGCCGCGACGTCACGCTCGGGGCCGGCCCAGACCACGCGCCCGCCGTCGAGCAGCAGCGCGGCGTCCCGGACGAGGCCGGTCGGGTCGTCGTCACCCCCGCCGTGCGCCGGCGACGGGGCGTTGGTCGTGAGCTCGCCGATCCCGAGGATCAGGGTCGCCGGGTGCGACCCGCCCGGGTGCTCCACCTCGCGCACGTCACACCTCCGCGTCGGGCCGGTCCGTCTCCAGCATGGGCACGCGCAGCCCGCCCCGCGCGGCGGCGGCCGCGGCGTCGTCGTACCCGGCGTCGACGTGCCGCAGCACGCCCAGGCCCGGGTCGTTGGACAGGACGCGCGCGAGCTTCTGCGCCGCGAGGTCGGTGCCGTCCGCGACGGACACCTGCCCGGCGTGGATGGACCGCCCCATGCCGACGCCGCCCCCGTGGTGCAGCGACACCCAGGTGGCGCCCGACGACGCGGCGGTGAGCGCGTTGAGCAGCGGCCAGTCGGCGATGGCGTCCGAGCCGTCCGCCATGCCCTCCGTCTCCCGGTACGGGGAGGCGACGGACCCGGAGTCGAGGTGGTCGCGCCCGATGACGACCGGCGCGCTCACCTCCCCGGACGCGACGAGGTCGTTGAACGCCAGCCCCGCGCGGTCGCGCTCGCCGTGCCCGAGCCAGCAGATGCGGGCGGGCAGCCCCTGGAACGCGACGCGCTCCTGGGCGGCGCGGATCCAGCGGTGCAGGTGGTCGTCGTCGGGGAAGAGGTCGAGGACGGCCTTGTCGGTGGCGGCGATGTCGCGCGGGTCGCCGGACAGCGCGGCCCACCGGAACGGGCCCTTGCCCTGCGCGAACAGCGGCCGGATGTACGCGGGGACGAAGCCCGGGAAGTCGAAGGCGCGGTCGAAGCCGCCGCGGCGCGCCTCGTCGCGGATCGAGTTGCCGTAGTCGAACACCTCGGTGCCCGCGTCGAGGAAGCCCACCATGCCCTCCACGTGCCGGGCCATCGACTCGCGCGCCCGGTCGGTGAACTCCTCCGGCTTGGCGGCGGCGTAGTCGGCCCACTCCTCGACCGACACCCCGAGGGGCAGGTACGACAGCGGGTCGTGCGCCGACGTCTGGTCGGTGACCACGTCCACCGCGACGCCGCGGCGCAGCAGCTCCGGCACGACGTGGGCGCTGTTGCCCACCACGCCGACCGACAGCGCGCGCCTCTCGGCGCGGGCCGCCTCGACGCGACGGACGGCGTCGTCCAGGTCGTCCGCGACCTCGTCGAGGTAGCGCTCGCGCACGCGCCGCTCCAGGCGCGACCGGTCGACGTCGACGACGAGGCACGCGCCGCCGTTGAGCGTGACGGCGAGCGGCTGCGCGCCGCCCATGCCGCCGCACCCGCCGGTGAGCGTGAGGGTCCCGGCGAGCGTGCCGCCGAACCGCTTGGCGGCCACCGCGGCGAGCGTCTCGTACGTGCCCTGGAGGATGCCCTGCGCGCCGATGTAGATCCACGACCCGGCCGTCATCTGGCCGTACATCGTCAGGCCCTGCGCCTCCAGGCGGCGGAACTCGGGCCACGTCGCCCAGTCGCCCACGAGGTTGCTGTTGGCGATGAGCACGCGCGGCGCCCACTCGTGCGTGCGCAGCACGCCCACCGGCTTGCCCGACTGCACCAGCAGCGTCTCGTCCTCGCCCAGCGTCGTGAGGGTGCGGACGATGGCGTGGTAGCTCGGCCAGTCGCGGGCCGCGCGGCCGGTGCCGCCGTAGACGACGAGGTCGTCGGGGCGCTCCGCCACCTCCGGGTCGAGGTTGTTCATGAGCATCCGCAGCGGGGCCTCGGTCTGCCAGCTGCGGGCGGTGAGTGTCGTGCCGCGCGGGGCGCGGACGGGCACCGGGGTGCCGCGGTCGTACGTGGCGTGGGACATCGGCGTCTCCTTGGAGCTCTTGGGGGGCGGCGGGTCAGGCGAGCGGGCCGACGGCGGCGCCCGCGGCGGCGGCGACCTCGCCGCCGGCGACGAGCCTCGTCACGGCCTCGATCTCGGGGGCGAGGAACCGGTCCGGCCCGGGGCCGGGGACGGCGGTGCGCAGCAGCGCGTGGACGGCGCCGGTGCCCGCGGCGGGCACGAGCCCCGTGTCCGGGGTGCAGCGCAGGTCGAGGGCGCGGGCGGCCGTCATGAGCTCGATCGCGAGCACGCGGCCGAGGCCGTCGACGGCGCGGCGCAGCTTGCGCGCCCCGGCCCAGCCCATGGACACGTGGTCCTCCTGCATCGCCGACGAGGGGATGGAGTCGACGCTCGCCGGCGCGGCCAGGCGCTTGAGCTCGGAGACGATCCCGGCGGCCGTGTACTGGGCGATCATCAGGCCCGAGTCGACGCCCGGGTCGTCGGCGAGGAACGCCGGCAGGCCCTCGTTGCGCGCGACGTCGAGGAACCGGTCCGTGCGGCGCTCGCTCATGCTGGCCACGTCCGCCACGGCGACGGCGAGGAAGTCGAGCACGTACGCCACGGGCGCGCCGTGGAAGTTGCCGTTCGACTCGACCCGGCCGTCCACGGTGACGACGGGGTTGTCGATGGCCGACGCGAGCTCGCGCCCGGCGACCGCCTCCGCGTGGTCGACGGTGTCCCGCGCGGCACCGTGCACCTGCGGCGCGCAGCGCAGCGAGTACGCGTCCTGCACGCGGGTGCACTCCGGGCGGCCGTCGGCGTCGAACGTCCGGTGGCTCGCCACGACCGGCGACCCCGCGAGCAGGGCGCGCAGGTTCGCGGCCGACGCCGCCTGGCCCGGGTGCGGGCGCATCCCGACGAGGTCCGCCGCGAACGGCGCGTCCGAGCCGAGCAGCGCCTCCACGCTGGACGCCGCCGCGACGTCGGCCGTCGCGAGCAGGCGGTGCAGGTCGTCGAGGGCCAGGCAGAGCATGCCGAGCATGCCGTCGGTGCCGTTGATGAGGGCCAGGCCCTCCTTCTCGCGCAGCTCCAGCGGCGCGATGCCGGCCACCGCGAGCGCCTCTCCCCCGTCCCGCAGCTCGCCGCCGGCGTCGCGCACCCGGCCCTCGCCGAGCGCGGCCAGCGCCACGTGCGCCAGGGGCGCGAGGTCGCCCGAGCAGCCGAGCGAGCCGTACTCGTGCACGACGGGCGTGACGCCCGCGTTGAGCATCGCGGCGTACGTCTCGGCGACGACGGGGCGGGCGCCCGTGCGGCCGGTCGCGAGGGTGGCCAGGCGCAGCAGCTGCAGCGCGCGCACCACCTCCCGCTCCACCTCGGGGCCGCTGCCCGCGGCGTGCGAGCGCACCAGCCCGAGCTGCAGCTGGGCCCGCTTCTCGGTGGGGATGTGGCGACGGGCGAGGGCGCCGAAGCCGGTGGAGACGCCGTAGTGGGGGCGGTCGTCGTCGGCCAGCGACTCGACGACGGCGCGGCTCGCGGCCATCCCCGCCAGCGCGCCGTCGGTGAGGCGCACGCGCGCGCCGTGCCGGGCGACCGCCACGACGTCGTCGACGGTCAGGGGGTCTCCCGTGACCTCGACGACGACGTCGGACCGGGACGCGACCGGGTGGGTCGTCGTGCGGCCGGCGGGGTCGCCGGCCTGCTGCAGCGTTGCGGACATGGGCCCAGCACACACCGTCGCGGGGCCGCTGGACACGGGGTCCGGCGAGGTTCAGTCTGGGATCCCAGACACCGGGACGAGGAGGCACGATGGCGGACGTCCCGGCGGCGCGGAGCGCGCTGCGGGTGCTCACGTACCTCGCGGCGCAGGCGGGCCCGGTCCCGGCGGCGGCGGTGGCGCAGCACCTGGGCCTGCCGCGCTCCACCGTCTACCACCTGCTCACGGTGCTCGTGGACGAGGGGTTCGTGACCCACCTGCCGGAGGAGCACCGCTACGGGCTGGGGACGGCGTCGCTGTCGCTCGGGTCGGCGTACGCGCGGCAGGCGCCGCTCGCGCGGCTGGCCCGCCCCGTCGTCGCGCGGCTCGTGGAGACCACCGGGGAGAGCGCGCACCTCGCCGTCCTGCACGGCAGGGAGGTGCTGTACCTCGTGGAGCAGCGCGCGCCGCACCGGCCCAGCCTGGTGACCGACGTCGACGTCCGCCTGCCCAGCCACCTCACCGCCAGCGGCCGCGCCGTGCTGGCGCTGCTGCCCGCCGCGCAGGTGCGGGCGCTGTTCCCGTCGGCAGCGGCGCTCGCCGACCGCACGGGCGTCGGGCCCCGCACCCTGCGCGACCTGCGCGAGGTGCTGCGCGACACCCGCCGCCGCGGCCACGCGACGGAGGACGGCGAGGTCACGACCGGCCTCGCGTCGGTCGCGCACGCCGCCCTGGACCACACCGGCCACCCGGTGGCGGGGGTCGCGCTGACGTTCTGGTCCGAGGACGTCGACGACGGCCGCCGCGCGGAGCTCGCCGCCGCCGCGGGCCGCGCCGCCGCGGAGATCAGCCGCCGGCTGGGCGCGCGCTGACCCCCGCGGGGAATCGAGCGTGCTGGATTGCTCCTCGAACGGGCCGGTTGAGGAGCAAGTCAGCACGCTCGATGCGTTCCCGGGTCAGTCGAGCCACTCCTGGGCGGCGGCGACGAGGGTCGCGACGCCGAGGTCGAGGGTCGGCTCGGGCGCGGGCGCGAAGAACGGCGAGTGGTTCGACGCGACGCCGGCGGGGAGGCGGCCGGCCGACAGGTCGACGCCGGCGAAGAGGCTCGGGTCGAAGCCGCCGAGGAACCAGTACACGAGGGGCACCCCGGCGTCGGTGGCGAGCTCGCCGACGTCCTCCGACGCGGCCATGGGCGGCAGGGTCAGGACCGCGGGCCGGCTGCCGGCGGCCTCGATCAGCGCCCGCTGCTCCTCCAGGGCGCCGGCGAGCACCGCACTCGTGCGCGCGGTGGCCGCCGGGTCGTTCACCAGGGCCGGGAAGGCGTTGGTGGTCTCGATCTCGGGCGGCTCGGTGGCGCCCGACGCGGCGGCCTCGGCCTCGGAGATGCGCCGGATCGCACCGAGCACGCGCTCGCGCACGGGCTCCGTGAAGGTGCGCACGTTGACCAGCAGCTCGGCACGGTCCGGGATGATGTTGGCCTGCGTCCCGGCGCTGATCGCGCCGACCGTCACGACCGCCGAGTCGCCCGCGGCGATCTCGCGCGACACGACGCCCTGCAGCCGCTGCACGGTGGCCGCGGCCATGAGGACCGGGTCCACCGTGGTCTCCGGCATCGACCCGTGCCCGCCGCGCCCGTGCAGCGTGATCCGCAGCGAGTCGGTGGCCGACATCGCGACGCCCGGGGTCACGCTCACCACGCCGGCGGGCGTGGGCATGACGTGCTGGCCGAGGACGACGTCCGGCGCGCCGCCGACGGTCGCGTACAGGCCGTCGTCGAGCATCGCCCGCGCCCCGTTGCCGAGCTCCTCCGCGGGCTGGAAGACGAGCAGGAGCGTGCCCGACCAGGCGTCGCGCCGCTCGGCGAGCACGGCGGCCGCGCCGAGCAGGCACGTGACGTGCACGTCGTGGCCGCAGGCGTGCATGACGCCCGTCTCCTGGCCGTCGGGGCCGGTGGCGACCTGCGTCGACGCGTACGGCAGGCCCGTGCGCTCGGTCACGGGAAGCCCGTCCATGTCCGCCCGCAGCAGTACGCGCGGCCCGGGGCCGTTCGCGAGGACGCCCGCCACGCCGGTGCCGCCGATCCCCTCGTGCACGTCGTAGCCCCAGCCGCGCAGGCGGTCGGCGACGATCCCGGCGGTGCGGTGCTCGGCGAACCCGAGCTCGGGGTGGGCGTGGAGGTCGGTGTAGATCGCCGTCAGCTCGGACGTGGTCAGCGCGCTCATGGACGTCATCGTGCCCTCGGTCGCGGGCTTCGACATCCGGTGAGCGCCCGATGACGGGGAGGAGGGCTGTGTGCAAGATCTCCACGCGGTCGTAAGCATTTATTCAGGTCAGCAGTGCAGAATCGTGCCCATGACGTCGACGACGACTTCGAAGGGCAAGACGACGACCCGTCTGGCCGCGGTGAGCCTGCTCGCCGTGACCATGATGCTGGGCGCGTGTTCCGCCCCCACCGAGGACGTCCAGTCGTTCATCGCGGACGCGAAGAGCCAGGCCGAGGCGCTCGACGTCGACCTCCAGCAGCTGCAGCAGGTCACCAAGGTCCCCGCCGCGCTGCGCGGCCAGGTCGCCGACGCGATCGGCTCCGCCCAGGCCGCGACCGACGAGGCGCGCGACGCGCTCGCCCGGGCCGCCACCGCCGCCGACGGCGCGGTGGTCGCCCTGGAGGACGCGCAGGTCGCGCTCGAGGCCGCGTCCGCCGAGGTCCGGTACGTCACCGACGCCGCCCGGGAGAAGGGCGCGAGCCAGGTCGCCGACCAGCTCTCCAAGCTCCAGGAGCAGATCGACGCCCTGCGCGGCGAGACGCAGAGCGCGGTCGCCTGACCCGTCCCGTCAGTCCGGGTCGGTCGGGTCGATCGGCAGGTGGTGGTCGAGGTTGACCACCCCGCGCCGCCAGTAGCCGGAGACCAGCACCTGCTCGGCGGGCAGCCCCAGCTCGCGGCGCAGGTAGCGGCGCACGGGCACGAGGTCGCCGGCCTCGCCGAGCCCGACGAACAGCTCGTCGGGCTCCAGCCCGCCCAGGGACCGGACGGCGTCGGCGAGCTGCCCGGGCCCGTCGGTGCGGTAGAGGATCTCGACGGTCGCGCCGTCGAGCTCGTCCTCGACGTGGGCCTCGTCGACGTCGTCGCCGATCTCGACGATCGCCGTCACGGGGACGTCGGGGCCGACGGCCTCGGCCCAGCGCGCGAGGGCGGGCAGTCCGGTCTCGTCGCCGACCAGCGTGAGCCGCCCGATCCCCTCCGGCAGCCCCGCGCTGCCGTTCGGCCCCGCGAGCACCACCTCGTCGCCCTCCGCCGCGCGGGCCGCCCACGCCGACGCCGGGCCCTGGTCGCCGTGCAGCACCCAGTCGACGTCGACCTCCGCGGCCCCGTCCACCACCCGCGCGGCGCGGACGGTGAGGTCGCGCGAGATCGAGACGACGCCGGTCGGGCGCTGCAGGCCGCCGTCCGCGGCCAGCGCGGGGGCGTGCAGCTCGCCGGTGGCCGGGTCGGGCAGGAAGACCTTCACGTGGTCCTCCGGGCCCGTCGCCCGCAGTGCCGCCAGGGACGTCACGGCGGCGGGGTCCGCGCCGGCGACGTCGCGGAACGTCGTGCGGCGCAGCGTGTCGCTCAGCTCGCGGACGGCGTGCACGCGCACGCGGCGG
The DNA here is from genome assembly GCF_042799955.1 of Isoptericola sp. NPDC057653. Taxonomy (NCBI): domain Bacteria; kingdom Bacillati; phylum Actinomycetota; class Actinomycetes; order Micrococcales; family Promicromonosporaceae; genus Isoptericola; species Isoptericola sp. NPDC057653. The sequence continues at coordinate 657,487 of NZ_JBHVHP010000001.1, read as the reverse complement.
GGGACGAGGTCGAGGCGGGTGCGGGGGCGGGTGAACACCCCCCGATTCCACCACGGCCCCCGGGCCCGCGGCCTCGGCCCTCCGGCCGGCGTGCCCGCCCGGCACCGCCACCGATGACTTCGCGGCGCGGCGCGGGTCTGCCCGCCATGACCGACCCCGCCCCGACCGATGCCATGACCGATGCCATGACCGAGCTCGCCGCCGACGCCGAGCGCGTCCTCGCCACCGTGCGGTACGTCGCGCTCGCGACGATCGACCCGGACGGCGCCCCGCGCGTCTCCCCGGTGTTCTTCACCCGCGACGGCGCGGACGTCTACTGGGTGTCCTCGCCGCAGGCCCACCACTCGCGGAACCTGGAGCGGGAGGCGCGCGTCGAGGGCGTCGTCTTCGACTCCACGGTCCGCGTCGGCGGGGCGGAGGCCGTGTACCTCACGGGGCGGGCGCGGCGCGTTCCCGACGCCGAGCTGGCGGCGCGCTGCGCTGCCGCCTATGCCGACACCCGGGACGGCGTGGCCTTCGCGCCCGACGAGCTGTCGGGCGACGCCGACCTCCGGCTGTACGTCCTGGAGGTCGACCGGGGGGAGGCGCTCGTGCGCGGGCGCCATCCCGCCCTGGGCACGGGCATCGACCGCCGGGTGCCCGTGCCCGTCCGCTGACGCCGTCAGCCGAAGAAGACCCGCAGGTCGGCGACCACGTCGTCGGGCACCTCCAGCGCCGCGTAGTGACCGCCGCGCGCGAACTCCGACCAGTGCTCGATGCGCGCGTTGTCGCGCTCGGCGAAGGCGCGGATCGTCTGGAAGTCGTCCTTGAAGACCGCCACCCCGATCCGCCCGGTGCTGACGACCGGCTCGGCGCCGGAGCGCTGCTCCGCGTAGTGGTAGCGCGCGGCGGTGGCGTAGGTGTTGGTGAGCCAGTAGAGCGTGGCCTGCGCCAGCACCTGCTCCGGGGCGACGAGGGCGGTGCCGTTGCCGAAGCTCTCGAACAGCTCGTGGTAGGCCAGCGTCGCGACGGGCGAGTCCGCCAGACCGGCCGCCATCGTCTGGGGTCGCGACGCGTTCATGACGTTGTAGGCGCCGACGGACTGGAACCACTGCAGGTGGCCGAGCGCGGCGTACTCCTTCTCGCCGAACCCGTCCATCTCCCCCTCGGCGCCGGACGGGAACGAGAAGAGCTGCAGCACGTGCGCGCCGAGGAAGCCCTCGGGGTCGAGGACCGCGAGCTCGCGGGAGACCATCGCGCCGCCGTCGCTGCCGTGGATGCCGTAGGACGCGTAGCCGAGTCCGCGCATGAGCGCGTCGTAGGTGCGGGCGACGCGCGCCATCGTCCAGTCGCCGGCGGCGACCGGCGTCGAGAACCCGAAGCCGGGCATGGACGGGACGACGACGTCGAAGGCGTCCTCCGCCCGGCCGCCGTGGGCCACCGGGTCGACGAGCGGGTCGATCATGTCGAGGAAGTCGAGCACCGAGCCGGGGTAGGTGTGCGCGAGCAGCAGCGGCGTCGCGTCCGGGTGGGGCGACCGCACGTGCAGGAAGTGCAGCGGCTGGCCGTCGATCTCGGTCATGAAGGCCGGGTACGCGTTCAGCCGGTTCTCGACGGCGTGCCAGTCGAAGTCCTTCCAGCGCTCGACCATGCCGCGCAGGTAGGACTCGGGGGTGCCGTAGTCCCACGAGTCGCCGGGGGCGGCCGGGGCGAAGCGGGTGCGCTCGAGGCGCTCGCGCAGGTCGTCCAGGTCGGCCTGCGGCACGTGCACGGAGAAGGGGCGGAGCTCCAGGGTGGTCGCGGCGGGCGTCGTGGCGTTCATGGCGTTCTCCCGAGGTCGTGAGCCGGGCCCTCGCCCCAGCTCCTGACACCCACACTAGGAAGGGTTCAGGAACGGTTCGTTCCGTTATTCTGGACGGGTTCCGACGAGTTCTCCGCGGGCACGGACCGTCCTCGGGGAGGGCACCATGAGCTCCACCTCGGCACGGCTGCTGGCGCTGCTCGGGCTGCTCCAGTCGCGGCCCGACTGGTCCGGTGCCGAGCTCGCCGACCGGCTCGGCGTCACCGGCCGCACGGTGCGCAACGACGTCGCGCGTCTGCGCGAGCTCGGCTATCCCGTGCACGCCGTGCGCGGCCCGGGCGGGCGCTACCGGCTGGGTGCGGGCGCCCGGCTGCCCCCGCTGCTGCTCGACGACGCCGAGGCCGTCGCGGTCGCCGTCGGCCTGCGCGCCGCGACCGGCACCGCGGGGTTCGAGGAGTCGGGCCAGTCGGCGCTCACCAAGCTGGAGCAGGTGCTGCCCGACCGCCTGCGGCGCCAGGTCTCGGCCCTGCGGACGGCGTCGACGGCCGGGCCGGCGAACACCGGGCCCTACACCGAGGAGCCCGAGGTCGACCCGGAGGAGCTCACGGCGCTGGCCGCCGCGATCCGGGACCGCCAGCGGGTGCGATGCGACTACCAGGACGAGCCGCTGGAGCTCGAGCCGCACCACCTGGTCGCGTGGCAGCACCGGTGGTTCCTCGTGGCCCGCGACCCGGCGGACGGCACCTGGGCGCCCTACCGCGTCGACTGGCTGCGGCTGCGGACCCCCGGCGGGCGGCGGTTCACCCCGGTCGAGTTCCCCGGCGACCTGACGACGTTCGTCGTGCAGGAGGTCGCGCGCACCGGATGGGCGTTCCACGCTCGCGTCGTGGTCGACGCGCCCGCGCAGGAGGTGCTGGACCGGATCAACCCGGCCGTCGGCACGGTGCAGCCGCTGCCCGACGGCCGCTGCGTGCTCGTCACCGGCGGCGACAGCGCGGAGGTCGTCGCCGTCTGGATCGGCCTGCTCGGCCTCGACTTCCACGTCACCGAGCCGCCCGAGCTGGTGGAGCACCTGCGCGCGCTGGCCGCGCGGTACGCCCGCGCGGTCCCCGACTGACCGCGCCCGCCGGGCTCCCGGCGGGCGGGTGCTGGCGCGACCGGCCGGTGCTCCGCGACACTGTGCCGGTGAGCGATCCGTACCAGCCGTACCAGCCGTACTCGCAGCCCGGCCAGCAGGCCGCGCCCCAGGCCGGGGGGCCGCACCCGCAGGGCTACGCGCAGCCCGGCCACGCCCCGGCCGACGAGGCCCCGGGATACCCGCAGCCCGGCTATGCCCAGGCCGGCCATCCCCAGGCCGGGTACCCGCAGGGGGCATATCCGCAGGGTGCGTACCCGCAGGGCGGCTACGCGTACGGCTACCCGCCGGAGGACCCCGGCAAGGCGATGGGCATCGTCGGGTTCGTCATGGCCTTCCTGTTCGCGCCCGCCGGCATCGTGCTGTCCGCCATCGGGCGGTCGCAGTCGCGCCGCGCCGGCTTCCCGAACCCGCTCGCCACGTGGGGGCTGTGGCTGTCGATCGTGTTCACCGCGGTCTCGGTGCTCTACGTGCTCTTCTTCGTGGTGCTGCTCGGCTTCGGCCTGTTCGGCGCTGCCACGTACGGCGACTACTCGTCCGCGCTGACGGTCTGAGCCGCCCCGCTCAGGTCAGGACGCGCACGGGCGCGCCGGCCGCCCATGCGGCGACGTCCTCCACCGCCTGCCCGTAGAACGTGCGGTAGGTGCCCTCGGTGACGTAGCCCAGGTGCGGGGTGAGCACGGTGCGCGGCGCGGACCGCAGCGGGTGGTCGGCGGGCAAGGGCTCGGCGTCGTGCACGTCGAGGCCGGCCCCGCCGATGCGGCCCTCGTGCAGCGCGGCGAGCAGCGCGCCGGTGTCGACGAGCGGGCCCCGCGAGGTGTTGACGAGGATCGCGGTGCGCTTCATGCGCGCGAGGTCGTCGTCGCCGACGATGCCGCGGCTGCGGTCGCTCAGCTTGTAGTGCACGGTGACGACGTCCGACGTCGCGAACAGCTCGTCCTTCGCGACGGGGCGCACGCCGAGCCCCTCCGCGTGCGCCGGGTCCAGGTGCCGGCTCCACGCGACGACGTCCATGCCGAACGCGAGGCCGACGCGCGCCACCCGCGACCCGAGGCGTCCGAGGCCCACGACGCCCAGCCGGCGGCCCTCCAGGTCCCCGCCGACGGTGTGCTGCCACCCGCCGTCGCGCACCGCCCGGTCCTCCGCGGGCACGTGCCGCAGCACCGCCAGGATCAGCGCCCACGTGAGCTCCGGCGTGGCGTTCGTCGGCGAGTCCGTGCCGCACACGACGACGCCGCGCGCGCGGGCCGCGTCGAGGTCGATGGCCGCGTTCTGGCGCCCGGTCGTCACCAGCAGCCGCAGGTCGGGCAGCCGCGCCAGCCGCGCGGCCGTGAACGGCGTGCGCTCCCGCATCGCCACCACGACGTCGTAGCCGTCGAGCGCGGCGACCACCGCGTCGTCGTCGGGCAGCGGGCGGTCGACGAACGCGACCTCGGCCCCCAGCCCGGCCCAGTCGGCGAAGCGGTGGGCGACCCGCTGGTAGTCGTCCAGGACGGCGACGCGCATCGAAGACCTCCTCGGGGGCCCGGCGGTCGGGCCGTGCCGACGCTACTCCCCGCGCGGCCGGGGGCCGGGCCGGGCACGAACCCGGTCACGCCGGCTGCGCGACCGCCAGGTTGGCCTCCGCCACGAGCTCCAGCAGGCGGGCCGCGGTCGGCTCGGCCGTCGGCGCGGCGATCGCGGCGACCACCCACTCGGGCGTGCCGCGCTCCGGGAGGTCCAGCACGGCCAGCCCGGCGGCCTGCGGCTTGGCGGCGACGTGCTGCGGCACGACGGCGATGCCGAGGCCGCGCTGCACGAAGTCCAGCAGCGTGTGGACGTCGTCGACGCTCATCCGCACGCGACGCTCGAGGTGCCGGTCGGCGAAGGCGGCGTCGGCGAGCCGCCGGATCGCCCACTGCTCGCGGAAGTCGACGAAGTCGCGGTCGACGAGGTCCTCCCAGGCGACCGCGGGCGCGGCGGCGAGCGGGTCGGTCGCGTGGGTCAGCAGGACGATCGGGCGGCGCCCGAGCTCGAGCCGGCGCAGGGCGCCGAGGTGCTCGGTGGCGGCGACGAAGGCGACGTCGAGGTCGCCCGCGCGCACCTGCGCGGTGAGCTCGCGCGAGCCCGCCTGGGTGAACTGGACGTCCACGAGCGGGTAGCGCAGGCGGAAGCGCTCGAGCAGGGGCGCGACGTCGACCACGCCGAGGCATTGCTCGGCCCCGAGGCGCAGCCGGCCCGAGATCTGGTGGCTCGCGCGGACGACGGCGTCGCGCCCCGCGGCCGCCTGGGCGAGCATGCGCCGCGCGAACGGCAGCAGGGCCCGGCCGGCGTCCGTCAGCGCCACCTGTCGCGTGGTGCGCAGGAACAGGTCGGCGCCGAGCTCGCGCTCCAGGTTGCGGATCGCGGCGGACAGCCCGGACTGCGTGACGCCGCACAGCGCCGCCGCGCGCGTGAAGTGGCCCTCCTCCGCCACCGCGACGAGGTACTCCATCTGCCGCAGCTCCATTGATCGCTCCCGGTGCTGGAACCCATGACGTCCAGTTGTTGGACTCATCAACGGTGATCTTCCTATCGTCGGAGGCACCGACGACACAAGGAGAGCCGTGGAAGCTCGCACGATCGGAACCAGGACCGTCAGCGCGATCGGGCTCGGCGGCATGCCGATGTCCATCGAGGGCCGCCCCGACGAGGCACGCTCGGTCGCCACGATCCACGCGGCGCTCGACGCGGGGGTCACCCTCGTCGACACCGCCGACGCCTACCACCTGCACGCCGACGAGGTCGGCCACAACGAGGAGCTCGTCGCCCGCGCGCTGCGCTCCTGGGGCGGCGACACGTCCGCCGTCCTGGTCGCCACCAAGGGCGGCCACCTGCGCCCCGGCGACGGGTCGTGGACCCAGGACGGGCGCCCCGAGCACCTCAAGAAGGCCGCCCGGGAGTCCGCCCGCCGCCTCGGCGTCGAGGCGATCGGGCTCTACCAGTTCCACCGCCCGGACCCCGCCGTGCCCTACGCCGAGTCGGTCGGCGCGCTCGTCGAGCTCCTCGACGAGGGCGTCATCGTCCAGGCCGGCATCTCGAACGCGAGCGTCGCCCAGATCGACGAGGCGAACGAGGTGCTGGGCGGCCGGCTCGCGTCGGTGCAGAACCAGTTCTCGCCGGCGTTCCGCTCCAGCCTCGCCGAGCTGGAGCACTGCGCGTCGCTCGGCGTCGCGTTCCTGCCCTGGTCGCCGCTCGGCGGGATCCGCCGGGCGGGCGAGGTCGGCACGGCGCACGCCGCGTTCGGCCGCGTCGCCGAGGCCCGCGGCGTGAGCCCGCAGCAGGTCACGCTCGCGTGGGAGCTCGCGCTCGCGCCCGTCGTCGTCCCCATCCCGGGGGCGTCGCGGCCGGCGAGCATCGAGGACTCCGCGCGCGCCGTGGACCTCGTCCTCACCGCCGACGAGCTCGCTGCGCTGTCGGCCACCTGAGCCCGCGGCACCACCCACCGACCCACCTCTCCCCCGATCGAGGAGGATCCATGAGAACCGTCCCCCTGGGCCCCACGGGCCGCCAGGTTCCGAACGTCGTGCTCGGCCTCATGCGCATCCAGCAGATGGACGACGACGCCGTCCGTGAGCTGGTCCGCACCGGCCGTGACGCCGGCATCGACTTCGTCGACCACGCCGACGTGTACGGCGACGACCTGCACGGCTGCGAGCGCCGCTTCGCCGAGGCGATGCAGCTGACGCCGTCGGAGCGCGAGCAGCTCACCATCCAGTCCAAGGCCGGCATCGTGCGCGAGGGGCCGTACTTCGACTTCTCCTACGAGCACCTGGTCGAGTCCGTCGAGGGCTCGCTGCGCGCGCTGGGCACGGACTACCTCGACGTGCTGCTGCTGCACCGCCCGGACGCGCTCGTGGAGCCGGACGAGGTCGCGCGCGCGTTCGACGAGCTCGAGTCGTCCGGCAAGGTGCGCGCCTTCGGCGTCTCCAACCACACGCCGGGCCAGATCGAGCTGCTGAAGCGCTCGGTGCGGCAGCCGATCGTCGCGAACCAGCTCCAGCTGTCGATCACGCACGCGCCGATCGTCGCGCAGGGCGTCGCGGCCAACATGGCCGGCGAGGACCAGTCGCTCACCCTCGACGGCGGCGGCATCCTCGACTACTGCCGCCTGCACGACATCACCGTGCAGGCCTGGTCGCCCTTCCAGGCCGGGTTCTTCACCGGCGTGTTCCTCGGCTCGGACGACTACCCCGAGCTCAACGCGGTGATCGACCGCCTCGCGGCGAAGTACGACGTGCCGCCGATCGCCGTCGCCGTCGCGTGGATCACGCGCCACCCCGCGGGGATGCAGGTGGTGCTCGGCACGACGACGCCGGAGCGCGTCGCGGGCGCCGCGCAGGGCTCGGACCTCCCGCTCACGCGGGCCGAGTGGTACGAACTGTTCCGCGCGGCGGGGTACCGCGTGCCCTGACGGCGGGCCGTCCGTCACGCGAGGAGCAGCACGAGACCGACCAGGACCATGACGGCGGCGGTCGCGGCGTGCACGCCGTAGACCGTCGCCCGTGGCCCGCCGGCGCGGGCCACGGTCACCGCGTCGGCGACGGGCATCACGGCGGCCGTGACCATGGCTGCGCCGAGCAGCTGGGGCGTGCCGCCGACCAGCACCACGAGCAGCAGGAGCCCGGTGCCGATGTCGCGGTTGCCCTTGACCTGCGCCCAGGCCCGGAAGGCGCGGTCGTCGACCGGCGTGCCGGGGATGCCGAACCCGGCGGCGACCGCTGGCGCCCAGAAGAAGCTCGTGCCCATGACGACGACGGCCGCGGCGATCAGCCCGGCGACCACGGTGGCGACGGTGGCGATCACGGGAGCACCACGACCCGGCCGCGGACGCCGCCCTTGGCCAGCAGCTGGTAGGCGCCCACGACCTCCGCGAGCGGGAGGGCCGCGTGGATCCTGGCGGGGAGGGTCCCGTCGGCCACGCGGTCGAGCAGCCCCGCGAGCAGCGGTCCGTCGGGACGGCTGACCACCACGTCGACCGCGATGCCGCGCTCCGCGTCGGGTTCCAGTCCCGGCTTCACACCGACGAACCTCCCGCCGTCGCGGACGAGCGACACCGCCTCGTCCTGCATCGCCGCGGTGTCGGCGACCACGTCCCACCGGCCCTGGGGCGCGGCGGTGAAGTCGACGCCGAGGCCGCGGACGAACGCCTCGTCACCGGCACGCGCGAGACCGGTCACCGCCCAGCCCCGCGCCGCGGCGAGCGCCGCGACCGCCGCCCCCACCCCGCCGGCCGCCCCCGTGACCAGGAGCCGGCGTCCCTCCGCCGGTACGGCGCCGAGGACCTCCAGCAGCTGGGCGGCCGTCGTGACGGTCAGGGGCAGGCTCGCCGCGACGTTGGGGCACATCCCGTCGGGCAGCACGGCGACGTCGGCCGCGTCGACCACGACTTGCTCGGCGTGCGAGCCGTGGTCGCGGTCGAAGCCGCCGACGAAGCCGGCCACCCGCGTGCCGACGGCCAGGTCGACGTCGTCGCCGATGGCCTCCACGACCCCCGAGAAGTCCGCGCCGAGCCCGGTGTGCTCGGGCTGGGTCACCAGGCCGAGGCGGTGGAGCCCGCCGCCCGTGACCTCGAGGTCGACCGGGTTGATCGCCGCGGCGGCGACCTTGACCAGCACCTGGCCCTGCCCGGGCTCCGGGACGGGCACGTCGACGATCTCGATCGACTCCGGTCCGTGCGGCGTGCGGACCACCGCTCGCCGCGATGTCTGCTGGTTCATGGCTCTGCTCCTCGTGTCGTCTCTGTCGGTGCTCGGGTGTTGCTCGGGTGGTGGATCACCACCACCATGGAGAAGCCGCTTCCGATCGGGAAGTAGGCACCTTGAGGTGCGTTAGCCACCGGACCACGGGAGAGAGCCCATGCCGACCATGACCGCGGCCCAGCACCGAGCCGTGGCAAGGCGGGAGTACGACGCCTTCCTCGCCGTCTGCCCGAGCCGCCAGCTCCTGGCGCGGATCTCCGACAAGTGGGTCGCGCTGGTGCTCGCCGCGCTGGGCGGTGACGGGCCCGGCTCTGGGCCCACGCCCGGACCCCGGCCGATGCGCTACTCCGAGCTGGCCCGGCAGATCTCCGGCGTGAGCCAGAAGATGCTCACCCAGACCCTGCGGTCCCTGGAGCGCGACGGGATGCTGACCAGGACGGTCGCCGCGACCGTTCCCGTGACTGTCACCTACGAGCTGACGGATCTCGGCGCCTCCCTGCAGGGCGTCATGCGGGACATCAAGGCGTGGGCGGAGGGGCACATGGACGAGGTCCTCACGCATCGCGACCAGCACGACCGGCGGCAGACGGACGACGAGTAGCCCGGACCGGCACCGGACGTCCCGACGCCGGCCGCGGCCCTTTTCCGCATACGCTCCCGCAACATGGCGGCGTGTGGGCTGGGGCGATGACCGTCACCGCCCCCGCGCCACGGCCGCGGCCCCTCCTGATCCTGCTGTTCGCGGCGTACCTCGCCCTGGTCACCTGGACCGTGCTGTGGAAGCTCGACGTGCCGTTCACCGGCGAGGCGGGGCAGCGGGTCGTCAAGCTCGTGCCGTTCGCGGCCACCGCCCATGCGGGCGCCAGCGATCCCGTCGAGATCGTGCTGAACCTCCTGATCTTCCTGCCCTTCGGCGTCTACCTCGGGCTCCTCGTCCCGGCGTGGCCGTGGTGGAAGGTCGCTGGTGCCCTCGCGGGCGCGAGCGCGCTCCTCGAGGTCGCGCAGTACGTGCTGGCCGTCGGGAGCTCGGACGTCACCGACGTCGTCGTCAACACCGCGGGCGGCCTGGCCGGGCTCGGCGTCGTCGCGCTCGCCCGCCGCGCGCTCCGGGCCCGGACGGCGGGGGTCGTGACCCGGTGGTGCGCAGCCGGGACGGCGCTCGCCCTGCTCGCGGCGGGGCTCTTCGCCGCCTCGCCCGTGCGCCTGACCGGGCCCCCTCCGGGCGATGTCGTGGTCGGCTGCGGCGACGGTTCGGCGGCCGGGAACGAATCACCTTGCCGAGGTTGAGAGAATGGGACGTCGTGAGCACCGAGCCCAGCCCCGCACCGCAGTCGTCGTCGGACGACGGCGGTGCGCGTCGTTCCCGCCGCCGGGGTCGTGGTCGCGGTCAGGGCGGTGGGCAGGGCGGAGGACACGGCCGCGGGAACGGCGCCCGGAACCGGGGCGACGCGCAGCATTCGGGGCAGCGGTCCGGCCCGCGCCGGGTGAGCCGCGAGCAGCTCGCGAGGGCGGCCGCGATCCGCGCCGCCGTCGAGGTGCCGCCCATCGTCTACCCCGAGCAGCTGCCGGTCTCGGCCCGCCGGGAGGACATCGCCGCCGCGATCCGCGACCACCAGGTCGTCGTGGTCGCGGGCGAGACGGGCTCCGGCAAGACGACCCAGCTGCCGAAGATCCTGCTGGAGCTCGGCCGCGGCCGGGCGGGGCAGATCGGGCACACGCAGCCGCGCCGGATCGCGGCGCGCAGCGTCGCCGAGCGCGTCGCGGAGGAGCTGGGCACCCCGCTGGGCGGCGTCGTCGGCTACCAGGTGCGGTTCACCGACACCTCGAGCGAGGAGACCCTCGTCAAGGTGATGACGGACGGCATCCTGCTCGCCCAGATCCAGCGGGACCCGGACCTGCTCGCCTACGACACGATCGTCATCGACGAGGCGCACGAGCGGTCGCTGAACATCGACTTCCTGCTGGGCTACCTGTCCCGGCTGCTGCCGCGCCGGCCGGACCTCAAGGTCGTCATCACGTCCGCGACGATCGACTCCGAGCGCTTCGCCGCGCACTTCTCGCCGTCGCACCTCGCCGAGGTGGGCGGCGCGCCCGAGGCCGTCGTCGACGTGCTGCCCGACCACGCGCCCGTCGTCGAGGTCACCGGGCGTACGTTCCCGGTCGAGATCCGCTGGCGGCCCCTGTCCCCGGACACCGACCCCGACTCCCCCGCCAAGAAGAAGGGCGAGGAGAAGGACCTGGTCACGGGCATCGTCGAGGCCTGCGACGAGCTGATGCGCGAGGGCTCCGGCGACATCCTCGTGTTCCTGTCCGGCGAGCGGGAGATCCACGACGCCGCGGACGCGCTCGAGGGGCACCTCAAGGACCGCGTGCGGGACGCCAAGCGCCCCGACCACGTCGAGATCCTGCCGCTCTACTCGCGGCTGTCCGCCGCGGAGCAGCACCGGGTGTTCCAGTCGCACCCGGGCCGCCGCATCGTGCTGTCGACGAACGTCGCGGAGACGTCGCTGACCGTGCCGGGCATCCACTACGTCGTCGACCCGGGCACGGCCCGCATCTCGCGCTACTCCAAGGCCACCAAGGTGCAGCGGCTGCCGATCGAGCCGATCAGCCAGGCGTCGGCCAACCAGCGGTCCGGCCGGTCCGGCCGCGTGGCCGACGGCGTCGCGATCCGGCTCTACTCCGAGGAGGACTTCCTCGGGCGGCCCGAGTTCACCGAGCCGGAGATCCTGCGCACGTCGCTCGCGTCCGTGCTGCTGCAGATGATCTCGGTGGGCGTCGTGTCCACGCCCGACGACGTGGCCCGCTTCCCGTTCGTCGAGCCCCCGGACACCCGGGCCGTGCGCGACGGCGTGCAGCTGCTGTCCGAGCTGGGCGCGCTGGAGACGACCGACGGCGCGACGCGGCTCACCGACGTCGGCCGCACGCTGGCGCAGCTCCCGATGGACCCGCGCCTGGCGCGCATGATCATCGAGGGCGCGAAGCAGGGCGTCGCGCGCGAGGTCGCGATCATCGCGGCCCTGCTGTCGATCCAGGACCCGCGCGAGCGCCCCGCCGAGAGCCGCGCGCAGGCCGACCAGCTGCACGCCCGCTTCACCGACCAGAAGTCGGACTTCCTCACGGCCCTGAACCTCTGGGAGTACGTGCGCGGGCAGCAGCACGAGATGGGCTCCTCCGCGTTCCGCCGCCTGTGCAAGGCGGAGTACCTCAACTTCCTGCGCATCCGCGAGTGGCAGGACGTCGTGGCGCAGCTGCGCGAGATGGCCAAGCCGCTCGGCATCGACATGTCGTTCAAGCCCCGCGAGGCGTCCTCGGTCGAGGGCGAGGCGGTCGAGGTGGACCACCGCCTCACCTGGGACGACGACACCATCCACCGGTCGCTGCTGGCCGGGCTGCTCAGCCAGATCGGCATGCAGGACACGGGCGAGATCAAGGCGTCGTCGGTGGCGCACCTGCGCGGCGAGGCCCGCGCCCGCGCGCTGCGGCAGGCCGCCAAGCGCGCCCGCAACGAGTACGTCGGCGCCCGCGGCGCCCGGTTCGCGATCTTCCCCGGCTCGCCGCTGAGCAAGAAGCCGCCGGAGTGGATCATGGCCAGCGAGCTCGTCGAGACGTCCCGCCTCTGGGCCCGCGACGTCGCCCGCATCCGGCCCGAGTGGGCGGAGGAGCTCGCCGGGCCGCTCGCCAAGCACACGTACTCCGACCCGCACTGGTCCACCAAGCAGGGCGCGGCGATGGCCACGGAGAAGGTGCTGCTGTACGGCGTGCCGATCGTCGCCGACCGCCCCGTGCTCTTCGCGAAGGTGGACCCGGAGGCCGCGCGCGAGATGTTCGTGCGGCACGCGCTCGTCGAGGGCCAGTGGACCACCCACCACCGGTTCTTCGCCGAGAACCGTCGCCTCCTCGCCGAGGCGGAGGAGCTCGAGGCGCGCTCGCGCCAGCGCGGGCTCGTCGCGTCGGAGGACGACCTGTTCGCGTTCTACGACGAGCGGGTGCCCGACTCCGTCGTGAGCGCCGCGCACTTCGACCGCTGGTGGAAGTCGGCGCAGCGCGAGACGCCGGACCTGCTGACCTTCACGCTCGACCAGCTCGTCGACGCCGGCGCCGTGGACACGTCCGAGTTCCCGGAGACCTGGACGCAGGGCGAGGTCACGCTGCCGCTGACCTACCAGTTCCAGCCCGGCGCGGCCGCCGACGGCGTCACCGTGCACGTCCCGCTGTCGATCCTCAACCGGGTGGCCCCCGAGGGCTTCGACTGGATGGTGCCCGGCCTGCTCGACGAGCTGTGCGTCGCGACCATCAAGTCGCTGCCCAAGGCCGTACGCGTGCAGCTCGTGCCCGCGCCCGACGTCGGACGCGCCGTCGCCGGCTGGCTGCGCGAGCACACCCCGGCGTGGGAGGACATGACCCGCGCGGGCGACATGGCCGAGCCGTTCCACGTCGCGTTCACGCGCGCCGTCCGGGCCCTGCGCGACGTCGTGATCCCCGACGACGTGTGGGACGCCGAGCGCGTCGAGCGCCTGCCCGCACACCTGCGCATGACGTTCCGGGTCGAGGACGCCGCGCCGGCTCCGGCAAAGGGCGCGGCGAAGGGCAAGGGCCGTGGCAAGGGCGGCGCCGGCCGCCCGGCCGCCACGCCGCTCGACGAGTCCAAGGACCTGCTGTCCCTGCAGAAGCGCCTCGCGGCGCAGGCCGAGGCGGCCGTCCGCGCGGCCGTGAAGGGCGCCGTCGGCCTCGCGCTCGAGGAGGCCCGCCGCTCGGCGGGCACGCCCGCCCCGGCCGCCACCGCGCCGGGCCGCCCCGCGCCGCGCTCGACGACGCCCGACCCCGCCCCCGGGGCGAGCTCCGTCGTGCCCGAGCAGGCCGGCCTGACGACGTGGCCGGAGGGCCTGCCCGACGGGCGGCTGCCCGACTCGGTCTCGACCGACCTCGGGGGCGGCGTCGTGGTGCGCGGGTATCCGGCGCTGGTCGAGGAGGAGGACGCGAAGCGGAAGCCCACGGTGGCGCTGCGCGTGCTCGCCGACGCCTCGGGCCGGGACGCCGCGCACGCCCGCGGGGTGCGGCGGCTGCTGCTCGCGGAGACGGCGCTCCAGACGGGGCGCGTGACGTCACGCTGGTCGTCGTCGCAGTCGCTGACGCTGGCCGCGGCGCCGTACCGGAACACCGAGGCGCTCGTGGCCGACCTGCAACTCGCGGCCGTCACGGCGCTGACCAGCCCCGACGCCGCGAAGGCGCCCGGCACCCCGGCCGGCGGCCCGGTGGCCGAGCAGGTCCGCGACGCGGAGGCTTACGCCGAGGCCCGCACGTTCGTGCGCCGCCACCTGGAGGACGAGGTGCACCGGATCGTCGGGCACGTCGTCGCCGCGCTGACCGCGTGGCGGACCGTCGAGGGCGAGGTGCGCTCGTCGTCCTCCCTCGCGCTGCTCAACACGCTGCAGGACATCCGCGACCACGTCGCCGGGCTGGTCCACGACGGCTTCGTCGCGCAGACGCCGCCGCGGCGCGTGCCGCACCTGGTGCGCTACCTGCGTGCCGCCTCGTACCGGCTGGAGAAGGCGCAGACCAACCCCGCCCGCGACGCCGAGCTCGCGTGGCGCGTGCACGACGTGACCGAGGCCTACGACAAGGCCCGCGCCGCGTACGCCGCCGGGCCGGCCGACCCGGCCCGCGCGGCGGAGCTCGCCGAGGTGCGCTGGCTGATCGAGGAGCTGCGCGTCTCCCTGTTCGCGCAGCAGCTCGGCACCGACGGCGCCGTCAGCGAGAAGCGCGTCCGCAAGATCCTCAGCCCCGGCGGCTGGTGACCGGGCCCGCTCCGACGGCACGGGCCGCCGCCCGGTAGTCGGCCGTCACGCGGCCCGCGCCGTCGAGCCGTGCGAGCAGGGTCAGGACGCGGCCCCAGTACCCCTCGCGCGTGAACAGCGGGTGCCCGCGGGCGACGTGCGCCCAGGCGAGGCACTCGCCCAGCGTCATCCCGACGAACGCGGGCAGCGCGTACCCGACCAGAGCGGCGTCGCGGGCGAGCACGAGCGCGGGGAGCACCACGACGAACAGGACGGCGGCCCGCAGCCAGCCCGAGTGCCACCGCATCCACGGCGACACCAGCACCGGCACGGCCGTGATCGCCCCGGCCAGCGCGCACGCGCCCAGCGCCCCCATCACCATCCCGAACCAGCTCACGGGTCGCGCCCTCCTCGGCCGCCGTCGGTGCCCTCATCCTCGCGGCCGGGGGACGCACGCACCAGCCGTGGCCCCTTGCCCGGCAGCCGTCAGCCCCGGCGCCCGGCGAGCTCGGGGCGACCGGCGGCGACGGGCGCCGGCACCCCCCTCGTCTCGGTGAGCAGCAGGACGCCGGTGACGAGCAGCGCGAGGGCCGTCACGCCGTGCACGGCCAGCGCGGTCACGGTGGACCCGCCGGTGGACAGGATGAGCGCGGCGTCGCTGAGGGGCACGAGCGTCCAGATCGTCAGCACCCACCCGAGCGCGCGGCGCTGACCCGTGAGCAGCAGCGCGAGAGGCACCAGCCCGGACGCGAGGTCGCGGGCGCCCTTCGTGACGAGGAAGGTCGCCGCGTCGCCCTCGGGCCACACCGCCATGCCGAACTGCGGCGCGGTCGCCGCGGGGAAGAACAGGTAGCTGACGCCGACGTAGCCGATGCCGACGGCGAGCAGGACGGTCAGGGTCGTCGCGAGGTGCTTGCGGAACATGGTGGTACTCCTTCGGCGGTCTGCGGGTGGACGGTCTGCGCGTGGCGGTCCGGAACGGGGCAGGGCGGACGGCCGGGCGGTCAGCGGCGCGCGCGGGCGCCGAGCGGGCCGAGGACGCGGACGGCGGCTCGGGTCACGGGCGAGGTGGGCCGCATGACGTCGCGGTAGTGGTGCAGCACGCCCGCGAGGGCGACGAGCCCGGCCCGCCCCTCGCGCTGCAGCCGGTCCATCGCGGTGAAGAACTCCTCGACGCGGCCGGCCGGGGTGCTGACCCAGCGGAGCACGGCCGGCTCCGCGCCCGGGTTCCACATGTGGTGCGCGGTGCCGCGCGGGACGACGAACGACTCGCCGGCGGCGAAGTCCTGCCGGCGGTCCGCGAACCCGACCCGGATCGTGCCCGCCAGCACGGTGAACTCCTCGTCGTGGTGCGGGTGCACGTGCTGCGGCGGGCGCTCCCCGTGCGGCTGGTACGTCGCCTCGACCTCGAAGCGGTCGGGGGTGCTCTCCCGCACCACCAGGGACTCGGACCCGTTGAGCGTCAGCGTGGCAGTCATTGCTCCTCCTCAAGTTACTTGTGTGCGAGTTACTTGAGATGAAGGTAGACCCCAAGTAACTCGCGCGCAAGCTAAACTGGCGAGGTGGACGACAACGACCGCATCGACGCCCTGGTCCAGCAGTGGGCGGACCAGCGCCCCGACATCGACCGCGACACGATGGCGCTCCTCGCGCGGCTGACCCGCGCGGCCGAGCTCGTCAACGCCCGGACGGACCGGCTCGCCGGCGACTACGGCGTCAACCGCGGCGACGGCGACGTCATGTTCGCCCTGCGCCGCGCCGGCGAACCCTTCCGGCTCTCCCCCACCGCCCTGGCCCGCGCGCTGCTCATGACGACGGGCACGATGACGGGCCGGCTCGACCGGCTGGAGAAGCGCGGGCTCATCGTCCGCGTGCCGAGCGCGCACGACCGCCGCAGCCTCGACGTCGAGCTCACCCCCGAGGGGAAGCGCCTCGTGGACGAGGCCGTCACGACCCACACCGCCGGCCAGCAGGAGGCCGTGTCCGCGCTCAGCAGCAGGGACCGCGCCGACCTGGACCGCGTGACGCGCAAGCTGATCGCGCACCTCGCCGAGGGCTGAGCGGCCCCCGACGAGCGTCAGCAGGCGTCGTACACGTACCCCTCGTCGCCGGCCGCGACGAGGTCCCGGTCGCGCAGCACGGTGAGCGGCGCGCGGTCCTCGAGGGCGCACACGTCGGCGAAGGCCAGGCCCGCCTCATCGAGGGCGTCCGGGTACTCGACCTGCAGCACGTGGTCCCCGTAGACGTCGGTGTAGGCGGCGCACTCGGACCACACCGCGCACTCCTCGGTGACGGCGAGGTCGAAGCCCAGGTCGTCGTGGGCGAGGCGGGTGATCTCGGCGGCGTTCTTCTGCGCCACGGCCAGCCCCGACCGGTGCGCCAGGTCCACGTACGCGCGCGCCAGGGCGTGCGCGCCCGCCTCGTCGATGGCGTCGAACCGGGTCCAGGTGTCGAGGTTGTCCAGCTCCACGGCGTCGAACCCCGCCGCCGCGCACCCCTCGACCACCGGGCCCAGCACCGCGAGGATCCCCTCGCGCTGCTCCGCGGTGGACGGGTCGAGCACGCGCTCGTCGGGCCAGTCCGGGTCGACGACGGGCCCGCCGTCCGCGTCGCGCAGCAGCAGGTCGTCGTGCCCGGCCCAGCGGTCCTCCTCACCGGGCTGGGTCTGGAAGCCGTTGACGTAGCAGACGCCGTACGCGCCGGGCAGCGGGTCCGCCGTGGCGTCGCGGACCACGACGTCGATCGCGGCCGGACCGCCGTCGTCCCCCGCGCCGTAGGCGCCGCCGAGCTGGTAGTCGAGCACGCCCGCCGTGGGCGGCAGGTCGACCCCCGAGCCCGCCGCCGAGCCTGTGGAAGGCCCTGTGGACGACGCGGTGGACGGCGCCGTGGGCGATGCCGCCGGCTCGGGGGCGCAGGACGACGCCGCGAGCGCCACCGCCGTCGCCAGCACGGACCTGAGCACCGCCGTCGTCCCCCGCACCGCACGAGTATCGCCTGGCCGCGGCGTCGCGGGCACGTCTACGGTCGGGACCATGCCGCTGCACGACGACGAGGTCCCCGTCACCGCCGACGACGTCCGCCGCCTGGTCGCGGCCCAGCACCCGCGGTGGGCGTCCCTGGCCGTGACGCCCGTCAGCGAGTCCGGCACCGACCACCTGCTGTTCCGCCTCGGCGACGAGCTCGTGGCACGGATGCCGAAGGCCGCGTGGGCGGGGAAGCACGCGCTCTCGGACGCCCGCTGGCTGCCGTTCCTGGCCCCGCACGTCCCGCTGGCCGTGCCCGCGCCGCTCGCGCTCGGCGTGCCGGACGACGCGTACCCGTTCCACTGGTCCGTGGTGCCGTGGGTCCCCGGTGCCGCGACGGTCGACCCGCTCGACCCGGACACGGTCCCGAACCTGGACCCCGCCGCCGCGGCCGCCGACCTGGGCGCGTTCGTCAGCGCGCTCCGCGCCGTCGACGCGACGGACGGGCCGGTCAAGGACGGCACCGGCCGGGGGGTGCCGCTGGCCCGGCTGGACGACGACGTCCGCCGCGCCACCGCCGAGGCCGGGGACCGCGTCGACGGCCCCGCCGTCCTCAAGGCCTGGGACCGCGCGCTGGAGGCCGCGGCCGACCCGGTGCCCGGCACGTGGCTGCACGGCGACCTCATGCCCGGCAACCTCATCGCGACCAGGTCCGGCGAGGGCGGCCGGCTCACCGCCGTCATCGACTGGGGCGCCCTCGGCGTCGGCGACCCGGCGGCCGACCTCCCGCCCGCCTGGTGGCTCTTCTCCGGCCGCGACCGCGACGCGTTCCGCGAGGCCGCCGGGGCCGGCCCGGGCGGAGACCTGGACGACGGCGCCTGGGAGCGCGGGCGTGGCTGGGTGCTGGTGCAGGGCGTGATCGCCCTGCCGTACTACTGGGACCGCTGGCCCGGGTTCGCGCGCGCCTCGCAGCGGCGGATCGCGGCCGCCGTCGCCTGACCCGCGCGCGGTCGGGGGGTCAGGGTTCCTCAGGGTCGAACGGGGGGAGAACCCGATACCGAGCGCGCGGGGCCGCTCGTACCGTCGAACCATGACCACTCCGACCACGACCCCGTACGTCCAGCCCGCCCCCGCCCCCCGCCGCAAGCTGTACCGGCCGAAGTTCGGCCGCGTGCTCGGCGGCGTCTGCGCGGGCCTCGCCGACTACCTCGGCTGGAGCCGCGGCCTCGTCCGCGTCCTCGCCGTCGCGTCGATCCTCATCCCCGGCCCGCAGGTGCTCGCCTACATCGTGCTGTGGATCCTCATGCCCGACGAGGACAAGGCGCTGCGCGCCGCCTGAGCGCGCCGCCCCGGTCCCGACCCCCAGGAGGAACCGTGCACGTCACCGTGGAGCACGGCGACATCACCACCGTCGCCGTGGACGCGATCGTGAACGCCGCGAACTCGTCGCTGCTGGGCGGCGGCGGGGTCGACGGCGCCATCCACGCGGCCGCCGGGCCGCGACTCCTCGCGGCGTGCCGCGAGCTGCGCGCCACCACCCTGCCCGCCGGTCTGCCCGTGGGCGAGGCCGTCGCCACCCCCGGCTTCGGCCTGCCCGCCGAGTGGGTCATCCACACGGTCGGCCCGAACCGGCACGCGGGCGAGACCGACCCCGACCTGCTCGCGTCGTGCTTCACCCGGTCGCTCGACGTCGCGGCCGACCTGCGCGCCCGGACCGTCGCCTTCCCCGCCGTCGGCGCCGGCGTCTACGGCTGGGCCGCCGACGACGTGGCGCAGGCCGCCACCCACGCCGTCCGGACCTGGGACGACGCCAACCCGGCCGCCCTCGACGAGGTGCGGTTCGTGCTCTTCAACGCGCCGGTCCTCGCCGCCTTCGAGCAGGCGCTGGCGCTCGCCTGACGCGCGCCGCGGGGGCCGGGGCCGACCGGTCGGCCCCGAAAATCCCGCGCGCGCCGCGCGCCCGGCCTGCCAGGCTCGGCGCGTGCGCACCGAGGAGACCTACGTCCGTGTCCAGGCGACCTACCGCGGCCGGCTGGGCGTCGAGGTCGGCGTCTTCGTCGCCGTCGACCACCTCCGCCGGGCCGGCGTGCTCTCCCCCGACCAGGAGGCCGAGTACCTCGACGTCGACGACTGGTTCACCGCGCACCTGCCGAACCCCGGCTTCTACGCCGACGGCAACACCGTCGGCGCGGTGACCTGGTTCCGCACCCCGGTGCCCGCCGCCATGCAGGAGCGGGTGGACCGGATGTGCGCGATCCTCGCCGCCCACGGCGTCGCGCACGACGTCGTGCGGAGCACCGACCCGGGGACGCGCGTCTACGAGGACGCGTTCCAGGTGGGCGTCGTGCCCCACGTGCGGCACGAGCCGACGCCGCTGCCCGAGGGCGTCGTGCTGGCGCCCACCACCGCGGGCTCCAAGCGGTCCGTCGCCGCGTCGCCGATCCGGCACGTGATGTTCGACGCGGACGACGTCCTGCAGGTCGTGCCCGGCGGCTGGGAGGCGCTGGTGGAGCCGTTCGCCGGCGACCGCGCGCCGGAGCTCTGGACCCGGGCGGTCGCGGTGGAGCGGCCGACGCTGGCCGGCGACGGCGACTTCCTCCCGCTGCTGGCAGCGGTCCTCGCCGAGTTCGGCGTGCCCGCGCCGGTCGAGGAGGTGTTCGAGGCCGTCTGCTGCCGCATCGACCCCGTCGCCGCGTCCTTCGCCGTCGTCGACGCCCTGCGCAGGAACGGGTACGGCGTGCACCTGGGGACCAACCAGGACCGGCACCGGGCCGCGTACATGCGCGACGGGCTCGGCTACGACGCCCTGTTCGACGTCAGCTGCTACTCCCACGACCTCGGCGCGGCCAAGCCCGACCCGGCGTTCTTCGTCGAGGCCGCGCGCCGCATCGGCGCGGACCCCTCCGCGATCCTGTTCGTCGACGACCGGCAGGACAACGTCGCAGGTGCCCGCGCCGCGGGCCTCGCCGCCGTGTGCTGGACGGTCGACGACGGGCACGCGGCGCTGCTCGACCTGCTGGCCGGGCACGGCGTCGACGGCGGGCGGACGGTCGCGACCGCCTGACCTCCGCCGCGGCCGGTCAGCGCTTCGGGTAGCCGGCCTGCGGCTTGTCCTCGTCGAGCTCCTCGACGTCCTCGAAGTGGATCTGCTGGTGGCGCACCGCGCGGTTGTAGAGCCAGGTCACGAACGACAGCACGACGCCGACGGCCAGCAGGCCGCCCGCGATGAGGTACTGCTCCTGCTGCTCGGCGCTGCGCGCCCACGGCCCGGCGAGGTACGCGCACGTGATCGCGCCGAGCACGGCGAGCCACGTCTTCGTCCGGAAGTGGGGGTGCTTCACGGGCTGCTTGCGCAGGACCAGCAGCGCGACGTTGACCACGGCGAACACGACCAGGAGCAGCAGCGACGTGGTGCCGCCGAGCAGGGCGATGGCGTTGGACCCCTCCTCGGTGGCGTTGGCGTTGACCACGTACGTGATCAGCCCGAACGAGATCAGCGTGGTCACGATGATCGACACCCACGGCGTCTGCCGCGTCCGGTGCACCCTGCCGAAGCTGCGCGGCAGCACCCCCTGCTTGGCCAGGCCGTAGAGCAGGCGGGACGCCATGAGCATGTTGATGAGGGCCGAGTTCGCCACCGCGAACATCCCGATGAAGGGGAAGATCGTGTCGAACGGCAGGCCCGGGGCGCCGGCCGCCACGACCTGCGTCAGCGCCGACCCCTTCTCGGCGTCGGTGAGGTCGCCGACGGGCACGAGGGCGACGGCGGTGATCGCGACCAGCACGTAGATGAGCCCGGTGATCGACAGGCCGGTGAGCATCGTGCGCGGGAAGTCCCGCACCGGGTCCTGGCACTCCTCCGCCATGTTCACGGAGTCCTCGAAGCCCACCATGGCGAAGAACGCGAGGGTGGTGGCGGCCGTGACCGCGAGGAAGACGCTCTTGTCGTCCGCGCTCTCGAAGACGACGACGCGCGAGAAGTCCGCACGCCCCTGCGTCATCCCCCACATGCCGACGAAGATGACGAGCAGCAGGCCCGAGAGCTCCACGAGGGTCAGCACCACGTTCGCCTTGACGCTCTCGCCGACGCCGCGGAAGTTCACCAGCGCCACGAGCGTCATGAAGCCGAGCGCGATCCACAGCAGCCCGGTGGTCCCCAGGCCCAGGCCGAAGCCGTCGTCGAGGAACCCCGCGAACGCGTTCGACGCGGTCGACGCCGACGTGATGCCGGAGCACATCACCATGAACGCGATGATGAACGTGACGAAGTGGATGCCGAACGCCTTGTGCGTGTACAGCGCGGCCCCCGCGGCCTGCGGGTACTTCGTGACGAGCTCCAGGTACGAGAACGCGGTGATCGTGGCCACCAGGAACGCGATGAGGAACGGCGCCCACGCCGCGCCGCCGACCTCTCCCGCCACCTGACCGGTGAGGGCGTACACGCCGGTGCCGAGGATGTCCCCGACGATGAACAGCAGCAGGAGCTTGCGCCCCATCACCCGCTTGAGGCCCGGTTCGGCGGTGCCGCCGGCTCCGCCCGGCCCGGTCTCGTCGATCGTCTGGCTCATCGCGACCTCCTGGATCCTCGAGGATCGTCCTCGCGGCCCCCTCGCCTCGTTGCGCGGGACAGCCGACGCCCCATAGAACCGCGCCGGGACATCGACCGCACGGGCGACGCGCGGCTCACGCCCGGGACCGGGCCCGACGGCGCGCGCGCAGGAGGCCCGTCGTGCCGCGCGCGCCGGGGGGCACGAGCACCCCCGGGAAGGCGACCTCGCGCTCGACGACGATCCACACCGCGCACACCAGCGTGACGCCGAGCGGGACGGGCCAGAACGGCCGGCCCAGCGCGTCCTCCTCCCCGATCAGGGCGAACAGGACGAGGTCCGCACCAGCGGAGAGCACCGTCAGCGACACGGGGAACGCGGCCCGCACGGCGGCGGCCGCCCGGTCGACGTCGCCGTAGTGACTCGTCCGCGCGTAGTCGTCGACCCCGCGTCGCGTCCGGTAGACACCCCGCCCCCGGGCGTTGCGGACCACCGCGACGACCATGAAGACCCCGACGACGAGGAGCAGGACTCCCAGCACCCAGGCGACCGTCGTCGCCGACAGGTGCCCACCGCGGCTCCCGCCGTACCACCCGCGGCCTGCCAGCGTCATCGTCGACCTCCCTCTCGTCCCGGTGCACGGTAGCGGCACGACGTGACGACGTAGCGATTCGTCGTCGTCCTGCACCAGGACGACGACGAATCGCTACGTCACGCGGGTCGAGGAGGAGGTCAGCGCAGGCCGAACGCCTTCACGACCTCCTGGGTGACGGAGCTGCCCGCGTCGTCCTGCGCCGTCGTCCGCAGCGAGACCGACGTGGCGCGCTTCGGCGCGTCGAACCTGACCGTCCAGCGGCCCTCGCCCGACGGCTTCGCCGCGACGGACCGCCACGTGGCGCCGGCGTCGAACGACACCTCGACGGCGACACCGGTGACGGTGCCCGCCCCGACGGCGCCCTCCGGCGGCAGGGCCGCGGTGACGTCCAGCCGCACCGGCGTGTTCCGCCGGACGGCGCCGGACAGGTCACGACCGGCCACGTCGTAGCCGAGCGACACGATCGGCAGGGGCGAGCCGTCCAGCTCGGCCTGGTCGGCCTGGAAGGTCCAGACCGTCGAGGTGCGGCTGGAGTAGCCCCACACCGCCGGGTCGAGCGCCGTGTCCTGCTCGAACCGGTAGGTGTGCGTCCCGTCGACGGCGGGCACGGCGCGCTGGATGGCCTGGCCGGACATCTCGCGCACCAGGGTGTCGTCCTGGAACAGCCGGGACGTCACCGGCTGGTCGTCGCCGAACCCGCCGGTCAGCTCGCCGGTGCTCGACGCCGGGGGCACGTTGAGCTGGAACCAGTCCCCGTCGGCCCTCGACTTCCAGTAGCCGGGGCCTTGGTGCGGCGCGGTGACGCCGAACCAGTCGATCGTGGTGCGGGACCCGGCCGGGTACCGGCGCCGGTCGTCGCGCACCTCCCACCCGTTCGTCGACGTGGCCGTGGCGTACCAGCCCTGCTCCTCCCCGACCGGCGAGACGTACACGAGCTGCTCGTCGCCGGACATGCGCGGCTGCGTGACGCCGAGGCAGCCCAGGCTGTACTCGGGGCAGTCGTAGCGGCTGACGAACGTCAGGCGCGGGTCGGGGTCGGCCAGCCGGTCGGTGACCTGCGCGAGGTCCTTCTCCCGCGGCGCGACGCTCAGGTCCGCGGGCACGGAGCCCTGCCAGGTGCGCACGACGTCGTAGGAGTAGTCGGGGAACTCGACGCCCCGGCCGGTCAGGCGGGCGCCCTTCCCGGCGGCCCCGGCGAGCAGCCGCCCGCCCTCGTCGGCGGTGAGCGACACGACCGGCACGTCGGTGGCGCCGGCCGGGTCGTACAGCACGCCCGGCCCGTCGTTCACGACGACGAGGAGCGCTGCTCCCGCCGCGTCGGCGGCCGCGGCACGGTCCCAGGGCGAGACGTCGGGGTCGTTCGTCACGAGCAGGGCCTTGCCCTTCGCGGCGACCGCGGCGATCTCGTCGGGCGTGCCCGTCCCGGCCGTCACGACCTTGAGGTCGACCTTGCCGTCGAGGCGTGCGCTGCCCGCCTGGTAGACGGGCTCCAGGCCGGCCGGCCTCGGCGTCCTGGCCTGCAGGGACAGCAGCGGCGCGGTGCTCGACCAGCGGCTGGTGAGGGCGAAGTCCCCGCCCGCGACGTCGCCGGTCTCGTTCACCCAGACCTCCGCGCCGGGGACCATCCCCACGGACGCGGAGAACGTGGCGTACTGGCCGCCGATCCCGGAGTCGTGGAACCACTGGACGCGGCCGTCGTAGTCGGCGCTGGGCCGCGGCGTGTCGAGCTCCACCGGGTGTGCGTCGCGCGCGTCGAGCACCACGCGGACGTCGCCGTCGGAGACGGTGACCTGCGGGTCCGCCAGCCAGTACAGCCGGTCGGTGCCGTCGGTGTCGGCGTACCGGATGCTCGTGAGGGCGGTGAACTCGCCGGGCTCGACGCGCTGGGTGGGCGCCGCGCCCGTGCCCGGGTCGGTGACGAGCGGGGTGATCCACTGCGTCCCGTACCGGTACAGCGAGACCTCCGCCGCGACGGGCTCGCCGTCGGGGCCGAGCACCGTGACGTCGAGGTCGTAGTGCTCCGTCTCGCGGGTGAGGCCGGTGGCCGTGCGCGCCGCGACGGAGCCGTCGGCGGTGGTGGCCACGACCTGGCCGGTGTACTTCCCGGCGGCGGTCGCGTCGCCGAACGACGCCGTCGCCTCGACGGAGGCGGTGCCGTGCGCCGGCACGACGACGTGCGCCTCGGAGAGCCGCACGAGCGCGACGTCGCCGTCGGGCCCGGTGGTGGTGGACGCCAGGTCGAGCGCGACGTCCGCGTCGGTGTCGTTCGCGTAGGTGATCGTGCGGGTCTGCGGCGCGGGGTCGCCGTCGCCCCAGGCCACGCGGCCGAAGTGCACCGAGCCGGTGGCGTCGACGCCGTCCAGCGCGGCGGGCACGTCGAGGCGGCCGGTGCCGACCTCGTACGGGGTGTACCCGTCGAGCCCCACGGCCGACGACATGAGCGCGTCCTTGATCCGCGCCGCGTCCCAGTCGGGGTACGCCGCCGCGAGGATGGCGGCCGCGCCGGCGACGTGCGGCGTCGCCATCGAGGTGCCGCTCATGGTCTGGTACGGGCCCTCGCCCGCGGCGTACTGCGAGCGCGCGGCGGTGATGTCCACGCCCGGTGCGGCGAGGTCCGGCTTGAGGCCGTCGTCCAGGCCGCGCGGGCCGCGGGACGAGAAGTACGCGAGCTCGTCCTGGTCGTCCGTCGCCGCGACGGTGAGCGCGGCGTCGGCGGTGCCCGGGCTGCTCACGGTGCCCTCGCCGCCGGCGTTGCCCGCCGCGATGACGAACAGCGCGTCGGTCTCCTCGGTGAGGTTGTTGACGGCCTGCGCGACCGGGTCGGTCTGGTCGTGCCGCGAGTCGTCGCCGAGGCTCATGCTCACGACGTCGGCGTCGACGTCGCGCGACGCCCACTCCATGCCGGCGATGATCCACGAGTCCAGCCCGTAGCCCTCGTCGCTGAGCACCTTGCCGACGGCGACGTCGGCGCCGGGCGCGACGCCGCGGTGCACGCCGCCGTCCGCGGCGCCCGAGCCGGCGACCGTGGACGCGACGTGCGTGCCGTGGCCGTGCACGTCCTTCACCGTCTCGCCGGGGACGAACGACTCGGTGGTCGTGACGACGTCGGCGAGGTCGGGGTGCGCGGCGTCGACGCCGGTGTCCAGCACGGCCACGGTGGCGCCCTCGCCGTCGTGCCCGGCGGCCCACGCCTCGGGCGCGCCGACCAGCGGCACGCTGACGTCGAGGGTCGCCTCGGCCCGGCCGTCCAGCCAGAGCTTGGCGATGCCGCCGGCGAACGTGCCCGGCGCGGCCGCCGTGCGGGCGGACGCGGCCGGGGCGGCCGTGATCGCGCCCCAGAAGGTGGCCGCGTCGTCGGTGTCGGCGCGCAGCGCCGCGCCGCCGATCGACGTCAGCTCGAGCACCTTCTCGCTGCCCCGCGGGGCCGCGGCGGCGGCCTTGCGCGCCTTCCGGTCGTACTGCGCGATGACGGGGATGGCGGCCTCGTCGTCGTAGCCGTCGGCGACGAGGCCGGTGACGTTGAACAGCTCGCGGTCCAGCGCGCCCGACGCGAGGTAGGGCTGCGCGGCCGCGGGCACCACGTACAGGTCGTCGCCCACCTCGAAGGTCTGCGCGGGCCGGGTCGTCCCGGCGGCGGGCTCGACCGTGACGGCCGGCTTGCCGTCCCCGGTCGTGGCCACGTGCACGACGTCGCCGGTGACGAGCGTGAGCGTGGACGTCGCGCCGTCGGGCGCGGCGGAGGCGGCCGGGGTGGCGGCGTCGGGATCGGTGGTCGGACCGGCGAGGGCCGGGGCGGCGCCGGCGGCCAGCAGGGCGCTGACAGCGGTGGCCGCAAGACCGGCACGGACGGGTGGTCGCATGGTGGGGCCCCTTGGGGTTGAGCCGACCTGGGTGGCGGCAACGGTGACGGCACTGTCGGTGTGCAGCGACGCTGTCATCACCGTTGACCGGGCACAACGACCACGGGTGGCGGATCTACGCCATGACAGGAAGCCGCATCCCGGCGTGGCGGTCCGCCCGGCCCCCGAGCAGCCACGACGATGGCCCCCACGAGGGCCCACCCGGGCCCGGAGGACAGGGGGACCGATGGCGCGGACCACGACGGGCGACGGGGCCGACCTGCTGGGCGACGTCGCCGGGCTCCCTGCGGGGCTGCTGGCCGCGTACCGGGTGCTCGTGGCGACGCCGACGTCGGACGCGGCGGCCGTCGCGGCCACCCTCGACGTCGCCGTCGACGAGGCCGAGGCACGCCTCGAGGACCTCGTCTCCCGCGGCTTCGCCACCCCGCTCGTCGCGCCCCGCGGGGGCCCGGGCCGGCGCTTCGCCGCCGCGCCGCCGTCGGTCACCCTGGGCGCCGCCGTCGCCGCCCGCGAGGAGGCGGTGCGCCGCGCCCAGGCGGAGCTGGACGTCCTGGAGGAGATGTACCGGCTGGCGGGCGTCGGCGGGGACGGCGCCGGCGACGTCGTGCAGGTCGTGCGCGGCGCGGACGCCGTCGCGCGGTGGTTCGGCCGCGTGCAGGCCGGGGCGCGGCGCGAGGTCCTGGCGCTCGTGCAGCACCCCGTGGCCGTGACCAGCGCGGACCAGAACCACGTGGAGGGCGAGCTGGTGGCGCGCGGCATCCGCTACCGGGCGCTGCTCGAGCGGCCCATGCTCGAGACCTTCCCCGGCGGCCTCGACGTCTTCGCCGAGTCGCTCGCCGCGGGCGAGGAGGCGCGGGTCTCCGAGTCCGTGCCGCTGCGCATGATCGTCGTCGACCGCGAGCTCGCGTTCCTGCCGGTGCTCGCGGACCCCGAGCGCGCCTCCGCCGCCGCGATCCTCGTGCGCCCGAGCGCGCTGCTCACCGGGCTCGTCGCGCTCTTCGAGGCCCTGTGGGCGACGGCGGCCCCCGTCGTCCTGCACGGCGCGGCCGCCGCACCGGGCAGCGGCGCGGAGGACGACGTCGACGCCCGGCTGCTCTCCCTGCTGCTCGCCGGCCAGACCGACGAGGCGGCCGCGCACCAGCTCGGCGTCTCGCTGCGCACGGTGCAGCGGCGCGTGCGCGAGCTGATGGACCGCGCCGGCGTCCGGACCCGCGTGCAGCTCGGCTGGCACGCCGCCCGGGCCGGCTGGGGCATCGCCCCGGGCATCGAGCCAGGTCACGATTGGGCGAAACTCGCGCCGACGCCTTGACACCGCTGCCACCGCAGCCGTGCGATGAGTGGAGCCGACGTGCAACGACGCGCGCCGGCACGAGGGCGTAGAGGTGAGACACATGCGAGGAGCTCCCAGGACTTCTGTGGTCGCCGCGGTCGCGGCCGCGGTGGCGCTGACCGTGGCCGCGTGCGGCGGTGGCGGGAACGAACCGAACAGCGGAGGCAGCGGGGGCAGCGGCGGCGACGAGGTGGAGGTCTTCACCTGGTGGGCCGCCGGCTCCGAGAAGGCGGGCCTCGACGCACTGGTGAAGGTGTTCGACGAGCAGCACCCGGACGTGAAGTTCGTCAACGGTGCCGTGGCCGGCGGCGCGGGGTCGCAGGCGAAGGACCTGCTGCAGACCCGGCTCCAGGCGCAGGACCCGCCGGACACCTTCCAGGCCCACGCGGGCGCCGAGCTGCAGGACTACATCGACGCGGCTCAGATCGAGGACGTCACGGGCCTGTACGACGAGTTCGGGCTCACCGACGTCTTCCCGGCCGACCTCATGGACCGCCTGAAGGCCTCGGACGGCAAGATCTACTCGATCCCGTCGAACATCCACCGCGCCAACGTCGTCTGGTCCAACCGGCAGGTGCTCACCGACGCCGGCCTCGACCCGGACGCCCAGTACAGCGACCTCTCGTCGTGGATGGACGACCTGGAGACGCTGAAGAAGGCGGGCGTCACGCCGCTCGCCGTCGCGCAGGCCTGGACGCAGGTCCAGCTGCTCGAGACCGTGCTGCTGGCCGACCTGGGCGCCGACGGGTACTCCGGGCTGTGGGACGGCTCCACCGACTGGAAGAGCCCCGAGGTGACCTCGGCGCTGCAGGACTTCCAGAAGCTCATGAGCTACACCAACACCGACCGTGACGGCCTGGACTGGCCGGAGTCGCAGCAGCTCGTGATCGACGGCAAGGCCGGGTTCACCGTGATGGGCGACTGGGCCGAGGCCTCCTACGAGGAGCAGAAGAAGGAGCTGGGCACCGACTACTCGGCGTTCCCGGTGCCGGGCACCGACGGCGTCTTCGACTTCCTCGCCGACTCGTTCACGCTCCCCGTGGGCGCGCCGCACCCCGACGGGGCGAAGGCGTGGCTCGAGACCGTCGGCTCCGCCGAGGGCCAGGAGGCGTTCAACAAGGCCAAGGGATCCATCCCGGCCCGCACCGACATCGACATGTCCAGCTTCGGGCAGTACCAGCAGGACGCCGCGGAGTCGTTCAAGAGCGACACCATCGTGTCCTCGCTGGCGCACGGCGCCGCCGTCCCGGTGGCCACGCTGACGGCCATCACCGACGCCACCAGCAAGTTCACCTCGGGGGCGTCCGACCTGGCCGGCTTCCAGTCGGAGCTCGCCGCCGCGAACGCCGGCTGAGCCCCGGGATGCCGTCGCCCGTGCGCACGAGGCGGTCGGGGGTGCGCCGCGCGGTCCGCCGCGCCGGCGCGCCCCTGCTCCTCCTGCTGCCCTCGCTGATCCTCGTGGGGGTGTTCGTCTACGGCCTGATCGTGGCGAACGCCCGCACCTCCGCCACGGACAACCACACGGCAGCCCAGGCGACCGGCCAGGCCCCGACGGTCGTCGTGTGGTTCCGCAACTACGTGGACCTGCTGGGCAGCGAGGAGTTCCAGCACTCGCTGACCAACCTCGTGCTGTACACGGTGGTGTTCCTCGTCGGCACGATGCTGATCGGTTTCATGTGGGCCTGGCTGCTCGACAAGCCGCTGCGCGGGGAGGGCTTCTTCCGGTCGATCTACCTGTTCCCGATGGCGGTCTCGTTCATCGCGTCGGGCGTGGTGTGGCGCTGGCTGCTCAACTCCAACCAGGGCGAGCAGGCGTCCGGACTCAACCGGCTGTTCCAGATGATCGGGCTGGGCGCCCTGCAGAACAACTGGTGGAACAACGTCTCGGTGGGCATCGTCGCCATCGCGATCCCCGCGATCTGGCAGCTCTCCGGGTACGTGATGGCGCTGTTCCTCGCCGGCTTCCGCGGCATCCCGGAGGAGCTGCGCGAGGCCGCCCGCGTGGACGGCGCCAGCGAGTGGAAGCTGTACCGGCACGTGCTGTTCCCGCAGCTGTCGCCGATCGCCCTGTCCGCGCTGATCATCATCGGCCACATGTCGCTCAAGGCCTTCGACCTCATCATGTCGATCTCGAAGCCCGCGAACTACCAGACCAAGGTGCCCGCCGTGGACATGTACGTGTTCAAGTCCGCGTTCGACTACGCCAACGCGGCCGCCGTCGGCACGATCCTGCTGGTCATCGTCGCGATCGTCATCGTGCCGTACCTCGTCCACACGCACCGGCAGGGCAAGCGATGACCGCCGTCATCGAGGAGGAGGCCGGGCGCCCCGTCGACCTCGGCCGGCACGCCGCACCGCGGGGCCGGTTCACCGTGGGCCGCACGCTGCGCTACCTGGTGCTGCTGTTCTTCGTGCTCGTGGTGCTGGTGCCCGTGTACGTGCTGCTGGTGACGAGCTTCAAGGGCCCCGGCGACGCGGCGCCCACCCGCGCGTGGAACCTGCCGCAGGTGTGGACCACCGCGAACTGGGAGACGGCGTGGTCCACCCTCGCGCCCGCCATCGGCCGCACCGTGCAGATGGTGGTGCCGGCGGCGCTCATCTCCGCCTTCCTCGGGTCGCTCAACGGGTTCGTGCTGTCCCGCTGGCGCTTCCCCGGTGCGGACCTGGTGTTCACGCTGATCCTGTTCGGCATGTTCATCCCGTACCAGGCGGTGATGATCCCGCTGAACCAGCTGGTGCTCGGGCTCGGCGTGCCGAGCGGCATCCCGTCGCTGATCCTGCTGCACGTCGTCTACGGCATCCCGATCACGACGCTGATCTTCCGCAACTACTACATGACCGTGCCCCACGAGCTGGTCGAGGCGGCGCGCGTGGACGGGGCGGGGATGCTCCGCACGTACGCGTGGATCGTGCTGCCGATCTCGATCCCGAGCTTCGTGGTCGTGCTCATCTGGCAGTTCACGTCGGCGTGGAACGACTTCCTCTTCGCCGTGTTCTTCTCCTCCAGCCAGAACGGCCCGGTCACGCTGGCCCTCAACAACCTCGCCAACGGCGCGCTGCTGCAGGACTACGGCGTCTCGATGGCGGGCGCCCTGTTCGCGTCCCTGCCCACGCTGCTCGTCTACGTGCTGCTGGGCCGCTACTTCATGGGCGGGCTCATGTCGGGGTCGGTGAAGGGCTGAGGCGCGCCCCGGCCGCCGTCAGGAGGCCGGGGGCACCTCGCCGCTACCCCGCGGCACGAGGTGCGTCGGCACGACGACGAGCTGCGCGGCGCGCGTGGGGTCCGCGGCCCGCGCCAGCGCGAGGGACGCCGCCTGCCGCCCCATCTCGACCGCGTCGTAGCCGACCACCGTCACGCCCAGCAGGTCGGCGAGCTCGAAGTCGTCGAAGCCGACGAGGGCGACCGGCGCGCCGCCCGCGCGCGACCGTGCGCGGAGGGCGTGCAGCGCTCCCACGGTGATCTTGTTGTTCGCGGTCACGAGGGCGGTGGGCGGCTCGTCGAGCGACAACAGCTCGGCGACGAGCGCGCCGGCGACGGCCGCGTCGTGCGCGCCGTCCCGCACGTACCGCTCCGGGTCGGCGACGTCGCCGGCCTCCAGGGCCGCGACGAACGCGTCGCGACGCTCGCGGAACGTCCACAGCCGCGACTCGTCGCCGACCAGGCCGATCCGGCGGTGCCCGTGCGCCAGCAGGTGCCGCACGGCCGCGCGCACCCCGCCCCCGTTGTCGATGACCACCGTGTCGGCCTCGACGTCGGGCGCCGGGCGGTCCACCAGGACCACGGGCAGCCCCTCCGCCTGCTCCTCGCGCAGGGCGGCGTGGTCGCCCGACGTGGGGGTCAGCAGCAGCGCGCCCACCCGCCGCTCGACCAGCTCGTCGGTGAGCTGCCGCTCGCGGTCCGGGTCCTCGTCGGTGCTCGCGGTGAGGAGCTGCAGCCCCCGCCCCCGCAGCTCGCGCTCGATGCCGCTCGCGAGCGCGGAGTAGAACGGGTTGGCGAGGTCGCCGGTGACGAACCCGACCAGGCGGGCCGCGCCGCCCCGGGCGAGGTCCGCCGCGGCGGCGTTGCGTCGGAACCCGAGGTCGTGGGCGGCGGCCCGGACACGCTCCCGGGTGCTCGCGGCCACGTTGGGTTCCGCGTTGAGCACGCGCGAGGCCGTCTTGAGGCTCACCCCGGCCCGCTCGGCGACCGCCGCGAGGGTGGGGCGGCGGCCGCGGCGGTGGCCGGGCTCGAGCGTGGGGGTGTCCTGCGTCATCTGTTCTCCCGACAGCAGCGGACGATCGTGCCGACGACCTTATCGAGAACCTGCACGGTCCCGGCCACGCGAGGGCATGGCTGCGCTATTCTCCACCCGGTTGCCGACAGCGCTGTCTTCCACCTCCGGGAGTTTCCCATGACCACCAGACCTGCCCCCGCTCGCGGCCCCCGACGCCGGCGCGCGACCGCGTGGGCCGCCGCCGCCACGGCCGGCGCCCTCCTCACCTCCCTGGCCGTGGGACCGGCCGCCGCCGGCACGCCCCTCGCCGGTGCGACCGCCTCCGCCCCGGACGCGACGCCGGCCTACGGGGCGCCGGACGCCACCGCGGCCGACTACTACGGCGCGCTGCTGCGGCACACCCGCTGGGCGGAGACCGTCTGGGACCCCGCCGCGGGCGTCTACCAGGCGAAGGACATGAACTTCGCGGTCGTGCTGGGCAACGCCGTCCTGCTCACCCGGGGCGAGTACGACGCCCGGCTCGCGGGGGTCTCGAAGGACGTGCTCCGCGAGCACACGGTCGCCACCATCGAGCACTACGCCGCGACCAACCGGCTCGTCGACCCGGCGGGCACCTGGGGCAAGCAGCTCTTCTGGGACTCCACGTTCCAGTCGTACTTCCTCACGGCCGGCACGTTGCTCTGGGACGAGCTGGACGCGACGACGCGGGCGAACCTCACGACGATCGCGACGGGCCAGTCCGACTACACCGCGGGCCTCGACTTCGGGCACGACCCCCTGTCGGGCTCGTGGAACGCCGACTGGCCGACCGGCAAGTTCGAGGGCGACACCGCGCAGGAGGAGGTCGGCGTCTACACGCAGGCCCTCGCGCCGGGCCTCGCGTGGGCGCCGGACGACCCGGACGCCGCCACCTGGGCCGACCAGCTCGGCGACTGGGGCCGCAACGCCGCCGGTCAGCCGACCGCCGACCGGAACAACCCCGCCGTCGTCGCGGGCAAGGCCGTGTCGACCAACACGATGCACACGATCCACGACACGTACCTCGTGGAGAACCACGGCTCCTTCGGCCCGCACTACCAGTCGGACATCTGGCGGTCGGGCGGGCGCAACGCGATCCACTTCCTGCTGCGCGACGAGCCGCTGCCGGAGATCCTCACCCGGCAGCCCAACTCGGCGGAGCTGTGGGAGTCGATCAAGCTCGTCATGGCGGACGCCGGCGAGCCGTTCATGCCGATGGTCGCCGACCGGGAGTTCCTCTACGGCCGCGACGCCATCCCGATGGCGTTCCTCGGCCAGGTGCTGCGCGACCCCGACGCGGCGCGCGCGGAGGCGAACCTCGCCGCCGCGCTCGAGGACTACCAGGCGTACGCCCCCGTGAACCGGCTGACGAAGTTCTCGGGCGAGCCCAAGTACGAGCCGGAGGCCCGCGCCGAGATCGCCATCTCCTACCTGCTGCACGTCGAGGCGGCCGAGTCCGCCGCCGGGCCCGTGGAGCCGACACCGCAGGACGAGTTCTTCGACCGCCTCGCCGGGGTCCGCGACTTCGGCGCCGGGCCGGGCCTGACGGTCCAGCAGTCCGCCGACGCCTGGGCGGCCGCGTCGAGCCGCAAGGGCTTCGTGAAGTTCCCCTGGGTGCCGCAGCACGACTCGTGGCTCTTCCACGTCTCCGGCTCCACGCCGTACCTCTACCCCACCACCGGCGCGACGGTCGGCGAGCGCCGCGTGCGCACCTACACCGCGCCGCGGGACGGCTTCGAGGGCACCACGTCGGTGTTCCGGGTCGGCGACGGGTACGCCGGCCAGGCCACCCTCCCGACCGGGGCGGCGCTCTACGCCTCGACCGGGGCCGGGCCGGACGACGCGAGCCTGTCCGTGCGCAACCTCGACATGGACGGGTACGCGGGCCTCGACGGCTCGCGCACCTACACGACGGCGGAGGGCGAGACGACGGCGAGCCTGCCGGTCACCCGGCCCGCCGACCCGGCCGACGAGAGGGCCGCGCGGGTCGACGACCTCGCGTTCTCGCCCGTGACCGCGCGGTACGTGCGCGTGCTCGGCCAGCAGGGCCACCCGCAGTACGGCTACTCGATGTACGCGTTCCACGCGTACGGCGCCGACGGCTCGGGCGCCGACCTCGCGGCCGGCAGGACCGCGACGGCGTCCAGCGAGGACGCCGCGAACGGCCGCACCGCGGCGCGCGTCACCGACGGCTCCCCGGCCACGCGCTGGGCCGTCTCGGTGCCCGAGCGCAGCCGGCCCGACTCGTGGGTGCAGGTCGACCTCGGCGAGGAGCGCACCGTCGGTGCCGTGCGCCTCGCGTGGGAGGCCGGCGCCGGCGCGCGCTACCTGGTCCAGACGTCGGCCGACGGCGAGACGTGGACCACGGCGACCGCCTACGGCAAGGCCCCGGCGGACGTGAACGTCGCCCGCCTCGACACGGTGGACCTCACGCCCGAGGGCGCCGCCCACCCCGCGCCGGTCACCGCCCGCTACGTGCGCATGCAGGGCGTGCGCGGCGACGCGGCGTACGGCTACTCGCTCTACCACCTGCGGGCGTTCTCCCCCGCCGGCACGGACGTCGCCGCCGGGCGCCCGGCGACGGCGTCGAGCGCCGCCGGCGGGAACCCCGCGAGCGCCGTCACGGACGGGTCGGCCACGACCCGCTGGGCGGTGGCGGTCGGCGACCGGGCCCGCCCCGACTCGTGGGTCCAGGTGGACCTCGGCGCCCCGACCGAGGTCGGCCAGGTGCAGCTCGGCTGGGAGGCCGCCGCCGGCCAGGAGTACCGCGTGCAGACGTCGCTCGACGGCCGGACCTGGCACGACGCCGCGTCCTTCCGGTACACGGGCGACCAGGTGCTCACGAGCGACGGCTCCTGGATCGACGTGGAGGGCGAGGCCGGGTTCGTCGTGCGCGGCACGGACGCGCCGATCACGGTGTCGCGGGCGAGCGACACCCGCCACGTGGTGCGGCTCGCCGACGGTGCGACCGGGCCGCGGCTCGTGGAGATGGTGCCCGGCGACGCGGCCGCCACGGCCGCGCAGGCCGACCGCGCCGTCCCGACGGCCGACGACCCCGGCCTGCTCGTCAGCGTCGTCGACGGCTACCTCGTCGCCTTCAACCTCACCGACGCCGACGTCACGAGCTCCGTCACGGTGCCGCACGCCGGCGGGACGGTCGCGGTCTACCAGGGCACGCAGGAGGTCGGCGCGACGTCGTCGGCGCTGACCGTCGAGGTCGGCGCCGGCGAGGCCGTGGTGCGGGCACCCCGGGCCACCGTCTCCCGGCGGGACGGCGGCACCCCGGCCGGGGTCACCGTGCGCACCGCCGACGCGCGGACGTTCGCCCTCGTCGGGCGGGGCGTGCCCGTGACGGTGACGAACGCCGAGACCGGCACCGCCCGCACGGTCGGCGCGACGCCGTCCGGCACCCCGCTGCGGTTCGGCGCGGCGACCGCGTTCCCGGTGGCGGACCTGGCGCTGAGCACCCTCACGTTCCCCGCGTCGGTGCTGCCGGAGGGGATGACGTCGCCCTCGGCGGCGGTCGACGGCGACGGCACGACGGCCTGGGTGCCCGGCCCGGGCGGCCGGATGGTCACCGACCTCGGTGCCGCGCACGCCGTCGGGCGCGTCGTCGCGTCGTGGGAGCGCGGCGGGGCGCCGTCCGCGGTGGTCTCCGTGAGCGACGACGGGCTGACGTTCACGGACGTCGGCACGATCCGGGGCGGGCGGCCCGAGGGCACGCTCGACGTCGCCCGGACGGCCCGGTACGTCGCGCTGACCACCTCGTGGGGCACGGGCGACCCCGGGCTCACCGCCCTGCGGGTCCTGCCCGCGGCGGACTGAGGACGGCACCGCGCCGGTCGTAGCCCCCGAGGCTGCGCACAGGGCCCGGCACCCGTGGATGATCTCCGCGGGTGTCGGGCCCTGCGTGCACGCTGGGGGCATGACGACGACCACCCCCGCCGCCCGGTGCTTCGGCGACGGCGACCCCCTGTACGAGGCGTACCACGACACCGAGTGGGGCGTGCCCGTGCACGGCGAGGCCGCGCTGCTGGAACGGATCGCGCTGGAGGGGTTCCAGTCCGGCCTGTCCTGGATCACCGTGCTGCGCAAGCGGCCCGCGTTCCGGGAGGTGTTCCTCGACTTCGAGCCCGAGCGCGTGGCGGCGCTCGGCCCCGACGACGTGGAGCGGCTCCTCGGCGACGCGCGCATCATCCGCAACCGCCAGAAGATCGAGGCCACGATCGGCAACGCGCGGGCGGTGCTCGCGCTGCACGACGACGGGCGCACGCTCGACGAGCTGTTCTGGTCGTTCGCTCCCCCGGCCCGCGAGCACCGGCTCGGCGCGTGGGACGTGGTGCCCGCGAGCACGCCCGAGTCCGTCGCGCTGGCGAAGGCGCTCAAGAAGGAGGGCTTCCGCTTCTTCGGGCCGACGACGGCGTACGCGGCCATGCAGGCGTGCGGGCTGGTGGACGACCATCTCGCCACGTGCCCGGTCGTCGACGGGCATGCCGCCGCCTGACCTGGTCGAATGGTCGGGTGCTGGGGTTCTGGTGGGGCCTGCTGGGCAGCTCGTCGCTGCTGATCGGTGCCGCCCTGGTGCTGTGGCGCACGCCGAGCCGGCGGCTCACGGGCCTGATCATGGCGTTCGGCGCCGGCGTCCTCATCAGCGCGGTCGCGTACGACCTGGTGGAGGACGCGTCGCGCGCCGCGAGCGGGTGGGTGCTGCTCGCGGGTCTCGCAGCCGGCGCGCTGACGTTCTTCGTGGGCGACCTGCTCATCGACCGGCGCGGCGGGGTCGACCGCAAGCGGTCCACCGGCGCCCAGTCGGAGGGGTCGGGCGGCGCGATCGCGCTGGGCACGGTGCTGGACGGCATCCCGGAGTCGGTGGTGCTGGGCTCCACGCTGGTCGGCGGCGGCGGCGTGAGCATCGCGGTGCTCGCGGCCGTGTTCGTCTCCAACCTGCCGGAGGCGATGGCCGCCACCGTGGGGCTGCGCCAGGCCGGCACGTCGACCGCCCGCCTCGCCCTGCTGTGGGGCGGCACCACCCTGGTCTCCGCGCTCGCCGCGGGCGTCGGGTACGCGGCGCTCGGCACCGCCGACCCGGCGACCATCGCCATCGTGCAGTCCTTCGCCGCGGGCGCGCTGCTCACCATGCTCGTGGACACGATGATCCCCGAGGCCACGGAGTTCGGCGGGCCGGTGACGGGGCTGGTCACCGTGCTCGGGTTCGCCACCGCGTTCGGACTGTCGGCCCTGGGATAGGCGGCACGCGGGTTCCGGGGGACGGCGCCCGGCCGCTAGGGTCGGCCCGATGATCCGGCTGGTGGAGCACCGCCCCGAGTGGGCGGAGGAGTTCCGCGCGGAGGCCGTCCGGCTGCGCGCGCACCTGGGCGATCGCGTCGTCGACCTGGAGCACATCGGCAGCACGGCCGTGCCGGGCCTCGTGGCGAAGCCGATCCTCGACCTCGGCGCCCGCGCGGCGCCCGGCGCCGACCCGTGCGGCCTCGCGGAGGCGGTCGCCCCGCTGGAGTACGGGCAGCTCCGGTCCGGGCCCGCGAACCACGGGGTCTACGTCCGGATGTCGCCGGACGGCGCGCGCACCCACATCCTGCACGTCTTCGCCTTCGACGGGTGGGACACCTGCCCGCAGCGGCTGTTCCGCGACAGGCTGCGGCACGACGCGGACGCGCGCCGCCGGTACGGCGAGCTGAAGACGCGCCTCGCCGCCACGCTCACCGACGGCCGGGAGTACACGGCGGCCAAGCGCGACCTCGTCGAGACGCTGCTCAACGAGGAGCGCGCGGCGCGCGGCCTCCCCCCGACCGCCGCCTGGGACAAGTAGCCGGGCCTGCGGCGGCCTACCGCCCTCCGGCGAGCAGCTCCACCTGCGCGAGCGTGAGCGGCCCCTGGCCGTCGGTCTCGGTCACCACCAGCCGCAGCGCGCCGTACCGACCCGGCCGCGCGACGGTGAACGGGCGCGTCTGCCGCGCCCAGCGGAACACCTCGCCCGACCGCTCATCGAGCACGGTCCACGTGCCGTCCGGGCCCTCGTCGTCGGAGCCCTCCAGCCGCCAGGCCGCCGGGGCGGCGCCGCCCGGGCCCGAGGTGAGGGTGTAGCGCAGCACCTCGGGCCGCTCCCCCGCCGGCGCCGACCACGTGACGACCGGCGTGCGGGAGGCGAACACGGCCGCGGTGGCCGACGTGTCGTCGACGAGGAGCTCGGCGACCCTCCCCGCGCCGTCGGCCTGCGCGTCGTCGTCCACCCGCAGGGTGCCGGCCCGCGTGACGTCGGCCAGCGGGGCGGGCGGCGCGTCGCCGCCGGTGAGCGACGGCGGCGCGTCGTCGGGGCCCGTGCCCCAGGCGGACGGCTCGGGACCCATGGCGAGCTCGACGGTGGTGCCCCCGGCGAGGTCGGCGTGGTCCAGCCAGGCCGCGCTGCGGGGCACGCCGTCCACGGTGAGGGACTGCACGTGGACGTTCTCCAGCGAGTTCCCCACGGTCCGGACCACCAGGTCGCCGTCGGGGCGGTGGATCGTGACCTCGTCGAACAGCGGCGACCCCACCGCGTACCGCGGGGAGCCGACCTGCAGCGGGTAGAGGCCGATCGCGGCGAGCAGCCACCACGCGGACATCTCGCCGTTGTCCTCGTCGCCGGGGTAGCCCTGGCCGATCTCGCTGCCGACGAAGAGGCGGCGCAGGGCCTCGCGCAGGATCCGGTGGGCCTTGGCCGGCGCGCCCACCGCGGTGTAG
This sequence comes from Isoptericola sp. NPDC057653, assembly GCF_042799955.1. Classification (NCBI taxonomy): domain Bacteria; kingdom Bacillati; phylum Actinomycetota; class Actinomycetes; order Micrococcales; family Promicromonosporaceae; genus Isoptericola; species Isoptericola sp. NPDC057653. Next base: position 618,813 of record NZ_JBHVHP010000001.1, on the reverse strand, counting down.
AGCCAGGGCACGTGGTGCGAGGGCTGGTTGCTCACGCCCCACATCCCCAGCCGCACGTCTCGCGCCTCGGTCATCTCGTGGATGACCTGCCCGTACCCGCCCACGTGGGTGCCGTCCTCGGGCCGGGAGAAGAACTCGTCGAGCCGCGCCTCCAGGCCCGCGGGGCCGCCGTAGAGGTTCGCCAGGCCGCGCGGGTCGTGCGGCGCGTGGAAGGCGAAGTTCCAGGCGTTCGTCTCGGTGAAGGGCCCGCCCCAGTCGTCGGGGTCGAAGTGCCGCGCCGCGGGCGTGAACGCGCCGTCGGCCCCGCGCGCGCGGAAGAAGGCGACCTCCGGGTCGAACAGCGCCCCGTACTGGCCGGCGCGGTCCAGCAGGTAGGCGGACTCCTCGCGCAGGTCCGCGCGCCGGTGGTCCGGCGTCGCCGGGTCCTCCGCGAGCGCCGCCGCCATCGTGCCGATGCCGAAGTCGTTGAGGCAGCCCTCGAGGCCCCACGAGACCGACTCGTGCGTGGTCGCGGGGGTGAAGCCGAGGAAGGCGGACGTCTCCAGGCCCTTGCGGCCGACGGCGTCGTGCGGGGGCGCGACGGTCGCGTTCTTCAGCGCGGCGTCGTAGGCGTCGAGGGCGAGGGCGGTGGGCAGCGCACCCTTGAGGTACGCGTCCGCGAACGCGACGTCGGAGCTGGTGCCGGTCATGAGGTCGGCGTAGCCCGGTGACGACCAGCGGGAGACCCAGCCGCCGTCGCGGTACTGCTGCACGAACCCGTCGGCGAGCTCGGCCGTGCGCCGGGGGTCCAGCAGCGCGAGCGCCGGCCAGGCGGTGCGGTAGGTGTCCCAGAACCCGTGGTTGACCATCATCGGGCCGTCCACGACGGCCGCCCCGGTGGCCGTGTCGGTGCTCGGCCCGACGGGCGGGGCGACCGGGCTGGCGTGCCGGCGCACGGGGGCGTCGACCGTGCCCGCGTTCTCGGTGTGCGAGGTCGGGTAGAGGTGCAGGCGGTAGAGGTTGGAGTACAGGGTGACGCGCTGGTCGTCGGTGGCGCCGGCGACCTCGACGACGCCGAGCCGCTCCTCCCACAGCGCCCGCGCGGCGTCCTGGACCTCGGGGAACGACCGGCCGGCGAGCTCCTGGTCGAGGGCGCGGCGCGCCTGGTCGAGGCTCAGGTACGACGTCGCGAGGCGCAGCTCGACGACGAGGCCCTCCCCGTCGTGGCCCGAGGTGTCGAAGCTCGCGTACCGCGCGTGCTGCCGGTCGCCCGCTGCGGCGCCCACGGCGACCGGCGTCCGGTCGAAGACGCCGGCCACGAACATGCGCGAGCGGCCCACGGACAGCGGGCTGCCGTCGTCGACCCAGCCGGTCACCGTGCCGTCGGGGTGCGCGTCGAGGCGCGCCGCGCCGGCGGCCGTCGTGACGGTGTCGAGCAGCACGTGCCCGGCGGCGCCCGGGGTGCCGGCGGGGAACCCGAAGCGCAGCACGCCGCCGTGGTCGGTGGGCGCGGCGGCGAGGGTCAGGCCGTCCGCGAAGGTCACGGCGTACAGGTCGGGGCGGGCCGTCTCGTCGGCGTGGTCGAACGGCAGGCCGCGGGCGCCCAGCGCGGCCGTCGGGACCCCCGGCCCGGCGGCCGGCTGCACGACGAGCTGGTTGCGGTCCCCCATCCACGGGCTGGGCTGGTGCGAGACGCCGAAGCCCTGCAGCACGGGCCGGTTCCGGTGGTCGTTGGCCCGGTGGTACTCGTACAGCCAGCGCTGGGAGGCGGCGTCGGTCATGGGAACCCAGAGCGTGAACCCGTTCGGCACGGCCGTGGCGGGCGCGTTGTTGCCGCGCGAGAACTGGCCGCTCGACATCGTGCCGCGGCGGGTGTCGACGAGGGCGACGAGACCCGTGCCGCCGGCGACGGCGGGCTCCGCGACGAGGGCGACGTCGTCCACCCAGCCGGAGAAGGCGGCGTCGGTCATGCCCTCGGGCGGGTCGCAGCGCAGCAGGACGGCGTCCACGGTGCGGCCGGCGGCGACCGCGCCGACGTCCACCCGCACGGAGTTCCACTGGTCGGCGTAGAGGATCTTGCCCTCGCCCTGGGCGCGGGCGGTGGCCCCGGTGCCGTGGGTGTCGGTGGCGGGCAGGTCGGAGAGGAACGTGCCGTCGGTGAACGCCAGGTCGAGCGCGACGTACGTGGACGGGTACCGCAGGTCGCCGCGCAGGTCCGGCAGCACCACGTAGCTCAGCCGCGTGCGCGGCCCCACCTCGACCCCGAGCCCGCGGAACAGCACGTGCGTGACCGGACCGGCCTCCTCCCGGAGGCCCGCGAAGCCGAGCGCGTGCAGGCCGGTGAAGCCCGCCCGGTGCTTGTGGGTGGCGCCGGCCGCGGGGCCGTCCCCCACGCGCACGACCAGCGGCGCGTGCCGCGGGGTCGGCAGGGGCGCGGGGTCGCCGGGCTCGAAGGACGTCGCGAACGAGGTGGGGTGCGTCATCGGGTCTCCTCGGTGGGGCTGTCGTCAGGGTGCCGACGCAGCGATTCGGTCGCCTCCCGGGGCGGGAGACGACCGAATCGCTACGTCGAGGTGCCTGGTGTCAGTCGGCGTCCTTCTCGAAGGCGGCGGGGCGCACCTGCACCGCGCGCACCCTGTCGACGTCGAGCTTCTCGGAGCGGTCGAAGCGGTAGACGCCGTTCTGCTCCTGGAAGACGTCGGTGAGCTGCGTGTAGCAGTAGCCGAACATCAGCGGGTCGTCGAGCAGGGCGTCGGTGAGGCCGGCGAACCGGGTGTGGAACTCCTCCTCGTCGGCCACGCGCTGGCCGTACCCCCACGACTCGCTGCGGTCGTCGCCGGCGGCCTTCGCGGCCTCCTCCGGGTTCCACCAGATGCCGCCGTACTCGCTGCAGAAGTACGGCTGGCCCTTGTAGGGCAGCGAGATCGGGCCCTCGTCGTAGACGTTCGCGTACGGCTGGTCGGTCTTCAGGCCGGCCATGTCGCGGGCGAACGCCTCGGGCTCCTGCTCGTAGTGGTGGGAGTCCCACACGTCCGTCTCGAGCACCCGGTGCGAGTAGCCGCTGGCGTCGAGCACGGGGCGCGAGGGGTCCGCGAGCTTCGTCGCCAGGAACATGGCGCGCGTGACGTCGTCGAGCTGCGTGATCCGGTCGTGCAGCAGCTGGTGCGTCTCGTTCAGCGGGCACCAGCCGATGATCGACGGGTGGGAGAAGTCGCGCTCCAGGGCCTCCAGCCACTCGGCGACGTAGGACGTCGTCGGCTTCTGGTGGTCGTCCTTGCGGCCGAAGTCGCCGGAGCCCCAGTCGCCGAACTCGCCCCACACGAGGTAGCCGAGGCGGTCCGCGTGGTACAGGTAGCGCTCCTCGAACACCTTCTGGTGCAGGCGGGCGCCGTTGAAGCCGGCCTCGAGGCCCAGCTCGACGTCGCGCAGCAGGGCGGCGTCGCTCGGCGCCGTCATGAGCGACTCGGGCCAGTAGCCCTGGTCGAGCACGAGGCGCTGGAAGACGGGCTCCCCGTTGATGCGGATCGCCTTGCCCTCGATCGCCACGGACCGCAGGCCGGCGTACGAGCGCACGGAGTCGACGACGTCGCCCGCGCTGTCGTGCAGCTCCACCTCGACGCCGTACAGGTGCGGGTCCTGCGTGGACCACGGGCGCACCCGGTCCACGGGGATCACGACGCGCAGCGAGGGCGCCAGGTCCAGGTCCGCGCGCGTGGTCTCGGTGGCGACGACGCCGTCCGCGTCGGTCACCGTCACGACCACGTGGTGGCCGCGGCGGTTCTGCGTGAGCGGCACGCGCACGTCGAGGGCACGGGCGGCGAGGTCGGGCGTGATGCGGGGGCGGCGCAGGCTGGCGCCCGGCACCGGCTCCATCCACACGGTCTGCCAGATGCCGGTGGTGCGCGTGTAGTGGCAGTCCTTGTTGGCGTACAGGCCGGACTGCTTGCCGCGCGCCTGCGGGATGCCGCGGTGGTCGCGGGCCCGCACGACGACGGTCACCGTGTCGCCCGGCGCCGCCACGCCGAACAGGTCGGCCGTGAACGGCGTGAACCCGCCGCGGTGGCGCACCACCTCGGTGCCGTCCACCCACACGGTCGCGTCGTGGTCGACGGCGCCGAAGTGCAGCAGCACGTGGGTGTCGGCCCCGGCGACGTCCTCCCAGTCGGCGGGGACGGTCACCTCGCGGCGGTACCAGACCGCCTCGAGGAAGTCGGTGTTCTCCACCCCCGAGAGCTCGGACTCGGGGGCGAACGGCACGGTGATGGTGCCGTCGAGCGCGCGCTCGCGCAGGCCGCGCTCGAGGCCCGAGTCACCGGGGTCGATCTCGAACCCCCACGAGCCGTTGAGGTTGAGCCAGCGGTCGCGCACCACCTGCGGGCGCGGGTACTCGGGGCGGGGGATCTCGCCGCCGGTGGGGGCGGAGGGAGGATCGAGTCGATCGAGGACGGACATCGTTGAGCTCCGTTGCGCGTGGATGACAGTGCGCCGCCGATTCAACAGGGGAACGCGAAAAGATGCAACGTTGAATCAGGATTTGGTGCGTCTCAGTCGTCGACGGGCACCACCCGGCTGCTCTCGCGCACCAGGAGCCGGTGCGGGACGACGACGTCCACGTCCCCGCTCCCCGCGCCCTCCGAACGGCGCTCGACCTGCGCGATCACGCGCTCCACGGCCGCCTCCGCGATGGACTCGAGGTCCGGCGCCACGGTGGTCAGGGTGGGGTGGGAGAACCGCCCGTCCTCGATGTTGTCCCACCCGGTGACCGCGACGTCCTCGGGCACCCGCACCCCGTTGAGGCGCAGCGCGTGCAGGACGCCCAGGGCGAGCTCGTCGTTGGCACAGACGAGGCCGCCGACCTCGCTGATGCGGGGCAGCACCGACTCCACCGCCGCCACGCCCGCGGGGCGGGAGAACTGCGGCACGGGGAGGATCCAGCGCGGGTCCACGTCCAGGCCCCGCGCCGCGTGCGCCTCGCGGAAGCCCTGGAGCCGCGGGGTGCCCGAGCGGTCCGCCACCGACTCCGCGCCGACGAACGCCAGCCGGCGGCCGGTGGCGAGCAGGTGCTCCGTCACCTCCCGGGCCGCGCGGACGTTGTCGATGCTCACGTGGTCGGTGCGCCAGCGCCGGTCGTGCCCCGGGTCGTCCCGCTCGCCGAGCAGCACCATGGGCGTCTCGCCGCGCACCTCGGCGATCTCGGCGGGGCCGAGCGCGAGGGGCGAGAAGATGATCCCGTCGATCGAGTGCACCTGGAAACCGCGTGCCACCTGCAGCTCCGCGTCGCGCTCGGTGCGCGTCTCCTCGATGAGGACCCGGTAGCCGCGCCGCCCCGCGACGTCGATGACGATGTGCGCCAGCAGCGAGAAGTACGGCGAGTGCACCCACGGCACCGCGAGGGCGAGGGTGTTGGTGCGCCCCCGGCGCAGCTGCCGCCCGGCGAGGTTCGGGCGGTAGCCGAGGGTCGCGATGACCTCCTCGACGCGCGCCCGCGTGTCGTCCCCGACGCGCCCCGTCCCGTTGACGACGTTCGACACCGTCTTCCACGAGACGCCCGCCTCCGCGGCGACGTCCTTGATCCCCACCCGGCCCGACCCGCGGCCCCGGGCAACGGTGCCCGCGCGCTCCTTGCCGTCCTCGAGTCCCGACATCCACGTCTCCCTCCGGCGGCCCGCGATGAACCTTGCTGGATCTCTTGACGGGTCGCCCGCCCTAGTCCATCGTGGTCCCACGTTGGAGCGCAACGTTGCACCAAGGAGGGTCGATGAAGACCATGCAGCGCAGTTCAGCGTCGCCGGGAGGAGCGTGGCCGGGCCACGCACCCGGGCGACGTACCCGGTCCGGCACGGGTGGTCCCGCGGACGACGTCCCGCGATGGAGCCGCCGCGGCCTGCTCCAGGCCGCGCTCGTCGGGGCCGGCGGGATCGCGCTGGGCGGCGCGCTCTCCGGGTGCGCGACGCCGACGGCGTCGGGCTCGGGCCGCACGTCCGTGATGATCTGGGACCTGTTCTCCGGCGGCGACGGCGCCCTCATGCAGAAGATGGTCGGCGCGGTCGCGAACGAGAACCCGGACATCTCCGTGGACTCCACGACCCTCGCCTGGGGCGCGCCGTACTACACGAAGCTCGCGATGGCGTCGTCGGGCGGCCGCCCGCCCGAGGCCGCGGTGATGCACATGTCGCGTCTCGCCGGGTACGCGCCCGGCGGGCTGCTGGAGCCGTTCGACCTGGGCGCGCTCGCCGACCTCGGCATCACGCAGGAGGACTTCGCGCCCGCGGTGTGGGAGAAGGCGCAGTTCGACGGCCAGCTCTACGCGCTGCCGCTCGACACGCACCCGTACATCGCCTTCAACAACCCGGAGATCACCGGGAAGGCCGGCCTGCTCGACGCCGACGGCAAGCTCGACATCGCGCCCGGCGCCGACTCGTTCCTGGACGCCGGCCGCGCGATGGCGGAGGTCACGGGCGAGACGGGCGTCTCGTGGGGCTACCTGCGCGACCCCGCCGGCTGCTGGCGGATGTTCTGGGGCCTGTACAACCAGAACGGCGGCGGCTACGACCTCACCCCGGGCAAGGCCGCCGAGATCGACGAGCAGGCCGCCGCCGAGGTGTTCGAGTTCCTCCAGGCGATGGTGGACGGCAAGGTCGCGGCCACGAACCAGGACGGCGGCGCCGCCTCCGGCCGGTTCATGTCGAAGCGCACCGGGCTGATGTTCTCCGGCGAGTGGGACCTGCCGATGTTCCGGGACGCGATCCCCGACGTCGGCGGCACGCCCTTCCCGACGATCTTCGACACGCCGGCCAACTACGCCGACTCGCACTCGTTCGTGCTGCCGAAGCAGGCCCACGCGAACCCGGAGAAGCGCGCGGCCACGTACCGCGTCCTCGCCGGCCTCCTCAAGGAGGGCCTCACCTGGGCGGGCGCCGGCCACATCCCGGCGTACCAGCCCGTCGTGCAGACGCCCGAGTACCAGGACCTCACGCCGCAGCGCGACTACGCGCCCGCCGCCGAGATCGCGGTCTTCGACCCCGACGCCTGGTTCACCGGCGGCGGCAGCGACTTCCAGACGCGCATGGGCGACTCCATGACCGACACCCTGTCCGGCAAGGCGTCCCCCAAGACCGCCGTCGACCGCATGCTCAGCGAGATGAACCGCTTCCTCTCGCAGCCCAGCCCCGCCTGAGAGAGAGGACGACGATGACCGCCTCGAGCACGTCACTGAGCGCCCCCGTCGCGCGCCCCTCCCGGCGCCCGTCGAGCACCCGCACCCGCGGCTCCGCCGGCACCGTCCGCAGCTCGCTGCGCGAACGCGACCGGTCCGGGTACCTGTTCATCGCCCCGTTCGCGGCGGCGACCGGGCTCTTCCTGCTGTGGCCGACGATCTACGGCCTGTGGATGAGCTTCACCGACCAGAGCCTCACGGCCACGGACAGCTCGTTCATCGGCTTCGACAACTACATCGAGGCCTTCAGCGACCCCCAGGTGTGGCAGACGCTGCTGCACACCGTGTGGTTCACGGTGCTCAGCACCGTGCCGCTCATCCTGGTCGCGCTCCTCATGGCCCTGCTGGTGCACACCGGCCTGCCCGGCCAGTGGGTGTGGCGCCTGTCGTTCTTCGCGCCGTTCCTGCTGACCAGCGCCGTCGTGTCGTCCCTCGCGAGCTGGCTGTTCCAGCCCGAGATCGGCCTGCTCGACGTCTGGATCGCCAAGCTCGGGCTGGGCCCGATCGGCTGGCTCACCGACGAGAACGTCGCGATGTTCTCCATCGCGCTGGTCACCGTGTGGTGGACCGTCGGGTTCAACTTCCTGCTCTACCTGGCCGCGCTGCAGGGCATCCCGCAGCAGCAGTACGAGGCCGCGACCATCGACGGCGCCGGCGGCTGGCGGCGGCTGTTCTCCATCACGCTGCCGCAGCTGAAGACCATCACCGGCGTGATCGTGGTGCTGCAGCTGCTCGCGTCGCTCAAGGTGTTCGACCAGATCTACCTGCTCACCGCCGGCGGCCCCAACGGCAGCACGCGGCCCATCCTCGAGTACGTCTACGACACGGGCTTCACCAACTACCGCCTCGGGTACGCGTCGGCCATCTCGTACGTGTTCTTCGCCCTGATCCTCGTGTTCACGCTGGTCCGGCTGCTGCCGTCGAAGAAGGAGGCCTGACGTGGCCATCGCCGAGTCCGCCCAGGGTTCCGTCTCCACGCTGGTCGCCGCGCGCCGGTCGGCGGCGCAGCAGACCCGGGCCGAGAACCGCACCCTCACCAAGCTGACGATCGGGCCGTCCCCGTGGGTGCGGGCCGCCGCGCTCGCCGCCCTCGTCGTCATGGCCGTGCTGTGGCTGCTGCCCCTCGCGTGGGGCGCCGTCACCAGCTTCAAGCACGAGGCCGAGGCCGCGCTGCCCGCGTCGTGGTGGCCCAGCCAGGGCTGGACCCTCGACGCCTACCGCCAGGTGCTCGGCAACAGCGAGCTGCTGGGCTGGATGTGGAACAGCCTCGTCGTCGCCGTCCTCGTGACAGCGCTGACCGTGCTGATCTCCGCGATGGCCGCGTTCGCGTTCTCGCAGACCGTGTTCAAGGGCCGGGGCCTGCTGCAGTTCCTCACCGTCGCGTCGATCATGATGCCCGGCCAGATCCTCATCGTGCCGCTGTTCAAGCAGATGCAGGCGATGGGCCTGGTCGACACGTTCGCCGGCATCGTGCTGCCGCAGGTCGTGGCCCCGGTGATGGTGTTCATCCTCAAGCGGTTCTTCGACGCCATCCCCACGGAGCTCCTCGACGCCGCCCGCATCGACGGCGCCGGCACGTGGCGGCTCTTCTGGACGATCGTGCTGCCGCTGTCGAAGTCGATCCTCGTGGCGGTCGCGATCTTCGTGTTCATCGGCGCGTGGAACAACTTCCTGTGGCCGTTCATCGTCACGACCGACCCGCAGTTCATGACCCTGCCCGTGGGCCTGTCGACCGTGAAGAACGCCTACGGCGTGCAGTACGCGCAGAACATGGCGTCGGCGATGATCGCCGCCCTGCCGCTGCTCGTGGTGTTCATGCTCTTCCAGCGGCGCATCGTGCAGGGCGTCGCCACGACCGGCATGGGCGGCCAGTAGCACCGGCCCACCGCACGACGACCGGACCAGCCACATCCCGCACCGCCGCGGGACGGAAGGAACCCATGAAGCTCGCACGACTCAGCGGCGCCGTCGCCGCCGTGGCCCTGACGATCGGTCTCACCGCCGCCTGCGGCAACGGGGGCGCCGACGCCGGACCGGCGGCGCCGGTCTCCACCGACGAGGACATCACGCTCTCGTTCGCCTGGTGGGGCAACGACGACCGCGCCGAGAAGTACGAGAAGGCGATCGACCTCTTCGAGGAGGACCACCCGAACATCACCGTCCAGACCCAGTTCCAGGCCTGGGACGACTACTGGACGGCCCGGTCGACGGAGGCGGCGGGCAGCGCGCTGCCGGACGTCGTGCAGATGGACGCAGGCTACGTGCGCCAGTACGGCGCGACGGGCCAGCTCGCCGAGCTCGACGGCCAGGTCGGGGTCAACCTCGACGTCGACGGCGTGGACGACACCGCCCTCGCCTCGGGCCAGATCGAGGGCACGACGTACGCCGTCCCGGTCAGCCTCAACACCCAGTCGATCATCTACAACGCGAAGCTCCTCGAGGAGCTCGGCGTGGAGCCCCCGGCCGAGGGCTACGGCTGGGACGACCTGATCTCCTGGTTCGCCGACGTCGCCGAGGCGGGTGCGAAGCACGACCCGCAGGTGTACCCGATCGGCGACATGACGGGGAACAGCCCCTGGTTCCTGCAGTGGCTGGTGCAGCAGGGCAGGGCGCCGTTCACCGACGACGGGCAGATCGCCTTCACGAAGGACGACGTGCAGGCCTGGGCCGACCTGTGGGCGCCGCTGCGCGACGCCCAGGTCTTCTTCCCGGCGAAGCGCGCGGCGCAGCTCGAGCCGAAGACCGGCCTGAACTCGCGCGAGGTGGTCGCCGAGGCGAACTGGGACACCCTGATGCCCAACTACGTGGCCGAGCTCGGCAGCGACGACCTGCAGCTGCTGCCCATCCCGACCGGGGACGACGGCAAGAAGATGTACTGGCACTCCGGCGTCATGCTCTCGGCGTCCGCCAGCTCGTCGCACCCGGACGCGGCGGCCGCGCTCATCGACTTCATGACGAACGACCCGCGGGTCGGCGAGATCTTCGGCACCAGCAAGGGCGTCCCCGCGACGCAGGCGCAGAAGGACGCGATGGCGCTCGAGGACGGGTCGCCCGACTCCCGCCTCATCGCCTACGAGGACGCGGCGAAGGACGACGTCACGGAGCCGGCTCCGGTGCCCGTCGAGGGCTACGGGGAGATCGAGGCCGAGATGGCGCGCCTGTCCGAGGAGGTCCAGTACGGCAAGCTCACCGAGGACCAGTTCGTGGACCAGTGGTTCGCCTACGTGCAGGACACGGTGAAGCAGTCCTGAGCCACGCCGCGCGCAGGCACCCCCGGGCCGCGAGACTCGGGAGCATGTCCGCCCCCGCCACCCAGCACGCCACCCCCCGACCCACGCAGCGGCCCCACCTGGCCGCCGTGCTCGAGGACCGGTGGTGCGCGGTGGCGGGGGCGTTCCTGCGCCGCCGCGGGTGGGTTCCCCGCCTGCTCACGTACACCGGGCTCGGCACGCCGCGCGACGTGCGCGTGCTGGCGCGCGTGCTGCTGGTGCCGCCGTCGCGGGCGTCGGGCCCGCTGTCCCCGGTGGACCACGCCGCCCGACGCCCCCTGCGCAGCTACCTGACGATGCCCGCGCCGGGCGAGCCGGTGCGCGTCGTGGTGGGAGGGGCGGACGTCGTCGTCGAGACGGACCGGGCGGGCTACGTGGACGCCGAGGTGCCGCTGCCCGACGACGAGCCCCTGGCCCCCGGGCGCCACGACGCGACGCTCACCGCCGTGCGCACCGGGGTCGCGGCGGCCGCGCCCGTCGTGGTCGTGGCGGACACGGCGTCGTTCGGGGTGGTGAGCGACATCGACGACACGGCGATGATCACGGCCGTCCCGCGCCCGCTGGTCGCGGCGTGGAACACGTTCTTCAGCCGTGCGGGCGCGCGCCGCCCCGTGCCGGGGATGGCGCAGCTGTACCGGCGCATCGCCGCGGACCGCCCCGACGCGCCGTTCGTCTACCTCTCCAACGGCGCCTGGAACACCGCCGGGACGCTGTCCCGGTTCCTCGACCGGCACGGCTTCCCGCCCGGCCCGCTGCTCCTCACGGACTGGGGCCCCACGCAGACGGGCTGGTTCCGCAGCGGGCCGCAGCACAAGGGCGACAGCCTGGACCGCCTCATGACCACCTTCCCCGACGTGCGGTGGCTGCTGGTGGGCGACGCCGGCCAGCTCGACGAGGACGTGTACGTGCGGGCGTCGGCGCGCTGGCCGGGGCGGGTGGTGGCGATCGCCGTCCGACAGGTCGCCCGGGCCCGCGTGCGGCCGTCGCGGGGGCGGCCGGAGGCGGGAGCGCCGCTGGTGCACGGCGCCGACGGCGCGCAGCTCGCCGACCGGCTGGCGGGGCGCTGGGGCGACGCGACGTGACCGCGCGCCCGCCGCCCCCCGAGCCGGAGCGCCGCCTCGTGCCGCCCACGACCGGCCTCGCCCGGCAGTGGCACGCCGGCCACGACGACTGGGGGCCCGGCCTCCACGAGGACGGGTTCGGGCTCGGCCCCGACGACGACGTCGAGTCCGTGACGGGCTTCGCGGACTGGGTGGGCCGGGTGCGCTCCGCCCCGGCGGCGACGCTCTGGTGGATCGTCGTCGTGGGCGACGACGGCGCGCCCGACATCGTCGGCGGCATCGCTCTGCGCCACCCCGACCACCCCGACGGCGCCCGCCACGGCCACATCGGTTACGGCGTCCGTCCCGGGGCCCGCGGGCGGGGGCACGCGGCGTGGGCGCTCGCGCGGGTCCTGGAGGTGGCCGCGACCCAGCACGGGATGGACCACGCCGACCTCGTGTGCGAGGAGGGCAACACCGCGTCGGCGGGGCTGATCGAGAAGCTCGGCGGCCGGGTGGTCGACCACCCGCACGCGGGCGTCGTGCGCTACCGGGTGCCGCTCGCGCCGAGGTAGAGCCTCCGGCCGCGAGGTCGCGCCCGCCGAGCACGACCTCGCGGCCGGAGGCTCTACCTCGTGGCGGTCGGCCCGCCGTGGACCGGGACGAAGCCGGACTCGTAGGCACGCACCACCGCCTGGGTGCGGTCGCGCACGCCGAGCTTGGCGAGCACGTTGCCCACGTGCGTGCGCACGGTCTCGACGCCCAGGTACAGCTCGCCGGCGATCTCCGCGTTCGACAGGCCCGTCGCCATCAGCCGCAGCACCTCACCCTCCCGCTCGGTGAGCCGCGCGTCCCGCAGCGCGTCGCCCGCGTCGTCGCTCCCCCGGGCCGCCACGAGCCGCCGCACCGCGTCGGGGAACAGCAGCGAGTCGCCGCGCGCCACCAGCCGCACGGCGTCCGCCACCTCCTCCGGGCGCGCCCGCTTCAGCAGGAAGCCCTGCGCCCCGGCGTGCAGGGCGTCGAGCACGTGGTCGTCGTTCTCGAACGTCGTGAGCACGAGGACACGCGGCGCCGGCACGCCCGGGCGGTCCGCCCCGACGACGGCCCGCGTCGCCGCGATCCCGTCCACGCGCGGCATCCGCACGTCCATGAGCACCACGTCCGGACGTGCCTGCGCCACCACCTGCGGCACCTCGGACCCGTCGCCCGCCTCGCCGACCACCTCCAGGTCCGGCTCCGCGTCGAGGATGACGCGCAGCCCCGCGCGCACCAGCGGCTCGTCGTCGACGAGGACGACGCGGACGGCGGCGGCGCGGGTGTCGGTCTCGGCAGGCACGGTCACGCCGTCGATCCTGCCGCACCCTGCGTCCAGCGCCCACCGAGGGCATACCGCGCCCGCAACCGTGGTCAGCGGAAGTCCGGCGCGTGGTCGGCGGCCCACACACGGAAGGAGCGCGCCGGGCGTCCCGTGAGCTCCTCCACCGTGGCCGTGACACCCTCCCGGTTGCCGACCATCGCGGCCCAGGCATCGAGGGCCGCGTCCGCGGCGTCGGCCGGCCACCCCCACTCGTCGACGATGCGGACCCGCATCTCGTCCCGCGGGACCTCGCGGTAGGTGACCGTCCGCCCGATCGCGTCGCCGATGGCAGCGGCCTGCTCGACGTGCGTGAGGATCTCCGGGCCGGTGAGCACGGGCCGTGCGCCGACCAGCATGGGCCCCGTGAGGGCCAGCACGCCCACCGCCGCGACGTCGGCCTCGTGCACGAGCGACCGGCTCAACCCGGCGTACGGCCCGCGCACCTCGCCCGTGGCCCGGACGTCCGCCGCCCACCCGAGCGTGTTCGTCGCCATCCCGCCGGCACGCAGGAACGTCCACTCGACGCCCGCGTCCTCGAGGAGGTGCTCGATCGTCGCGTGCGCGGCGATGATGCCGCCGGTCAGGGCGTCGCGGTCGTCGGGGACACCGTCGGCGGACACGTAGACCACGCGACGCGCCCGACGTGCGATCCGCGCGACGAGCCCCGGCTCCCGTCCGTCGGGGCGCAGGGCGGGGACCACGAGGAAGACGGCGTCGACCCCGTCCAGGGCTGCGTCCAGGCTCTCGGGGTCGAAGAGGTCGCCACCGACCACCTCGACGTCGTCCGGGAGGCCGGCGCTCTCCGGACGTCGGGTCAGCGCGCGCACGCGGACACCGCCGCGCTCCCGCAGCTGCGCGACCACCTGTCCGCCGACGTTGCCCGTCGCGCCGGTCACCAGGACCGTCGGGTTCTCGTCCATGCTCGTCTGCCGATCTGTCGCGGGTCGTCGCCCCGGCCGGGGCGACACGACCAGCCTCAGACCTCGACCGTTGTTGAGGTCAACCCGTGGGGTGGCGTTCCTCGGACGGCGTACGCGCGGCGGTCGCGGTCGCGTCGCGCCTCAGCTCACGGGAGCAGGAACCGGGCCCGCACCACCCAGCGGCCGTCGTCCGGCCCCGCGTCGAGGTCGCCGCGCAGCAGCCGGACGCGCTCGGCCATGCCGCGCAGGCCTCGGCCACCGCCACCGCCACCGGGGGCGGCCGCCGCGTGGAGCGGATTCGCGACCTCGACGTCGAGCCGTCGCGCCGCGCCGTCGACGGTCACGCGCACCGTGACCGGGCGTCCGGGGGCGTGCCGGACGGCGTTGGTGAGCGCCTCCTGCGCGACGCGGTAGGCCTCGTGCGACGTCGCGCGGGGCAGCGCGTCCGCCACGCCGTCGTCGACGTCGAGCCGCACGTCCGCGCCGGCGTGCCGGGCGTCGTCGACGAGGGCGGGCAGGTCGGCGAGCGACCGGGCGGGCGCGCGGCGCGCCTCCGCGACGTCACCGGCCCGGTCGGGGGCGCGCAGCAGACCGAGCACGTGGTCGAGGTCGGCCATCGCGGCCCGGCCGGACTCCTCGATCGCCGCGAGGGAGCGCCGCGCCCCGTCCGGGTCGGAGCCGACGAGCCGCGACGCGGCCGCCGCCTGGAGGGTCGTGACGGTCAGGGCGTGGCCCACGGAGTCGTGGAGCTCGCGCGCGAGGCGGCCGCGCTCGGCCAGCCGGTCCGCCTGCGCCTCGAGCTCGGCGATGCGCGCCGTCTGGTCGGGGCCGAGCAGCGGCTCCGCCGACTGCCGCAGCAGCCGGCGCGCCAGCGCCGTGCCGTACGGGAGGGCGAGCAGCGCCAGGACCGCGAGCGCCACCCACCCGGCGGCGTGGCGGGTGAACGTGGGCGCCATCCGCACCAGGAACGACTCGTCGATGCCGAACGCCGACAGCACCAGCTGCGTCGCGAGCGGCACCGCGACCAGCAGGCCGACGGTGATCACCGCGCCCAGGGCGAGGTGCAGCGCGAACCAGGCCGCCCCGCGCCACCGTGTCGCGACCGTCGTCGGGCCGGAGGGGTCGGGCAGCTCGCGCGCGTCGACGTCGAGGAAGGTCCGCGCGGCCGCGATCTCCAGCGCGCGCACGGGCGCGAGGAACGGCGGCGCGCCGACGATGACGGCAGTCACCGCGGCGAGGACGGCGACGGCGGCGCGGGGCGTGGCCGGGTCGGCGAACATCTGCACGAAGCCGGCGGCGAGCAGCGCGTACGCACCCGCGACGACTCCCCCGACGACGAGGTACACGCCCGCGCGCACCGTGGACGCGCTGGTCAGCGGCGACAGCGCCCACCGCAGGGTGCGCCGCCCCTCACCCGTCGCCGTCCGCCTGGTCATGCCGACCAGTCTTCCCGCCGGTCCCGCGGCGCGCCTCCCCCGGCCGGGGGACCTCCCTGGGATCGCTATGCCAAAGAGAACTCAGGGGCCTTCGCCGGGAAGGTGCTGGGACGTCTTCTCACTGATCAGCCAACGCCCCTGCTGCATGACGAGGGTGAGACGAAAGTCGGAGGGCGGACCGCAGGACCGTGCACCGTCGAGCGAGATGTAGCACTCGGTTCCTCGGAAAAGGACCGTCGCAGCGTCGCCGTCGACGGCGACGCCTCGGAACTCCTCGAGGTCCAGCTGGGCGTGGGTGTAGCCGAGGAGCTCGGCGTCGTGAGGAGCGGCGACGAGCTCGGCGATGCTCGCATCGATGATCCCGAGCTCGTCCTCGGCCCGCCTCTGAACGGCGACGCGACCCAGCTCGGCACGGCGCCGCTCGGTCGCGGAGGCTGAGGCGTTGTTCTCCGACCCCAGGGAACCGTCAGCGGCGAGGACGAGCCGCCCGGCCTCGTTCTCCGCTTCGGGCAGCCCCAGCACGTCGGCGCGCACCGATGCCACCTGCACCGCATCGCCGCGGTCTCGGAAGGCGGCGTACGGATCGTTCGCGCAGGCGCTCAGCGAAAGGACGCCCGAGACCAGCCCGACGACGAGGACGCGACGGCGCTTCATGGCCAGGCACCCTTCGTCGTGGATCCCACGGCGGCAGCGTATCGGCGCACGCGGGAACGGCAATGCGCAGGCTCGCGGCCCGGGGGTGACGCCACCCTCCCCGGCCGAGGACCCTGCGACGTAGCACCTGGTGACGCTTCCGCGGGAGGACCCGTCGCCGGGTGCTACGTCACCATCGTCAGGTCGGCTTGCGGGCGCTCACGATCATGTGGGTGCCGAGGAAGCGGCGCCGCCAGGTGACGTCGTCGAACCCGAGCCGCCAGAGGATGGAGGCGACCTGCTCGGGAGACATGAACCCGAGGGTGGTCTCCTCGAGGTAGGTGTACGACGTCTTGTCGCGCGCGACGAGCTGGCCGAGCAGCGGGATCACGACCTTCACGCCGAGCGTGACGGGCACGCGCAGCAGGCCGCGCGGCGGGCAGGTCTCGAGCAGCGCGAGGCGGCCGCCGGGCCTGAGCACCCGCAGCTGCTCGGCGAGCACGCGCTCGGCGTCCTCGACGTTGCGCAGCAGGTAGCCGTGCGTGACGGCGTCGAAGGACGCGTCGTCGAAGGGGAGCGCGTTGGCGTCGGCGAAGCCCCAGGTGACGGCGTCGGCGCCGGGCTTGGCGCGGGCGCCGTCGAGCATCCCCTCGGAGAAGTCGACGCCGTGGATCGTGGCGCCGGGGTACTGGCGCGCGGCCTCGAGGGCGATGACGCCGGTGCCGGTGGCGATGTCGAGCAGCGACCCGCCGGCCGGGACCTGCGCGCGTCGTGCGACGTCACGGCACCAGGCCGCGTGGCGACCCAGCGTCATCAGGCGGTTCATCCGGTCGTAGTAGCCGGGGACCGTGTCGAAGAGGCGCTGGACCTCCTCGCCGTGGGGCGAGGGGACGGTCACGCGGCGAGCTCCTGACCGCTCATCTTGTGGATCGAGTCCATGACGTGGTCGGTCAGCTCACGACGCACCTGGGCCGGGCGGCCGGCGGTGAGCTGCCGCGACGGGTCGATGGGGGCGCCGAAGTTCACCTGGATGCCGCGCACCGGGCGGGGCAGCCGCTTGCCCACGGGCTGCACCTTGTCGGTGCCGCGCAGCGCGACGGGCACGACGGGCGCCGAGCCCGCGAGCGCCAGCCAGGCGACGCCGGTGTGCCCCTGGTGGAGCTTGCCGTCGCGGGAACGGGTCCCCTCGGGGTAGATGCCGAAGGCGCCGCCACGCTTGAGGACGACGAGCGCGTCGTCGAGCGACCGCTGGCCGGCGCGCGGGTCCTCGCGGTCGACGGGGATGTGACCCATGGTGGTGAAGAACCAGCGGGAGACGCGGCCCTTGAGGCCGCGGCCGGTCCAGTACTCCGCCTTCGCGATGAAGGTGACGTGCCGGGGTACGACGAGCGGGATGATGATCGAGTCGATGAACGACAGGTGGTTGCTCGCCAGGATCACCGGTCCGCGCCGCGGGATGTTGTGGAGTCCCGTCACCTGGGGTCGCAGGAGCACGAACACCAGGAGCGACAGGACGAGGCGCAGGAACCGATAGGTCACCGCACCATTGTGCCCCCTGCTCCGCGCGGGTCCGGCGAGGCCGGTCCCGCATGCGCGGGATCAGGCGGTTCGTACCGTGGCGGCGGCCAGGAGCGACTCGGCGGCACGTCGCGCCTCGAGGGCGACGTCGGCGTCGTGCGTGATCGCGGCGGTGGTCTGCGCGCCCTCGGCCAGCAGCACCACCTGCAGGGCGACGGCGTCGGGCAGGCCGGCCTCGCGCACGAGCCCGAGCACGTGCTGCCGGAACGCGTCTTTGTGGCCGCGCACGGCGTCGGCGATGCGGGGCGACGTCGCGCCGAGCTCGCCGAAGGAGTTGATGAACGCGCAGCCGCGGAAGCCGTCCTCGCGGAACCATGCGTCGAGGAAGTCGAAGACGCTGAGGATGCGGTCGCGGGGCGTGGTGGCCGTCGCGGCGGCGCGCTCCACCCCGTCGGTCCACTGCGTGGTGCGCAGCGCGAGCACGGCGACGACGAGGTCCTCCTTGGACTGGAAGAGCCCGTAGATCCGCTTGAGCGAGACGCCCGCCTCGGCGCGCACGGCGTCCATCCCCACGGCTTGGACGCCGCGGGCGTAGAACAGCCGGTCCGCGGCCGCGACCACGGCGTCGCGTGCCGCTTCGTCGTCGAGCATCGTTCACCCTTTCGTCGGCCGGCTCCCCTTGCGTGGAGAACCATCGTTCTCTAGTGTAGCGACCAGCGGGAGAACGATCGTTCTCCCCTTGGCGAGAAGGAGCACGACCATGGGTTACATCACCGTCGGTCAGGAGAACAGCACGGACGTCGAGCTCTACTACGAGGACCAGGGCTCCGGGCAGCCGGTCGTCCTCGTCCACGGGTACCCGCTCGACGGGCACAGCTGGGAGCTCCAGACCCGCGAGCTGCTCGCCGCCGGGTACCGCGTCGTCACGTACGACCGCCGCGGCTTCGGCGCCTCCAGCAAGGTCGGGTCCGGGTACGACTACGACACGTTCGCCCGCGACCTCGACACCGTCCTGACGACGCTCGACCTGCGCGACGTGATCCTCGTCGGCTTCTCCATGGGCACTGGCGAGCTCGCGCGGTACGTGCGCAACCACGGCCACGAGCGCGTCGCCAAGCTGGCGTTCCTCGCCTCGCTGGAGCCGTTCCTCGTGCAGCGCGACGACAACCCCGAGGGCGTGCCCCAGGCGGTCTTCGACGGGATCGTCGACGCCGCCCGGAGCGACCGGTACGCCTGGTTCACGCAGTTCTACAAGGACTTCTACAACCTCGACGAGAACCTCGGCACGCGGATCTCCGAGGAGGTCGTGCGCGCCAACTGGAGCACCGCCGTGGGCTCGGCCCCCGTCGCCGCGTACGCCGTCGTCCCCACGTGGATCGAGGACTTCCGGCCCGACGTCGAAGCGGTCCGCGCGGCGGGCAAGCCGACGCTGATCCTGCACGGCACGAAGGACAACATCCTGCCGATCGACGCCTCCGGCCGCCGCTTCCACGCGGCCGTGCCCGACGCGGAGTACGTCGAGGTCGAGGGCGCGCCCCACGGCCTGCTGTGGACGCACGCCGCCGAGGTCAACGCGGCGCTGCTCGCGTTCGTCGGGCGCTGAGCGCTCAGCTGGTGGTCAGCAGGTAGTCGTCGGCGTCGTCGTCCCACGCGAGGGCGACGGCGCCGGCGGCCGCCGCGCCCTTCGCGAACTGCAGGAAGCCGCGGTAGCCGAGCGCCTTCTCCGAGAAGTCGGGGCGGCGCTTGCGCACCTCGTTCTTCAGCCCGGACAGCGGCGCGGACCCGCCCGCGTCCTGCACCACCTGGCGCAGCAGGCCGAACGCGCCCTCGGTGTCCTGCTGCGCGGGCAGCTCCACCTCCGGGTCGCCGGTCGACGGGCCGGGCGACAGCACCACGAAGCCGCGGTCGGCGAGGAAGCGCAGGAACTCGCCGAAGGTGCGGAACCCGTAGTCGGACTCGCTGAACGTGGGGTCCTTGCGGACCATCGTGCGCTTGAGCATCGACGCGGTGACGGAGCCGCTGGTGGAGGCCTGCAGGTCGGCGAGCGTCTGCGCCACCGTGACCTCCATCGTGGGCTCCTCGCCGGTCGCGGCGGCGTCGTCGTGCTCGACGTCCTGGTCCACCTCGGCGGCGGGCTCCGCGACGGGCTCGACGGCGGGCGCCTCCGCCGCCGGCGCCTTCTTGCGGCGGCTGCGGGGCGCGGTGCCCGACGTCGCGGGCGCGGCCTCCTCGGCGGGAGCCCCGGTGGTGGTCTCGGTGGCGGCCGGCGCCTCCGTCGCGGCCTCGGCCGGCGCCTCCGCGGCGGGCGCCTTGGCGCGGCCGCCCCGACCACCCCGGCTGGTGCCCTTGCCCGCCCCGCGGCCGGACCGCTTGGGGGCCGGCGCCTCCGACTCGTCGGGCACGTCGACGCCCTCGAGCCGGTCGTAGAAGAGGAACTCGTCGCAGGCCGGGGGCAGCAGCCGCGACGTGGAGTTCTCGACCCCGACGCCGATGACGCGCTTGTCGAGCTCGCGCAGCTTGTGCACCAGCGGGGAGAAGTCGGAGTCGCCGGTGCACATGACGAACGTGGTGATGTACTCGCGCTCGAACGCCATCTCGATCGCGTCGACCACCATCTTGATGTCGGCGGCGTTCTTGCGGGACGCGCCCATGCGCTGCGTCATCTCGATGAGCTCGACCTGGTGGCGGGTCAGCATCCGGCGGTCCTCGTCGAAGTACGACCAGTCGGCGTACGCGCGGCGCACGACCACGCGCCCCCGCACCGCGAGCGCGTCCGCGATCGGCTTGAAGTCGAACTGCATACCGCCCAGGTGGTCGCGGGCGCCGAGCGCCAGGTTCTCGTAGTCGAGGAAGACGGCGAGGCGCTCTTCGGTGTCCATGGCGGCCACACTATGCCCGGCACTCCCGGACAGCCCGACGCCGACCTCCCCGGTCAGCCCGGGCCGGCGCCCAGGCGGGCGGTCAGCAGCGGGACGCCCGCACCCGTGAGTCGCGGCAGGACGGCGGCGCGGCCGCAGGCGGCCATGAGGAGGTCCACACCCCGACCGCTGAGCTCGGCGCCCTCGCCCCACGACCAGCCGAGGTCGGTGGCGACCAGCCGCAGACCGCTCAGCCGGCCCCGCGGGACGAACCCGACCGGCCGCCCGCTCGTGACGAACTCCAGCGCGACGCGGACGGAAGCGCCGTCCGGCGCGTACGGAAGGCCGAGCGGCAGGCACATGTCGCCCTCGTGGACCAGCACGTCCGCGAGCGGGGCGCGCGGGCCGGTGACCGGCGGCGCGACCCGGCTCTCCGCCCGCTCGCGCAGCAGGGCCACGGTCTCGCCGACCGGGCGCAGCCCGGCGCGGCGGGCCGCCGCGTCGTTGGCCCGGTGCACGCTGCCGCCGGCACGGGCCAGGTCCACCAGCAGCCGCCCGAGGGCTCGGGGCGCGGTGGCCTCGGCGACGTGCGCCGCGACGGTGTGGACGTCCCACCCGGCGCACAGGCTCGGCGCGGCGAGCTGGGCGCCGTCCAGCTCCTCGAGCAGGTCTGCCATCGACCGCCTCTGCCTCGTGGTCGCCGCGAACACGTCCACCCCTGCCGATCCGTCCACCCCTCGCTCCCTCCGCCGACGTTCCAGGTATCTTGACCATCAAGATGTTGGACGGTCAAGGGAAGAAGGTCGGCGTGACCGATGACGAACCGGCGCGCCGGCTGGTGTCGCAGCTGCGAGCGCTGACCGTCGAGCTCGACCTCCTGGGCGGGGAGTTCGCCCGACGGCACGGGCTGCACCCCACCGACGTGCGCGCGCTGATCGTCCTCGTCGAGGCGGAGCGCGCCGGCCAGGCGATCAGCGCGGGACAGCTCGCGGGGCGCCTGGGCCTGGACTCGTCCACGGTGACCGCCCTCGTGGACCGGATGGAACGCCTCGGGCACGTCCGCCGCGAACGCGACACCGGCGACCGGCGCCGGGTCCTGCTGGCCCTGGAGGACCGGGCGGACGAGCTCGGCCGGTCGTTCTTCGGCCCGCTCATCGGAGAAGCCGTCACGGCGCTGAGCGCCTTCACCCCGGCCGAGGTCGCCGCCGTCGACCGCTTCCTGCACGTCATGCGGCAGGCCGTCGCGACCACACGCCAGCCGGACGAGCCGGGCCGATGACGCGGCCTCTCCGAGGCCGCGCCGGGGCGCGAGTGCGACGTCCGATCCGCGCCAGAGGCCGGGCGACCGGTCGGCGAGAGTGGGCGCGCCGGCGACCCTGCCGGTCCACCCACGCTCAGGAGGACTCATGACAACCGTCGCACTGGTCACCGGGGGCACGCGCGGGCTCGGGCGCGCCGTCGTCGAGGCGCTCGCCACGCAGGGGGCGGCCGTCCTGCTGGCCGGCCGCAGCGCGGACGCCGTCTGCCACGAGGTGGCGGCCCTCCGCGCGAACGGGCTGGACGTCACCGGGGTCACGCTCGACGTGGACGACCCGGCGAGCGTGCGCGCCGCCGCGGCCGAGGTCGCGCACCGCTTCGACCACCTCGACATCCTCGTCAACAACGCCGGGATCCTGCCCGAGGCGGGCGCCGACCCGACGCGGCACGGGCCCCGGTTCGCCGACCCCCGCGTCCTCGAGCAGACGTTCCGGACGAACGTCTTCGGTCCCGTGGCCGTCATCGAGGAGTTCCTCCCCCTCCTCGAGCGGTCCGCCGGCGCCCGCATCGTCAACGTCTCCTCGACGATGGGCTCGCTGACCGACCAGCAGGACCCGGACTCGCCCTGGTTCGGGATGGTCCTGCCCGCCTACCAGGCCTCGAAGGCCGCGCTCAACGGCATCACCGTGGCGCTCGCCAAGCGCCTCGCGGGCACTCCGACGGTCGTGACCTCCGTGCGCCCCGGCTGGGTCCGGACCGACCTCGCTCCCGGGAACCGGGACCACGCGCCGACGTCGGCCGACGACGCGGCGAAGGTCGTGCTGCGGGCGGCCACGCTGCCCGCCGGGGCGCCGTCCGGGACGTTCCTCGCCGAGCACGGCGTCGTCCCCTGGTGATCCGACTCCCCCGATGCCGCACCCGCGCACGCGGGGAGCGCGGGGGCGTATCACGCCCTCTGGCGCGCCGTCCACACCTCGCGGTGACCTCCGCACTTTTTTCACCCCCTATCCTGTGTCGGGTCCCGCAACGACGCGACGCCTTGGAGGCTCACC
Organism: Isoptericola sp. NPDC057653; assembly: GCF_042799955.1. NCBI lineage: Bacteria > Bacillati > Actinomycetota > Actinomycetes > Micrococcales > Promicromonosporaceae > Isoptericola > Isoptericola sp. NPDC057653. Next base: position 596,278 of record NZ_JBHVHP010000001.1, on the reverse strand, counting down.
TTGTCAGCAGATTCCGGAGCCACCGTGGCGACGGACGAGATCGTCCCCGACCCCGCGCTCCCCCCGACGGCGGTCCCCGCCGAGGAGCTCACCCCGCGCTGGACATGGCAGAAGGTCGTGCTCTGGGCGGCGATCGCGCTGCTCGGCGGCGTCGCCTGGGTCATGCTCGCGCTGGTGCGCGGCGAGACCGTGAACGCGATCTGGTTCGTCTTCGCCTCGGTCTGCACGTACCTCATCGGGTACCGCTTCTACTCGAAGGTCATCGAGAAGTTCATCACCCGGCCCGACGACCGCCGCGCCACCCCCGCCGAGACGCGCGAGGACGGCAAGGACTTCGTCCCCACCGACCGCCGGGTGCTGTTCGGCCACCACTTCGCCGCCATCGCCGGCGCGGGCCCGCTGGTGGGCCCCGTCCTCGCGGCCCAGATGGGGTACCTGCCGGGCACGATCTGGATCATCGTCGGCGTGGTGCTCGCGGGTGCCGTGCAGGACTACCTGGTCCTCTTCTTCTCCATGCGCCGCGGCGGCCGCACCATCGGGCAGATGGCGCGCGAGGAGCTGGGCCGGATCGGCGGCGCGGCCGCGATCGTCGCGTCCCTGCTCATCATGATCATCATCGTCGCCATCCTCGCGCTCGTGGTGGTCAACGCCCTCGGCGAGAGCCCGTGGGGCGTCTTCTCCGTCTCCATGACGATCCCGATCGCCCTGTTCATGGGCGTGTACCTCCGGTACCTCCGCCCGGGCCGCATCACCGAGGTCTCGATCATCGGCTTCGTGCTGCTGATGGCCGCCATCATCGGCGGCGGCTGGGTGGCCGACACGGCGTGGGGCGCGGAGTTCTTCCACCTCGACCGCACGACGATCGCCGTCGGCGTCATCGTCTACGGCTTCGTCGCCGCCGTGCTGCCCGTGTGGCTGCTGCTGGCCCCCCGCGACTACCTGTCCACCTTCATGAAGGTGGGCGTCATCCTGGTGCTCGCGGGCGCCGTCGTCATCGTGCGCCCCGAGATCACCGTCCCCGCGGTCAGCGAGTTCGCCGGCTCGGAGACGGGCCCGGTCGTGGCCGGCAGCCTCTTCCCGTTCCTGTTCGTCACCATCGCGTGCGGCGCCCTGTCCGGGTTCCACGCGCTCATCGCGTCCGGCACGACGCCGAAGCTCGTCGAGAAGGAGCGCCAGACGCGCTTCATCGGGTACGGCGGCATGCTCATGGAGTCGTTCGTCGCGATCATGGCCCTGGTCGCCGCGATCTCGATCGACCGCGGCGTGTACTTCGCGATGAACTCGTCGGCGGCGGCCACCGGCGGCACCATCGAGGGCGCGGTCGCGTTCGTGAACTCGCTCGGCCTCGCCGGCGTGAACCTCTCCCCCGACACGCTCAGCACCCTGGCGAGCCAGGTGGGCGAGCCGTCGATCGTGTCCCGCACCGGCGGCGCGCCGACGCTCGCGCTCGGGCTGGCGCACATCATGCACCAGCTGTTCGGCGGCACCGCGATGATGGGCTTCTGGTACCACTTCGCGATCATGTTCGAGGCGCTGTTCATCCTCACCGCCGTCGACGCCGGCACCCGCGTGGCCCGGTTCATGCTGCAGGACACCATCGGCAACGTGGCCCCGAAGTTCAAGGACGTGAGCTGGCGACCCGGGGTGTGGGTCTGCACGGCGATCATGGTCGCCGGGTGGGGCAGCATCCTCTACCTCGGCGTCACCGACCCGCTCGGCGGCATCAACACGTTCTTCCCGCTGTTCGGCATCGCGAACCAGCTGCTGGCCGCGATCGCCCTCGCCGTCGTGCTCGCCATCGTCGCGAAGCGGGGCCGCTCCTACTGGGCGTGGCTGTGGATCGTCGCCCTGCCGCTCGCGTTCACCGCGGTCATCACCATCACCGCCTCGTTCGAGAAGATCTTCTCGGACGTCCCTGCGGTCGGGTACTGGGCGCAGCACCGCGCGTTCCAGGAGGCCCTCGACGCCGGGGAGACGTCGTTCGGGACCGCGCCCGACGTCGCCGCGATGGAGGCCGTGGTCCGCAACACGTTCGTGCAGGGCACGCTCTCGATCATCTTCGTGGTGCTGTCGATCATCGTGATCGTGGCGTCCGTGATCGTGACGATCAACGCCCTCCGCGCGGGCGGCGGCGCCAACCACGAGGACCCGCCGGTCGCGTCGCGGCGGTTCGCCCCGGCGAACCTGTTCGCGTCGGCCGCCGAGAAGCGGATCGAGAGGCAGTGGGTCGAGGCCGGCCTGCGGGAGAACGCCGGTGCCGGGCACCACTGACGCCCGCACCGTCGGGTCGACGGCGCGCGACGCCGCCCGGGCACTCGCCCGGGCGGCGTCGGCGGCGCGCTGGTACGTGCGCCAGGTGATGGGTGACGACGCCTACGCGACGTACCTCGCGCACGAACGGTCCGCCCACCCCGACCGTGAGCCGCTGGGCGAGCGCGCGTTCTGGCGCGAGCGCTACGCCGAGCAGGACCGCAACCCCGGGTCGCGCTGCTGCTGAGCAGGCACGACGGGGAGTTCTCCCCGTGGTGCATCAGACGTGACCCTGGTTACTCTCTTGCGGGCGAAGGGGGTGAGGGCCGGTGGCGGATCTCCGGGTGGACCTGGATGCGGTGACGGAGCTGGGGTCGAGCCTGACCACGGTGGCGGACGAGTTCGAGAACGCGACGACGCGGTCGGACCGGATCGCGGACGCGGTGGGGCACGACGGCCTGGCGGGCACGGTGCGCGACTTCGCGAGCTCGTGGGACGACACGCGCAAGAAGATGACCGACAACCTGCGCCTCCTCGCGGACGCGTCGGTGCAGGTGGCGCAGGCGTTCACCGACATCGACTCCGACCTGGCCGACGGGATCAGCGGCGAGGGCCAGCCCGCGCCGGCGCGGCCCGGTGGCCCGGTGTGAGGCCGTCGGACTGGTCGCCGGTGGGTCTGGACTCGGACCCGACGCCGGGGGATCCGGTGCTGGTGCTGGCGGGTGGTCAGGACTATCTGGAGGTCGCGGGCTCGATCGACGACGCCGCGGGCGCGATGTCCCGCCTGGACGTGGCGGGGACGGTCTCCCAGGCCGTGGACGCGTTGATGGAGACGAAGGAAGACACGGTCTCGGAGATCCGGCGCGCGCACTCGCGGTATCAGGCGACGGGTGAGGCGTTGGTGGACTACGCGCGGACGTTGGACCGGGTGCAGGCCGAGACCCTGGCGGCGTTGGAGAAGGCCAGGTCGGCGCGGGATGCGGCGGACTCCGCGGCAGGGTCGCGGGACCGGTATCAGGACCTCGCGGACCAGACCACGGACGTGGAGACCAAGCGGGAGTATCAGCAGCAGGCGGATGCCGCGGGCGGGAACGCGGACGACGCGAACGGTCAGGCCGCGGCGGCCCGCTCGGACATCGAGGGGTCGGTCGCCGACCGGGACCGGGCCGCCAGCGATGCGGTGTCCCGGATCGAGGACATCACCTCCGGTGATGACCTGAACGACTCGTGGTGGGACGACTGGGGCTCGAAGGTCGTGGCCGCGATCGCGGACATCGCGGACATGATCTCCACGATCGCCGGGTTGCTCGCGATCGTGGTCGCGTTCATCCCCGTGGTCGGGACGGCGCTGGCGGGGGTGTTGATCGTGGTCGCCGCGGTCGCGGCGATCGTGTCCGCGTTGGCGAACATCACGTTGGCGGCGACGGGGGAACGCTCGTGGGCGGAGGCGGGCATCGCGATCGCGGGCGCCGCGTTGAGCGTGATCGGGCTGGGTGGTGCGGCGAAGGCCGCCACGGGCTTGTCGAAGGCCGCGTTCAAGCAGGGCATGAAGTCCGGGCTGAAGTTGGGGGCGAAGAAGGCGTGGTGCAAGGTCGGGTTCGGGACCTGCTTCACCGCCGGGACCCTGGTCCGCACCGGCGACGGGCCAGGCGACGTGACCGCGATCGAGGACATCCGGGCCGGGGACAAGGTCTACGCCCACAACCTTCAGACCGGGGCCGACGAGCTGCAGCTCGTGATCGAGACGTTCGTCCGCACCACGACGACGCTGTTCCACCTGACCATCGCCGGGCAGGTCGTGACGACCACGGACGAGCACCCGTTCATGGTGCGGAACATGGGCTGGATCTTCGCCCGCGACCTGCAGCCCGGCGACATCCTGGTGACGCCTGACGGCACGGTCACCCTCGACCGGATCGACATCGAGCACCGCGACCCGGGCGACGCGGTCACGGTCTACAACATCCACGTCGAGACCCACCACAACTACTACGTCCTGGCCGGCGACCTGCCCGTCCTCGTCCACAACGCGGGCGGGCACGACAAGGTCGCCCGCGAGGCCGCCAAGAAGGCCGCGAACGACGTCATCACCAACGTCAAGGGCGCCACCGGGAAGTCGTACGACGACGTCAAGCAGATGATCCCGGACGACTGGGTAGCCTCGACACCCAAGAAGGTCCCGCCGGGAGGAACCGCGGTCAAGCACGAGCCGCCGATCAAGAACACCGGGCAGCAGATCATCTACGAGAGCGGATGGCCGGGTCACCCGGATCCGCTTCACACCGGGCCATATCTCCGCGTGAGCGACGGACGTGGCGCACCTACCCGCGTACCCCTGAAAGGCAACCCGACGCTGCCATGAACACGGTGACCGCCGACCTCCTGTGGCTCGGATACGAAGACGTCTCAGGGCTCTGGGAAGTGTCCTGGGAAGACGGCGACGACGCAGCGCCCGGACGGACGGCGTGGGACCGCCGCGTCGGGCTGCTGGTCGACCTCCTCCGCTCGGGGCTGATCGAGCTGGCCGTCGGTCCGTGGTCGAGCGACTTCGACACCTCCCGACGGCTCACGGCGGACGACGTGCCCGAGGCGCTCGCCGACCCCCGAAGCTGGCAGGGCCCCGATCCCGACGACGAGGACGGCGCACCCGTGGTGCGGTTCAGGACCACCGACGCCGGGTTCGCGGCCTACCGCGCGGCCTCGGGGTGGGGGACGACCTCGACCTCCTGAGGGCGGTGGTCGACGAAGGAGGACGACGTGCGCGCGATGGTGTTCGAGAGCTTCGGCGGCCCGCAGGTGCTGCACCCGGCAGACGTGCCCGCGCCGCTGCCCGGGCCGGGGCAGGTCCGCGTCCGCGTGGAGGCGGCGGCGGTCAACGGCTGGGACGTGAAGTCCCGCGCCGGGACGACCGGTGCCCCGGCGCCGACCTCCCCGGTCGTGCCCGGCCTCGAGGTGGCGGGCGTGGTGGACGCGCTCGGCGACGGGGTGACGGGCGTCGCGCCGGGCGACCGGGTGGTCGGGTTCGCCGTCGGCGGCGGGTACGCGGAGCTCGCCCTCACGAAGGTCTTCGCGCACGTCCCCGACGGGCTGGCGGCGACCGACGCCGTCACGCTCCCGGTCGCGGCGGAGGCCGCGACCCGCGTGCTGCGCCTCCTCGACGTGCGCGCGGGCGAGACGCTGCTGGTGCACGGGGCGTCGGGGTCGGTGGGCGCGCTGGCCACCCAGCTCGCGGTGCGCCGCGGCGCCCGCGTGATCGGGACGGCGTCGGCGCGGAACCAGGACCGCGTCGCCGCCCTCGGGGCGACGCCGACCACCTACGGCGCCGGCCTGGTCGAGCGCGTCCGCGCGCTCGCGCCCGACGGCGTGGACGCCGTCCTCGACACCACGGGCGCGGGCGTGCTGCCCGACTCGATCGCGCTGCGCGGTGGCACCTCCCGGATCGTCACCATCGCCGACGACGCCGCGGCCGACCTCGGCGTGACGGCCAGCTACCGCTCGGAGCGCGACGCAGGGGAGCTCGCCGAGGTCGTCGACGCCCTCGCCCGCGGCGACCTCACCACCACCGTCGGCGCCGTGCTGCCGCTGGCCGACGCGGCCCGTGCGCACGCGCTCGTCGAGTCCGGGCACCCGGGCGGCAAGGTCGTACTGACCCCCTGACCAGGCGCGTCGTCCGGCCTTCGTCTCACCCAGCGGTCTCATCCTCGACCGCATCGCGGATGCTGCGTACGATCGAGGTCCAGCCATCCAGAGCGGCCGAGAGTCCTGGCTCGACGACGCCGCAGCAACCCGTTCTCCGACGGAAGCCTCCCGAGGACGAAGGTGCTCACGCCAGGATCGATGGAGTGACGCATGGTCGCAGAGGCATCCCTTCCGCCCACCCCGGCGCTGCCGGCACGCCCGACGGTCTCGTTCGAGCTCATGCCGCCGCGCCGGCCGGACGCCGCCCCCAAGTTCTGGGAGACCGCGCGCCGGCTCGTGGCCGCGCGCCCGGACTTCGTGTCCGTGACGTACGGCGCGGGCGGCGGTGACCGGGCGACGGCACGGCAGGTCGTCGCGACGCTGCTCGAAGGCACGCCCGTCCTGCCCGTGGCGCACCTGACGTGCGTCGGCGCCCACCGCGAGGACGTCTCCGCCGTCATCGACGACTTCCTCGACGCCGGCACCCGCGCCTTCCTCGCCCTGCGCGGCGACCCGCCCAAGGACCAGCCGGACTGGCGCCCGCCCGCCGACGGCGTCGCGTCCTCGATCGAGCTGGTGCACCTGCTGCGCGAGGTCGAGGCGCGGCGGTGCGCCAGCGACCCCGGCGCCGCCCTGCGCGGCGCGGCCCGGCCGATGACGATCGCCGTCGCGACGTTCGTCGACGGCAACGTGCAGGCCGGCACCACCCGGGCCCAGGAGGTCGGGCGCCTCAAGGAGAAGCAGGACGCGGGGGCGAGCTTCGCCATCACGCAGCTGTTCTACGAGGCCGACTCCTACACCGACTTCGTCGCCGAGGCCCGCGCGGCCGGCGTGACGATCCCGATCCTCGCGGGGCAGCTGCCCACGACCGAGCCGCGCCGGCTCCGTCGCGTCGAGGAGCTCACCGGCGTCCGCGCGCCCCGGCACCTGCTGGACGCGCTCGACGCCCTGCCGGACCCGGAGGCGCAGCACGCCTACGGGACGGCGCGCGCCGTGGAGCTCGCCCAGCGCGTGCTCGACGCGGGCGCCCCCGGCCTCCACGTGTACACGTTCAACAAGTACCGTCCCGCTCTGGACCTGCTCGAGGGTGTGCACCTCGGCGGACCGGCGCTCTCCGACGCCCCGTCGGACGGCGCGGACCTGGCCAGAAGGCCGTGGGTACCGAGCATCCCGACCCAGGCTTCCGCCGTCTGACCACCCGCCGAACAGGCGGTTGCCACCGTTCTCGCACCCCGCGGGGTGCCGTACCGGGAGCAACCGCCTGGTCGGCGACGTCGGACCCATCGGAGCGAACCGTGAGGAGTGCTCATGTCCACCACCCCCGCCGCCTTCCCCGGCGGCACGATCCTCGGCTACCCGCGCATCGGGCGCCGCCGCGAGCTCAAGAAGGCCGTCGAGTCGTTCTGGGCCGGGCGCACCGACGCCGTCGACCTGGAGGTCACCGCCGGCGCGCTGCGCCGCGAGACCGTGCGCCGCCTCGTCGACCTCGGGCTGAACCCCGACGACGGCTCCGTCCCGGCCACGTTCTCCTACTACGACCAGGTGCTCGACGTCGTCGCGCTGCTGGGCGCCGTCCCGGAGCGCTTCCGCGACCTGCTCGACGACGAGGACGGCTCCCTCGAGCTCGACGGCTACTTCACCGTGGCCCGCGGGCGCGGCGAGGACGCCCCGCTCGAGATGACCAAGTGGTTCGACACCAACTACCACTACCTGGTCCCCGAGATCAGCGAGACGACGCCGGTCTCGTTCGCCGACCACCGCGTCGTCCGCGAGTACGCCGAGGCGAAGGAGGCCGGCGTCACCACCCGCCCGGTGCTGGTGGGCCCGGTGACGTTCCTCGCGCTGTCGAAGGCGGCCGACGAGGCGGGCGAGGGCTTCCACCCGCTCGACCGGCTCGACGACGTCGTCGCCGCGTACGCCGAGCTGCTGCGCGCGCTCGCCGCCGTCGGCGTGCCGTGGGTGCAGCTCGACGAGCCCGCGCTGGTCACCGACTCCCTCGACGTGCCCGCCGAGCGCCTGCACGCGGCGATCGCCTCCGCGTACCGCGCCCTGGCGACCGACCTCGCGACGGGCACCGACGACGCCGACGGCGAGCGGCCGGCGATCCTCGTGACGGCGCCGTTCGGTGGCCTGCACGACGACGCCCTCGCGCTCCTCGCCGCGACCGACGTCGACGCGATCGCGATCGACCTGGTCAAGGGCGCGACGCCGACCACGCCGGTGCCGGGGCTCGAGAGCAAGACCCTCGTCGCGGGCGTGATCGACGGCCACAACGTCTGGCGGGCCGACCTGACCGCGAAGCTCGACGTCGTGGAGCCGCTGCGCGCGCTCGGCGCGGGCGCCCTCGCGGTCGGCACGTCGACGTCCCTGCTGCACGTGCCGCACGACGTCGAGGACGAGGTCTTCGGCGAGGGCGCGGGCACCACGCTCGACCCGCGCCTGCGCGACTGGCTGGCGTTCGCCGACCAGAAGGTGGGCGAGGTCGCGACCCTGGCCCGCGCGCTGGCCGACGGCCGGGACGCCGTCGCGGACGCGCTCGCCGCGTCGTCCGCGGCCGTGGCCTCCCGCGCGGTGGCGGCCGGCGTCGTCGTGCCCGCGGTGCGCGACCGTGCCGCGGCGCTCACCGACGCCGACTTCGCGCGCGGCCCGTACGCCGAGCGCGCGGCCGCGCAGGCCGCGCGGCTGAACCTGCCGGCGCTGCCGACCACCACGATCGGCTCGTTCCCGCAGACCCCGGAGATCCGCAAGGCCCGCGCCGCGTGGACCAGGGGCGAGCTGGCCGACGCCGACTACTCCGCCGCGATGCGCGCGGAGATCGGGCGCGTCGTGACGCTGCAGGAGGAGCTGGGCCTCGACGTGCTGGTGCACGGCGAGCCCGAGCGCAACGACATGGTGCAGTACTTCGCCGAGCAGCTCGACGGCTTCGCGGTGACGGCGAACGGCTGGGTGCAGTCGTACGGGTCGCGCTGCGTGCGCCCGCCGATCCTGTGGGGCGACGTGCAGCGCCCGGCCCCGATCACCGTCGAGTGGTCCGCGTACACGGCCTCGCTCACCGAGAAGCCGGTCAAGGGCATGCTCACCGGCCCGGTGACGATCCTCGCGTGGTCGTTCGTGCGCGACGACCAGCCCCTCGGCGACACCGCGAACCAGGTGGGCCTCGCGCTGCGCGACGAGATCGCGGACCTGGAGGCCGCGGGCATCGGCATCGTGCAGGTGGACGAGCCCGCCCTGCGCGAGCTGCTCCCGCTGCGGCGCGCCGACCAGCCCGCCTACCTCGACTGGTCGGTCGGGTCGTTCCGGCTCGCGACGTCCGGCGTCGAGGCGGCCACGCAGGTCCACACCCACCTGTGCTACTCGGAGTTCGGCGAGGTCATCGGCGCCATCGACGGCCTGGACGCGGACGTCACCTCCGTCGAGGCGGCGCGCTCGCGCATGGAGATCGTGCCGGAGCTCGCCGACGCCGGGTACTCCCGCGGCATCGGGCCGGGCGTCTACGACATCCACTCCCCCCGCGTGCCGTCGGCCGGCGAGGTCACCGAGCTGCTGCAGCTCGCGGTGAAGTCGATCGACCCCGCGCTCGTGTGGGTGAACCCGGACTGCGGGCTCAAGACCCGCGGGTACGCGGAGGTCGAGCCGGCGCTGGCGCACCTGGTCGAGGCGGCCCGGGCGGTCCGCGCCGCCCTCTGACCCGTTCCCCGGGCTGCCGAACAGGCAGTTGACACCGTGATGGGGCTCGACATGGCCCCATCAGGGTGTCAACTGCCTGTTCGGCGTCGGGCCGGGACCGGGGTGACGGAATTCTCGTCGACCCGGGCGACGGACCGTGGCACCATGGACGGGCCGGTCGCGCCGACGAGCGCGAGCGGACCAAGACTTCACGAGCGAGGAGAGAGCGATGCCGGGCGTCGCAGGGAGCGGGGTGGGCCACCAGGCCTGCTCGGGCAGTCCCGCCTGCCCCGGTACCGCCCCCCGCTGATCGATCAGGCACCCTCTTCAGGCTGATCGGTCCGGCAGGCCGGGCGGTGCGGGACGTCGTCGTGCCCACCCCCCCCCGCTCACCCGAAAGCCGATCCTCATGAACCCCCTGACCGAGAAGCAGCTCCGCGACAGCCTCGTCAACGCCACCCGCAGCGAGCGGCAGCGCCTCCTGCCCCCCGACCTCGCCGAGGTCCGGTGGGACCGCCTCGAGTACCTGGGCTGGCGCGACCGCAAGCAGCCCCTGGCCGCGTACGTCGTGACCTGGGTGGACGACACCCCGGTCGGCGTCCTCCTGCGCTCCAACGACGGCACCGGCCGGCGGCGCGCGGCGATGTGCGCGTGGTGCGAGGACGTCGTCGCGACCAACGACGTCCAGCTCTACGTCGCGAAGCGAGGCGGCGCCGCGGGCCGCAACGGCGACACGATCGGCACGCTGATCTGCAGCGAGTTCCACTGCTCCCGCAACGCCCGACGGCGCCCGACCTTCGCCGAGGCCGGGTCCGACGACGAGGGCGTGCGGGCCGCCATCATCGAGCGGCGCGTGGACTCGCTCCGCGACCGCGTGCGCCGCTTCCTCGACGAGGTCCGCCGCACCGCCTGACGCGCGCCGCGGACCGGTGCCGAACAGGCACGTGACACCGTTCTCGGGGCATTCACCCCCGATCACGGTGTCAGGTGCCTGTTCGGCGGTCCGCGTCCGCCTGCCGCAGGGCGCGAGCACCCGAGACGAGGGCGTCCGCCAGGAACGCGACGCCCGCACCCACGATGAACGGGACGAGCCACGGCGGGTCGCCGTCGTCGCCCGCCAGCCCGTCGACGCAGGCGGCGAGCACGAGGATCGCCGCCACCGCCCGCCACGCGCGCCCGGCGCGCAGCGCGACATACGTGAGCACCGCCGTCGCGACCCCGACGAGGAGCGTGGCGTCCATGGGTCCCCGATCCGTCGACCGACCTGCAGGAACGGCCGGCGGGTGTGCGACGTCGCGCGGCGTGCGCTCACCGTAGCGGCGGACGACGACCGGCGCAGCCCTACCGGTAGAAGCCGTCGCGCAGGTTGATGCCGTGCTCGACCCAGGCCTTGAGCGCGGCGAGCATGCCCGTCCAGCCCTCGCAGTTGCCGAACGCGTTCTTCGCGCCGCCAGGGGTGGCGGACCACGCCGACTCGGAGATGGTGACGAGGGTGCGGGTGTCGTCGTCGAGGGGCTCGAGCTCGAACGTGGTGGTGGTCGTGGCGGAGCCGCCCGCCGTCTCGGAGCCCTCCCACCGGATGACGATGCGCCGCGGCGGGTCCGCCTCGACGACGGTGACGGGGAAGCGGCCGGGGAAGTCGGCGAAGTCCCAGGACACGTCGGCCCCGGGCTCGAGGCGCCCACGGGCGCCGCCGGTCGTGAAGTAGCGGGACAGCTGTGCGGGGTCCGCGATGGCCTCGTAGACGTCGCGGCTCGGGCGCGAGACGCGGCCCGAGACCGTGAAGGTCAGCTCGGTGAGTGCCTGCTGCTCGTTCATGTTGTATTTTTATCACATGAGTGGGGACGCGACCAGGGCGGCGGACGACGACGCGGCCGACGACGACCGGGTGTTCAAGGCCCTGGCGGCGCCGGTGCGCCGGCGGATGCTCGACGCGCTCAAGACCTCCCCGCGCACCACCGGCGAGCTGTGCGGGCTGTTCCCCGAGCTGGACCGCACCACCGTGCTGCAGCACCTGCGCGTGCTGGAGCGCGCGGAGCTCGTCACCGGCCGCAAGGTCGGGCGGGAGCGGCACCTGGCCCTCGCGCCGCTGCCGATCAAGCGCCTCCACGACCGGTGGATCGGCGACTACGCCCGCGCCGCCGTCGACCTGCTGGGCCGCCTCGACGACGACCGCTGACGGTCAGGTGCCGGCCGGCACGAGCAGCGCGGCCGAGCCGACGACGCCGAGGACGGCGGCGGCGACCGCCCCGGCGGCCTCCCGGACCGGGGTGCCGCGCCACCACGTCGCCGCGACCTCGCCCATCCGCGCCTCGGCGTCGCGCCGCCGCTCGCGCGGGACCCGGGGCTGCAGCCAGCCGGACCCGTCCGCGAGGGTGAGCAGCGCGGCGGTGCGGTCGTCGGGCTCGCCGCCGTCGAGCAGCACACCGTGCACGCGGCGGCGCAGCGCCGAGAGGGCCGGCCCGTCCGCGGTGCGCCAGCGCGTGCTGCGCAGGACGCCCCAGGCCGACCGCTCCTCGCGCCGGAGCAGCCCCTGCGCGACGAGACCGTCGAGCAGGGGCCGCTCGACGTCGCGGGCCAGCAGGTCGACCAGCTCCACCGCGCGGCGCCCGCCGGCGAGCCCGAGGGCGCGGTCCAGCTCGGGCCGCCCGGTCGGCGCCGGGTCCAGGACCACGACCCGCCCGTCCTCGGCCGGCCCGTCGAGCACCGCGGCCCGGCCGGAGATCACCAGCTCGACGAGCAGCGCACCGGCAAGCCGGTAGGGCGCGTCGTCGAACAGCGACGGGCCCGTGCGGCGGTCGTCGTGGGCGAGCACCAGCAGCTCCTCGGCGATGAGCACGTCGTCGTTCCTCCCGTGTGTCGCGGCTGGTCCCGGCCTCGCTGCCTCACCAGTGCGCCGACTCTCCCACACCCGACCGCGCCTGCGGGACCCCCCACGGGTTACCGTCCTGCAACGGCGCCGGGAGCGCGTCCTGCGGGGCGTCCTGGTAGGTGACACCGCGCAGGAACCGGCCGATGGCGGCGGTGCCGACCGACGTCCCGTCGCTGGTGGTGGCGGGCCACGGACCCCCGTGCTGCATCGCGGGGGTGACGGCCACGCCGGTCGGCCACCCGTCCACCAGCACCCGCCCGGCGTGCCGGCCCAGGGTGCCCAGCAGCCCCGCGAGCTCGCCCGACTCCCCCGACCCGCGGTGCACGGTGGCGGTGAGCTCGCCGGCGAACAGCTCCCCGACGACGGCGCCGAGGTCCGTGCCCGCGGGGTAGGTGACGAGCACGGCGAACGGTCCGAACGTCTCCTCGAGCACGGGGTCGCGGTGCGCGCGCAGGGCCTCCAGGTCGGTGGCGACGAGCGTCGGCGTGGCCCGCACGGTCCCGTCGTCGTCGGTCGCGACGGCGCCCTCGGCCAGCACCGTCACGCCGTCGGTGCCGAGCACGGCGTCCCGGCGGGCGACGTACCCCGCCCCGACGCGGGGGTTGAGCAGCGGGTGCTCGGCGACCGCGGCGGCGGCCTCGGCGACGACGCCCTCCAGGCCGTGCCCCTCGGGCACCAGCAGGAAGCCCGGCTTGGTGCACAGCTGACCGGCGGAGCCGCTCACGGACGCGACCCAGCCGCGGGCGATCTCCTCCCCGCGCTCGGCGAGGGCCGCCGGGGTCACCAGCACCGGGTTGAGCGACCCGAGCTCGCCGTAGAACGGGATGGGGTCGGGCCGCGCGGCCGCGGCGTCGGCGAGCAGGCGGCCCACCCGTGTCGACCCGGTGAACGCGGCCGCGCGGACCGCGGGGTGCGCCAGGAGCGCGCGGCCCGCGTCGTCGCCCTCGACCAGGGCGAACGTGCCCGCGGGCAGCCCGGCGGCGGTCAGCGCCTCGGTCACCAGGGCCGCGACCCGTCGGGACAGGCCCGGGTGGCCGGGGTGCGCCTTGACGACGACCGGGCACCCGGCCGCCAGGGCCGCCACCGTGTCGCCGCCCGCCACGGAGAACGCGAAGGGGAAGTTGCTCGCCGCGAAGTTGAGCACCGGACCGACGGGCCACAGCGTGCGGCGCAGGTCGGGCCGCGGCCCGAGCACGAAGCCCGGGTCGGCGGCGTCGAGCCGCACGTCGAGGTAGTCGCCCGCCTCGATCGTGCGCGCGAAGAGGCGGAGCTGGACCTGGGTGCGGTTCAGCTCGCCGCGCAGGCGGGCGTCGGCCAGGTGCGTCTCGGCCGCCGCGAGCCCCACGAGCTCGTCGGCGTGCGAGCCGAGCGCGTCGGCGACGGCCCGGAGCGCGGCGGCCCGGGCGCGGGGCGGCAGCGCGGCGAGGGCGGGCGCGGCCTGCTGCGCGGCGCGCGCGACCGCCTCGACGTCGGCCGGCGCCATGGCAGCGGGGACGGGCGAGGTGACCTGTGGCGTGGTGGGGATCGACATGCGGAACCTCAGAACTGGAAGCCGGTGGGGAACGGGTCGCTCGGGTCGAGCAGGTAGGTGCCCAGGCCCGTGACCCAGGCGCGGCCGGTGACGGTGGGCAGCACGGCCGGGATGCCGGAGACCTCGGTCTCGCCGACGACCCGGCCCACGAACCGCGAGCCGATGAAGGACTCGTTGACGAGGTCCTGGTCGAGCCCCAGCTCGCCGCGCGCCCACAGCTCCGCCAGCCGGGCGGACGTCCCGGTGCCGCAGGGCGACCGGTCGAACCAGCCGGGGTGGATCGCCATCGCGTGCCGCGAGTGCTGGGCGGTGGAGCCCGGCGCGATGAACTCCACGTGGTGGCAGTGGTCCACCCCGGCGATCGTCGGGTGCGACGGGGGCGCCGTCGTGTTGATGGCGTCCATGATCGCCAGGCCGGCGGCGAGGATGTCCTGCTGCCGGGACCGGTCGAACGGCAGCCCCACTTCGTCGAGGTCGACGAGGGCGTAGAAGTTGCCGCCGAACGCCAGCGAGTACGGCACGGTGCCGAGCCCGGGCACCTCGATCTCGTCGTCGAGCCGCACGACGAAGCTGGGCACGTTCGCGATGGTCACGGACTCGGCGTGCCCGTCGCGCACCTCCACCTGCGCGACGACCACCCCGGCCGGCGTGTCCAGCCGGATGGTGGTCGTCGGCTCGGTGACCGTCACCATGCCCGTCTCCACGAGCACCGTCGCGACGCCGATCGTGCCGTGCCCGCACATCGGCAGGCAGCCGGACACCTCGATGTAGACGACGCCCCAGTCGCAGTCGTCACGCGTCGAGGGCTGCAGGATGGCGCCGCTCATCGCGGCGTGCCCCCGCGGCTCGTTGACGAGCAGCTTCCGCACGTCGTCGAGGTGCTCGACGAAGTACAGGCGCTTGTCGTTCATCGTGGCGCCGGGGATGACGCCCACCCCGGAGGTGACGACCCGGGTGGGCATCCCCTCGGTGTGCGAGTCGACGGCGGTGAAGGTCCGGGACGATCGCATGGTCGGCCTCCTCGGTGGGGCTCGGTGGGACGGGTTCGAGGTGTCTGTACAGGATCAGCGGTTGGCGATGTACGCCAGCGCCTTCTCGGTGTCACGACGCACGGCGGCCTCCTGCTCGGCGGAGAGCGGACCGCGGGGCGGGCGCGTCTCGGTGCCGAACGGGCGACCCGCGATCTGCGTGGACAGCTTGATGGCCTGGACGAACTCGGTCCGCGAGTCCCAGCGGAACATGGCGATGACGTTCTCGTACAGGGCGCGCGCCTCCACGACCTTCCCGGCCCGCACCAGCTCGTAGAGCTCGACGGCGACCTCCGGGATGGCGTTCGGGTACCCGGCGAACCAGCCCGTGGCGCCCATGACGAGCGACTCGAGCAGGAGGTCGTCGGCGCCGGCGACGACGTCGATGTCGGCCACCTCGCGCAGCTCGGTGATGCGGCGCACGTCGCCCGAGAACTCCTTGATCGCCACGACGTTGTCGAGCTCGGCGAGCTCGGCGACGAGGTCCGGCGTGAGGTCGACCTTGGTGTCGAACGGGTTGTTGTAGACCATGATCGGCAGGCCCACCTCGTTGACACGCGTGTAGTGCTCGACGATCTCGCGCCGGTTCGCGCGGTAGATCGTGGGCGGCAGCAGCAGGACGGCGTCGGCACCGTCCTCGGCGGCGAGCTCGGCCCAGTGCTGGGCCTGGTGCCAGCCCACGCCGTGCACGCCCGCGATGACGATGCCGCGGCCGGCGACGGCCTCGACGGCGGTCTTCACGACCTGCCGGCGCTCGTCGTCGGTGAGCGACGAGTACTCGCCCAGCGACCCGTTCGGCCCCACGCCGCGGCAGCCGGCGTTCATCAGGTGGTCGACGTGCGCGGCGTACCCCTCGTGGTCGACGGCGAGGCCGGCGGGCGCGGCCGCGTCGGCGACGAACGGGAGCGTCGTGGCGACGACGACGCCGCCCAGGTCCATGGTGCGGGAGCTCATGTGGTGTCTTCCTCTCGGTTCGCGCGTCACGGGCTCGGACGCGCAAGGTCGGTGTCCGGCGGCGGGCCGGGGCGGTCGGGTCAGGTCGGGTCAGGTCGGGTCAGGTCGTCCGGCAGCGTGGCGAGGTCGCCCAGACGCACCGGGACGACGAGGGGCCGGCGGTCGGGGACGGCGGGCGGCGACTCCGGCGGGAACCCGGACGTCGCCCCGCAGCCCGCGGCCGCGGGCCCGGTGGCCCCGACCAGCTCGGCGACGGTGCGGCCGCAGACCCGCGCCTGGCACGGGCCGAGGCCCGCGCGGCTGGTCAGCCGCACGGAGCGCAGGTCGGTGGAGTCGGTGGCGCGGGCGGCGGCGCGCAGGGTGCCGGCGTCGACCTCCTCGCAGCGGCACACGAGCGTGTCGTCGCGCAGCCACGCGGTCCAGCCGCGCCGGATCCCGTGCGCCGCCTCGAGCCTGCGGGCGAAGTCGCCGGAGCGGTCCCGCCGGCGCACGGCCCGGACGAGGGCGGCGTCGTCGGGGGCCCCGGACGCCGCGTGGTGCCCGGCCACCCACCCCTCGGCGAGCGCGGCCTCGGCGCCGCCGATGCCGGTGACCTCGCCCGCGGCCCAGACCCCGGCGGCGCTGGTGCGCTGCCGCTCGTCGACGACGACGAACCGGTCGGGCGAGATCGCGCACGCGGCAGCGACGGCGAGCTCGAGCCGCGGCGTGAATCCGTGCGAGACGCACACGGCGTCGGCCGCGACGGTGCGCTCGGTGCCGGGCACGGGCGCCCAGCGGGCGTCGACGCGCGAGACGGTCACCTCCTCGACCCGGCCGTCCCCGCGGGCGGCGACGACGGCCTCGCCGAGGCGGTACGCCACCCGGTGGCGGGCGAGCGCGCCGGCGTACCCGCCGAGCTCGCCCAGCTTGTGCGCGGCGCCGAGCAGCCCGGCGGGGCGCGCGCCCCAGCCGCGCGCCAGCGACGCCGGGGTCGCGGCCTCGTGGACCGACAGGACGCGCGCGCCGGTGCGCAGCAGGGAGGTCGCGACGGGCAGCAGGAACGGTCCCGCACCGGCGACGACGACCCGCTCGCCGACGGCCACGCGCTCGGCCTTGGCGAGGGCCTGGGCCGCCCCGGCCGTGGTGACGCCGGGCAGCTGCCAGCCGGGGAACGGCAGCGTGCGGTCGTGCGCTCCGGTGGCCAGGACCAGCGCGTCGGGGGTCAGGGTGAGGTGCTCGCGGTCGCGGGAGTCGGCCGGGCCGACCAGCACGCGCAGCCGCACACCGTCGTCGAGCCGCTCCAGGGCCCACACCTGGGCCGACGTCAGCAGCGTGACCCGCGGGTGCGAGGCGACGACGTCGCGCAGGGAGGTGAACGTGCCCCAGCCGTGGTGGAACGTCGGCTCGTCGGGTGCCGTGCCGCCGCCGGGGAGCACGCGGTGGCGCCAGAACTGGCCCCCGACCTGGTCGGACGCGTCCAGCAGGGTCACGTCCGCGCCCGCGCGGGCCGCGGCGCGGGCGGCGGACAGGCCGGCGGGGCCCGCCCCGACGACGACCACCGTGCGGCGGCTCACGACGCCGCCCCCGGCAGCGGGTCGTGCTGCGACTCGACGACGTCGCCGTCGGCGGCGCGGCGCAGGCAGGCCCGCACGTCGCGGTCGCCGTTGACGGTGACGAGGCAGTCGAAGCACACGCCGATGCCGCAGAAGACGCCGCGCGGCGCGCCGTCCACGCTGGTGGTGCGCCACGACCTGCGGCGGGCGGCGAGCAGGATCCCGGCGACGGTCTGCCCCGCGGTGCCCGCGACGGGCTCGCCGTCGAGGGTGATGGTCAGCGGGTCCGGGGCACCGGGCGACTCCGGCGTCATGAGGCCTCCTCGGTGGGCTCGACGGGCGGGCCGGCGAGCACCGCCGGGCGGTCGACGCGGAACGGCGCGGGGTCGACCGCGGGCGGCGCGCCGGTGAACAGGTCGGCGAGCAGCTCGCCGCTCACGGGCCCCAGGCCGATGCCGGCTCCCTCGTGCCCCGTCGCCACCCACAGCCCCGGCGACCGGGGGTCGGCGCCGACGATCGGCAGGTGGTCGGGCACGTAGGGGCGGAAGCCGAGGTAGGTGCGCATGACGCTCGCGTCGGCGAGGAACGGGAACAGGCGGATCGCGCGCGCGGCCATCTCGCGCAGCACGACGGCGCGCAGCCGCTCGTCGAAGCCGACCTGCTCACGGCTCGACCCGATGAGCACGGTGCCGGCGGCCGTCGACTCCACGACGCTGGACGTCTGCAGCGCGGCGTCGCCGGACTGGGTCGCGCCGACGTAGTCGCCGTCGTAGACCTTGTGCCGCACCACGTGCGGCATCCGGGTGGTCACCAGCACCATCCCGCGCCGGGGCCGCACCGGCAGCGCCACGCCGAGCCGCGCGGCGACGACGCCGGACCAGGGGCCCGCGGCGAGCACGACGGCCCCGGCGGGCAGGTCGCCGTCGGACGTGCGCACCCCGACGATCCGGTCGCCCGCGCGCAGCGCGCCGAGGACCTCGACCCCCGTGCGCACGCGCGCCCCGGCGCGGCGGGCGGAGGCGAGCAGCGCCTCCGCGGCGGCGACGGGCTGCACCTGAGCGTCCTCGGGGTACCAGACGGCGGCGGTCAGGCCCGGGTTGAGCGCGGGCTCGAGCTCGAGCGCCTGCGCGACGTCGACCTCGCGCGCGTCGACGCCCGCGCCACGCTGCCGGGCGGCGAAGTCGCGCAGCGGCTGCGCTCCGCCCGCCGTGGTCGCGGCGACGAGCCCGCCCTTCGCGTCGTACTCGATGTCGGGGAACCGGGGGCCGAGCTCGTCGGACAGCTCCGTGACGAGCGACGGCCAGCGGCGCGCGGCGTGCTGAGCGAGCACCAGCTCGGGGCCGGGCTCCTTGTCGGAGACGAGCAGGTTCCCCTCCCCGTGCGCGGTGGTGCCGGACGCCGCGCCGCGCCGGTCGAGCACGGTCACCGTGACCCCGCGGCGCGCGAGGGCCCGGGCGCACGCGGCACCCACGATCCCCGCTCCCACGACCACGACGTCGGACATGCGGCTCCCCTCACGACGGATCAGTAATATGTCACATACCAGCGACGGGTACGAGTCGGCCCGGGGGCCGACCCGGGCGCGTCACTCCTCCTCGGGGCGCCCCGCCCACCAGCCCGTGGTGTGACCGATGTGCCGGTGCATGAGGTCCCGCGCGCCGGCCGCCTCGCCGGACGCGAGCAGGTCCAGCAGCTCGTGGTGCTCCGCCGCGGACTGCTCCAGGCGGTCGGTCGCGACCATCTGCGAGAGACCGAGCAGCCGCGCCCGGCTCCGCAGGTCGGCGACGACGTCCACGAGGAGCGGGTTGCCCGCCAGGGTCGTGAGGCGCAGGTGGAAGTCCCGGTCGGCCTCGAGGTAGGTCACCAGGTCCCCCGAGCGCGCGCCGGTCACGATCGCGTCGGCCTGCTCCCGCAGCGCGGGCAGCGCCGCCTGCGGGAACCGGCCCGCGAGGAGCTCCATCGCCGGCGGCTCGAGGAGCTGCCGGACGGCGGCGATGTGGCCCAGCATCTCGGGCGACACCTCCGTGACCCGGAAGCCCTTGTTGCGCACCGCGGTCACGAAGCCGCGCTTCTCGAGGTCGAGCATCGCCTCCCGCACCGGGGTGGCCGACACCGCGAACCGCGCGGTGAGCGAGGGCACGGACACGAGCGTGCCGGGGGCGAGGTCGCCCGACACGATGGCCGCGGTGAGGGCGCGCGAGACGCTCTCGCGCAGGCTCACCGGCGCCTCGATACGGCGGAACGACGACACGGCTTCCGACATGGACACTTCCTCGGGACGGGCTTCGCGGGGGTGGTAGACATCACAGTAGCGCGTGATATGTTACCGCCCACATCGGCGCAGAGGTCAAGGCGGCCCGCCCGTCGATGGCGGGGGAGACCGCGACCCGGACCCTCTCCCCACCCGGGAGAACACCACGTTTCCCGCCCCGACAGAGACCTGGACGACGCGACGCCGTAGTCGCCGGAACGGACCGGACGACGGCGTCCTGACGGTGAGCCCTGGGCGACCCGTCAGCACCTGTGCAATGTGATATATCACTGAGGAGGCCTCGTGGCCATCGCCCCGCACCCGACCCCCGTCCCCACCCGGGCCGCCGCCGTCACGGCGAGCGGCCGTCCCGGCTCGCCCCTGGGCGCCGACCGGGTGCGGCTCACGGGCGGCCTGCTGCACGACTGGCAGCGCCGCAACCGGACGGTCACCGTCCCGCACGTCGTGCGGGAGGTCCGCGGCGCGGGCAACCTCGACAACTTCCGCCGGCTCGCCGACCCCGCGGTCGGCGACTACCGGGGCCGCTACCCGTTCCTCGACACCGACGTGTACAAGACGCTCGAGGGCCTGGCCTACGAGCTCGCCCGGGAGCCCGAGGACGCGGGCGAGGCCGACGCGCAGGCCGTCGCCCGCGACTTCTACGAGGAGTCGGTGGCGCTGATCGAGCGGGCCCAGCGGCCCGACGGCTACCTCGGCACCTTCTACCAGTCGCCCCAGAGCCCCAAGGAGCCGTGGCAGGACCTGTCCTGGGGGCACGAGATGTACAACCTGGGGCACCTCGCCCAGGCCGCGGTCGCCGCGTCCCGCCAGCTTGGCGACCGCCGCCTCCTCGACGTCGCGGCCCGGTTCGCGGACCTGGTGGTCGAGCGCTACGGACCCGAGGGCGAGCCCGCGTACTGCGGCCACCCGGAGGTGGAGATGGCCCTGGTCGAGCTCGCCCGCGAGACCGGCGACCGGCGCTACCTCGAGCAGGCCCGGCTGTTCGTCGAGCGCCGTGGCGCCGGGACGCTGGAGCACACGATCTTCGCCGCCGACTACTTCCAGGACGCCGTCCCGCTGCGGGAGCTGGGCTCCGTCACCGGGCACGCCGTGCGCATGGTCTACCTCGCCGCGGGCGCCACCGACGTCGCGCTCGAGACCGGCGACGCCGCCCTGGTCGCGCACCTGGAGCGCCTCTGGGACGACATGGTGGCCCGCAAGTCCTACCTCACGGGCGGCATCGGGTCCCGGCACTCGGACGAGGCGTTCGGCGACCGCTTCGAGCTGCCCGGCGAGCGCGCCTACGCCGAGACCTGCGCCGCCATCGGCACCCTGCAGTGGGGGTGGCGGCTCTTCCTCGCGACCGGGCGGGCCGACGTCCTCGACCACCTCGAGCGCGTGCTGCACAACGCGTTCGCCGTCGGTCTGTCGGAGGACGGCGCGGCCTTCTTCTACGACAACCCGCTGCAGCGCCGCCCCGACCACGAGCAGCGCAGCGGCGCCGAGAAGGACGGCGAGCTGCTGCGCCGGGCCTGGTTCGGCTGCCCGTGCTGCCCGCCCAACGTGGTGCGGTGGATGTCCGAGCTGCAGGACCACCTCGCCGTCGCCGACGACGACTCCCTCACCCTCGCGCTGTACGCGAGCGTCGCGGTGAGCTCGCCGGCGATCGACGTGGACGTCGAGACGGACCTCCCGTGGCACGGCCGCGTGGCCGTGCACGTGCGCCGCGCGACCGACGACCCCGCCACCCTGGTGCTGCGCGTGCCGGCCTGGGCCGACGGCGCCGCCGCCGCGGTGGACGGCGTCGCGGTCCCGGAGCGGCCCACCGAAGGGTGGCTGCGGCTGACGCGCGCCTGGCGGTCGGGACAGACCGTCACCCTGGACCTGCCGATGCCGGTGCGGGCCGTCACCGCGCACCCGCACCTGGACGCCGCGCGCGGCACGGCCGCCGTCCTGCGCGGGCCGCTCGTGTACTGCGTCGAGCAGCAGGACTCCCCCGCCCCGGTGGACGACCTGCTCCTCGCCGCCGAGGACGTGCCCGGGCTCGTCGCCGACGACGACCACCCGTGGCACGTGCTGCGCGGCGCGCTCGCCGTCGCGCCCCCCGCGGGCGACGACCCGTACCCCCCGCTGGGCGCCCCCGCGGCGCCCGCCACCGACCGCGCGCACGTGGCCCTCGTGCCCTACGCGCTCTGGGGCAACCGCGAGGCGGGCGCCATGCGCGTCTTCCTCCGCCTGTCCTGACCCGCACCACCGCTCACCCGACCGACCCGTCGCACCATCCCCACCTGGGAGGTTTTCCATGACACGACGAGTGACCAGACCAGCCCTCCGTGCCGCAGCGTTCGGCGTCGCGGCCCTCCTCGCGCTCGGCGCCTGCTCGTCCGGGGGCGGTGGCGGCGGCTCGACGGCGAGCACCGCCGGCGGCCTCGAGGGCGAGCCCGCCGAGGGCGGCGTCGTCCAGGTGCTGCAGAACGCCGACTTCTCCTACCTCGACCCGGCCAAGGGCTGGGACGGCGGCGTGAACAACTTCTACCGCCTCGTGTACCGCACCCTCACGACGCCGGCGTCCGGCAGCGCCGAGGACCCGAACGAGATCGTGCCCGACCTCGCCACGGACACCGGCACGGTGTCGGACGACGGCCTCACCTGGACGTTCACGCTCAAGGACGGCCTGAAGTTCGACGACGGCGACCCGATCACGTCGGCGGAGGTCAAGTTCGGCGTCTCGCGCGCCTGGGACCCGGAGATCGGCATCGGCTCCCCCTACGCCAAGCAGGTCATCGACGCCCCGAAGGACTACGAGGGGCCGTACAGGTCCGGCGACCTGCCGACCATCGAGACGCCCGACGACACGACGATCGTCTTCCACCTCAAGGCGCCGTTCCCCGACTTCCCGGCCGTCGCGTCGCAGCCGAACTTCGCGCCGTTCCCCGTGGGCTCCGGCGCCGGCGACGAGTTCCTCAACGACATCGTCGCCTCCGGGCCCTACACGCTCGACACCTACACCCCCGGCAGCGTCATCAAGCTGGCGCGCAACGAGAACTGGGACCCGGCGACCGACGACGTGCGGACCGCCAAGCCGGACGGCTGGAACTTCCAGCTCGGCCTGGACCCGTCCACGATCGACGAGCGCCTGCTCGCCGGGCAGGGCACGGACGTCAACGCCATCGCGGGCAACCTCCAGCCCGCCACCCTCGCCCGCGTGCAGGACCCGCGGTACAAGGACCGCCTCGTCGACTGGCCCGGCGTCTGCACCACCTACATGGGCCTCAACACCACGAAGAAGCCGCTGGACGACGTCAAGGTGCGCCAGGCGATCTCGTACGCGATCGACAAGACCGCCGTCCAGAACGGCACCGGCGGCACCATGCTCGCCGACATCGCCACCACGACGATCCCCACGTCCGTCGCGGGCTACAAGGACTTCGACCTGTACCCGAGCGAGAACAACGCGGGCGACGCCGACAAGGCGAAGCAGCTGCTCGCCGAGGCCGGCTACCCCGACGGGTTCTCGATGGTGCTCGACATGCGCACCCAGCCCAAGCTGCAGGCGCAGGCAGAGGCCGTGCAGCAGTCGCTGGCCCGCATGGGCATCAAGGTCACCTTCAACCCGATCGACACCTCGAAGTTCTACGAGACGATCGGCACGCCGAAGCTGCAGAACGACGCCGCGATCACCGGCTGGTGCCCCGACTGGGCGTCGTCGGCGAGCACCGTCGTCCCGCCGCTGTTCGACGGCCGGCGCATCACCCCCAAGGGCAACTCGAACCTCGGGCAGATCGACGACCCGGCGATCAACTCCGCCATCGACGACGCGCTCGCCATCACCGACCCGGCGGCCGCGAACGAGGCCTGGGGCAACCTCGACGAGCAGGTCCTCAAGGAGGCGCCGATCGTGCCGCTCCTGGTGGAGAAGGTCGTGCTGCTGCCCGGCGAGAACATCACCGGGGTGTACTCCAGCCCCGGCGTGGCGACGGGTGGTCTCGACTACACCGGCGTCGGCCTCAAGGACCCGAGCAAGGGCTGACCCATGACCATCAGCATGACCACGCTCGAGACCGAGACCGGGGGCGCGCCGTCCGTCGGCGTCGCGCCCCCGGCGCGCCGGCAGGGGGTCTGGCACCACCTGCTCCGCTCCCGCGGCGCGGTGCTCGCCCTGTCCTACATCGCGCTCGTCGCGCTGCTGGCCGTCGCCGCGCCGCTCGTCGTCAAGCTCTCCGGCTGGGGGCCGTACGAGTTCGACCAGTCGGCCATCGACCCGAACCTCGGCGGCCTGCCGATCGGGCCCCTGGGCGGGATCAGCGCCGAGCACTGGTTCGGCGTCGAGCCCGGCACCGGGCGCGACCTGTTCGCGCGCATCGTCTACGGCGCGCGCACCTCCATGCTCATCGCGCTCGCGGCGACCACCCTCACCACCCTGCTGGGCGTCCTCTTCGGCCTCCTCGCCGGGTACCACGGCGGCAAGGTCGACCAGGTCGTCTCGCGCGTCATGGACTTCCTCATGGCGTTCCCGGCGCTGATCTTCATGATCGCGATCCTCTCGGCGCTGCCGGCGAGCAACCGGGCGCCGCTGCTGGTGCTGGTCATCTCGGTCTTTGGCTGGCCGTACCTCGCCCGCGTCGTGCGCGGGCAGACGATGACGCTCGCGCAGCGCGAGTTCGTCGAGGCGGCCCGCGCGTCCGGGGCGTCGGGGTGGCGGATCGTGCTCCTCGAGATCCTGCCGAACCTGCGCTCCACGATCATCGTCATGACCACCCTCGCCGTGCCGGGGTACATCGGCACGGAGGCGGGGCTGAGCTTCCTCGGCGTCGGCGTGGTCCCGCCGACCCCCTCCTGGGGCCAGATGATCGCGCAGTCGATGAGCTGGTACGCCGTCGACCCCATGTACTTCGCGATCCCCGGGACCTTCCTGTTCCTGCTCGTGCTGTCCTTCACGGTCCTCGGCGACCGGCTCAAGGACGTGGTCGACGCGGGGGAGAGGCGCTGATGGCCCGCTTTCTCGTGACGAGGCTCGCCGGCATGGTCGGCGTCCTGTTCCTCGTCGTCCTGTTCACCTACGCGATCTTCTTCGCCCTCTCCCCCGACCCCGCCGTGCAGATCTGCGGCAAGAACTGCACGCCCGAGCTGATCGACCAGATCCGCACCAACCTGGGTCTCGACCGGCCGTTCTACGAGCAGTTCCTCGGGTTCCTGTCGGGGCTGTTCGTCGGCACCACCTACGGCACCGGCGCCAACGCGATCGACTGCGCGGCGCCGTGCCTCGGCTACTCCTTCCAGACCGGCCAGCCCGTGCTCGCGATGTTCGAGCAGCGGATCGGCGTCTCCGCGACGCTCGCCGTCGGCGCGGCCGTGCTGTGGCTGCTCATGGGCGTCGGCGGCGGGCTGCTCGCCGCGATCAAGAAGGGCACCTGGTTCGACCGCGCCGCCACCGGCGCCGCGCTCGGGGGCGTCTCGATCCCCAACTACGTGCTGGCCCTGGTGCTGCAGTACGTGCTGGTGGTCCGGCTCGGGTGGCTGCCCTTCCCGCAGGCGGTGCCGTTCGGCACCGACCCCGGCCAGTGGTTCCTCAACTTCGTCATGCCGTGGCTCGTGCTCGCGTTCACCTACGCGTCGATGTACCAGCGGCTCACCCGGGCGAACGTGCTGGACACCCTCGACGAGAACTTCGTCCGCACGGCGCGGGCCAAGGGCCTCGCCCCGCGGCTCGTGTGGCGGCGGCACGCCCTCCGCCCCGCCCTGACGCCGGTCGTGACGCTGTTCGGCATGGACTTCGCCGGGCTGCTGGGCGGCGCGATCATCATCGAGACCGTGTTCGGTCTCAACGGCGTCGGCAAGATGGCGTCCGACTCCATCACCAAGAACGACCAGCCGGTCATCATGGGCGTCACGCTCGTCGCGGCGTTCCTCGTGATCGTCGGGAACGTGGTCGTGGACATCGTCTACACGACCATCGACCCGCGGGTCCGGATCGGAGCGAGGGCATGAGCGCGCTGCTCGAGGTCGAGGACCTCACCGTCACCTTCCGCACCGCGCAGGGCCCGGTGGACGTCGTCGACGGGCTCTCCTTCACCCTGGAGCGGGGCGCGTCGCTGGGGATCGTCGGCGAGTCGGGCTCCGGCAAGTCGATGACGTCCCTGGCCGTCATGGGGCTGCTGCCCCCGACGGCGAGCCTGCGGGGCCGCGTGGCCCTGGAGGGCGCCGACCTGACCTCGCTGTCCGAGTCGAAGGTGCGGCACCTGCGCGGCGACCGCATGTCGATGATCTTCCAGGACCCGCTGTCCTCGCTGAACCCCTACTACTCGGTGGGGCAGCAGATCGAGGAGGCCTACCGGGCCCACCGTGCGGGCGTGACCCGGCGGCAGGCCCGGAAGGTCGCGGTCGAGGCCATGGAGCGCGTGCACATCGCGGACGCCGCCCGCCGCGTGGACCACTACCCGCACCAGTTCTCCGGCGGCATGCGCCAACGCGTGATGATCGCGATGGCGCTGTCCACCGAGCCGGACCTGCTCATCGCCGACGAGCCCACCACCGCGCTCGACGTCACCGTGCAGGCCCAGATCCTCGACCTCCTGCAGGAGGTGCGGCGCGAGACCGGGACGGCCCTGATCCTCATCTCGCACGACCTCGCGGTGGTCAGCGAGATCGCCGAGGACGTGGTCGTGATGCGGCACGGGGTGAGCGTCGAGCAGGCGTCCGCCGAGCGGCTGTTCTCCGACCCGCAGCACCCGTACACCCGCGCGCTGCTCGACGCCGTCCCCCGGATCGACGACGAGATCGGCGAGCTGCGCAGCATCGACGTGGTGGGAGGGAACGCATGAGCACCATCAGCACCGGGACCGAGGCCCCCGCCGCCCCGGCCGCCCGCACCGGGCAGGCCCTGCTGACCGTCACCGACGTGGTCAAGGAGTTCGCCGTGCCCGGCACGGGCGGCCTGCTGGCCCGGGCGGACACGTTCCGCGCGGTCGACGGCGTGAGCCTCGAGGTGGGCGACCGCGAGACGCTCGCGCTCGTGGGCGAGTCCGGGTCGGGCAAGTCGACGACGGCGCGGATCGTCGCGCGGCTCATGGACGCGACGTCGGGCGAGATCATGTTCGACGGCGAGCCCGTCACCCAGGTGCGCGGCGAGCGGCTGCGCCGGTTCCGCAACGACGTGCAGGTGGTGTTCCAGGACCCGTACTCGTCGCTGAACCCGCGGCACACGGTGGAGCGGATCGTCACCGCGCCGCTCGTCTACCAGGGGCACGACGTGCCCGGTGGCACCAGGGCGTTCACGCAGCAGCTCATGGAGCGCGTGGGCCTGGACCCCGACCACCACCGCCGCTACCCGTCCCAGTTCTCCGGCGGCCAGGCGCAGCGCATCGGCATCGCCCGGGCCCTCGCGGTCTCGCCTCGGCTGGTGGTGTGCGACGAGGCGGTCTCCGCCCTCGACGTGTCCGTGCAGGCGCAGATCATCAACCTGCTGCGGCGGCTGCAGCGCGAGGAGGGGTTCAGCTACCTCTTCATCGCGCACGACCTCGCGGTGGTGCGGCAGATCGCCGACCGCGTCGCCGTCATGTCGAAGGGCCGGATCGTCGAGCAGGGCGCGCGCGACGCCGTCTTCGACGACCCGCAGCACGAGTACACCCGGACCCTGCTCGCCGCCGTGCCGCGGATCCGGCCCGAGTGGGAGCGGGCGCGCCGCGAGGCGGCCCGGGCCCGGCCCGCCGCCCCCGAGGAGGAGACCACCGCGTGACGACCTACCACCTGCCCGGCCTGCACGTCACCGAGCACGGCACCACCGTCCCCCTCGACTGGTCGCGGCCCGACGGCGAGCAGATCCGCGTCTTCTGGCGCGAGGTGGTCGACCCCGACCGCCGGGGCGACGACCTGCCCCTCCTGGTCTACCTGCAGGGCGGGCCGGGCGGCGCGTCCCCGCGCCCCCTGGACCGCGGCGGATGGATCGACGAGGCCCTGAAGACGTACCGCGTCGTGCTGCCCGACCAGCGGGGCACCGGCCGCAGCACCCCGCTGGACGGCGAGGAGGTCGCCGCGCGCGGCGACGCCGAGGCGGGCGCGGACTACCTGGCCTGCTTCCGCGCGGACTCGATCGTGGCCGACCTCGAGCACGTGCGCCGCACGCACTACGACGGCCGCCGCTGGGCGAGCCTGGGCCAGTCGTTCGGCGGCTGGATCACCCTCGCGTACCTGTCGACGGCGCCCGAGGGGCTCACCGCCTGCTACGTCACCGGCGGCATCCCGGGGACGCCGGCGAGCGCCGACGAGGTGTACCGGCGCACGTTCGCCCGCGCGGAGGCCAAGACCCGCCGCTACTACGACCTGTACCCGCAGGACGTCGAGGCCGTCGCCGCGATCGCCGACCGGCTCGCCGCCGGCGACGTGCGCCTGCCCGACGGCGACGCCCTCACCGTGCACCGGTTCCAGTCCCTGGGGATCGACCTGGGGATGAAGCCCGGGTCCGAGCGCCTGCACTGGCTGGTCGACGACGCGTTCGTACGCCCCGGCCGGCTGTCGCACGGGTTCCTCGAGCAGGTGCTGGTGCGCTCGTCGTCGGCGTCGAACCCGCTGTTCTGGACCCTGCAGGAGTCCATCTACGGCGACGGGGCGAACGGCCCGACCGCCTGGGCGGCGCAGCGGGCCCGCGACGAGCGGCCGCAGTTCGGCCCGGACGAGCGGCCGCTGCTGCTCACGGGCGAGATGGCCTTCCCGTGGATGTTCGACGAGGTGCGGCTGCTGCGGCCGTTCGCCCCGGCCGTGCACGCGCTCGCCGCCCGCGCGGGGTGGAGCCCGCTGTACGACCTCGAGCGGCTCGCCGCGAACGACGTGCCCCTGGCCGCGGCCGTCTACTTCGACGACATGTACGTGGACTCGGGCCTGCAGCTCGACACCCTGTCCAGGCTGGGCGGCTCGCACGCCTGGGTGACCAACGAGTACGAGCACGACGGTCTCGGCGACCCCCGGGTGTTGCGGCGCCTGCGGGAGCTCGTCCGGGACGCGGGAGGAGAACGACGATGACGCACCACGACCAGGGCCACCGTCCGCCCCACGCGGGCAACCGGACCCCACGCCTCACGGAGGTGCCCGCCTTCAACGCGATGATCGCCGAGGGCTGGGGCACCGACGTCGTGCCCGCCCGGGTGCCCGACGGCGCGGCCGAGGCGGCCGCCGCCCACCGCGCGCGGCTCGCGGAACGGCTCGGCGGGCGCACCGTCGTCGTCGGGGCCGGGCGCGCGCCCGTGCGCAGCAACGACACCTCGTACGACTTCCGCGCCGACAGCGACTTCGTGTGGCTGACGGGGTGCCAGATCGAGGACGCCGTCGTCGTGCTGCACGGCACCGACGCCGTGCTCTTCGCGCCGCCCCCCGCCAGGCCGGGCGACCCGGCGTTCTACTCCGACGCCCTGCACGGCGAGCTGTGGGTGGGCGCCTCCCCCGGTCTCGGCGAGTGGGAGCGCGCGCTGGGCGTCCCCGTGCGGCCCCTGGCCGACCTGGACGAGGCCCTCGCGCACGGGTCCGGCTGGTGGGCCGGGCGCGGGGTGCCGGCGGACGTCGTGACACGGCACGGCCTGGAGCGGTCCGCCGAGCTCGCCCGGGTCTGCTCCGACCTGCGCATGGTCAAGGACGCCTGGGAGGTGGCGCAGCTGCGCGCCGCCGTCGACCACACCGTGACCGGCTTCGAGGCGGTGGCGCGCGAGATCCCGGCGGCGGTGCGCTCGGGCGGCGAGCGCTGGCTGCAGGGCACGTTCGACCGCCACGCCCGGACCACGGGCAACGGCCCCGGCTACGCGACCATCATCGGCAGCGGGCCGCACGCCCCCACGCTGCACTGGGTGCGCTGCGACGGCCCCGTGCTGCCCGACGCGCCCCTGCTGCTCGACATGGGGGTCGAGACCGACACCCTGTACACCGCCGACGTCACGCGCACCGTGCCGCCGTCCGGCCGGTTCAGCGCCGAGCAGCGCGCCGTGCACGACCTGGTGGAGAAGAGCCACCGGGCCGGGATGGCGCACGTGCGGCCGGGCGTGAACTACCTCGACTTCCACTACGCGGCGATGGAGGTGCTCGCCGAGGGCCTGCACGACTGGGGCCTGCTGCCCGTCTCCGTCGACGAGGCGCTGTCGCCGCAGGGCCAGCACCACCGCCGCTGGCTCGTGTGCGGCATCGGGCACCACCTGGGCCTCGACGTGCACGACTGCGCGCACAGCGACTGGAAGGACTACATGGGCGCCGACCTCGAGCCGGGCGTCGTCATGACCGTCGAGCCGGGGCTGTACTTCCACGCCCACGACCTCACCGTGCCGCCGGAGCTGCGCGGCGTCGGCGTGCGGCTGGAGGACGACCTGCTCGTCACGGACGACGGGCACGAGGTGCTCTCCGACGCCCTGCCCATCGACGCGGCCGGCGTCGAGGCCTGGACGACGGACCTGCTGGCCCCGTCCGTCTGAAGGCGTCCCTGCCCCGGCGCCGGCCGGGGCAGGGACGAGCAACACCCGCGTCACCAACGTCAGGCAGGACCTCCGCAGACGAAGGGAAGACTGGTGTGAAGAACGGACGAGAACGGGGCGCTCGAGCCGCCCTGACCGCGACGCTCACGGCGTCGGCGACGCTCGCGGCGCTGCTCGCAGGGACGGGCGGGCCGGCCGCCGCGGACGAGGACGCGGCGGCCGTCCCCGTCGCCGCCGACGGCACGGTGGCGACGGACCCTGGGTTCGACGGCCCCCAGGTCACCGAGGTCCGCGTCATCAACGAGGGCAAGTTCCTCGAGATCTCCTGGGACCGCTACGTGGACGAGACCGCGGCGGTCAGCGTCGACAACCTCACCCTGACCAGCGGCGGCACCAGGGTCGCCCTCACTCCGAAGCCCGCCACCGGACCGACGGACACGATCTTCTTCGACAAGGACAACCGGCAGATCGCGGCGTCGGACGCCGACAGCATGGCGCGGCTCCCCGACGACCTGCACCTCGCGAGCGTGGCGTACACCGGCGCCCTCGACCCCGACCAGCCGCTCACCCTCACGATCGACGGCTCGAGCATCGAGGACGCCGAGGGCCGCCCCGCCCAGGACGTGACCTACACCGGCGTCCCCCGGCTCGACTACTACACGCAGTCGGTGACCACGGGGGCGGGGATCACGGTCAAGGCGGACCCGCGGGTCGACCCGGCCACGCTGGACCTCGCCGCCGCCCAGGTGGACGTCCAGCTCGGCAAGACGGACAACGGGATCGCGGACCGGATGGCCGACTTCGGCTGCTCCCTGGCGGTGTACGCGGCGCGCGAGAACGCGTACCTCGTCCCCGAGCACCGCGGCGGGTACGACCCCGAGATGTACGACGTCGAGGGTTACGGCGGCAGCGAGTGGAACGGCTGCGTCTCGTCGATCTCCGAGCGCAACGTGCTGCGCACGCGCGACGACGAGAACGCGTTCCTCAACACGGGCTACCGGAACGAGAACATCCTGGTCCACGAGTTCGGCCACGCCGTGCGCCTGGTCGGGATCGAGACGCTCGCGGACGAGAGCCTCTCCGACGAGCTGTACGCGGCGTACGAGAACTCCTGGGCGACCGGTCGGTGGCCGAACACCTACGCGATCGGCAACATCGACGAGTACTTCGCGACGCTCTCGGCGATCTGGTTCGACGTCATGGCGGAGAAGCCGGACTGGACCGACGGCGTACGCAGCCCCATCAACACCCGGGCCGAGCTGAAGGAGTACGACCCGCAGGCCTACGCGCTGTTCGCCAAGGTCTACCCCGCCGACCTCACGCTCCCCGCCCCGTGGGACGAGCCGGCGCCCGACGTCTACCACGGCGACTACACCCAGGTTCCCCCGGCCCCGGAGCGGGAGACGGCGCAGGACGTCGACTTCGCCACGGACGCGTTCCGGATCGTGACCACCGGCGTCGGCACCGAGTACCAGGTGGACCGGTACGCCGGCGACCCCGACCACCCCGAGCGCGACGTCGTCGTCTGGTCGCGGTGGGGCGACGGCGTCGGGTCGCTCGCCCCGGCGGGCGGCGGCGCGTACACGATCGCGGCGTCCGACGGCTCCGGCGCCCTCGCCGCGGTCTCGGACACCGAGGTCCGGTACGCCGGCGTCGAGGCGGACGCGGACGACCCGCGACAGCGGTGGAGGTTCGTCCCGGACACCTCGACCGCGGAGGAGTACGACGGGCGGCTCGTGAACGCGGCGAGCGGTGGCGCCCTCGACGTCGACGGCCGTACCACCTCGGGCGTATCCCTCACCCTCACCGACCCGGCCGACGCCACCCGGTGGCTGCTCGAGGACACCACCCGCACGGCCGTGCAGGGCACCGGGGCATACCTGCTGCCCGACGTCACGGCGCCCGAGGTGACCTTCGCGTGGGCCCACCCGAACCGGAAGTCCCTGACGCTCGGCGCCACCGACGACGCGTCGGGCGTCGCGCTGCTGGAGTACCGGGTGAACGGCGCCGCCTGGACGCGCTACGAGGACGTGGTCGGGATCCGGCCCCACGACCGGGTCGAGGCCCGGGCGACGGACCGGGCGGGCAACGTCTCGGAGGTCCTCACGGTGCGCCGGTCATGACCTGACCGACCCCGCAGGACGACGAACAGGCGGTTGGCACCGGTATGGAGCGAGAGATCGGTCCATACCGGTGCCAACCGCCTGTTCGGCAGTGCGGCGCGGCGGGGTCAGCCGCGCTCGTGCGCGCCGATCATCGGCAGGCCGAAGGCCAGCGAGACGGCGAGGATGCCGCCGACGACGAAGTAGGGGTCCAGGGTCGGGTTCCCGCCGGAGACGCCGGAGCCGAACAGCACGAGGCCGCCCAGGAAGAGCACGAACGCGCCGATGAAGCGCCCGAGGACGGCACCGGTGGGCTCGGACTTGACGCGCGGGTTGACCTGGAAGTCGCTCATGGTCCGAGGATATGCCGCCCGCCGCGGGCGGGGCCAACGACCGCGGCGGGCGACTCCCCGGACGTCACCGCACGCGCACCGTGAGCTCCTTGCTGCGCGTCTCGCCCGCGGCGTTGGTGAGCACCGCGACGTACCGGTGCGCGCCGGCGGCGCGGGCGGTGAGGACGGTCGTGGCCGACTGCGCGTCTCCCCCGGTCCCCGGCACGAGCTCCTGCCGGTCCACCTCGACGCCGTCCTCGTACAGGACGTACCCGGTGGCCTGCGTGCCCCACCACTTGTGCATGGTGACGGCGTAGTCGCCGTCCCCGTCGCCGTTGTCGTGCGACAGCGTGGGCGTGCCCGGGTTCGCGTCCGTGACCCGCACCGTGTGGCTGCCGGCGCAGGGGGTGGTGCCCGCGGCGTTGACCAGCTCGCACGTGTACTCGTACGCGCCGTTCCTCTTGCCGGTGACGGGGACGGCGACCCGCTGGGCGCCGGTGCCGCCGTGCGTCAGCTTCTCCGTGTGGATCAGCGCTCCGTCCTCGTAGAGCCGCATGCTGGTGGCGTTCTCGCCCCACCAGAGGTCGACGAGGACGTCGTAGTCGCCGTCGCGCAGGCCCGTGTCCCAGCCGTTGTCGTCGCTGATCCGCGCCTGGCCGGGCGCCCCCGCGGGCACCAGCACCTCGCGCGTCCCGACGACACCGTTCACCTCGACCTCGACGGTCGCGCGGCCGGGGGCGACGGCGGTCGCCTCGTGGGTGACCGGGTCGAGGGCGAGGACGGTGCCGCGGGGGGCGTCGTCGGCCGACCCGACGAACACCCGGTCACCGCCCCAGCGCGAGGAGACCGGCCACGCGACCGGCACCTCGCGGGTGCCGTCCTGCGTGAGCAGGGCACTGACCTGGCCGGACGTGCCCACGGCGAGCTCCTCGGGCCCGCTCACCGCGACGCTCGCGGCGCGGGCGTTGACCTCCCAGGAGAACCAGCCGCCGTCGCCGGTGCCCCGCGCGGCCGGGTCGATCCCCACCATCGACCAGCCGGTGAAGCCGCCGTCGGCCGGCGTGCTCGCCGGGCTCTTGCCGGAGTTGCCGTTGACGACGTAGGGGATGCCGTCCTCGGTGCCCGCGTGGAAGACGCCCACGTGCGACCCGACGGACGCGACCTGCTTGCCCGACGTCTCGCGGAAGTCCTCGAACCACGCGCGCAGCGTCCGGGCCTCCACCCGGTCCTGGAGCTGGCTGGCCTTGGTGGGCAGCGGGTCGTCCAGCGGGTGGTGGAAGAGGGTCACGACGCCGGTGACGGCGTCGTCCGACGCCGCGTCGTCGAGCGCGTCCCGCAGGGCACGCAGCTGGGCGAAGTCGCTGCCGAGCCGCCCGCTGGACGAGTCCAGCATCACGAGGCGCGTGGTGCCGCCGTCGGGGTCGCGCGGGTCGGGCACGTCGACGACGTGCGTGCGCTCGCCGAACTCGTCCTCGAAGTTCGCGATCGAGCCGCCCATGACCTCGTGGTTGCCCGGCAGGTAGTACCAGGGGAAGTCGGCGTCGGCGAGACCCTCGTCGAGCACCTCGCGGGCCAGGTCGAAGTCGGCGGGCGACGCCTCGTCCACCAGGTCGCCGTTGATGACCAGCAGGTCCGGGTCCTCGGCGACGATCTCGGCCAGCGCCTGCTTCGCCCCCTGCACGGCGCCGGAACCCGGGTCGCGGGCGACGAACTGCGCGTCGGACAGGACGGCCACGCGCAGCGGCGCGTCGTCCGTGGCGCCCTCCGCCACGACCACGGGGTCCTCGACGCGCTCGGCCTGCGGCGCGTCGACGTCCGGCGGCACCTGCGCTCGCACGTCCGAGATCGTGAGCGCGCCCTTGTACTGGGAGGCCGCGCGCGTCTCCAGCACCCGCACGCGCTGCACCGTGAGGGGGTACGCGACGCCCTCCGGGACGGCGAACTCGACCTGTCGCCACCCCTTCCAGGACACGGTGGGGCCGTCGAGGTTGGTGACGACGCCGTCGCCCTGGCGCACCTGCAGGCGCAGCCAGGCGCCCTGCTCGTCGCCGTCGATCCACATCGTGACCTTGCGGGGCTGGCCCGCCACGACGATCCCGCCGTCGGGGGCCACGGCGTACTGGCCGCGCGTGGCGGTGGACTGCGTGAAGTCGTAGGTGAGCTTCAGGCCGGCCGCGCCGTCGTGCCCGGCGGCGGGGGCGACCGAGCCGCCGGCGGCCCGGTCGTTCGCGGAGGTCCAGCGGGCGGCGTCCGCCAGGTCGGCGACGACGACGTCCTCCAGCGAGACCGCCACGGCGACCTCGACCTCCTCGTCCCCGACGGCGAGCGTGAAGCTCGCGGCGCCCGAGGGGCGCAGCGCACGGACGGTGAACGACCCGTCGGCCGCGGGCTCCAGCGCGGCCACGCCGTCGCCGCCCGTGACCTCCACGTCGCGCGCCTCCACCGGCGCGGAGTACCCGTCGGCGTCGTGCCCGACGATGGTGAGCGACGCCGTCGCGTCGTCGTCGGGGAGCGTCACCACGGGCTCGGGGACCGTGAGCCGCACCGGCTCGCCGAGCACCGTGAGGTCCGCGGAGCCCGTCGCCACGCCGTCGGACGCCGGGGCCGCCGCGCGGACGGTCGTCGTGCCGGCCGCGACGCCGGTGACGACGCCCGCGCCGTCCTCGCCGCGCGCGACCGTCGCCGCGGCGGCGGCGCTCGTCGTCCAGGAGTCCGGGCGGGTGTCGACGGCCGCCCGGGTCTCGTCGAAGCCGGCCGCCGTCAGGGTGCGGTGCAGGCCGGGGAAGACGCGCAGCGCGTCGGTCGCCGGGGCGTCCCCGGTGGGGACGGCCGCGCGGACGTCGAACCCGTGCACCTCGCCCGAGCCCTCGGGGGTGAACAGGCCGAGGCCGTTGGCGTCGAGCCGCTCGGTGCCGTCGGACGGGCTGTTGAGCACGCTGGTGCCGGCGTCGCCGGGCAGCCGCGCGACCATCGTCGTGGAGCCGCCGCCGTCGAGGTTGATCGCGTCGTCGGCGCCGAGCTGGCCGAGGAACCGGCCGAGCTCCGGCAGCGACGCGCCGATGCTCTGCGCCTGCCGCCCGTCGACGACGACGAGGTAGGCCGTGCCGCCGTCCGCGCTGATCCCGACGGCCGTGCGCGGGTGCCGCAGCGTCGCGAAGTCGCTGGTGGACGACGTGACCTCGCCGTCCTCGAGCAGCCAGTCGTCCGGGTCGCCGCCGATGGCGGTGCGGATCTCGCCGAGGTCCTCGCGCAGCCCGTAGGCGAGGGACACCTCGGCGCCGGGCGCGAGCGCCTTGAGCGCGTCGGCCGCGGCGCCCGGGCGGGCGACGACGGCCCGCACGTCGGCGGGCAGGCGGCCCGCACCCGGCGTCCCGACGGAGACGACGGTCCCCGTGGTCGCACCGTCCGCGGTACGGACCTGCACCTCGACGCCCTGCTCCCCCGCGCCCAGCGGGCGCGTGCGCGCCACGTCGCCCCAGGCGGCGTCGAAGACGGCGACGCCGCCGGCCGGGACGCCGGTGACGTTGAGCCCGGCGACGGGCAGCTCGCGCGCGCCGGCGCCCGAGCCGAAGGAGACGGTGCCCTCCAGGAAGAGCTCCGCGAGCCGCGCGACGCCGGACGTGTCGACCGTCAGGGCCTTCTCGCGCCCGGGGGTCGCCGACTTCAGCAGGGTGCCGTCGTCCACCGCGGCGCCGAGGGCCGCGCCGGAGTTGTTGATGTCGAAGAAGTCGCCGTTGACCGCCGCGACGGCACCGCGGTCGGCGGCCATCTCGCTCACGGTGGCGTTGCCGGCGACGGCGTCCGGGCCGAGGTAGCCGAGCCGCGGTCCGTCGTCCTGCCCGAGGTGGGCGACCAGCACCTCGCCGCTCAGCCAGCCCGCGGCGGACACCCGCGCGAACTCGGTGAGCTCGAGGCCGGGGGCGATCAGCCGCTCCGTGCGCTCGGTGACGATGGCCGCGCCGCCGTCGTCGAGCGGCACGTCCACGACGTCGTCGCGCAGCGCCGTGGCCACGGCGGGCGCGAGGTCGGCGGTCGCGACCGGCAGGTCGGGGTCGGGCGTCGCGGCCGCGGCGGCGCCGGCGGGGACCGCCATCGCCAGGCCGAGCAGGACGCCGATCCCTGCCGGGACGGTCGCTGGGCGTCGGGCAGGGGGCAGAGCTCGGCTCATCGGATCCTCCGCTGGTCGGGCCGGGACGTGCGCCGTCGCAGCGTCCCGCGTCCAGGTTGCCATCAACTTTCATGATGTCAACAGGCAGGGAAACTTTTCATCAGCCGAGCGGCGGCCGGGCGAAGACCGGCGGGCGCTTCTCGAGGAAGGCCTCGATCCCCTCGCGCGCGTCCGGCGTCTCGAACAGCTCACCGAGGGCCGTCTGGTCGTCGGTGAGTGCCGCCTCGAGGTCCTGCTCCCGGCCGAGGTCGATCCGTCGCTTCGCGACACGCACCGCCTCGGCCGGCAGCTCCGCGAGCGTCGTGGCCAGCTCGAGCGCCGCGCCCGACAGCTGGTCCGGTTCGACCACCCGCGCGACGACGCCGCGGGCACGCGCCTCCTCCGGGTAGACGGTGCGCCCGGTCATGACCAGCTCCTTGGTCCACCGGGTGCCGAACTCGCGGGCCAGCCGTGGCGGCCCTCCCCCGCCGGGGACCAGTCCCAGCCGGACCTCCGGCAGCCCGAACCGGGCGTTGGACGAGCACAGGATGACGTCGCAGCAGAGCGCGATCTCGAAACCCCCGCCGAAGGCATAGCCGTTCACCGCGGCGACGGTCGGTTGCGGCAGCGCGCTCAGGGCGTCGAAGACGAGGCGCGAACGGTGCTGATACGCCTCGAACTCGGCCCGGCCCGACGTCGCGTACTCGCCGATGTCGGCACCGGCCACGAAGCCCTTGCCGGTCCCCGTGAGGACGACGGCGCGCACGTCCTCCGCGTCCTGCAGCGCGGCGACCTCGCGCCCGAGAGCCGCGACGAGCGAACCGGAGAAGGCACCGAGCTTCTCCTCCCGGTCGATCCGCAGGACGCGGACCGCGCCGTCGTCGTGGACCACGAGGTGCGGGTGGACACGTCGCTGGTCAGCCATGGGTCGGGGTCCTCTCGCCGGTGGTGGTCGCGGTCGTCGTGAGTCGTGCGACCTCGTCGTCGGTGAGCACCTCGCGCAGCACCTCTGCCGTGTGCTCACCCACGCGGGGCGGGGGCAGGCGCAGCTGCCAGGGGGTCTCGCTGAGAGTGACGGGACAGCCGATCAGCGAGATGGGCGTGCCGTCGGGGCCGTCGGTGGTGACGAGGAGGTCGGAGCCCTGCTCCTGGAGCTCGGCGACGGCCTCCTGGGTCGTCCGCACCCGCGCCGCCCAGAGCCCGGCGGCCCCGAGCTCCCGGACCCAGTGGGCGGCCGGCTCTCGGCGCAGGTGTCCCTCGAGCAGGCGCTTGACCTCGTCGCGCTCGGCCCAGGGGTCGAGGTCCGCGAGGGACGGGTCGCCCACGACGGCGGCGACCACGTCCAGCGGAGCCATGGCCAGCGCGACCCAGCCGTCCCGCGCCTCGTAGACGCCGAACGGCGCGGAGAGCCATGCCTGCCCGATGCCCTCCTCGGACCGCTCGTAGGCCTCGTCCTGGTTGAGGAACGCCGAGATCTCCTGGCACTGCATCGCGATCGCGGTGGAGTAGAGGTCCACCTCGACGCGCTGTCCGACGCCGTGCCGCTCGCGCGCCACGAGGGCGGCGAGGACGCCGTTGGCCAGCGTGAGGGCCGTGGCGTGGTCGACGATCGCCGTCCCTGCCGGCGTCGGCGGGTCGCCACGGCGACCGGTGGCGGCCGCGAGCCCCGACATGGCCTGGATGAGGAGGTCCTGGCCGGGTCTGCCCTCTCGGGCGAACGGCGTGTTCTGCCCCCACCCGGAGCCCGAGCAGTAGACGATGTCGGGCCGCACCGCCCGGACATCGTCGTAGCCGAGCCCCAGCCGGTCCAGCACGCCCGGGCGGAAGTTCTCCACGACGACGTCGCAGGTCTCCGCGAGCCGCAGCAGGGCCGCCCGCG
Organism: Isoptericola sp. NPDC057653; assembly: GCF_042799955.1. Taxonomy (NCBI): domain Bacteria; kingdom Bacillati; phylum Actinomycetota; class Actinomycetes; order Micrococcales; family Promicromonosporaceae; genus Isoptericola; species Isoptericola sp. NPDC057653. Next base: position 557,611 of record NZ_JBHVHP010000001.1, on the reverse strand, counting down.
CAGCGGGGTCCTTGAGATCGAGCGCGACCGACCGCTTGTTGCGGTTCATCGCGAGGAAGGCCGCCGACTCACCGGCGACCAGGTCGCCCATCATCTCCAGCCCGCGTTCCCACTCCCCCGCGGGGCGTTCCACCTTGATGACGTCCGCGCCGAGGTCCGCGAGCATCTGCGTGCCGTACGGGCCGAGCATCATCTGCGTGAAGTCGAGGACGCGGATCCCCTCGAGTGCCTGGGTCATGAGTCGTTCTCCTCGGATACCGGCTCGGGCTCGACCGAGGCGCGCAGGGCCCGCCGGTCGACCTTGCCGTGGTGGTTGCGCGGCAGCGTGGCGCGCACATGGATCTGACGCGGTTTCTTGTACGAGGCGATGGCCGCCGTGCACGCGTCGCGCAGCGCCGCCGCCAGGACCTCGGGGTCCCGCAGCGGTCCGTCCTGATCGACGACGACGAACGCGTGGACGGCCTCGCCCCACCGGGGGTCCGGTACTCCGGCGACGGCGACGTCGGCCACCCCCGTGACCCGCTCGAGCACCCGCTCGACCTCGCGCGGGTGGACGGTGAACCCGCCGGACGCGATGGCGTCGGCGCCGCGCCCGGCCAGCCGGAGATAGCCGTCGTCGTCGATGCTGGCGCGGTCCCCGGTCGCGAACCACCCGTCGCGGAGCACCTCGGCGTCGAGGTCCGGCCGGCCCCAGTAGCCGGGCATGACGGCCGGGCCGCGCACGGCGAGCTCACCGTCGTCGACCCGGTGCCGGACACCGTCGACGAAGCGGCCGGCCGACGCGAGCCGTCCGCGCGCCCAGGCGACGTCCGGGCCGCCGGCGACGAGCGCCTCCGCCGCGGCGTCGTGCTCCTCGGGGGTGAGCACCGTGAGCGGCGCGAGCGCCTCGGCGAGGCCGTAGAACTGGGTGAGCGTCCCGGGAAAGCGGCGGGAGGCGCGGACCAGCGTGTCCGTGCCCACGGCCGAGCCGCCGTACGGGAGGCTGCGCAGGCTCCCGCCCGCGGTCGGCCGCCGTACCGCCGCGTCGACCAGCCGTGCCAGCAGCACGGGCACGAGCGGCACCACCGTGCCGTCGTGCGCCTGCACGAGGTCGAGGACGGCATCGGCGTCGAACCGCGGCGCGACCACGGTGCGGGCACCCTGCGTCAGGCAGTCGAGGGCCACCGACCCGGCGAAGTGCGCCATCGGCGCGGCGAGGACCACCGTGTCGGCCTCTGTGAGCCGCGGCAGCAGGGCGAGGGACGCCCGGGTACGGGCCGCCCACGCCCCCTGGGTCACCACCGCCGCCTTCGGGTCACCGGTCGTGCCCGACGTGTACATGAGCATGGCGACGTCGTCGTCGTGCAGGCGGCCCGGGGCCGTCGGCTCGTCGGACGCCGACGAGCCGTCGGGCGGCTGGTCGGGGTCCAGCCCCAGCACGACGGCGGCCGACCCGACCTCGCGCAGCGCGGCCCGGAGCTGGGCGACCTCCCCGGTGTCACCGCACACGACGGCCGCCCGCGAGTCGGCGGCGATGGCCGCGACCTCGCGCACGTGGAGCCGTGCCGACACGGCCACCCGGACGAGGCCGTGGCCGAGCAGCGCCTGGTCGACGAGCCGAGCCGTGACGCCGTTCCCGAGGTGCACGACGACCCGGTCCCCGGGCCCGGCCCCGCGCTCCGCGAGGACCGCCCGGATCCCGGCGGCGACCCGCGCGGTCTCGGCGAACGACAGCCAGCGGCCGTCGTGCCACAGCGCGGGGGCGTCCGCGTGCCGCTCGTACGTCGCCCGGAGGACGGCGGGGAGCGTCCCGGCGAGGCGTGGGCTAGCCGACACGAGCGCCCGCCCAGAGCTCGTCGAGGTGCGCGACGACCTGCGCGTCCCTCGCACCCCCGCGGATCAGGTCGTGCAGCGCCGTCGCCGCGGCGCGCTGGAACCGCGGGTAGCCCGGGCCCCGCGGGCGCAGGAAGGACCGCTCCATGGTCGCGAGCGTGCCGCCGAAGAAGCCGCCCGCGCGCCGGTCGGTCCCGGGGTCGTGCCAGGCCCGGGCGGCGGCGGGCTGGCCGCCGGCGGCGGCGTAGCTTCCCGCCTGGACGTCGGGCGACGTCGCGAGGAGGACGAAGTCCGCAGCTTCCTGCAGGTTCGTCGAGCGTGCCGACACGGCGAGCCCCACCCCGCCGGTGAGGGAGCCCGTGGGCGTCCCCGGCGCGCCGGACGGCGCGTCCCCGAACGCGACGCGCGCGGCACCCGGCCGCTCCAGCGCATACGTGACGTAGCCGAAGACGAGGGGCGAGTACACGGCCGCACCCGCTCCGGCGAGCTCGTCGAGCACCTGGATCGGGCTGGCGCCGAACGAGCGCTCGGGCACCAGCGCCAGGACGTCCCGGAGCAGGTCGAGGGCGCCGAGCGCGGTGTCCTCGTCCAGTCCGCCGTCGCCCCACCACGCCGGCCGGTCGCCGGCCCGACCGCCCTGGTGCACGGCCTCGCACATCGAGAGGAAGGTCCCCCACAGGTGCGTGGGGTTCGCGGCGAGCAGGGTGCGCTCCGGCCCGAGCGACGCCAGGTGCAGGACCGCGTCCTGCCAGGTGCGGGGCAGGACGCCCGCACCTCCCGTGGTCCTGGCGGCGCTCACCATGCACGCCGCGTCGACCGGGAGGGCCATCAGCCGCCCCTCCCAGAGATAGCTCCGGAGGCTCGGCCCGACGTAGTCGCGGTCGCGCCGGTCCAGCTCGCCGGCCGCGACAAGCTCCGACAGCGGCGCGAGGGCGCCGTTGCGCGCGGCGTCCCCGACGAAGGGGTGGTCGATGGCCAGGACGTCGAAGTCCTCCGCCAGCTCGTCGAGCGGGACGTCCTCGAACTCCTCGAGCGGGCGTGCGGTCCACGCCACCGTCGTGCCCGTACGGGCTTCGTGCTCGTCGGTGGCCCGGAGAATGGGGTCGACGGCTCGTGGGTGGTCCCAGATCAGCCCGCGCAGGGTGGTGGTCGGCATGCCGGGGTACTCCTTCGGTCAGGGGTGCATGGGGCCGGTCAGACCGCGGTCTGGAGCACCGGGCGCCGGGCGACGTTCCGTTGGTGGACACCGACCGCGACGAGTCCGGCGATCGCGACGACCTGCAGGACGATCAGGTAGTAGGCGGGGGCCAGCAGCGACCCTGTCGACGACACGAGCGCCACGACGATGTAGGGGGCCACGCCGCCGAACGCCGCGTTCGCGACGGCGTAGACGATGCCGAGGAACGAGGTCCGCACCTTGTCAGGGGCGAGCTCCGACAGCAGCGCCGGGGTGGGCCCGGCCACCAGTCCGAGGGCGGCGGCGAAGAGGAGCACCGCGGCGCCGATCGCCGCGGGCGTGCCCACCACGAGCAGCTGGTAGCAGGGGATCGCGAGGACCGCGAGCAGGACCGCGCCCACGAGCATGACCTTCCAGCGGGCGAAGCGGTCGGACAGCCAGCCGCCGAGCACGACGAAGCCCGCGTACGCGGTGAGCCCGACGAGCGAGGCCGTCAGGCCCTGGTGGAGCGGACGCTCCAGGACCCCCTCGAAGAAGGTGGGCAGGAACTGGAGGGTCACGTAGCCGCCGGCGGTCCAGGACACGATCGCGGCGGTGCCCGCCACGATCATGCGCCAGCTGGAGCGGAAGACCTCCTTGATCGGGGCCTCCTCCAGCGAGTCCGTCGCCTGGAGCTCGACGAACGCCGGGGACTCGTCGATGCGGCGGCGGATGTACCACCCCACGACACCCAGGGGCAGCGAGAGGAGGAAGGGGATGCGCCACCCGAAGCTGTACAGGAACTCCTCGCTCATCGCCGAGGTCAGCGCGGCACCGAGCCCCGCGGAGACGGCGAGGGCGGCGACGATGCTCGCGGGCTGCGCCGAGCCCATCAGGCCGCGGCGACCGTCCTTGGCGGTCTCGAACAGGAGCGACGCGGCACCGCCGAACTCACCGCCCGCCGAGAATCCCTGGACCAGTCGCAGGACGGTGAGGGCGGCGGGCGCGAAGGCACCGATCTGCGCGTACGACGGCAGGACCCCGATCAGGGTGGTCGCCCCCGCCATCAGGAGGATGACCACGGAGAGGACCCAGCGCCGTCCGTGACGGTCCCCGAGGTGGCCGAACACCAGGGCGCCGACGGGCCGGAGGACGAATGCCGCCGCGAAGATCGCCAGCGTGGCGAGCAGGCCGACGACCCCTTCGCTCTCGGGGAAGAAGACCTTCGCGAGGACGGCCGAGAAGTACCCGTAGATCGCGAAGTCGTACCACTCCACGAAGTTTCCGGCGGCTGCCGCCGCGACGATCCGGGGCCTGCTGAGGGTTGTTGTCGACATGTGGCGTCTTCCTTGACGTGTCGGGGGGACGGGCTCGTACGGACGCCGTCCGGCGTGGGCGAGAGCGACGGTAACACGTGTTAACGATGTCGCCAAGGGACCCTCGGCATCGGTTCGGGAGTCGTCGGCGCTCGGCCGGTCAGCGCGCCGCGGGCGTCACGGCAGGCCGCGGGGGCGAGGTGGAGCCGCGCACGACGAGGCTCGGCGCCGGCTCGGTGACCTTCACATGGCGCTCCACCGCCTGACCGTCCAGCAGGCGCATCGCGGTCTCGACCGCGGCCGCACCCATCTCGCGCAGCCCCAGCCGCACGACCGTCAGCGCCGGCTCGAGGTAGGCGGCGAACCGCATGTCGTGGAACCCGACGATCGAGAGCTCCTCCGGCACCTGGATCCCCAGCCCCTTCGCCCCGAGCAGCACGCCCACCGCGGCCTGGACGCTGTGCACGACGACGGCCGACGGCAGCGGGCCTCGAGCCACCAGCTCACGCAGCGCCTCCCGGCCGGTCTCCGGCTCGTGCCCGCCGTCGAGGACCCAACGCTCGTCCAGCTCGAGGCCGTGCTCGCGAAGGCCGGCGACGTGCCCGTCGATGCGGTCCGAGCCGCGGCGTGTCGCCCCGTCGAGGTGCAGGAGCCCGATGTCGCGGTGCCCCAGCCCCGCCAGGTGCTCCACGGCGAGCGCGCCGGCGGCGTACTCGTCCGCGCTGACGCTCTGGTAGTCGGCAGACCGTTCGTTGACCAGCACGGTCGGGATGCGCGCCGCCGCGTCCCGGGCGATCGCGGCGTCGGAGTCGTCCCCTGCGGGCAGCAGCAGCAACGCGTCGATCGCGCCGCTCGCCACGAAACGGCGAAAGGCCGCCGCGTCACGGTGCAGCTCGGCCGCGTCGGCGAGCATGAGGACGGAGTGGTGGGCGCTCAGAGCCTCCTGCGCCCCCTTGATCACCTCGCCGTACACGGGATTGCTCAGATCGTGCACAGCCAGCCCGATCGCGCCCGCGCGGGACTCGCGGAGCGCCTTCGCCGCGTGGTGCGGGATGTACTCGAGCTCGGCCGCCGCGGCCAGCACGCGCTCACGCGTCTCGGGCCGCACCCGCAGCGATGTGTCGCCGTTGAGGATGCGCGACACCACGGCGTGTGTGACGCCCGCATGGCGCGCTACGTCCTTGATCGTCGGCACCCGTGGATCGTATCCGCCGACCGGTGACGTGGCCGGTGCCGCGGGGGTTCGCCCGATCCCACCCGCCCGACGACTTCGGCCCGCAGCCGCGACGGCGCGACGACGACCTCGGCGCGCGACGGCGCCCGTTCTCCGCCACTGTGGGGAGCGATAGCCGCGAGACCGACCGTCACCGGAGTCAGCCATGGACCACCGTCGTTCCACCCGCTCGCCGGCCCGTACCCGGATCGGGGCCGCCCTCGGTGGCGCCGCGCTGGTCGCCACGACCGCCGTCGTCGGCAGCACGGCCGCCACGACGACCGCGAGCGCCGACCCGCGCGACGACGTGAAGGTGCCCACCGCCGTCGGGTACGGCGGTGCGATCAGCACGGTGGACCCGGAGGCGAGCCGGGTGGGGCTGGACGTGCTGCGCAAGGGCGGCAACGCGGTGGACGCGGCGGTGGCGGCGGCCGCGGCGCTCGGGGTCACGGAGCCGTACAGCGCGGGGATCGGCGGCGGCGGGTACCTCGTCTACTACGACGCCCGCAGCGGCGAGGTGCACACGATCGACGGCCGCGAGACCGCGCCGGGCGACATGCCGACGGACGCGTTCATCGACCCGGGGACGGGCCGGCCGTACCCGTTCACGCCGGACCTGGTGACGAGCGGCGTCTCCGTCGGCACGCCGGGCACGCCCGCCACGTGGGCGACGGCCTTGGACGAGTGGGGCACGTACTCGCTGAAGAAGGCGCTCAAGCCGGCGACGCAGCTGGCGCGGCGCGGGTTCGTCGTCGACCAGACGTTCCACGACCAGACGGCGTCGAACGCGGAGCGGTTCGCCGCGTTCCCCGACACGGCCGCGCTGTACCTGCCGGGCGGGGCGCCGCCCGCCGTCGGCAGCGTGTTCCGCAACCGCGACCTCGCGGACACGTACGACCTGCTCGCCAGGCACGGCACCGACGCCTTCTACCGTGGCCCGCTCGCGGCGGAGATGGCGGACGTCGTGCAGCACCCGCGCTCCGACCCGGCCACGGACCTCCCCGTGCCGCCCGGATACCTGGACGTCGCCGACCTGGCCGGCTACGAGGCCCTGCTGCAGGACCCGGCCGTCTCCGACTACCGCGACTTCGACGTGTACGGGATGGCGCCGTCGTCCAGCGGCGGCTCGACCGTGGGCGAGGCGCTGAACATCCTGGAGACGTTCGACCTGGCGGGCATGGACGACGCCGCCTACCTGCACCACTACCTCGAGGCGAGCGCCCTGGCGTTCGCCGACCGTGGCGCCTACGTGGGCGACCCGGCGTTCGTCGACGTCCCCCTCGACACGCTGCTCTCCGACGACTTCGCCGCCGAGCGCGCCTGCCTCCTCGACCCCGAGGTGGCCGCCGTGAAGCCGGTGGCCCCCGGCGACGTGAACGCCGACGACCCGGACTGCGGCGAGACCGTGGCGCCCGCGGACTCCGACACGGAGAACGTCTCCACCACCAACCTCACCGTCGTGGACCGCTGGGGCGACGTGGTCGAGTACACGCTGACGATCGAGCAGACGGGCGGGTCCGGGATGCTCGTGCCGGGCCGCGGCTTCCTGCTCAACAACGAGCTCACGGACTTCACCACCGTGTGGGCCCCCGACGACCCGAACCGCATCGAGCCGGGCAAGCGGCCGCGGTCGTCGATCGCGCCGACGATCGTGCTGCGCGACGGCGAGCCGGTGCTCGCGCTCGGCTCCCCCGGCGGCTCCACGATCATCACGACGGTGCTGCAGACGCTCACCAACCACCTCGACCGCGGCATGCCCATCGGGGACGCGCTCGCGGCACCGCGCGCGTCCCAGCGCAACACCGCGGCCGTGACGGCCGAGCCGGAGTTCATCGCCGCCTACGGCCCCGCGGTCGAGGCCTACGGGCACACCCTGGTGCCGTCGGGCGACCAGTTCACGTCCGCCGCCGAGATCGGCGCCGCCACCGCCATCCAGATCGGCGACGACGGGCTGCTCACCGCCGTCTCCGAGCCCCGCCGCCGCGGCGGCGGGGCGGCGATGGTGGTGCACCCCGCCGACAGGTGACCGGCCGAGCGGTGACCGGCCGAGCGGTGACCGGCCGAGCGGGGCCGGGCGGGCAGGTCACCGCACGTGCGGCGGCTGCTTGTCCTGCCCGGTGAGCGTGCGGCGGTCGAGCTGACGCAGCTCGTCCGTCTCGCCGGCGCCGTCTGCCTTGACGCGGCCCACGCCCTCCCGCTGCCGCCGCCGCATGAGCCGCGACGTGCTCCACGACAGCACGACGACGAGGGCGACCCACAGCACCTGCAGCACCATCTCGACGCCGTCGTGGAGCGGCACGGTGAACAGCAGCACGGTGATCACCACCAGCACGCCGAGGCCCACGGCCAGCAGGGTTCCGGGTCGCGTGGTGCGCATGGGCCCACGGTATCGGGCGGGCGGCGCCGGCTCAGCCCGGGTGGACGGGAGCCGAGAAGATGAGGCGGACCTCGGTGCTCGTGTACCCGGCGCGGGCGAACGCCGCCGCCATCGGGTGGTTGCCGAGGTCGGTCGTGGCGGTGACGCGCTCCGCGCCGTCCGCGGCGTGGAAGCGGGTGATGGCCGCGAGGATCTCCCCCACGTACCCGCGCCCGCGCAGCTCCGGGACGACGCCGAGGTAGCCGACGTTGCGGGCGTAGGGCGTGGCCGACGGGATCGCGAGGCCGGCGAGCGCGCCGTCCGGGGTGTGCGCGAGGCGCCACCACTCCCGCTTCCCGGGCCGGTCGAGGTAGAACTCCAGGCTCTCGCGGGCGGTGGCCTCCGGCCCGTGGGCCGCCTCGCTCTCCAGCGTGTGCGCGTCGAGGGTGCCCTCCGCGACGCGGCGCATCGCCGCGAGGAACGCCTCGTCGTCCGGCTCGGGCGAGAACACCAGCCGCTCCGGGGCCGCGGGGAGCGGCGCCTCGGGCGTCCACTCGAACTGCAGCCGCTCGACCTCCACGGTCAGGCCCGCGCGGCGGGCGGCCTCCTGACGCCAGGCGACGGCGGCGACGTGCGCCGGGTCCTCCCGCCACCCGCCGGGCAGCTTCATGAGGTTGTACAGGGGCGGGGCGTCCGCGCCGGCCTCGAGGAAGGCCGCGTGCCCCGCGTCGAGGAGCGCGGCCGCGAGCGACGCGCGGTCGACGGCGGGCACGTCGTCGGCCACGGCGAGGCAGTCCAGCGCGAGCGGGTGCGCGCTGTCGCCCTGCCCCCACCAGAGGGCGCGGGCCAGGACCCGGCCGTCCGGGCCCCAGGCGGCCCAGGTCCACTCCGGCCGGTACTGCCGCTGGGCGGCCTCCGCCCGGTAGGCGTCGGCCGGCAGCCGCCACACCGGCTCGGAGGAGGTCAGCCCCAGGACCTGGTCCAGCTCGGCACCGGTTCCGGGGACGGCGGACAGGCGGGGGAAGGCACTGCTCGGGGACATCGGGGCACCTTTCGGGCGCGGAGGCACTGATCGCCGACACGCTGCCCGCACGACCGGGGGCGATCCTGCCAGGCCCGGGCGCCGCCCGACGCCCCCGCCCGCGGGCGGGGCCGGCTCAGCTCGCGCCGCGGACCAGGTCCGTCAGCTCGGCGAGGGTGGCGATGCGGTGGCGGGCGCCCGAGAAGTCCTGCGAGGCCGTGAAGTCGTGGTGGACGACGGCGCAGTCGATGCCGGCGGCGACGGCGGACCGCAGGCCGCGGGCCGAGTCCTCCACGACCAGCGTCTCCTCCCGGGTGGCGCCGAAGCGCGCCAGGCCGGTGAGGTAGGGCTCCGGGTGCGGCTTGGCCTGCGCGTAGTCCTCGCGGGCGAGGACGAACTCCATGTGCCGCAGGATGTCGCGGTGGGAGTGGATGAGCTCGAGGTCCGCCCGCCGCGCCGTCGTCACGACGGCCATCCGCGCGTGCCGGGACAGCTCGTCGAGGGCCTCGGCGACGCCGTCGATCTCGATGCGCTCGGTGCGCACGTACTCCTGGTAGTAGGCGTCACGCGCCTCGCGCTGGCGGTCGATGGTCGCCTCGTCGACGCCCGCCGCCCGAGCCTGGGCCCAGGTGGGGTTGCCGTCGGCCATGTCGCGCAGGTACTGGTCCCGGTCCTGCGTGAAGCCGACGTCCGCGAGGGCCCGCTCCCCCGCGCGGTAGTACCAGGGCTCGGTGTCCACCAGCACGCCGTCGTGGTCGAAGAGGATGGTCGTCTTCACCCTCGTCATCCTGCCGCGGACCGCGTGGCCGCCTCCAGCAGCTCCAGGACATGGACGTAGTCGCGGCCGGTGGCGCGCGTCATGCCCATCTCGCAGGTGCGGTTGTTCGACACGTAGGCGTCCGCCCGGCCGCCCGCGAGGACCTCGGTCGCCTCGGCGTGCGTGGCGGCCGCGGTGAGCTCCGGGTGCAGCATCCCCCGGTCGCCGGCGAAGCCGCAGCACCCCCACGCGGCGGGCACGACCGCCTCGTCCGCGACGGCGGCCGCCACCGCACGCAGGTCGTCCACGGCGCCGAGGTGCACCGTGGCGCACGTGGGGTGCACGACGACGCTGTCCTGCGACTCGATCTCGACCCCGCGCTCCGCGAGGGCCGGCAGCACGTCGGTGCGCACGAACGTCACGGCGTCGACGATGCGCAGCCGCGCGAACCGCTCGGCGTCCTCGCCAGCGAGGTGGTGCGGCGTCTCGACCAGGCCGTGCGTGCAGCTCGACGCGTCGCACACCACCGGCAGCTCGCCGCCGCGCGTCGCCGTCCACAGGGCGTCCAGCACCTGCCGCGCCATCCGCGCCGCGCCGTCGGGCAGGCCCTTGCTCACCCACGGCGTGCCGCAGCAGAGCCCGCCGATCCCCTCCGGGACGGCGAGCCCGATCCCGGCGCGCTCGCACAGGGTGCGGATGGCGTACTCGGCACCGACCGTGCCCCCGTCGAAGTCCGGCAGGCCCCGGGGCGCCGGGGCGAACAGCTCCCCCATGCACGACGCGAACAGCACGGCCCGGGGCGCGCCACCGTCGGCCGCCGGGAGGTCGTCGGCCTCGCGCCGGAGCCCGGGCCCGGGCAGGTCGTCGTCCACGCGGGGCACGACGTCCGTCCCGACGAGGCCGCGCGCCACCTCCGACGCCGCCCGCACGACCGGGGTCGGCACCTTCGCCGCGACGCCCAGCGCGCCGCGCAGCACGTCCACCACCGGCCCCCAGCTGCCCGCGAGCGCCTCGCCGCCCTTCTGCACGAGGGCGGGGTTGGACCGCGCGCGGTGCCCCTTCATCACGACGCCCGTGTCGATGCCCACCGGGCAGGCCTCGACGCACATCGAGTCCGCCGCGCAGGTCTGCACGCCCCAGTACTCGTACGCGCGCTGCAGCTCCTCCCGCTCCTCCGGCGGCGCCACGGCCAGCTCCTTGAGGAGGGCGATGCGCTGGCGGGGAGTCGTCGTGACGGTGCGCGACGGGCAGCCGGGCTCGCAGTAGCCGCACTCCACGCAGCGGTCCACGAGCGCGGCGTCCTCGCCGCCGGCCGACGCCTCCACCTTGAGGTCGCGCAGGTGCTCCTGCGGGTCGTCGGTGATGACGACGCCCGGGTTGAGCACGTTCCGCGGGTCGAACAGGCGCTTGATCTCGCGCATCACGGCGTACAGGTCGTCGCCGTACTGGCGGTGCACGAACGGCGCCATGATGCGGCCCGTGCCGTGCTCGGCCTTGAGGGAGCCGCCGTGGCCGAGCACGAGGTCCACGAGGTCGTCGCTGAACGCCGCGTACCGGTCCAGCTCGGCCGCGTCGCCCAGGCGCGGCGAGATCATGAAGTGCAGGTTGCCGTCCTTCGCGTGCCCGAAGGTCACCGCCTCGTCGTTGAGGGTGCCGTCGTACCCGTGCCGGGCGAACAGGCCCCCCAGGTCGCGGACGGTGGCGGTCAGGTCGGGGACGGGGACGACGACGTCCTCCAGCAGCGCCGTCGCCCCGGCCGGCCGCGCGCCCGCGACCGCCGTGTACAGGCCCTTGCGCACCCGCCACAGGCGCTCGCGGGTGGCGGGGTCGGTCGTGAGGGTGGCGGGAAGCTCCAGCGCGAGCCCGTCGACGACCGCGCGGGCGGCGTCCTGCAGGGGCGCCAGGCCCTCGTCCGTGGCGGCGCGGTACTCCACGAGCAGCGCCGTCTGGCCGGTGATGCCCGCGCCCTGGGCGAGGGCCCGCATCGACGGGTCGGCCTTCGGGTCGGCGGCGGCCACGCGCAGCGAGGCCGCGTCCATGAGCTCGATCGCCTCCGCGCCCGTCGCGCCGAGCGGCACCAGCGCGTCCGTGGCGCGCTCCAGCGAGTCCATGACCAGCAGCGTCGTCGCCACCTTGGTCAGCAGCGGCACGGTGCGGAACGTGACGTCCGCGACCCAGCCGAGCGTGCCCTCCGACCCCACCAGCAGGTGCTCGAGGATCTTCACCGGGGTGTCGTGGTCGAGCAGCGCGTTCACCGAGTAGCCCATGGTGTTCTTCATCGCGAACTGCCGCTCCACCTCGGCGCGCATCGCGGGGCTCGACCGCACGCGGTCCCGCAGCGCCGCCAGGCCGTGGTGCAGGTCCGGCTCGAGCGCCGCCAGCCGCTCGTCCGCGTCCGCGGCGCCCGTGTCGACGACCGTGCCGCCGGCCAGCACCACCGTCATCGACTCGACCGTGCGGTACGCCGTGCGGGTGGTGCCCGAGGACATCCCGGACGAGTTGTTCGCCACCACTCCCCCGACCGTGCACGCGATCTCGCTCGCCGGGTCCGGCCCCAGGCGCCGCCCGTGCCGGGCCAGGTGCCCGTTCACCAGCCGCAGCGTCGCGCCCGGCTGGCAGCGCACCCGCTCGCCGCCGTCCAGCACCTCCACGCGCGTGAACCGCGTGCGCGTGTCGATCAGCATGCCCGCGCCCGACGCCTGCCCCGACAGGCTCGTGCCCCCCGAGCGGAACGTCACCGGCAGCCCGCGCCGGCTCGCCTCGCGCATCGCCGCGACCACGCCGTCCAGACCGTCCGCGCGCGCCACAGCCTCCGGGCGCAGCAGGTAGTGCGACGCGTCGTGGGCGTGCGCCACCCGGCTGAGCAGGTCCGTGCGCAGCTCGTAACCCGCACCCTCCTCGCGGGGTCGTGGGCGCCGCATGCCGCCGGTCGTGGGTCGTACCTTCATCCCCGCACCTCCATGGGCCTCCCTGGCAACGATGCCTCGCGCTCGACGGCTCCGCCCCTCCGCGAGTCGGCGCAATTCTTCCCAACACACTGGGCGCAGGGCAAGAATCTTCAGTCCGCGGTCGATGGCGTCGTAGCCTCTGCGGGTGCCCCAGTCTCTGCAGACGACCCCGGACGACGACGCCCCTCCCCCACCGCGGCACCCTCACCGCATCCTCATCGCCGGTACGTCAGGCGCGGGCAAGACGACGCTGGCCGGACGCCTCGCCGCCGCCCTCGACCTCCCGTACACCGAGCTCGACAGTCTCCACCACGGCCCGGTCTGGACGCCCCGGCCGGAGTTCGAGGACGACGTCCGGGCGATCGTCGCGCAGGACTCCTGGGTCAGCGAGTGGCAGTACGGCGCCGTGCGCCCCCTGCTGCTCGGGCGCGCGGACCTGCTGGTCTGGCTCGACCTGCCCGTGCCCGTCGTCCTGCGACAGGTGCTCTGGCGCACGCTGCGTCGGAGGCTCGGCCGGGTCGAGCTGTGGAACGGCAACGTCGAGCCGCCCCTGCGGACGCTCTTCACGGACGAGGACCACATCCTGCGCTGGGCCTGGCGCACGCGGCACAAGCTGCGCGGCCTGGACGAGCGCCTCGCCGTCGAGGCACCGCACGTGCGCGTGGTGCGGCTGCGCAGCCACCGCGCTGTGGATGCCTGGGTGCGGGAGGTCGCCGCGCACCCGACCCCCGGGACGCCTACCGATTGACGTCGGCGCGCTCCAGCGACCCGGCGAGCTCATGCACGATGCGCACGTCGCCGTCGAGCCAGTCGACGTCGAGCAGGTCGTCGTGACCCAGCCAGCGCAGCTCGTCGTGCTCCACGAGGGGTGCGGGGTCGCCGTCGGTCACGACGGCGAGCCAGAGCCGCAGCAGGTGGCGGTCGGTGATGACCCAGCCGCCGTCGTCGGGGCCGGACACCTCGTCGCCGAGCTCCACGCTCACGCCGAGCTCCTCCTGCAGCTCGCGGTGCAGCGCCTCGACCGGCGTCTCCCCCGGGTCGACCTTGCCGCCCGGGAACTCCCACCGGCCGACCAGGTGCGCCGGACGGCTCCGCCGGGCCGCGAGCAGGTGGGCGGGGCGGTCGAGGTCGTCGACGATCGCGGCGGCGACCACGAGGCGGCGTGCAGTCATGGCCAGAGTCTTTCATCCGGCCCCGGACGTGCGAGAGCCCCGCACCGGCGACCTCCCCTGTCGCCGGGCGGGGCCCGCACCACCCGACCTCAGCTGATGCCGAGACCTGCCTGTCGCGCCCATGCGACGGCCTCGGCCCGGCTGGAGACGCCGATCTTGCGGTACACGCTGCGAACCTGCGACTTCACGGTGTTACGGGTGACGAACAGCTTGGTCGCGATCTGCTCGAGGGTGACGTCCTCGGACAGGTTGGAAAGGACCACTCGCTCGCGGCGTGTCAGCAGACGGGACGTCGTGGGACCGGTCAGTTCGATGGTGCTCATCGTTCTTCCTCCTCGACGGCCGCCGACCGATGGTCGACCAGGGGAAGCCGTCATGGATAAGGAAGAGGAGGCGAGGCGGTCATGACGCAGATTTCTGCGGATTGTTGCCGCCGGACGACGACGACGGCCGGCCCCGCCCCTCGGTGAGGCGAGGCCGGCCGTGTTGTCGCAGGTCAGCGCGGTTATCCCAGGCAATCAACGCATTTCGGGCCCGAATGTCACGATTCGGTCACGGAAATCGGGAAAGCGTCAGCCCGCCTGGGCGGCGTACTCGTCGGCCGTGAGCAGGGCCCCACGAGCGGTCACGTCGACCTTGAAGAGCCACCCCTCGCCGAACGGGTCGGCGTTCACCACGGCCGGGTCGTCCACCGCGGACTGGTTGACCTCGACCACGGTGCCGCTCACGGGCGAGTACAGCTCCGAGACCGACTTGGTGGACTCGATCTCGCCGACGACGGAGCCCGCCTCGATCGTCGCGCCCACCTCCGGCAGCTCGAGGTAGACGACGTCGCCCAGCGCGTCGGCGGCGACGGACGTGACGCCGATGGTGGCGGGAGACGCGTCGTCCACCCACTCGTGCTCGGCGGAGTACCGGAGGTTCTCGGGGAAGTCGGCCATGGGACTGCTCCTTCGGGGATCTTCAGCGGGTAGGACGGGACGCGACGAGGACGATCGTCCTACGCCCTCTTGTAGAACGGCAGCCGGACGACGACGAACGGCTCGGCGCGGCCGCGGACGTCGACGGCGAGCTCCGTGCCCTCGGCGGACACCTCGGGCGTCACGTACGCCATGGCGACCGGGTAGCCGAGGGTCGGCGACGGCGCGCCCGACGTCACGTGGCCGACGACGGCGCCCACGGCGCCGTCGAGGCCGCGCTGCACGACGTCGTACCCGGCGCGGGCGGGGCGGCGGCCCTCGCCGCGCAGACCCACGAGGACGCGCGCCGGCTCGCTCTGGGCGCGCGCGGCCAGGGCGGCACGGCCCACGAACGGCAGCGGCTCGCCGTCGGCGCCGGTCTTGTCGAGCTTCACGACCCGCCCCAGCCCCGCCTCGAACGGCGTGGTGGACTCGTCCAGCTCGTGCCCGTACAGCGGCATGCCCGCCTCGAGGCGCAGGGAGTCGCGCGCGGAGAGGCCTGCCGGGACCAGGCCCCGCCCCTCCCCCGCCGCGAGCAGCGCCCGCCACAGCTCGACGGCCTGGCCGGCGGGGACGAACAGCTCGAAGCCGTCCTCCCCCGTGTACCCGGTGCGGGCCAGGAGCACCGCGATCCCGGCCACCGTGGCCGGCGCGGAGGCGTAGTACCTCATGGAGCGGACCGTCTCGACGTCGTCCGCGGCCGTGAGGGAGGCGACGATCTCCTCCGCGCGCGGACCCTGCACCGCGACCAGCGCCGTCTCGGCGGACCGGTCGGTGACGGTCGTGTCGAACCCGGCGGTCCGCGCGACCAGCTCCGCCGCGACGCGCGGCGCGTTGCCCGCGTTCGCGACGACGAGGAAGTGCTCGTCCGCCAGGCGGTACACGATGAGGTCGTCGAGGACGGCACCGTCCTCGGCGCAGATCATCGAGTACCGCGCCCGGCCGACGCCGATCGCGCTCGCGTTGCCCACGAGGGCGAGGTCCAGAGCGGCGCCCGACTCCGGGCCCTCGAGGTGGATCTCCCCCATGTGCGACAGGTCGAACAGCCCCGCGGCGGCGCGCACCGCGCGGTGCTCGGCCAGGTCCGAGGTGTAGCGCAGCGGCATCAGCCACCCGCCGAACCCGGTGAGGCTCGCGCCCAGCGCGACGTGCTCGTCGTGCAGGGGCGTCGTCTTGTCCTGCGTCGTGTCCTGCTGGTCCTCGGCCATCGAGGCTCCCTTCGGTGTGTCCCGGGTCGAGTGGTGTGGGCGCTCAGAGAGCGGCGGGCTCCGCGTACGACTCCAGCGGCGGGCAGGCGCACACGAGGTTGCGGTCGCCCTTGGCGCCGTCGATGCGGCGCACCGGCGACCAGTACTTCCCGGCCCGCAGGCTCGGCAGCGGGAACGCCGCCAGGTCGCGGGAGTAGGGGTGCGCCCACTCGTCGGTCATGAGGCTCGCCGCGGTGTGCGGGGCGTGGCGCAGCGGCGAGTCGTCCGGCGTCCACTCCCCCGCCGCGACGCGGTCGATCTCGCCGCGGATGGCGATCATCGCGTCGACGAAGCGGTCCAGCTCGGCGAGGTCCTCGCTCTCGGTGGGCTCCACCATGAGCGTGCCCGCCACCGGGAACGACATCGTCGGGGCGTGGAAGCCGTAGTCGATGAGGCGCTTCGCCACGTCCTCGGCCGTCACGCCCGTCTCGGCGGTCAGCGGGCGCAGGTCGAGGATGCACTCGTGCGCCACCAGGCCGTTCTCGCCGGTGTACAGGACCGGGAAGTACGGGTCGAGGCGCGACGCCACGTAGTTCGCGGTGAGGACGGCGGCCTTCGACGCCTCGGTGAGGCCGTCCGGGCCCATCAGCGCGAGGTACGCGTACGAGATCGGCAGGATGCCCGCCGACCCGTGCGGCGCGGCGCTCACCGGCGCGATCCCCTCCTGCGCGCCGGCGCCCGGCGTCGGGTCCGCCGGGAGGAACGGCACCAGGTGCTCCGCCACCGCGACCGGGCCCACGCCCGGGCCGCCGCCACCGTGCGGGATGCAGAACGTCTTGTGCAGGTTCAGGTGCGAGACGTCGCCGCCGAACTCCCCCGGCCGCGCCAGCCCGACCAGGGCGTTGAGGTTCGCGCCGTCGATGTACACCTGGCCACCAGCACCGTGTACAAGGTCGCAGACCTCGCGGACGTGCTCCTCGTAGACGCCGTGCGTCGACGGGTACGTGATCATGATCCCCGCCACCTGCGAGCCGTGGTCCGTGAGCTTCGCGCGCAGGTCGTCGAGCTGGATCTCGCCGTCGTCCGCCGTCGCCACCACCACCACGCGCAGGCCCGCCAGGGCCGCCGACGCCGCGTTCGTGCCGTGCGCCGACGCCGGGATCAGCACGATGTCGCGGTGCTCGTCGCCGCGCGACCGGTGGTACCCCTTGATCGCGAGCAGGCCGGCGAACTCGCCCTGCGACCCCGCGTTCGGCTGCACGGAGACCGCCGCGTACCCCGTGATCTCCGCGAGCTGCGCCTCGAGCGTCGAGACCAGCTCCGCGTAGCCCAGCGCCTGGTCGGCCGGCACGTACGGGTGGATGTCCGCGAAGCCGGGCCAGCTGATGGCCTCCATCTCCGCCGTCGCGTTGAGCTTCATCGTGCACGAGCCCAGCGGGATCATCGTGCGGTCCAGCGCCAGGTCCTTGTCGCTCAGCGCCCGCAGGTAGCGGAGCATCGACGTCTCGCTGCGGTGGACGTGGAAGATGGGGTGCTGGAGGTACTGGGTCGTTCGGGTGACGGCCGCGGGGAGCTCGGAAACCCCTCGCGCGGACGCGTTCACGGGCGCCAGGGCGCCCTCCACTTCGGGAAGTTCTACGTCCGCGCGAGGGGTTTCCGAGCTCCCCGCTCCGTTCGTCGCCTCGCTTCCCTGGCCGATGACGGCGGCGAGGACTGCGGCGACGTCGGACGGTGTGGTCGTCTCGTCGCAGGCGATCTGTACATGGTCGGCGTCCGCCTTGTACAGGTTGTAGCCCGCGTCTGCGGCGGCCGTGAGCACCTGCTGCGCGCGGCCCGGGACGACGGCGCGGACGGTGTCGAAGAAGACGTCGTGCTCGACGGCGATCCCCGCCGCGCGCAGGCCGGCCGCGACGGCGGCGGCGCGGGCGTGGGTGCGCTCGGCGATCGCACGCAGGCCGTCGGGGCCGTGGTAGACGGCGTACATCGAGGCCACGATCGCCAGCAGCGCCTGGGCGGTGCAGATGTTGCTCGTCGCCTTCTCGCGGCGGATGTGCTGCTCGCGGGTGGCCAGCGCGAGGCGCAGGCCCACGGCGCCGTCGGCGTCGGTCGAGACGCCGACCAGGCGGCCCGGGAGCTGCCGCTCGAGGCCCCGGCGGACGGCCATGAACGCCGCGTGCGGACCGCCGTAGAAGAGGGGGACGCCGAAGCGCTGCGCCGAGCCGACCGCGACGTCCGCGCCCAGCTCGCCGGGGGAGGTCAGCAGCGTCAGGGCCAGCAGGTCGGCGGCCACGGTGACCAGCGCGCCGCGCTCCTTGGCCTCCGCGACCAGGTCGCGCGCGTCCAGCACGCGCCCCGACGCGCCGGCCTGCTGCACGACCACGCCGACCAGGTCGCCCTCGGGCAGGGTGCCGCCCGCCGCGACGACCGCGTCGAGGCCCGCCGCGAGGCCGCCGTCGAGGCCCGCCACGACGACGGGCAGCCCGATGGCCTCCGCGCGCCCGCGGGTCACGGCCAGGCTCTGCGGGAACAGGTCGGCGTCGAGCACCACGTACCCGCTCTTCGCGCGCGAGGCGCGCCACATGAGGGCGACGGCCTCGGCGACGGCGGTCGCCTCGTCGAGCAGGGAAGCCCCCGCGATCCCCAGGCCCGTGAGGTCCTCGACGGCCTGCTGGAAGTTGAGGAGCGCCTCGAGCCGGCCCTGCGAGATCTCCGGCTGGTACGGCGTGTACGCCGTGTACCAGGCGGGCGCCTCGAGCACGTTGCGGCGGATCACCGGGGGAGTGGTGGTGCCGTAGTAGCCGAGGCCGATCATCTGGCGCTTGACCTGGTTCTTGCCCGCGAGGTCGCGCAGGTGCGCCAGCACCTCGGCCTCGGAGCGGGCGGCGGGCAGGTCGAGCGGGCGGTCCGCGCGGATCGACTTCGGGACGGCGGCGTCGACGAGCGCGTCGAGGTCGGCGTGGCCGAGCTGCTCCAGCATCGCGGCGACCTCGCGGCCCCGCGGGCCGATGTGCCGGTCGGCGAAGACGTCCGGGTCGACGCCGGTGCCCTGCGAGGGTGAGTCGTGCGGGGTGGTGGTCACGTCGGACGCTCCGAAGGTCGGGCCGGGGCAGGCGGGGGACGGGCAGGTCCTCCCCGCTCTGTCATCCGACGCGCACACGTCGACCTGAGAGTTTTGCCGGTCCGCCATGGCGTCGTCGCAGGCGTGGCCTGCGACGTCGACGGGGCGCGCCGACTTGCACCGTCGGTGGGCCCGTACCGCCGCGAGGGCGATGCCGGGCCGCTTTCCAGAGTTGCCTCGCCGCGACGGTACGGGGTGCCTGAGAGATTCCCGGGGAGGGTTGCTCCTTCGGCGCCGGCCGGCCTCCATCGGGGGCGCGGCGCGAGCTCTCCCGTCGCGGTTCGAGCGGCTATGTGGCGGCAGCGCCCGGAGGGCCGCCGCGTTGTGGTGGCAGCCGGGGCTGCCGTGTGACGCCGCCGATCCTACCCGGCCGCGCCGCCCGGCCGGGCCTTGCGCGCGTCGCGCGCCCGGGTCCCCGTCGCGAACGCGCCCACGACCAGCACCGCGCCGGCGAGCACCAGGTACAGCGCCAGCAGCTGTGCCGAGGTCGAGACGTCCGCGCCGGGCCGCAGCAGCATGACGAGGCCGAGCACGATCCACAGCACCGCGTTGACGAGCTGCCAGTCCCACGACGCTGTCCGCAGCGCCCGCCCGCGCAGCGCCCCGATGACCCCGACGACGCCCGCGGCGCACGCCCACACCGCCACGACCAGGTACATCACGGGGCCGGTCATCGACGGCCACACGATGATGAGGACACCCGCGAGCAGGCTCACGACGCCGGCGATGAGGCGCCAGCTGATCTCGTCGCCGGCGCCCTGAGGACGGCCCGAGCGCTTGGTCGGCGCCCCCTCGACGGTGAGCAGCACGCCCTGCACGACGATCAGCGCACCGACGAGCCACCGCACCCACACGAGACCGCGGTCCGGGTTCGCGAACAGCACGATCCCCGCCGCGAGGTACATCAGCGCCCGCAGGTAGACGAGCCCCCAGAGGCGTCGCGCGACGCCGAACGTGCGGTCGGACAGGGGAGCGGCCCCCGCGTCCGACGCTCCGGCCGACCCCGGCGTCGTGTCGCTCATGCTCGCGATGCTAGGAGCGCTGCCGTCAGGTCGCGCGCCGGGACCTGCGGCGTCACCGCCGAGGGCCTCCGCTCAGCCGAGCTCGAGGTCGCGCGTCACCTCGACCATCGCGTCGACGACCGCGCGCACGGCAGGGCCCGGCTCGTGCCGCGTGGCCCGGTGCCGCGCGGCGATGCGCCGGGTGCCGAGGCCGGCGAGCCGGGCGATCTCGAGCCCCTCCGGCACGTCGCCGCCCTGCAGCGCCAGCGCGGGGAGCATCGCCACGCCCTGGTCCGCGGCGACGAGCGCGAGCGCCGTGTCGAAGTCGAAGAACCGGTGCCGCTGGTTGACGGTCGTGCCCAGCGTGCGCGCCAGCCGGCGCAGCGCGCGGTCCGACGCCGTGTCGTGCTCGGCGCCGATCCACTGCAGCGACGCCAGGTCGTCGAGGCGCTCCGGCATGGGCTGGCTGGCGGGCACGACGACGCACCACGGCTCGTCCAGCAGGGGCACGTCGTGCACGCCGCGGGGGGCCGGGGCGTCCATGTCGGCGTCGCGCTCGAGGAGGATCACGTCGAGGTCGCCGGCGCGCAGCATGCGGATCGCCTCGGCGGGCTCGTGCTCGCGCACGTCGACCTCGACGCCGGGGTAGCGCTCGGCCAGGTCGAGGAGCATGGGCGCGACGACGGCGCGGATCGCCGTCTGGAACGCGCCCAGGACGACGCGGCCGCTCACGCCCTCGCCGAGCGCCGCGATGGCCTGCCGGGCCTCCAGCAGCTCGGCCTCGATGCGCTCGCCCGCCTCGGCCAGCACGCGGCCCGCCGGGGTGAGGGTGACGCCGCGCGGCCCGCGGTCGAGGACGGCGAAGCCCTCCTCGGCCTCCAGCCGGGCGATCTGCTGGGACACCGCGGACGGGGTGACATGCAGAAGATCTGCTGCCGCGAGCACGCCCCCGGACCGGTGCACGGCAAGGAGGAAGGCAAGTCTCCGTGGGTCGGTAGCCATGTAGGAATACTAACTGCCTCTCGGAGAAGGATTTGATTGTGCTGAACGCGGTTCGTGTCGCAGAATCGTTTCGACGCCACGCCGGTGCCTCGCCCCGGCCCCGCTCGGCGGACCGGCGTCCACATCCCTCAGATCTTCCTTCTGCCGTGGCACACGTGTGCCTCGCCGACCTACCCGGAGGTGCCCGTCATGACGATCTCCCTGCTGACCGTGATTACTGCCCTCGGGTGGGGAGGCGCCCTCGCCGGGCTCGTCGCCTACGGGATGGTGAGCAAGGGCCGGTGGACCGCGAACTCCTTCGCGTTCCAGGTCACGAACATGGCCGGCGCCGTCGTCATGACCGTCGTCGCGGGCGTCAACGGCGTGTGGCCGTCGGCCGCCGCCAACGTCGCCTGGATCGTCATCGGCACCCAGACCCTCGTGACCGTGCGCAAGGCCCGCGCCGCGGCCCGCCTGGAGGAGCAGGACGCCGCGCGCGTCGAGTCGCCCGCCCAGGTCGACCTCGCCGCCTGAACCTCCGGGCCGCCGCCAGGTCCACCGGTCACGACCGCCGTCGTACGACGGCGGGCACCACGGCCCACAGGCTGAGGAGCACGACGGCCGCGGCGCCGCCCACCACGAGCCCGGCCGCCCGGCCCACGACGACGTCGAAGATCAGCAGCGCCGTCCCGGACAGCGCGACCGCGAGCAGCACCAGCCCGGCGCGCGCCATCAGGTCGCCGCCGGTGACCACCGAGCGCTTGAGGTGCTTGCGGAACAGCGCGCGGTGCAGCGCCACGGGCGCGACCAGCAGGCCCGTCGTCGCGACGCACACCAGCACCAGGACCAGGTACACCGCGCGCTGGTAGTCGTCGAGGTCACCGAACCGCGCCTGGAACGGCAGGATCAGCAGGAACCCGGTGAGGATCTGCACGCCCGTCTGCATGACGCGCAGCTCCTGCAGCAGCTCGTTCCAGTTGCGGTCCGAGCGCTGCTCAGGCGTCTCCGGACGCCGGTCCGCCCGGCCGGCCGTGCCGATCGGCTCCTCGGTCACGTCGTCTCCTCGCCCTCGGCGGGGTCGAGCGTCACGTCGACGACGACGGCGCGGTGGTCGCTGACGCCGAGGTCGACCGCGCGGGCGGCGCCGAGGGCGGTCACCGCCCCGTCGGCCAGCACATGGTCGATGCGGAGCCGCGGTCGCACGCGCGGGTAGGTCGGCACGTGCACCAGCTCGCGCCAGCCCGTGCGCCGGGACGGCAGGTCACCCCGGGTGTTGAGGTCGCCGAGCAGCACCAGCGGGCGCGGCGCGTGCCGCAGCCGGCGCCGCAGCCGGCGGAGCTGCAGCCGCTTCCACGGGTCCGCCCGGGACAGGTGCGTCGCGACGACGGTCAGCAGGCCCTCGGGCGTCGCGACGGCGGCCGCCACCGCCACGCGCGGCTCGTCCACGCCGGTGGGCGGCAGCCCCGGCACGTTGAGCCCGGGCAGGCGCATCGGGCGCCACGCGTGCACGGGGTGACGGCTGAGGAGGGCGACGCCGTAGCCGTCGAGCGCGGGGGAGCGGCCGTCGTCGGCCAGCGCGACCGCCCGGGCCCGGCGCCGCCGCCCGTCCAGCGGCCCGCTGAGCGCGGGGACGAACCGGTGCTCCCGCATCCCCAGCGCCTCCGCGAGGCGGAACGTCTGCGCCTCGCCGCCGGACCGGGTCTGCCCGTGGTCCACCTCCTGCAGCGCCACGACGTCCGCGTCCAGCGCCGCGAGCGCGGCCCCCAGCCGCTCCACGTCCACCCGGCGCCCGTCCACCACCCCGTGCTGGACGTTCGCCGTCACCAGCCGGATCATCCGCGCGCCTCCGTCCGCCGGGGCGGTCCGACACCCCGCGAGCCAGTCCAGGTCTCGACGGGGTCGCTGGAACCCCGCGAGGTAGTGCGAGCCTCCCGCACGACGTCCGACCTCGCACCCACGACCGGGCCGGCCCGGACCACCCCGGCGTCAGAGGGTGCGGTGCCAGGCGACGATGCGGTCGACCGCGCGGGTCACGACGTCCGGCGCCGCGGCGAAGGAGAGGCGCACCCAGTCGCCGCCGTGCACGGTGTCGAAGTCGGCGCCGGGGGTGATCGCGACGTCGGCCTCGGCGAGCAGCCGCCGGCAGTAGGTGACGGAGTCGCCGCCGACGGCGTCGCGGAAGCCGGCGACGTTGCCGTACAGGTAGAACGCGCCGTCCGCGGGGGCGACGGGGCGCCAGCCGAGCTCGTCGACCCGGTCGAGCAGGGCCTCGCGCGACGCCGCGTACCGCGCCACGTTGTCGGCCGCGGCGGCGTACCCGGCGGGGGAGAAGGCCGCGACGCCCGCGTGCTGCGCCAGCGCCGGCGGAGAGAGGGCGACGTTGCCGGCGAGGGCGTCGACGGGGCCGACCAGCTCGTCGGGCAGCACGAGCCAGCCCAGGCGCCAGCCCGTCATCGCCCAGTACTTGGAGAACGAGTTCACGACGACCGCCCCGGCGTCCGTGTACATCGCTGCCGTGGCCTGCTGTACATCGGGCGAGTAGGCGATGCCGTGGTAGATCTCGTCGCTGATCAGCCGGACGTCGTGCTCCTCGCACCAGCGCGCGAGCGCGGCCAGCTCCGCGGGCGGGAGCATCGTGCCGGTCGGGTTCGCGGGGGACGCCACGACCAGGCCGTCGAGGCCGCCGTCGTAGTACGCCTCCATGAGCTGGGAGACCGTGGGCTGGTACCGGGTGGCCGGGCCGCAGTCGAGCTCCACCACCTCGCACCCGAGCGCCGCGAGGATGTTCTTGTACGCCGGGTAGCCGGGGCGGGCGAGGGCCACGCGGTCGCCGACGTCGAACGCCGCGAGGAAGGCGAGCAGGAACCCGCCGCTCGAGCCCGTCGTCACGGCGATCCGCGCCGGGTCCACCTCGACGTCGTACCAGCGCCGGTAATGCCCGGCGATCTCCTGGCGCAGGGCGGGCACGCCCATCGCCTCGGTGTACCCGAGGTCCGCGTGGCGCAGCAGGTCGGCGGCCTTCTCGCGGACGACGTCGGAGGCACCGGTCGACGGCTCGCCCGCGCACAGGTTCAGCACGTCGTGGCCGGCGGCACGCCGCTCGTTGGCGGTGGCCAGCACCTGCATGACGGCGAACGGCGGCACGTGGCTGCGGCGCGAGACCTTCATACGGCCATCATGCCGGGTCCGGTCCCCGCGGCGGCGGCCGGTCCGCCCCTAGGCTGGGAGCAGCCGACCCGAGGGGGATGCCGATGTTCCGACGACGCCGCGACAAGGACACGGACCCGGCGCGCCGGGCCGCGCAGTACCAGGTGGACCGGGAGGCGGCCGCCGAGGCCGCGGCCGCGGAGGAGGCCGGCGAGGGCGCACCCGACGAGGCGGCCGCGGGCACGGGCCGCACCCGGCGCCGCATGGACGACCGCGCCCTGTGGGTGGACACCGTGGTCGACCAGGCGATCCGGCGCGGCGAGTTCGACGACCTGCCGCTGGAGGGCAAGCCCATCCCCGGCCTGCGCGGCACGCACGACCCGGACTGGTGGCTCAAGAACCTCGTGGAGCGCGAGCAGATCACCGGCGTCCTGCCGGCCGGGCAGCTGCGCCGCGACGACGCCGAGCTCGACGAGACCCTCGACCGCGAGCCCGAGGAGGCGCGGGTGCGCACGATCGTCGAGGAGTTCAACGCGCGCGTCGTGGACGCGCGCCGCCAGCTCATGGGCGGCCCGCCCGTCGTGACGCCCACGCGCGACGTCGAGCGCGAGGTGCAGCGGTGGCGCGACCGCCGGCGCGCCCGCGGGATCTACTGAGCCCGCCGTGGGAGACGTCGTCGTCGTGACCGGACCGCCGGGCGCGGGCAAGTCCGCGGTGGCCGCCGCGCTCGCCGACCTGGCCGGACGGTCGCTGCTGCTGGAGGCCGACTGGTTCTTCGGCCGCTGGCGGCGCGGGGGGACGGACCCGTGGCTGCCGGAGGCCGCGCCCCAGACCGCCGTGGCGGGCCGCGCCGCGCGCGCCGCGACCGTGGAGTTCGCCCGCACGGACGCCCTCGTGGTCTACGACGGCGTGCTGCACGCGGACGACGCCCGCGAGCTCGCGACGCTGGCCCGTGACGCCGGCGCCGTCGTGCACCGGGCGGTCCTGCTCCCGCCGGTGGACGCCTGCCTGCGCCGCGTGGCCGCCCGCACCGGGCACGGCTTCGACGACCCCGCCGCCACACGGGCGATGCACGCCGCCTTCGCGGCCGAGGCGGTGGCCGCGCCGGAGCAGGCGGTCTGGAGCACCACGGACGCGTCGCCGCGGGAGGTCGCGCGCGAGATCCACGACCAGGTGGCCGCGGGCGCGCTGCGGGTGCCGGCGCTCCGGGTCGAGGGGGAGGTGCGGGGATGACCGGGCACGCGGTGCTGCTGGACCTGCAGGGCACGGTGTACGAGGGCGACGGGCTGGTGCCCGGCGCGGACGGCGCGGTGGCGGCGCTGCGCGACGCGGGCCACGCGGTCCGGTTCGTGACGAACACGGACTCGCAGGACTCGCCGTCGATCGTCGACAGGCTGCGGGGGATGGGCCTGGTCCTGGACGCGGCGGAGCTGTTCACCCCGGTGGACGCGGCGGTCGCCGACCTCGCGCCGCGGGGCGCGCGCGTGCACGTGCTCGCCACGGGCGCGGTGCGCGACCAGCTCGCCGCGAGGCTCGACGTCGTCCGCGCGGACGAGGACCCGACGCACGTGCTGGTGGGCGACGTGCACGACGTGCTCGACTACCCGGCCCTCGACGCGGCGTTCCGCGCGGTGCTCGACGGCGCGGAGCTGCTCGCGCTGCAGCACGGGCGCTGGTTCCTGCGCGGCGGGCGCCCCGCCCTGGACACGGGGTCGGTGGTGGCGGCGATCGAGCACGGCGCGGAGGTCACGGCGCGCACGCTCGGCAAGCCGAGCACGGAGTTCCTGCGGCTCGCGCTGGGCACGATCAGCCCCGCGCCGGGCCCGGGGCGCACGTGGGTCGTGGGCGACGACCGGTCGTCGGACGTCGCGATGGGCCGCGCCGCCGGCGTCCGCACGGTGCTGGTGCGCACGGGCAAGTTCGCGCGGCAGGAGCACGACGGCGCCCTGCCGCGCCCGGAGCACGTGGTCGCCGACGTCACGGAGCTGCCGGCGCTGCTCGCGGGCGCGGAGGGCGCCGCAGGCTGATCGAGGGGCTACCTCACTCGACGAAGGCCAGCGCGTCGATCTCGACGAGCATCTCCTCGCGGGGCAGCCCGACCATCACCGTGGTGCGCGACGGCAGCACGGCGTCGGCGCCGAGGCGCTCGGTGAGGAAGGCGCCGTAGGCGTCGTTCATCGCGGCGAAGTCGTCGCGGGTGGTGAGGTAGACGCGCAGCATGACGACGTCCGCCATCGTGCCGCCGCCGGCCGTCACGATCGCCTCGACGTTCTGCAGCGTGCGCGTCGTCTGCGCGGCGACGTCGCCCGGGTAGAGGTACTCGTTGGTGGCGGGGTCGACGGGGCCCTGTCCGGAGACCTGCAGCAGGTTCCCGACCCGGACGCCCTGGTGGAACGTGTGCGCGGGGGCCGGGGCCTGGTCGGTGGAGATCGCGGTCTTGGTGGTCATGCCGGGGTCCTTTCGGTGGATGGCGTGCGGGGCGCGTCGTGCCCCGCCCAGTCGGCCTCGACGGCGGCGGCGGTCGCCGTCAGGAGGGGGACGAGGTCGCGGACCCCGTCCAGGTCGAGGATCACGTCGGGCACGGAGACGGACACCGCCGCCACGATCGTGCCGGACGTGTCGCGGACGGGCGCGCCGACGCAGTTGACGAACGGCTCGTGCTCGGCGGCGTCCTGCGCCCAGCCCTGCTCGCGCACGCGCGCCAGCTCGGCGCGGTAGGCGTCGGCGTCGGTGAGGGTGCGGGGCGTGTAGGCGTGGAAGTCGGTGGCGTCGAGCAGCTGGGCGAGCCGGCCCTCGGGGAGCTCGGAGGCGAGCACCTTCCCGACGGCGGTGGCGTGCAGCGGGGCGGGCAGGCCGAGCTCGGAGTACATCCGCACGGAGCTGGTGCTCTCGACCTTCGCGACGTACACGGGCCGCGTGCCCTCCAGGACGGCGAGGTGCACGGCCTGCCCGCCGGTGTCGCGCCCGAGGCGCTCCAGGTGGGGGAGCGCGACGTCGCGCACGCCGTGCCCCTCGAGGGCCTGGCGGCCGAGCTCGAACAGGCGCGAGCCGAGCGAGTAGCGGTGCCGGTCGTCGCGGCGTACGAAGCGCTCGTCCTCGAGCGCGCGCAGCAGCCGCAGCACGGTGGTCTTGTGGACGCCGAGCTCCTGGGCGAGGTCGTCGAGGGTGCGGGGGCCCTGACCGAGGAGGCCGACGATCCGCAGCGCGCGCCCCACGCTCTGGCTCAACGGACCCTCCCTGACCTGCGGCCCGGCTCGCGGTCACCCGCCGCCGGGCACATGCTCGGACTCGTGCCGGATTGACGGCACGACCGGCGCGATGTTAGCAAGGTGCGTCATCATGCGCAACGAACGTTGCGCTATGTGCAACGCAGCGGGGAGCAAGGAGGGTCTGCCGATGGACCGCACCGGAGCCGACGACGCCTGTCGGATCGACCGTGAGAAGGTCGCGCAGCGCGACGCCGAGCAGGTGGGCTGGCGCCACAAGGCCCTGCCGCCGGAGCTCTGGGGCCTGACCGTCGCGGAGGTCCGCGAGCGCCGGCCCCGCCTGTCGGAGCTGCCGACGCCGCTGCTCACGCTCTCGCGCGCGGCGCTCGACACCAACCTGCGCGTCATGGCCGACTGGTGCGCGCAGCGCGGTCTCGACCTCGCGCCCCACGGCAAGACGACGATGGCGCCCCAGCTCTGGGCGGAGCAGCTCGACGCCGGCGCGTGGGCGATCACCGTCGCCAACCCGTTCCAGCTCGGCGTCGCGCTCGAGTTCGGCGTCGGCCGCGTGATGGTGGCGAACAGCGTGATCTCGCCGCTCGCGCTGCGCTGGATCGCCGACGAGCTGGCCGCCGACCGCGACCTGCGCGTGCTGGTCTGGGCGGACTCGCCGGCCACGGTCGACCTCATGCACGAGGCGCTGGCGGCGCACGTCGCCTCCGCCGGGTCGCGCCCGCCGATCGACGTGCTCGTCGAGCGCGGCGGCGCCGGCGGACGCACGGGCGCCCGCGACCTGGACACCGCGCTGGCGGTCGCCGAGCGCGTCGTCGCCTCCCCGCACCTGCGCCTGGCCGGCGTCGCCGGGTACGAGGGCGCGCTCGCCCACGACTCGGACGCCCGCAGCCGCGACGTGGTGCGCTCCTACCTGGACGACATGGTCGAGGTGCACCAGCGCCTCGCCGACGCCGGCCGCTACGAGGTCGACGTGCCCGTGGTGTCCGCGGGCGGCAGCGCCTACTTCGACCTCGTCGACGAGGTCCTGTCCCCGCTGACCTCGACGGGCGCGCGGGTCGTCCTGCGCAGCGGCGCCTACGTCGTGCACGACGACGGCTTCTACCGCCACATCTCGCCGCTCGGCGAGGACCCGCGCACCGGCGGGCCCGGGTTCCGCAGCGCCATGCACGGCTGGGTGCGCGTCACCTCGCAGCCCGAGCCCGGCCTCGCGCTCTTCGACGCCGGCAAGCGCGACCTGCCCTTCGACGAGGGGCTGCCCGAGGCGCAGCTCCGCCGCCCCCGCGCGGCGGGGGAGGACCCGGCGCCCGTCACGGGCGTGCAGGTCACGGCCCTGAACGACCAGCACGGCTTCCTGCGCTGGGAGGGGGACGCGCCGGTCGCCATCGGCGACGAGCTGCGGCTCGGCCTGTCGCACCCCTGCACGGCGATGGACAAGTGGTCGCTCGTGCCGGTGGTGGACGACGCCGACGCGGCCGACCCGGTCGTCGTCGACCTCGTGCGCACGTGGTTCTGAGGGCGGCCCGATGACCGCCGACCTGCTGATCCGGGACGCCCTCGTGCTGGACGGCACGGGCGCGCCCGGGGTCGTCGCCGACGTCTCCGTCGAGGCGGGGCGCATCACCGCCGTCGACGAGGGCCGTTCCGACGCCCGTGCCGCCGGCGCGCGCCGCACGGTGGACGCGGACGGCCGCGCCCTGACGCCGGGCTTCATCGACATGCACGCGCACTCGGACGTGCAGATCCTGGCCCACCCGGACCACACCGCGAAGGTGAGCCAGGGCGTCACGCTCGAGGTGCTGGGTCAGGACGGCCTGTCGTTCGCCCCGGTGGACGAGCGCACCCGCACGGCGATCCGTGCGCAGATCGCGGGCTGGAACGACGACCCGCCGGACTTCTCCTGGGACTGGGAGTCCGTGGCCGGCTACCTGGACCGGCTGGACCGCGGGATCGCGTGCCACGCCGCCTACCTGGTGCCGCAGGGCACGCTCCGTCACCTCGTCGTCGGGCCGGACGAGCGGCCCGCCACGGACGCCGAGGTGGCGCGGATGGGCGAGCTGCTGGCGCAGGGGCTGCGCGAGGGTGCGCTGGGGATGAGCAGCGGGCTCACCTACACGCCCGGCATGTACGCGGACGACGCCGAGCTCGCCGCGCTGCTGCGCGTCGTCGCCGCGCACGGCGGCTACTACAGCCCGCACACCCGGTCGTACGGCAAGGGCGCGCTCGAGGCGTACGCGGAGATGGTCGACCTCGCGCGGGCCACGGGCTGCGCGCTGCACCTCACGCACGCCACCATGAACTTCGCGCCCAACAAGGGCCGCGCGGGCGACTTCCTCGCCCTCGTCGACCGGGCGCTGGACGACGGCGTGGACGTCACGCTGGACACGTACCCGTACCTGCCGGGCTCCACGACGCTCAGCGCCGTCCTGCCGAGCTGGTCGTTCTCCGGCGGCCCGGACGCGCTGCTGGCGCGGCTCGCCGACCCGGCGGACCGCGCCCGGATCCTGCACGAGGTGGAGCACGTCGGCACCGACGGCTGCCACGGCTGCGTCGCCGAGTGGGACACCATCGAGATCAGCGGGGTGCAGAACCCCGCCCTCGAGGGACGCGTGGGCCGCACGGTCGAGGCGATCGCCCGCGCCGAGGGCCGCGCGCCCGGCGACGTGTTCGTGGAGCAGCTCCTGGCGGACCGGCTGGGCACCACGATCCTGCAGCACGTGGGGCACGAGGAGAACGTGCGCGCGATCATGCGCCACCGCGTGCACTGCGGCGGCTCGGACGCGATCCTCGTCGGCGGCCGCCCGCACCCGCGCGCCTGGGGCACGTTCCCCCGCTACCTCGCGCGGTACGTGCGCGAGCTGGGCGTCCTCACCCTCGAGGACTGCGTGCACCACCTCACGGGCCGCCCCGCGGCCCGGCTGAAGCTGACCGACCGCGGCCTGGTCCGCCCCGGCTACGCCGCGGACCTCGTGCTGCTCGACCCCGACACCGTCCAGGACAACGCGACGTTCGAGGACCCGCGCCGCCAGGCGTCGGGCATCGACCTGGTCCTGGTCGACGGCGCCCCCGTCATCGACGACGGCGCCCGCACCGACGCCCTCCCGGGCCGCGCCCTCCGGCGCACCGGGAACGGCACCCGCTGACGTCCACGCCGACGCGGACACACAGACAGGAGACCCCTCCGATGCGATCACTGCTGCAGGCAGCAGGCGACGACGACACCCTCGAGCTGATCAACCAGCCGTGGACCGGTCACGACACGCAGGTGCTGGTGGTCACGGCCATCGGCATCGCACTGGTCGTGGTGCTCATCGTCGCGTTCAAGATGCACGGCTTCCTCGCCCTGATCCTCGGGTCGGTGTTCGTGGGGGTCGGCTCCGGCATCCCGCTCACCGACGTCGCGAAGACGATCGAGGAAGGCGTGGGCGCCGTGCTCGGGGGGGTCGGCGTCCTCATCGTGCTGGGCGCGATGCTCGGCAAGCTCCTCGCCGACTCCGGGGGAGCCGACGAGATCGTGGCGAAGATCCTGCACGGCGGGAAGGGCAGCCTGCCGTGGCGCATGGCGCTCATCGCGTTCATCATCGGCATCCCGATGTTCTTCGAGGTCGGGCTCGTCCTGCTGATCCCGGTGATCATGCTCGCGGTGCGCCGCTCCGGCCTGCCCGCGATGCTGCTCGCGATGCCCGCCCTCGCCGGCCTGTCCGCGCTGCACGGCTTCATCCCGCCGCACCCCGGCCCGCTCGCCGCCATCGCCAACCTGGGCGCCGACGTCGGCCTCACGATGGCGCTCGGCCTGCTCATCTCGATCCCGGTGGTCGTCCTCGCCGGCCCCGTGTGGGGCCGGTTCGCGGCGCGGCTCGTGCCCATCGGCGCCCAGGGCTCCGGCGGCGGCATCGTCGCCGAGGACGAGGGCTCGGGCGAGCCCGGCACCGTCCGCACCCGGCGCCCCACCTTCGCGCTCACGCTCACCACGATCCTGAGCCCGGTGGTCCTCATGCTGCTGCGCGCCGCCGTCGAGGTGTGGGGCGACCCGTCCGCGGGCTACTACGGCTTCCTCGTGTTCATCGGCGAGCCGATGATCGCGCTGCTCATCGCCGTCCTGCTCGCCATGCTCACCTTCGGCACCAGCGTCGGCTTCTCGCTGTCGGGCATCGCGTCGAAGATGACCGACAGCCTCAAGCCCATCGCGAGCGCCACGATGATCGTCGGTGCCGGCGGCGGGTTCAAGCAGGTCCTGGTCGACGGCGGCACCGGCATCGCGATCGGCAAGGCGGCGGTCGCGCTCAGCCTGTCCGTGCTGCTGCTGGGCTGGATGATCGCCGCCCTGGTGCGCATCGCCACCGGCTCGGCCACGGTCGCGACCATCACCGCGTCCGGCATCGTCGCACCGCTCGCCGCCGGCCTGTCCCCGACGCACCTCGCGCTCGTGGTGCTGGCGGTCGGCGCCGGGTCGCTCATCCTGTCGCACGTCAACGACGCCGGGTTCTGGCTGGTCAAGGAGTACTTCGGCATGACCGTCGGCCAGACGTTGAAGACCTGGACGGTGATGGAGACGCTCATCGCCGTCCTCGGCCTGCTGTTCACCAGCATCCTCTGGGTCGTCGTCTAGCGGTCCGGTCCGGCGCGGTCCGGTCGCGCGCGCGCACGAGGTTCCTTACCTTCGGGGCGTGGAGGACCCCGGCACCGAGAGCACCGCGCAGCCCGACGGGTGGCGGCCCGACGTGCTGCCCGGCTTCGAGCAGCGCACGCTGCCCCTGGCGCCGGACTTCGAGGGCGAGGTCGTCGCCACGCTGGTGCGGCGGGCGCCCGGGGAGGCCGACGGCGCGCCGGACGCCGGGATCGACGTGCTGTACGTGCACGGCTGGACCGACTACTTCTTCCAGACCCACCTCGCCGCGTTCTGGGAGCGTCAGGGCGCCCGGTTCTACGCCCTCGACCTGCGCAAGTACGGCCGCAGCCTGCGCGAGCACCAGACGCCCGGCTTCGTGACGGCGCTGCTGACGTACGACGAGGACGTGGAGGCCGCGCTGGCCGCCATCGGGCACGGGGCGGAGCCGTCGTCGGACCGCCGGCTGGTGCTCATGGGGCACTCCACGGGCGGCCTGGTGCTCAGCCTGTGGGCGGCGTACAAGCCGGGCCGCGCGGTCGCGCTCGTGCTCAACAGCCCGTGGCTCGAGTTCCAGACCCGCAGCGTGGGCCGCTGGATGCTGGAGCCGGGCCTGCGCGCGCAGGCCGCGCTCGCGCCACGCAGCCACCTCGTGAACGTCGACCTCGGGTACTACGTGCGCAGCGTGTCCAACCGGTACGACGGGGCCTGGGAGATCGACCCCGCCTGGCGCCCCGACAACGGCTGGCGCACCACCCCGGCGTGGCTGACGGCGATCTTCCAGGGGCAGGACCGGGTGTCGCGGGGCCTCGGCATCGACGTGCCGGTGCTGGTGCTGCTGTCCGCGCGCTCGACCGCCCCCGTGCGGTGGACCCCCGAGATGATGCGCACCGACTCGGTGCTGGAGGTCGGCGGCGTCGCCCGGCGCGTGCCGGCGCTGGGCAGCCTCGTCACGCTGGTGCGCCTCGACGGCGCCCTGCACGACGTGACCCTCTCGGCCCCCGACGTGCGGGACGTGGTGTGGCGCGAGACCGCCCGCTGGTTCGCCGCCTACGTCCCGCCGCGCCCCGAGCCCGAGCCCGAGGAGCCGTCGCGGGCGGGGTCGTGGTGGCGGCGGGCGTTCCGGCGGCGGGGCCGCGCGGACCGGGCCCGGGCGGGCTCCGCCGACCCCGGCCCGGGCGCGGTCACAGCGCCCGCACCATCTCCAGCTCCTCCCCCTGGTCGAGGGTGAACCGCACGCCCGACGGCGTGAAGCCCAGCTTGCGGTAGGCGGCCTGCGCGCGCGGGTTGTCGACGTGCACGCACAGCCGCGCCCGCTCGACGCCCTGCGCGCGGCCCCACTCCTGCGCACCGTCGAACAGTCGCCCGAGCAGGCCGGCGCCGCGGAACTCCGGCCGCACGAACACACCGACCAGGTGCACCTGCCGCTGCTCGACCGGGCCGCCCAGCACCTCCGTCGCGCCGGGCTCCTCGACCAGCCCGGTGGTCGTGGCCACCCAGCGGCCGGCGTCGTCGACGGCCACGAACGCCGCCACCGCGTCGCTCGTGGCGGCCGTGCGCGCGCGGTGCTCCCAGAACACGTCCGGCTTGGCCTCGGCCACCTCGTGCGTCTCGAGGAACGCGACCGGCGCCGCCGGGTCCAGCAGCGCCGCGAGGCGCAGCGCCCGGGTCTCGCGCCACTCCTCGGCGCGGGCACGGCGGACGGTGAGGGGCGGGGAGGTCGTCATCCGGCGATCCTTCCATCCCGAGGGCGCCGGTCGCCGCGCGGTCTCGACGACGACGCCCCCGGCCGGGGCGTCCCCCGGGTCAGCGCCCGTCCAGCCGGGCGCGCACGTGCGCGACGACGCCGTCGGCGGCGGCCTCGATCTCGGCCAGGCAGTCCTCGAAGCCGGCCTCGTCCCCGTACCAGGGGTCGTCGACGTCGAGCCGCTGCTCGTCACCGCCGGGCTCGACGACGGGCGCGTCGGGGTCGAACGACCGGTACATCCGGATCTCGGCGAGGCCCTCGGCGGGTGCCCCGTCCACCAGCCGCCGCAGGCGCCGCGCGTGCTGGGCGGTCATGGGCAGGAGCAGGTCGAAGGAGGCGAGGTCGTCGCGGGTCACCTGGCGCGCGCGGTGGCCGTCGCCGGCGGGGTAGCCGTGCGCCACCAGGGTGCGGCGGGCGCGCGGGTCCACGGGGTGGCCGTGCTCCTCGTCGCTGACGCCGGACGAGCGGACCTCGACCCGGTCGCCCAGGCCGGCGGCCTCCAGCCGGTCGCGGAGCACGATCTCGGCCATCGGGCTGCGGCAGATGTTGCCGGTGCAGACGGTCATGACGCGGTAGGTGGTGGCAGTCACCGGCCCATTCTCGCCCGGGTCACGACCGGGTCCGCCGCTCGACGGGCCCGGCGGGCGAGGTCGTGCCTACCGTGGGTCATGGCGAGATGGGCGGCGGACGGGCTGATCGCCGTGACCGGGGCGAGCGGTCGCCTGGGGTCGCGGCTGGCGTTCCGGCTGGCGGCGGAGGGCGCGCGGCAGCGCCTGGTCGTGCGTGACCGGGCGCGGGCGCCGCGCCTCGGCGACGGCCGGCCGCTGCCGGTCACGGAGGTCGCGGTCGCGGACGGGTACCAGGACGCCGCCGCGATGCGGGCGGCGTTCGAGGGCGTGCGCACCGTCTTCCTGGTGAGCGCCCGCGAGGCGCCGGACCGGGTCGCGCAGCACACGGCGACGATCGACGCGGCCGCGGCGGCCGGCGTCGAGCGGGTCGTGTACACGTCGTTCGCCGGCGCCGCGCCGGACGCGGTGTTCACGTTCGCCCGCGACCACTGGCACACCGAGCAGCACCTCGCGGAGATCGCGGCACGCACCGGTCTGCGCTGGACCGTGCTGCGCGACAACCTCTATCTGCACGCGCTCAGCACCTTCGTGGGGCGCGACGGCGTGATCCGCGGCCCGGCGGCGGACGGTCGCGTCGCGGCCGTCTCGCACGACGACGTCGCCGACGTCGCGACGGCCGTCATCCTCGACGAGCGGCCCGCGCGGCACGACGGCGCGGTCTACGAGGTCACGGGGCCGGAGGCGCTCACCCTCGACGAGGTCGCGACCGTCCTCGGCCGGGCCGCCGGCCGCGACATCACCTACCACCCGGAGACCGAGGAGGAGGCGTACGCCTCTCGCGCCGGCTACGGCGCCGAGCCGTTCGAGGTGGAGGGGTGGGTGACGTCGTACACGGCGATCGCCGCCGGCGAGCTGGCGCACGTCTCCGGCGACGTCGGCCGCCTCGTGGGCCGGCCCGCCCGCTCCCTCGCGCAGTGGCTCGACGACTACCCCGGCGAGTGGGCGCACCTCCGCCGCGCCTGACGGCCGCACGACGGGCGGCACGGCCCGCGTTCACCCTGGGGAAAACCCTTGGCCTCCCCGCCGGGGCGGGCGTAGCGTCGTCCGCACATGAGAAAGGAGGTGATCGGAGTAGTGAAGACTCTTCGGACCCATGAGGTGGTCGCGCGCTAGTCGCGTGCGCCCTTGAGCGTTTCGCGCTGTCCCCCTGACGACCAGCTCGTCCAGGCCGACGGCGCACGGGACGGGTAGCGAGTTCCTCGCGACCACCGGATCCCGCGGGTGCCGTGCCCTCGTCCAGCACGGCAGGAGGTTCGGCCTCCAGCCCGCGGGCTCTTTGTTGCCCGGAACATTGCCCGGAACATTGCCTGGAACGTTGCCCGGGACCCGGCGGTCCGGACCCTCAGACCAGCACCGCCGCGCGACGCTCGCGCAGCAGGCGCCGCTCCGCCTGGGCGACCAGCTCGTCCGCGTCTGCGGCCCCGGCCACCGACCACGCGGCCGCCGAGTGCAGCGCGGGCCAGGCGACCGGGTCGATGCCGCCCGACGGCTCCGCCAGGTGCGCCAGCAGGTGCTGCCGCAGCGCCTCGGCCGACGCCGCGGCCTGGATGTCGTCCATCGCCGGCAGCGTCGCGAGGACCGCGAACCCGTCGCCGT
Source organism: Isoptericola sp. NPDC057653 (assembly GCF_042799955.1). Classification (NCBI taxonomy): domain Bacteria; kingdom Bacillati; phylum Actinomycetota; class Actinomycetes; order Micrococcales; family Promicromonosporaceae; genus Isoptericola; species Isoptericola sp. NPDC057653. Next base: position 521,671 of record NZ_JBHVHP010000001.1, on the reverse strand, counting down.
CCACCCGCCCGGCCTCGCACCCGGCGGGAAGAGCCGCCTCGAGGCGCGCCGCCAGCTCGACGAGCACCGCGTCGCCGGCGTCCTGGCCGCGCTCGGCGTTGAGCGCCGCGAGGGCGCGCACGTCGAGCAGCACCAGCACCACGCGCGTCGCGCCGCCGCGTACCAGCGCGCAGCGGCGGGTCAGCGCGTACCAGGTGGCGGGCCGGCCGGGCAGGCGCGTGAGCGGGTCGTGCGTGGACCGGTCCGCCAGCTCCGCGACGACCGCGCGCATCACGTCGGCCGTGCTCGCGGCACCCCACGACGTCGGGCCCGGGACGAGGACGTCGTCGTAGCGGCGCTCCGCGGTCCGGGACATCGCGAGCCCGGCGACGTCCGCGACCGGCGTCCCGGGCCCGACGACGAGCGGCGACCAGTCGGCCACCGCGCCCGTGGGGCGGCGCTCCAGGACGGCGCGCCCGTACCCGAGCCGGCCGGTGAGCGCCGCGGCCAGGCCGGCGCGCGTGACGATCCCGGTCCGGGACGTGTCGGCGTCGTCCTGCACCGCGACGGAGCCCACCTCGGGCCGCCGGAACATCACCTCGAGCTCACCGACCGGCATGGTGGAGCCCACCACGAGCACGGGCTGCGTCAGCTCCGCGACGGTGCCGGCGCGGGTCGCACCGCGCGGGGCGACGTGGCGGGCCAGTCGGGCGATCTCGTCGTGCACAGCGGAAGTATGGTCGCGCCCCGGTCCGCCGTCAGGGGGTCGGGCGCGATGTTCGCCGAGCGTTCGTCCGCCGTTCAGCACCACCGCCCCGCCCTGGGCGCCCCGACTGGTGGGAGCGCAACCACCCGGCGGTGCCGCCCGACCGTCCCTAGAGTGGCGCGGGACACCACGACGCTGCAGGGGGTAGCGGTAGATGCGCGGGACTGGCTCGACGACCGGACGCAGGACGACGAGCGGGCTGCTCGCGGCAGCCCTCGCGCTGGGCGGGCTGGTGGGTCTGGGGGCGCAGACCGCGACCGCGCCGCGGGCCGCTGCGGCGGCGGAGGGGAACGTCAACCCGTTCACGTCGGCCGGCGGCTTCACCGTGTACGCGCAGCGTGACGCGGTCGTCGCCGACCAGGAGCTGGAGGGATCGCTCGCGGCCGGGCGGAACCTCACGGACACGACCGGGGCGCAGTGGGCGGTCATCCACGTCGCCGCCGGCACGGCCGACTACACGATCCCCACCGTGGACGGCGACCCCACGCGACTGCTCATCGGGCGCTTCGACCCGGACGAGTCCCGGAACGTCGGCCAGGTCAACATCACGAGCCGCGGGGCGACCTCGCCGGAGAACATCGGTGCGCTCAAGACGGTGGACCGCGACCTGGGCCCGTTCGGGACGGCGGCCCGGGGTGAGGGCTGGGTGCGGGAGTCCGCGCAGGGTTCCAGCCCGCCCCTCATCGACGCCACCGCGCAGACGTTCCCGCAGGACGCGCAGCCGCCCACGGGCAGCAACAACTCGATCTTCACCGCGCGGACCGGCGACACCCAGGACGTCGTCGCCGGGTACGTGCAGGCGGCCCAGGACGCGACGATGCAGGACAGCGCCGAGTGCCTCGCGACGATCAGCGACCCGGACGGCCACGACGTGAACCACGTGACGGTCGCCGAGGACGCGGGCAACCGCAAGGTCCTCTCGCCGCTCGCCTCCGACCGGCCCAACGTGGTGCCGTACGAGCTCGTCGCGGGCGCCGACCTGCTGCAGTTCTCGGCGGGGAGCGCGGTGCCCGGCAAGGACAACCCGCTGATCATCCGGGTGCCCGCCGGCACCACCGACGTGCACGGCCTGCGGGTGGACCCGCAGGGCCAGTACTCGCCGTACATCCTGTGGGACCTCTCGGCCGTGACCGGCGCGGTCACCGTCGAGCACACGGGCGAGCGCATCGACGGGTCGATCTACGCGCCGTTCGCCGACGTCACCGTGGACGCGGCGCCCCTCGACGGCCAGGTGATCGGCAGGGACGTCATCCTGCGAGGCGGCGAGGTGCACTCGTTCATGTTCGCCGGGACCGTGCCCTGCGGGTCCCCGCACGGCACGTTCGAGGTCTCCAAGGAGCTCGACGGCGTCAGCGCGGGCGACCTGCCCGACGGCACCACGTTCCCGGTCGACTGGACGGCCACCTCGCCCGACGGCGAGGTGCTCGGCTCCGGCACGCTCGACCTGCCCGCCGACGGCAGCCCGGTGCGCCCCCAGGACGTGGACGGCACGCTCAGCACGTTCCCGGTCGGCACGGTCGTGACGTTCGAGGAGCAGCAGCCCCCGGACGCCCCGGGCTGGGAGTGGACGGGCGCGTCCGTGTCGCCGTCCTCGCTGACCATCACCGACGACGGCGACGCCGTCGCGACCGCGGCGCTGACGAACACGGCGGAGCGCACGCGCGGCACCTTCGAGGTGGTGAAGTCCGTGCACGCCGCCACCGACGAGCCGGTCGCGGTGGACGAGGGCACCACGGTCGTCGTGGAGTGGACCGCCGTGGACCCGGACGGCAACGAGAGCGCCGGCACCATCGATCTGGTCGCGGGCGCCGGCGGCACGTTCGCCCCGCAGGGCCCGGTCGACGACGCGGGGGAGGCGGTGACGTTCCCCGTCGGGACCGAGGTCACCCTGGCCGAGACCGACCCCGGCACCCCGCCCGAGGGCTCCGTCTGGTCCGGCGTGTCGTGGAGCCCGGGCACGACGTTCACGATCGACCGCGAGGGCCAGGTGGTCGAGGACGACGTCACGAACATCCTCGCCGAGGACCAGACGGTGCCCGCCACCGCGCGGTTCAGCGTGGTGAAGGTGCTCGACGTCGACGGCCCGGTGGACCCGGACCTGCAGTTCTCGGTGGACTACACGTTCGACCCGCCGGGCGGTCCGCGCGAGGGCCGCACGCGGGAGATCGCGGTCGGCGACCCGGTGACGGTGCTGTCGCTGCTGGACGGCAGCGACATCCCGGCGGGGACCACCGTGTGGGTGCGCGAGCACGACCCGATCTTCGACGACGGCATCACCTGGGAGGACCCGGTGCTGTCGGTGGGCGGCGTGCCGCTCACCGACCCGGACGAGGACGGGTACTACCCCCTGGAGCTCGACGGCGGGCCGCAGGTCACGCTCGAGGTGTCGAACGTCGGGCACGTCGCCACCGGCGGCTTCACGCTGGCCAAGGCCCTCGACGGGCCTGACGCCGAGGACGTCCCGGACGGCCTCGAGTTTACGGTGGGCTGGACCGCGACGTACGTGGACGGCACCACCGCGTCCGGCTCCACGACGCTGGCGCCGGACGGCGAGCCCGTCGCCCCGACCGACGCGGCCGGCGACCCGCTCGACTTCCCGGCGGGCACCACCGTGACGTTCGACGAGGCCGACCTGCCCGACCTGCCCGGCTGGGACTGGGGCACCCCGACGATCACGCCGTCGGAGATCACCGTGGGCGACGGGGAGACGGCGGCCGTCGAGGTCACCAACACCGCGACCGTGGAGCACGGCACCTTCGAGGTGAGCAAGGACCTCCTCGGCGCGGACGTGAGCGACCTCGGCACCGACACGTTCGCCGTCCCGTGGACGGCGACGCTGCCCGACGGCAGCACCGACGACGGCGTGCTCCGCGTGCCGGCGGACGGCTCCGCCGCCGCCCCCGACCGCGACTTCCCGGTCGGCACCACCGTGCACGTCACCGAGGACCCGCCGTCCGACGGGGTCCTGCCCGACGGCTGGACGTGGGGCGTGCCGACCTGGTCGCCCGGCAGCAGCGTCACGATCGACGAGGGCACGGGGACCACGGCGCTCACGGTGACCAACTCCGCCGTCCCGGTCACCACCGTGCGGGTGGAGAAGGTCGTCACCGGAGCCGACGTGCCGGACGGCACGCGGTTCCCGGTCGAGTACCGCGTGGACGACGGTCCGGTGCAGCAGGGCGACCTGGTGCTCGGCGACCCGTTCGTGGCCGACGACGTCCCGCTGGGGACCACGGTGACGCTCCGCGAGGCCGACCCGCCCGGCGTCGACGGCGTCACGTGGCGCGCCGAACGGTGGGAGATCGGCGGCCAGGCCCTGGAGCCCGACGACGACGGCTGGGTCGTGATCCACGCCGAGGACGAGCGGCTCAACGCGGTCACGCTCACCAACACGGCCGCACCGGTGACGCCGACGCCCGAGCGGCCCGTCTCGCCGGAGCTGCCGCAGACGGGCTTCGCCGGCGGCCCGCTGACCCTGCTGGCCGCGGGCCTCGTGCTCCTCGGGCTCGTCGTGCGCCGGCTGGCCCGCGTGGTCCGCGGCTGAGGGCCCCGCGCGCCGGGGCGACGATTCCCGGTGCGTGGGGCACCGGCGCCCCGCTAGCGTGCGCGCATGGACCACCCGACCGCCGCGTGGCAGCTCACCGAGGACCCGCAGGCCTTCCTCGACGTCGTGGCGGGCGTGCTCGCCACCGACCCGGTGCGGGCGACGATCGTCGCGACGACGGCGCAGCGGCTGGCTGCCCGGGCCGCCCGTGGGGAGCCGGCACCCGACCACCCGCACTGGTTCGCCGTCGCCCGGACTGCGGACGGCGAGGTCGCCGGCGCGGCGATGCGGACGGCGACCATGCCGCCCCACCAGGCCCACCTCATGCCGATGGACCCGCGGCTCGCGGCGGCGCTGGCGGACCTGCTCCTGGCCCGGGGGGAGGAGGTGCACGCCGCGAACGGCGCCCAGGCGCCGGCCCGCGCGTTCCTCGAGCGCGTCCGCGAGCAGGTGGGCGGCGAGGTGGGGCTCGCGCGCCCCACCCGCCTGTTCGAGCTGGGCACGCTGGTCCCGCCGTCGCGCACGCCCGCGGGCGGACCGCGCCCCGTCACGGCGGACGAGGTGGACGCCGCCCACGGCTGGTTCGGGGGCTTCGTCGCCGCCGCGGACGCGCAGGCCGGGCGCGAGCCGGGCACGACGGTCGCCCTGCCACCGCGCGACACGGTGGAGCGGCGCGTGGCGGACGAGAAGCTCTGGTGGTGGGAGGTCGACGGCGAGCCCGTGTCGCTCGTCGGCTTCATGGGCCCCGCGCTCGGCGTGGCCCGCATCGGCCCGGTGTTCACCCCCGCCCCGCACCGCGGCCGCGGGTACGCGGGCGCCCTGGTCGCGCACGTGTCGGCGCTGCTGCGGGACGGCGGGCACCGCGTCTGCCTGTTCACCGACCTGGAGAACCCCGTGTCGAACGCCCTCTACCAGCGGCTCGGGTTCGAGCCGGTGGTCGACATGGGCGAGCTGCGGATCGCGTCGTGACCTCGGGCGGCGTCCCCGGCGCCCCTGACGTGGCCGGGCTGCGGCGCGCCGCTCGCGAGCGCGCCCTGGCCCGGCCACGGCTCCCGTTCGCGGGCGTCGTGGAGGACGTGGTGCACGACGGCGTCGCGCTGCGCCGCTACACGCCGGAGGTCCGGGGTACCGGGGCGGCCGTCGTCTTCCTGCACGGCGGGTACGGCCTGTTCGGCGACCTCGAGCTGCAGGACGGCTGGTGCCGCCGCGCGGCGGAGGCCCTGGGCGTCGTCGTGCTGTCGGTGGACTACCGGCTCGCGCCGGGGTGGACGCTGGACGACGCGGTCGCCGACGCGCTCGCCGCGGTCGAGCTCCTCGCCCGCGACGGCTTCGACCGGCTGTACCTGGACGGCGACTCCGCCGGCGGCGCCGTCGCGACCCTCGCCGCGGCGCGCAGCCCGCACCCGCTCGCCGGGCTGCTGCTCACGAACCCCAACCTCGACCTGTCGCTGGAGACCTACGACGACACCCTGCCCGGCGGCCCGGGCCGCGAGCTCTCGGAGTACGCGATGCGCGCGTGGACGGGCGTCGCCCCGGGGTCCGCGCCGCGCCTGCACCGGTCGGCGCGCGGGCTGCCGGCGACGTTCCTCGCCGTCGGCGAGCTGGACTCGCTGCTGCCCGAGGCGCGGCAGCTGGCCGCGGCGTGCCGCCGCGACGGCGTGCCGTGCCGCCTGCTGGAGCTGCCCGGCGCGGAGCACGGTTTCGTCGGCACCGCCGTCGCGGGCGACGTGCTCGCCGCGGCGGGCGCCTTCCTCGGCCTGGGCTGACCGCGACCGTCCGCGCACGGGCCGGCCGGCCCGTCGCAGGGGGACGGCGGGCCGGCCGGGTCCGGGGGACGCCGTGCAAGCGACGTCGTGGGGCGGGTCAGCTCACCCGAACGTCACCTCCAGGGTCCCGTCGGACGCGAACGTCCAGTCCAGGTCGCTGGCGTAGGCGCCGCAGTCGCCGGTGCCGTTCCAGGCGTTGGAGCCGTCGTCCGAGCCGGACAGCTTGTCGTTCGAGCCGCCGCCGCAGGACACGTTGCCGCGGAACACGTGGGATCCCTCGTCGAACGCGAAGTTCCGCTCCTCGTTGCCGATGCCCACGTTGTCGGTGACCGTGATCGAGCCGGGGTTGCTGTTGTACGTGAACCCGTGGTGCCCGTTGCGGTACGCGATCGAGTCCCTGATCACGTGGTCGACCGCGATGCCGGAGCCGCCCAGCTTGAAGCCGTTCCGGTCGCCGCTGCCGGCCTGGGAGCCGTCGGAGAGCGTCCCGTTCTCGTACGCCAGGGAGTGCTCGATCGTCACGACGCCGATCGCGCCGGTGTCGGTCTTGGCGTACAGGTCCCAGCCGTCGTCGATGTTGTTGTGGGAGACGCAGTCGCGGAACACGTTGCCCTCCCCGACGGTCAGCTTGGCCGCGAACCCGTCCGCGTCCTCGCCGTCGGAGTCGGCGTTGTCGTACGACTCCGAGGTCAGCACCAGGTTGTCCGCGGGCCACTCCGCCTTCGGTGCCCCCGCGACCAGGCGGGCGATCTGCAGGCCCGTGTCCGCGTTGCCGCGCGTGACGACCCGCTCGACCACGTTGTCGTCACCGCCGAGCAGGATGCCGTTGTCCCCGGCGTTCTGCACGACGATGCCGTAGACGTGCCAGTAGTCGCCGCCCATGGCGAGGCCGCGGTTCGAGGGGTCCTCCGCCTGCGCCGAGAAGTCGAGCACCGGCGTCTCGCCCGGGTACGCGGCCAGCACGGTGCGCGCCGACGACGTGCCGTCGTCGCCCGGCTCGATCGTCAGCGTCTGGGAGAGGTCGTAGCGACCGCCGCGCAGGAAGATCTGCCCGCCCGGCTCGACGGCGGCGACGGCCGCCGCGACGGTGGTCGGGTCGGCCTGGGTGCCCGCCGCGCCGGCGGAACCGTCCGGGGCGGCGAAGATCGCGCCCGCCCCAGGGGTCGGCGCGCCCGTCGGCGGGTCGGTCGGATCCGTCGGGTCCGTGGGATCCGTCGGGTCGGTCGGATCGGTCGGATCCGTCGAGCCCTGGCCGGCGTAGGTCTCGAGCTCCGCCACCTTCGGCGTGCCGGAGGCTCCCGTGATCTCGAGGTCGAGCTTGCTCAGGGTGGTCGTCGGCAGGGCGACGACGCCCGCGCGGCCGCCCGTGGCGAGCGCGGCCCCGGTGTCGTGGTTCACGATCCGGAACCCGGTGATCGTGCCCTCGGAGCCCGCCGCCTCGACCACGTTCACCTGCGACACCGTCTGCGGGGAGGCCCACTTGACCGACACGCGGCCCGTGGTGCCCGACGGCGACCAGAACGTGCTCCGGTCGCCGTCGACGACGCTGCCGTAGCTGGTGCCGGAGCCCTTGCTCGACCCGTCCGCGCCCGCGCCGAGGCTGAGGTTGGTGCCGGTGGGCGGGTCGGTCGGCGGGTCGGTCGGGTCCGGCGTCGGCTCGTCCGTCGGGTCCGGCGTCGGCTCGGGCGACTGGGGCCGGCACGAGCCGTCCGAGACCTGGAGCCCCGTGTTCGCGCCGGCGGTGGCCGCGACGACGTCGGGCACGCAGCTCGCGTCGTCGAGCGCGTACGCGTAGGGGATCGAGACCGTCGTCGTCGACGTCGGGTTCGGGCCGGCCGGGTTGGTGTCGGTGCCCGGCGCGGACCAGGTCACGTTGTCGAACGTGTTCCCGGAGACCTGCCAGTAGCCGGGCAGGTCGGTGTAGAACGTGCCGAGCACGTCCTTCGAGTCCTCGAAGTAGTTGTTGTCGACCTTGGCCTTGCCCCCGGCGCGCGCGTTGATGCCGGACTCGTGGATGTCCACGTAGTGGTTGTTGTAGATGTGGGCCGTCGCCCCGCGCAGCAGGGGGAGGCGCGAGTCGATGTTCTCGTAGAGGTTGTGGTGGTAGGTGACCGGCCCGTTCTCCAGGTCGCCGTCGCCCGACCCGACGAGCCCGCCGCGGCCGGAGCCGCGCAGGACGCTGTAGGAGAGGGTCACGTACCGCGTGTCGGCCTTCATGTCGAAGAGCCCGTCGTAGCCCTCGGACTCGCCGCCGGACGCCTCGAGCGTCACGTGGTCCACCCACACGTTCGACACCCCGGACTCCATGCCGATCGCGTCGCCGCCGTTGGAGGTGGGGGAGCCGGACTTCTTGACGTTCTTCACCGTGACGTTCTGGATGACGATGTTGCTCGACTCGCGGATGTGGATGCCGAGCTGGTCGAACGTGGCCCCGGCTCCCACCCCCACGAGCGTGACGTTGCTGATCTGCTTCAGCTCGATGACGCCGTCCGCGGTGTTGCAGCTGCCCCCGGAGACCTTGCTGGTGTTGCCATGGTTGATCGTGCCCTCGACCTGGATCGTGATCGGCGTGTCGTCGGCGGCGCGGCTGCAGAGCGCCTGGTGGATCTGGGTGCCGGTGGTGGCCTTGACGACGGCGCCTCCCGCGCCGCCCGTCGTGCCGCCGTTCTGGGTGGCGAACCCGGTCACGCCGCCTGTCGCGGCCTGGGCGCCGGGGAGCGTCAGGGCGGTCACTCCGATCGCGGCGGCCAGGGATGTCGTCACCCCCGCCGCGAGGAGTCGTCGCGCAGCTTGTCGGTTCATCTCGTTGCCTCACCTTCGTCGTCGAACGCGGGACTTTCACCGGTGCCGCGGGACGCCCTCGCGGGGGCGATCCCGTCGTCCACGACCCTCATTGGTCACGAAGAGATCACAGCAACCGGTTTCCTGACCGTAGAGACCGGTTTCCCGCTACGCAACCCCTGGTCCACGATCTGGCGCGGGCGCACGCCCGGCGGAGCGTCAGCGCTCGAGGTCGACGGCCGCGCGCAGGGCGTCGCGGCGCGCGAGCCCGGCCAGGAGGTCCGCGACCTGCACGCGCGGGTCGCGCCGCGAGTCCACCTGCCGCACGCCCAGCAGCGGCGGCGGGGCGGGGGACACGGCGGCGGCGAGGCTCGCCGCCAGGAGGGCGGTGCGCTGCGGGGTGAGGGCGCTCTGCTCGTCGTGCACCACGGCGACCGACCGGCGGCCGTCGCTCCACCGCAGCGCCGTCCCCGCGAGCGCCGGGACCAGCGGCTCGAGCGGCGGCGGGACGGCGGGGTCGCCGTCGAGCAGGCGCTCGAGCACACCGACGACGCCGTCCCGGGTGAGCGCGGCCAGCTCGGGCAGGTCGCGCGGGACCAGCGCGAGGAAGCGGTCGACGGCGGCGCGGTCCACCCGGCGCCGGTGCTTGAGCCGCGTCATCGCGACGAACGCCGCGAGCAGGTCGGTGCGCTCCCGCAGGGTCGCGGCCACGGCGCCGTGGTCGCGGCCGAGGGGCGTGCCGTCGAGGTACGACGGCGTGCCCGCCAGCAGGTCCAGCACCCGGCCGGCGAGGTGGTCGCGCTTGTCCACGACGTGCACCGTCGACCGCCCGTCGAGCGCGGCACGGAACCACGCCACCGCCTCCGGCTGCCCGGGCCGCAGCAGCAGGTGGGCCTTGTGCTCCTCGGCCCGCCGGTGGTTGAACCGGGACCGCAGCGTGTCGAGCAACGCCGACGCCTCCGCCTCCGTGACGTCGACGCCCGCGTGCACGATCACCGGCGACCCCGGGTCCAGCAGGTTCGTGCCGGAGAACCCCGACTCGTCGCAGGCGATCTCCACGACGGCAGGCTCTCCGGCGGGCGCGGTCATGAGGTCATCCTGGGCTGGCCTGTGGGCGCGGCACCACCACATTGCCGCTCTGAGCCCGTCGGGAGTGGATGCTGTCGAGCTCCGCGATGTCCTGGTCGGTCAGGGTGAGCGCCGTGCCGGCGATGTTCTCGCGCAGGTGCGCGAGCTTCGAGGTGCCGGGGATCAGAAGGATGTTCTCGGAGCGCTGGAGAAGCCAGGCCAGGGCTACCGCCATCGGGGTCGCCTCCCGTCGGGTCGCCACGCTGGTGAGCGCCTCGGCCTGAAGGGGTGCGAACCCGCCGAGGGGGAAGAAGGGGACGTAGGCGATGCCGTCGGCTGACAGGTCGTCGATCAGTCGGTCGTCCCATCGGTTGGCGAGGTTGTACATGTTCTGTACGCACACGATCGGTGCCACTGCGCGTGCCTCGGCGACCTGCTCGGCGGTGACGTTGCTGAGCCCGAGCTGGGCGATCAAACCCTCCTGCTTGAGGTCGGCGAGGGTCTCCATGGCCTCGGTGATGGAACCCGGCCGGCCCGGTGGCGTCTCCCATCCGCATGGTGACCAGGTCGAGGCGCTCGACGCCCAGGGAGTCGAGGTTGTCGTGGACCTGCTGGCGCAGGTCGCCAGGGGTTCGTGCGGTGGGCCACCCGCCTTCGGCGTCGCGGTTCGCGCCGACCTTGGTCGCGATCACCGCCGACCCTGGATACGGACGCAGTGCCTCGCGGATCAGCTCGTTGGTGACGCGCGGACCGTAGGCGTCGCTGGTGTCGATGTGCGTGATGCCCTGAGCGAGGGCGACACGCAGCACGGCGATCGCACCGTCACGGTCGGCCGGGGGCCCCATGGCCCCGGGTCCGGCGAGCTGCATGGCCCCGTAGCCGAAGCGGGTGACGGTCCGGTCGCCGAGGTTCCAGGTACCGCCAGGGAGGGTCGTCCGAACTGTGGTCATGGTGCCGTACCTTCCTTCGTTCGGATCAGAGCTGGCGTCGCGCGGCGTCCCGCACCACTATTGGGGAGCAACTCTCTCGGAGGAAGAACGCACTTCAGAGTGCGTTACGCCCTGGACGGAAGGTCGGGTGTGATGGCGACGACAACCGCAGCCGAGGAACGAGACGCAGCCCGGGATGCCTATAACGCGTTCCTTGCGACGTGCCCGAGTCGCCAGCTCTTGGACCGGCTCGCCGACAAGTGGGCCGTGCTCATCCTGTGCGCGCTCGGAGGTGACGGCACCGGTGGCACGGGCGCGCCGGCATCGATGCGGTATTCCGAGCTCTCCCGCCTCGTTGCCGGCGTCAGCCAGAAGATGCTCACCCAGACTCTGCGCTCTCTGGAACGCGACGGACTGCTCACTCGTACCGTCACCCCGACCGTCCCGGTCACCGTCGAATACGCGCTGACTGACCTGGGGCTCTCGCTCTATCGGACCACCCGTCAGCTCCGGGCATGGGCGGAGGGCCACATGGACAGCGTCCAAGCCAGCCGCGACCTCTACGACACCCGGCGCTGACCGTGAGCTCGACGACCCGGTGCTGCATCGCTCATGGGGCGGCATGGACCTCAGCGCCCACGAGCGGCCCGGTCCTGAACGACGAAAGTCCCGGCCAGGAGAACCTGACCGGGACTTTCCGAAGGTGTTCCGGCCCTGAAGCCGAAACCCTCCTCACGTGCGCGAGGGGGGAGTTGAACCCCCACGCCCTTTCGGGCACACGGACCTGAACCGTGCGCGTCTGCCTATTCCGCCACTCGCGCGTGCCGCAGAACATTAACACGGTGCGGGGGGTGCCTCCCAATCGCCTGCTGGCGGCCCCGGGCGACCCCGACCGACCCGGTCCCGACCCAGGTCGCGAGCACCCGCCGTCACCTGCTCGTGACCGGAAGGTCCCGCTTCTGCGCCGAGCGTTCGCAGGAAATCCACACCGCGCGGAGGAGTGGTGCTGCGGCCCTGCCTACGATCTAGATAGTCTGCCCGCGAACGAGTCGGGCCGACGGGAGGAGGTGGCATGGGCGCCCTGGAGCGCTTCGAGAAGAGCGTGGAGCGCGTGATGAACAACGCCTTCGCGAAGGTAGGACGCAACAGCGAGATCAAGCCGGTCGAGCTGGCGAGCCGTCTGCGGCGCGAGGTGGACGACCGCGCCGCCGTCGTCGGGCGCGACCGGACGGTCGTGCCGAACGAGTTCACCATCGAGCTGTCCACGGCGGACTTCTCCCAGATCGACGCCTGGGGTGCCGAGACGATGGCCGACGAGCTCGCGACGAACCTCACCGAGTACGCGGCGTCGCAGCACTATGCCTTCGTGGGCCCGGTCAGCGTGTCGTTCGAGGAGCACGAGGACATTCCCGCGGGCCGCTTCGAGCTCCGCTCCGCCACCGTGCGCGGGAACGTCGCGCCGGCGACCTCGGCGGCGCCGTCCACCCGCCACCCGCTCATCGACATCGACGGGCAGCGCTACCTCCTCACCGGACCGGTCACCGTCATCGGCCGTGACGCCGAGGCCGACATCGTCGTGGACGACCCGGGCGTCTCGCGCCGCCACCTGGAGATCCGCGTGACGCCGGACGGCGTCGTCGCGACCGACCTCGGCTCCACGAACGGCCTGTTCGTCGAGGGCCACCAGGTGCCCGCGGCCACCCTGCTGGACGGCAACACCCTGACGATCGGCCGTACCCGCATCATGTTCTGGACCGGCAGCGCCTCCGGCCAGCAGACCGAAGGCTGGTGATCCCCCCAGGATGAGCGAACTGACGATCACCCTGCTGCGGCTGGGCTACCTGGTGCTGCTCTGGGTGTTCGTGCTCTCCGCGATCGCGGTCCTGCGCCGCGACCTGGCCCCCCGTGGCGCCCCCCGGGCCTCGCGGGCGGAGCGCCGCCGGACCGACGCGGCGCCCGCCGCCACGCCGGCCGGCGCCGCCGCGGCCCCAGCCCCTCCCCGTCGTTCCGGCCCCACGCGCCTCGTCGTCACGACCGGGCCCCTGACGGGCACCACGCTCCCGCTGACGTCCGCGTCGATCCTCATCGGCCGGTCGCCGGGCTGCACCCTCGTGCTCGACGACGACTACTCGTCGTCGCGGCACGCCCGCATCTTCCCGCAGGGCGACCAGTGGTACGTGGAGGACCTCGGGTCGACGAACGGCACCTTCATCGGGGACGCCCAGGTGTCGGGACCGCAGCCGCTGGCGCCGGGTGTCGGTGTCCGGATCGGCCAGTCCGTCGTCGAGCTCCAGGGGTGACCGCTACGTGACCCTCACCCTGCGCTACGCCGCGCGGTCCGACGTCGGGCTCGTGCGGTCCAACAACCAGGACTCCGCCTACGCCGGGCCGCACCTGCTGGTCGTGGCCGACGGCATGGGCGGCCACGCGGGCGGCGACGTCGCATCGCGCCTCGCGATCGCCGCGCTCGCTCCGCTCGACCGCACCGAGCACGGCCCCGAGGAGGCGCTGACCGACCTCGAGCACACCGTGGAGCGCGCCCGGCAGGACCTGGTGCGCGCCAGCGACGCCGACCCCGAGCTGGTCGGCATGGGCACCACCGTCACGGCCCTGCTGCACACCGGCACCACGCTGGTCATGGCCCACCTCGGCGACTCACGCGCGTACCTGCTGCGCGAGGGCCGCTTCACGCAGGTCACGGTGGACCACACGTTCGTGCAGCACCTCGTCGACACCGGCCGTATCTCGCCGGAGGAGGCGGAGCACCACCCGCAGCGCAACGTCGTCATGCGGGTGCTGGGCGACTTCGACGTCGACCTGACCCCCGACATGTCCGTCCGTGAGGCGCGCGCCGGCGACCGGTGGCTGCTCTGCTCCGACGGCCTGTCCGGCTTCGTCACGCCCGACCAGATGGCCGAGGTCCTCACCGAGACCCCCTCGCCCGACGAGGCCGCCGACCTGCTCATCACGCTGTCGATGACGGCGGGGAGCACCGACAACATCACCGTCATCGTCGCGGACGTCGTCGACGACGAGGCCGCCCCGGAGCCGGAGGAGAGCGCCGCCGGCGCCACCACGGCGCTGCCCACGGCCAGCACCGTGCCGCAGGTCGTGGGCGCCGCCGCCACCGGCGAGCTGCCCGAGGTCCTCGCGACCCCGGCGGAGGCCCCCGCGGAGGACCCTGCCCCCACGGACGCGATCGACCCCGACGACGAGGACCCGGACGACGAGGCGGACGACGCCGACGCGCGCCCGCGGCGGAAGCGGCGCCCCTGGATCACGGTCCTCGTGCTGCTGGTCGTCCTCGGCGGTGTCGGGTACGGCCTGTGGTGGGCGTACGGCTGGACGCAGCAGCAGTACTACGTCGGGGTGGCCGACGGCGAGGTCGCCGTCTTCCAGGGCATCCCGGCCAGCGCCGGCCCCATCACCCTGTCGACGCCCGTGGAGCTCACCGGCACGCCGGTCTCCGACCTGCCCGACTACTGGGCCGAACGCCTCGACGGGTCCATCCGGGCGTCGTCGGAGGCCGAGGCGCGCGAGCGTGCGGAGCGGCTCATCGCCGAGGCCGCCCCCGAGCCCACGCCTACCCCCACCCCGTCGACGACGCCGAAGAGCACGCCGACCCCCAGCACCACCCCGACGAAGGCGAAGGACACCAAGGCCGACGGGGGGTCGAAGGGGTGAGCGCCGCCGTCGACACATCCTCCGCGCGCACCGTCGAGTCCACGGAGCGACGGCCGGCACGCCTGGCCGAGCTGTTCCTGCTGATCCTCGCGCTCACCGCCGGGATCGCGGCGTTCGCCATGGTCGGCCGCAGCGTCACGGGCTCGCTGCCCACCGAGTTCTGGCCGGTCAGCGTCCTGTTCGTCGCCGTCGCGCTCGCCGCGCACGTCGTCCTGCGCGTCCGCGCGCCGTGGGCCGACCAGGTGATCCTGCCCGCCGTCGTGCTGCTCAACGGGCTGGGTCTCGCGATGATCCTGCGCCTCGAGCTCGCGGGCATGAAGGGCGCGAACGCCTGGGCGCAGATGATGTACACCGCGCTGGGCGCGGTCATCGCGATCCTCATCGTCTGGTTCCTGCGCGACCACCGCTGGATGCGGCGGCTCACGTACACGGCCATGCTGGTCGGCCTGGTGCTGGTCGTGCTTCCGCTGGTCCCGGGCATCGGCCGTGAGATCAACGGCGCGCGGATCTGGATCAACATCGGCTTCTCCGTGCAGCCCGCCGAGTTCGCGAAGATCGCGTTCGCCATCTTCTTCGCCGGCTACCTGGTCGCCAACCGCGACACCCTGGCCCTCGCGGGCAAGAAGGTGCTCGGGCTCCAGCTGCCGCGCATCCGCGACCTCGGCCCGATCATCATCGTGTGGGCGGCCTCGCTCGGCGTGCTCGTCTTCGAGCGCGACCTCGGCACGTCCCTGCTCTTCTTCGGCCTGTTCGTCGCGATGCTGTACCTCGCCACCGAGCGCTTCAGCTGGGTGCTCATCGGCCTCGTGCTGTTCGCGGCGGGCGCGGTGCTCGCGACGAGCATGTTCTCGCACGTCGCGGCCCGCATGGACGTGTGGCTGCACCCGTTCGACGCCGATCTCTACGCGTCGGGGTCGTCGTACCAGATCGTGCAGGGCACGTTCGCGATGGCGGCCGGCGGCCTGTTCGGCACCGGTTGGGGCGAGGGGTACCCCTACAAGGTGCCGTACGCGTTCTCCGACTTCATCTACTCGTCCCTGGGCGAGGAGCTGGGCCTCACGGGCCTGCTCGCGATCCTCATGGCGTACCTGCTCATCGTGCAGCGCGGCCTGAGGACGGCGGTCGCCGTCCGCGACGGTTTCGGCAAGCTGCTCGCCGGCGGCCTCGCGTTCGTCATGGCGCTGCAGCTGTTCGTCGTCGTCGGCGGCATCACGCGCATCATCCCGCTGACCGGCCTGACGCTGCCGTTCATGGCGCAGGGCGGGTCGTCGCTGCTGGCCAACTGGATCGTCATCGCCCTGCTCCTGCGTATCTCCGACAACGCCCGGCGCCCGTCCGCCCTGCCGATGCGAGGCACGGTCTCGCAGGGCGGCGCGATGCACGACCCGATCGTCGTCGGCGCGTTCGACGACGCCCGGTCGGGCACCGGCACCCCCGCCGCGGGCACCCCGGTCCGGCGGTCGGCCTCCGACGCGCCGTCGCGCGGGTCGACCCCGGCGGACGCGACCCAGACCATCGATCCGTACCGCGACACCCGAGGAGGTGAGCAGCAGTGAACACGACCCTGCGTCGGCTGGCGGGCGTCGTCATGGTCATGTTCCTGGCGCTCATGGTGTCGACCACGTGGATCCAGTTCTTCCACGCGGACGAGCTCAATAACGACCCGCGCAACGTGCGTGCCATCTACGCCGAGTACGGCAACGCGCGCGGCCCGATCGTCGTCGACGGCGACGCCATCGCCTCGTCGACCCCGATCGACGACCCGTACGGCTACCAGCGCAAGTACGCGAACGGACCGCTGTACTCCCCTCTGACGGGCTACTTCTCCCTGGTCAGCGGCAAGTCGAAGATCGAGTCCACGGAGAACGACTTCCTCAACGGGCAGGCCGACGCCCTGTGGATGGACCGGCTGCAGAACCTGCTCACCGGCCGCGACCCCGAGGGCTCGTCCGTCGAGCTCACGATCGACGCGAAGGCTCAGAAGGCCGCGTGGGACGCCCTCGGTGACCAGCGCGGCGCCGTGGTGGCCGTCGAGCCGTCCACGGGCAAGATCCTCGCCCTGGTGTCCAAGCCGTCGTTCGACCCGAACGACCTCGCGACGCACGACACGAAGAAGGCCAACGACGCGTACGAGGAGCTCGCCAGCGCCGAGGACAAGCCGCTGCTGAGCCGCGCCACGGCCGAGGCGTACCCGCCGGGGTCCACGTTCAAGCTGGTGACGGCCGCCACCGCCCTGGAGTCCGGCGACTACACGAAGGACACCCAGATCGACGCGCCGGTGACCTACACCCCGCCCGGCACCGAGAAGGCGATCCCGAACTACGGCGGCGAGGCCTGCTCGCCCACCGGAAAGATGTCCCTCGCGGACGCCCTCCGGATCTCCTGCAACACGGCCTTCGCGGAGCTCGGCGTCAAGCTGGGCAACGAGGCGATGTACGACCAGGCCAACCAGTTCGGCTACAACTCGCCGTTCGAGATCCCGTTCGACACCGCGAAGAGCGTCTTCCCTGCCCCGGACGACCCGGCCTGGGCGCCTCCGTTCGAGGCGTACAGCGCCATCGGGCAGTGGAGCAACGTGGCCACGCCGCTGCAGGTCGCGATGATCTCTGCCACGATCGCCAACGGCGGCACGATGATGCAGCCGTACTCCGTGGACACCATCCGCGACCCGCAGCTCGAGGTCGTGCAGCAGACGTCGCCGCACAAGCTGGAGCAGTCCGTCTCGAAGTCCACCGCCGACCAGCTCACGGACATGATGGTGGGCGTCGTCGACAGCGGCTCCGGCACCGCCGCCCAGATCTCCGGCGTCAAGGTGGCCGGCAAGACCGGCACCGCCCAGCACGGCGACACGACGAAGACGAAGCCGCACGCGTGGTTCACCGGGTTCGCGCCCGCCGACGACCCGAAGGTCGCGGTGGCCGTGATCGTGGAGAACGGCGGTTCCATGGGCTCGGAGGCCACCGGTGGTCGTGTGGCGGCGCCGATCGCCAAGGCGGTCATCGAGGCGGTGCTGAACGGATGAGGCCGAGCACCGGGCTCGCGCTGGGCGAGCGGTACCGGCTGACGCGCCAGATCGCCGTGGGCGGCATGGGCGAGGTCTGGGTGGCCGACGACGGCTACCTGGGCCGCGAGGTCGCGGTGAAGGTGCTCCGCGAGGAGTACACGGGCAACGAGGACTTCCTGCGCCGCCTGCGCACGGAGGCGCGCAACAGCGCCGCCCTGTCGCACCCGAACATCGCCCAGATGTACGACTACGGCGAGCAGGACGGCGCCGGGTACCTCGTCATGGAGCTCGTCCTCGGGGAGCCGCTGGCCGACCTGCTGGAGCGCGAGCCGGTCGTCGCGCCCCGCAAGCTGCTGCCGATCCTCGCCGCGACGGCGCGGGGACTGCACCACGCGCACCTGGCGAAGGTCGTGCACCGCGACGTCAAGCCCGGCAACATCCTGCTGGAGCACGGCGGCAGCGTGAAGATCACCGACTTCGGTGTGTCCCTGGCGGCCAACCAGGCGCCGATGACGGCCACGGGCATGGTCATGGGCACCGCCCAGTACCTGTCGCCCGAGCAGGCGGTGGGGCAGCCGGCGACGGCGGCCTCCGACCTGTACGCCCTCGGTGTCGTCGCGTACGAGGCCACCGCGGGCAAGCGACCCTTCACGGGGTCGACGCCGGTCGACATCGCGGTCGCGCACGTCAACGCGCCCGTGCCCGCGCTGCCCACGCACGTGCACCCCGGGCTCACGGACGTCATCGGCCGCATGCTCGAGAAGGACCCGTCGCGCCGGCCGGAGTCCGCAGCCGCCCTCGCGGGAGAGCTCGAGGCCCTCGCCCGGGAGATCGCGGAGGACCCGCTGGGAGCGCGTTCCCGGTCGGCCCGCCGTGTCGCCGCGGCCTCCCGCCAGGGGGCGCGACCCGCCCGGTCCGTCCCCGCGCACGCGGCACCCGCGCCGCGGCCCAGCACCCCCGCCACTCCTCCGTCCACCGCCCTGCCCGTCTCGTGGGCGTCGGTGACGCCGTCCGACGACGCGCACGCGACGGCGGACCGCGCCACGGCGCCCGAGCACCGGCCGGAGCCCGCTCCCGTGACCCCGAGCGCGGACGACGTCGTGCGCGCCTTTCCCTCGCGCCGCGACGTGCGCGCCGGGACGCACGACGCACGCCGCCCCGCGGTCCGCAGCACCCCGTCGGCTCCCGCCGCGACCCGAAGCCGCTCGGGCGCGGCCCGCCCCGCGTCCCCGCCGGAGCGGGAGGCGCGCCGCACGTCGACGTCCACGGGCCAGCGGTTCGGCCCGCTCGGGCGGCTGTCGTGGCCGCTGCTCGCGCTGCTCGGTCTGCTGGTGGTGCTGCTGATCGCCACCATGGTCCAGGCGATGGCGGCAGGTGCGGACGGCCAGGCCGCGGCGGTGCTCTTCGGCCCCGCCCTCGCGCTGACCGGCGGCCGGCCGGCGCCCCTCTCGACCCGCCCTGAGGCTCGACGCGCGGCGCTGCGCGACGCGCCGGGCACGACATCGGGCACCGCCGGCGACACGTCGCCGTGCCCGACGACCGTTCGCGCGGGCGTCCGTCCCGACTCTGGGATGATGCTCCGAGACACGCCGCGCGCCGCGCGTGCGGCCATGACCAAAAAGGACGACTGAGTGGTGGACAACACGCCCCGGGTACTCGCGGGCCGGTACGAGGTCGGTGAGCTCATCGGCCGCGGCGGCATGGCCGAGGTGCACATCGGGCACGACACGCGCCTCGGCCGCACCGTCGCGATCAAGGTGCTGCGGTCCGATCTCGCGCGCGACCCGTCGTTCCTGGCCCGTTTCCGCCGCGAGGCGCAGTCCGCGGCGGCGCTGAACCACCCCGCCATCGTGGCCGTGTACGACACGGGCGAGGACGCCTTCACGGACCCGCAGGGTGCCACGGTGCCCATCCCCTTCATCGTCATGGAGTACGTCGAGGGCCACACGGTCCGCGACATCCTCCAGGACGGCGCAGCCGTGCCGATCGAGGAGGCCATCGAGATCACGGCGGGCGTGCTCAGCGCGCTCGAGTACTCGCACCAGGCCGGGATCGTGCACCGCGACATCAAGCCCGCCAACGTGATGATCACGCCCACGGGCGCGGTCAAGGTGATGGACTTCGGCATCGCGCGCGCGATGGCGGACTCCGCGGCGACGATGACGCAGACCCACGCCGTCATCGGCACGGCGCAGTACCTGTCGCCCGAGCAGGCCCGCGGCGAGACCGTGGACGCCCGGAGCGACATCTACTCCACGGGCTGCCTCCTCTTCGAGTTGCTCACCGGCCGCCCGCCGTTCATGGGCGACTCCCCGGTGGCCGTGGCGTACCAGCACGTCGGGCAGGCGCCGCAGCGCCCCAGCGAGCTCGCGTCCGACGTGCCCGAGGTGCTGGACCGCATCGTCCTCAAGTCCCTGGCCAAGGACCGCGACGCCCGCTACTCGACGGCCGCGGAGTTCCGCTCGGACCTCGAGACCGCGCTGCGCGGCGGCGACGTCACCGCGCCGCTGATCGGCGCGGCCGCCGCCGGGGCCGCCGCCACGCAGGTGCTGGGCCAGGGCGGCGCCACCCAGGTGATGGACCCGGCCGGGTCCACGCCGTGGGGCGCCACCGCCGTGCAGACCGCGGCGGGCGGCGAGCCCCCCGAGGAGGAGAAGAAGAGCCGCAAGGGGCTCATGTGGACGCTGATCGCGATCGGCGCGATCGCGCTGGCCACGATCATCACGCTCATCGTCATCAACTCCGCCGGCAAGGACATGGTCACCGTGCCGCCCCTGTCGGACACGATCACGCCGGCCGAGGCGGAGCAGCAGATCACCCAGGCGGGCCTGAAGTACGCGCAGGAGATGGACACCGAGTCCACCGAGCCGGAGAACACCTTCCTCGGTCAGGACCCGGATGGCGGCACCTCGGTGGAGCGCGACACCGTCGTCACGGTGACGTTCTCCGCGGGGCCGGACACGGTGGCCGTGCCCGAGCTCGCCGGCCTCACGGAGTCCGAGGCCGAGGCGAAGCTCACCGAGCTCAAGCTCGTGCTCGGTGACGTGAGCCAGAGCAACAGCGCGACGGTGGAGAAGGACCTCGTCATCAGCTCCAAGCCGGGCAAGGGCCAGGCGGTCAGCGAGGGCGACACCGTCGACATCGTGACCTCCACGGGTCAGGTCGACGTGCCGAACCTCATCGGCAAGACCGAGAAGGAAGCCAAGGACGCGCTCTCGAAGCTCAACCTCAGCTCGCAGAGCAGTACCGAGGAGAGCGACAAGACCCCGGGGACGGTCATCAGCCAGAGCCCGAACCCGGGTTCTGTCCAGCAGCGCAGCACGGTCGCGATCGTGATCGCCAAGGAGAAGGCGCCGGAGAAGACCACGGTGCCCGACGTCGTGGGCAAGAGCGCCGAGGAGGCCCAGAACCTCATGGGCGACTCGCAGCTCCAGCCCGACACGACGTTCGCCCCGTCGGCGGACGTGCCCGTCGGCTTCGTGATCTCCCAGGAGAAGCCCGCGGGCACGGAGCTGGACGTCGACTCCCACGTGGGGATCGTCGTGTCGACCGGCCCCGAGGCGGGCGGCACCGACGAGCCCACGCCGACGGACACCCCGACCGACGGCGAAGACGGCGGTCTGGGCGACCTCCTGGGCGGGAACGACTGACCTCGCCGTCTCCCGGCTCGGCAGACCGTGACGGACGCCGGTCGTGACCTTCGGGTCGCGACCGGCGTTCGCGTCAGCCGGCGGTGTGGACCAGCGGCGCCATGCCGCGGGAGCGCTCGACCGCGCCGGCGTCGCCGCACACGGCGAGCCAGTTGGCGAGCAGGCGATGACCGCCCTCGGTCAGCACGGACTCGGGGTGGAACTGCACGCCGTGCAGCGGCAGGTCGCGGTGCTGCAGGCCCATGACGACGCCGCTCGCGGTCGCGCCGGTCACCTCGAGCTCGGCGGGCACCGTCTCGGGCAGCACCGCGAGCGAGTGGTAGCGCGTGGCCGTGAACGGCGAGGCGAGGCCGTCCAGGACGCCCTCCCCGTCGTGCTCCACCAGGCTGGTCTTGCCGTGCATGAGCTCCGGCGCGTGAGCGACCGTGGCGCCGTAGACCTCGGCGAGGGCTTGGTGCCCCAGGCAGACCCCGAGCATCGGGGTGCGCGAGCGCGCACAGGCGCGGATGACGTCCTCCGACGCCCCGGCCTCCTTGGGGGTGCCCGGTCCGGGGGAGACGAGCACGCCGTCGAAGGGCGTGCCGTCCTCGTCGTGGAAGACGCCGTCGGCGTCGGGCTCGGGGACGGCGTCGTTGCGCACGACGACGGTGCGCGCCCCGAGCTGGTCGAGGTAGCCGACGATCGTGTAGACGAACGAGTCGTAGTTGTCGACCACGAGGATGCGCGGCGCGGCGGGGGTGCTCTTCAACGGGGGCTCCTCGTGCGGGTCGGGATGGTCACGAGAACACGTCCGTGCCCTCGGGGACCGAGGCGTACTTCATCTCGGAGCTGCCGGTGTACGCGGGCAGGTCCAGCGAGCCGGCCTCCTTGACCGACCACCCGAGGGCGACCCAGTCGACGTACTGCTGGTAGATCGCCACGCCCGGGTCCTTGTCGAGGGACTCCCGGAGCGCCTTCGGGTCGCCGACGGCCTCGATGACGTACGGCGGCGAGAACACCTTGCCGTGCAGCAGCAGGATGTTGCCGGAGCAGCGGAACGCCGAGGTCGCCGTGACCCGCTCGCCCTGCAGCGTCATGGCCTCGGCGCCGCCCGCCCACAGGGCGTTGATGACGTGCTGCACGTCCTGCTGGTGCACCACGAGGTCGTCGGGCCTGGCGCCCGCGATGGACTGGCTGGAGGCCGGCGCGTCGTCGAGCGACACCCGGACCCCGGAGCCGGAGACGGGCAGCGCACCCGTCACCACGGACTCGTCGGCGACGAGGGAGAGGCTGCGGGTGGGCAGGTCGGCGCCCGCCTTCTTCCCGAGGTCGTCGATCTCCGCCTCGAGCTCGTTCATCCGGTCCGTGAGGTCGGTGACCCGGTCCGACTCCGTCGTGACGAGCTCGGCCAGGTCCTGCGGGTCGCGCCCGTCCTTGGTGTCCGCGAGCTGGGCGCTGGCCGTGAAGAGGAGCCCGGACGCGGCAAGGACGCACGCGACGGTCGCGCTCGCGCGCAGTCGACGGTTCATCGCGGCACACACCTTCAGTCCCCGGCTGTCCTTCTCGAGCCTGCTGACGACTACGCTAGTCGACAGAATCACCGGCGGTGTCAGGCATCCGGCCTCCGACCGCCGCACCCGCCCGTCCGGACAGGAGCCCACCCCGTGCCCGAGTCGAAGTCCCGCAAGAAGAAGAGCGCCCCGGCCGAGCAGGCCGCGACCCCCGCGAAGGCGAAGGCGCAGGGCAACCCGCCCTGGCTCGTGCCCACGATGCTCGGCCTGATGATCGTCGGCCTCGCGTGGATCGTCCTGTACTACCTGACCGCTCCGGGGCTGGGGCTGCCGATCCCGGCGCTCAAGGGATGGAACCTCGCGGTCGGCTTCGTGCTGATCATCGGCGGCTTCGGGCTCACCACGCGCTGGCGCTGACGTCTTCCACGGGTGTAGTTCGTTCCACACCTGTGGATAACCCTGTGGGCGAACGCTAGAGCCAGCCCACCGAGGAGTACTTCCACAGGGTCGCGGCGACGAGGACGACGGCCACGCCGGCGGGGAGCAGCCATGCCACGAGCGCCTGCCGCTCGCGCGGCGCGAAGGCGAACCCCGCACCCAGCGCGAGTCCGACGGCGAGGCCGCCCAGGTGGGCCTGCCACGCGATGCCGCCGACGAAGAACGGGATCGCCATGTTGATGGCGATGAGGGCGACGATCTGTCCGGCGCTGCGCCCGGTGCGACGCAGCACGGGGATGATCGCGCCGAAGAGGCCGAAGACGGCCCCCGAGGCCCCGACGACGGCGGTGTTCCAGCCACCGCCCTCCACAGGAGCAGCGAGGAGCAGGTAGCCCACCGATCCACCGACCGCGGACAGCACGTAGAGCGTGACGAAGCGCGCACGGCCGAACGCCTGCTCGAGGAACGGGCCGACGAGCCACAGCGCGTACATGTTGAACAGGATGTGCAGCGGGCTCGTGGAGTGCAGGAACGCGGCCGTGAGGAAGCGCCAGGGCTCGTAGAGCCCGATCGACGGGGCGAACGCCCACCGCTGGGTCCACTCGCCACCCGTGACGAGCTGCAGGATCCAGCTCACCACGCAGATCCCGACGATCGTGAGCGTGACGACGGGCTTCCCGCCGCGCACCGTGCCGCCGAACATCGTGCGGGTGCTGGGCACCGCGCGCGCGGCCTGGTTGACGCAGTCGACGCACTGGATCCCGACGGCCGCCGGGCGCTGGCACTCGGGGCACGTGGGCCGGCCGCAGCGCTGGCAGCGCACGTACGAGACCCGGTCCGGGTGCCGCGGGCACACCGGCGGCGCCCCGGCGGGCTGCCCGGACTGCGGGGCGGGGGGTGTCGTGGAGATGGGTCGGCCCTCCGAACGGCGATAGGGAGAGGTCGGGGTCGAGAACCTCGTCGCAGTCGTATCTTTCCCGACGTGGAGCGCCCTGGGGCGCGTGAACGCGACTGCGACGAGGTTCTCGACCCCGACCGTGTGACCAGGCGACCAGGCGTCGGTCAGGCGTCGGTGAGACCTGCTCAGTCCTCGACGGTGACGCTGTTGATGACGATGTCGTTGACGGGGCGGTCGCCGGGACGCGTCGGGGTGCTGCCGATGGCGTCGACGACGGCACGCGACTCGTCGTCGGCCACCTTGCCGAAGATGGTGTGCTTGCCGGTGAGCCAGGGCGTCGCCCCGGTGGTGATGAAGAACTGCGAGCCGTTGGTGCCCTCGACGGCGCCCGTGACGGGGTTGCGACGCTTGCCCGCGTTCGCCATCGCGAGGATGTACTTGCCGTCGAACACGAGCTCGGGGTGGATCTCGTCCTCGAACGTGTAGCCGGGGCCACCGGTGCCGGTGCCCAGCGGGTCACCGCCCTGGATCATGAAGTTGTCGATGACGCGGTGGAAGATCACGCCGTCGTACAGGGGGTCGTTGCGCTCGGCGCCCGTGGCCGGGTCCGTCCACGTCGTGGTGCCCTTGGCCAGCCCGACGAAGTTCGCGACGGTCTTGGGCGCGTGGTTCGGCAGCAGCTCGATGCGGATGTCACCGGCGGAGGTGTGGAGGGTTGCGAACATGCCCTCATCCTCTCACTCTCCCTCTCCCGGACTCTCACGACGCGGCGCGCGCGTAGCGCTGCAGGCCAGGGCACCTGGTGGCACAGTGGGTCCATGGTGCGAAAGAACGTGGGCGACAGCGTCAAGGACAGTGCCAAGGACCTCAACGAGAAGCTCGCCACCAAGGTGAGCGAGAAGGTCAACGAGATCGACACCGAGAAGCTCAAGGGCTCCGCGACGGAGGCCGCCGCCGTGCTGGTCGACGTCGGCGCCCGGGCCGCCGGTGGCGCCAAGGACGCCGCCTCTCAGGCCAAGGACTGGGCGGAGCCGCGCGTCGACAACTTCCTGGAGTGGCTCGTCCCGCGGGCGGAGAAGGCGTGGCGCGAGAGCGTGCTCGCCGCCGCCCCGCGGATCGAGAAGGCGGCCGACAAGGCCGGGCCGCTCGTCGACACCGCGCACGACAAGATCGTCGACGAGTACCTGCCGCGCGTGGTGACGGCCTTCAACGAGGCCGCGACCCGTGCGGGGGCGGCGGCCGGGGCCGCGGGGGTGGCAGCGGCCGACGCCGCGCGCGACGCCGCCGAGAAGGCAGGCCGAGCGGGCAAGAAGGCCGCGAAGAAGGCCGCCAAGGAGGCGGCGAAGGCCCAGGCCGCGGCCGAGAAGGCCGCCAAGGAGGCCGAGAAGTCCTCCGGCAAGGGCAAGGGGCTCTTCTGGTTCCTCGCGCTGGCCGGTGCGGCCGTGGCCGGGTACGCGTTCTGGCGTCGTGCCCAGCCGCAGAACGACCCGTGGGCCGAGCCCTGGGAGCAGCAGTCACGGCCCGACTTCGACGGCGCCGCGCGGGATGCCCGCCACGCCGTCGGCGACGCGGCCGAGGCCGTGGGCGAGGCCGCCGGCCACGCCGTCGCGAAGGGCCGCGAGGCGGCCGAGCGCGCCGGCGAGAAGGCCGCCGAGCTCGGCGAGGACGTCGGGGACAAGGTCTCCGAGGCTGTGGACAAGGCGAAGGACAAGGCGACCGACGCCGCGAAGAAGGCGACCAACCGCACCCGGTCCACCGCCAAGAAGGACGACGACGCCGGTGAGGGCGAGGGCGACAAGGCCTGACCCGCACGCCGTCCAGGACGGCACCCCACCGCACTCGAAGGCCCCCGCCCGACGGCGGGGGCCTTCGGCATGTCCACCGTCCCGCGGGAGGCTGATGACATATCGCAAGTCGATATGGAATCATCGCGCCTCGATATGGCCCCGTGGTCGAAGACGCCCGAGAGGACACCACCGTCATGGCGCGACGCTTGTTCCGGATCGGCGGCTGGGCCGCCCTGGTCGCCGCCGTCCTCGCCGCCGCGACGGCCGTGACCGCGGGGGTGTTCGGGGTCCTCGCACTCACCGGGAAGGCGGCCTACCCGGTGGACTACAGCGCCGGGCCGCTGCACTTCCGGGACGCACTCACCGTCCAGGTCGTCACGGCGTCGCCGGTCTGCCAGGAGTTCGACATCCGCAGGCTCCTGCCGAACGAGTACCCGGGCAACGGGGACTTCTGCTACAAGCTCGTCCAGGACGGTGGCGAGCAGATCATCCACGACGGCGTCGTCTCCCAGGAGGAGAGCATCCGGCCGACGGAGGCGATGCTCACCGGGGAGGTGCGCCTCGCCACGACGGGAGGCTGGAACTCCTGGGTGGCCGCACAGGTCGTCAAGAATGTGGTCATCGGAGCCGTGATCACGACGTGGCTGCTCCTGCTGTGGCGCCTGCTCGCCGCATCGGCCGCCGGGGACGCGTTCAGCTCCAGGACCGTGCGCCTCCTCCGCGCGCTGGGCTGGCTGACGATCGCGGCCGCCCTGCTGGCCCCGGCGTTGGACCACTTCACCGGCGCGCACCAGGTCGGGGGACTCCACTTCGCGTCGTACGGAGAGCCGGTCCTCGAGCCCGTGGGCACGGAGGGCTACCCCGGCGGCGTGGGCCTCGCGCAGGTCGCCCTGGGCGTCCTTGTGCTGCTGGTGGCCGAGATCTTCCGGCACGGCGCGGAGATCGAGGACGAGCGCAGGCTGACGGTCTGATGCCGATCGTCGTCCGGCTCGACCGGATGCTCGTCGAGCGCGGGATGACGCTCACGGAGCTCGCCGACCGCGTCGGCATCACCGTGGCGAACCTGTCGATCCTCAAGACCGGCAAGGCCAAGGCGGTTCGGCTCGCCACCCTCGACGCCGTCTGCCGCGAGCTCGACTGCCAGCCCGGGGAGCTGCTCGAGCACGTCGACGGTCCCGCCACCTGACGCCCCTGCCGCGCCACCCCGCCGTGCTCGGGAGCGTCAGGCTTCCGGCACGTCCTGGAAGGCGCGGACCTCGATCCGGCCCCGCAGGGCCCGCGCGGCGCGGGTGCCCCACTCGAGCGCCGCGTCCTCGTCGTCCGCCTCGATCACCCACAGGCCGCCGAGGTACTCCGCTGCCTCCACGAACGGACCGGGCGTCCGGGTGGGCGTGTCGACCGCCCCGTCGATCGTCGTCGCCGTGCTCGGCGGGTGCAGACCACCCGCGAACCGCAGGGCGCCCGCGGCCTCCAGGTCCGCGTTGAGGGCCCCGACCGCCGCGAGGGCGGCCTCCAGCTCCGCGGGGTCCATGGACGTCATCGTGGGCTCCGTGGCGGAGTCGTGCGGCACCGACAGGAGGTACAGCGTCATGGTGGCTCCTCGGTCGTGCCGACCTGGTGGCCGGCGGATCCCCTCCACCCTGCACCCCGTGCGTGCTCGACGCTCAGCCGCGGTCGGCGGGCGCCGTCGACGGCGCCACCGTCAGCCCGGTCCGCGCGACGACGACGGGGCACGACGCGTGGGCCGCCGCCTCGGCGAGCAGCGCCGCGGGGTCGTGCCACGGCCGCAGGTGGGTGAGCACGAGCAGCCGCGACCCGGAGAGTGCGGAGAGCCGGCCGGCGTCGCCCGCGGTGAGGTGCTGCCACGCGCCGCCCTCGACCGCCTCGCGCCCGTCGTCGAACCCGGAGGCTTCGGCGAGCAGGACCTCGCACCCCGCAGCGAGCTCCTCCAGCGCGACGCACGGCGCGGAGTCGCCGGTGTAGCACAGCGCGTCCCCGACCCGCACGGCGAAGCTGTGGTCGGTGTGGGGCGCCCGGGCCAGGCGCAGGTCGAACGGGCCCAGGCGGAGCGCGCCCTCCGTCGTCTCCTGCACGGCGAGCACGTCGGGCAGCTGCCGCACGACCTCCGGGAGGTCCCGCGGCCCGACGACCGTGACGGGCGGCAGGGGGTCCGGGTACAGCGGCCGGTGCGTGCGGGCGTAGGCGAGGTGCTTCAGGTCCTCCCAGTGGTCGCCGTGGGCGTGGGAGAGCACGACCGCGTCGATCTCGTGCGGGGCCGCGTAGGCCTGCAGGGCGCCGAACGCGCCCGGGCCGACGTCGAGGAGGAGGCGGTACCCGTCGTCCTCGACGAGGTAGCAGGAGCACGGCGAGTCGGGGCCCGGGACCGATCCGGAGGAACCCACGACGACGAGGCGCACGGCGCCCACTGTAGGGCGGGCCGGCGCCCACGGCAGCGCCGTCCCGCTCGACGTGCCCGGGCGCGCGAACGGCCGCCGACCCGAGGACATCGGGTCGGCGGCCGTTCGCCGAGGGTGGAGCCAAGGGGACTCGAACCCCTAACCCCCTGCTTGCAAAGCAGGTGCGCTACCAATTGCGCCATGGCCCCGAGCAGCCCGTGGACAGGGCAAGGGGGAGAGGCTCAGTCGATGGTGTCGGTGACCTCGGACCACAGGTCCCGGTCTGCCGAGTCCTCGTTGAGCCGGCGCCAGACCAGGTAGCCCGCGCCGAGCGCGAGCAGGACGACGAACAGCTTCTTCATCATCAGCCTCCTCGTCACGACCGTCAGGCCGTGCGTGTCGGGCCCGGGCCTGGTGTGGCCTGGAGTGGGGCTAGGAGGACTTGAACCTCCGACCTCTTCCTTATCAGGGAAGCGCTCTAACCGTCTGAGCTATAGCCCCGAGCGCGCTCCCAGAAGGAGCGCGTGCAGCACGGAACATTACCGTACCGGGAGTCCCCGGCCCAAACCGGGACCGCCCTCACGTGGTGTGACGTCGGTCCCGGTCCGGGGCGAGGGGTCACTCGTCCGTGAGCGTGAGGTGCACGCCGCCGACCAGCGCGGCCGTGATGTTGTAGAGGATGGCCATGATCGTGGCCAGCGCGGTCATCAGCACCACGTTGACGATGGCGATCAGCACCGACAGCGACACGACGCGGTCGAACTTCACGAACTGCATGAGGTTCACGGCCTGCGGGCCGATCGTGTCGCTCATGAAGGACTGGATCGTGGCGAAGGTGCCCATGTCGTTCAGCACGTACCAGACGACCATCGTGGCGACGACGATGATGAAGCCGATCGCGACGGACAGCAGGAACGCGAGCTTCATGACCGACCAGGGGTCGACACGAGAGACCGACAGGCGCACGCGGCGCGGGCCGTTGCCGGCCACGCCCGCACCGACCATCGGCGCCGCGGCGGCGGGCGCCGGCGTCGGGGCCGCGGTGCCGTGCACCCCGCCCGCGGAGTAGTGCATCTCCGGGCGCGGCTCGGCCTGCCGGGGCTTCGCCGCCGGCGCCGCGCCGTTGCCGGTCGGCTCCTGGTCCTTGGCCGAACCGTCCGGCATGACGGACTGGACCTTCTTCGCGGCGTTGCGTGCCGCGGCGAGAGCCGCGGCGGCCGCCTTGACGGCGCCCTCCTTGACCGGCGACGCGCCCTGCGAGGGAGCCTGTGCGGCTGCGGACGCCGTGGCCGGCGCCTCGGGAGCCGGCGCAGGTACGGCGGCCTGCACCTGCGTCGTCTGGAACGACGCCGGGGCGGAGGTGGCCGAGGAGCCCCGCTGCGCCGCCGCGCCACCGACGGTCACGCCGCGCGACGTGGACCCGGGCGCAGGCGGAGGCGGAGGCACGGGCGCCCGCCGGTGCGTGGCGTCGTCGATCTCGGCCCCCCGCACGGGAGGCGCCGACGACGCCCTGGTCGACGCGTGGTTCTCCGTCATCAGTCCTCGTCCCCGCTCGTGGTCTGCTCGTCGGCGGCCTGCTCGTCCACGCTAACCGACTCGTCGTCAGCACGACGCTCGACGTTCCGGGCCACCGCGATGATGCGGTCGCCGCGGTCGGGCTTGGCGAAGGTCACGCCCTGCGTGGTACGGCCGGTGAGGTTCACCTCTGCGACCGCCGAGCGCACGATCTTGCCACGCTCCATGATGACGAGCACCTCGTCGTCCGCCTCTGTGACCAGGGCCCCCACGAGGTCTCCACGAGCCTCGACCAGGTTGGCGACCTTGATGCCGTAGCCGGCCCGTCCCTGCACCCGGTACTCGCCGATCGCGGTGCGCTTGGCGAAGCCGCCCTCGGTCACCACGAACAGGTCCGTGCCGGGCGTCACGACGTCCGCGTTGAGCAGCTCGTCGTCCTCCCGGAACTTCATGCCGGTGACGCCCGACGTGGCACGGCCCATCGGGCGCAGCGTGTCGTCGTCGGCGGGGAACCGGATCGACTGGCCCTTGCGCGACACGAGGATCAGGTGGTCGTCCGCGTTGACCAGACGGGCGGCGACGAGCTCGTCGGGGTTGCCCTGCTCGTCCTCGCGGAGGTTGATGGCGATGAGGCCGCCCGAGCGCGGCGAGTTGTACTCGCCGAGACGCGTCTTCTTCACCAGGCCGCGGCGGGTCGCGAGGACCAGGTGGTCCGCGGCCTCGTAGTCCGGCAGGTCCAGCACCTGGGCGATCCGCTCACCCGGCTGGAAGGCCAGCATGTTCGCCACGTGCTGGCCCTTGGCGTCGCGTCCGCCCTCCGGCAGCTCGTACCCCTTGGCCCGGTACACGCGGCCGAGGTTGGTGAAGAACAGCAGCCAGTGGTGCGTCGTCGTGACGAAGAAGTGCTCGACGATGTCGTCCTCGCGCAGGGCCGCGCCGCGCACGCCCTTGCCGCCGCGACGCTGCGCCCGGTAGTTGTCCGATCGCGTGCGCTTGGCGTACCCGCCGCGCGTGATCGTGACGACGACCTCCTCCTCGGGGATGAGGTCCTCGACCGACATGTCGCCGTCGAACGGCAGGATCGTGGTGCGGCGCTCGTCGCCGTAGCGCTCGACGATGTCGTCGAGCTCGTCCTGGACGATGGTCCGCTGGCGCTCCGGCTTCGCGAGGATGTCCTTGTAGTCCTCGATCTCCCGCTGCAGCGCGTCGTGCTCGTCGATGATCTTCTGGCGCTCCAGGGCCGCGAGGCGGCGCAGCTGGAGGGCGAGGATCGCGTTGGCCTGCTGCTCGTCGACGTCGAGCAGCTCCATCAGCCCGCTGCGGGCCTGCTCGACGTCGGGGGAGCGGCGGATGAGCGCGATGACCTCGTCGAGCGCGTCGAGGGCCTTGAGGTAGCCGCGCAGGATGTGGATCTGGCGCTCGGCCTCGGCCAGCAGGTACTCGGTGCGCCGGCGCACGACCTCGATCTGGTGCGTGGTCCAGTGCCGCACGAAGGCGTCGAGGCTGAGCGTGCGCGGCACGTCGTCGACGAGCGCCACCATGTTCGCGCCGAAGCTGAACTGCAGCGGCGTGTGCTTGTAGAGGTTGTTCAGCACGACCTTGGCGATGGCGTCGCGCTTGAGCACGATGACCAGGCGCTGGCCGGTGCGGCCCGAGGTCTCGTCGCGGATGTCCGCGATGCCGGCGAGCTTGCCGTCGTTGACGAGGTCGGCGATCTTCGACGCCAGGTTGTCCGGGTTGACCTGGTACGGCAGCTCCGTGATGACGAGGCAGATCCGGTTCTGGATCTCCTCCACGTTCACGACGGCGCGCATGGAGATCGACCCGCGCCCGGTGCGGTACGCCTCCTCGATCCCCTTGGTGCCGAGGATTGTGGCGCCGGTGGGGAAGTCCGGCCCCTTGATGCGCAGCATCAGGGCGGCGAGGAGCTCCTCGCGGGACGCGTCGGGGTTCGCGAGGTGCCAGCGCACGCCCTCCGCGACCTCGCGCAGGTTGTGCGGCGGGATGTTCGTCGCCATGCCCACCGCGATGCCGGCGGACCCGTTGACGAGCAGGTTCGGGAAGCGCGCGGGCAGGACGACGGGCTCCTGCGTGCGGCCGTCGTAGTTGTCCTGGAAGTCGACCGTGTTCTTGTCGATGTCCCGGACCATCTCCATGGCCAGCGGGGCCATGCGGCACTCGGTGTACCGCGGCGCCGCGGCCGGGTCGTTGCCGGGGGAGCCGAAGTTGCCCTGTCCCGCGACGAGCGGGTACCGCAGCACCCAGTCCTGCACGAGGCGCACGAGCGTGTCGTAGATCGCCGTGTCGCCGTGCGGGTGGAACTTGCCCATGACGTCGCCGACGACGCGCGAGCACTTCGAGTACGCGCGGTCGGGGCGGTAGCCGCCGTCGTACATCGCG
The DNA here is from genome assembly GCF_042799955.1 of Isoptericola sp. NPDC057653. Lineage (NCBI taxonomy): Bacteria > Bacillati > Actinomycetota > Actinomycetes > Micrococcales > Promicromonosporaceae > Isoptericola > Isoptericola sp. NPDC057653. The sequence continues at coordinate 489,576 of NZ_JBHVHP010000001.1, read as the reverse complement.
TACAGCACGCGGCGGTGCACCGGCTTGAGGCCGTCCCGCACGTCCGGCAGCGCGCGCCCGACGATGACGCTCATCGCGTAGTCGAGATAGCTGCGTTGCATCTCCAGCTGCAGGTCGACCTGGTCGATGCGGCCGTGCTGCACGGCGACCTGGCCGTCCGTCGTCTCGATCGCCTCGTCGCCGGGGGCGCCGTCCGTCATGTCGGGACCGGGGGTCTCGTCCGTCACCGTCTACCTTCTTCCTGTCCTGCGCCGCCGGGGCGCGGGTTCCGTGTCCTCGAGCTTGATGTACAACAGCAGTCGCACGTTCTGTACGACGGTGTCGGTACCGCTAGATGTCGAGGAAACGGACGTCCTTGGCGTTGCGCTGGATGAAGCTGCGGCGGGACTCGACGTCCTCGCCCATGAGCACCGAGAAGATCTCGTCGGCCGCGGCCGCGTCGTCCATGGTGACCTGCAGCAGCGTGCGGTGCTCCGGGTCCATCGTGGTGTCCCAGAGCTCGGTGTAGTCCATCTCGCCCAGGCCCTTGTACCGCTGGATGCCGTTCTCCTTGGGGATCCGCTTGCCCGCCGCGATCCCCTCCTTGAGGAAGGCGTCCCGCTCGCGGTCCGAGTACACGTAGTCGTGCGGCGCGTTGGACCACTTGAGCCGGTACAGCGGCGGCTGCGCGAGGTACACGTGGCCGTGCTCGATGAGCGGGCGCATGTACCGGAACAACAGCGTGAGCAGCAGGGTGCAGATGTGCTGGCCGTCGACGTCGGCGTCGGCCATGAGCACGATCTTGTGGTACCGGAGCTTGGACAGGTCGAAGTCCTCGCCGATGCCGGTGCCGAACGCCGTGATCAGGGACTGGATCTCCTGGTTGGAGAGCGCCTTGTCCAGGCGGGCCCGCTCGACGTTCAGGATCTTGCCGCGCAGCGGCAGGATCGCCTGGTTGTGCGGGTTGCGACCCCGGACGGCGGAACCGCCGGCCGAGTCGCCCTCCACGATGTAGACCTCGCAGTCCTCCGCACGGTTGGACTGGCAGTCCTTGAGCTTGCCGGGCATCCCGCCCGAGCTCAGGATCCCCTTGCGGCGCGTGGCCTCGCGGGCCTTGCGGGCCGCGATACGGGCCTGCGACGCCTGGACCGCCTTGCGGATGATGTCTCGCGCCTCCGTGGGGTGCGCGTCGAACCAGTCCACGAGCTTCTCGCGGACCACGCGCTGCACGAACGTCTTGGCCTCGGTGTTGCCGAGCTTGGTCTTCGTCTGGCCCTCGAACTGGGGCTCGCCGAGCTTCACGGAGATGACGGCGGTCAGGCCCTCGCGGATGTCGTCACCCGTGAGGTTGTCCTCCTTCTCCTTGATGATCGTCTTCTCGCGGGCGTAGCTGTTCACCAGCGTGGTGAGCGCCGCGCGGAAGCCCTCCTCGTGCGTGCCACCCTCGGTGGTGGAGATGGTGTTCGCGAAGGTGTGGACCGACTCGCTGTACGAGCTGGTCCACTGCATCGCGATCTCCACCGAGATCTTGCGCTCGGTGTCCTCCGCCTCCACGTCGATGATCTCGGGGTGGATGAGCTCGGACTTCTTGGCCGCGTTGATGTGCGCCACGTAGTCCGTGAGGCCGTTGTCGTAGCGGTAGGTCACGGTGCGCACGGGGTTCGCGGCCTCGGGGCCGGTCCCTCCGTCGGCGGCGGTGACGGAGTCCTCCGACGCGGGCCTCCCGACCACCTCGTCGTCCGCGACGACGTGGCCGGCGCGCTCGTCGCGCAGCGTGATCTGCAGGCCCTTGTTGAGGAAGGCGTACTGCTGGAAGCGCGAGCGCAGCGTCTCGAAGTCGTAGTCGGTGGTCTCGAAGATCGACCCGTCGGCCCAGAAGGTCTGCGTCGTCCCGGTGGACTCGCCGTCGGCCAGCGGCTCGAGCCGCTGGACGCCCGTGACCGGCTCGCCGCCGTCGCGGTACTCCTGCTGCCAGTGGTAGCCGTCGCGCTTCACCTCGGAGACGAAGCGCGTGGACAGCGCGTTGACCACGGACATGCCCACGCCGTGCAGGCCGCCGGAGACCGCGTACCCGCCGCCGCCGAACTTGCCGCCGGCGTGCAGGATCGTCATGACGACCTCGAGCGTGGGCTTGCCCTCCGTGGGGTGCATCGCGACGGGGATGCCGCGACCGTTGTCGCGGACGCGGACGCCGCCGTCGTCCAGGAGGGTCACCTCGACGGTGTCGGCGTGGCCGGCCAGGGCCTCGTCCACAGAGTTGTCCACAATCTCGTACACCAGGTGGTGGAGGCCGCGCTCACCGGTGGAGCCGATGTACATGCCCGGGCGCTTGCGGACGGCCTCGAGGCCCTCCAGGACGGTGATGTTGCCGGCGTCGTACCCGTTCCCCGGTCCGGTGGCTCCGTCGGCGGCGACAGCATCAGGACGGGGGGTGTCGGTTCGGTCTGCCACAGGCGGAGCTGCTCCTCGGTCGTCGTGCACGCGCCGGCGCTTCGTGCGGTGTGCGCGCGGCGCGGCTCTCAGGTTCCGGGCACGCACCCGACCGAGCCGTGCGAGAGAGGTCGGACCACGACCCGGAATGACCTTCCCAGTCTACCTGCCGGAGGCAAGGAAACGGCGGATTGACGCCGTTGGGGAGAAGTTCCGCACACGTTGTCCACAGGCGGCGGACGGGCACTGCCGCAGGTATTTGTCCACAGGGTTTTCCCCAGGCTTGTCCACACCTGGTGGGGGATGAGCACCCCTCATGGTGATGTGTCCGGCTTTCGTGCTCTGACCGTTATCAACGACTCTCCCGATTTACTCCAAAAACTGGTGTACTACCCCACGAATCCCCATCTCGCACGTCGATCGGCGTCGGTCTCCGCGCGCCGTCAACCACCGAAGGGACAACACCACTGTGAAGAGGATCCTGGCGGGCGTCGCCGCGACGACGCTCGCCGTCGGCGGGATGCTGGTCGCCATCGCGGCGCCGGCCTCCGCCCACACCCCCCGTGTCAAGGACACCTGCACCAGCCTGGAGGTGAACCTCACCCAGTACCGGGGTGCCGACATCGTCGTCACCATCGACGGGAAGAAGGTCGCCGGCGAGGGCTTCGGCGACTCCTGGCACCGGACGTTCGAGCTCGACGGATCGACGGGGCACGAGTGGACCGTGGACGTCGACGCCCACGACGGCGACCGGTACGACGCCCACGAGCGCGGCGTCACCGAGGCCTGCACGCCCACGACGCCGGAGCCGCCGCACGGCACCGAGGTCCAGGTGGGCATCTACCTGTACCCCAAGCTCGACAAGGACAAGGGCGCCGCGTGGGAGAACTCCGGGAAGCAGGAGCTGCTCGGCACCACGACGCTCACCCTCCCCGAGGACGAGCTCACCAACGACGAGCACTGGTACACGGAGCTCCCTGAGACCGACGCGCTCGACGACATCGACCTGTGCACCGGCTGGGGCATCCAGCAGGACCTGGTGCGCGGCGGGCCCGACGACTACACGATGCCCGACACGATCACGTACCCCGACGGGTCCTCCATGGACGGGCACCTCGTCGACTGGCAGCACCAGGAGCTGAGCGACTTCGGCATCGAGCTCCCGACCGCCGAGGACTGCGCGACGCCGACCGAGCCCGAGGTCCCCGAGGTTCCCGAGGTCGAGGAGCCCCAGGTCGTCGTGCCGCAGGCGCCGGCGGCGCTCGAGGTCTGCGGTGCGGACTCGTCCGACGTGATCCTTCCCGCGGACAGCGCCGAGATCACGTACCTGCGCACGGAGCAGGGCGTCCTCGCGGTGCCGACGAAGGGTCACACGTTCGGCGAGGACCTCGCCGGCTACACGCGTACCGAGGGCGGTGACGTGATCTTCCCGATCGCGGAGCTGGTCCCGGCCGCGGAGGACTGCGCGCTGGTCCCCGGTGACATCGCCGCCGTCTGCGACGGCGACACCCCGTACCTCTCGTACGGCGTCTCCCTGCCGGAGGGCGTCGAGGTCGACGGTGACACGCCGCTGACGATCACGTTTATCAACCCGGACGGCGGCGAGGACTACGTGGCCGCGGACCAGCCGCTCGAGGGCCGGCTCCTCTGGCCGGGCGCCACGGACACCGCGCCGAAGCAGTGGCCGGGCTGGGAGCAGCAGGACGACGGCTCCTACGTCGAGACGGACGGGAACTACGCCTGGACCCGGGACGGCGTGCAGGTGCTGTTCGAGGTCAACCCGGAGTACTCCACCGTGGTCGACTACCCGCCGGCCTCGTCCGAGTGCGCCAACCCGATCGGCGTCGGCGGCCCCGACACCGAGACGGTCGCGGACTCCGCGGACACGCCGTCGGACGACGCCGCGGGCGGCGCCGACAGCCTGCCGCAGACCGGCGCCACGGTCGGCGTGATCGCCGGCCTGGCCCTGCTGCTGGTCGCCGGCGGTGGCGCGCTGTTCTGGCTGCGCCGCCGCGTGCAGCACTGACGCGCTGAGCACGACGAAGGCCCGGTCGCACGGCGACCGGGCCTTCGTCGTTCCACCACGCGGGTCGCCCCGACAAGGCCCGGACTCAGCCGAAAGTGTCTCGCGGCCCCGGCCCGCGCACGGAACGGCGCCCGCGCCGGAACCCCGGACCTGCGGGGCCCAGCACCGTGACCTGCTCGACCACGCCCTCGCCGACCTCCTCGGCCAGACGTCTCAGCAGCGTGGGTACGAGCAGGCGCACCTGCGTCGCCCACGCCGTCGAGTCCGCACGCACCACCAGGACCTTCTGCTCGAACGTCTCCGGCTGGCAGTGGTCCGCGACCTGGTCGCCCACGACCTCCCGCCAGCGGCCGATGACGCCGCCCACGGAGACGTCCGCCGTCCAGCCCTTGTCCCGCATGAGGCGGCCCATCACCTCGGACAGCAGCTGCGGGTCGCGCGCCCCCGGCCCCTGGCCCGACATCCGCGGCTCCGCGAGGGGGGAGCGGCGCGCCGGCGAGCCGGGACGCAGGCCCTTGGCACGGGCGGCAGCCTTGGCGCGGTTGAGGGCCTCGCGGGCCACCGCCGAGGGCGGCGTCAGCTCCGTGCGGTCCAGCACCGGCCGGGGGTCGGCGTCGGGCCGGGAGCGCGGGCCGGGCGGCTCGTCCCCGACGCCGTCGGAGACACCTTCCGGACCGTCGTCCACGGCGTCGTCGTCACCCCGCACGACGCACCTGTCCCGGGGTCACCTCGAACCGCGCACCCATGAGCCCCTCGGGGACGTCGCCGGGCACGGCCGCGGTCACGAGCACCTGGCGCGCCGGCGCGACGAGCTCCGCGAGCCGCTCCCGACGGCGCACGTCCAGCTCGGCGAACACGTCGTCGAGGATGAGCACCGGGTCGGCGTCGGTGTCGAGGTCGGGGTCCCAGAACGCGGCGTCGGGCACGTGCTCCGGATCGTCGCCGCCACCGAGCAGCCGGTACGACGCCAGTCGCAACGCCAGCGCGAACGACCACGACTCGCCGTGGCTGGCGTACCCCTTGGCGGGCAGCCCGCCCAGGGTGAGCACCAGGTCGTCGCGGTGCGGGCCGACCAGGCTCACGCCGCGTTCGAGCTCCTGCGGGTGCGCGGCGGCCATCGCCGCGAGCATCGCCTTCTCCAGATCCTCCGCCGTCGGGAGCTGCCCGGTGCCGTCGCCCGCCTCCGGGACGCTCGAGCGGTACGTGAGCTCGGCGTCGCCGTCCGCGTCGCTGACCTGCTCGTACGCGGCCGCGACATGGGGGCGCATCGCCTGCACCAGCGCCAGCCGCATCGCGAGGACCTGCCCGCCCAGCTGGGCGGCGCGGGCGTCCCACACCTCGAGCGTGCTGGTGTCCACAGCCCCGCCCCCGGACCTGCGGACGCCGCGCAGCGACTTGAGCAGCGCGGACCGCTGCCGCACCACCCGCTCGTAGTCGCTCAGCAGACCCGAGGCGCGGGGGAGGAGCTGCACCACCAGCTGGTCGAGGAAGCGGCGGCGGCCGTCGGGGTCGCCCTTGACGAGGGTCAGGTCCTCAGGTGCGAACAGCACCGTGCGCAGGATCCCCAGGACGTCGCGCGCCCGGCCCAGCTGACCGCGGTTGACCCGTGCCCGGTTCGCCTTGCCGGCGGTGATCTCCAGCTCGACGGTCGACGCCCGCTCGGCGCGCACGATCCGCGTGCGGACCACGGCCCGCTCGGCGCCCGCGCGGATCAGCGGCGTGTCGTTCGCGACCCGGTGGCTGCTCAGCGTCGCGACGTACCCGATGGCCTCGACCAGGTTCGTCTTGCCCTGCCCGTTGCGGCCCACGAAGGCGTTGGGGCCCGGCTCGAGCTCGACGTCGGCCGCGGCGTACGACCGGAAGTCCAGCAGGGACAGGTGCGAGACGTACATCAGCGATCTCGACGGCCGGCGACCGGCCGGGTCACTGCGCCGGCTTGACCGCGTGCCCGCCGAACTGCTGACGCAGCGCGGCCACGGCCTTCATCGCGGGCGACTCCTCCTGCCGCGACGCGAAGCGGGCGAACAGCGCCGCAGAGATCACGGGCAGCGGCACCGCGTTGTCGATCGCCTCGTCGACGGTCCAGCGCCCCTCGCCCGAGTCGTCGACCCAGTCGTCGATGGCCGCCAGCGCCGGGTCCTCCTCGAGCGCCTTGACCATGAGGTCCAGGAGCCACGAGCGCACGACCGTGCCGCGCATCCATGCCTTCATGGTGCCGTGCACGTCCGTGACGATGTCCTTCTTGGCCGCCAGGAGCTCGTAGCCCTCCGCGTACGCCTGCATGAGGCCGTACTCGATGCCGTTGTGGACCATCTTCGCGAAGTGCCCGGCACCGACCTCGCCGGCGTGCACGAAGCCCTCCTCGCGCGGACCCTCGGGCCGCAGCGCGTCGAAGACCGGCATGAGCGCCTCGACGTGCGTCGCGTCGCCGCCGCACATGAGCCCGTACCCGTTCTCGAGGCCCCAGACGCCGCCGGACACGCCGACGTCGACGTAGCCGACACCGCGCTCGGCGAGCTCGGCGGCCCGCGCCTGGTCCTCCGGGTAGTGGGAGTTGCCGCCCTCGACGACCACGTCGCCCTCGCCCAGCAGCGTGCCGAGCTCCTGGACGACGCCGCGCGTCGGGTCGCCGGCAGGCACCATCACCCACACCACGCGCCGATCGGCGGGCAGGGTGGCCACGAGGTCGGCGAGCGAGGCCACGTCGGACACCTCGGGTCGCGGGTCGTACCCCGTGACCTCGATGCCGCCGCGGCGCAGGCGCTCGCGCATGTTGTTGCCCATCTTGCCCAGACCGACGAGTCCGATGTGGCTGACCATGGGTACCTCCAGGAGGGTGCGGGCGAGAGGGCTGCCGTGCGTCAGCCGGCGAACCGGATGGGCACGAGCAGGTAGCGGTACTCCGACGAGTCCTCGCCGTCGAGCGACTCCTGGCCGGTGAACTCCACCGGCTTGTTCGGGTGGGTGAACGAGAGCCGGACGAAGTCGGTGCCGAGCGCACCGAGGCCGTCGAGCAGGAACTGCGGGTTGAACGCGACCTGGATGTCCTCGCCCACGAGCACGGCCTCGAGGGCCTCCGACGCCTGCGCGTCGTCGCCCTGCCCGGCGTCCAGCACCACCTGGCCGTCGGTGAACGACAGGCGGATGGGCGTGTTGCGCTCGGCGACCAGGGAGACGCGCTTGGCCGCCTCGATGAGCGGCGCGGTGGCGACGACGGCGTGGATCGGCGTCGCGTCCGGGAACAGGCGGCGCACCGGCGGGTAGTCGCCGTCCACGAGCTGCGACGTCGTGTGGCGCCCGCCGGCCTCGAAGCCGATGAGGTCCACGCCCTGGCCTGTGGACAGCCCCACGTTCACCAGGCCGCCGCCACCGCCGAGCGACTTCGCGACGTCGGTAAGCGTGCGGGCGCGCACGAGGGCGACCGCGGAGTAGCCGGGGGTGGCCGGGGTCCAGGTGAGCTCGCGCAGCGCCAGGCGGTACCGGTCGGTAGCGATGAGGGTGATGCGCTCGCCCTCGATCTCCATCCGCACACCCGTGAGCAGCGGGAGCGTGTCGTCCCGGCTCGCGGCGACGCTCACCTGCGCGACGGCGTGGGTGAGGGCGTCCCCGGTGACGGTGCCCGAGAGCTCCGGCATCTGCGGCAGCGTCGGGTAGTCCTCGACGGGCATCGTCAGCAACGTGAAGCGCGAGGCGCCGCAGGTCAGCACGACCTTGGTGCCCTCGAGCGTGACGTCGACCGGCTTATTGGGCAGCGCGCGAGAGATCTCGGCGAGCAGCCGGCCGGAGACCAGGACGGTGCCCGGCTCCGAGACCTCGGCCGGGATCTCGGCGCGCGCGGAGACCTCGTAGTCGAAGCTGGACAGCCAGATCGTGCCCGCCGTGTCGACCTCGATGCGGACCCCTGCCAGCACCGGCGCCGGCGGGCGCGTGGGGAGGGTGCGCGCCGTCCAGGTCACGGCCTCGGCCAGGACGTCACGCTCAACCCGGAACTTCATCCCACTCCTCGCGTTGTCGACTTGTTGTCGATCGATGTGGGCGGTCGAGGGTGTCGTTGTGACCCGGTGGGGGCCCGCCGACGCGATCCGACCCGCCTCGTCGTCCGAGCCAAACCCTACGCGAGACGTGGCATCTTCGGCACTCGATCTGCGGACCTGTGCTCGGGCGTGGGTCGGGTCGTCGGCCGCCCTGATGAAGGCGTGGGGAATTTCTTGATGAGAACACGTTAGTCATCGTCATAGGGGTTGTGGATTCTGGGGATGACGGGTGTTTCCGCAGGTCAGGGCACTTCCCCGCATGTGGAGGCCGTGGGGGCGACGCTGTGGACGACGCCTTGTGCCTGTGGGCGACGGATTCTGTACCCACAGCCGTCCACCGATCCGGGCGCCGTCGTCCACCGATTTGGCCCCCTGGTCCACATGCGTCCACAACCTTGTCCACAGGTGTGAATCTCGCTGCCTGGGGATAACGCCCAGTTGTCCACGATGTCCGTCCACAGGGATGGGGACGGCGACGACAGATCGGCGGACTGGCGCGGTCGAGGCTGTGGGCGGTGATGTGGAGAAACGACTGCGGGCCCGCCCCACACCCTGTGAAGAGCGTGGTCGGGCCCGCGAGGAGCGTGGAGCAGGTCAGCCGCGGTGCTGCTGCTTGATACGGCTGGTGAGCTCGGTCACCTGGTTGTAGGTGGAGCGACGCTCCGCCATCTGGCCCGCGATCTTCTTGTTCGCGTGCATGACGGTGGTGTGGTCGCGGCCGCCGAACTGCTGGCCGATCTTCGGCAGCGACAGGTCGGTCAGCTCTCGGCACAGGTACATGGCGATCTGTCGCGCCGTGACCAGGACGCGGGAGCGGGAGGATCCGCACAGGTCGTCGATCGTGAGGCCGAAGTAGGCGGCCGTCTGCGCGATCACCATCGAGGGAGTGATCTCCGCGGTGTCGTCGTCGGTGATGAGGTCCTTGAGGACGATCTCCGCGAGGGCGAGGTCGACCTGCTGGCGGTTGAGGTTCGCGAAGGCGGTGACGCGGATCAGGGCACCCTCGAGCTCACGGATGTTCGTCGAGATGCGCGATCCGATGTAGCTCAGCACCTCGGCCGGCACGTCGAGCCGCTCGCTCGCCGCCTTCTTGCGGAGGATCGCGATCCGGGTCTCGAGGTCCGGCGGCTGCACGTCCGTGATGAGGCCCCACTCGAAGCGGGAGCGCAGCCGGTCCTCGAACCCGTTGAGCTGCTTCGGCGGGACGTCGGAGGTGATGACGACCTGCTTGTCCGCGTTGTGCAGGGCGTTGAAGGTGTGGAAGAACTCCTCCATCGTCTGTTCCTTGCCCTGCAGGAACTGGATGTCGTCGATGAGGAGGACGTCGACGTCCCGGTAGCGGCGCTGGAACGCCCCCGCGCGGCCTTCACCGATGCTGTTGATGAAGTCGTTGGTGAACTCCTCGGAGTTCACGTACCGCACCCGTACATGGGGATAGAGGTTGTGTGCGTAGTGCCCGATGGCGTGCAGCAGGTGGGTCTTGCCCAGGCCCGAGTCGCCGTAGATGAAGAGCGGGTTGTAGGCCTTCGCCGGCGCCTCGGCCACCGCGACCGCCGCCGCGTGGGCGAACCGGTTGGAGGCGCCGATGACGAACGTCTCGAAGATGTACTTCGGGTTGAGCCGGGTCGGCTCGGCCGACTGCTTCGGGCTCGCGGGCAGTGGCGGGGCCTCGGGCTCGTCGGGGACTCCCGGCTCCGGGGGAGCGGTGTAGTCCTGGGACGGGCCGGTGAGGGTGTCGCTGCTCAGCTCGGGATCCACGGTGATGCCGAACCGGATGTCGCGACCGAGCGTGGACGCCATGGCGGAGACGAGCTGGTCCCGGACGCTGGTCTCGAGGTACGCGCGCGTCTGCTCGTGCGGGACCGCGATGAAGACGGTGTCCTCGAGGATGGCCATCGGCTTCGCGAGCTTGATGAAGGCGAGCTGGCGGGCCGACATGTCGGGCCGTGCCTCGAGAGTGGCGAGCGTGTGTGCCCAGACATCGGTGATGTTCTCGTCCGGCTGGGCCACGGGCGTCGTCCTTCTGTCGTTCTGGATGGGCAGCGGGTCGCGAGTCTGCCACGCCCAGACTCCGTCCACAGCGTTGTCCACATGCTGTGGAACCTGTGGACAATGCTGTGGGTGACGACCGTACCGGGGCGGGCGGCGCGACGTCGCGCCGTGGTGCGTGAGGTCCTCCACATCGTAGCCACCGGGGGCACCGCGACGCCCCTGGGCGGGTTTGACCTGAGGGGCCCGCACGGCGTAACGTCATACAGCCGTTCCAGGTCCTTTCGCGCGCCCACAACTGGGCTGCCGGTCCTCGGGTCGGCCCGGTCGACGCCTCACGTCCTGTACGCGTGCGTCGACCGAGAACAAGACCGGCATCGTCGAGGAACTGACGGTGTGCCTCCCCGACGTTTCTTGGAGTACCTCGTGAGCAAGCGGACCTTCCAGCCGAACAACCGTCGTCGTGCCAAGACCCACGGCTTCCGGCTGCGCATGCGCACCCGTGCCGGCCGCGCCATCCTGGCGAACCGTCGGCGCAAGGGTCGCGCCGAGCTCTCTGCCTGACGAATGCTGCCCGCGGCGCACCGACTGCGCCGTTCCGTCGACTTCGAACGGGCGGTGCGCCGCGGCACGCGTGCAGGTCGATCGACCGTGGTGGTCCATCTCCTCGTCGACCCCGACACCGGCTCACAGGCCGGTGTCTCTGGTGTCTCGGGCGATGAACCGCCACAGGTCGGTCTTGTCGTATCCAAGGCCGTGGGGAACGCCGTGCACCGCAACCAGGTGAAGCGCCGTCTCCGGCATGCCGCCGCGGGGCACCTCTCGGTGCTCCCCGCCGGTTCCCGCCTCGTCGTGCGAGCGCTCCCGGCCTCGAGCTCCGCCACGTACGCGGAGCTCGACCGCGACCTGGCGAGCAGCCTCGACCGCGCTCTCGCGCGCGGACGGAGGGCGTCGTGACCGCCCCCACGCTCGGGCACGGCCGCGACGTGCTGCGGAACCTTCCTGCGGCCGTCCTCATCGGTGTGATCCGGGTCTACCAGTCGGTGATCTCCCCGCTCACGGGTCCCACCTGCAAGTACTACCCGTCGTGCTCGCAGTACGCGGTCATCGCGATCCGTACGCACGGCACGCTGCGGGGGACCGGTCTCGCGCTCTGGCGCATCCTTCGATGCAACCCCTGGAGCCTCGGCGGCGTCGACGACGTACCGCCCGCTCGTGACAAGCACGCCGACGACGCCGTCGACGCGCCGGCTCACGAGCACCGCGGCGCAGCTCGCCACTGACCATCCCGGACCGCGCCGCCGGGGACCGCAGAGACTTTTCCGACAGAGGAGACACATCGGGATGGATACCATCCTCTACCCCATCGAGTGGGTCGTGGCCTGGATCATGTACGGGGCCCACGCACTCTTCACGACCCTCGGGATGCAGGACGGTCCGGGCTGGGCCTGGGTGTTCTCGATCGTCGCGCTGACGATCGTCATCCGTATCGCGCTGATCCCGCTGTTCTTCAAGCAGATCAAGGCCTCGCGCGGCATGCAGATGATGCAGCCGGAGCTGCAGGCCGTGCAGAAGAAGTACAAGGGCAAGACGGACCCGGCGTCCCGTGAGGCCATGGGCCGCGAGACGATGGAGCTGTACCGCAAGCACGGCACCAACCCCATGGCGTCCTGCCTGCCGATCCTGCTCCAGTCGCCGATCTTCTTCGCGCTGTTCCGGGTGCTCAACCACCTGTCGGCGATCGCCGACGGGTCCTACCGCACGATCGGTCCGATCGACCAGCGCGTCGCCGCTGACATCGAACACTCCGAGCTCTTCGGGGCCCAGCTCTCCGACGTCTTCCGGACCACCGACTCGACGACGTCGCGCATCGTGGTCATCTGCCTCATCGTGCTGATGAGCGCCACCATGTTCTTCACCCAGCGCCAGCTGACCATGAAGAACATGCCGAAGGCCGCCCTCGAGGGGCCGATGGCGAGCACGCAGAAGATGATGCTCTACATCCTCCCGGTGATCTTCCTGATCTCGGGCATCAACTTCCCCGTGGGTGTGCTCATCTACTGGGTGATCTCGAACCTGTGGTCGATGGGCCAGCAGTTCTACACGATCAAGAAGATGCCCGCTCCCGGGTCGGAGGCCGAGCGCCTCCTCAAGGAGAAGCAGGCCCGTAAGGCCGCCGCGAAGGGCGCCATCGAGGCCGCTCCCGAGCCGGAGCCCGAGCAGGCCCGCGGGCAGCGCGAGCAGCCCAAGCGCAAGAACCGCCAGAAGCGCCGCTGAGCAGCGAGAGGAATCGACACCGATGACGACGGACACTCCCGTGGACCAGGGACCCGAGCGCACGGCGCGCCTCGAGGAAGAGGGCGAGATCGCCGCCGACTACCTCGAGGAGCTCCTCGACATCGCGGACCTGGACGGTGACATCGACCTGGACATCCAGCACGACCGCGCCGCGGTCGAGGTGGTGGCCGACGAGGACGAGGACCTCTCGGTGCTCGTGGGCCAGGACGGCGAGGTTCTCGAGGCCCTGCAGGAGCTCACGCGCCTGGCCGTGCAGGCCCGCACCGGCGAGCGCAGCCGGCTGATGCTCGACATCGGCGGCTTCCGTGCCGAGCGTCGCGCGGAGCTCACCACGCTGGCCGAGGAGGCCATCGAGCGGGTTCGTGCGTCGGGTCAGGAGGTCGAGCTCGACCCCCTGAACGCGTTCGAGCGCAAGGTGGTGCACGACGCCGTCGCTGCTGCCGGGCTGGTGAGCGACTCCCGCGGCGTGGAGCCGGCGCGGTACGTCGTGGTGCAGCCCGCGGCCGTCGAGCCGGGAGAGACCCCCGCGTCCTGATGAAGACCTCGAGGGCCCGTTGTTTCACGTGAAACGACGGGCCCTCGTCATGAGACGAACGAACGAAAGGTGCCCGAGATGACCGACGACGCGACGGATGGTGCGGCCGGTGCGCGGGACGAGGCGCTCGGCCGGAGCGCCGCGGTCCGTGCGTACTTCGGCGACCGATACGACCTGGTCGCTCGATTCGCCGCGAGCCTGCGCGCGGAGGGCGAGCTGCGCGGGCTGATCGGGCCGAGGGAGGTCGCACGTCTCTGGGAGCGCCACATCCTGAACTCCGCAGCGGTGACGCCCTACCTGGGTGAGGCGCGTTCGGTCGCCGATATCGGTTCGGGCGCGGGGCTCCCTGGTGTGGTTCTCGCGATCCAGCGGCCGGACGTCGACTTCCGTCTGATCGAGCCGATGGAGCGACGTACGGCGTGGCTCCAGGAGGTCGTGGACGACCTCGGGCTTGCGAACGTGCAGGTCGATCGGGGGAGAGCAGAGGAGTACCACGACGCCTTCGAGGTCGACATCGTGACCTCGCGAGCGGTGGCTGCCCTCAGCAAGCTCGCGCGGATGAGCATGCCGCTGGTGCGCCACGGTGGAGCGATGGTCGTTCTCAAGGGCCGCAACGTCGAGCGAGAGATCGAGCCCGCACGCAAGGTGCTGCGGTCCTTCAAGACGGCCGAGCCGGAGATCCTCGAGGGCCGCACGATCGACGACGTCGAGGCAACGACGATCCTGCGCATCCGTCGCCCCTGAACAGGGAGCGGACCCACGGGTCACGCTCGCCCGGCCCTGTCTGATCGATCTCTGTCGGCCGGAGTTTTGCCCCGGCGCGCCGTCCGTGAGGCCGTAGAGTGAGCGCGGAGCATCCGGTCGACGACGGCAGCGCTCGCGTCGGGCCGGTCACGAAGTCTCTGTGGCGAACCGGAGGAGTGGCACGTGAGCACGAGTACGGAGCACGTCGACGACGTCCCGCGCAACGACGGGACCGTGGCGAGCGATCCGCACGTTTCACGTGAAACAGCGCCTGGCCTCGACTGGGCGCCCGGAGGGCTCCCTCCGGTGATCGACGGTCACCGAGCGGCCCTGGTCGCGTCGGTCCCTGAGGCGGACGAGTCGACGCCGCTGGCCGCCCAGCTCGCGATCGACGCACGGCGGCGGATCGAGCTCCAAGGGAGGCAGTTCCCCCGCCCGGATCACACGCGCATCATCACCGTGGCGAATCAGAAGGGCGGCGTCGGGAAGACGACGACGACCGTCAACATCGCGGCGGGCCTTGCCCAGTCGGGGTTGAAGGTGCTGGTCATCGACAACGACCCCCAGGGGAACGCGTCGACCGCACTCGGGCTGGAGCACCGCGCGGGAACGCCGTCGATCTACGAGGTCCTCGTCGAGGACGAGCCGCTGGCGAACACCGTGCAGGAGTGCCCGACCGTTCCGGGTCTGTACGGTGTCCCGGCGACCATCGACCTGTCGGGCGCCGAAATCGAGCTGGTCTCCCTGGTTTCACGTGAAACACGCCTGCGGCGGGCGCTGGACAGCTACCTGGCTCAGCGTGAGGAGCGCGGAGAGGAGCGGATCGACTACGTGCTGGTCGACTGCCCACCCAGCCTGGGGCTGCTGACCGTGAACGCCTTCGTCGTCGGTCGCGAGGTGCTCATCCCGATCCAGTGCGAGTACTACGCGTTGGAAGGGCTGAGCCAGCTTCTGAAGACGATCGAGCTCATCAAGGCGCACCTGAACCCGGAGCTTCGCGTCTCGACGATCCTGCTCACCATGTACGACGGGCGCACGAACCTCGCCCAACAGGTGGCAGCCGAGGTCCGCGAGCACTTCCCGAACCAGACCCTACGGACCACCGTGCCTCGCTCCGTGCGCATCTCGGAGGCTCCGAGTCACGCACAGACGGTCATGACGTACGACCCGGGATCAACAGGTTCGCTCGCGTACCTCGAAGCGGCCCGCGAGCTGGCTGATCGTGCGCCGCAGCGCGCTGACCTGGGATAAGGCCGATGACAAGCCAGGGAACGGGCGCAACGACGCCCGAAGACTTCACGTCACGCCGCGCCGCGGGGGCTGACACATCGCGTGGTTCGTCCCAGCGACGACGCGACCGTACTTCGACGACGACTAGGGGAACGCGGGGCCCCATGGTTCAGGAGGCTGGAGCATGAGTCAGAAGAAGCGTGGTCTGGGCCGCGGGCTCGGTGCGCTGATCCCGTCGGGCCCGGAAGGCGACCGACCGGTCGACGTCTTCTTCCCCGCGGGGGAGCCCCGGGAGGGTGGCTCGGGAAGCGGGGCGCTCGCCACCGCGCCGGCCGACCGCTCGGGCGCCGACGTCGCAGACGAGGGCGGACGGACCACGCGTCGCGCAGCCTCATGGGACTCGGCGATCGCCGGCGGGCGGCTGAGCATTCGGACGGGCGGCGAGTCGCAGGTCAAGAGCGACGCGCGCGACGTCTCGGGCACTGAGCCGGGCGCCAGCGCGCTCCTGACGGAGGTCGATCCTCAGCCTGCTCGCGAGGCGACACCCTTGACCCGTGAACAGGACGACGACGGCGGCGACGCGTTCGGTGCCGACTCCCTGTCTCTCGGCCTGATCACCAGCATCGCCCTGCCGGATCTGGACGAGGACGTGGCTGCAACGGGCCTCGAGTCGAAGTCCGAGCCGAACCCGCAGAGCAGTGACGACGGGCAGGCCAGCGGAGACGGGGACTGGGGCGACGACGCGCCCATCCACGACGCCGTTTCACGTGAAACGGAGCTGGCCCCGGTTCCGGGCGCGCGGTTCGCGGAGATCCCGGTCGATGCGATCCGTCCGAACACCTGGCAGCCTCGCTCGGTGTTCGACGACGGCGAGCTCGACGAGCTGGTCGCGTCGATCTCCGAGATCGGCGTCCTCCAGCCCGTCGTGGTGCGGCCGGATGCGGCTGACCCGGACCGATACGAGCTCATCATGGGCGAGCGGCGCTGGCGTGCGTCGCAGGTCGCCGGCCTGGAAACGGTCCCGGCGATCGTCCGCGAGACCGACGACAGCGACATGCTCCGTGATGCGCTGCTGGAGAACCTGCACCGCGCCGCCCTGAACCCGCTCGAGGAGGCGGCGGCCTACCGTCAGCTCCTCGACGACTTCGGGTGCACGCACGAGGAGCTCGCGACTCGGATCGCTCGCTCGCGGCCCCAGATCTCCAACACGCTCCGCCTGCTGAAGCTCCCGCCGCTGGTGCAGCGCCGTGTCGCCGCTGGGGTGTTGTCGGCGGGGCACGCGCGAGCGCTTCTGTCGCTCAGCGACGGTGCTGAGATCGAACGACTGGCCCAACGGATCGTCTCCGAGGGCCTGTCCGTGCGTGCGACGGAGGAGATCGTCACGCTGCTGACCAGCGGCGACGCCGAGCGTTCGACTCGCCGCGCGCCTCGCGCGGGCCAGCGGAGCGAGGCGATGGACGACCTCGCCACACGACTTGCGGATCGGTTCGAGACTCGCGTGAAGGTGAACATCGGTAAGACCAAGGGGCGGCTGACGGTGGAGTTCGCCTCCGTCGAGGACCTCAACCGGATCCTCGGTGTCATGGCGCCGGAGGACCCCGGTCTCCTGCGTTCCTGATCACCCGACACGTTCGACGGGCGCTGCCTCTGTTGATGAGGCGGCGCCCGTTCGTGTGTAGCGAGTCCTGGCCGTCGTGACGGCCGCCGCGGCTGACTGTCGCCGATGGCCGTTTCGTTCATCGAGCTGGGCTGGCGCGGTGCGGGAGGTTGGGTGACGCGCCGACGTCCCCGGTGTCCCTGTTTCACGTGAAACAGGGGCCGTGAAGGCAACGGTCCGGCGCCCTGTGTCGGGGAGGTGGTCCCGCGACTGGGCTGGGTTTCGTCTCGATGCGGGGTGTCCCAGGTCGGGGCAGTCCCGGACTGGGCGGCGGGCCGACCGGCTCCCAGGAAGCAAGGGGCTCGGGGCGATGGCTGGGGGCTTCGGAGCGCCGCCTCCCAGCGAGCCCAGGGCACCGGTGTGTCGGCGGCCCTCGCCATCGGTGCTGTGGGTCGGCCGTTCATTCCCTCACGTGACCAGCCCCGACGCCGAGGACGCGCAGCCGCACCGACCGGCGGTCTGCAGGTCGGAGGGCACGGCCGGTCCGCGCGGAGGTCTGGTTGTCGCGTGCCGACGCAGCCAGACGAACGTTCGACGCCGGCGGCCGGCGGGGCAGGGGCCACGGTCGCTCGGTCGTCGTCCCAGGGAACCTGGCGGCATGGTCCGGCGAGCGGTCGCCGGGAGTGACGGCACGCGTTGAACGCGGGGGAGGAGATGACGCAGGCTGCGGAGGGAGCCCCCGGTCGACACCGACGGGCACGCGGCGAGGCCACTGTTGAGCGGGGACGAGACGTGAGCGCTGTTCAGAGCTGACGAGACACGAGCCGTGCTCGCGGCAGCCGAGTGAGCGAGCGGGTTGAGGGTCGCGGTGGGCGCGGTGATGGACGTCGGATGTCGGCTCACGAGCAGGGGTGGCGTTCCACGTGAAACATGTGCGACGCGGCTGGAGACGCAGGACCCGATCGATGCGAGGGGCGTGGGTGGCTGGCGTGAGGCCGGCACTGATCCGCCAGGCCCGACAGACGGCTCGGAGGGGAGCGCTCATGCCCCGCAAGGACGAAGGTGGCGGTGGGGGGACCGGGGACTGTCTCGGGTGGAGCGCCAATCTCCGGACGTCGGAGCCGAACGCGCGAGTGGCTGCGAGGGGAACGGCGCTCGGGATGATCGCGAGAGGCGGACGAACCTCTCCTCGACGCCGCTCCGCAGGGAGCGCGATCGCCCTCGCCCCTGACAGACGCCGTAGCGCCTGACCTGCGGGTTCGTGGCGGTGAGGACCCGACGGCATGGCCTCGTCGCTCGCCGGGCACCCTCGCGCTGGGCACCGTTCGCAGGCGTGCGCCGGGACATGTGGAGCCGGTCGCTTGAGGGGCCAGATCTGTCCTCACCCGCGAGTGCTCGCCAGACCGGCGCGGCAGGTGGAGTGCCGCCGGGTCCGGCTCGCGCGACCCACGGCGAGTCGTCAGGCCATGCGCCGGTCGAGGGTCGTGAGCCTCGTCAGACCGCCCGCCCGGAAGGCCGGCGCGCCGTACCGACCTCCATCCCCGCGCGCCCGCCGGACCGGTCGTACCAGTCAGGACCGAGCTGCCAGTCCTGACCGTCCCGTGACGGCGATTTCCGGCAGAGGGGCGGGAAGGGGACGAATGCCCCGCGACCGATGGGGGAGAGGAGCCGGCGCGGGGCCACCGCGTGCCGGCGGGCCCCGCCGGGGGACGCACATCGACCAGCTCGATGGGCACGGCCGCCGGGGGCATGCTGCCAGCGAGGCGGACCGCGCTGCCCCCCCGCCAGGGAAGCCTCCTGCGGCACGGCGGCACGGCGGCACGGCGGCACGACGGCACGACAGGGCGGCATCGCGGACGGCAGAGCGGCACCGCCGGAGGGCTGGGCGGCACCGCCGGAGGGCTGGGCGGCACCGCGGACGGCAGGGCGGCACGGCGGCACGACAGGGCGGCATCGCGGAGGGCAGGGCGGTACCGCGGAGGGCAGGCGAGCTCGCCGCCCTCAGGCGTACGGCTCGGTAGTGACTGCGCCCTACTTCGGCGCTGCCCGCGCACAGCGTGGCAGCCGGGACTGCGCGCGTCGGTGGTCGTCATGGCCGGGCCGTCGCCGTGGCCGTGAGTGCGGGACGTCCCGGATCAGGCAGGAGCCGAGCCCCTCGCAACCTCCCTCCCGCCGATCGGGGGGTGCGGAGCGCACCACGGTGGTCCTGGGCGTGGGATGAGGCGCGACGAAGGTCGGCGGCGTCGGGATGGTGGGCGGGGCGGAGAGTGCGCACTTCAGCCGGCACTGGGCCAACCGGAGATCTCGCCTCAAAGGGGAGAGAGCGCCGTGAGTGCCTTGGGGATCGCTGTCGTTGCGATCTCTGCGAGACGGGCCCGAGCGGGCGAGCCGGGCAGGAACGAGCCAGCACGCGGCCGAGGCAGGTGGCGGCCCCGCAGCGACGGGTCGTCGCTCCACGCGCGCTACATCGGTGTCGGGAGTCCACGCGCAGCGTCGGTCGCGCGGCCCCTGGGTTTGCCGCGTGCACGGCGAGCGTTCTGTTCTCGAGCGCCTGCATGGTTCCGGGCAGGGCGCAGGGTGCCCGGGTGCTTCGATGCGGGCAGCGACTCGGTCGTGGCCCGGTGCAGGTGGCGGTGTCCGCGGGGTGGTGGGGGCTCGTCCTGCTGCTGCCGGCTCTGGCAGGACCCGACACGGACCCGGTCGTGAGGGAAGGCCGCGGTGCCTGGGCGGCACGTCGTCGTCACGGTCGAATGCCCGTGCCGGGAGCGAGGTCCGCAGATGAGCGCCGAGGCCGGCGACGCCGACGGGCCCTTCGAGGGCCCCGTTCGGCGCACGCTGCGCGGACGCCGGGACGGGGACCGCCGCCGGCTCGGCAGGGCCGTCGTCCTGAGGCCGGAGACGCCGAAGGCCGGGCCTGTTTCACGTGAAACAGGCCCGGCCTTTGGGATGACTTCGGGGATGATCAGACGCTCGGCGCGAGGACCGCGTCGATCTCCTCCTGGAGGGCCCGCTTGGGGCGGGCGCCGATGACGGACTTCACGAGCTCGCCACCGGAGTAGACGTTGAGCGTCGGGATCGACGTGATGCCGTAGGCCATCGTGGTGGCCTGGTTGGCGTCGGTGTCGAGCTTGACGATCTTGATCTTGCCCTCGTACTCGTCGGAGAGCTCCTCGAGGATCGGGGCGACCATGCGGCACGGGCCGCACCAGGTCGCCCAGAAGTCCACGAGGACCGGGACGTCGGATTCGAGAACCTCGGCCTTGAACGTGTCGTCGGTGACGGCGACGGTAGCCATGTGTCGCTCCTTCGATGCGTGGTGGGAGGAAGGGGTCAGCCTGCGACCGAGTCGAGCGCCGTGGGCAGCCCGTCGGGGTTCGGCACCGCGGGGGTGCCGGCCAGGGAACGCTCGCCCTCGTCGTCGGCGACCTCGGTGAGGTACGACTGCGCGTCGAGCGCGGCCGCGCACCCGGAGCCGGCGGCGGTGATCGCCTGGCGGTAGGTGTGGTCGACGGCGTCGCCGCAGGCGAAGACGCCGGGGAGGTTGGTCCGGGTGGAGCGGCCCTCGACGAGGATGTAGCCCTCGTCGTCGAGGTCGATCTGGCCCTTCACGAGGTCGGTGCGGGGGTCGTGGCCGATGGCGACGAAGAGGCCCGTCGCGTCGAGCTCGCGCTCCTCGCCGGTGACCGTGTCGCGCAGCGTCACGCCGGCGACCTTGTCCTCGCCGGAGATGCCGGCGACCTCGCTGTTCCAGGCGAACTCGATCTTCGGGTCGGCCTGCGCACGGTCGGCCATGATCTTCGACGCCCGCAGGGAGTCGCGACGGTGCACGATCGTCACCTTGGACGCGAAGCGCGTGAGGAACGTCGCCTCCTCCATCGCTGAGTCGCCACCACCGACGACGGCGATGTGCTGGTCGCGGAAGAAGAAGCCGTCGCAGGTCGCGCACCAGGACACGCCACGACCGGAGAGCTGCTTCTCCTCCGGCAGGCCGAGCTCGCGGTACGCGGAGCCGGTCGCGAGGATCACGGCGCGGGCGCGGAAGGTCTCGCCGCCGCCGGTGACGACGGTCTTGACGTCACCGGTCAGCTCGACCTGCTCGGCGTCGTCCCACAGCACGCGGGCGCCGAACTTCTCGGCCTGCTCGCGCATTGCCTCCATGAGGTCGGGGCCCTGGATCCCGGCGGGGAAGCCGGGGAAGTTCTCGACCTCGGTCGTGTTCATCAGCGCGCCACCGGCGGTGACGGAACCGGCGATCACGACGGGTGCCAGGCCGGCGCGCGCCGCGTACACGGCCGCCGTGTAGCCGGCGGGGCCCGAGCCCACGATCACGATGTCGTGCACGGTGCCCTCAGCGGTGGTGGTGGTCGGCTGATCGGTCACGTCTTCTCCTGGTCTTTGCTGGTGTGTCGCGCCCTAGGGCGCCATCGCCGTCAACAAGGCGGGGCGGTGTGGTGTTCCCGGGCGACGACCGACGCCGCCCGGGAACGGGTCACGAGAGGACGATCTCGTTGAGCTCCAGGTAGTTCTTGCCGTTGGTCACCGGGAGCTCGGTGATCCACAGCACGAAGGAGTCCGCGACGGTCTCCTCGGAGAGCTCGAGCTTGGTCTCCGAGCTGAACGAGCCCTCCGCGAGCACCGCACCATCGGTCGGCTTGTCCCGCGACGTGGCCCGGACCTCCACGTGACCGCCGGAGGAGTTCGTGTTGAGCGTGATGGACGAGACCGGTGCGGGCTTCTCGAGCTCGACGACATATCCGACGCCGCTGCGCAGCCCCGCGAAGTCGGGCGACTTGAAGTACATCGTGTACCAGAACGTCGACGGGTCGCCGTCGTACGCGAGGTCCACGGCCTCCGGGTGCTGACCGTCGCCCTCCGGGTCGAGCTGGTCGCCCGACTTGATGACCGGGCGGGCCTCCGGGGTCTCCGAGGGCTCCGACGCGCCGTCGCTGGGCTCCTCGGCGCCGCCGCCCTGGTTCGCGGCCTGCGTCGGGGTCGGGCTCGCGGCGACCGGGGTGTTGTCCACGGGGGACAGGGCGTTCGACACGGCCCACAGCGCGCCCGCGAGGACGAGCACGACGACGAGGCCGAGGACGATCGGCGTCGGGTTCACGCCGCGCCGCTTCGGCGCGGGGGACGACGCGAAGCCGCCCGTGTCGGTGCGCGGCTCACCGCCACCCGGCGGCGGGGGCACGGGGGCGTGCGCCGTCTGCTGCTGCGGGGCGGCGTACGCCTGCGTGGCGTAGCCCTCAGGGGCGGCGCCGTAGGCCTGGGCGGGCGGCTGCGCCGGGGCGCCCTGCGGGACCTGCGCACCCTGCTGCACCGGTGCCATCGCGGCCGTCGCCTGGGCGGGCGGCGGCGGGACGGGCGACTGGGGCGCCGTCTGTGCGCCGGCCGGCGGCATCGCCTGCGTGGACTGCGCTGCGGCCTGACCGGCGTAGGCAGCACCGCCGACGGCGCCCCCGACGGCGGCCGACCGGGCGATCCGGCCGCTCGACGGCCGGCGGACGGGCGGCGCGGGCGGGGGCGTGCCGGGCAGGCCCGCCCCGTTGCTCCCGGCCCCGAGGACCGAGGAGCGGACCGGCGGCTCGGTCGGCGGCTGCACGAACTGGGGCAGCGACGCGACCACGGACACCTCGCCCCAGGGGGCGAGCGCCGCGACGACGTCGCCCGGGTTGCCGGGCGCGTCCGGGGTCTCGGTGCCGAACGTGCGGCGGACGAGCGTGTCCAGCTCCGGGTCGACGTGCGGCACGAGCGCGGAGACCGGGACGACGCCGTTCGCGTCCGTCTGGGCGGGGAGCGGCCGGACCGCGTCGCCGGCGATCCAGGGCTCGTCGAGGGAGTCGCCGGGCCACCGCGCGGTGAGCGCGTAGTAGGCGAGGGCGACGAGGTCGCGCGCGTCGGCCGCCGCGGCGGCGGCGCCGACCGTGGTCCGGCCGCCGTCGACACCGGCGAGCGCGGCGTCGATGCCGAGCCCGGTGACGACGACACGGTGCCCGTCCACCCGCACGGCCTCGGGGCGCAGGGCGAGGTGGTGGACGCCGCGCTGGCCGGCGGCCTCGAGCGCCGCGGCCGCCTCGCCGACGACGGCGCGGGCCTGCTGGGCGTCGACCAGGCCGCTGGAGACGACCTCTGTCAGCGACGAGCCGCGGTACGGCTCGGAGATGATGTAGCTGCGCTGCCCGTCGCCGAGGTCGGTGCTGCCGACGTCGAGCACGCGGGAGAGACGGGGGTCGGCCACGAGCGCGGCACGGCGGGCGGCGTCGAGCGCCGCGGACGCGTACGGGCCGTCGATGAAGGTCACCCGGACCGGGCGGTCCAGGATCTGGTCGTGCGCCTCCCACGCCTCTGCTGCGGCGAGGTCGGTGGCTGCGGGCTGCACGAGCCGATAGCGGTCGACCATGACTGTCCCGGGATGGGCGGTGCTCACCTGGACTCCTCGGTGGGGGTGCGGGGGGAGGGTGTCCTCCGGTCCATCGGACCATGGTACGGGCGGGATGCCGGCCCCGAGGCGGTGCCCGACGGGCGCGCCTGCAGGGCCCTCACGGAACCTTCCCGAGCCGGGCACTCGCGTGCCGTCATCGCTTGATCCGGCGGAGGACGGGTGCCAGCGCGTCGTCGAGCTCGCGCACGCGCAGCAACTTGAGGGACAGGACGTAGCCGAGCACCATGACGATGCCGGCGACGGACGTGACGAGGACCGAGTGGCCCCACGACGTGACGACGTAGCCGTCCATGAGGCGGACGGTCAGCCACCCGAGCAGTGCCGCGACGCCCGCGCCGATCGTCGCCCGGACGTACAGCCGCATCACCCTGCGACCGTCGATGCCGTGCAGCTTGTGCCGCATGCCGCGCACGCGCAGCAGGAGGGAGATCCACGTCGACACCGCGTACGCGCCGCCGGCGGCGACGGCCCACCAGGTGACGGGGAGGAAGCTGATGGAGGCCCACAGGACGGCGACCATCGACACCGTCGCGATCACCTGGATGGCGAAGATGGACCGGCCGTCCTCGAACGCGAAGTACATGCGCCGGACCATGACCGTGGCTCCGAGGGCGACGATGCCGATCGCCATCGCCTGGATGACGGGCGCGATCGCCGCCACGCCGGTGGCCCTCGCCGTGGGGAGCAGCGCACCGGTGAGCGGCACCGCGAGCACGGCCAGCACCGCCGCGGAGAACACCGAGAAGATGCCCGCCGACCGCATGCCCAGCGACATGTCGCGTCGCACGCCGTCGAGGTCGCCGGCGTGCACGGCGGCCGTCATCCGCGGGAAGAGAACGGTGATGATGGAGACGACGACCAGCGAGTGCGGCAGCAGGTAGATCGTCATGGCCTGGGTGTAGGCGGCGTTCCCGGCCACGGCCTCATCGGCGCCCTGGGCGGCCCAGAGGACGTTGGACAGGTACAGGATGCCCAGCTGCTCCAGGACGACCGCGCCGATGGTCCAGCCGACGACGGTGCCGGCGGAGCGCAGGCCGATGCCGCGGAAGCCCCAGCGGGGGCGCCATCGGAAGCCCGTGCGCCGGAGGGCGAAGACGAGGACGATCGCCTGGGCGGCGATGCCGAGGGTCGCGGTCCCGGCCAGCACGATGGTCTGCGCCGACGACCAGGTGGACAGGTCGAAGATGCCCTTCTCGGGCGCCGGCCCCCACACCAGGAGGAACGCGCCGAACCCCAGCAGGGAGACGACGTTGTTCGCGACGGGGGCGAGCCCGTAGGCGCCGAACCGCCCCTGGGCGTTGAGCACCTGGCCCAGCAGCATGTACAGGCCGTAGAAGAAGACCTGCGGGATGCACCAGTAGGCGAAGACCACGGCGAGCTGGCGGGCCTCCGGGTCGACCTCGCCCCGCAGCGTGAAGAGGGTGACGATCAGCGGCGCAGCGACGACGAGGACGGCCGTGAGGGCCAGGAGGCCGAGGCCGGAGATCGAGATCAGCTTGTCGAGCCGCTCGCGGGCGTTGCGGGCGTTCATCGCGCGCAGGATCTGCGGGATGAGCACCGCCTGGAGCACGCCGGCGGAGATGAGCGCGAACAGCATGTTGGGCAGCTTGTTCGCGATGTCGAACGCGTTCGCGACGGTGCCGAGCGTCCCGACGCACGCGACGAGCAGGATGGACCGGATCAGGCCCGACGCGCGGGACGCGACGGTGCCGAGCGTCATGACGATGGAGCCGCGGCCCAGGCTGGTGCGACGCACGGCGTCGGCCGGGCTGCCGGCGGCCGAGCCGCTGCCGGCCTCGACGTCGGCCGACGCCGCTGCTTCCGCCGCGCCGGCGTCGGGCTCCGCCGCGCCGGTGGCCTGGTCCTCGCCGTCCAGGGGGGCGTCGGGAGCGGCGTCGGGCGTGGCGTCCGACGCGGCGTTCTCGGACGGCCTGCTCCCGGAAGGCTCCTGCCAGGGTCGCGTCGGCCGCGACGAGGTGTGCCGGGGCGCGGGCGGGTTGGCCGGCGGAAAGCTCGGCGGCAGGGCCGGGTCGACGGGGGACCCGTCGCGGGGACGCTCGGGCCGGCCGTCGTCGGGGAAGGCGGTCGGGTCGGTCATGAGGGGTCTTTCTCCGTGTCGTGCTCCGTGGTCCGGGTAGCGGCGGGGGTAGCGGCGGCGGTGCCGTCCTGAGGTCCGGCGTCGGGACCCTGCGGGTCGACGGCGTCGGCGACGCCCTCGTCGGTGGTGCGGGCGGAGGATCGGCCGCGACGCACGGTACGCCAGATGCCGCCGATGAAGAGGAGGGCGATGGCGGCGGCGACGACCGCGGTGCCGGCGGTCTCCCAGCCGGCGCGGACGCGGACGGAGAAGCTGGTGGGGCCCGCGACGACGGCTCCGCTGGGTGCGAGGACCTCGACCTGCAGGTCGACGTCGCCGGAGCCGATGGCGCGGACGGGCACGTGGACGTTCATGGAGGTGCCGGCGGGCACGACGACGGTGGGCCGCGACTCGACGACGAGCCGGGACACGTTGGGCCGCAGCACGACGGTGACGGTCGCGTCGACGGGGAGCTCGTTCGTCACCTTGACGGGCAGCTTGCCGGTGTCGCTGACGAGGGTGACGTCGGACCGGTCGGCGACGCCGATGCCCTGCTGGAGGTCGTCGGCGCGCTCGACGGCGAGGTCGACGGCCTGGTCGCGGGCGACGGGGTCCTTCCGCGCGGCGACGGCCAGCGGGGCGACGAGCGCCTGGTCGACGTCGCCGCTGAGCTCGACGGGGTCGTCGGCGACGGTCGCGAACGCGCTGACCGACCGGTGCGTGCCGAGCAGGCGGTCGACGGACAGGGGCGCGAGCTCGGCGTCGGCGACGTCGTTCCGCGGGAGGCCGTGCCGTGCCACGCGGGACGCCGGCGCGGCGACCGTGTCGGACAGCGGGACGACGTCGGCCCAGGTGGCCCCCTGGAGGGCCGCGAGCACCTGCCCGACGAGGGCGGCGTCGGGCGACCAGTCGCGGGGGAGGGCCGCGAGGACGTGCAGGTCCCCGGTGCCGGCCTCCTGCGCCTGGAGAGCGAGCAGCGCGGTGTCGGCGAGCAGGCGCTGCGCGCCCTCGGCGGCGGTGGGGGCGTCGGCGTCGTCGGTGAGCGACGCGAGAGCGGCGGACAGCCCGGCGTCGGCGACGAGGGCTGACACCTTCCCGGAGGGCGTGTCGACGGCGGTGCGGGCGGAGGCGGGCACGTCGGAGGTGGGCGCGAGCCCGGAGGCCACGACGACCTGGTCGACGGGCGCGTCGCGGCCGGTGGCGAGCGTGGCGGCGTCGGGGCGCCCGTGGGGCCACGCGAGGGACAACGACCAGCCCTGCGGCCGCTGCCAGGAGCTGCCGAGCGCGGCCTCGCCCCCCGTGGCCGCGGCGACGTCGGCGCGGGTCGGTCGGGTGTGCGCGACGGCGGCCAGGTCGGGGTCGTAGCCGGGCAGGACGGCGACGTCGGCCGCGTCGCCCGCCGCGCCGGTGCTCGCGGCCGCGTTGGTGGCGTCCGTGGCGCCGCCGTCGTCGCCGTCGTCGCCGGTGTCGTCGGGCGCCGGCGGGGTACGGCCGGTGAGGCGGGTGGCCCAGGCCTGCACGTCGGCGTCGTCGGAGGACTCCGCGGCGGCCACGAGTGCCGGGTCGACGGCGAGGGACATCCCGGGCGAGGAGCCGCTGACCGTGGCCGCGTCGAGGAGCCGCTCGAGCCGCCCGCCGGACGTGGTGAGCTCGGCGAGCTGCGCGTCGTACCCGTCCGCGTCGAGCGGGTCGACGGCGGGCCCGGTGACCGGCGCGGCGACGCTCACCGCGACCGGGGAGGGCGCGCCGCCCTCGGGGGCGTAGAGCAGGAAGGTGTGGACGACGTCGAGGGGCCTGCCGCCCTGCACCAGGGCGACGGACATCTCGCGGGGGCCCCAGGGGCTCTCGGCCTCGAAGCCGAGGGCGTCGACGTCGAGCTCGAGGCTCACCTGCGCGGACTCGCCGGGCGCGAGGCGGTCGACCGGCTCCGACGGCAGCTGCCGCACGGCCGTGCGCGTGCCGCCGTCGTCGGCCCAGGCGGCGAGCTCGGCCCGCGACGTGAGCGGCCGCCACGAGACACCCAGGTCGACGACGGCGCCGTCGAGGGGCCGGTCCGTGCCGTTGGTGACGCGGACGGACAGCTCGACGGTGTCGCCGGGCCGGGCGAGCGTGGGGGTGGACGTCTGCAGCTCCACGGTGGCCGCGCCGGGCTGCGGGGCGGCGGCCGCGGTGCGCGCCGTGAGCACGACCGGCGCCACGGTCGTGAGCACGGCGAGCAGCAGGAGGAGCACGACGAGGACCCGGGCCGGGCGGGCGGGCGGGGGCACGGGTGCGACGACGGCACCCGGACGACGGGAGGTGGTCACGCGGCAGGCCTCACTCGACGGGTCCCGGGTCGGTGCGCCCGAGGACGTCGGGCGTGCGGCGGAGCGCCTGCTGCGCGGCGACGGCGAGCCGCTGCTCGTTCGGGTACGACAGCCGGTCGGGGAGCTGGTCGACCGGGATCCACAGCGCGTCCTCCGCCTCGCCGTCGGGGTCCCCCTCGGCGGTGATCGTGCCGCCCTCCGCGCGCAGGAGGAAGTGGTGCACCACCTTGTGGACGCGGTGGTCCTCGCCGCTGAACCAGTAGTCGATGACGCCGAGCCGGGTCCGGACGGTGCCGAGGATGCCCGTCTCCTCGCGGATCTCGCGGACCGCGGCCTCCTCCGGCGTCTCCTCGCCCTCGAGGTGCCCCTTGGGGAGGCACCACTCGAGGCGGCCGCCGCGGTTGCGTCGCACGATGACGGCGGCCTGCGGGCCGCCCGGCGCCGTCCGGACGACGAGCCCGCCGGCGGACGTCTCCTCGTGCACGGGGAGGTGCGTGGTGGTGCCCGAGGGCGCGACACCGACGACGGCGGGCGTCGTCGTGCCGCGCGGCCCGGCGAGCCGGGCAGGGTCGACCTTGAGGGGGTGCCCTCCCGGCGGCACGGGGACACCTGCGGCCGGGCGCCCGCGCCGGGGGGCGGGGACCGGGGCCGGGGTTGACATGCGCCCCACCCTACCGAGTTGCGGCCGTCCGCCGGCTCAGCCTCCGGGGCGCCGACGCCCAGGATCTGGGAGGATGGGACGCCGTGTCGACCCCTGAGCCTCCGGCCCCCGCCTCGCTGCTGCGCCGCGCCCTCGCCGTGCTGACCGAGATGGCCCCCGCCGCCGTCGAGCTGGGCGAGGTGTTCCGCGCCGCGGGGCACGAGCTCGCCCTCGTCGGAGGCCCCGTCCGCGACGCCTTCCTCGGCCGCGCGAGCGCCGACCTCGACTTCGCGACGTCGGCGAGCCCCGACGAGACGCAGGTGCTGCTGGCGCGCTGGGGCGACGCCCACTGGGACATCGGCAAGGAGTTCGGCACCATCGGCGCGCGCCGGTTCGCGCGCGGTGGCACGGGCGGTTCGGACGACGTCGTCGTCGAGGTCACGACCTACCGCAGCGACGAGTACGACCCCGCCTCCCGCAAGCCCGTGGTGGCGTTCGGCGACACCCTCGAGGGCGACCTCTCCCGGCGCGACCTGACCGTCAACGCGATGGCGGTGCGGCTGCCGGAGCTCACGTTCGTCGACCCGTTCGACGGTCTGGCCGACCTGGCCCGCGGGCTGCTGCGGACGCCGATCGCGCCCGAGCGGTCGTTCGACGACGACCCGCTGCGCATGATGCGCGCCGCGCGGTTCGCCGCCCAGCTCGGCTTCGACGTCGAGCCGGCGACCCGGCAGGCGATCGTCGACATGGCGGGCCGCATCGACATCGTCTCGGCCGAGCGGGTCCAGGCCGAGATCACCAAGCTGCTGCTGAGCGACCGGCCGCGGGCCGGGCTCGAGGTGCTGGTCGACACGGGCCTCGCCGACCACGTGCTGCCCGAGCTGCCCGCGCTGCGCCTCGAGATCGACGAGCACCACCGGCACAAGGACGTCTACCAGCACTCCCTCACCGTGCTGGAGCAGGCGATCGCGCAGGAGACCGGCCCGGACGGCCCGGTGCCCGCGCCCGACCTCGTCCTGCGCCTCGCCTCCCTGCTGCACGACGTCGGCAAGCCGGCCACGCGCCGCTTCGAGCCCGGCGGCGGCGTGAGCTTCCACCACCACGAGGTGGTGGGCGCCAAGCTGGTGGCCAAGCGGCTCCGCGCGCTGAAGTACGAGAAGCAGGTGGTCAAGGACGTGGCGCGGCTCGTCGAGCTGCACCTGCGGTTCCACGGCTACGGCGAGGGGCAGTGGACCGACTCCGCCGTGCGCCGGTACGTCACCGACGCCGGGCCGCTGCTGGAGCGCCTGCACCGGCTGACGCGCGCCGACTCCACGACCCGCAACAGGCGCAAGGCCCAGCGGCTCGCCGACACGTACACCAGCCTCGAGCAGCGCATCGAGGCGCTGCGGGAGCAGGAGGAGATCGACTCGATCCGACCGGACCTCGACGGCTCGCAGATCATGGCGGTCCTGGGCGTCGCGCCCGGCCCCGTCGTCGGGCAGGCGTACAAGCACCTGCTGGCGCTGCGGATGGAGCACGGCCCCCTCGGCGAGGAGCGCGCCGTCCAGGAGCTGCGCACCTGGTGGGACGGCCGCGACGCCTGAGCCGGCACCCCTTCCCCTCGTGCGGTCGGTCGGGTCTATCCTCGGGCTCGCGCACGGGCCCGACGGCGAGCCCTGTCGCGCGACGAGCGGAGGCGGGACATGAGCGGGCTGTCGGGCGCGGTCGCCACGACGGAGGACCACCGGGACCGGCGGGCGCGGCTGGTGGTCGCGGCGTTCTACCTGGTGCAGGGCATGTGCTTCGCGGGGCTGCTCGCGCAGGTCCCGACGCTGCAGCACGACCTCGGCATCTCCGACGGCACGCTGACGCTGATCCTGCTGCTGGTGCCCGTCGTGGCCGGCGTGGGCAGCGTGCTCGCGGGGGCGCTGGCGCCACGCGTCGGCAGCGCGCGCCTGCTGCGGGTGTGCGGGCCGCTGGTGGCGCTCGCGGTGCTCGGGGCGGGTCTGGCGCCCACGGTCGGCGCCCTGTACCCGACGGTCGCTGCCGTCGGCCTGCTGCTGGGGCTCGTGGACGCCAGCATGAACATGCAGGGCGTCGAGGTGGAGCAGAGGTACGGCCGCAGCCTGCTCAACTCGTTCCACGGTGCCTGGAGCGTGGGCGGCATCCTCGGGTCGCTCGCCGCGGTGCTGGCCCACTCGGCGGGCTGGTCCCTCGCGGGCGGGCTCGGCCTCGTGGCCGCGGTGGGGGTGTCCGTCGACCTCGTCGCGACGGTCCTGTCACGGCCGGTGCGGCCGCCGGCGCCCGAGGTCGGCGCGGTGCCGGGCCTGGTCGTGCCGGACCGGCGGTCGTCGTCGGCCGCGGACCCGGGCGCGGCCCGGGCGGAGGCCCGCGCCGAGCCGAAGGGTGGGACGCCGAAGCCCGCCGCCCCGCCGTGGGGCCCCCTCGTGCTGGTGGGGCTGGCCGTCACCATCGTCTACGTCGCCGACTCCGCGACGTCGAACTGGTCCACCAAGTACATCCAGGACGCGCTCGGGGCCGCGGCCAACGTGGCCCCGCTCGGCCTCGCCGCATACCTGTGCTGCCAGCTCGTGGGTCGCCTCGCCGCGGACCGGCAGGTCAACCGGTTCGGCCCGGTGGTGCCCGTGGCCGTCGGCGGGCTGATCGGCGCCGCCGGGCTCACCGCGGTGACGCTCGCCCCGAGCGCGTGGGTCGCGGTCGTGGGCTTCGCGCTCACCGGCCTCGGGCTGAGCGTCGTGGTGCCGCTGTCGTTCTCCGTCGCCGGGCGCCTGGACCCCGAGGGCACCGGCATCGCCGTCGCACGGGTCAACCTCTTCAACTACGTCGGCTTCGTCGTCGGCGCCGGCCTCATCGGTGGCGTGGCGGAGCTGCTGAGCCTGCGGCTCGCGTTCGCCGTGCCCGCGCTCCTGGCGCTGGGCGTCGTCGTGCTCGCGCCCGCGTTCCGCGTCGCGGCCCGCGACACGGCGCACGCCCCCACGTCCACCGCCTGACGGGACGACGACGGGCGGCCACCGTCGTACGACGGTGGCCGCCCGTGACCGGGGCCGGCCCGTGACGTGGCCGGCGGCCGGCTCAGTGCGCCGCGGGCGCCCCGTCGGCGCCGTCCGGGACCCGGCGCAGCAGGAACGACAGGCCCACCGCGACGAGCATGATCGCCGTGCCCCAGACGAACGCGTCGCCGACGCCCTCGGAGAGCGCGACCTGGGCCGACGCGCCGTCGGCGGCGAGCGCGACGGAGCGCGTGGTCATGACGGCCACGAACATCGCCGTGCCGGCGGCGCCGGCGAGCTGCTGCACGGTGCCGATCGCGGCGGAACCGTGCGAGTACAGCGGCGGGGTCAGCGACGACAGGGCCGACGTGAACAGCGGCGTGAACATGAACGCCAGGCCGAGGCTCAGCGTCACGTGCAGCCCGAGCACGTACCAGGGGGACGAGTCCGCGTGCACCTGCGTGAACAGCGCCAGTGCGATCGACACGACGATCAGCCCGGGCGTGACGAGCGGGCGCGGGCCGACCTTGTCGTAGAGCCGGCCGACCGTCGGGCCGAGGAGGCCCATGAGGAGGCCGCCGGGCAGCACGACGAGCCCGGTCTCCAGCGGCTCGAGGCCCATGCCCTGCTGCAGGAACAGCGGCAGCAGGATCAGGGAGCCGAACATGGCGATCATGCCGACGGCCATGATGCCGAGGCCGAGGCTGAAGCCCCGGAACCGGAAGACGCTCAGGTCCAGGAGGGCGCGGTCGTCGCGGGCGAGCACCAGCTGCCGCCAGATGAACAGGCCGAGCACGAGGAGGCCGACGGCGACCGGGATCCACGGCGCGACCGGCGGCGCGTGGCGCGCGGCCTCGCCGATGCTCGACAGGCCGTAGACGAGCCCGCCGAACGCCACGGCCGCGAGGAACAGCGACAGCGGGTCGAGGCGCGAGTGCGTACGGTCGGCCACGTCACGGATGTACAGGAAGCCCATGACCAGGGCGAGGACGGCGATCGGGAGCACGATGCCGAAGACCCAGCGCCAGCTCAGCAGGTCGAGGATGACGCCGGAGATCGCCGGCCCGAGCGCCGGCGCGGCCGCCATGACGATCGAGATGTTGCCCATCACCTTGCCGCGGATGCCCGGGGGCACCACCGTCATGATGGTGGTCATGAGCAGCGGCATCATGATGGCCGTGCCCGACGCCTGCACGATGCGGCCGCCCAGCAGCCAGCCGAAGCCGGGGGAGAGGGCGGCGAGCAGGGTGCCCGCGCTGAACAGCGACATCGCCAGCAGGTAGGCGCCGCGGGTGCCGAGACGCTGCAGCAGGAACCCGGTGGCCGGGATGATCACCGACATCGTCAGCATGAAGGCGGTGGTGAGCCACTGGCCCGTGCTGGCGGTGATGCCGAGGTCGGTCATGAGCGGCGCCAGGGCGACGCTCATCGTCGTCTCGTTGAGGATGACGACGAACGCGGAGCCCAGCAGCAGCGCGATGACGGTGAACTGCTGCCGCGTGAGGCGCTGCGGCACGGCCTCGTCGATGACGATGCCGGTCGTCATGGCCGCGTCGGTGGTGGCGGGGGTCAGGGTGGCCTCCGGGGTGCTCGCGTCGGACGGGACGGTGGTGTCTGTCGGTCGGGGGGCTGGCACGCGGTGCTCCGCTCGCGTCGGTGCCGGGTGAGCCCGGCGGAGGGCAGGTCAAGAACCACGCCCGTGGGCGCGGCACGTCGTCGTGGTCGGTCGTGGTCCGGGGGACGGTCACCCTCGGTGCGGTCGCCGGAGGGCGAGACCGTACTGTGTACGACCACGAACCATCCTGCGATATTCCCGCACCCGTGACGACCTGATTTCTCGACCGAACTCGTCGGTGCCCGGCGGACGGGTCTTTTGCGACCGCACCCTCCGCCGGCGACGGCCGGCCGCGCCCGGGTCAGGCGTGGGCGGCCGCGTCCTCGGCGCCACCGGCGCCGCCCGCGCGGCGGAGCCGCGGGGGCAGCTCGGCCGCGGTGCGCGCGCCGCGCGTGGCCATGAGGAGCGCCGCGACCACGTACGCGACGGCGAGGCCGACGAACACCCCGCGCGACCAGCCCGTGTCGGGCAGCGTGAACGCGGCCAGGGCGGCGGCGCCGACGAACGCCGCGTTGTAGAGGACGTCGTAGAAGGCGAACGCGCGGCCGCGGAACTCGTCCTCGGCGTCGCGCTGCACGATCGTGTCCACCGCGATCTTGGTGCCCTGCGCGGCCAGGCCCAGCAAGGTGGCGCCGGCGTAGACGACGGCCCGTTCCGGCGTCGTGACGAGGAGCAGCTGGCTGGCCGCGGCCAGGAGCAGCATGATCGCGATCCAGCCCTGCGGACCGGTGCGGCGCGAGAGCGTGGGCGTGAGCACCATCGCGACGGCGCCGCCCGCGCCGGTGAGCCCGATGACGACGGCGAACGTGCCCATCCCGGCGCTCTGGCTGCCCGGGTCGAGCAGGTTGCGGGAGATGAGGATCGACGCGATGAAGACGACGCCGTAGAGGAAGCGGTGCACGGCCATGGCGAGGAGCGCCTGGCCGGGGGTGCGGCGTGCGACGAGGTACCGGGCGCCGTCGGCCAGGCCGCGGGCGACCTTGGCGATCTCGCTGCGCAGACCGGTCTCGGCGGGGGCCTCCGGCCCGAGCTGCGTGCGGCCCAGCCGGGTCGCGAGCAGCGACGCGACGGCGAAGACGAGGGCCGCGCACACGAGCGCGGACGAGTCCTTGACGCGCCCGGGCTCGAACATCAGGCCCAGCACGAAGCCGATGCCGCCGCCCACGAACGCCGCGCCCGCGCCGAGCGTGGGGGACAGCGAGTTGGCCGTGAGCAGCAGCGGTCCGTCGACCACGCGGGGGAGGCCCGCGGACAGGCCGGCGAGGAGGAAGCGGTTGACGGAGAGCGCGGCCAGCCCGACCGCGTAGATCCAGCCGCTGACGCCGCCGGCGAGCATGAGGCCGGCCATCGTGAGCGTGAGCGCCACGCGCACGGCGTTGCCCCACACCAGGACCTGCCGCCGCTGCCAGCGGTCCAGGAGCACGCCGGCGAACGGCCCGACGATCGTGAACGGCGCGAGCATGACGGCGAACGCCCCGGCGATGGAGGCGGCCGTGCCCTGCGACTCGGGGGAGAAGAACAGCAGCGACGCCAGGCCGACCTGGAACATCCCGTCGCCCGCCTGCGAGACGAGGCGCACGGTGAAGAGCTTGCGGAAGCCCTCCAGCCGTAGCAGCGCGCGCAGCTCGTGCCAGGTCTCGCTCATCGCTCCCACCTGCTCAGCCTAGGCGGTCGACCCCGCGGGCCTCGCTGGGGCGGTCCCCCGGGTCCGTCCGGCGAGGGTCCCGGGAGTTGTGAAAGTGCTCTGTGGAA
Source organism: Isoptericola sp. NPDC057653 (assembly GCF_042799955.1). Classification (NCBI taxonomy): domain Bacteria; kingdom Bacillati; phylum Actinomycetota; class Actinomycetes; order Micrococcales; family Promicromonosporaceae; genus Isoptericola; species Isoptericola sp. NPDC057653. The sequence continues at coordinate 454,889 of NZ_JBHVHP010000001.1, read as the reverse complement.
GAGATTCCTCGTCGATTCCCTTGTGCGGGCCGACTTATGAAGATACCTTCCAGAAGTCGCGACGAGGGATGTGACCCAGGACACCCTGGCGACGCGCACCGACAGGAGGGCACATGGTCCGCAGCGGCGGGGACCGGCACGTCATGGACGTGCGACGGCGCAACACGCTCAGCTGCATCGAGGTGCTGCGGGGCAGCCCCACGAGCACGCTGACGGCCCTGGCGAAGGACACCGGCCTCTCCCGCCCCACCGTCGAGTCGATCGTCGCGGAGCTCGTGGAGCGCGGGCTGGCCCGCGAGGTGCCGGGCGGGGAGGAGGCCACCCTCGGCCGCCCCGCGCGGCACTTCGCGTTCGCCGCCGACGCGCGGTACGTCGTCGGGCTCGACCTGGGCGTCCACTCGGTGACGGGGATGGTGGCCGACCTGGCCGGTCACGTCCGCGCGGTCGTGCGGCGCACGGTGGACGGACCGGTCGACGGCGTGGCACGGCTCGAGGTCGCGCGCGACGTCCAGCGCGAGCTGCTCGACGAGGTCGACGCGCCGCGGTCACGGCTCGCCGCCGTCGCCGCGGCGGTGCCCGGCATCGTCGACGGCGAGCGGGTGCGGCTCTCCCTGCCGATCGCCGACTGGACGGGCGTGAACCTCGCGGCCCGCCTCTCGACGGGCGGCGACCACCCGGTCGTGATCGAGAACGACATCAACATGGCGGCGCTCGCCGAGCACGCGCTGGGCGCGGCGCGGCTCGCCGACGACGTCGTGCTGGTACAGCTCGGCTACCGCGTGGGTGCCGCCCTCGTGCTCGGGGGCCAGCTCTATCGCGGCAACCGCTTCGCCGCGGGCGAGGTCGGGGACTTCTCGTGGACGGGCTGGGACGGCTGGTACGAGGGCAGCCTGCTCCGGGAGATCGAGCAGGCGGGCGGCGCCGAGCAGGTCGCGCTCCGCGCCCAGCAGGGCGACGGCACGGCCCTCGACCTGCTCGAGCAGTACGTGCGGCGGGTGGCCCCCGGGGTCGCGACGCTCGCGATGGTCGTCGACCCGGAGTGCGTGGTGCTCGGCGGCGGGCTCTCGCGCGCCGGCGAGCTGCTGCGCGCACCCCTGCAGGCCGAGGTCGACCGCCTGGTCCACCCCCGGGCGGCCGCCCCGCTGGTGACGTCGGCGTTCGCCGCCGACGGCGCCGCGCTGGGCGCGCTGGTCCGCGCGCTCGAGGTGGGTTCCGAGGCGGTGTTCGGCAGTGCCGAGATCGCGGCGCCCTCGCTGCGGGTGGCCGACCCGGCCGCGTCCCTGGCCGACGCGCTCGCCGCCGCGGCGCGGACGCAGACCACCGCCGCGGCTCCCGTGACGGCACGCCGATCACGACCTCGCCGGTGATGGCGCGCGACGCGGTCGCGACCGGCATCGCCGCCACCGTCTCGCTGCGCGCCGGCTCGGCGCCGCAGCGTGTCCGACCCGTGGCCCCCGAGGTCGCGGCGCACTTCGACGACGTCGTCGAGCCCGAGGCGAGGACGCCCGGGTCCTGAGGTACCCACCCCACCGGAGGAGCACCCTGATGAAGCACCTCATCCGCAGCTCGGCCCTCGTGGGCGTCGCTGCCGTGGCACTGACGCTCACCGCCTGCTCGAGCGGCGGCGACGCCGCCGAGGCCGACGGCGCGGTCGCGTCGACCGACGCCCAGGCCGAGATCACCTACTCGATCTGGGACGAGAACCAGAAGCCCGCGATCGACCAGAACATCAAGGACTTCAACAAGAAGTACCCGGACATCAAGGTCACCGTCGACCTGACCCCGTACCAGCAGTACTTCACCAAGCTGCAGACGCAGGGCGAGTCGCGCACCCTCCCCGACGTGTTCTGGATGAACGGCCCGAACGTCCAGCTCTACGCGGCGAACGACCTGCTCGAGCCGCTCACCGGGCTCGTCGACTCCGGCGAGCTGGACCCGACCAAGTACCCCGACGCGCTCAACCAGCTGTACACCTTCGAGGACGCCCAGTACGGGCTCCCCAAGGACTTCGACACCGTGGCGCTCTGGTACAACAAGGCGCTCTTCGAGAAGGCCGGTGTCGACCTCCCCACCGACGACTGGACGTGGGACGACTTCAGCGCCGCGGCCGGCACGATCTCCGACGAGCTCGCCGACCAGGGCGTCTACGGCGTCGTCACCGAGCTCAACAGCGCGGGGCAGAGCAGCTACTACGACTCGATCCTGCAGGCCGGCGGCCAGGTCATCTCGGACGACGGCACGACGTCCGGGTACGACGACCCGGCGTCGATCGAGGGGCTGCAGCTCTGGGCGGACCTCGTCGGGGACGGGTCCGCGCCGACCCTCGAGCAGATGTCCGACACCAAGCCGAACGTCTGGTTCAGCTCCGGCAAGGCCGCCATGTTCTGGTCCGGCAACTGGTCGGTCGCGGAGATGAAGGACTCGCCGAACAAGGACGACTTCGGCACGGTGCGGCTGCCGGAGGGCCCCGAGCGACGCGCCACCGTCATCCACGGCCTCGCGAACGTCGTCGCCGCGGACAGCGAGAACAAGGAGGCCGCCAACGCGTTCCTCGCCTACCTCGGCTCCGAGGAGGCGCAGCGCACGCAGGCGGAGATGGGCGCCGCGAACCCCGCCTACACGGGCACGCAGCAGGCGTTCGTCGACTCCGTGCCGAGCTTCGGGATCGACGTCTTCCTGCAGTCCGCGGACGAGATGTCCTTCCCGTACCCGATCTCCAAGAACACGGCGGCGTGGAACGCGCTCGAAAACGAGCTCCTCCCGCAGGCGTTCTCGGGCGACCGGCCCGTCGAGGAGGTCGCCAAGGAGCTCGCCGACGCCATGAACGAGGAGCTGGCGAAGGAATGACCTCCGTCGACCGCAGCCCCCGGGCGGGCGTCGCCGCGCCCGCCCGGGGCTCCACCCCTCCGGCCTCGGCCGGGGCCCGCGCACCACGCGGGCCCCGGCAGGGGTACGACGGCTGGTGGCCCGTCCTCTTCGTGCTGCCGACGATGTTCGGCGTCGTCCTGTTCTACCTGTGGCCGATCATCCAGACCGGCTACTTCAGCCTCACCGAGTGGGGCGCCTTCGGGGGCCAGACGTGGGTGGGCGTGGAGAACTACCAGCGCCTCGCCCGCGACCCGGACCTCGGGACGGCCGTCGTCAACACCCTCGTCTACACCGCGATCGTGCTGCTCGGCATCCCGATCGCGATGTTCGTCGCGAGCCTGCTCAACCGGCCCGGGATGCGGTTCACCGCGTTCTACCGGGTGCTGTACTTCATGCCGTACGTCGCGATGCCGACGGCGGTCGCGATGGTGTGGCGGCTCATCTTCAACGGCGACTTCGGCGTCCTCAACTGGGCGCTCGGGCTGGTGGGCGTGGACGGTCCCGCGTGGACCTCCACGCCGGGGTTCGCGCTGGTCGCCGTGTCCGTCGTCGGCCTGTGGACGTCGCTCGGCTTCGCCATCATCATCCTGTCCGCCGGCCTGAAGAACATCCCGCCGGAGCTCTACGAGGCGGCCTCGCTCGACGGCGCGTCGGCCTGGCGGCAGTTCCGCTCCGTCACCGCGCCGCTGCTCACCCCGAGCGTCTTCTTCGTCACCGTCATCACGGTCATCAACGGCTTCCAGCTGTTCGACCTGCTGTACGCCCTCATGGGGCAGGGCAACCCCGCGATGCGGCAGACGCAGTCCCTCGTCTACCTCTTCTACAACGAGGCGTTCCTGCGCAACGACAAGGGCTTCGCCGCGGCCATCGCCATGGTGATCCTGCTGATCGTCGGCGCCGTCACCCTGCTCCAGTTCCGCATGCAGAGGAGGTGGGTCACCTATGCCTGACGCGACCCTCACGACCACCGGCCCGACGCTCGCGGGACGGTCGGGGACGCCCCGCCGCCGCACGTCGCGCCACGGGTCGAACACCTGGGCGCACGTGCTGCTCGCCGTCGGCGGCGTGGTCATGGTGTTCCCGTTCGTGTGGCAGCTGCTCACGTCGCTGTCCACCAACGCGCAGGTGATGAGCGTGCCCCCGGTGTTCTGGCCGGGGGAGCTCCAGTGGGGCAACTACGCCGAGGTGTTCTCCAAGCTCCCGTTCCTCCAGGAGTTCTGGGTCTCGGTCTCCATCACCGTGGTGCGGACCGCGGGCCAGCTCGTGCTGTGCTCGATGGCCGGCTACGCGTTCGCCCGCATGCGGTTCCCGCTGCGCGGCGTGCTGCTCGCGCTGGTCCTGTCGATCCTCATGGTGCCGTCGCAGGTGTACCTCATCCCGCAGTACCAGATCATCAACGGGCTCGGCTGGCTGAACACCGTGGCCGGCATCGCCGCGCCCGGCATCTTCAGCGCGTTCGGCACCTTCCTGATGATGCAGTTCTTCAAGGGCGTGCCCGACTCGCTCGAGGAGGCGGCCCGGCTCGACGGGGCCAACCCGTTCCAGGTCTTCTGGCGGGTGATGCTGCCGCTCGCCGGGCCCAGCCTCGGCGCGCTGTCGATCATCACGGTGCTCTGGTCCTGGAACGACCTCCTGTGGCCGCTCGTCGTGTCGACCCGGGCCGAGAGCATGCCGCTGGCGGCCGGGATCGCGACGTTCGCGGGTCGCACCACCACCGACTACACGGTGATGATGGCGGCCAGCGTGCTCGCGATGGCGCCCATCCTCCTGCTCTTCGTCGTCATGCAGCGCCGTGTGATCGACGGCCTCGCCCATTCCGGACTCAAGTAGGGAGCACCATGCCTTCCCCCACCCTCACGGTCGGCCTCGTCGGAGCGGGCGGCATCGCGCGGGCGCACGCCCCCGCGTGGCGCGCGCTCGGCGCCGACCTCGTCGTCCACTCCGTCGCCGGCGCGTCCGAGCTCGCCGCCGCGCACGGCGGCCGCGCGGCCGCCACGCTGGACGAGCTGCTCGACACCGTCGACGTCGTCGACGTCGTGACCCCCACGCCGACGCACCTCGACGTGGCCGCCGCGGCGCTCGCGGCCGGCCGGCACGTGCTCTGCGAGAAGCCCCTCGCGCGCACGTCGGCCGACGCCGTGGCCATGCTCGACGCGGCCCGGGCGGCCGACCGCCAGCTCTACCCGGGGCACGTGGTGCGGTTCTTCCCCGAGTACGCGCTCATGCGGGGCGCCGTGCAGGACGGGGAGATCGGCCGCCCGGCCGTGCTGCGCTTCGCCCGCGGCGGGATGTTCCCCGTCTGGTCGCCGTGGTTCGCCGACGACGCGGCGTCGGGCGGCGTCGTCCTCGACCTCATGATCCACGACATCGACGTGGCCCGATGGGTCGCGGGCGAGGTCACGAGCGTCTTCGCCACCCGCCGGTCCCTCGAGGAGGACGGGCGGCCGCACACGCTGGCGCACGTGGTGCTCACCCACGCCGGCGGGGCGATCACCCACGTCCGCGGGCTGTGGGGCGCGCCGCACACCACCTTCCGGACGTCGTTCCACGTGGCGGGAGACGCCGGCGTGCTGCGCTTCGACTCGGCGGAGGCCAGGGGCGTCCGGTCCGACCTGCCGCCCGTGCCCACGGGCGGGCAGGACCGGCCCGCCCCGGCCGCGGGGGAGAGCCCCTACCTCACCGAGATCCGGGAGTTCGCCCGGGCCTTCGCGGCGTCACCGACGGCGCTGGCCCCCGACGACCCCCGCACGCCCCGCGTCAGCGCGGTCGACGGCGTGGTCGCCGTCGAGCTCGCCGATGCGGCCCTCGCCTCCATCGACTCCGGGGCGCCCGTCCCCGTGGACACCGCCGCCCGCGCGCGCGAGCTCGGCAGCACGCCGGTGCCCACCCCCACCCTCGCCACCACCGGGAGCCGAGCATGACCGACACCACCACGCCGGGAGGGGGCGCCCGCACGCTGCGGGTCGCCGTCCTGTCGTTCGCCCACGTCCACGCCGCGTCGTACATCGCGCTCCTGCGCGACCGGCCCGGGGTGGAGCTGCTCACCGCCGACCCGGACGCGGCCTCGGCGCCGGCCGACGAGCTGCGCGGGCGGGAGTTCGCCGCGCAGCACGGCGCGCCCTACGTCGACAGCTACGCCGAGGCGCTCGCCTGGGGCCCGGACGCGGTGATCGTGTGCGCGGAGAACGCGCGGCACCGGGACGTCGTCCTGGCCGCCGCGGAGGCCGGGGCGCACGTGCTCTGCGAGAAGCCCCTGGCCACGCGAGTCGAGGACGCCGAGGCGATGGTCGCGGCCTGCGACGCCGCCGGGGTGCACCTGATGACCGCCTACCCCGTGCGCTTCAGCCCCGAGTTCGCGACCCTGCGCGGCCTCGTCGAGGACGGCGCCCTCGGCACCGTCCTGGGCGGCACGGGCACGAACAACGGGAAGGTCCCGGCGGGGCGCGTGTGGTTCACCGACCCGGAGCTCGCCGGGGGCGGCGCGCTCGCCGACCACGTCGTGCACGTGGCCGACCTGCTCGACGCCCTGCTCGGCCAGGAGGTCGTGGCCGTCCGGGCCGTCACCAACCGCGTGCTGCACGGCGACGACGCGCGGGTGCGCGCCGAGACGGGCGGACTGGTGAGCCTCACGTACGCGGGCGGCGCCGAGGTGACGGTGGACTGCTCCTGGTCGGTCCCCGACGGCGCGGCCACCTGGGGCGGGCTCACGCTGCAGGTCGTGGGGACGGGCGGCACCGTCGAGATCGACCCGTTCGGGGCGCACGTCGGCGGGCTCGTGGCCGGCGGCGGCCGGCAGGCGTGGCTCGGGTTCGGCGAGAACCTCGACGCGCTGATGCTCGAGCACTTCCTCGGGTGCGTGCGGTCGGGTGCCGCTCCCGGCCCCGACGGCCGGACGGGGCTGCGCACGCTGCGCGCCGTCGTCGCGGCGCAACGGTCCGTCGCCGAGGGCGGCAGCGTGGTGCGCCTCGACGCCTGAGCGTCGTGGGCACGACCGAGGCCGGGCACCGTGTCCCGGTGCCCGGCCTCGGTCGTGCGCGGTCGTCAGGCCGTCGTCAGACGGTCGTCGGACGCGGGAGGGGTGCGCTCAGCGCTCCACGTCGCCGCGGATGAAGGCCTCGAGCTGGGCGCGGCCGGCCGTGTCCTCCATCTGCACGGGCGGGGACTTCATGAAGTAGGTCGACGCCGACAGGATCGGGCCACCCACGCCGCGGTCGAGGGCGATCTTCGCGGCGCGGACGGCGTCGATGATGATGCCGGCCGAGTTGGGCGAGTCCCACACCTCGAGCTTGTACTCCAGGTTCAGGGGCACCTCGCCGAACGCGCGGCCCTCGAGGCGGACGTACGCCCACTTGCGGTCGTCTAGCCACGCGACGTAGTCCGACGGGCCGATGTGGACGTTGCGGTCCTCCTTCTTGCCGCCGAGCGCGCCGGTGAGGTTCGAGGTCACCGCCTGCGTCTTGGAGACCTTCTTCGACTCGAGGCGGTCGCGCTGCAGCATGTTCTTGAAGTCCATGTTGCCGCCGACGTTCAGCTGGTACGTGCGGTCCAGCACGACGCCGCGGTCCTCGAAGAGCTTGGCGAGCACGCGGTGCGTGATCGTGGCGCCGACCTGCGACTTGATGTCGTCGCCGACGATCGGCACGCCGGCGTCCTCGAACTTCTTGGCCCACTCGGGGTCGGAGGCGATGAACACGGGCAGGGCGTTGACGAAGGCGACCTTCGCGTCGATCGCGGCCTGCGCGTAGAACTTGTCCGCCGCCTCGGAGCCGACGGGCAGGTAGGAGACGAGGACGTCGACCTTCGCGTCCTTGAGCGCCTGCACGACGTCGACGGGCTCGGCGTCCGACTCGTCGATCGTCGCGGAGTAGTAGTCGCCGAGGCCGTCGAGCGTGTGACCACGCTGGACGACGACGCCCGTCGGCGGCACGTCGGCGAACTTGATGGTGTTGTTCTCCGAGGCGTGGATCGCCTCGGCGAGGTCGAAGCCGACCTTCTTCGCGTCGACGTCGAACGCCGCCACGAACTCCAGGTCCCGCACGTGGTAGTCACCGAGCTGCACGTGCATGAGGCCGGGGACGGTGTCGGTCGGGTCGGCGTCACGGTAGTAGTGCACGCCCTGGATCAGGGACGATGCGCAGTTTCCGACACCGACGATGGCAACGCGGACGGAGGTCATCCTCGCTCCTTGTTTCTCTGGGCCGGGGCATCCTGCACCCCGGCGCTGTGGTCGCGGTCGCGGCCGAGAGCACGGTCGCGTTCCGTGGTGATGAGTCCGTCGAGCCAGCGCACCTCGCGCTCGACCTGTTCGAGCCCGTGGCGCTGCAGCTCGAGGGTGTACTCGTCGAGCCGCTCGCGGGTGCGTGCGGCGGACTCCCGGACCGCCTCCAGCCGCTCGGTGAGCCGGGTGCGCCGGCCTTCGAGGATGCGGATGCGGGTCTCGGCGTCCGTCTGCGCGAAGAACGCGAAGCGGACGTCGAAGTTCTCGTCCTCCCAGGCGGCCGGACCGGACGACGCGAGGACGGTCTGGAGGTGCTCCTTGCCGTCCGCGGTCAGCCGGTACACGATCTTGCCGCGCCGGCCCGTCAGGGGTGCCTTGCCCGAGGTCTTGGCGCCGGCCTGCCGGGTCCCCGGCGTCCGGACCGCGGCCGCGGGGGCCTCGCGCTCGGTGGTCTCGATGAGGCCGCGGGCGACGAGAGACTTCAGCGCCGGGTAGAGGGTGCCGTAGGAGAACGCGCGGAACGAGCCGAGCAGCAGGTTGAGCCGCTTGCGCAGCTCGTACCCGTGCAGCGGGGCGGAGTTGAGCAGGCCGAGGATGGCCGTCTCGAGCACCACAGACCTGCTGCGCACGAGGGTTCCCCTCCCTGTCCGATGTCCCGTCCCTGCCGACCCGTCGTCACGACGTATCGAGTCGATACATCGTGAGAATAGGACGCGTCGACACGGTCGTGCAACGGGAGAGGTCCGGACAGCACGCCCGCCCAGATGTGAAGGTTCCGCGAAGCGCGGGCCAAAGGCATGGGGACGCTCGGCGCAAACCGTCGCCCGGAGCGCACGGGGCTCCCGTCGGCCGTTCGCCATCGCCTAGTGTTCCCTGTGGTCCGCAGGCCGGCCGAGCGCGGTACGAGAGCGCCGCCGGTCCCGCACGACGAAAGGCTTGACGTGGCGAGGAGACGTCGCTTCTGGAACTACCCGCGCCCGAACAAGGGCCCGGTGCGACGTTGGCTGCCCTCGTGGCGGATCGTCGTCGGCACCGCCCTGACCGGCACGGCGCTCGGCGCCGGCCTGTTCGTGGCCGCGTGGAGCACGACGACGATCCCCGACGGTCTCAACGACGTGAACAACCAGGCCACGACCGTCTACTGGTCGAACGGCAAGGTCATCGGCACGTTCGGCGAGCAGAAGCGCGAGCTGATCAAGCTCGACGACCTCCCGCCCTACGTCGGCAACGCCGTCGTCGCGTCGGAGGACACGACCTTCTGGACCAACAGCGGCGTCGACCTCAAGGGCATCGCGCGAGCCGCCTACAGCAACGTCCAGGGCGGCGGCCGCCAGGGGGCGTCGACGCTCACGCAGCAGTACGTGGAGCGGTACTACCTCGACACGACGACGTCGTACGCGGGCAAGGCGCGCGAGGCGATCATCGCCCTCAAGGTGGCGCAGACGCAGCCCAAGGAAGAGGTGCTCGAGAACTACCTCAACACCATCTACTGGGGCCGCGGCACCTACGGCATCCAGGCGGCGTCGCAGGAGTACTTCAAGAAGGACGCGAAGGACCTCACGCCCTCCGAGGCGGCCCTGCTGTCCGGCATCATCCCGTCGCCGGTGAACTGGGACCCGTCGGTCAACGAGAAGCAGGCGAAGATCCGCTGGGGCCGCAGCATCGACCGGATGTACGAGCAGGGGTACATCACCAAGGACGAGCGCTCGAAGGCGGAGTTCCCCAAGTTCCAGAAGAAGAAGGAAGCCACCAACACCTGGGGCGGGCAGAAGGGGTACATCCTGTCCGCGGTGCGCAAGGAGCTCCTCCGCTCGGACTCCAACCCGGACGGCGCCTTCACCGAGGCCGACCTCGACACCCGCGGCCTGAAGATCACGACGACGATCGACCAGAAGCTGCAGAACGCGGCCGTGGACGTCGCCAAGTCGCTGCCCGACGACGCGAGCAAGAACGTGCGCATGTCGCTCGTGTCGATCGACCCGAAGACGGGTGCGGTCAGGGCGCTCTACGGCGGCAAGGACTACGTCAAGCAGTCGCTGAACGTCGCGACCCAGGACACCGTGCAGGCGGGCTCGACGTTCAAGCCGTTCACGCTGCTCGGCGCCCTCGAGAAGGGCGTCACCCTCGAGGACAAGTTCGACGGCAACTCGCCCGGGCACCCCGTCGACCCCGACACGGGCAAGCCGTGGGTGGACAGCGGAGGCGTCCCGTGGGAGCCCGAGAACTTCGGCTACTACGACTACGGGTCGGCGATCAGCCTCGCGGACGCGACGGCCAACTCGGTCAACTCGGCGTACGCGCAGCTCAACCTGGACATCGGCCCGAAGACCACCGCGGAGGTCGCGCACCGCGCGGGCATCCGGGACGCGACCGACATCAAGGCGGTGCCCTCCAACGTGCTCGGCACGGCGGACGTCTATCCCATCGACCTGGCGGGGGCGTACTCGACCATCGCGGCCGGTGGCTACCGCACGACCTCGCACGTCGTGGAGAAGGTGCAGACCTCCGACGGCACCCAGGTCTACGCGGGCCCCGTCGAGCAGAAGAAGGTCTTCGACGCGGACGACGTCACGGCCGCGACCTACGCCATGACGCAGGTCGTCGAGAAGGGCTCCGGGAAGACGGCGCAGGAGCTCGGCCGGCCCGTGGCCGGCAAGACGGGTACCTCGCAGCAGAACAAGTCCGCGTGGTTCGCCGGCTTCGTGCCGCAGCTGACCACCGTCGTCGGGCTGCGCCAGTACGCGAACGTCGACCTCGAGAAGGGGGTGCTGGGCGGCGTCGCCCCGATCGACTCGTTCGGTGAGTGGAAGCAGCAGGGGCTCGGCATCACCGGTGGTTCGTGGCCGGTGCGCGCGTGGACCGACTTCATGCAGGTCGCGACCGAGGGCATGGACGAGGAGGACTTCCCGGAGTACGTGCCGGCGCAGCCCACGTTCACGCCGACGCCGACGCCCACGGAGACCGAGGAGGAGAAGGTCACCGTCCCGGACCTCACCGGCCAGGACGTGGCCAAGGTGACCAGCGAGCTGGAGAAGCTGGGTCTCGTCGTCCGGACCCAGGCGCAGAACAGCGACCAGCGCAAGGGCGTCGTGCTGCAGATCATGGGGGCGGGCACGGACGTGCCGAAGAACTCCACCGTCACGATCGTCGTCTCGACGGGACAGCCCGACCAGCCCGAGCAGGTCGTGGTGCCGAACGTCGTCGGCCAGCCCCGGACGTCCGCCGAGCAGATGCTGCGCGGGGACAGTCTGGAGCCGAAGGTGCGCGAGGAGTTCAGCGACGAGCCGGTCGGGGTGGTCATCGCCATGAACCCCGGCTCCGGCAACAGCGTCGACCCCGGGACGCCGGTGACGATCACCGTGTCGAAGGGGCCGAAGGACGACGGCAACGGCAACGGCAACGGGAACGGCAACGGGAACTCGCCCAGCCCCGACCCGACTCCCACCGACGACGGGGGCGGCATCCTCGACGGCGTCGGGCAGGACGACTGACCGATTTCCGGGAGACCCGCACGGGCGGGTATCCTGGTCGACTGGCTGTGCCCGCCACCCCGGATCGTTCCGGGGCGGGGCGCGGCCGACGCACGAATGAACCCTCCTGTCACGGAACGACCGTGACCGCTGAGACCAGAGGAGGTGGGTTGAACACATGCGTCAGTACGAGCTGATGGTGATCCTGGACCCGGAGGTCGAGGAGCGCACCGTGGCCCCGTCGCTGGAGAAGTACCTGTCGGTCATCTCGACCGAGGGTGGCTCCGTCGACAAGGTCGACATCTGGGGTCGTCGCCGCATGGCGTACGACATCAACAAGCGTTCCGAGGGCATCTACGCCGTCGTCGACTTCACCTCGACGCCGGACACCGCGAAGGAGCTGGACCGCCAGCTCGGCCTGAACGAGGCCGTGCTGCGCACCAAGATCCTGCGCAACGACGCCCGCTGAGACCTGAACCGACACTCTGCCCCGTCGCGGGCGACGTCCTTCGGGATGTCAGCGCCCCGTGATGGGATCCCCTCACGACTCTCGGACGAACGAAGGAGCTTGGCATGGCTGGTGACACCGTCATCACGGTGATCGGAAACCTGACCGCGGACCCGGAGCTGCGCTTCACCCCGTCAGGTGCTGCCGTCGCCAACTTCACGATCGCGTCCACGCCGCGCCTGTTCGACCGCCAGACCAACGAGTGGAAGGACGGCGACACGCTGTTCCTGCGCTGCTCGATCTGGCGGGACGCGGCCGAGAACGTCGCCGAGTCGCTGACGAAGGGCATGCGCGTCATCGCGCAGGGCCGTCTGACGCAGCGCTCGTACGAGACCCGCGAGGGGGAGAAGCGCACCGTCGTGGAGCTGCAGGTCGACGAGGTCGGCCCGTCGCTGAGGAGTGCCTCGGCGAAGGTCACCCGCGCCCAGCGCTCCGGTGGCGGCGGCGGCTTCGGCGGTGGCGGCGGCAACCAGGGGGGCGGCTACGGCGGCTCCCAGGGTGGCGGCCAGCCCGGCGGAGGCTTCGGTTCTTCCGGCGGCGGTCAGAGCAACGACCCGTGGGCCACGGCCGGTCCCGCCTCCTCTGGTGGCGGGTTCTCGGACGAGCCCCCGTTCTGATCGACGCCAGTCCCCAGATCATCCTGTCCTCCGACGCCGGCCCTGTGGCCGGACGGCCGTGAGGACTGCACCTGAGAAGGAGCAACACCATGGCGAAGCCTGTGGTGCGCAAGCCCAAGAAGAAGGCCAACCCGCTCAAGACGGCCAAGATCGAGTCCGTCGACTACAAGGACACCGCGCTGCTGCGCAAGTTCATCTCCGACCGCGGCAAGATCCGCGCGCGTCGCGTGACCGGCGTCTCCGTCCAGGAGCAGCGCCAGATCGCCCGTGCGGTGAAGAACGCCCGTGAGATGGCGCTGCTGCCGTACTCGTCCTCGGCCCGCTGACCGGAAGGATCACTGAATCATGTCGAAGCTGATCCTGACCCACGAGGTCACCGGTCTCGGTGAGCCTGGCGACGTCGTCGAGGTGAAGGACGGGTACGCCCGGAACTTCCTCATCCCGCGTCGTCTGGCCACCCCCTGGACCAAGGGCGCCGAGTCCCAGGTCTCCGCGATCCGCAAGGCCCGCAAGGCCCGCGAGATCGCCACGCTGGACGAGGCCAAGGCGGTGGCCGACTCGCTGGCCGCCAAGACGGTCGTCGTCTCGGCGCACGCCGGCGAGTCCGGCCGTCTGTTCGGTGCCGTCACCACCGGTGACATCGCCGACGCGGTCGTGGCCGCCAACGGCCCGCAGGTCGACAAGCGCAAGATCGAGATCGGCCAGCCGATCAAGACGACCGGTGAGTACACCGTGTCGGTGCGCCTGCACCCCGAGGTCTCGGCGAAGATCTCCGTCAAGGTCGTCGCCGGCTGAACGCCTGACGCCTGACGCGCGAAGGTCCCGGTCCCCGCGAGGGGGCCGGGACCTTTGTCGTCCCCGGGACGGCGCGGGGGAGCCCCGGCCGGCTCAGGTCGACAGCCGGGGCACGAGGATGCAGTCGACGAGCTCGACGCCGCCGGGCACGTCCTCGCCGCCGATCTTGCGGACGAGCAGCTCGGCCGCGCGGCGGCCCACCGCCCGCAGGTTGAGGTCCACCGAGGTGATGCTGGGCCGGGCGGCCTCCACGATGACGTCCCAGTTGTCGACGCCGACGACACCCACGGCGTCGGGCGCGGCGACACCGCTCTCGCGCAGGCACTCGAGGACGCCGCGCGCGATCTGGTCGTTGGCGCAGAAGACCCCGTCGAAGGTGGTGGTCTCGAGGAGCCGACGGGCCGCCTCGTAGCCCCACCGCTCGGTCCACTCCCCGTACAGGACCTCGCCCCCCGCCAGCTCGGCGCCGAGCTCGTCCAGCGCGCGGGTCGCTCCCTCGACGCGGTGGTTGCTCGCCGTGTGGCGCCGGGGGCCGACGACGACGGCGATGCGGCGGCGGCCGGTGCCCACGAGGTGCGCGATCGCCCGCGCGGCGCCGCCGGCGTCGTCCGGGACCACGGAGACGTCGTCGGGGTCCTGGGACGGCGAGAGCGCGTACACCGCGGGGACGCCGAGGAGCGACGTGATCGACGTGCGGGCGTCGCTGGTGCGGCCGGCGACGATGATGCCGTCGACGTGACGGCTCCGGAGCGTCTGGACGTAGTGCCGCTCGCGGATCGGGTCGCCGCGGCTCTCGGCGAGGAGCATCGAGATCTCGCCGGCGCCGAAGGTGTCCTCCGCGCCGGTGAGGATCGGGATGGTGAACCGGCCGTAGGAGTCGGTCGAGAGCACGCCGACGATGAACGACCGTCCCTCCGCCTGCGCCCGCGCGTCCGGGCTGGGCTCGAAGCCGAGCGCCGCGGCGGCGTCGAGCACCCGCCGGCGCGTCTCGTCGCTCAGCTGGCCGCGACCGTTGAGCGCCTTGGAGACCGTCCCGATCGAGACGCCGCTGGACTCGGCGACCTGCGCCAACGTCACGCGTCCGTGCGCCATGCCCCGTCCTTCCCTCGCTCTGCCGACCTTCGTGACGGCAACGTTTCCGCATCATAGGGCAGGTTCGCCCGCCTGTGCCGTTGACAGCACGGCAACGGACGGAATAGTTTGCCGCAAACGCGCGGCACAGTTGCCGGGCGTCTCCCGACGAAGGAGATCGACGATGAAGCCTTCCCTCCGGCGACGCAGGCTGGCCCTGCTCGTGGTCACCGCCCTGGCCGCCACCCCCGTGCTCGCCGCCTGCGGCGCGGACGACGGTGCCGGCGACGGCGGGCCCGTCACGCTCGACGTGTGGGCCCGCGACGGCGACAACTCCCTCGACAAGCAGGTGGCCGCGTTCGAGAAGGCGCACCCCGACATCGCGGTCGACGTCACGCTGGTCAACAACGACCAGTACCTGACGAAGTTCGCGAACTCCATCCGCGCCGGCTCCGTGCCCGACCTCATCGACTTCGACATCATCAACGCGCCGCTCCTGGCGACGCAGGGACAGCTCCTCGACATCACCGACAAGGCGGACGCCCTGCCGAACCTCGCCGACGTCGCGGAGGCGGGGGTCGACATCGGCACGCTCGACGACGCCGTGTACTCCCTGCCGGTGGCCCTCACGGGGTCGCAGATGTTCTGGAACAAGAAGCTCTTCACCGAGGCAGGGCTCGACCCCGACACCCCGCCGAAGGACCTCGCCCAGGTCAAGGCGTACGCCGAGAAGATCCAGGCGCTCGGCGACGACGTCACGGGCTTCTCGACCATCGGCGGCGTCGGACAGGCGTTCACCGGGTTCCCCAGCGGCTGGGCCGACGGCGGGGACGTCTTCACCGAGGCGGGGCCGGACCAGACGAGCACCTTCGACGACCCGGCGATGGTCGGCATGGTGTCCTGGTACCAGGACATGTGGGAGTCGGGGCTGATGCAGCCGACCGACGAGCCCAACCAGGACCCGGGCAACGTCGGCAGCCAGAACGCCCTCGCGGGCAAGGTCGGCATCATGTTCACCGGTGCGAACGTGTTCGCCGGCCAGGAGGACGAGTTCGGCTCCGCCGCGGGCATCCCCGGCACGGACGGCGAGCTCGCGTCCTTCCTGGGCGGCAACCAGGCCGCCATCCCGCTCGGCTCGGAGCACCCGGACGAGGCGTGGACGCTCCTCGAGTGGCTCGTCACCGACCGCGAGGCCGCGACGATCAACGGCGAGGCCGGCTGGATCGCCCCCGACCTGAAGCTCGCCGAGGATCTGGCCGAGGACGAGTGGGCGACCCACCGGGTCGGGTCGCTCGCCGTCGGCAGGCTGCCGAAGTCGATCGCCTACTTCGCGACCATCAATGACCCGAACGGCCCGTGGGCGCAGAACTCGCAGGCGGCGATCTTCCAGGGCGCCGACCCGACGACCGCGCTCGACAAGGCGACGCAGCAGGCGGACCAGCTCATCGCCGACGCGTACAACCAGGTGGGCTGAGGCGGTCCCCATGGTCGTCGCACACGTTCCCGTGACCCGCGCGCTCCCGCGGCCCGGCGTCGGACGACGCCGGGCCGCGGGCCGCAGGGCGGCGCTCGGTCTGCTGCTGGTCTCCCCGGCGCTGCTGCTCTCCCTCGTCTTCTTCGTGGTGCCGCTCGTCCTGCTCGTGGTCATGTCGTTCGCCGACTGGCCCCTGCTGGGCCAGGTCCGTCCCGCCGGCCTGGCGAACTACGCGCGGGCGTTCGGCGACGACACCTTCGCGCGCGCCCTCGTGTTCTCCGTGCTCTTCACCGTCGCCCTCGTGCCGCTCTCGCTGCTGGTCTCCTACGCCGCGGCGGTCATGGTGCGCGGCGAGGGGCGCGTGGTGTCGTTCGTGCGCACCGCGTTCTTCGTGCCCGTCGTCATCGGCTTCACGGCGGCCGCCTACATGGCGTCGGTGATGCTCATGCCGGGCACCGGGGTGCTCAACGTGCTGTTCCGCTCGCTCGGCCTGTCCGACGGCCAGACCGCCTGGTTCACGGACCCGACGCGTGCGTTCTGGGCCATCGTCGTGCTGACGGTCTGGAAGGGGATGGGCGTCGCGATGATCCTGCTGATGGCCGGCATGCAGGCGGTGCCGGGCGAGGTGTACGACGCCGCGAAGATCGACGGCGCGGGCTGGTGGCGCCGGGAGGCGTCGGTGACCTTCCCGCTCATCCGCCGCCAGTTCGCGCTGTGCCTCATCCTCGCGGTGTCCGGCACCCTGCTCGTGTTCGACCAGTTCTTCGTGCTCACCAAGGGCGGCCCGAGCGGCGCCACCACCACGGCCGTGATGTACACGTACGCGCAGTCGTTCGTGCGGTACAACCTCGGCTACGGGGCGGCGCTGTCGATGATCATCACGGCGATCATCCTCGCGCTCGCCGTGATCCAGCTGCGCGCCCTGCGGGCGGGCGGCGGGGAGGCGCAGTCATGACCACGCTCACCCGGACCGCCCCGGGCGCCGCCGCCCCCGTCCGTCGCGGGCGCGAGCCGCGGGCGCACGGCGGCCACCGGTCCCTGTCCTCGGCCGCGTACGTGGTCGGGGGGACCGTCCTGGCGCTCGCGTCCCTCGCGCCCGTCCTGTACATCGCGCTCCGGTCGTTCCTGCCGCCGTCCGCGGACGCCGACGGGATCGGCTGGGGGTCGCTGCTCGACCTCACGGCCGCGAACTACGCGCGGATCTTCG
The DNA here is from genome assembly GCF_042799955.1 of Isoptericola sp. NPDC057653. Classification (NCBI taxonomy): domain Bacteria; kingdom Bacillati; phylum Actinomycetota; class Actinomycetes; order Micrococcales; family Promicromonosporaceae; genus Isoptericola; species Isoptericola sp. NPDC057653. The sequence continues at coordinate 437,661 of NZ_JBHVHP010000001.1, read as the reverse complement.
ACCCGTCCGTCGGCATCACGACGTACGTGCGCAACTCGTTCGTCGTCGCGATCAGCGTGGCGCTGCTGACCGGGCTCGTCGCCACGCTCGCGGGGTACGCGCTCTCCCGCCTGCGCTTCCCGCTCGCGGCGCTGGTCTTCGTCGTCCTCCTCGGGCCGATGGTGGTGCCGTACCAGGGCCTTCTCACCCCCCTGTCGATCGTGCTCGGCAAGCTCGGCCTGCTCGACTCGCTCACGGGCGTCGTCCTCGTGCTGGTCACGCTCCAGCTGCCGTTCTCCGTGTTCGTCATGCGCAACACGCTGGACGGCATCCCCGTGGAGCTGGAGGAGGCGGCGCAGCTCGACGGCGCCGGCCTCGGCCGGCTGCTGCGGTCCGTCATGGTTCCCCTCGCGTGGCCCGGTGTCGTCACCGTCGGCCTGTTCGGCTTCATGGCGGGCTGGAACGACCTGCTCAGCTCCGTGGTGTTCCTGTCGAGCGAGGACAAGTACACGCTGCCCCTCGCGCTCACGAACATCACGACGTCGTTCAAGATCCCGGGCGTGCAGATCGTCGACCCCGGGCTCCTCACGGCGACGGCCTGCGTCGCCACCGTCCCCGTCGTCATCCTCTTCCTCGCGCTCCAGCGCTACTACACCAAGGGCCTCATCGGGGGTTCGATCAAGTGAAAGGCTCCACCGTGAACACTCCTGCCACGCCGTCGGGCACTACGCCGTCGGGCACCACGTCGCGGGCACCCGCCGGGCGCGAGCTGCCCCTCGGCGCGATCACCCCGCGGGGCTGGCTGCGCGACCAGCTGCGCCTCCAGGCCGACGGCCTCACGGGCCAGCTCGAGAAGATCTGGCCGGACGTCGGCCCGACCAACGCCTGGCGCGGCGGCGTCGACGGAGAGGACTGGGAGCGCGGCCCGTACTACCTCGACGGCCTGCTGCCCCTCGCGCACGTGCTCGAGGACGAGGGGCTGCTCGCGCAGGTGCAGCCCTGGGTCGAGGCGATCCTCGCCTCCCAGCGCGAGGACGGCTTCTTCGGGCCGGCGACCAACGACGACTGGTGGCCGCGCATGGTCGCCCTCAAGGTGCTCACCCAGCACGCGGACGCCACCGGCGACGAACGCGTCGTGCCGTTCCTCCAGCGGTACTTCCGGCACCAGCTCGAGCAGCTGCCGGGGCGCCCGCTGCGCTCGTGGGGGCGGGCGCGCGGCGCCGACAACGCCCTGTCGGTGTGGTGGCTGCACCACCGCACGGGGGAGGAGTGGCTCCTCGACCTCGTCGACGTCCTCGACGCGCAGACGATCCGCTGGGACGACTACCTCGGCGGCGACCTCATCACCGGCGCCGCGCGCGTCTTCTCGCACCGCATCCACGGGCCCAACGTCGCGATGGGCCTCAAGAAGGGCGCCGTCGACTGGGTGCGCGACGGCGACGACGCGCACCGGGCCGCCACGGAGCGTTCCTTCGCGAACCTCGACCGCTGGCACGGGCAGGCGCACGGGTGGTTCTCCGGCGACGAGTGGCTCGGCGGCCCGGAGGCGGCGGCCGGCATCGAGACGTGCCAGGTCGTCGAGATGATGTTCACGTGCGGCGTGCTCGCCGCCACGTTCGGGGACGGCGTGCACGGCGACCGGCTGGAGTCGCTGGCGTTCAACCTGCTGCCCGCGTCGTGCGACCCGCGCATGCTGGCGCACCAGTACCACCAGCAGGCCACCCAGCTCGAGGTGTCGGTGGCACGCCGCGACTGGTCGTTCTCCTCCGACGACGCGAACCTGTTCGGCCTCGAGCCGCACTTCGGGTGCTGCACGGCGAACTTCCACCAGGGCTGGCCCAAGTTCGTCCGGAACCTGTGGATGCGGGCCGACGACGGCGGCCTGCGCGCCGTCGCGTACGCGCCCGCCGTGGTGCGCACCGACGTCGGGGGCGACCCGGTGGAGGTGACCGTCCGCACGGCCTACCCGTTCGAGGAGACGATCGCCGTCGACGTCGTCACCGACCGCGCCGAGCCGTTCGACCTGCAGCTGCGGGTGCCCGGCTGGGCGTCGTCGTTCGAGCTCACCGTGGACGGCGAGGCCGTCGACGCCGAGCCCGTGGACGGGTACGTGACGCTGCGACGGTCGTGGGCCGACGCCGCGGACGTGCGTCTCGTGCTGCCGATGGCCCCGCGGGTCGTGCGCCGGGCGCGCCAGGCGGCGGCCGTGTTCCTCGGACCGCTGTCGATGGTGCACCCGCTGGGCGAGAACTGGGTCGAGGTGGCGGGCGCGCCCGGCCTCGGCGAGTGGGAGGTCCATCGCCGCACGTCGTGGAACAAGGCGCTCGCCGACGTCGCGCACGCCGCGTCGTGGGAGGTCGAGCGCGCCCCCGTCCGGGAGGTCCCGTGGGGGCTCGCCGGGCCGCGGCCGGGGGAGGGCTCCCCGGTGAAGGTCCACGCCCCGGGCGCCCGCGCCACCGAGTGGCGCGCGCAGGGCGTCGACGCGCCGCCCCCGCCGCCCAGCCCGCTGCTGGAGCGCGGCGCGGGGGACGACGTGACCCTCGTGCCCTACGGCCTCGCGCGTCTGCGCGTGGCCGAGTTCCCCGTCGTCGGGAGCTGGGCCGACCGCGACGACCCGGACGACCCGCAGTACGCCTGACGTCGATGATGGGTGCCGATGGTTCCCGCCGGCCGCCTCGCCGGCGGGACCATCGTGCCCGCGGGCCGGCGCCCGCCTGCACGCGACGCCGCCGCCCGACGCCCCGTTCCGAGGAGCCATGACCCCCCGACCGACCACCCCCGCCGGCGAGCCGGCCACCGACCCGGCGCTGTTGCGGACGCTGGCGTCCGCCGGCCTGCCGGCCACGGGGCGCTTCGTCCGCACGGCGGGCTGGGTGAGCACCGCGTGGGTCGGCGACGCCTTCGTCGTCCGGCTGAACGCCGACGCACGGTTCCGCGACGCGTACCGCCACGAGGCGCGGGTCGTCGACCTGCTCGCCGGCAGCGAGGTCCCGCACGCGCGGCGCCTCGCCCACGGCGACGGCCCGGACGGGCCGTGGTACGTCTCCGGACGGCTGCCCGGCCGGACCCTCTACGACGCGTGGCCGACGGCGGACCGGCGCACGCGACGCTCGATCATCGAGAGCCTCGGGGCCGCGCTGCGCGCGCTCCACCGCGTCCCCGTCCCCGTCGGACTGATGCCGCCCTGGCTGACCGGTGCGCTCGCCGGCGGCCCGTGGCCGGCGTTCCACCCGCCCGTGGTGGGCGCGACGCTCCAGCAGGTCGAGGCTGCCCGGCGGCGGCCCGGGCACGACCCGCGCCTGCTCGCGGACGTCGACGCGTGGGTCCGGGAGCGGCTGGACCTGTTCGCCGCCGACCGGCCCGTCCTCGTCCACGGCGACCTCCACGGATCGAACCTCATCGTCGACCGCGGACGCGTCACCGGCATCATCGACTTCGCGGAGGCGGTGGCCCAGCCGGCCGACGTCGAGCTCGACACCCTCCTCCGCTGGTGCGCCCGAGCGCGCGAGTTCCCCCCCACGCCGGACGACCGAGGGCTCGACGAGACCACGCTGGCGGAGGTGCCCGGCTGGCTGCACGGCGCGTACCCGGAGCTGTTCGAGCGCGAGCACCTGCGCGAGCGGCTGAACTTCTACGACATGTACGGAGAGCTCACGCTGTCCGCACACCACCCGTGGCCCGACGCCCGTGACGCGGCGCAGGCTCGCGTCGCACGCCTGCTGTCCGGCCACAACCATCTGGACGGGCTCGTCTGGTAGGTCACGACGACGACGGCCCCGACCCCCTCTCGAGGGGGCCGGGGCCGTCGTCGTTCCTCCCGTCAGGTCGTCACTTGAGCGGCTTCAGGTCGACGTCGTAGACCGTCGTCTGGCCGGCGACGACCTGCGCCGTCCGGACGGCCGGCACGAAGCCGTTCGCCGCGACGACGAGCTGGAGCGGCCCGTTCGCCTTGGGCATCCAGTACGCGTACCTCCCGTCGGCGCCCGTGACGAGCGTCGTGTCGTACGCCTTGCCGTCGAGGAGCACCACGGCCCCGTCGATCGGCGCACCGCTGCCGGTCACCGTGCCGGTGACCTTGCCCCAGCCGGCCGGCGCCTTGACGGTCATCAGGGCGGCGACGGTGGGAGCGGTGTACGGGGTGTCCCCGCCCACCGTGATGGTGGCCGAGTAGGCACCCGGCTGCTCCACCGCGGCGGTGAGGGTCGCCGCGGCCTGCACGGACGCCCCCGGTGCCAGCGTCAGCGTCGGCGGCTGGACGTCCAGCCATGAGACGCCGGCGCCGCCCGAGGTCTCGCCCGACACGTTCATGACGATGTGCATGTCGGGGAAGCCGATCTCGACGGCGTCGGTGGGCTCCGTGAGCCCGCAGCCCTCCGCACGCAGGTAGGACGGCGCGGTCTGGCCGGCGTCGTTCGACCCGATGAAGAAGAACCCGGTGGCCCGGACGTCGATCTCGACGACGAGCGTGCCACCCTTCGGCACGTCGCCCGTGACGGGCACCGACACGACGGTGCCGCCGGCGTCGGTCCCGACCGTGGCGTCGGCGCTGCCGACCTTCGTCATGTTGGCGTACGTGAGGTCACCGTCCAGCGTGTACAGGTTCACGGTCACCGGCTGGGCGGACTGGACGGTCTCGACGCCGAACGACACGCTCTTCACGTCGAACGCGCCGTCGATGCCGAAGTCGCTCAGGGTGAACGTGCGCAGGTACGCGTTGTTCTCCGTGGTCACCTGGTTGGTGCAGGCCGCCGAGTTGTTCGCGACGATGTCCTGCGACGCGGAGTGGGTCAGGGTGGTCTCGTCGAGCGGGACGGCCGCCAGGTCGGGCGTCACGGTGCCGAACTTCGCACCGGACGACGCGAGACCCTTCGTCTTCCCGTCCGCGGTGCCGAACCCGGAGCCGTTCGTGCCGCGCGCCGGCTCGGCCGAGGCGGGCACGGTGGCGTCGTCCGTGACGTGGTTGATCACGGCGCCCTCGGTCCCCTTGACCCCGAGCATCTCGAAGCCGCCGCCGCCCGTGCCCAGCGAGACGTCCACCGGTTCGGTGCCGGTGTTCGTCACGCGGAACGCGCGGGACGCCGTGCCACCCATCCCGAGGGCGGCGGAGATGCTCTCCTTGTTCACCTCGAGACGGCCCGCGCCGAGCGCGACGTTCCGCGTCACGACCTGGCCGTCCTCCGTGAGGGCCGCGTTGCGGGTGGCGCCCGCGTACGCGTCCTTCGCGTAGGTGATCCCGTACCGCTCGAGCGGGAGCCGAGCGGTGTAGGTGCCGTCCGCGCCCGTGGTCACGACCGTCTCGTCCCCGTCGTCCTTCGACGTGATCGTGACGGTGACGCCCTCGAGCGGCGCCTTCGTGTTGCCGTCGGTCACGGTGCCGTTCACGGCGCCCATGCCGGTGACGTCGTACGTGACGGACAGGCCGTCGCGCACGGCCGGCGCGTTGTACGAGAACTGGGACGCGACCGCGCCCCGGGCGTCCTCGATGCCGATCGTCGCGGAGCTGCCGCGGGCGGTGTCGGTGTCCGTCATCGCGCCGTAGCCCAGCACGACCCGGCCGTCGGCGAGGAGCGTGGCCGAGAAGTTCACGCGGTCGGTCGCCGGCGTGTACTTGCGGACGTTGCGCCACTCGACGACGAACGCGTCGACGCCGTCGACGGTCGTGCTGCCGGTGTAGACGGCCGACTCCGCGTCCACGTTCAGGTCGTCCCAGAACGGGTAGATCGCGCCGTTCGGCGCGGCCGCGCTCGGGAGCGCACCGTTCGACAGGCTCGTCGACGACGCGAGGAAGTTCAGGAACCCGTTGGTCGAGACGAACGCGCTGTCGTACGACTCGCCGTAGAACGGGAAGCTGAACGGCAGGTCGACCGGGGCGGCCTTGTCGTCCCCGGTGAGAGCCAGCAGGGTGTCGCCGGTCGCGACGCCGGCGTCACCGGTGGTGCAGTAGTAGCCGTAGCCGTCGAGCAGCCGCTTGAGGGTGGCGTTGACCGTCTCGTTGCCGTCGACGACCACCTCGGTGCTGAACGGTGCGGCGCAGGTGCCCGCCGAGACGCTCAGCGTGTACGTGCCGTCGGGGACGCCGGCGACGGAGTACTTCCCGTCGGCGCCGGTCGTGACGGCGTCGAGCGGACCGGAGAGCTTGACGACCGCGCCCGCCGTGGGCGAGCCGTCCTTCTCCGTGACCGTGCCGGAGACCGTGCGGGTCGCCGCCCTCTGCAGCGTGATCGGCACGGTGACCGTCTCGTCGACGGCGACCGTGACGTCCGTCGCCGCCGAGGCGACGTACCCGAAGGCCTTCGCGCTGACCGCGTAGCCGCCCACGGGCAGCTCGGCGGCGAACGCGCCGTCCGTGCCCGTCGAGACGGTGCGGTCCCGGGCGCCGTCGAACGTCACCTCGGCGCCGGCGACGGGAGCGCCGTCGGCGTCCGTGACCGTGCCCGCGACGGTGCCCGTGTCGCCCACGGGGGCGGCGTCGAGCAGCGCCATGACGTCGAGCTTGCCCTCGCCCCAGACGTTGTTGTCGTCCGCGGTGCCGCCGCAGGTCGTGTCGTCGACGTCGACCGCGGCGCCGTCGAGCAGGGCCTGCGTCTCGTCGATCTGGCCGACGAGGCTCGGTGCCGCGCTCCACAGCAGCGCGACCGCGCCCGCGAGGTGCGGGGCCGCCATCGAGGTGCCCGAGTACGAGCCGTAGCTGCCGCCCGGCAGGGAGGAGCGGACGTTCGCGCCCGGCGCGGCGATGTTCGGCTTGACGCCGGAGCTCTCACCGGGCCCGCGCGACGAGAACGCCGCGATGTTGCCCGACGAGTCGAACGCGCCCACCGAGTAGGTGGCCGAGTTCGCGCCCGGCGACGACGTGGACCGGCACGCCGGCCCCTCGTTGCCCGCCGACCAGGTGCCGAAGATGCCGGCGGCCTCCCACGCGGCGATCTCCGCGGCCATGAAGTCGTCGATGGCGCCCGACGCGTCCAGGCCCCACGAGTTGTTCACCACCTGGGGACGCTTGCTCGGGTCGGGGTCGCTGCCGTCCACCTTGGTGGGCGCGAGCACCCACTGGCCGGACTCGAGCAGGTCGGCGTCCGAGCAGGTGGAGCAGCCGTTGGCCGCGATCCAGTCCGCGCCGGGGGCGACGCCGATCTGGTTGCCGGCGCCGTCGTCGCCCACCATGGTGCCCATCGTGTGGCTGCCGTGGCCGTCGGTGTCACAGGGGGAGTCACCGGCGCAGGCGTTCGACGAGTCGAACCAGTTGTAGTCGTTCACGACGCTGCCGTCGGCCTGCAGGCCGCGGTAGTGGGGGGCGAGCGCCGGGTGGTCGCCCGCCACGCCCGAGTCGATGTTGGCCACGGTGATGCCCTGGCCGGTGTAGCCGAGCCCCCAGGCGTCGTCCGCGTTGATCGCCTGCACGCCCCACTCGACGGACTGCTTGGCGTGCTCCCCGGACTTGTCCCGCTTCACCGGCTCGACGAGGTCGAAGCTCGTGGGCGCGGTGATGCGCGTGACCTCCGGGGACCGCGCGAGCGAGGTGGCGAGGGCGTCGTTGCCGTCGCGCACCAGGATGCGGTTGGAGATCCAGAAGGTCTCGTAGTCGGTGCCCGCGGCGTCGAGGGCCTTCACGAGGTCCGCCTGCGACCGGTCGGCCACGGCGGTGAGGGTGTCGTAGACGTACTGCCCGCGCTCGTCCCAGTCGGCGATGTCCTGCGCCGCGCCGAGGTCGGCGGTGTCGGTGAGCTCGAGCCAGAAGTCCGCGGGGCCGGCGTCGAGGTCCTTCTCGACGGCGGACGCGATCTTGTCCTCGGGGTCGGGCACGGTGCCCGACGGTGCGAGGGGCGGATCGGCGGTGGCGGCGAATGCCGGCGCCACCCCGGCCGCGGACGTGGCGAGGAGGGCGAGGGCCGCGCTCGTCGCGACCCACCCCCTCCTCGTGCGAGTTGATGAGTGCACGCTTCCTCCCGGTGGGGGAGTCCCCGGGTGTGGGGACGTCGTGACGGGCGCCCGGTCGGGGCCCACCCTCCAGGTCAGCCGGGGATCCTCCGGCGGACAAGGGCGGGCGGCGGCCAGTTTCCGGTCAGTCCCGGGACAGCTCCGGGTCGGGCCCCGGGCACCGGTCGCCGGGCGATCCCGGCTGAACTCTGATAGGCACCTGGGTAAACGGTGTCCACGACCTACTCGGAGCACGTGTCGGACGGAGAACGGCGATGCCCCACGAGAACCCGGTCGAGCCGGCCGGCGGCTACGTCCTGTGCATCGGCCTGCCCCTGCACCGGGTCGGCGAGGTGGCCCGCCTGCTGCGCGGGAAGGTGGCCGTGATCGCGACCGCCGACACGGACGGGGCGCGGATGCTCCTCGGCCCGCCCGCCGTCGCGGTGATGCCCGACGACGGGTCGCCGCACGCGCTGGAGGTGCACGCCCGCGCGCCCGCCGTCGCGTCCGCGGAGGACCGGCCGACGTCGCACGTCGTCGCCCTCGCCCCGCACGACGACCAGGGCGGCGACGTCCTCGTCCCGAGCCCGCCCGCCGGGGGCCGCGGTGCCCCGGACCGCGCCGGGCCGCGCGCCGGCGGGCCGGGGGCGCTCGCGGGCGAGGCGGACCGGGCGCGCCGGATCGTGCTGGGGAAGCTCGCGGTGGACCTGGCGGCCCGGGAGGTCACCGCGGGCGGGGTGTCCGTGCACCTGTCGATGCGCGAGTTCGACCTGCTGGCGGCGCTGGCCTCCGCGCCGGACCGGGTCTGGTCGTTCGCCGAGCTCACCCGCACCGTGTGGCGCACGGGCTACCTGGGCGACCCGGACCCGGTGACGTCGGCCGTCAAGCGCCTCCGCAAGCGGCTGCGGGTGGTCCCGGAGCTGCGCGTCATGTCCGTGCGCGGCATCGGGTACCGGCTGCGGGTGCCCGGCTGACCGGCTGCCGTCACACCGCGTTCACGGGGCGGTCCGCCGGCGTCACGCGCCCGTGACCATCCACCGGTCGCCGCGCGCCCGCAGCCCGGTCGTCAGGGCGCGGGCCGCCATGAAGACGCCGGCGAACGCGCCCCACAGCCATGCCAGGCCGACCGCACCGTCGGGCGCCCAGGCCCGCACCGCGAGGGCGAAGGGCACGTAGACGACGAGGGTCACCATGCCCGCCCACGCGAGGAACCGGCCGTCGCCGGCGCCGATGAGGACGCCGTCGAGCACGAACACCCAGCCCGCCATCGGCATCAGCACGCCCGTGACGAGGAGGCCGGCGGCGATCGCGACGCGCACGTCGTGGTCGGAGGTGAACAGCGGGGCGACCCACCATCCCGAGACGGCGAACAGGACGCCGATGACGACGCCCGCGCCGACGCCCCACTGCAGCGAGCGGCGCAGGACGGCGCGCACCCGCCCGACGTCGCCCGAGCCGAGCCCGTGGCCCACCAGCGCCTGCCCGGCGATCGCGAGGGCGTCGAGCGCGAACGCCGCGAGCCCCCACAGGCTGTTGACGACCTGGTAGCCGGCGAGGGCGGTGGCGCCGAGGCTCGCCGCCACCGCCACCGTCACGAGGATCGCCAGCCGCAGGGACGCCGTGCGGACGAAGAGCGGCGCGCCCGCCCGGGCGTTCGCCCAGATGCCCGCGTGGTGCGGGCGCAGCGACGCGTGGTGGCGGCGGGCGCCGCGGACCACGACGACCGTGAGCACGGCGGCCATGCCGAGCTGCGTGGCCGCCGTGCCGATCGCCGAGCCGGCGATGCCGAGGCCCGCGCCGTACACGAGGGTGACGGACAGGACGGCGTTGACGACCGCGCCCGTGGACGCGACCCACAGGGGCGTCCGGGTGTCCTGCAGGCCGCGCAGCACGCCCGTCGACGCCAGGACGACGAGCATCCCGGGCAGCCCGATCACGGACCAGCGCAGGTAGGTGGCCGCGTACCCCGCGATGTCCTGGCCGGCGCCCATCGCCCCGACGGCCCAGTGCGCCCCGACGGCGAGGAGCGCGGCGAGCACGACACCCAGGCCGAGGGCGAGCCACATGCCGTCGACGCCCGACTGGAGCGCGTCGCGGGTGCGGCCCGCGCCGACCAGCCGGGCCACGGCGGCGGTGGTGGCGTAGGCGAGGAACACGCACAGCCCGACGAGCGTGACGAGGAGCGTCGAGGCGACGGACAGGCCGGCGAGCTGGTCGGTGCCGAGGTGTCCGACGACCGCGCTGTCGACGAGGACGAACAGCGGCTCGGCGACGAGGGCGCCGAGCGCGGGCAGGGCGAGGGCGAGGATGTCGCGGTCGATGCGCCGTCGGTCGTCCCTGTGGACAACCGTGCGGGGCGCGGCGTCCGGCGTGTGACCGTCGGGAGGCGTCGGTGAAGGAGGGGTGTCGCCGGGGTGTCCGGCGTCCGGATCGGGAGTGCGGTGCACGTCACCCAACTTTCTTCTCCTCCACAGCCTGAGGGTAACGACGCCGCAGGTCAGCGGCCCGCCAGAAGTTGTACACAGCCGATATCCCCAGTTGTGCACAGGGCTTTCCACCGCCCGTGCACAGGCTCGACCACCCTGTCCACAGGCCGGTCCACACCTGTGTCCACAACGGCCGTTGCGCAGGGTCGCGGGCGCGCCTAGCGTCGTCCGCGGTGTCAGTGCCCCACGGTAGAACGTGGACCTGACAGCAGGGAGTCGGAGTCCGGTGACGGACCGGACGCCGGCGACGGCGGGGGAGCAGGGTGAGCATGTCGATCGAGGAGCTCGAGGCGGGATATCAGGGGGCGTCCTCCGGCGCCACCTTCGACCGCACACCTCCTCAGGACGTCGCCGCCGAGATGAGCGTCCTCGGCGGCATGCTGCTCTCCAAGGACGCCATCGCCGACGTCGTCGAGCAGATCCGCGGCAACGACTTCTACCGCCCGGCCCACGAGGCGATCTACGACGCCATCATCGACCTGTACGGGCGCGGCGAGCCCGCCGACGCCATCACCGTCGTCGCCGAGCTCACCAAGCGGGGCGAGCTCACCCGCGTCGGCGGCGCCCCGTACATCCACGACCTCATGGCCGGCGTCCCCACCGCCGCCAACGCCGGCTACTACGCGCGCATCGTGCAGGAGCGCGCCGTGCTGCGCCGCCTCGTCGAGGCCGGCACCAAGATCGTGCAGCTCGGCTACGCCACGGACGGCGGCGACGTCGAGGGCATCGTCAACACCGCGCAGGCCGAGATCTACGCGGTCACCGAGCGCAAGACCTCCGAGGACTACCTGCCGCTCGCCGAGATCATCGGCGGCACCATGGACGAGATCGAGGCCGCCGGGAACCGCGGCGAGGGCATGGTGGGCGTCCCCACCGGCTTCGCCGACCTCGACCGGCTGACCAACGGCCTGCACCCCGGGCAGATGATCGTCATCGCCGCGCGTCCCGCCATGGGCAAGTCGACGCTCGCCATCGACATCGCGCGGGCGGCGTCGATCAAGCACGGGCAGTCGTCCGTCGTCTTCTCGCTGGAGATGAGCCGCAACGAGATCACGATGCGTCTGCTGTCCGCGGAGGCACGCGTCCACCTGCAGAAGCTCCGCAACGGTTCCATGGGCGAGGACGACTGGCAGAAGGTCGCCAAGGTGATGGGCCGGGTCTCCGAGGCGCCGATGTTCATCGACGACTCGCCGAACATGTCCCTCACCGAGATCCGCGCCAAGTGCCGCCGGCTGAAGCAGAAGCACGACCTCAAGCTCGTCGTCATCGACTACCTGCAGCTCATGACCTCCGGCAAGAAGGTCGAGTCACGACAGCAGGAGGTCTCCGAGTTCTCCCGCGCGCTCAAGCTGCTGGCGAAGGAGATCGGCGTCCCGGTCATCGCGCTGTCGCAGCTGAACCGTGGTCCCGAGCAGCGCCAGGACAAGAAGCCGGCGATGTCCGACCTTCGCGAGTCCGGGTCGATCGAGCAGGACGCCGACATGGTGATCCTGCTGCACCGCGAGGACGCCTACGAGAAGGAGTCACCCCGCGCCGGCGAGGCGGACCTGATCGTCGCCAAGCACCGTAACGGCCCCACCGACACCATCACCGTCGCGTTCCAGGGCCACTACTCGCGGTTCGTCGACATGCAGTCGTGATCGTCGGTCGTCCCGTGCTCGTCCGTTTCCATCCGGCGACCTGATGAACGACGAGTCGCAGCGACGCGAGGTGGGCGCCGTCGAACGACCCCGGGTGGTGTGCCTGTGCGGCTCGCTGCGCTTTCAGGACCTCTTCGCGTCGGAGCGGCGCCGCCTGACCTCCCGGGGCGTGATCGTGCTCGGTCCCGAGGCGACCGACGAGGAGCTGACGCCCTCCAGGCGTGCGGCTCTGGGTGAGCTGCACCTGAGGCGGATCGACCTGGCGGACGAGGTCCGCGTGGTGAGCGAGGGCGGCTACGTGGGGGCCTCGACGCGCCGCGAGATCGCGTACGCACGGGAGCGGGGCAAGCTCGTCAGCTCCGTGGAGCCGACTCTGGCCCTGTGATCCTGCGGGCGACCTCCTTCCGCCGGCACCGCCCGCGGCGCCCCGGTGCCAAAATCCAGGCGACATCGCGGCAGTTCTCGCCAAGATGGTCGGTATGGACGAGGTCGAGGTCGTCGTGGCCCACAGCCAGCGCGCGACGCTGCGCGTCGGCGACGTGTTCCTGAAGGTCGACGGCGACCCGGCGCACTCCGAGGTCGAGGCGCGCGCGATGGCCATGGCGCCGGTCCCGACGCCGGAGGTCCTCTGGCGGGAGCCGCCCGTGCTCGCGATCGCCGCCGTGCCGGGCACGGCGCTCGGTGTCCTCGGCGAGCCGTCGGCGGCGTCCCCGGCGGCGTGGGCGGCGGCGGGTGCCGCCGTCCGGACGCTGCACGACGCGCCGTTGCCGCCGTGGACGGGACGCAGGCTCGACGACGTGGCGGCGGAGCTCGACCGCGAGTGCGCGTGGTTGCTCGCCAGCGGCGTCGTGCCCGCCGAGGTGGTCCGGAAGAACCGCGCGATCGCGGAGGTCGCGCTCCGGCCGTGGACGCCGGCGTTCATCCACGGTGACCTGCAGATCACCCACGTGTTCGTCGACGGCGACGAGGTCACCGGCATCATCGACTGGTCCGAGGCCGCCCCCGGCGACGCCATGTTCGACCTCGCGATCCTGACGCTCGGGCACGAGGAACGCCTGGACGACGTCCTGGCCGGCTACGGCGCCGGCGCGGACCGGGCCGTGATCCGCGCCTGGTGGTCGCTGCGCAGCCTGGTCGCGTCGCGGTGGCTGATCGAGCACGGCTTCGACCCGGACGCACCGGGCTGTGAGCTCGACGTGCTCCGAGCGCGGATGCGGGACTCCTAGGACGACCGGCGCACCACCGAGACCGCCGCTCGTCGCGCCCAGCGAGGTGGACCGCTCGCAGCCGACGGGGGGCGGTGCCGCCTGCTGGGACGAGTTCCCTGGGGTGCGCAGCATCCCGCGCGGTTAAGGCAGCTGCCTCATACTCTTTTCCTCGTGAAGCGAGCCAGGGGGATCCTGCACGTTCTGGCGGCGACGGCGCTCGCGGGCGCCGCCGTCGTGGCGCCGGCGTCGTCCGGGGCCGCGGCGACCACGGCCGGCTGGGGGGCGTGGGACCCGCTCACCGGCTCGGCCGGGGGCTGGTCGACCACGATGCAGCTGCCGGCGGCCGGCTTCCCGGCGGCCGCCATGACGTCGGACTCGCGCGGGGGCGTCGGCGTGGTCTCCGGGGCGTCGACGTGGTTGGCCGGGACGACCCCGCCGGGTGCGGTCTTCGGCTCGAGCCGCGACCAGGCGTACGTCAACCTGCGGCCGCAGGCGGACCGCACGGGGTCGCCGTCCGTCACCACCTACACCTTCGAGCGACCGACGCCCGGCGGCGGCTGGGCGTTCGTGCTCGGGGACATCGACGCCGACAGCGCCACGGTCCGCGCGCTCGGTGCGGACGGCGAGCCGCTCACGAGCGAGGAGCTCGGCTGGCAGGGCGCGTTCAACTACTGCCAGGGTGCGGGGACGCCGTCGTGCACCGACACCGAGGTGCCCACCTGGAACCCGGCCACCGCGACCCTCACCGGGAACGCGACGGCGACGGACACGAACGGCGCGAGCGGCTGGTTCCGGCCCACCGTGCCGGTCACGAGCCTCACGATCGCGTTCTCCTGGCGGTCGGGCTTCCCCGTCTACCAGACGTGGTTCGCCTCGCTCGCCCGTGACGTCGCGGGCACGGTCGTCCTCGACGACGGCGGTCCCCTCGCGGGCGCGACGCTCACCCTCTTCGGCCCGGACGGCACGGCCCTGGCCACCACGACCTCGGGCGCCGACGGCGGCTACGGCTTCGCGGGCTACGCGGCCGCGCCCGGATACCGCGTGGAGCTGACCACGCTTCCCGAGGCGTCCGACGACCATCCCTTCGGGCTCGTCGCGCAGGGCCCGACGACGATCGGCGACCTCGACCTCGGCTCCGACGACGCCACCGGGGTGGACTTCACGGCTCGCGACATCGAGCCGATCGCCGTCAGCGGCCGGGTGCTCGACGACGACGGCAACCCCGTGCCCGGGGTGACCGTCACGCTCACCCCGGCCGGCGGCGGCACCCCCTTCACCGCCGTGACGAACTCGGAGGGCCGCTACCTCGTGGACGACGTGCCGTGGGACGTGGGCGACCCGGCGGACCCCGACGACGACCAGCCGCTGGAGTACACCTTCGCCGTGACCGACGTGCCCGCCGGGTACACGGTGACCGGCACGCCCGACCCGATCACGGTCGGGGTGGACGACACGACCCCGAGCACGGGCAACGACGTCGTGCTGCAGGGCCCGGCGTCCGTGACCGGCACGGTGACGGCGGGCGGCGAGCCCGTCGCGGGGGTGGTCGTGACGATCGACGGCCCGGACGGGCCCGTGCGCACCACCACGGCGGCGGACGGCACGTACGCGTTCGCGGGCGTCACCGCCGGGGCGCGCACCGTGAGCGTCGAGGCCCCCGACGGCTACGCGCCGGACGGCCCCGACGAGCGCGCCGTGACCGTGGGCACCGACGACGTCGCGGGGGTCGACTTCGCCCTGGCGAGGCCCGGGGCGGTCGGCGGCACGGTGACGGACGACGCCGGCGACCCGGTGGCGGGGGCCACCGTCACGGTCGAGGGGCCCGACGGCCCCGTCACCCTGACCACGGACGGGGCGGGCGACTACTTCCTGGACGACCTCCCGCCGGGCGACCACACGATCACCCTCACGGTGCCCGACGGCTACACGGCGGACGTGACCGAGCGCCGGGTCACCGTCACGGCGGCGGGGGAGAGCTTCCTGGCGGAGGACTTCGGGCTCGTGGCGGAGCCCGTCGAGCCCACCGTGCACCCGGTGAGCGGTGCCGTGTCGGACTCCGACGGGGAACCCGTCGCGGGCGCGGAGGTGGTCGTGACGGACGCCGACGGTCAGGAGGCCGCGAGTGCCACCACCGACGACGAGGGGAGCTGGAGCGCCGAGCTGCCCGCCGGTGAGTACACCGCCACCGTGACGCCGCCCGAGGGGTACGTGGTCGACGGCGACGCCGCGGTGGAGTTCACGGTCGACGACGCGGGCGTGACCGGGCTGGACTTCGTGCTCGCCGCGGAGGAGGCGAGCCCGACGCCGTCGCCGGACCCGTCGTCGCCCGCTCCCACCCCGTCGTCGGCCACGCCGGTGGACCCGGGCGGTGGCACCGCGGGCGGTCCCGGCGGCCTCGGTGCCCTGCCGGTGACGGGCGCCGCGGTGGGCGGCGCCGCGCTGGGCGCGCTGCTCCTCGTCACCGCGGGCGGGCTGGCGCTGCGCGCGTCACGGCGACGGGCGCGGGCCGAGGGCTGACGCCGTCCGGGGGGCGGCGTCACCGTTCGCCGCCTGGCCACGACGCGGTCTCCCGGCCGCGTGGTCAGGCGGTGAGCATCCCCGTCGCCGTACGCACCAGCTGCTCCTTGAGCACACCGAGCGGCGGGGTGTCGAGGTCGCCGTGCTCGTCGTCGGCCTCCCACGACGCGAGGGTGGCGACCACCATGCGGGACACCATCGCTACGCGGAGCCCCGCCAGCGGCTCGATGCCGTCGCACGCCACCGCACGCATCAGGTCGGTGAGGTCGAGCGTCGTGACGAGCGGGACCTCCACGCCCTCGTACCGCTTCACGTCGCGCCGCACCCAGTCCATGTAGATCAGCGGCCGCTGCTGCAGCACGGCGGCGAGGTACCGCGCCCACGCGCTGGGTCGCATGCCGTCCACGGCGTCGACGAACGGGATCACGTACGCGCGGACCAGCGCCTCGGCGTCGCGCTCGTCCCCGGCCGCGACCAGCTCGGCGACCAGCCGCGCCCGGTGCTCGTTGATCGGCTTCGTGCGCCAGTGGAAGATCGCGTCGAGCATCGTCTGGCGCGAGCCGAAGTGGTACGTCACCGCGGAGTTGTTCCGGTGCCCCGCCTCGCGGACGATCGCCCGCGAGCTGGCGCCCTCGAGCCCGTACCGTGCGACGAGCCGCTCCGTGGCGGTCATGAGGGCGAGCTGGGGCGGCGACGGGTCGAGCACTGCGCGGAGGTCGGCGCGGGACATCCTCCGAGCCTAGCGACGCCGCGCCCGTCGCCGGGACCGCTCCCAGTGGCCGCGCCGGGCCGCTCGTCGGAGCTCGCACGGTCGGGTACCTTCCGGGGTGCCCGGACTCGGCGAGACACGCTCGGCCGGACCGGGTAGGAAGGGCACGCAACGTGGCGGGACGAGGAAGTGGACGGCTCCTTGCACTCTGAAGGTCAGGGCACTCGGGACGCCGGGGGCGCGCACGCGTTCGGGCAGCTGGGTGCGCTCCTGCTCGACGCGGGGCTCTCGGTCACCGACGTGCGCCTCTCCCTGGAACGGTCCTTGCGGCACGGCATGGCGCGGTCCGCCCGCGAGCCGGCAGGCGCGACCCACGAGCGGCTGCGGTTCGACGTCCTGCCCGACGTCGTCCTCGTCAGCCGGGACGCCACGGGCGAGGTGACGCTCGTGGGGGCGAAGGGCGACGACCTGTCGTTCCGGCAGGCGGCGCACGCCGGGCGCCTCGCGCGCGAGGTCGAGTCGGGCGCGGTGCCCGTCGCCGCGGCAGCCCACCGGATCGAAGCGATCCGGCGGCTCGCGCGCCCGCACGCGTCGGCCGGGTGGGTGCTCGGCAGCGCCGCCGTGGCGGCCGGGCTCGCCATCGTGTTCCGGTGCCCCTGGTGGGCCGTGGTGGTCAGCGTGCTCGCGGGCGCCCTCGTCGGGATCCTCTCGCTGCTGCTGCGGCGGCTCGACGGCGCGACCGCCGTCGTCCCGTTCCTCGTGGCGCTCGTGTCGACGACGGCGGTGGGCGCGGTGGCGTCCGCGCTGGACCTCGGGCCGGTCCCGCTGTTCGCGGTGTGCGCCCCGGTCGCCGTCCTCGTCCCGGGGGCGCTGGTGACGAACGCGCTCCTGGAGCTCACGGCGTCCGACATCGTGACGGGCGCGGGGCGCCTCGCCTACGGCGTCATCGTGCTCGGCATGATGGCGGTCGGGATCTCCGCCGGCTCCGCGCTCACGGGGCTCACGCTCGACCCGTCGTCGGCCGCGCTGGTCGGGGACGTCCGGTCGACGACGGCGGACGCCGGCGGGTGGCTGGCGATCCCGCCGCAGTGGGCGTCCTGGGCGGGGGTGGTGGTGCTCGCGATCGGGGTCGGCCTCGCGTTCGGGTCGGGCCGGCGCCTCACCGTGCTCAACGTGGGCGTCATGACCTGCACCTTCGGTCTCCTGTCCGTCCTGTCGCCGTGGATCGGGCCGGAGGTCGCGGCGGGCGTGACCGCGGCGCTGCTCTTCGTCGCGGCCCGGCTCATCGAGCAGGGGATGGTCGCCCTGCCCAGCGCGGCCACGTTCCAGCCGGCGTTCCTGCTGCTGGTCCCGGGCACGGTGGGCCTGGTCGCGCTGGCGTCCACGGACCTGGGTTCGCTGGAGTCGTCGCTGATGACGTTCGTCAGCCTCTGCCTGGGCGTGAAGATCGGCGCCCTGCTCGCCGACGCGACGGTGCGCGGCCGCCCGGCCGGGGAGACCACGTGACGTGACGGCGAGCCGTCCGGCGGGTCAGCCGCCGAGGGACGTCCAGCGCCCCTCGGAGACGACCTCCACGTCGCCGTCGACGACGGCGATCGCGGTCTCGTCGTCGATGGCGTACGCGGGGTTGCCGAGGCCCGCCGCCCACCGCTCGGCCGCGGGGAGGGTGTTGGCCGGCAGCATCGGGTGGTCGAGGTGCGGGAAGAGCGAGAAGTCGACCAGGCCCAGCGTGGCGTCGTCGCCCGACGGCGGGGTCCACTCGACGAAGTACTGCCCGATGCGCGGGGTCGTCACCATGCTGCCCGCGCTCATCCCCACGTAGACCGTGTCCGTCAGTGAGGGCAGGAGGTCCGCGAACCCGGACTCCCGCATCCAGTGGTGCAGGTAGAGGGAGTCGCCGCCCGACACGAGGAGGACGTCGGCGTCCCGGACGCGCGGCACCCACAGGTCCTCGTCGATGGAGGGCAGCGCGGTCAGCTCGAGCACGCCGACCGACCTCCACCCCAGCCCGGTCATGTGGTCGGTGGCGCCGGAGACGAAGCCCCACACGTTCGGGCCCGGGCCGACGGCCGGGTGCCCGTACAGGGCGGTCGGGATGCACAGCGCGGTGCAGTCGGCGACGGGTCGTCCCAGGAGCCGGAGCAGTGCGTCGTGGATGGTCGCGTTCCGCACGCCGGCGGAGGTGAGCAGGAGCCGCACGATGCCTCCCGGGGGGTCGAGGTGGACGCACCGTAGACCCCGGCGGACGGGCGGACTCATCGTCGCGGCCGCGGGCGAGGGGTGCTCGGTGTCCCGCTGAGGTAGGTTCGCCGCACACGGTGCCCGACGCAACCGTCCGCCGTGCCCAGGACTCGAGGGGGAGCACCGCACATGGTCGTCACCAGGAAGATCCTCACCGCCGTCGTCGGGCTGGGACTCGGCGCGGGGCTCGTCGCCACGGCGACGTCGGCCGCCGCCGCGGCCCAGGGCGGCGTCACCTTCTGGGCGAGCGCGTCGTTCACCGGCACCTCGGTCACGCTCCCGGCGGCCGACGGCTGCACGGCGCTGCCGTTCGTCGCTCACGCGGAGCTCAACGAGAGCGCGTCCGGGATCGACGTGTACGCGACGACGGACTGCAGCGGCCCCGCGCTGCACTTCCCGACCACCGACATCCACAGCTTCGCCGGGTTCGACGGCCGCAGCTTCCGCGCCTCGAGCTGACGCCCCACGACGGCCCGCCCGCGCCTACGCTGCCCCGGTGCTCGAACCCGCCCCGCTGATCGCCGGGCTCCCGTGGACCGGGTGGGCCGTCGCCGCCCTGGTCGCCCTCCTGGTCGGCTTCTCGAAGACGGCGCTGGGCGGACTGGGGATGATCGCCGCGGCGCTCATGGCCCTGGTGATCCCCGCCAAGGACTCGACGGGCGCCGTGCTCCTGCTGCTGGTGACCGGCGACGTCGTCGCCATCTGGGCGTACCGCCGCCACGCCGACTTCCGTGTCATCGGGCGCCTCCTCGCGCCGGTGCTCGTCGGCGTGGCCCTGGGCGCCGTCTTCCTGCGGCTGGTCGACGACGAGGTCATGCGCCGCACGATCGGTGCGATCCTGCTCGGCCTCCTGGTGCTCTCCTTGTGGCGCGACCGGCTGTCCGTCGAGTCCCGCGCCGCCACCGTCGGGTACGGCGGCCTCGCCGGGTTCACCACGATGGTGGCCAACGCCGGCGGCCCGCCGATGAGCCTCTACCTCCTCGCCGCCGGGTACGAGAAGTGGCGCTTCCTCGGCACGTCGGCGTGGTACTTCTTCACGGTCAACGTCATCAAGCTGCCCGTCGCCGTCGGGGTCGGGATCGTGCGCGCCGAGACGGTGGCCCTGTGGGCGGTGCTCGTGCCGCTCGTGCTGGTGGGCACGTGGGCCGGGCGCAAGGTCATCGGGCGCGTGGACCAGCGCCTCTTCGAGCGCCTCGTCACCGTGCTCGTGGCGGTCGCGGCCCTGATCCTGCTCCTGCTCTAGCCGGGTCGGTCCGTCGAGGGGCCGTCGCGGGCGAGCGGTCTGCGGCTCGGCTCGCAGCCGAGAAGGCTGAGCTTCCGGACGAGCGGCGCGACCCGGTGCGGCTCCACGTCCAGCTCGAACCCGGCCAGCCGGAGCGTGCCGCGCACCGCGCGGGCGACGCCACGGTCCCTCAGGTAGCGGTGCAGAGCGCGCGACGACGCCCCGCGTCCCGTCACCACGACCGTCGCGGGGGCGCCCCCGGCGCCGACGACGACCCGCACCGGCCGCAGCGGGACCAGCACCCCCGAGAGGCCGCGCGACACGCCGTCCACAGAACCCAGCAGGAGCAGCTGGAGCGCCGCCCAGGCGCCGGGCCACAGCCCCGGCACCACGAGAGCGGCGACGAGCAGCCACAGGAGCGCCCCGCGGACGACAAGGCGGAGGCAGACCGCGCGCCGGGCCGGCAGCACCACTCCGTGACCCACGGCCCCTCCTCTCGCGCGACGCCGTCACATCCTGGCGGAACGCGCGGGAGGGAACGAGCCCCGACGGGGTGAAACGTCGTCGGCCGGTTCGCGGACTGACCGGCACCCGCAGACCGTCCGGACGGATCGAGCGTGCTGGATTGCTCCTCACACATCCCGTATGAGGAGCAATCCAGCACGCTCGATGGGGTCCCGGGGGGCGGCGGTCAGGCGTGGCCGGCGGTGGCGTGCTCGCGCTCGCGCAGGGCGGCCGTCTCCAGCTGGATCGTGGAGTGCTCGACGGACACGGGGAAGTGCTCGGCGACGCAGGTGCGGATGCGCTGCAGGATGGCGGGTGCGTGCCCGTCGGCGAAGCACGCGTCGTCGACCACCACGTGCGCGGAGATGACGGGCAGCCCGGTGGCGACGGTCGAGGCGTGCACGTCGTGCACGTCGCGCACGTGGTCGAGCGACAGCATGTGCGCGCGGACCTCGTCGAGGTCCAGCCCCTCGGGGGTGTACTCCATGAGCACCCGGAACGTCTGGCGCATGATCGCGAACGCCCGCGGCACGATGAGCAGCGCGATGAACAGGCCGGCGATGGCGTCGGCCCGCTGGTAGCCGGTGGTCGCGATGACGACGGCGGCGACGATGACGCCCAGCGAGCCGAGCGTGTCGTTGAGGACCTCGAGGAACGCGGCCCGCATGTTGAGGTTCGCGCCGCGGCTCGACGACAGGATCGCGATCCCCACGACGTTCGCGACGAGGCCCACGACGCCGAAGACGAGCAGCTCCGTGGACGGCACGTCGGGCGGCGCGACGAGCCGGCGCACGCCCTCGACCGCGGCGTAGGTGCCGACCGCAACGAGCAGCGTCGCCTGGCCGAGCGCGGCGATGACCTCGATGCGCCGGAAGCCCCACGTGCGCCGCTTGTCGGCGGGCCGCTGCATGAGCGTCGCGGCGACGAGGGCCACCAGCAGCCCCACCGCGTCGGTGAGCGCGTGCGCGGTGTCGGTGAGCAGGGCGAGGCTGCCGGTGACCGCCGCGCCGACGGCCTGCGCGACGACGATCGTCGCGGTGATGCCGAACGCGATCGCGAGCCAGCGGCGGTGCGCGGGCGCGACGGCGGCGTCGCCCGCGGGGCCGTGGCTGTGCCCGGCACCCATCAGGAGGCCTCCACCGAGGTGTGCTCGTGCTCGTGCGGGTGCATGAGGTGCGAGCAGAGGGTCACCTGGTCGCCGGTGGCGTCGAGCAGGCGCTCGGCGCCCGCCAGGAGCCCGGCCAGCAGGTCGGGCTCGGCGAGCGAGAACCACGACGCGCGGCCTTCCGTGCGCACCGTGACCAGGCCGCACTCCCGCAGGCAGGCGAGGTGCTTGCTCACGGTGGACTGCGCGAGGTCGAGGTGCTCGACCAGGTCGCGCACGCGGTGCTCCCCGAAGGCGAGGTGCTGCAGCAGCGCGAGCCTGGTCGAGTCGGACAGCGCGTGGAAGAGGTCGGCGAACGCGCCGGTGGCCACCCGGTCGATCGCTGGCCTCGCCCCCGGAATCTGCATCGTCATACGGCGATGCTATCGCCGCTCGGCTATCCCGTCCATCGGCCGACCCGCCGTGCGGTGAGCCCGGCGGCGCCTCCTCCGTGACCCGCGCGAGCCCTCCGGTCCCCCGACCTGCGGCGGCGCGGTGGTTGTCCCGGTCACGTTTGACTCTCAAATTTACAGCGCTGTATGTTCGCTCCGGCCCGTCGCCGAGACGGGTATGACCGTGGTCGAAGGAGACGTCACGTGGGATCGAAGACGACTGCCGGCCCTCCGCCGAGGGTGAGCCGGCGCTCGTTCCTGGCGGGGGCCGCCGGGGTGCTGGCGGCCGTCCCGCTGGCGGCGTGCGCCGCGCCCGGAGGCAGCGGGGCGACGCGCACGGAGATCACCTTCTACGAGCAGAAGCAGGAGGTCATCGCCTACTTCGACGACCTGCTGCGGCGCTTCCAGGGTGAGCACCCGGGGATCCGGGTCGTGCACGACTCGACCACCGCCATCGCGCCGCAGTTCGTGCGCGGCGAGCCGGGCGACGTCGGCTGCTTCAACGACAACCTGGAGCTCGCCCGGTACATCTCCCGCGGGCAGATGGGCGACCTCTCCGGGCTGCCCTCCGCGGCCCGCGTGCGCACGGACATCAGCGGGCTCACCGACCAGTACGCGACGTACCCCGGCCGCACCAGCGTGCTGCCGTACTCGCTGGCCGCCGCCGGCGTCATCTACAACAAGGCGATCTTCGCGAAGCACGAGCTGCCGGTCCCCACGACGTGGACCGAGTTCGTGGAGGTCTGCACCGCGCTGCAGAAGGCGGGGATCACGCCGGTCTACGCCACCGACCGGGACACCTGGACCCTCTGGCAGGGCCTGTTCGACTACTCGGTGGGCAGCCTGGTCGACACCGGTGCGTTCTTCGGCCGGATGAACGAGCTCGGCACCGACGTCGGGCCGGACTCCGACGTGTCGTTCTCGACGACCCTGGCCGTGCCGATGGAGCGGGCCAGGACGATCTCGACGTTCTTCAACCCCGACCACGCCGTGCGCTCGTACGCCGACGGCAACCTCGCGTTCGGCAAGGGTCAGGCGGCGATGTACCTCCAGGGCCCGTGGGCGCTGAGCCAGATCGCGATGGTGGACGACTCCCTCGACGTCGGCACCTTCGCGCTCCCGGTGAGCGACGACCCCGACGAGCGCCAGGTGCGTGTCAACATCGACCTCGGCCTGTACATCCCCGCCGCCACGCCGCACCGGGCCGAGGCGGAGCAGCTCGTCGAGTTCCTCATGCAGCCCGAGATCATCAACGCGTACAACGCGGACAACCTCGCGTACTCGACGCTGACGGACGCCCCGACGCAGCAGGACGACCGCCTCGCCGGGCTCCAGTCCTACGTCGACGACGCCGCGTTCTACCAGGGCGCCGGCACCTTCGTCCCGACGTCGATCCCGCTGGGCAACTACCTGCAGACGGCGATCCGCACGGGCAACTTCGACGCGATGCTCGCGCAGCTCGACGCCGACTGGCGCCGCCTGGCCGGACGGGCGGCGACGGTATGACCCGCCCCGCCCACCCCCGCGACCGAGAGGACCGAGCGTGACCACCCAGACCACGGCGGCGCGCGTCGCCGCGCCGGCACCGAGCGCCCCGCGCGGCCGCGTCCGCCGGCGCCGCGGGCGGCCCGAGCCGATCGCCTACCTGTTCCTCGTCCCCGCGCTGGTGGTGTTCACCGTCTTCGTGGTGGGGCCCGCGCTGGTCGGCATCTTCTACAGCTTCACCGACTACGTCGGCTTCGGGGGCTGGTCGTTCCTCGGCGTGCGCAACTACGTGGCGCTGCTCGGGGACCCGGGCATCCGCAGCGCGTACGGGTTCACCCTGGGCTTCGCGCTCGTGACGGTGGTCCTGGCGCAGGTGATCGCGCTCGTCCTCGCCATCGGCCTGTCCAAGCGGATCCGGTTCGCGGCGGGGCTGCGGGCGATCTTCGTCATCCCGATGGTCGTCTCCGGGATCGTCGTCGCCTACGTCTTCAACTACCTGTTCTCTAACACGCTGCCCGCGTTCGCCACGGCGGTGGGCCTCGACCCGCTGACCGACAGCATCCTCGGCAACCCCGACCTGGCCTGGCTCGCGATCGTCGTCGTCTCCGCCTGGCAGACGATCCCGGGCGCGCTGCTCGTCTACACGGCCGGGCTCACGTCGATCCCGGGCGACCTGTACGAGGCCAGCTCGCTGGACGGCGCGGGCCCCTGGCGGCAGTTCCGCTCCATCACGCTCCCGCTCATCGCCGGGTTCGTCCTCATCAACACGATCCTGGGGATCAAGGGATACCTCGGCGTCTACGACGTCATCGTCGGCCTCACCGGCGGCGGGCCGGGCAACGCGACGAGCAGCGTCGCGATGACGATCTTCGGCGGCTTCACCGGCGGCGACTACGCCTACCAGATGGCCAACGCGACGGTCTTCTTCGTGATCACGGTGCTCATCTCCGTGCTGCAGCTCGTCGTCTCCCGTGGAAGGAACATCCGCCTGTGACCGCCATCGCCACGACGAGCGAGCGCCGCTCCCCGGCGTCGCCCGGCCGCCCGCCGCGCCGCCGCCCCGCCTCCGCCCGGTCCCGGCGCACGAGCTGGCCCCTGACCGTCGCGCTCGCGCTGTGCTCCCTCACCGTGCTCGCGCCCCTGTACGTCACCGTCACGATGGCGTTCAAGACCAGCGGCCAGTCGGTGGACGGGAACGCGTTCGCCCTGCCGGCGCCGTTCAACCCGCAGAGCTTCGCCGAGGCGTGGCAGCTGACCCGGTTCCCGGTGTCGTTCGGCATCTCGGTCGGCGTCGCGGCGCTCACGGTCGCCCTGACGCTGCTGCTGAGCTCCCTGGCGTCCTACGCGATCGTCCGGTACTGGTCGCACCGCTTCTTCCGGTGGTCGTTCGTGTACCTGCTGGCGTCGATGTTCCTGCCGTTCCCCGTGATCGCGCTGACGGAGATCAAGCTCACCGCGCTCACCGGCCTCGACAACCCGCTCGGCGTCGCCATCCTGCACGCCATGTTCCAGCTCGCCTTCAGCGTGCTGCTGTTCTCGGCGTACCTGCGCTCGATCCCGGTCGAGCTGGAGGAGAGCGCCCGCATCGACGGCGCGACGACGTGGCAGGTCTTCTGGCGCATCGTCCTGCCGCTGCTGGGCCCGATGATCGCCACGGTCGGCATCTTCGCCTTCCTCGCCTCGTGGAACGACTTCATGCTGCCGTCGATGATCGTCTCCGACCCGACGATGCAGGTGCTGCCCGTGGTGCAGAACATCTTCCAGAGCCAGTTCGGCACCAACTACAACGTGGCGTTCGCGTCGTACCTCATGGCGATGGCGCCGACGATCGTCGTGTACCTGTTCGCCCAGCGCTGGGTGATCAGCGGCATCACCCAGGGCGCGGTCAAGAGCTGACCGGACCGGCACGACCACCAGCACGCACCACCCGAGGAGCTCCCGTGACCGACACCGTCGACACCCTCGACACCACGCCGGCCCTGCCCACCGTCCGCCCGCTGCCCGGGTCCGCCCCGCGGGGCCGCGCGGACCAGGAGGTGCGCGGCGACGGCTGGCGCGTCACCGTCCTGACCGACAGCCTGTTCCGCGTCGAGTGGTCGCCCGACGGCGCCGTCGAGGACCGCGCCTCGACCTTCGCCGTGCGGCGCGACCTCGGGGCGGCGGAGTTCTCCGCGCGGCCCGTCGGGGACGGCGTCGAGATCACGACCGCGCGGGCGTGGCTCCGCTACGACGGCCGGGAGCCCTCCGCCCACGGTCTCGTCGTCGAGCTCCGCGGCGCGGACTCGGGCCGCTGGCGCTTCGGCGAGCCGACCCACGACCTGGGGGGCACGGCGCGCACGCTCGACGACGCGGACGGTCGCCTCCCGCTCGAGCCCGGCGTGGTGTCGCCGAACGGGATCGGCGTCGTCGACGACTCCGCGTCGTTCCTGTTCACCGACGACGGCTGGATCGGCACGCGGCCCGAGGGCGGCCGGGACCTCTACGTCTTCGCCCACGGCCGCGACTACGCCCGCGCGGTCCGCGAGCTGTACGCCGTGTCCGGCGCGCCGACCCGCCTGCCGCGCTGGGCGCTGGGCAACTGGTGGAGCCGGTACCACCCGTACTCCGCCGAGTCGTACCTGGAGCTGATGGACCGGTTCGACGAGGAGGGCGTCCCCTTCTCCGTCGCGGTCATCGACATGGACTGGCACCGCGTGGGGTCGGTGCCGGAGCGGTTCGGCAACGGCTGGACCGGGTATTCGTGGGAGCCCACGCTGTTCCCCGACCCGGAGGCGTTCCTCGGGGCGCTGCACGCCCGGGGCATGCGCACCACGCTCAACCTGCACCCCGCCGACGGCGTCCGCGCGTTCGAGGACGCCTACCCCGCGGTGGCCGAGGCGGTGGGGATCGACCCGGCGTCCGAGACGCCCGTGCCCCACGACCTCACCGACCCGACGTTCCTGCGCGCCTACTTCGAGCTGCTGCACCACCCGCTCGAGGAGCAGGGCGTGGACTTCTGGTGGATCGACTGGCAGCAGGGCGGCACGTCCTCCCTGCCGGGCGTCGACCCGCTGTGGCTGCTCAACCACTTCCACCACCTCGACGCCGCGCGCCACGGCGGCCCGGGGATGACGTTCTCGCGGTACGCGGGGCCGGGCAGCCACCGGTACGCGGTCGGGTTCTCCGGCGACGCGGTCGTGTCCTGGGAGTCGCTCGCGTTCCAGCCGGAGTTCACGGCCACGGCGTCGAACATCGGGTACTGCTGGTGGAGCCACGACATCGGCGGCCACACCCGCGGCGTGCGCGACGACGAGCTGGCGACGCGGTGGGTGCAGTACGGCGTGTTCTCGCCGGTCCTGCGGCTGCACTCGGCGAACAACCCCTTCATCCGCAAGGAGCCGTGGGCGTTCCCCGCCGAGCACCGCCGGGCGATGGGCGACGCGCTGCGCCTGCGGCACCGCCTCGTGCCGTACCTGCACACCATGAACCACCGCGCGGCCGCGGGCACGCCCCTGGTGCGGCCGATGTACCACCTCGAGCCGCACCGGCAGGAGGCGTACGGCGTGCCGAACGAGTACGCCTTCGGCTCCGAGCTGCTGGTCGCGCCGGTGGTGACGCCGCGCAGCCGGGAGTCGCTGCTGAGCCGCACGCGGGCCTGGCTGCCGGCCGGCCGCTGGACGGACGTCGTCACGGGCGCCGTCTACGGGGGCGACCGCCACGTCGACCTGCACCGGCCGATCGAGTCCGTGCCGGTGCTGCTGCGCGACGGCGGGATCCTGCCGCTGGCGGCGCCGTCCGAGCGGGACGCGACCCGCAACCCCGCGGCCCTCGAGGTGCTGGTCGCCCCGGGCGCCTCCGGGCACCTGGACCTGGCCGAGGACGCCGAGGACGACGCCGCGGGCCCGGGCGACGGCGCCGGCCCTGCGGCCAGGACGCCGCTCGCCTGGGACCGCGACCGGCGCGAGCTGACCATCGGCGCCGTCACCGGGCGCGGCGACGTGGTGCCCGCCGAGCGCGAGTGGACGGTCACGTTCCTCGCGCTGCTGCCCGCCGGCGAGGTGACCGTGGACGGCGCCGTGGTGCCGGTGACGGGCGAGGACGGCCGCTGGAGCGTCACGTTCACCGCCGCGGCCGGTGCCGGCGCGGTGGTCCGGGTGGGCGCGCCGCTCCGGGTGGGGGCCGACCCCGCCGAGGCCGTGCGCGCGGTGCTGGAGCGCGCCCAGACGGGCAACCCGGAGAAGCTCGCGGCCTGGGAGGTCGTGGCCAGCGGCAGGCCGACGGTCGAGCGGGTCGCGGAGCTCGAGGGCGTGGGCCTGCCCGACGACGTCCGCACCGCCGTCGTCGAGCTCCTCGCGACCGTGGTGGACGCCCCGGCGTGACCTGACGGCCCGGCCTTCGCGGAGGGGGTACGCCTCAGCGAGGGCCGGGCGCGGCGCCCGGCCCCGGGGCGCTCTCGCGCACGAGCAGGCTGTGCCCGACGGTCACGTGCCGGCCGGGCGCGTCGGTGCCGTCGACGCGCTCCAGGAGCAGGTCGAGCGTCCGCGCGGCGAGCGCGGTCGTGTCCGGGGCGATGCTCGTGATGCTGGGGGTGGTGCTCGCGGTGAGGACCGTGGCGTCCCAGCCGACGATCGCGACGTCGCCGGGCACGTCGCGGCCCCGCAGGTGCAGCGCGCGCAGCGCGCCGATGGCGGCGTGGTCGTCGCGGCACAGCAGGGCGTCCACCGGCAGGCCGCGGTCGAGGGCGGCCCCGAGGGCGTCCTCCGCGCCCAGCGCGTCGCCGGCGGGCCGGGGGACGAGGAGCGCGTCGTCGACGGCGAGCCCGGCCTGCTCGAGGCCCCGGCGGTAGCCCTCGATCCGGAGGCGGGAGGTGTGCGACAGCTCGCCGGTCTCGTGGCCGAGGAAGCCGATCCTGCGGCACCCCGAGCGGACGAGGTGCGCGACCGCCTCGCCCGCGGCGGCGACGTTGTCGATGGTGACCTGGTCGACCCCCGCGGCCCGCGGGGCCTCGCCGAGCAGGACCATCGGGGTGCCCCGGCCGTGCTCCGCCAGCTCCCCGGCGGACAGCGCCTGGGGGTGCAGCACGATGCCGTCGACGATTCCGGCGTCGCGGTCGCGCAGCACGGCCAGCTCGCCGTCGCGGCTGCCCCCGGTCTCCTCGAGCAGCAGCCGGTACCCGCGCTGGGCGCACGCGCGGGCGAACAGGTGCGCGAGCTCGGCGAAGTACGGCCAGCGCAGGTCGGGGAAGGCGAGCGCGAGCATGTTCGAGCGGCCGGTGGCGAGGCTGCGCCCGCGGACGTCGGGCCGGTAGCCGAGCTCGTCGATCGCGGCCCGCACCCGCTCGCGCATCGCCGGGCTGACGTGCTGGTAGTCGCGGACGACGTTGGAGACGGTCTTCATCGACACGCCCGCGTGCGTCGCGACGTCCTGGAGCGTGACTCTCTTCACGGGGTTCACCGTAGCGTCGGCACGACTGGTTTACAGCGCTGTATAGTCGCGGTCGTGACGACGACGACCACCCCGGCGACGACTGCCGGCCACGCGCTCGACCACCTCCCGCTCGCCTCCCGCCAGGACGGCACGTATCCGCGGCCGCAGCTGATGCGGGCCGGGTGGGCCTCGCTCGACGGCACGTGGGCCTTCCGCCACGACGACGCCGACGCGGGCCTCACCGCGGGCTGGGCGTCGGGCCTCGGCGAGAGCCGCGACATCACCGTGCCGTTCCCGCCGGAGTCGGCCGCGTCGGGCGTCGCCGAGCCCGGGTTCCACCCGGTGGTCTGGTACGCGCGCACGATCCGCCAGGCCGACCTCGAGGCGGCCGGCCGGTCCGCCGCGGCCCCGCGCGTCCTCCTCCACCTCGGGGCGGTCGACCACCGCGCGTCCGTGTGGGTCGACGGGGCGTTCGTCGGCGAGCACGAGGGCGGCCACACGCCCTTCACCCTCGACGTCACCGCGCACCTCGCCGACGACGCCGAGCACCTGCTCGTGGTGCGGGCCGAGGACGACCCGCACGACCTCACCCAGCCGCGCGGCAAGCAGGACTGGCACGAGGACGCGCACGCCATCTGGTACCGCCGCACCACCGGCATCTGGCAGACGGTCTGGCTGGAGGCCGT
The DNA here is from genome assembly GCF_042799955.1 of Isoptericola sp. NPDC057653. Taxonomy (NCBI): domain Bacteria; kingdom Bacillati; phylum Actinomycetota; class Actinomycetes; order Micrococcales; family Promicromonosporaceae; genus Isoptericola; species Isoptericola sp. NPDC057653. The sequence continues at coordinate 408,128 of NZ_JBHVHP010000001.1, read as the reverse complement.
GCCCGCCACGAGCGTCGAGCACCTGCGCTGGCTGCCCGCCGGCCCGGCCGCCGTCGACCTGACCGTCCGGCTGCGCGGGCCCGTGGCCGCGGGGACGCGGGTGCGCGTCGCGCTCCGGTTCGACGAGCGCGACGAGGACCTCGGCACCGTCGAGGTCACGACCGTCCGCACGACGTCCGCCGTGGACGTCAGCGTGCCGCTCGCCCGGCAGCGCAACGGCCAGGCGGAGGACGAGCTGACCTGGTCGCCCGAGAGGCCCCGCCTGGTGGACGCCGTCGTGTCGCTGCACGACGCGGACGGCGCGACGCTCGACGCCGTCTCGTCCTACCTGGGCGTGCGGAGCCTCGGGGTGGGCGACGGCGCCTTCCTGCTCAACGGGTACCCGTACGACGTGCGGTCCGTGCTCAACCAGGGCTACTGGCCCGAGAGCCACCTCGCGGCGCCGTCCGCCGCGGCCCTGCGCCGCGAGGCCGAGCTGATCAAGGAGCTCGGGTTCAACGCGTGCCGCATCCACCAGAAGATCGAGGACCCGCGCTTCCTGTACTGGGCGGACCGCCTCGGCATCCTCGTGTGGGGCGAGACCCCGGGCGCGTACGAGTTCTCGCCCGTCGCGGTGCAGCGCCTGACCCGGGAGTGGATGGAGGCGGTCGACCGCGACGTCTCGCACCCGTCGATCGTCACCTGGGTGCCGTTCAACGAGTCGTGGGGCATCCAGCACGTCGCGGACGACCCGGCCCAGCAGGCGTACTCGCGCGCGCTGACCGACCTGACGCGCGCGCTCGACCCGTCGCGGCCGGTGATCTCCAACGACGGGTGGGAGCAGCAGAACACCGACATCCTCACCGTGCACGACTACGAGGGCGACGGCGCCGTGCTCGCCCGGCGGTACGCCGACGACGACGCCCGGGCGCGCGTCGTCGGGGGCATCGCGCCGTCGGGCCGCCGGCAGCTGGTGGGCGGGTGGTCCGACGCCGGGCAGCCGGTCATGCTCACCGAGTTCGGCGGGGTGAACTACCAGCCCGGGGACCAGCGCGCCGACGGCTGGGGGTACACGGCCGCGCAGGACGGCGACGACTGGGTCGCGCGGGTCACGGCGCTGTACGACGCCGTGCGCGCGAGCGGCTTCCTCGCCGGCTCCTGCTGGACGCAGCTCACGGACACCATGCAGGAGACCAACGGCCTGCTCACCGCCGACCGCGAGCCCAAGGTGCCGGTGGAGCGGATCCGCCGCGCCGTGACGGGCGAGCGGTGACGGTCGGCGAGCTCGATCGGGAGATCTGCGCCGGGCCGTGGGTCGGCCCCGGCGGCGAGCCCGGCGCCGTCGCGCCGCCGGTCTTCCAGACGAGCCTCTTCACCAAGCCCACGTTCGGCGAGTTCGTCAGGCAGCAGGCGGCCGAGCACGAGAACTTCGTCTACAGCCGGGGCACCAACCCGACCGTCGCGTTCCTCGAGCGGCAGCTCGCCCTCCTGGAGCGGGGGGAGGCGGCGAAGTGCTTCGGCTCGGGCATGGGCGCGATCGGGGCCGTGCTGGGCGGGCTGCTGCGCAGCGGCGACCACGTGCTGTTCGTCAACAACGTCTACGGGCCCACCCTGGAGCTCGCCCGCCACCTGGAGCGGTTCGGCGTCGAGCACACGGTCGTGACCGACCCGCACGCCGACCTCGAGGAGCACCTCCGCGACAACACCGCCCTGGTGTACGTGGAGAGCCCGGGCACGATGCTCATGCGGGTCGTGGACCTCCGCGCGCTGACGGCGCTCGCCCGCGGCCGGGGGATCCGCACCGCGATCGACAACACGTGGTCGACGCCGCTGTTCCAGAAGCCGCTCGAGCTGGGCGTGGACCTCGTGATCCACTCGCTCACCAAGTACGTGGGCGGGCACAGCGACGTGACCGGCGGCGCGGTCATCGGCTCGGCCGAGCTGCTCCGCGAGGTCTTCTACCGCGGGCACCAGCTCTTCGGCGCCGTGATGTCGGCGATGGAGGCGTCGCTGGTGCTGCGCGGGCTGCGCACGCTGCCGGTGCGGATGGAGCGGCACCAGGCGAACGCGCTGCGCGTCGTCGAGCACCTGCAGCGGCAGGACGCGGTGGCCGCCGTCCACCACCCGTACGCCGACCCCGGGCCGGGCGACGCCCTGGTCCGGTCGCAGCTCACGGGCTTCTCCGGGCTGCTCAGCCTCGAGCTGGGTGACGGCACGTTCGCGACGGTCGAACGCTTCGTCGACGCCCTGCGGGTGTTCCGCATCGGCGTGAGCTGGGGCGGCTACGAGAGCCTGGTCAGCTCGCCGGTGCGGGCGGACAACGCCGACCGGCTGCGGGCCGACGGGCTCTCGACCGGCCTCGTCCGGCTGTCCGTCGGGCTCGAGGGCGCCGACGCGCAGCTCGACGACCTCGACCGGGCGCTCGCGCTGCTCTGAGATCCCGCGCGGTCGGGGGGGCGCGCGCCGCGGTCAGCGCCGCGGGAGGTCGACGACGGGCAGCTCGTGGGCCGTCCGGTCCGCGCCGCGGACGCGCCGCAGGACCACCCACGCGCAGGCCGCGGACAGCACCTCGCCGGCGGCGAGGGCCGCCCAGGTGGCGGCCGGGCCGTGGCCGCCGAGCACCAGCACCAGCGGGATCCGCACCACCAGCAGGGTGCCGATCGACAGGACGTAGGAGGGGCGGGCGCGGCCGAGCGCCTGGAAGTAGGCGGAGACCAGCGGCGTCACCCCGGCCACGGCGAACCCGACGGCGAGGGTGCGCAGCGCGCCGGTCGCGACGTCCACGACGTCCTGCTCGTCGACGAACAGCCGCACGAGCGGCTCGGCCAGCAGCGCGACGGCGACCGCCGCGCCGGCGCCGTAGATCACGGTCGCGCGCAGCGCGAGCCTGCGGGCGCGGGCGACGCGCGCGCCGAGCCGCGCCCCGGCGTTGTACCCGACGATCGGCTGCAGGCCCTGGCTGATGCCGGTCTGCGGCATGGTGACGAACGTCTGGATGCGGGCGCACAGCGCGAACGCGGCCAGCGCGACCGCGCCGCCCGCCGCGCCGTCGCGCGCGAGCGAGAGGTTGACGAGCACGGTGAGCAGCGTGGTGCCGAGGCCGGCGAGGAACGACGGCGCGCCGACCCCGAGGACGGCGCGCAGGGTGGGGCCGTGCGGGCGCAGGTCGCGCCACCGGACCCGGTACGGCCGGCGCCGCTGGAGGAAGAAGAACCAGACGCTCATCCCCGCGGACACCGCCTGGCCGCCGACCGTGCCGAGCGCCGCACCGCGCACGCCCATGTCGAGGCCGAAGATCAGCAGCGGGTCCAGGGCGATCTGGACCAGCACCGGCACCAGCCAGAGCAGCGTGGAGAACAGCATCCGACCCTCGGCGCGGACGAGGGCGGAGAAGCCGGTGGACACGATCGCGCCCGCCAGGATGACCACCGCGTAGTCGCGCGCGTAGTCGCGCGTGGCGCCGGTCGCGCCGAGGCCGGTGAGCAGCGGTCCGAGCAGCGCCAGGCCGGCCACCGTGGTCACGACCGCCGCGCCCCAGAACACGACGAACGCGTTCCCCGCGGCACGGGCGGCGCGGGCCGGGTCGCCCGCGCCGAGGCTGCGCGAGACGAGGGACGCGCCGCCGATCCCGACCGTCGTGGAGACCGCGCCCAGCGCGAGCAGGACGGGCGCGACCAGGTTGACGGCCGCCATCGCCGTCGGGCCGACGCCGCGGGCGACGAACCACGCGTTGGTGAGCGCGTAGACGCCGTAGACCCCCACGGACAGGGTGGTCTGGGTGCACGCGTGCCACAGCAGCCGCCCGACCGGGCGGGTGCCGAGGGTGTCGGCGGCGGCCGCGGTGGTCACGCCGCCTGCGACCGGGCGCGCCCGAGAAGGGCCATCGCGACGTCGAGCTGCTCGCGGGCCCAGCGGTACTGCTCGGGGGTCTGCTGCCGGTAGGTGGTCTCCACGAGCATCACGACGGCCAGCCACAGCGTGTACAGGCGGCGCCGCGTGCGCTGCCCGTCGGTGAGCTCGGTGAGCCCGAACCCGCGCTGGAACGGCGCCGGGTCGGGGAAGACGGGCAGGTCGAGGCCGGTCAGCCCTGCCTCGATGAGCGGGTCGCCGAACATGGCGCGCTCGTGGTCGATGACGGCGACGATGCGGCCGTCCCGGATCATCGAGTTCTTCATCCACAGGTCGATCTCGACGAGCCGGGGCTCCGTCACCTCGTCGAGTACGTCGGCGTGCGCGGCCCACGTCGCGCGCACGACGTCCGGGTCCCAGCCCAGCTCGACGCCGGCGCGCTCGCCGTCCGCGAGCACGCCGTGGAACGTGGCGGTCGACGCCTCGCGCCAGGTCGTGAAGCCGGGACCCTGGAGCGGCCCGAAGTGCGGTCCGACGATCGCGTTGAGCGCCCGGTTGGCCTCGCCGAGGCGCTCGAAGCCGACCTCGACCTCCGCGGGCGTGAGCTCGCCGGTCTCGGCGGCGATGCCGAGGCACAGGGCGTCCACGTGCTCCATGACGAACCAGTCCGCGTCGACGAGGTCGTGCGAGAGGTCGGCGTGGTCGACGCGCGGCACGGGCACGGCGGACTCCCGCTCGACCAGCGCCATCGCCGCGAGCTCGTTGCGCATCATGCCGCGCTCGTGGGTGAGCACCTCGACGTGCGCGGGCGGGGCGATCTTCAGCACGACGAGGCGCCCGTCGCGCAGCTCCAGCCGGTACAGGGCGTTGAAGAAGCCGTACGTCAGCTCGGTGGCGAAGTCGTCGCCCTCGGGCACGAGGTCGGCTCCGTAGGCGCGCTCGATCATCGCGCGCAGGGTCGCCGTGGGCTGGCGGTTCTTGGTGACGCTCTCCATCGGTCCTCGTCCTCGGGGGTGCGGCGGCGTCGCGCGACCAGGGATGGGAGCGCTTCCAGAGGCGCGCCCGGTCCCTCGTCGGCGAGGGGGTACCCCGCGAGCATAGACGAGCCCGCACGCTATGCCTACCGATCGGTAAGGAAAGATCGGACGGCCTTGCGCAGGGTGCGCGTGGGCCCGGGAAGCGGCTGAGAGACTGCTGAGCGGGTGAAGTTTTCGCGCGCCGGACGCCGACGCCGCGCACCGCGGGACGGCGGGTCGGGGGCTCGACGGCGACCGGGCGGGCCCCGCGAGCCCCGGCATCCCGGGCTTCCGCGCCCCCGACGCCCCCGGCGACGACGCCGGGCGCCGGTTCCCGGTACCGCCGGTCCCGGGCGGTCCGGGAGGCGGTTTCAGCAGGCACATATCACGGGCGCCTGAATAAGATCCGCGCGGCTCACCTCTCCCCTCGAAAGGGTCCCCATGCGCATCCTGTCCAAGCTCGCGGTCACCACGGTGGCGGCGGCGTCGCTCCTGCTCGGCACCGCCGTCGCGCCCGCGCCCGCGACCGCCGCGACCGGCCCCGCGATCGACGTGACCTCCGTGAAGGTCACGCCGTCCAACGGCCGGTACGCGATCAACTACAAGACCAAGGGCTACGACGTCCGCACCACGGTCAAGGTCGGTGACCTCAGCGGCTTCGGCAAGTACTGGTGGGCGGACATCTACGCCGACGTCTACAAGGGCTCGCAGCGCGTGGCGTCCAAGGCGAAGCTCGGGGTCGTCGCCTCGCAGAACTACAAGAGCCTCGACCAGTACCTCGAGGCGAAGAACTGGTGGGGGCGCGGCGACTTCAAGCTCAAGAACGTCCGCGTCGTGATCGACCACGACTACGACACGTCGACCCCGAGCATCACGCTCAAGGACGGGAAGTACTCGGGCGGCACGTTCAAGATGCGCTCGGACATCGACGGCAAGCTCAAGTACGGCAACGTCATCCGGGTGACCTCGAGCGGCAGCCACAAGACCGTGAAGGTCGGCCTGAAGAAGTTCACGACCTCCGGCTGGCACTCGTACTCGTACGCCAAGGTGAAGGTCCAGTACAAGAACTCCACCGGCTGGCACACGCGCAAGACGATCACGCTGGACAAGTCGGGCCTGCGGACCTACAAGTTCACGGCCTCGCACAAGTACAAGTACCGCATCTCGATCGCGCCGACGACGAAGATCGCCGGGGGCACGACCACGGCGACCCCGAAGATCTGACGCCTCGTACCACGCGCGAGAGGGCCTCCGGCCCGGGGACGTCCCACGTCCCCGGGCCGGAGGCCCTCTCGCCTGTCAGGAGCCCGACAGGGGCTCAGCCCATCCGCGCGACGGCGTCCGTGAACTCCCAGTGCCACGGCTCGTACTTGGAGCCGCCGGGGCGGGCCCAGTCGGGGTTGTCCCACCCGAAGGCGGGGGCGTTCGCGGCGAGCCAGGCCCACCGCGCGCCCGCGTACGTCTCGGGGCAGATGTCGACGGCGAGGCCCCAGCCGTGGTTGGACGTGCCGGGCGGCGCGGCGAGGTAGCCCTTGGCCGCCTTCGTCGCGACCTGCTGCGCGTAGCTGCGGAAGCCGTCGGTGATGCACATCGGCTCGCCCCACGCGGCCTGGTACGCCTCGTTGAGGTTGGCGAGGGCGACCGCCGCGTCGGCCCGGATCTGGGAGCGGCCGTCCCACAGCGTGCAGAGCTCGGTGGTCGGGATCTGCCCGTTGGTGCCCGTGCCGGCCGCGAACCCGCCGCAGCCCGGCAGCACGGGCGGGGCCGCCTCGATCTCGCCGCCGTCGAGCGTCTCGACCGACATCGTCGCCTGGTCCGACACCGTGATCTGCGCGGCGCCCCCCGCGGTGGTGCGCACGGTGCTGGCCTTCGCGGCGGCCTTGGCCCCGGCCTTGGCGTCGGCGCGCGCCCCGCTGCGGGAGGCGGCGCCGTCGCGGTCGTCCACCGCCGCCGCGGCCGCGGCGGTGATCGACTCCAGCGCGCCGGTCGTGGGCTGGTCGTCGCCCTCGGGCGCCATGGCCTGCGGCGCGATGGCGGTGAGCGTCGTCGTGGTGGCGACGGCGACCGTGAGCCCGACGCCGAGGCTCGTCCAGCGGCTCGGCCCCCGGCCCTTGCGCGGCTTGCGGGCCGGCACGCGGGTCGGCACGTGCGCCGGGGCCCGCCCGGGCGTGGAGACGTGCGTCGGGCCGAAGACGTGGGTGTGGGGGAACGCGCGCGGCGGTTCGGGAGCCGGCTCGGCGGCGCGGACCGGCTCGGCGGCGCGGACCGGCTCGGCGGCGCGGGCGGGTGCCGCGGTCTGCACGGGCCGCGGGATGCGGGCCTCGCGGACCGGCGCGGCCTCCCGGAGCGATGCGGCCTCCCGGAGGGATGCGGCGACGCGGACGGGCTCGGCGACGCGGACCGGCTCGGCGACGCGGACGGGCTCGGCGACGCGGACCGGCTCGACGACGAGGGGTGCCGGGGTGTGCGGCCGCTCGGCGGCGACGGGGCGGGGGCGGCCACCGCGGCCGGGGTCGCGCCGGCTCGGGTACGCCCGTGCGGGGGCCGGGGCGGCCTCTGTGGTCGTCATCGCGCGGACCGTGCGGCAGCGCAGGTGGAGCCGGGGGCGCCGCGTCGTGCGGTGTCCCGAAGAACGTGGGGTGTCATGCGACCTCTCTCAGTGCCTGGACCGCCGGGCAGAAGGTATCGCACCGGCCGGCCAAAAGTCACGAAACGATCACGGCAGGGGGTGCTCGCCGCCGGGGCGACCGCGGGCGGTGCGCCGACCCGAGGGCCGACGCACCGCCGGCGGTCACCGGGACCCGAGGAGCTCCTTCATCTGCTGGATCTCGTCGGTCTGCGTGTCGACGATGGCCTGCGCCATCGCGACCGCGTCCGCGTCCTCGCCGTCGGAGACCTCGGCCTGCGCCATCTCGACCGCTCCCTCGTGGTGCACCACCATCTGCTCGAGGAAGAGCCGCTCCGCGTCGGCGCCCTGCGCGTCGTCGAGCGCCTGCATGTCGTCGGCCGTCATCATCCCGTCGCCCGTCCCGTCGCCCATGCCGGCGTGTCCGTCGGCCGCGGGCTCGGCGCCCCAGGCCTCGAGCCAGCCGGTCAGGGTCTCGATCTCGGGGCCCTGGGCGGCCTTGATCCGCTCCGCCAGGTCGACGAGCTCCGGGCTGGTCCCGTCCTTGGCGAGCAGGGCGTCGGCCATCTCGATCGCCTGCTCGTGGTGGGGGACCATCATCTGCGCGAACATCACGTCGGCCGCGCCGGCCTCGGACGCCGAGCCGGACGGGTCCTCCGTCGACGGCGACGCGCCGGACATCCCGGCCATGTCGTGGCCGCTCCCGTCGTCGCTGCCGCCGCCGGTGCACGCGGCGAGGGAGACGGCGACGACGAGCGCGAGCGCGGGCACGCGGGCGCGCGCCAGGAAGGTGTGCTTCATGGGGGTGGTACCTCTCTCGGTGGGCTTCCGCTTGCCGGGCCCGTGCGGGCCCCGGTGTCCGGGCGCGACGGCGCCGCGGACGGGCGGGCCTACGTCCGAGAGATCCCGAGGGCGTGCAGCGAGGGGCCGGCCACCGGCCGGGAGGCGGCGGCGAGCGCGTGCCAGGACCCCGTCCGAGGCCCCTCCGCGCGCAGCAGGGAGCGGGCGCCGGGGCCGACGAGCACCAGCAGCACGGCCAGGATCATGAGGCACATCGCCGTGACCATGTCGTGGCTGCCGCAGCCGCCGTCGCCGCACCCGGCGGGGCGCTCGGAGTCGCCGGCGACGGTCGGGGCGGCGGGCGTCACGGTGGTCCCGGGCGACGCACCGGCCTGCGCGGCGACGTGCTGCTCCGCGGCGACGGCGACCGTGTGGGGGGCGCCGTGCCGCGTCGCGGAGCCGCTCATGGCGTGCATGACGACGACGCCGGCGATCAGCGTGAGCACGAGGAGGACGCCGGCGAGCCGGCCGTGCCGCCCGGTCAGCAGGGGACGCACGGTGCGGATCATGCGTCCTCCTCGGCGGTCGGTCCTGGGGTCGGCCGCGGGCGGGGCCGCGGCGACCCTGGCACTGTAACGAACGTCGACGGCGGCCGGCGTCCCGTGCGGGACGGGCGTGCCGGGCCTAGCGTCGAGGCATGAGCGAGGACATCGACGACGTCCGCACCGAGAAGAGCGGCGGCAAGGCCGCGAAGATCCTGTACCGGCCCGTCGGCATCGTGAGCTCGATCGTCGGCGGGATCGTGGCCGCACAGGTTTTCAAGCAGGTCTACAAGCGGGTCGCGCCCGGCCATCCCGACGACGCGCCCACCCCGCTGCAGTCCGAGTACCGCCTGCGGGAGATCCTGCTGGCCTCGCTGCTGCAGGGCGCGATCTTCGCCGTCGTGAAGGCGGTCATCGACCGCGGCGGGGCGCGCGCGTTCGAGCGGTGGACGGGGGAGTGGCCGGGCGACTGACGCGTCGCCCGGCCGTCACCAGTCCGCCGGCCGGGAGTCCTTGCCGTCGAGCCAGAGCCGGTCGCTCGCGTCGCGGTGCGACCCCTCCGACCCGACGTGCTTGGAGCTGATGCGGTCGCCCTTGACGATGACGTGCGCGACGGCCTGGGCGTGGCCGTGCCCGATCCCGTACGTCTCCTTGAGCCAGGCGACGACGGGGGTGGTCCTGCTGTCCGGGCCGAACCCCTGCTCGGCGGCGGCGGCCACCAGCTCCCGCGGGGTGAGGCCGGTCGTGGTCTCGACGTTGTCGAGGTACGCCTGGAAGGACATCAGTCGGTCTCCTTGGTGTCGTCCTGGGTCTCGTCCTGCCGGAACTGCTGGATCATCGTCGCCGACGCGTGGATGCACATCATGCGCAGCACGCCGGTGCCGGTGTTGGTGAAGCCGTGCCACACGTCCGGCCCCACGACGGCGGTGTCGCCGGCGTGGGCGACGACGCTCGCGTCGCCGATGCGGATCGTCGCCTCGCCCTCCAGCACCGACCACGTCTCCGTGTACGGGTGGCGGTGCAGGTCCGGGCCCTGGCCCGGGTCGTTCGTCACGAGGAAGAACGAGACGCCCGAGCCGTGGTCGCGACCCTCGAAGCGCAGCGTGCGCGAGCCGGGGATGCGGACCGTGTCGGCGGTGACCACCGAGGTCATGGTGTGTCCTCCTTCGCGAGGGCGGGCCGTCGTCGGGCCGGTGCCCGCGACGTGTCCCCAGCCTCGTGACGACCGCAGCGCCGCACGAGCGTTTCGACGTCGGTCGAAAGGTCGCTCCCCGGTCAGCTCCCGGACGGCCGCCCGGACGCCGCCCGCGCGGCCTCGAGCAGGGCAGCGGTGCTGCGGCCGGCCGCGCGCAGCGGCTCGGGGTCGCGTGTCGTGCGGGCCAGCAGGAACGCCCCCTCGGTGAGCATGACCATGGCGAGCGCGAGGTCGCGCGCCCGGTCGGCGTCGACGTGCCGGGCGAACCAGGCGGTGCCGCCCGCCAGCCAGTCCGCGAACACGTCGGCGGCGGCGGCCCGCAGCGCGGGGCGGGTGTCGACGACGTCGAGGGCCATGGTGGCGACCGGGCAGCCGTCGGCGTAGTCGCCCGCCACGAGGTCGCGGGCGGCGGAGTCGAAGGCGTGCAGGACGGCGTCGACCGGGTCGTCCCGCTCGTCGAGGAGCCCGAGCACGAGCGCCATGAACTCGGGCCCGGTGGTGCGGATCATGTCCTCCGCCAGCGCGTCCTTGCCGCCCGGGAAGAAGTGGTAGATCGAGCCGAAGGGCGCGGTGGCCTCGGTGGCGACCTGCTTCAGGCCGGTGCCGGCGTAGCCCTGGCGGGCGAAGAGCCGCGCCGCCGCGTGCCGGATCCGGGTGCGCGTCCCGGCGCCGTCGGGTGCGGGCCCGAGGAGCGGGATCGGGGGCGTGGGGGTTGCCGCGGTCATGGCACCAGCCTACGGTGGCGATGACTAGAACGATCTATCAAATCGAGGCCGGGAGGCGCGACATGGCGGTCGTGGAGCTGGCGGCGGGACCCGTCGCGTACGAGGACACGGGAGGCCCGGGCCCGGTGGTCGTGCTGGGGCACGGGCCGCCGATGGACTCGCGGGTCTGGCGCAAGGTGGTGCCGCTGCTCCCGGGCTTCCGGGTCATCACCCCGACCCTGCCGCTCGGCGGGCACCGCATGCCCCTGCGGCCGGACGCGGACCTCACCCAGCGGGGCACCGCGCGCCTGCTCGGCGACTTCCTCGACGCGCTCGACCTCACCGACGTGACCCTGGTCCTCAACGACTGGGGCGGGGGCCAGTTCCTCATCAACGAGGGCCGCACGGAGCGGGTCGGGCGCCTCGTGCTGGCGGCCTGCGAGGCGTTCGACAACTTCCCGCCCGGGCCGGCGAAGGCGCTCGGGGTCGTCGCGCGGATGCCCGGCGGCATGTGGCTCCTGCTCCAGCTGTTCCGCGTACGGGCGTTCCGCCGGATGCCCGGCGGGTACGGCGGGATGTCGGTCGCCGGCATCCCCGACGACCTCCTCGTGGACTGGTTCCGCCCGGCGACCCGCGACCGGCGCGTGCGGCGCGACTTCGCCAGGTTCGCGCGGGGCGCCCCGCCCCGCGACCAGCTGCTGCGTCTCGCCGCCGGGTGGGGCGCGTTCACCCGGCCGGTGCTCGTGGTGTGGGCGGCGCAGGACCGGCTCATGCCGGCCGACCACGGGCCGCGGCTCGCGGCGCTCTACCCGGACGCGCGGCTCGAGGTGGTGGAGGGCTCGTCGACGCTGCTCGGGGAGGACCAGCCGGAGCTGTTCGCGCGGCTGCTGGCGGAGTTCGCGGCCCGGCCGGACGTCCGCGCGTCGTGAGCCCGACGCGCGTGGGACGGCGCCCGGGACACGGATCCGGACCAATTCATTGACACGGTGAAGGAATAGGCGCCAGGGTGTGGGGGTGCAGCGCCGCGCAGACCTTCCTCGCCTCGGCTCGCTCGGGCCCTCCGCCCGGGCGGTGGTGCGCGCCCTGCTGCTGGCCGGGCCGCTCTCGCGGGCGGAGCTCGCGCGGCGCCTCGAGCGGTCGCCGGCGAGCATCACGAAGATCACGCAGCCCCTCCTCGCCGCCGGCCTGATCGGCGAGGTCACGGCCCTGACGGCCGCCGAGAGCCCGGGGCGCCCGGGCGCGCCGCTGGCGCTGCGGGCGGACCACCACCGGTTCCTCGGCGTCAAGGTGACCGCGGACGAGGCGTACGCGGTCCGGACGGACGCCGCCGGGAGCGTGCAGGCCTTCGCCCACCGCCCCCTGGCCGACGTCGAGCAGGCCACCGTCGTGGCCGAGATCATTGAACTGGTGAACGAACTCGCGGGCCCGGGGGAGATCCAGGCGCTCGGGGTCGGCCTCGCCGGCCAGATGTCCCGGTTCGACGACACCGTGCGCGCCAACGCCTTCCTCGGCTGGGACCAGGTCCCCCTGGCGCGGATCCTGGAGGAGGCCACCGGCATCCCCACCGTCCTCAGCGAGGACGCCCGCGCGCTGACCGCCGGCGTCCACTGGTCCGGGCCCGGCCGCGGGATGAGCGACTTCGCCGTCCTGACCGTCGGCGTCGGCGTCGGGCTGGGCATCGTCATCGAGGACCGCGTGCTCGCGGGCCCGACGGGCAAGGTCGGCCGGATCGGGCACACCCGCGTCGCCGATTCCGGCCCGGTCTGCACGCACGGGCACCGCGGCTGCGCCTCGGCCTTCCTCACCACCGCCTCCATCACCCGGGGCATCGGCGTGCCGCACGGCCGCGCCGACCTCGGGCTGGAGGAGGCGCTCGGGCTCGCCGAGGCGGGCGACGCCGCCGCCCTGCGCGTCTTCGAGGACGCCGGTCACGCCCTGGGCGTCCTCGTCGCGGAGCTCGCGAACATGCTCGGGCTGCCCGCGGTGATCCTCGCCGGCGACGGGCTGGGCATGATCGCCCACGCCCGGCGGCGCATGGACGCCGCGATCGCCGACCACCTCGACCCGAACGCGACCGCGCCGACCGTGGTCGCCTTCTCCTCCGGCTTCGACGAGTGGGCCCGCGGCGCCGCCGTCGTGGCCTGCCAGTGGATGCTCGTCGACCCCCCGCTCCACCACACCGCACCGGCATGACCCGACCCACGCAGGAGGCACCGTTGTCCGCACTTCCCCTCGACCCGACCGTCCCGCTCGCCGAGGACGCCGGCTCGATCAGCATCGGCATCGTCGGCGCCGGGCAGTTCTCCCGGAGCTTCGCGACGCTCTGGGACCTGCACCCGAACGTCGACCGGCTCACCATCACCGACCTCGTCCCCGAGCGCGCCAAGGCGCTGGCCGACCGTTACGACCGGGCGACCGTCGTCGACAGCTTCGAGGAGATGCTCGACTCCGACGTCGACGCCGTCGCGATCTTCACGCAGCGGTGGACGCACGCGCCGCTGGTGCTGGCCGCGCTGGAGGCGGGCAAGCACGTGTACTCGGCCGTGCCGATGGCCACCGAGCTCACCGACATCGAGGCGATCATCGACGCCGTCGAGCGCACCGGCCTCACCTACATGATGGGCGAGACGAGCTACTACAACCCGGCCACGGTCTTCGTCCGGGAGAAGGTGCGGGAGGGCGCGCTCGGCCGGGTCTTCTACGCCGAGGGAGACTACGTCCACGACATGGACCTCGGGTTCTACGCCGCCTACCAGTACAGCGGCGGGGAGAACTGGAAGGCCACCGCCAGCTACCCGCCCATGCTCTACCCGACCCACGCGATCGGCGGCGTCCTCGGCGCCCTGCCGACGCGCGCCGTCAGCGTGAGCTGCATCGGCGTGGAGGACCAGCGCGGGGACGGCGTCTTCGACCGGGAGGTCAGCCAGTTCGGCAACAGCTTCTCCAACGCGACGGCGCTCTTCGAGCTGTCCGACGGCGGCGCGATGCGCACCAACGAGATGCGCCGCGTGGGCTACCCGTCGCACATCCGCGAGTCGCGGTTCCGCTTCTTCGGCACGGAGGCGAGCTTCGAGCAGCTCGCGCACCAGAGCGTGTGGAACGACAAGGAGACGTCCACGGACGTCTCGGCCGACTTCGTCCCGGTCCGCGGGAACGGCGACGACGCCGACCTCGCCGACGTGGACCCGGCGCTGCGGGAGGCGTTCACGTCCGGGTCCGCGCCCGTGCACGACCGCACCCGGCTGCCCGCCGCGTACGCCGAGGCCCCCAACGGGCACGAGGGCTCGCACCACTTCCTCGCCGACGACTTCGTGCGCGGCGTGGTCACCGGGGAGCACCCGCCGGTCGACGCCTGGCGGTCCGCGGCGTTCACCGCGCCCGGCATCGTGGCGCACGAGTCCGCCCTCGCGGGCGGCCACCGGCTGCCCATCCCCGACTTCGGGGGCCGCCCCGCCCGCGACTGAGCGCGCACCACCGGCCCGGCGTCATCGGCGACGCCGGGCCGTTCCCCGAGCACCGCCTGCAACGACGCAAGGAGGTACATCGATGGCTGCACCGTCCGCACCGACCGTCCGAGGAGAACGGGTGGGGCGCCGCCGGGACGACACCCGGCTCGCCCTCGCGTTCATCCTGCCGGCCACCATCGGCCTGGTGGTCTTCTACTTCTGGCCGCTGGTCCGCGGGATCTGGCTGAGCTTCACGTCCTGGGACCTGCTCAGCCCGGCCCGGTTCGTGGGCCTGGACAACTACCGGGAGATGGTCGCGGACCCGGTGTTCTGGAACGCCGTCCGGGTCACGCTCGAGTACGTCGTGATCAACATCGTGCTCCAGACCGCGGTGGCCCTGCTGCTCGCGATGCTGATGCAGCGCCTGAGCCGCTCCACGCTGCTGCGCTCGCTGGTGCTGGCCCCCTACCTCGTCTCGAACGTGGTCGCCGCGCTGGTGTTCCTGTGGATCCTCGACTACCAGCTCGGCATCGGGAACCAGGTGCTGGAGTGGATGGGCCTGGACCGCATCGGCTTCTTCACCTCGGAGGAGTGGGCCATCCCGACCATCGCCGTGGTGAACGTCTGGCGGCACATGGGCTACACGGCGCTGCTGATCTTCGCCGGCCTGCAGACCATTCCGCACACCACGTACGAGGCGGCCCGCGTGGACGGTGCCTCGGAGACGCGCACCTTCTTCGGCATCACCCTGCCCCTGCTGCGGCCGATCCTCGGCCTCGTCCTGATCATCTCGGTGATCGGCTCGTTCCAGGTGTTCGACACCGTGGCGGTCACGACCAACGGCGGCCCCGTGGACGCCAGCCGGGTGCTGCAGCTCTACATCTACGACAAGGCGTTCGCGCAGTTCGACTTCGGCTACGCGTCGGCGCTGAGCGTGGCCATGCTGCTGATCCTGGTGGTCGTCACCTTCTTCCAGTACCGCATGACGCGGGCCGGCCAGACGGACCTGAACTAGGGAGCGGGCGACCATGACCGAGACCACGACGGCTCCGGCCGCACCCGCGACCACCGCGGCACCCACCTCGCAGGACGTGCCGGCCCCGCGCCGCCGCCGCCCGCCCAGCATCGGCAAGGTGGTGGCCTGGGTGGTGATGGGCCTGCTGCTGCTCATCACCCTGTTCCCCTTCTACTGGATGCTGCGCACGGCGCTGTCCAGCAACGGGGCCCTGTACGCCAACGCGACCTCGTTGCTGCCGGTCGACTTCAGCTGGGGCGGCTTCGAGCGCGTCTTCGGGCTGCAGTCCACGGAGGAGGCCATCGCGCAGGGCGGCTCCGGGGCGTCCATCGACTTCTGGCTCTACCTGCGCAACTCGGTGGTGGTGGCCACCGTGGTCACCGTCTGCCAGGTGTTCTTCTCCGCGATGGCGGCGTACGCGTTCTCCCGCCTGCACTGGCGGGGCCGCAACGCGGTGTTCGCCGTGTTCCTGCTGTCGCTGATGGTGCCGGTGATCTTCACGCTGCTGCCGAACTTCATCCTGGTCCGGGAGCTGGGGCTGATCGACACGCTGCTCGGCATCATGTTGCCGGGGCTGTTCATGACCCCGTTCGCGATCTTCTTCCTGCGGCAGTTCTTCATGAACGTCTCCACGGAGGTGGAGGAGGCGGCGCTGATCGACGGCGCCAGCAAGGTCCGGGTCTTCTTCGCGATCATCATCCCGATGTCCGTGGGGCCGATCGCGACCATCGCGATCCTCACCTACATCGGGTCGTGGAACGACTACTTCTGGCCGCTGATGGTCTCCTACACCGACGACTCCCGGGTGCTCACCGTGGCGCTCGGCAACTTCAACGCGCAGACCCCGCAGACGGGGCCGGACTGGGCCGGGCTGATGGCCGCGACCCTGGTGGCCGCGCTGCCGATGATCCTGCTCTTCCTCGCGTTCGCGAGACGGATCGTCAACTCCATCGGCTTCAACGGGATCAAGTGAGGCGGCCCATCGTGCGTACACGTCGAACCGCGGCGTCCCTGGCCGCGGCACTGACCGCCGGCACCCTGGCCCTCGCGGGGTGCGCGGCACCCGGCGCGGCGGACGACTCCGTCGTCGTCGACTACTGGCTGTGGGACGCCAACCAGCTGCCCGCCTACCAGCGCTGCGCGGACGCCTTCGAGGAGCAGAACCCGGACCTCGAGGTCCGGATCAGCCAGTACGGCTGGGGCGACTACTGGCGCAAGCTCACCGCCGGCTTCGTGGCGGGGGCCGGCCCGGACGTCTTCACCGACCACCTCACCCAGTACCCCGGCTTCGCGCAGAAGGGGCTGCTGCTGGACCTCAACACCCTCGGGGCGACGCGCGACGTCGACTACGGCGGGTTCCAGGAGGGCCTCGCGGACCTGTGGGTGGGGCAGGACGGCGCCCAGTACGGCATGCCGAAGGACTTCGACACGGTCGCGCTGTTCTACGACACGAAGGTCCTGTCCGACGCCGGTCTGGGCCCGGCGGACCTCGAGGGCCTCGACTGGAACCCTGAGGACGGCGGCAGCTTCGAGAAGGTCCTCGCCCACCTCAGCGTCGACGAGAACGGGGTGCGCGGCGACGAGGAGGGCTTCGACCCGAAGAACGTCGCCGTGTACGGCATGGCCTCGAACGGGTCGGGCGGCACCTCCGGTCAGACGACGTGGTCGTGGCTGGCCGGGGCGACGGGCTGGAAGTTCACCGACGCGGACGTGTGGGGCACGGAGTACCACTTCGACGACCCGCGCGTGCAGTCCTCGCTGAAGTGGCTGTTCGGCCTGGTCGACAAGGGGTTCATGGCGCCGTACGAGGAGGTCGGCACGGAGCCCAACCCGCAGCAGGCCCTCGGCTCGGGGCGCGCCGTGATCTCCGCGAACGGGTCGTGGATGCTCGGCACGTACGCCAACCTCGACGGCGTCGACCTGGGCATCGCGAGCCTGCCGAGCGGCCCGGTCGGCCACCCGGTCTCCATGTACAACGGCCTCGCCGACTCGATCAGCGCCCAGTCCCCGAACCCCGAGGAGGCCGCCCGCTGGGTGGAGTTCCTCGGCTCGGACGACTGCCAGCGCCTCGTGGGGGAGGCCGGGGTGGTGTTCCCGGCCCGGCCCGCCGGCACCGCGGCCGCGATCGACGCGTTCGCGGACCGCGGCCTGGACGTCTCGGTGTTCACGGACCTGGTGGAGAAGAAGCAGACGCTCTTCTTCCCGGTGACCGAGCAGTTCGGCGCGATCGACTCGATGATGACGCCGATCATGGACGAGATCTACATCGGCGACCGCGACGTCTCCACGCTCACGGAGGTGAACGACCGGATCAACGGCCTGCTGAAGTGAGGCTACGGTGACGCCGTGCCCAGCCAGCAGCGCCGGAACGTCGTGGAGCTCCGCCTCGCCCCCGACGACGTCTCGGCGATCCGGTTCGGCGTCTCGCCCGGCCACGAGCTCGCGCACGCGGTGCGCGTGCTGGGGCGGCCGCAGTACCACCCGCTGCAGTGGGGGTGGCTGCGGCGGGCTCGCGGCCGGGCCCCCGCCCGCGCGTTCGACCTGCTGCGCCTGCTCGTGGGCCCGGACGGGTACCTGCCGGACTTCCTCACCTCCACGCCCGGCTGGGACCTCGGCCCCGACGAGGAGGTGGCGAGGATGCGGGAGGCGGACCTCGCGTCGGTGCGGGTCGACCTCCTCAAGCGGGTGGACCGCACCGAGGGCGCCGAGCAGCGCGTGCTGCGGGCCCTCGCCGACGACCCGGAGCGGGCCCGCGCGCTGGCGGCGGACGCCTGGGTGCAGGTGTGGGACGCCGTCCTCGCGCCGACGTGGCCGCAGCTCGAGCGCCTGCTGCGTGCCGACATCGGCGCGCGGTCGCGCCGCGTGACCACCCTCGGCCTCGGCGCCATGGTCGACACGCTGCACGAGGCGGTGACCTGGGCGCCCGACGCCGTGCAGGTGCGGCTGCGGATGCACGGCGAGGTGCTCGACTGCGCGGGCAGCGGCCTGGTGCTGGTGCCGTCGGTCATGGCGCCGCGGTGCTCGGTGGTCACGGAGCCGCCCGCGCAGCCCACGCTGTTCTACCCCGCGCTGGGGATCTCCGAGCGCTGGGCCGACGACGCCCCCGACACGTCCGGGGCGCTCGCCGACCTGCTCGGCGCCGGCCGCGCGGGCGTCCTGCTCGCCCTCACGGGCCCGCTGTCGACGACCGAGGTGGCGGCCGCCGGCGGCCTCGCCGTCTCGACGGCGTCGCACCACCTCACGCTGCTGCGCGCCGCCCGCCTGGTCGACTCGCGCCGGGAGGGGCCGCGGGTGCTGCACGTGCGCACCCCGCTCGGGGAGGCGCTCGTCGGGGCGTGACACCCGGCCCGCGGTAGGTTCGCCCGATGCGCCGTCCCGCCCCCCGCTCGTCGTCGTCCGTCGCCCGCGTCCCCGGGTTCCGGCCGCTGCTGGCGATGTCGGCGCTGGGCTTCTCGGGGTACGCGCTGCTGCTGCCGGCTGCGCCCCTGTGGGCGGTGCGCGGCGGCGCGACCGAGGGCGGCGCCGGCCTCGTCAACGCGGTGCTCATGCTGGCCACGGTGCTCACGCAGACCACCGTGCCGTGGCTGCTGCACCGGGTGGGGTGGCGCCTGACGATGGTGGTGGGCGTCGTGCTGCTGGGCGCGCCGTCGCTGCTGTTCATGGCCACCGACCAGCTCGGCTGGCTGCTCGCCCTGTCGGCCGTCCGTGGCACCGGGTTCGCGGTGCTGACGGTGTGCGGGTCGACGGCGGTCGCCGCCCTCGTGGACGGGCCGCGGCACGGCCGCGCGATCGGCCTGTACGGGCTGTCGATCGCGTTCCCGCAGCTGGTGCTGGTGCCGAGCTCGGCGTGGGTGGCGGAGACCCTCGACTTCCGTGTCGTCTTCGCCCTCGGGGCGCTGCCGGTGCTCGCGGCGCCGTTCGCGGCGCGGCTCGGCCGGCGGCTCGACGCCGCGGCGGCGGACGCGACGACCGGCGCCGCGCCCGACACGGTCGCCGCGACGGGCCGGGGCCGCACGCTGCTCGCCCTGCTGATGCCGTCGCTGGTGCTCCTCGCGGTGACGACGCCGGGCGGCGCGCTGCTGACGTTCGCCCCGCAGTTCGCGGGCGGCGCGGGCGCGGCGGTGGCGGGGCTGCTCGGCTTCACGGCCGCGACGGCCCTCGCGCGCTGGGGCGTGGGCGGGTTCGCCGACCGCTTCGGGCCGCGCGTCTTCCTCGCGCCGCTGCTCCTCGTCTGCGCGGGCGGACTCGCGCTGTGCGCCGCCGCGATCGCGGACGGCGGCGCCCGCCCGGCGCTGCTCCTGCTCGGCATGACGGTGGTGGGCGTCTCCTACGGCAGCCTGCAGAACCTCACGCTCGTCGCCGCCTTCGCCGCCGTGCCGGCGCGGCAGCACAGCACCGCCAGCGCCGTGTGGAACATCGGGTTCGACGCCGGCACGGGGCTCGGCTCGCTGGTCGTCGGCTTCATCGCGGCGGGCGCCAGCTTCTCCGTGGGCCTGCTGACCACGGCGGCGGTGTGCGTCGTCGCGGCCGTCGCCGTCGTGCTCACCCGCCCCCCGCGCTGACCAGGCGCGTCCTCCTGGTGCACGATGGGAGAGGACCACGACGAGCAGCACGACGAGCGCCACGACGAGCGCCACGACGAGCGGAGGCCGAGATGGGCAAGAAGCAGGAGATCCAGCACGGCAAGCAGCACCTCGACAAGCACGCGCAGCACGGCAGGAAGCGGGGCGGCCCCAACCTGTTCCAGCTCATCATGGTCGCGCTGGTGGTCGCGGCGATCACCAAGGAGCTGCAGAAGGACAAGGAGGACCGCACCTGGCACGGCACCGTCGCCGGGTTCGTCCCCTACGAGTTCCGCGTCCCCACCCTCGCGCGCGTCCGTGAGCGGGTCTGGGACCCGGAGGGCGAGCACCTGCTCAGCCCGCACGTCTTCGGCGTCGGGTGGACGCTCAACCTCGGCCGCATCGTCGAGCTGGTGCGCCGCAAGGTCGAGGACGCGCGCGAGGCCGAAGCCTCGGCCTGACGGCCGCGCGCCGCACGGCGAGTCGTCGCTCGGAGCACGGTGTCGTTCTTTGCTCCGTCGGGAGAACAGGAGGGGCGCCCGCTGGGCCGCACCCCTTGCGGCTCAGCGGGGTCTTCCCGCTCGCCTGGAGTGGCGCCTGCTGAGCGGGAACGGCTCCCGCCCTGCCGACCGAGCAGAAAACGACAACGTCCTCGGGTCGCCGACGCGCCCGGGCGGTCACGCGTCGAGCGCGCGGACCACCAGGCCCTGCGCGAGGGTGCCGAACGCCCCGTGCTCGTCGTGCAGCACGCTGGACGTGAGGCCCGCGCCGCCGGCTCCGAAGACCACGGACGTGTCGAACCCGAGCCACCCGCCCGCGGGGGCGCGGTGCAGGTGCGCCGAGAGGTCGACGTTGGGGAAGGCGACCTTCCGGGGGTCGGCGCGCACGGACATCCCGTTGGCGACGTCGAACAGGCCGACGGTGCGGGCGAGCGTGCCCACCTCCTCGGCCTCGACGAGGTCGTGGTCGGTGCGCACCCACACCGTGCCGCGCCCGGGCTCGGCGAGCGTGCGGCGCACGTCGATCGACGCGACGAACGCGCCGGGCCAGTCCGTGGTCGGGTCCCACACCGGGGTGTCGTCGGGTCGGGGGAGCGGCGCGGGCGCGCCGGCCGCGAGGTCCCGCGTGTCGCCGACGGCGGTGAGCCACGCGCGCAGCGTCACGACCGGGCGGCCGCCGCACGCCACGTCGGCCTGCACCAGCTCGACGCCGCGGCCCGGGCGCAGCACCCGCACGTCCGTGGTCATCTCCTCGAGGCGGTACGGGCCGAGGATGTCGAACGTCAGCCGCGTGGCGGCCAGGTCGTCGCGGCCACGCTTCTCCCGGTCGGCCTCCACCAGGTGCGCGAGCAGCCCGAGCGTCGGCGCCACGTGCTGCTCGTCCGTCCTCCACGCCCCTCCGACGTGCTCGGTGGGCTGGAACGTCGTCGCGCCGGTGCGGCGGAAGTAGGCCATGGGTGTCCGTCCTTCGTGGGGAGTGACGGCCATCCTGCCAGGGCGCGGCGGCGTCCTTCGCCTCAGTGCGTGGACGGCACCGTCCCCACCAGCAGCAGGGGCCGGCTGGGCAGCGGCTCGAGGCCGAAGCGCCGGTAGACGGCGGCGTGCCGGGCCGAGGCGGCGAGCGTCCGCACCGTCTCGCCCGGCGGGACCACCTCGCCGACGTGGCGGGCGATCAGGGCGATCCCGCCGCCAGGTCCCCGGGACGCGGCGTAGTCGACCGTCCAGTCCGCCGCACGGATCGCCGCGACGTCGGCGCGGCGCTGCTCCCGCGAGGCGGCGAGCCGCGCAGGGCGCTGGGCCCTCGCGATCGCCACGCCCGCGCGGCCTGCCGCCACGACCAGGAGGAGCAGCGCGGTCGCCGGCCAGGCAAGGACCGCCGCGGTGACGAGAGCGTCGGCGGCCGGGCCGATCCCCGCCGCCAGGCCGGAGACGATGCCCAGCGCCGCGCCGGTCGAGACCGAGATCGCCAGCACGCTCCCGACGGCGCGGAGGGAGGGCCACGACCGCCGGTACGTCACCCGCGCCACGACCTCGGCGTCCCGGTGGGCGAACCCGCCGAGCACCACGACGAGCGCGACCCACACCGGCCAGGTCACCGCCGCCCACGCCCGCCGGCCGCGCGCCGGGGCGAACGACCAGGCCAGCGTCCACGCCACGGGGCCCACGGCGCGCCCGCGCACCGGGATCAGCACGGGCTCCGCCGAGAGGTCGTTCATGCGCATGCCGGGAAAGTACCCCGCAGCGTCGTGGCGGCCCGGGTGAAAAGGGGGTGTGGGTCGTCGTCAGGCTGTCGTGAGCTCGACGTCCACGGTGGACGAGCCGCGCAGCGCCGCGACCTGCACGGCTTCGTCGTTCAGCAGGGCGGTCGCGCGGTCAGGGAGCCGTCCGAACGTCGTCACGGCGAGGGTCAGCCGGGACCCCTTCGCGCGGGGCCGCCAGGTGCCGGCGACCTCGCCGTCGACCAGCACGGTGCCGGGGTCGCCGACGGGCGCCCACACGGCGCGGTGGTGCTCCTTCGCGACGATCGTCGCGCGGTCGCGGAGCTGGGTGTACGGGTCGCGGGGCGGCAGGAGGCGCACGCCTGTCGGCATCGCGGCGGAGGCCAGGGCGTCGACGTCGTCGGCGAGGAGCCACCCCCGGGAGGCTCGCCCGCCGGCGGCGGGCGCCACCTCGACCGGAGCGAGCTCGTCGGCGACCTCGTCCCACCAGGGGCCGACGTCGCCCGCGCGGACGCCGGCCCACGTGGCGAAGGCCGCCCGGGTGGTCGGGCCGTAGCAGTGCAGGTAGCGCCGCAGCAGATCCGCCCGCGCCGCGGCCGGGTCGACCTCGGGGAGCGGGTGGCCGAGCCACTCGTCGACCAGCACGAACGGGGCCTGGTTGCCGTCGCGAGGGGCGAAGCAGAGCACGCCCTCGAGCGTGAGGACGCGCAGGCAGAAGTGCACGACGCCCTCCCCGAGGGGCTGGCCGGCGGCGTACGGGCCCTCCGCCTCCCACACGGCCCGGCGGGCGGACGGCAGGCCGGGGGCGATGCGCGCGGCCAGCTCCGCGCCGAGCTCGCCGATCGCGAGCCGACGACCGGCCAGCACGCCCCGGAGCTCCGCGCGTGTGAGGTCGACCGCATCGGTCAGGCTCAGCCCGAGCCTGTCCAGCGACGGCCCGACGCCCAGCAGCAGATGCCGGCGGGCCTCCTCGGCGGGCGGCAGCACCCCGGCCGTGAAGGCGGCGGCGTCGGCGGTCGGCACGACGCACGGCGCCCCGCGCATCGCCCACGTGCGCAGCAGCGACCTCTCCTCGCCGAGCGCGGCGTCGACGCCCTCGCGCGTGACCCCCTCCGCCCGCGCGTGCAGCGCGAGCAGCGCCGACCCGGGCGGGCTGTCCTGCACCCCGCAGCGGCCCGCGACGACGGCGAGGTCGCCGGCCGGAGCCCGCGCGGCCAGGCCGTGCGCGGCGAGGCGGAACGCGACGACGTCGTCCCGGGTGACGCGGGCCGTCATCCGGCCCGCCCGACGGCGCCGCGGGCGTCGGCGCCCCACGACGCGAGCAGCCGGAGACGCTCGGCGGACGGCGATCCGGGCTCGGCCGTGTAGACGAGGAGCACCTGGCCGGGCTCGGCCGTCACCCCCAGCTCCTCGTAGGCGAGCGTGAGGTCGCCGACGACGGGGTGCCGGAACCGCTTGGTGCCTGCGCCGTGGATGCGGACGTCGTGTGCGGCCCAGAGGGTACGAAAGACCTCGCTCCGCGTGGAGAGCTCGCCGACCAGGTCCTGGAGGGCCCGGTCGTGCGGGTTCCGGCCGGCCTCCGCGCGCATGACCGCCACGCACATCTCGGCCATGACGTCCCAGTCGGGGTAGAAGTCGGGCGCCGCCGGGTCGAGGAACTGGAACCGCGCCAGGTTGGGCACCCGGCCGCCGTCGCCGATGACGGGGGAGTAGAACGCGCGGCCCAAGGAGTTGGTCGCGAGCAGGTTCTGCCGCGGGTCGCGGACGAACGCGACCGCGTCGGTGATGGCGTCCAGGGCCCACTGCAGGCTCGGCCGCGGAACGCCGGGCCGGGTCGCGCGACCCCGGGCACGCCCCGACGTCGGGACGCCGTCCGCGGCGCGCGCGAGATCGAGCAGGTGGGCGTGCTCGGCGTCGTCCAGCCGGAGGGCTCGAGCCACGGCGTCGAGGACCGACGCCGAGGCGCCGGCCACCGCGCCGCGCTCGAGCCGTGCGTAGTACTCGACACTCACGCCGGCCAGCATGGCGACCTCGCCGCGCCGCAGGCCCGGCACCCGGCGGTGCGAACCCGCCGGCAGGCCCGCCTCCTCGGGAGTCACCTTGGCGCGGCGCGACATGAGGAACTCGCGCACCTCGGCCCGGTTGTCCATGTCGCCAGGCTAGGTGCGGACCGTCGACGGCGACGGGCGCGAGGGGTGCCCTGGCGGTACACGTCTCGTCAGTGACTCCCGCGCGCCGGTCGGACGACGCACGCTGGTGGACATGCCCGCACCCGTCCAGCCCGCCGCGCCGCAGCACCGGTTCGCCCGGACGCTGCCCGCGCTGCTGCTCCTGCTCACCGTGTTCGGGCCGATCTCCATGGACCTGTACCTCCCGGCCCTCCCGGCCCTGACGGCGGACCTCGGTGCGACGACCTCGGTCGCGCAGCTCACGGTGACCGCCTGCCTCGTGGGCCTCGCCGCCGGACAGCTCGTGGCGGGGCCGCTCTCCGACCGGCTCGGGCGGCGCGGGGTGCTGCTCGTCGGCGTGGTCGCGTACGTCGTCACCTCCGCGCTCTGCGCGGCCAGCCCCACCGTGGAGCTGCTGGTCGTCGCGAGGCTCGTGCAGGGGCTGGCCGGCGGCGTCGGCATCGTCGTCGCGCAGGCCGCGGGTCGCGACGTCTACGACGGCGGCGCGCTGATCCGCTTCTACGGCCGCCTCACGGTGGCGGGCGGCCTGGCGGCGGTCGTCGGGCCGCTGCTCGGCGGGCAGCTGACCACGGTCACCGACTGGCGCGGTCTGTTCGTCTTCCTCGCGGCCGTCGGTGTCGTCGTCCTCGGTGCGGTGGTCGTCGCCTTCCCGGAGACGCTGCCCGCCGACCGGCGCATCGCCGGCGGCTTCGGCCGGACCGGGCGCGACTTCCGCGTGCTGCTGTCCGACCGGGTCTTCGTGGCCGCGGTGCTGCACCAAGGCTTCGCGTACGCCGCGCTGTTCGCCTACCTGGCCGGTGCGACCTTCGTGCTGCAAGGGGTCTACGGGCTGTCCCCTCAGGGGTACGCGCTCGCCTTCGGCCTCAACTCCGCCGGGTTCATGACCTGCGGGTTCCTCGCGGGTCGCGCCGCGGAGCGCCGGAGCGTCCCGGGCACGCTCGCCGTCGGCACCGGCCTCGCGGGACTCGGCGCCCTCGGGCTGCTGCTGGCTGGGACCACCACGATGCCCGTGTGGGTGGTGGTCGTGGCGCTGCTGGCGCTCGCGAGCGGTGTCGCCACGACCTCACCCCCCGCGACGACGCTCGCGCTGGTCGGCTACCCGCGGCTCGCCGGCACGGCGTCGTCCCTGCTGGGCATGGTGCGGTTCGGCTTCGGCGGGGTGGCCGCGCCGCTGGTCGGCCTCGGCGGGGCGGCGGCGATCCTGCCGCTCGGCCTCGTCACCGTCACCGCCGTCTCGCTCGCCACCGTCGCCCTGCTGGCGCTCGGCGCCCGCGCCGGCGCGGGCGCGCCCTCCGTCCACCGCGTCGCCCTCGACGCGGACACCGTCCACTCCTGAACAACCCCTCAGAACGGAGCACCACCATGCGCGGAGTCATCCTGCACGCCCCCGGCGACGTGCGCGTCGTCGAGCGTGACGACCCGAGGATCCTCGAGCCCACCGACGCGGTCATCCGCGTCACCGCCACCTGCATCTGCGGGTCCGACCTGTGGCCCTACCGCGGTGCGGACGACGTGCACGACGCCGTGATGGGCCACGAGTACGTCGGCGTCGTCGAGGAGGTCGGCGACGACGTGCGGACCGTCAAGGTCGGCGACTTCGTCGTCGGCTCGTTCTGGGCGTCCGACAACACGTGCGAGATCTGCCGCTCCGGCTACCAGGCCTACTGCGTGCACCGGGTGCTCATGGGAACCCTCGGCACGCAGTCCGAGCGGGCGCGCATCCCCCTGGCGGACGGCACTCTCGTCGCGACGCCAGGGATGCCCGACGACGACCTCGTGCCCTCGCTGCTCGCCGCCTCCGACGTGCTCGGCACCGGCTGGTTCGCCGCCGTGGCCGCCGAGGCGGGCCCCGGCAAGACCGTCGCCGTGGTGGGCGACGGCGCGGTCGGGCTGCTCGGCGTGCTCGCCGCGAAGCAGCTCGGCGCCGAGCGCGTCATCGCCATGTCCCGGCACGCCGACCGGCAGGCCCTGGCCCGCCGGTTCGGGGCCACGGACATCGTGACCGAGCGCGGGGACGCGGGCGTGGCTCGCGTCAAGGAGCTGACGGACGGGCTCGGCGCGCACTCGGTGATCGAGGCCGTCGGCACGCAGGAGTCGATGATGCAGGCCGTGCACTCCACCCGCCCCGGCGGCCACATGGGCTTCGTCGGCGTCTCGCACGACGTCGCGCTGCCCGGGGACGACATGTTCATGGCCGGCATCCACCTGCACGGCGGCCCTGCGCCGGTGCGCCGGTTCCTGCCCGAGCTGGTCCGGCTGATCTGGGACCGGGTGATCGACCCGGGACAGGTCTTCGACCTCGCGCTGCCCCTCGAGCGGGCGGCCGAGGGGTACGCCGCGATGGACGAGCGCCGGGCGACGAAGGTGCTGCTGACCGTCTGAGGTCAGGACTTCGCCGGCGTGAGCGCCAGCGCGCCGGCGAGGCCCAGCATCATCCCGCCGCCGGTGCCGCGGATCGCCGCGAGGCGCCGCGGCGACCGGGCGAACCAGGCGCGGGCCGTGCCGGCGAGGAACGCCCACGTGCCGTCGAGCACGAGCGCGATCAGCGTGAACTCGAGGCCCAGCACCAGCATCTGCAGGGGCACGGCCTCGCCGTGGAAGTCGACGAACTGGGGGAGCGCGGCCACGAAGAACACGATCGTCTTGGGGTTGGTCGCCCCGACCACGAACCCCTGGCGCAGCACCGTCCACGACGACGCGGGCCGCGCGCGCGGGTCCGCCCCGACGTCGGTGCCCTCCCGCCGGTGCCGGATCGCCTGGACGCCGAGGTACGCCAGGTAGGCGGCGCCGAGCAGCTTGAGCACCGTGAACAGCGCGATCGACTGCGCGACCAGGGTGCCCACCCCCAGCGCCACCGCGGTGACCGGGACGAGCGCTCCGAGCTCGTTGCCGAGCACGCTCACCATGCCGCTGCGCCGGCCGAGCGACAGCGAGCGGCCGACCACGAAGAGCACGCTGGGCCCCGGGATCGCGATGAGCACGACCGAGGCCAGCGCGAAGGCGAGGAGCGACTCGACGGGCGGCACAGGGGGAATCTAGCCCCGCGCGCCCGGCATGGCGAGGGCGATCTCGCGCGGGACGGCGGGCGCCGGCCGGGGGTCGGGGAACGACCCGTGCCCGAAGAGGATGCGGCGCGCGGCGGCACGGCCCGGGGGCGTGCGCAGCAGCGCGACCCCGGCCCCCGCCGCCGCGGGCGTGCGCACCAGGGACAGCCCGCGGCGCAGGGTGAGCCGCCCGCGGAAGCGGGCGCGCAGCGCGGCGCCGTCGTACCGCGCCAGCTCCCGCCGGTCGCCGGTGCGCAGGGCCCGGTCGAGGACGTCGGCCGCATGCTCGGACAGCCGCAGGCACGGGTCGAGACCGCCCGCCGTGAGCGGCGAGACGGCGCCCGCCGCGTCGCCGACCAGGAGCCCGTGCGGCCCGGCGATACGGCGCAGCAACCCTCCGACGGGGATCGGCCCGGCCCGCCGCTCGACCGCCTCCGGCCGGCCCGTGCCCGCGAGGCCCGGCGCGCTCGCGGCGAAGCGCCGCAGCGCGTCGCGCAGCCCGTGCGGGTACCGGTCGGCGTACCCGGCGACGCCCACGTGCGCGTGCCGGCCGTCGTCCAGCACCCACGCGAGGTACCCGGGAGCGAGGCGCGGGTCGAGCACGCAGTGGAAGGCGGGCACGACGCCGGGCCGGGCGTCGCGGGGCGGCAGGGCGTACACCTCCTCCGCGCCGACCAGCAGCTCGCGGTTGCGGTCGAGGCCGAGCTCCCGCGCGACGGCGGAGCGCGCCCCGTCGGCCCCCACGACGAACGTCGCGGACACCTCCTGCGGGCCGCGCGGGCCGTGCAGCAGGTGGGCGTCCCCGCGCCGCCCGAGGTACCGGGTGCCGAGCTCGAGCCGCACGCCCGCCGCGACCGCCCGCTCCGCGAGCGTCAGGTAGAGGGCGGCCATGTCGCCCACGCGGAACTCGTCGTGGGCGCTGTCGAGGGTGACGGGCCGCCGGTGCGACGGCGGGTAGAGCACCATGCGCCGCACCGCCGGGCCGAGGTGCTCCGGCGGGAGGTCGAAGTCCTCCAGCGTGCGGCGCACGAAGATGCCGGTGGTGCGCACGGAGGCGTCGAGCCTGGTGCGCCGGTCGGCGAGGACGACGTCGTGCCCCCGCCGGGCGAGCTCGGTGGCCGTCCACAGCCCCGCCAGGCCGGCGCCGACCACGAGGACGTCAGGCATCGTCGCCGCCCTCGTCGACGGTCCCGTCGACGGTCTCGTCGATGGTCTCGTCGTCGTCGACCCGCTCCAGGAGGTCGCCCGGCTGGCAGCCGAGCACCCGGCACATGGCGTCGAGCGTCGCGA
Source organism: Isoptericola sp. NPDC057653 (assembly GCF_042799955.1). NCBI lineage: Bacteria > Bacillati > Actinomycetota > Actinomycetes > Micrococcales > Promicromonosporaceae > Isoptericola > Isoptericola sp. NPDC057653. The sequence goes on along the minus strand of NZ_JBHVHP010000001.1, from coordinate 379,673 downwards.
ACCGCACCGCCTTGGCCCGCCCGTTCTTGAGGACGGCGACGTTGGCGGGCGTGAGGCCGACGCGCTCGGCGAACTCGCCGACGCTCATCTTGCGGCGCGCGAGCTCCACGTCGAGGCGGACGACGATCGCCATCAGATCACCCCGTCGAGGTCGGTGCGCAGCTCCGTGGCCTGCCGCAGCAGCGCCCGCAGCACCACCATGAGCAGCCCGACGGCGGCGCCCACGAGGAGCACCAGCAGGAGCAGGGCGGCGAGACCGGCCAGCCCCTCGGCGGCCACGAGGAGGGCGAACGCGGCCAGCACCAGCACCCACGCGAAAGCCGCCGCCGTGACGATGCCGTTCACCCAGACGAGGGCGTGGTCGGAGAAGATCCGGTCGTCGCGGACCATCGTCAGCAGCCGCCACGTGCACACGATGACGGCCTGCACGCACGCGAGGCCCACGACGGCGAGCACCAGCAGCGGCCAGCGCAGGGGGGCCAGGTCGGGTGACTCGACGGCCATCCGCGCGAAGGCCGCGGGCAGCACGGCGACCTGGGCGGCGAGGAGGGCGGCGAAGACCGCGACGAGCAGGGCGCGCAGGGGCCCGACGAGGCGCTGGGTGCGTGACATGCGGCCGAGCCTGGCGTCCATACCTATCGAAAGTCAATAGATATCGATCGCTTTGCAGGTTCTTCGCAGCATCTCCTCCGACGGCTAGCCGTCGCCGTCGAACAGCCCGCCGTCCAGCAGCCAGTGATAGCGCAGGCGCAGCGCGCGCTCGGTGCTGGCCAGGAGGGTGGCGACCAGGAGCGCGACGTTGAGGCTCCCGGGGAGCCGGACCGGCGAGGTGAACGTGCCGAACCGCTCGGCGACGGGCGGGATCTGCGAGATCTCCTCGACGAGCTGCGGGACGCCGAGCACGAGGGCGACCGCGAGGACGACCCACGTGAGGGCCCCGATGCCGCGGCTCAGGCCCGGGCGCTCGCGGTCGAGGCGGGCCCGGCGGCCCTCGGCGGAGGCGGGGTCGGGCACCAGCTGCCGCTCGCGCCCGTCGGGCGTCACGTAGTGGCAGCGGCGCAGCCCGTAGCCGCTCGTCTCGACCTGCACGGTGCCGCCGGTGACCGGGAACTCGGCGGGGAGCTTCGACGTCGCCTGGTGCGCGCCGTCGAGGTAGAGCCGGGACCGCACCTCGCCGTCGTCGGAGTCGCCCCAGAGCCGCACGTCCACCGACCAGGTCTCGGGCCGACCCTCGGGGCCCGCGACGCGCAGGTGGAACAGCGCGCGGGACAGCGGCTGCCACCAGCGGAACCGCTGCAGGGCGTGCCCGTCGCCGGGCTTCACCCGCCGGGCTGCGCGCCGGCGCCTGCGGTCCGAGAACATCCCCGGCAGCGTAACCGCGGGCCGGGCGCGTGGCCCGTCGCCCCCGCCGGGTGCACGATGTCTCGCGTGAGCACGCCAGAGACCCCCGCCCGCTCCCGCCTGGTGCGGATGGGCGCACGCGACCCGCACGAGCCGGGCCGCACCGCGAGCACGCTCGAGCTCTTCTTCGACCTCGTGTTCGTGGTCGCGGTGAGCGTGGCGTCGGTACAGCTGCACCACGCGCTCACGGACGGCGACGTCGCGGGCGGCCTGGCGTCCTACGGCATCGTCTTCTTCGGCATCTGGTGGGCGTGGATGAACTTCACGTGGTTCGCGACGTCGTTCGACACGGACGACTGGCTCTACCGCGTGCTCACGATCGTGCAGATGTCGGGCGTGCTGGTGCTCGCCGCGGGGATCGAGCCGGTCTTCGTCGACGGCGACCTCACCGTCGTCGTGCTCGCCTACGTGGTCATGCGCGCGGCGATGATCGCGCAGTGGCTGCGGGCGTCGCGGACGGCGGGACCCACCCGCGGGGCGACGCGGGCGTACGCCCTGGGCATCGCGGTGGTGCAGGTCTGCTGGCTCGGCATGCTCCTGCTGCCGGAGGCGGCGCAGACGCCCGTGGTGCTCCTCCTGATCGTCGCGGAGGTCGCGGTGCCGGTGGTCGCGGAGACCCGCGGCCGGACGCCGTGGCACCCGCACCACATCACCGAGCGGTACGGCCTGTTCACGCTCATCCTGCTCGGCGAGAGCCTGCTGGCGTCGTCGAACGCCATCATCGAGGCGCTGCACGACGAGCAGGACCTGGCCTCGCTGGTCTCGATCGCCGTGCTGACGGTGGTGGTCACCGCCGCGCTGTGGTGGATCTACTTCTGGCCGCCGCACCACCGCGCCCTCGGCGAGGCCCGGCTGTCGCGGTCGCTGCGCTACGGCTACGTGCACTACTTCGTGTTCGCCGCGGCCGGCGCGTTCTCCGCGGGCATCGAGGTGGAGATCGACGCGCTCACCGGGCACACCGCGCTGTCCGACGTGGCCGCGTCGTTCACGGTGACGATCCCCATCGCCGTGTTCGTGCTGGGCATCTGGTGGATCGCGATCCGCGACAACGCCGACCGCGTCGTCAACGCGGTGGTGCCGGTGGGCGCCGTCCTGGTGCTGCTGGACCCGGTGATCCCGGTGCCCGTCACCCTCACCGCCGTGATCATGGTGCTGATCGTCGTGGTGCTGGTGCTGCACCCCCCGCTCAGCGAGCCGCGAGCTCCGCGAGCAGGTCGGCGGCCGGAGCGGGGTGCACCAGCCAGCTGAGGTGGCTGGCGCGCAGCGTCCGCACGTCGTAGGGGTTGTCCGGGGTGAGCGCGTCGGCCTCGCGGATCAGCCGGTCCTGCATCGCGAGCGGCATGCTGGCGTCCTCGCTGAGGCGCACGAAGGTGCGCGGCACGGTGCCCCACGTCGCGGCCTGGGCGCGGTCGTCGGAGGTGCCGACGTCGAGGTTCTCGTCGGGCTGGAACGTGGTGAGGAAGGTGCGGAACTCGTCGTCGGTGCCGTCGGCGAGGAAGAGGGCCTTGAGGCCGGAGAGCACGTCCGGGTCGGCGGTGCGGAAGTTGCAGCGCAGCAGCCCGACGTCGGCCGGGTGAGCGGCGAGCGCGCCCGCGAGCGCCGCGGCGTCCACCGTCGCCATCTCCGGCTCGGCGTTGTACGCGGCGGCGTCGAGGTCCACGGGCGCCCACGCGGAGACGTACACGAGGCGGTCGACGAGGTCGGGTCGCGCGTTCGCGACCGCGGTCACGGTGGCGCCGCCGCGGCTGTGCCCGACGAGGACCACGGGCCCGTGCTCTCGCACCCGCTCCAGGACGCCGACGACGTGGGCGGCGTTGTCCGCGAGGGTGACGCCCTGGATCGCGCCGGGCGCCGTCGCGAGCGCGGCCGGGTCCTGCGGCGCCTGGTAGGCGGCCGGGAAGGTGGCCTCGAAGCCGTGCCCGGGCAGGTCGACGGCGAGCGAGCGGAGGCCGCGCAGGGCCAGCTCGGCCTGCAGCGGCGCGAACGAGAACGAGTTGGCGAAAGCGCCGTGGACCAGCACGAACGTGGGGGACATGCCGGCGAACCTAGCGGAGGCGAGGGGCGTCAGGCCGCGGCCGGGCGGGGCGTGTCGTGCCCCTTGGCGCGACCGTTCACGGCGCGCGCGAGGAACAGCGAGACCAGGCCGAGCGCGATGAACAGGAAGTTCGTGGGGGTGGCGAGGGCGAGCAGGGGGCTGACGGGCGCGAGGGTCGTCGTCTCGTCGATACCGCCGGTGGCGAGGAACAGCATCGGGTCGAAGGCGCCGTGCAGCAGGATCGGCCAGACGAGGTTCCCGGTGACGCGCAGCGTCAGGTACATGGCGACGCCGAAGCCGAACGTGTAGACCACCGTGAGCGCGACGGTGGCGGGCGCCATCCCGGACAGGGCGTTCGCCGAGTGCAGCAGCGCGAACACGAGCGACGACACCACCATGACGACCCACTCCGTGGAGCCGCCGCGGCGCAGCAGCGTCACGACGACGCCGCGGCACAGCACCTCCTCGACGAACCCGACGAGCAGCCCGGCGAACAGCGTGGTCACGACGACACCGGCCGCGTACGAGCCGTAGTCCACGCCGGCCGCGCGCAGCAGCACGGGCACGAGCGCGATGGCGGGCGCCACCCACATCCAGCCGCGGCCCGCGGGCTGGGGCCCGAACAGCACGGGGAACCAGCGCAGCGACGCGACGAAGAGGACGAGCACCACGGCCCCGACGAGCAGCGGGAGGGCGAGGGCGACGAAGACGCCCGTGGGGGTCGCGAAGAGGTCGTCGGGGTCCACCGAGTGGGCGAACCACACGCCGATCACGCGGCCCGCGCCGAGGTAGAGCGCGAGGTACGCGGCGGCGGCGAGGAGGGCGCGCCACAGCCCGCCGCGCTCCCAGAAGCCCTGCCACGGCGAGGTGTCTCCCGTCCCGTCGACCATGCCGCCTCCGTGCCGCTCGCGCCGACCGGGGCGGTCGCCCCTGCGGGCACGGTAGACGCGGCGCGGCCCCGCCGCGCCCGGAGGGCGCGGTGCCCGCCCCGCCGACCCCCGTCCACGATATGTACGGTCGTACATATCGCGGGTAGGCTGCCGCGCATGACGACCGACCACTTCGCCGGCGACCCCCGCAGCAACCACGACCGCATGCTCGCCGGCGACCTCTACGTCGCGGACGACCCGGAGATCGAGCGCCGCGCCCGGCGCGCCGCCCGCCTCCAGGACGAGTACGCGCGGACCGCCCCCGCCGACCCCGACGGCGCCCGCCCGGTGCTCGCCGAGCTGCTCGGCACGCTGGGGGAGGACGCCGTGGTGCGGCCGCCGCTGTACGTCGACTACGGCGAGAACCTCCACGTGGGCGCGCGGACCTTCGTCAACTACCACCTCACCGCGCTCGACGTCGCGCCGATCGTCATCGGCGAGGACTGCCAGATCGGCCCGAACGTGCAGCTGCTCACCCCGACGCACCCCGTGGAGCCCACCCCGCGCCGGGACAAGCTCGAGGCGGCGCGGCCCATCACCCTCGGCGACAACGTGTGGCTCGGCGGCGGCGTGATCGTGTGCCCCGGCGTGACCATCGGGGACAACTCGGTGATCGGGGCCGGCGCGGTCGTCACGCGCGACGTCCCGGCGAACGTCGTCGCGGTGGGCAACCCCGCGCGCGTCGTGCGCGGCATCGCGGAGGACGACGGCGGCGCCGGTGCCTGACCGCCGCCCTCGCCGTACCGACCCGGGGCGGCGCGACCGCATCGTCGACGCGTGCCTCGACGTCGTCGTCGCGCACGGCGTCGCCGGCACGTCGCACCGCCGCGTCGCCGAGGCGGCGGACGTGCCGCTCGGGTCGATGACCTACCACTTCGCCGGCATGGACGAGCTGCTGCGCGAGGCGTTCGGGCGGTTCGCTCGCACCGTGAGCGACGAGTTCGAGCGCCGCCTCGGCGCCGCGGCCGACGCCGACGACGCCCGCGCGGCCGTCGTCGGCCTCGTGTCCGACGTGGCCGGCACCCGGCGCGACCTCGTCCTCACGCACGAGCTCTACACGCTGGCCGCGCGGGAGCCCGCGTTCCGCGACCTCACCACCGCGTGGATGGCGCGCTCACGCCGCGCGCTGGAGCGGCACTTCGACCCGGCGACGGCGCGCATGCTCGACGCGCTGATCGAGGGCCTGGCCGTGCACCGGACGCTCGACCGGCCGGAGGGCCAGGGCCCGTACGACGCGGCCCTCCTCGCCGACGCCGTCGCGCGGATCACCCGGGCCTGAGCCGGGCCGGACCGGGACCCCCCGGGGCGTCAGGCCAGGCCGGCGGCCTGCAGCTCGGCGGCGCTGCGCAGGATGCAGAACTCGTTGCCCTCGGGGTCGGCCAGCACCACCCAGCCGCCGCCGTCGGGCGTGCGGCGGTCGGCGACGACCGTCGCGCCGAGGGAGAGCAGGCGCTCCAGCTCCTCGTCGCGCGTGCGGTCGGTGGCGCGCAGGTCGAGGTGCAGGCGGTTCTTGATCTCCTTGGGCTCCGGGACCTCGATGAAGAGGACGTGGCCGTGGCTCTCCGCCGGGGCGTCGTGGTCGGCGGGCGGCACGATCATGCACTCCTCGTGGCCGGGCAGGTTGGGGTCGCCCGGCACGTCCGTGTAGCCGAGCACCTGGTTCCACCACTGGGACTGGGCGTAGGCGTCGCGGGCGTCGAAGGTCGTGTGCGAGATGCGTGAGGTCATGCGGGGTATCAGAGCACGTCATCGCCCCGGCTCCCCAGGCCATATCGCCGCGCGTCCCCCTATCCTGCGTTCAGTCCCCGCACCTCACCCCTGGAGTCCTCCGGCATGGCCGACGTCGAAGCCACCCTCTGGTCGGTCGCCCTGTCGGTGGCGGCCTGCGCGTTCTGGGCGGTGTGGCTCGCGCACTCCGTGCGCGTCGACCCGCGCCGGCTGCGCAACGGCTTCCTCGCGCTCGCCGTCGGGTACACGGCGACGGCGCTGGTCGGGCAGCTGGTGGCCCTGGCACCGGGCGGCGAGACCGTCATGGGGGTGGCCTCGTTCCTGGTGCTCGGCCTCCTCGCGCTGGGCGTCCTGGTGCTGCCGGTGTTCCTCGTGGTCAACGGGCTGACGATGGTGCGCAGGGAGCGCCGCAGCCTGGGCAACCTGATGTCGCTGCTGCTGGGGCTGGCGATGCTGGCGGCGCCGTTCGTCGTCGTCGCGCCGTTCGTGCTCGACGTCCCCTGGACCCTCGGGCTGGTGGTCGGGCTGATGCTGGGCACGGCCTGGCTCGGGTTCGTCTTCCTGGGCTTCGTGGCGCAGACGCTGCTCTACCGGCGCTTCGCGGCGCGGGTGCCCGCGCACGGCGTGATCGTGCTGGGCTCCAAGGTGGTCGGCGGCCGGGTGCCGCCGCTGCTGGCGGCGCGGCTCCGGGCCGGCGTCGAGGCGGCCGAGCGGCTGGGGGCCGACGGCGGGCCCGTGCCGATCGTGCCGTCGGGCGGGCAGGGCGCGGACGAGGACCGGCCCGAGGGCGTCGCCATGGGGGAGTGGCTCACCGACCACGGCGTGCCCGCCGACCGTGTGCTCGTCGAGGACCGCGCGCGCACCACCCGGGAGAACCTCACGCTCGGCGTCGCGCTGCTGCGCGAGCACGGCGCCCCGGGGCCGTACCTCGTCGCGACGAACAACTTCCACGCCCCCCGCGCCGCGCTCGAGGCGATGGACCTGGGCCTCGACGTGCACGCGGTGGGCGCACCGACGGCGGGCTACTTCTTCCCCAGCGCGTACCTGCGCGAGTTCGTCGCGGTGCTGCGGCGCCGCCCGACGGTTCACGTCGTGGCGGCCGTCGGCGTCGTCCTCGTCACGGCGCTGGTGACGTTCCTCGCCGTCACCGGACGGTAGGCCCGGGGACGGCGAGGAAGGGGCCTCAGCCGACCAGGACGGCGTCGCCCTCGGCGTCGGGCACGGCCTGGAGGTGCCGGCCCTCGTCGGGCCGGCTGCCGCGCGGCCGCGGGATGAACAGCACGATCACCGCGCCGACGGCCGCTGCGACGGCGCCGATGACGAAGCAGAGCTGGAACGCCCCGCCCGTCGGGATGGCGGGGGTGCCCGGGGCCAGGACGGTGGTCTGGCTGGTCAGGACGATCGCCATGACAGCGCCGGCCACCGTGGTGCCGATGGAGCGCATGAGGCTGTTGAGGCCGACGCTCGCGGCGGACTCCGTGGCCGGCACGTTGGTGAGGATCAGCGTGGGCATCGCGGCGTACCCGATGCCGACGCCGGCCGACGCCACGCAGGACGCGAGCATGAGCTGCCAGGGCGCGTCCATGAGGAACACGGCCACCACGTAGCCGAGGGCCAGGACGGTCGCGCCGATCGCCATCGTGCTGCGCCCGCCGAGGCGGGTCAGGAGGTGGGACGAGACCGGCGTGAACGCCATCATCATCAGCCCGGCCGGGGCCATCCACAGCCCGGCCTCGAGGATCGTCTGGCCCAGGCCGTAGCCCGTGGCCTCCGGCATCTGCAGGAGCTGCGGCACGACGATGGACTGCGCCATCATGCCGAAGCCGATGAGCACGGCGGCGATGTTGGTGAGCAGCACCGGCCGGCGGGCCGTGGTGCGCAGGTCGACCAGCGGGTCGTGGTGGCGCAGCTCGTACCAGCCCCACAGGAGCAGCACGAGGACGCCTCCCACGATCATGCCGAGCGTGCTGGCCTGGTCCCAGCCCCAGTCGTTGCCCTTGGACACGCCGACCAGCACGCCGACGAGGCCGATCGCCAGGCCGATGGCGCCGACGACGTCGAGCCGGCCGGGGTGGGCGTCGCGCACGTGCGGCACGACGACGAGGGTGGCCACCGTCATGACGGCGGCGAGGCCGGCCGAGACCCAGAACAGGACGTGCCAGTCGAAGTCCTGGGCGATCCACGCGGCCAGGGGGAGGCCGAGCGCGCCGCCGACGCCGAGCGTGGCGCTGATGCCGGCGACGGCGGTGTTGCGCAGGTGCGCGGGGGCGGTCTCGCGGACCATGCTGATCGCGACGGGGATGTAGCCCATGGCGACGCCCTGCAGCACGCGGCCCACGATCATCGGGCCCACGGAGTCGGACAGGGCGCAGACGACGGAGCCGACCACGAGGATCGCGGCCGACACGACGAGGACCGGCTTCTTGCCGTACAGGTCGGCGAGGCGGCCGGTGACCGGCATGGCGACGCCGCCGCCGAGGAGCGTGGCCGTGACGACCCACGACGTGTTGCTGGCGGTGGTGCCGAGCAGGTCGGGCAGCTCGCTCTGGATCGGGATCACCAGGGACTGCATGAGGGCCGCGCACAGGCTGCTGAACGCGAGGACGACGATGACGGCGACCGCGCGGGCGGACGACCGTGACGCCGGCGGGGCGTCGGGGGAGGGGGACGAGCTCACGGCACACCTCGGGATGTGTAAGTTACATAAGACCATGTGTATGCTACCTACATATCTCCCCGCGTCAACCCTGGAGGGATCCCGATGCCGTCCGAGACACCGTCGTCCGCGTCGTCGACATCAGCCCGCGGCCCCGCCGCGACCCGTCCCGTGACCGCGTCCGCGCCGTTCGGCACGGGCCCCGACCTGCCCGCCGACCGCCGCGTGGCGTCGCTCCTCGTGCGCCTCGACGTCAACCGCCGGATCGCGGAGCACCACAGCGAGCTCGGCACGGCCGACGGGCGGCTGCTGTGGCTCCTCTCCGGCGGTCGCCCCCGCACGCTGCGGGAGATCGCCGACGCCCTGCGGCTCGAGCAGTCGACGGTGAACCGCCAGGTCAACGCGGCGCTCGCCGCGGGGTTCCTGCGCCGCTTCACCGAGGCCGGCCGGCCCGCCCGACTGATCGAGCCCACGGCCGAGGGGCTCACCGCCTTCGAGCGGGCCACGACCCGCGCGCTCGGCGCCTACGCCGACGGGCTGGCCGTCCTCGGCGACGAGGCGGGAGCGTTCCTCGACCTCCTCGAACGGTTCACGCAGGCCTACGGCGAGGCCGTCCGCGACGCCTAGCCGAGGCTCCCCGGCGGGCCCGGTCGACCACCGGCGAGCGCCGGTGTCCGGTCGTACCGTGAAAGGCATCGACAGATCGACCGCGGGGCCGCCGACGGCCCGTCGGAAGGAGCGAGCGATGAACTGTTACGAGTGCGCCACCGGGTTCGACCGCGTGACGCCGGCGGTGGCGACCTGCTCCACGTGCGGCGCCGGGGCCTGCCTGGAGCACGTGCGGGTCGGGGCGGCCGTCGTGCACGAGCACACGCCGGGCAACCCCACCCTGTACCGGCTGCCGGGGCGACGGTTGTACGACGTGACGTGCGCCCCGCCGGGATCGGTGACCTGGCAGGAGGTCGCCGCCGGCGAGAAGCCGAGCGTCTGACGGCCGCGTCGCCGCAGCTCGATCCGGATCCTGCCCGATTTCGGGCAGGATCTGGCATGTCGCGGGCGACGCGCGCATGATGTCCCGGTGACCGACGCCGATCTCGTCGCCCGCATCGCGACCTCCACGGGGCTCTCCCCGTCCGAGGCAGCGCGCGTCGTCGAGGACGTCCTCGCCTGGTACCGCGAACCGGTCGAGGACTACGTGCGCCGGCGGCACGCGACGTTGCGCACCTACGGGCGCCGCAACGAGGAGATCTACACGCAGATCGCCGCCGAGCTCCGCGACCGCCTCGTGGCGGCGCCGGAGCTCACGGAGCGCCAGGTCCGGCGCGCCATCTACGGCTAGACACCTACGGCTAGGAGCAACCGTCCCATGTGCGGAATCGTCGGCTACGTCGGCCCCCAGCAGGCAGCACCCGTCCTCGTCGAGGGCCTCACGCGCCTGGAGTACCGCGGCTACGACTCGGCGGGCATCGCCGTGCTCAACCCGCGCTCGACGGCGCACCCGTCGCGCGTGGTGCGCGCCAAGGGCCGTGTGCGCGACCTCGAGGCCGCGCTCCCGGCGCGCCTCACCGGCACCGTCGGGATCGGGCACACGCGCTGGGCCACCCACGGCGAGCCCAGCGAGCGCAACGCGCACCCGCACACCTCGTACGACGGCCGCGTGCACGTGGTGCACAACGGCATCATCGACAACTTCCACGTGCTGCGCTCGCGGCTCGCGGCCGACGGCGTCGAGCTCACCTCGGACACCGACACGGAGGTCGTGGCGCACCTCGTGGCCCGCGAGCTCGCGGCCGGCCTCGGCTTCGAGGACGCCGTGCGGGCGGCGGTCGCGCAGATCGACGGCACCTACGCCCTCGCGGTGGTGGACGTGCAGGCCCCCGACCGCGTGGTCGTGGCGCGCAACGGCTCGCCGCTGCTGCTCGGCGTCGGCGACGGCGAGATGTTCGTGGCCTCCGACGCCGCCGCGATCGTGCGCCACACCAGCCAGGTGGTGCTGCTCGACGACGGCGACTTCGCCTCCGTCTCCGCCGACGGGTTCCGCACGTTCACGGCCGACGAGGAGCACACGGCCCGCGACGCCGTGACGATCGACCTCACCGTCGAGGAGCTGGAGCTGGGCGGCCACGCCCACTTCATGCACAAGGAGATCCACGAGCAGCCCGAGTCCGTGGAGCGGATGCTCTCCGGCCGCCTCGACGACCGCTTCGGCACCGCCAAGCTGGACGGCCTCAACCTGGACCCGCGCCAGCTGCGCCGCTTCGCGCGCGTGAAGATCCTCGGCTGCGGCTCCGCGTACTACGTGGGCCAGCTCGGGGCGTCGATGATCGAGGACCTGGCGCGCATCCCCGCCGACGCCGAGCCCGCCAGCGAGTTCCGCTACCGCAACCCGATCATCGAGCCGAGCACCCTGTACGTGGTGGTCAGCCAGTCCGGCGAGACCGCGGACACCCTGTTCGCCGTCCGCGAGGTGCAGCGCAAGGGTGGCACCGTCGTCGGGCTCGTCAACGCCGTCGGGTCGTCGATCGCCCGCGAGGTGGACGGCGGCATCTACCTGCACGCCGGCCCGGAGGTGGCCGTCGCGTCGACGAAGGCGCTCACGCACATGGGCGTCGGGTTCGCGCTGCTCGCGCTCGCGCTGGGCCGTGTGCGCGACCTGTCCTTCGCGGACGGCAAGCGGATCATCGCGGGCCTGCGGGCGGTCCCCGGCCAGATCGCCGAGATCCTGGGCGGCGAGGAGGACCTCGCCGGGGCCGCGAAGGAGCTGTCCGAGGCGCCCAGCCTGTTCTTCATCGGGCGCGTCCGGGGCTACCCGGTGGCGCGCGAGGGCGCGCAGAAGTTCAAGGAGATCACCTACCGCCACGCGGAGGCGTACCCCACCAGCGAGCTCAAGCACGGCCCGCTCGCGCTCATCAGCCCCGAGCTGCCGACGGTCGCGATCATGCCGGCGGACGACCTGCTGGAGCGCAACATCACCGCGGCGCAGGAGATCCGCGCCCGCGGGGGCGCCGTCGTCGCGATCACCCACCCGGGCGTCGAGCTCGGGGACGCGGCCACGCGCCGCATCGAGGTGCCGCGCAACGAGGTGGAGCTCGACCCGATCCTGCTGACGATCCCCACCCAGCTGCTCGGCTACCACGCGGCGGTCGCCCTCGGGGAGGACGTGGACCGGCCGCGCAACCTGGCCAAGTCCGTCACCGTCGAGTGACGGCGGCGGCGGGGGTGGTGCGGCTCAGCCGCCGATCTCGTCGAGGAGCTGCCGCACCCCCTCGCCGTCCATCAGGCCGATGACGTTGCCGGCCGGGTCGGTGAACCAGGCGCCGTCGCCGCCCTCCATGAAGCCGCGCGCGACACCCTTCTCGTCCTGGTCGAAGCCGTCGTACCGCTCCAGGGTGAGGCCCTTGGCGACCAGGTCGTCCACCACCGGGTCGACGTCGTCGACCGCCAGGTGGAAGACGGTGAACGCCGCGGGGGTGTGGTCCTCCTTCGGGTAGACGAACACCGGGGCGCCCGCGCCGAGGTGGAGCACCAGGCCCATGCCCTCGTCGAGGGTGGTGACGCGGAGCCCGAGGGTGTCCGTGTAGAAGCTGCGTGCCGCGTCGAGGTCGTCCACCGAGAAGCTGGAGAACCCGCGCCGAGTCGTGACCATCGCCGTTCCACTCCTTCGTGCCGCCGGTCCCCGCGCGTGGGGAGCCGCCACGAGGGTGCCGGACCCCTCTAGGATCCGTCCGGCTGGGCGCGCACGCCGCTCCCGCCGGGGGAGCGCCGGGTGAAAACGTCGCCCTCGCCGCGGGCGCGTCAGGCCGGGGCGTCCGACGGGTCGGGCTGCTCCTCGACCTTCACGGCCTTGAGCTCGGGCGTGAACGCGAACAGCGCGCCGTCCTGGGCGCCCACCCACCAGCCGCCGCAGACGCGGGTGGAGTCCAGCTCCTGGCCGGACGGCCACCAGGCCGCCTTGAGCGTGGCGTCCACGCGGTAGTCGTCGACGGTGAGGCCGTCGCGGGCCGGCTTCGCGACCAGCGGGTGGTCGGCGTCGACGGCCGCGCACTCCGCGGGGAGGTCGGCCAGGGCGGCGTCCATCGTGAGGATGACCTCGTCGCCCGTGGTGCGGAAGACGCCGCGGACGTCGGCGGCGCCGTCGGGCACCCACGACGGCAGGACGTCGGCGGCCTTGCCGCTCGCGCCGCTGTCGTACGAGAACGCCCGGGTGTGGCCCGAGCTCCGGTCCTGCAGCGCCTCGGTGATCGCGCCGCAGGCGGTGGTCGTGACGGCGACGACGGAGGCGAGGGCCAGCACGCCGACGCCGCGGTAGCGCCGGGAGGCGGAGGTCGTGACGGTGGAGAGGTCGGTCGGGGCGCCGTGGCGGGGCTCGTGGTGCGTCATGTCCACGACGCTACGAACGGGCAGGGGGCGCCGTCGTCGGCCCGGGAGCGGAACCTGCGGGGCCGCGCGTACGACCGGGGGAGGACGCCGGGCTCAGGGGCGGCTCAGGGGGTCACCCCGAGGGGTCACCGCGCGGCGGGCGCCAGGAACCCCCGCACCAGCGGCGTCGCCACCGCCGCGCCCTCGTGGAAGTAGGCGTGCCGCAGCCCCGGCAGCACCTCGACGCGGGCGCCGGGCACCCGGTCGCCGAGCAGCGTCGCGTTGACCGCGGGGGCGAGGACGTCGTCCGCGCCGTGCAGCACCAGCGTGGGCGCCAGCACCCGCGGCAGGTGCTCCCAGGCGTCGTGCCCGTCGCTGGCGCGCAGGTGGGCGCGCCGGGCCTCCGGCGTCATCGACGGGTCGCCCTCGACCGTCGTCGGGCCCGGGTGGGCCTCGAGCCAGGCGGGCGTGTACATGAGGTCGAGCAGCGCGCGCCGCGCCGCGCGCCGGCCGGGCTGCACCATCGCGCGCCGCACCTCCCGCGTGCGCTCGACGGCGTGCGCGCCCCCCGGCGTCGTGCAGCCCAGCACCAGCCGGTCGAGCCGGTGCGGGTGGTCGACGGCGAACCACTGCGCCACGCGCCCGCCCATCGAGGTGCCGTAGACGTCCGCGCGCTCCAGCCGCAGGTCGTCGAGGACGGCGGCCACGTCGCCCGCGAGCCGGCGGGTGGTGAGCTCCCGGTCCGTGGGGCCGGAGGCGCCGGTGCCGCGCCAGTCGAGCGTGATCGTGCGGCGGCCGTCGCCCAGGCCGGCGCGGACCGGGTCCCACCAGCGGTGCGAGTTGGCCTGGCCGGCGAGCAGCACGAGCGGCGGGCCCTCGCCGTGCACCTGGTAGGCGATCGTGGCGGAGTCCTCGGCGATCGCGAACGGCACGGGGACCACCCTAGAGGGGCCCGGGTCGACGTTCGCCGCGCGCAACGAAGCGTTTCGACCTACCGTCCTGCTGACGGTGTCAACCCGACACGTCGATCGTGACCGGACTGGTGCCAGGGGGCGCAGTGAAGACATCGTCGGTTCAGCAGCGCCTCGGCGCGGTCCTGGGGGCCGCCGCCCTCGCCCTCGGCGTCGGGGTGGCCTCCGTGCTCGTCGCCCCGCCGGCCGGCGCGTCCTCCGGCGTCGTGGCGCCGCTGCCTGCGAAGACGTACTCCCTCTCGTCGTACTACGGGCCCCGCTGCATGCCCGTCGCGGGCGCGTCGACGTGGCACCTCGGGCAGGACATGGGCGCCGCGCGCGGCGTCCGCGTGGGCGCCATCGCCGACGGCGTCGTGCTGAAGGCGGGCGCGACCCCCGGCTTCGGCCAGGTCGTGGTGGTGCGGCACACCATCGGCGGGCGCACCGTCTCGTCCGTGTACGGGCACGTGGTCGACGGCGACCGGTACGTGCGCGCGGGCCAGAAGGTCTCCGCGGGGCAGCGCATCGCCGACGTCGGCTCCAGCGGCAACTCCACCGGCCCGCACCTGCACCTCGAGGTGTGGAACGGCGTCTACGGCGCGGGCGCGACGCACACCGACCCGCTCACCTACCTCCGCGGCCGCGGGGTCGACCTGCGCGCCACCGCGACGCGGGTCGCCGTGCGCAGCACGCCCACGTCGTGCACGTACTACGCGAGCAGCCAGGTCAACCTGCGCTCCGGGCCGTCGACCACGTCGCCCGTGCTCGCCGTCGTGCCGCGGGCCGCGACGCTCACCGCGAAGCCGGGCGCCGCGTCGGGCACCTGGCGGCAGGTGACGTACGGCGCGCGCACCGGCTGGGTCTCCGCCTCCTACGTGACCCCGCGCCGGCCCGCGACCGCCCCGCCGACGACCACCGCGCCGGCCGCGCCGACGGCGAAGACGGCGTACGTGAACGTCGCGTCGCTCAACCTGCGCACGGGCGCCTCGACGTCGTCCGGGGTGGTGGCGCACCTGGCGAAGGGCACGAAGGTGACGCGGGTGGCCGCGCCGTCGAAGGGCTGGGTGAAGATCACGACGGGCGGGCGCACCGGCTACGTGTGGGCGGCGTACCTGACCTCCACGGCCCCGGCGAAGCCGACCACGCCCACCACGCCCACCGCGCCGACGGCGACCGTGGCGTACGTGAACGCGGCGTCGCTGAACCTGCGCGCGAAGCCGTCGACGGCGTCGGCCGTCGTGGCCCGCCTGGCGAAGGGCACCAAGGTGACGCAGGTGGCCGCGCCGTCCAAGGGCTGGGTCAAGGTCAAGGCCGGCACCCGCACCGGGTACGTCGCGACGTCCTACCTGACCACCAAGGCGCCGGCGACCAAGCCCGGCACGACGACGCCCGCCGCCAAGGTCTCCTACGTGACCGTCGCGTCGCTCAACCTGCGGGCCAAGGCGTCGACGTCGTCGTCCGTGCTCGCCCGGCTGGCGAAGGGCACCAAGGTGACGCACGTCGGCGCGGCGTCGAAGGGGTGGCAGAAGGTGACCGTCGGCAAGCGCACCGGCTTCGTCTCGACCGCCTACCTGTCGGCGACCAAGCCGCGCTGAGCCGCGGGCCTCCGGTCCAGGCGGGCCGCGCCGGCCGCCGCGGCGACGGCGCCGGCGGTGGTGGCCGTCGACACGGCGACCACGCCGCCCCACCCGGCGCCCTCCCAGACGTGCGTCGTGACGGCACCCATGACGGCGCTGCCGACGTAGTAGGCGAAGAGGTAGGCGCTGGACGCCTGCGCGGTGCCGCGGCCCTGCCGGTGCGCGCGGTCCACCGCCCAGCCGCTGACCAGCGAGTGCGCGCAGAAGAACCCGACGGTGAGGACGCCGAGGCCCAGGACGACGGTCGTCACGGACGGCGGCGCCGTGAGGGCCACGCCCGCGGCGAGGAGCAGCAGCCCGACGACCACGGCGGTGCCGCGCCCGCGCCGTCGCGCCAGCAGCTGCGCGACGGACGGGGTGACGATCCCCACCGGGTACGCCAGGTACACGAGGGTGACGGCGCTGCCGAGGGAGAACGGCGGGGCCTCGAGCCGGAACGCGACGGCGTTGTACACCCCGACGAACGTGCCCATGCTGGCGAAGCCCACCGCGCACAGGAGCGCGACGACGGGGTCGCGCAGGGCCGACGCCGTGCCCGTGACCACGCTCGCGAGGCGCAGCGGTCGCGGCGTGAACCGGGCCGGCCTCGGCACCAGCACCCACAGGGCGCCGGCGGCCAGCAGCGTCGTGACGCCGAGCACCTCGGTGGCCAGCGGCCAGCCGCCGATCGCCGCGAGCGGGCCGGGCACGAGGCGGCCGACGGCGCCGCCCACCGCCGTCCCCGCGATGTACGCGGCGTTCGCGCGCGCGTGGGCGCCGGGGTGCATCTCCTCGCGCAGGTAGGCGAGCGCGACGGCGGGCAGGCCGGCCAGCGCGACGCCGGCCAGGCCGCGCAGCACGAGGAGGCTGCCCCACGTCGGGGCGAAGGCGCTCGCGAGTCCCAGCACGCCGGACGCCAGCAGCGACCAGCGCATGACCTCGACCCGGCCGAACCGGTCCGCGACCGGGCCCACGGCGAGCAGCGCGACCGCCATCGCCGCCGTCGTCACCGACAGGACCTGCGCGGACGCGCCCGCCGACACGTCGTAGTGCGCCGCGACCTGCGGCAGCAGCGGCTGCACGTAGTAGAGCAGGGAGAAGTTCGCGAGCCCGCCGGCCATCAGGCCCAGCAGCGTGCGGCGGTACGCCCGCGACCCGGGGCGGTGGCCCTCCAGGGGCGCGACGGCGGAGCGCGGGGAGCCGGAGAGCTCGGGGGCGGCGGTCACCGGTCCACGGTGCCCCCGGCGCGTCGATGCGCAAAATGATCCGGACGCGTCGCCTGATGCCAGAATCGCATCTGAGTCGAGGAGGCCGGATGGACGAGCAGACGCTGCGGGTGTTCCTGTCGCTGTGCGAGACGGAGAGCACCCGCGACACGGCGGCGCTGCTGCGGGTGGACCAGTCGACCGTGTCGCGCACGCTGGCGCGGCTGGAGGCGGGGCTCGGCGTCGAGCTGTTCCGCCGGCACGGCCGCCGCATCGCCCTCAACCGCGCGGGCCTCGGGTTCCGGGCGGACGCCGCGCGCGTCCTCGACGAGATCGAGGTGGCCCGCCGGCACGTGCGGCAGGAGGCCCTCGGCGCGCGGACGGTGCGGCTCGGCTTCCTGCAGTCCGTCGCGCGCTGGCTGGTGCCGCGCGTCGTGGCCGACCTGCGCCGCGACGACCCGGCGCGACGCTTCGAGCTGCGCCAGGGCTTCGCCCAGGACCTGTTCGGCTGGCTCGACGACGACGTCCTCGACCTCGCCCTCGTCACCCCGCCGCCGACGACCCGCCCCACGGGCTGGCGGCTGCTGCACGAGCAGGTGCTGTGCGTCGCCGTCCCGCCCGGGCACCGGCTCGCGGGCCGGGCCGGGGTCGGCGTGGGCGACCTGCAGGGGGAGCGGTTCGTCGCGTTCTCCCGCACCACCGAGCTGCGCGGAGTCGTCGAGGGGATGCTCGGCGCGCACGACGTGGAGGTGGAGATCGCCTTCGAGTCCAGCGAGGTCGACACCATCCGCGGGCTGGTCGCCGCCGGCCTCGGCGTCGCCGTGCTGCCCCGCCCCGAGCGGCCCGACGCCGCCGACCCCGTCTACGTGCCCCTGCGCCCCCGCACCACCCGCCGGCTCGGCGTGGCCTGGCCCGACCGGGCGCGCCAGCCCGCGGTGGTCGGGCTGCTCTCCTGATCCTCGCGACACGACGCCGGGGCGGCCCGCCCCCCGGACGGTCCCACCCCGGCGTCGCGCCGTCGTCGGCCCCTCGTCAGGCGCAGGTGCCCGCGAAGGTCGCGCGCGTGACGACGTCCGTGTCCGCGGCGGACGTGTCGAGCCACACGGCTCGCTGCCCGTCGCCGAGGGCCGGCGCCAGCTGCGCGCCGGTCGAGCAGGTCACGGCGCCCCACACGGCGGAGCCGGCGACGACGTCGGCCGTCGGCGCGACCTTCACCTTCGGCGGTCCCTGCCACGACCCGAGCGCGCCCCAGATGTCGTACGTCGAGTACGCGAGGTACGAGTCCGTCACGGAGAACTGCGCCAGGTAGAGCGACGCCGCGGTCCTGACCTTGGCCGCCTGCGACAGGTCGGCCAGCGGCGCCGACGAGAGCGACGTGGACGGCAGGAGGAAGTGCTGGTCGTCGCTGTAGAAGACGCGGTCGGACGTGAGCTGGATGTCCGAGACCAGCCCGAAGAGGAAGCCGCTGATGCGCTTCTTCTGCGTCTCGCCCGACGCGAGGTCGTGCACGTAGACCCAGGTGCCGTCGTCGCCCGCCCAGGCGACCGTGCCCTGCCGCATGGTCAGCGTGCTCGCGACGGTGCCCGCCTCGGGGGTGAGGTTGGTCGTGGTGCCGTCGTCGGTGCGGACCATCACGTCGGTCTCGCCGTCGGGCGTGGTGCGCAGCCACGCGAGCGTGCCGTTCGCGGTCACGGGCTCGGTCTCGTCCACGCCGGGCTCGTCCACGACCCGCTTGATCGCGCCCTGGCCCTTGTCGCCGACGCCGTAGATGCCGACGCCGTCCGCCGTGACCCGGGTGAAGACCACGCGCCGCGAGTCGACGGACGGGTCGAGCAGGAAGGCGCCCTCCTCGGCGACCTCGTGCCCGCTGCTGCCGTGCGGCTTGCTGAACCGTCCCACCGTAAGCCCGAACCTGTTCGCGCCCTGGTCCCAGGCGATCGCGTCGCCGTGGCTGATGACGTACGTGTCGCCGGAGACCTGCGCGGCCTCCTGGTCGACGCCGCCGTACAGCTCGTAGGCGGGGATCACCTGCGTCGCCAGGACGGTGCCGTCCTGGGTGCCGGCGCGCTGCTCCCAGCCCTCGGAGATGCCGTGCGCGTCGAACGCGGCGTCGACGGCGTCGAGCACGTCGTCGGAGACGTCGAGCGACTGTGCCGCCAGCGTCACGGCGTCGCGCATCGCGGTGTACCCCGACAGCGGCGTGAGGTAGTTCTGGGCCGCCCGGTAGACGATCTGGTCGGCGAGCCGCGGGTCGATCTCCTTGCGCAGGTCCCACAGGGCCCCGCCCACGATGGTCGAGTTGTAGTGCACGCCGCCGTTGTCGATGTCGAGGGTGATCATCTCGTAGTCGTCCTGGGTGGTGCGCCCGTCGTTCAGGTCGCGCAGGGCGCAGTCCTCGAGCGTGCCCTCGCCGTTGCACAGGTACTCGCCCACGTAGCCGGACGTCGGGTCGTCCATGGCGATGCCCTTGTCGGCGGTCTCCATCGCGTTGCCGAAGTAGTCCGAGATCGCCTCGTTGAGCGCGCCCGACTGGTTGAGGTAGACGAGGCCGGCCGAGTGCTCGGTGACGCCGTGCGTCATCTCGTGCCCGACGACGTCCAGGCCCACCGACAAGGGCACACCGTCCATGTGGCCGTAGACCATCTTGGAGCCGTCCCAGAACGCGTTGGCGTAGTCCTTGCCGTTGCTCGACACGTTGACGACGGAGTACATCGTGCCGCCCTCGCCGTCCACGCCGTCGCGCCCGAGCTCGTCGGCGAGGAACTCGTACACCTTGCCCGCGTTGACGTGCGCGTCGACGGCGCCGGACGTCGTGCTCGCGCCGTCGAAGACGTCCGTGGCGGACGACACGAGCGGCACCTGCTCCGGCACCGGCCCGCCGACG
Organism: Isoptericola sp. NPDC057653; assembly: GCF_042799955.1. NCBI lineage: Bacteria > Bacillati > Actinomycetota > Actinomycetes > Micrococcales > Promicromonosporaceae > Isoptericola > Isoptericola sp. NPDC057653. The sequence goes on along the minus strand of NZ_JBHVHP010000001.1, from coordinate 359,910 downwards.
AGGTCGAGGTACGGGGCGCGCTCCGCGTCGTACGTGCGCAGCTGGCCGCCGGTGGCGTCGAACATCGACCGCGACGAGTCGACGAGGGTGAACGAGCCGTCGGCCTCGCGGTTCGCCTGCAGGGTCACCGCGCTGCCGTCCATGCGGGTGCCGGTCGCCTCGACCGGGTCGGCGTCGACGGCGTCCACGTTGTTGTACGACAGGACGATGCCGCCCACGTGCGCGTCGACGTACACCTCCTGGCGCACCGGGCTGCCGTCGGGCAGCGCGCCGCGGACCGTGAAGTGCCAGGTCAGGGAGCCGCCGGCCGCGTCGGGCAGCACGACGAGCCCGCCGCGCCCCACCTCCGCGCCGACGACGCGGCGCAGCGTGGGGTCGAGGGTCGTGAGGCGACCCTGGGCGGTCGCCTCGCTCACGGTCGGCGTCGTCGCCACCGTGAGGTCGGTGTACAGGGTGCCCGTGGCGGAGGTGACCTCCTGGGCGGGCGCCGCGGACCGCGCCGTCGCGGACCGCTCCGTCTGCACCGCGTACTGCGCGCCGAACACCGGCACGCCGTCGTGCCGCTGCTGGAGGCGCACCGCGGTCTGCGCGCCGTCGGTGGTGGTGCGGACGACCTGCAGGTCCGCCGCGGGGACGTCGTACAGGTCCTCGTGGTCGGCCATGTAGGCCAGTGCCGCCTGCCGCGGCGTCCCCGCGCGCGGTGCGTCGTCCAGCCCCTGCGTCGTCGCCGGGGCCACCGCCACCCCGGCGGGCGCCGCCGTCGTCGGTGCCGGGGTCTCGTCGCCCCACGCGGGCGCGGCCAGCACCACGGCGCCGGTCGTCGCCGTGGCGAGGCCCGCAGCGAGGATGCGTCGTGCTCGTCGTGTCGTCACCAGTACCCTCCCGTCCCGTGCGCGAGGCGTGCCCTCGCGCTCGATGCCGAGAAGGCTCTCCGGGGCCGGAGCCCCGGGCAAGGACCTGCGCCGGGCGCAAAGGCGCCACGGCGCAAAGCCGCCGTCACGGCTGCGGGAGGTCGTCCAGCCAGCCCGCGTCCGCGGCCCGCCAGCCGAGCTGGAACCGGGTCGCCGCTCCCACCGCCGACATGAGGGTCTGCAGGCGGCGCTGCACCGTGCGGTGCCCCATGCCCAGCCGGTGCGCGATCGAGGCGTCCGTCAGCCCGACACGCAGCAGCGCGAGGATGCGTCGGTCCACCACGTCGGGGCGGGCGTCCCCCTCGTCCTCGCCGTCGTCGCGGGGCAGCCCGAGCGGCCAGCCCCCGCGGAACGACTGCTCGAACAGGGTGCTCAGGGCGGTGAGCAGGCCGCTGCGGTGCACCACCAGCGACACCGGCTCCTCCGTCTGGTCGCGCACCGGGTCGAGGGGGAGGAGTGCCACGTCGTCGTCGGCGAGCACGAGCTTGATCGGCACGTCCTCCGACACCCGGATGTGCTGGCCCAGCTCGACGAAGCCGCCGAGGGCGCGCAGCGAGGCCGGCTCGTCGAGCCAGCGGACGTCCATCACGGTGCGGATCGCGACCCCGCGCTCCATCGCGCCGCGCTCGGCCTCGTCGAAGTTGTCCGCGAACGTGATGACCACGGTGCGGCTCGGGGTCGGCATCATCGTGCGGACCTGGTGGCGCGCCTCGTGCTGCATCGTCAGCAGCCGGCGGCGGATCGCCGCCTGCCCCACGACCACCTCGACCGGCCCGCCCCCGGTGCGCGACTGCGCGGCCCGGTGCCGGTCGGTGAGCTCCGCGACGGCCTCCTCCACCTCCCGCAGCGCGGCGCGGCGGGCGTCCAGCAGGGGAGCGAGCGCCAGGGTCGGGGACGTCGCCCGGTAGCGGACGACGACGTCGTCCCGCTCGGCGACGGCGAGCCCCAGCGCGACGAGTCGCTCCAGCATCGCGGTGACGGCCGCCGGCAGCGCCGGCCCGGCGCCCGGCGGGAGCAGGTCGGCGACCGTGCTGCCCGGCTGGTCCACGAGCTGTCGGTAGACGGCGTCCTGACCCGCGTCGAAGCCGGTCAGGGCCGCGATCGGCGGGCCCGGGACCGCGCCCGCGTCGTCGGGGGCGTCACGCTCTGTCAGCATCGGCCAGAACGTACCGCGTGCACGTCACGGCGGCGTGTCGGGCGGGCTACGCTGCCCGAGCCCGGCAACCGCAGCTCGGCGACCGCAGCCCGGCGACCACGAACGAGAGGCCTGCGATGGCGTCCCCCCAGCCCGTCCCGCGCCCCGGCCGAGCCGGGGTCGTGGAGGCCGCCGCGCGCGTCGCGACCGACGACGACCTCCGCCGCCGGCTCCAGCGCCGCACGCTCACCGTCGTCGTCGCGAGCCAGGTGCTGGGCGGCGCGGGGCTCGCGGCGGGCGTCACCGTGGGCGCGCTGCTCGCGCAGGAGATGCTGGGCGGGGAGGGCCTCGCCGGGCTGCCGACGGCCCTGTTCACCCTCGGGTCGGCGCTCGCGGCCTTCCTCGTCGGGCGGATCACGCAGCGCGCCGGGCGACGGGTCGGCCTCGGGCTGGGCTTCGCGGCGGGCGGCCTGGGCGCCGTCGGCGTGGTCACCGCGGCGGCGCTCGACGTCGTGCCGCTGCTGCTGGTGTCGCTGTTCGTCTATGGCGCGGGCACGTCGACCAACCTGCAGGCCCGGTACGCGGGCACCGACCTCGCGGCGCCCGACCGGCGGGCGACGGCGGCGAGCGTCGCCATGGTCTCGACGACGCTCGGCGCGGTCGCCGGCCCCAACCTCGTGGAGCCGCTGGGCGGCCTCGCGACGTCGCTGGGCCTCCCCGCCCTGGCCGGGCCGTTCCTGCTCGCGGCGGTCGCGTTCCTCGCCGCCGGGGCCACCCTGTTCGCGTTCCTGCGGCCCGACCCGTTCCTCGTCGCCCAGGAGCTCGCGCGGTCCGACGGCGCGCCCGTCGCCGCGGTGCCCGACGGTGACGGGCGCGGTCGGAGGGTGCCCGCGGGCGTCGTCGTCGGCGCGACCGTGATGGTGCTGACGCAGGTCGCGATGGTCGCGATCATGACGATGACCCCCGTGCACATGCGCGGCCACGGCCACGACCTGAGCGACGTCGGCCTCGTCATCGGCATCCACGTGGCCGCGATGTTCCTGCCCTCGCTCGTCACGGGCGCCCTCGTGGACCGGGTGGGGCGGGTGCCGATGGCCGTGGCCGCCGGCGTGACGCTGCTGCTCGCGGGCGTCACGGGCGCCGTGGCGCCGGGCGACTCGATGGGCCTCCTGATCCTGTCGCTCGCGCTGCTCGGCCTCGGCTGGAACTTCGGCCTCATCTCGGGCACCGCGCTCATCGTGGACGCGACCACCCCCGCGACGCGCGCCCGCACGCAGGGCACCGTCGACGTGCTCATCGCCCTCGCGGGCGCGGGCGGCGGCGCGATGTCCGGCGTCGTCATGGCCGGGTCGAGCTACGCCACCCTGGCCCTCGGCGGCGGCATCCTGTCGCTGCTGCTGATCCCGGTGCTGTTCCTCACCCGCGGGACGGCGCGGGCGTGAGCGCCGCGGACAGGGACCGGACGAGGCCGTCGACAGCGCCGGGCACCGCGCGGTAGTACGCCCAGCGGCCGCGCTGCTCGCGCTCGAGCAGGCCCGCCTCGACGAGGATCTTGAGGTGGTGGCTGACGGTCGGCTGCGAGAGGCCCACGGGCTCGGTGAGGTCGCAGACGCACGCCTCGTGCCCGTCGTGCGCCGCCACGATCGAGACGAGCTGCACTCGGGTGGGGTCGGCCAGGGCCTTGAGCTGCCGGGCCAGGTCCCGGGCGGTCCCGGGGTCGATGACGTCTCCCACGGACGGGGCGCAGCAGCCTGCCACGGCGCCGGGGTCCGGCCGGTCCGCCAGAGGGAGCTCGATCGTCGTCATGCCCGCCATCCTCGCACATATTGACAACCGTCGATAGGTGCATCACCATCGACCCATCGACGGACGTCGATGCATGCCGACGGAGATGTCAGGAGCGGTGATGAGCGAGATCGTGCGGAACGAGCTGCCGGTGGTCGTGATCGGTGCGGGCCCGGTGGGCCTGGCGGCGGCGGCGCACCTCCTGGAGCGCGGGCTGGAACCGCTGGTGCTGGAGGCGGGGGAGCGGGCGGGCGCAGCGATCGCGTCCTGGGGCCATGTGCGGCTCTTCTCGCCGTGGCGGTACGACGTCGACGCCGCGGCGCGGCGCCTGCTCGAGCCGACGGGCTGGGACGCGCCGGACCCCGACGCGCTCCCGACGGGCCGCGAGCTCGTGGACGCCTACCTCGCGCCGCTGGCCGCGACGCCGCAGCTCGCGCCGCGGATCCGTACCGGCGTGCGGGTGCTCGCCGTGGCGCGGGAAGGCGCGGACAAGACGCGCTCGCTCGGCCGCGAGCGGCGCGGCTACCGGGTGCGCACGGTGGGCGCCGACGGCCGCGTGGCCGACGTGCTCGCGCGCGCCGTCGTCGACGCCTCGGGGACGTTCTCGACGTCGAACCCGCTCGGGGTGAGCGGCCTGCCCGCCGCGGGCGAGGGCGAGGCCGCGCCGTTCGTCACGGGCCCGCTGCCCGACGTCCTCGGCGCGGACCGTGAGCGGTTCGCCGGGCGGCACACGCTGGTCGTGGGGATGGGGCACTCCGCGGCGAACACCCTGCTGAGCCTGGTCGAGCTGTCGGAGGCCGCGCCGGGCACCACGATCACGTGGGCGATACGCGGCGGCTCGGCGCGCCGTCTGTTCGGGGGCGGGGTCGACGACGAGCTGCCCGCCCGCGGGCTCCTCGGCACCCGCCTGCGCGAGGCCGTCGACGCCGGGCGGCTGCGCCTGCTGACCCGGGTGTCGATCGAGCGGCTGGTCCCCGGCCCCGAGTCGGTGCAGGTGCTCGGGACGGCCAAGCAGGAGCCCCTGGCCCTGGACGTCCACGCGATCGTCAACGCCACCGGCTTCCGCCCCGACCTGGGCATGCTGCGCGAGGTGCGCCTCGGCCTCGACCCCGTCGTCGAGGCCCCGAGCGCGCTGGCGCCGCTCATCGACCCCAACCAGCACTCCTGCGGCACCGTGCCGCCGCACGGCGAGGCGGTGCTGTCCCACCCGGACGACGGCTTCTACCTCGTGGGCATGAAGTCCTACGGCCGCGCGCCGACGTTCCTGCTGGCCACCGGGTACGAGCAGGTGCGCTCCGTCGCCGCGGCGCTCGCCGGGGACCGGGCGGCCGCCGACGCCGTCGAGCTGGACCTCCCCGCCACCGGGGTGTGCTCCTCCGACCTTGCCCTGACGGCCGACGACGAGGCCGGCGGCTCGTGCTGCGGCACCGCCCCGAGCGAGCCGCAGCTCGTCACGCTCGGCGTGGGCGCCCCCGCCGGGGTCGGCTTCGCCTCGGGCGTCGCGCACGGCCGTGCGGGCGACGGCGAGGACGCCTGAAGGCGGCGACGGGGTCAGTGGGCGACCGGGTCGACGCCGAGCGACGCGAGCAGCTCGAGCACCCGGCGCCTGATCTCGTCGCGGATGGGGCGCACGGCCTCGATGCCCTGCCCGGCGGGGTCGTCGAGCTCCCAGTCCTCGTACCGCTTGCCGGGGAAGATCGGGCAGGCGTCGCCGCAGCCCATGGTGATGACGACGTCGGAGGCCTGGACGGCGTCGGTGGTGAGGATCTTGGGCTGCTCGGCGGTGATGTCGATGCCGGCCTCGGTCATCGCCTCGACGGCGACGGGGTTGATGCGGTCGGCGGGCATCGAGCCCGCGGAGCGGACCTCCACGGCCCCGCCGGACAGGCTGCGCAGGAAGCCCGCAGCCATCTGGGAGCGGCCGGCGTTGTGCACGCAGACGAACAGGGCGGACGGCCGGTCGGCGGCGTCGGGACGGTCGGGCATGCCCTCATATTGATCGATGTCGATCTGCGGGCGCAAGGCCTGCGCGGACGCGCGGGTCCGGGGGTGCCGGTCAGGACTGCGGCTCGACCGGCCCGTCCTCACCGGCCACCAGCTCGCCGCAGCTGGTCTCCTGCGCCGTGACGACCACCGGCTCGTCGGGGCCGGCGCCGCGCGCCACGGTGGACTCCTCGCCGTTCGTGGCCGCGAGCGCGTCGTCGTCCAGGTCCACGAACGTGCGCGTCACGGTGAACGTCTCGCCCTTGCCGGTCGTGGCGTTCAGGCCTGCGAGGCGCAGAGCGCCGTCGACCTCTGTGCAGCCGACGCCGGTGCCGTGGCCCGTGAAGCCCTTGTCGAACGTGTAGGCGTCGCCGGCGAGGTTCTGCGTGGCGGCGAGGTCGCAGTCCGCCGCGGAGTACAGCTGGACCTCGCGGCCGGTGTCGACCAGGGCGACCGGCGCCGTGCCGTCGCCCGCCGCGACCACGTTCACCACGGCGGACGCGCGCTGCGGGCTCGCGGAGTCGACGGCGACGGAGAACGTGGCGCCGGACGCCGTGGTGATGCCGAACCGGCGGTCCGGGCCGCCGGTGAGCCAGGCGGTGTCCGCCTCGCCGTCACCGTCGACGTCCACCACCTCGTGGGTGTCCGCGCCGGACGGCGTGCCGTCGTCGGTGGCGGGACAGCCCGCCGCGCCCGTGGGGTCGGTCGAGGCGTCCGGGGTGCCCGTCCCGTCGGGCGTGGGGTCCGTGGCGCCGGTGGCCGGGTCGTCGGCGGACGTCGTGGCCGTGGGGCTCGGCGCGGCGGCGGGCGCCCCGCCGCCGCTGCCGCGCACGACCAGCCATGCGACGACGGCGACCGCCACGACCGCCACGACGACGACCACCCGCCAGGTCCACGGGCTGCGGGCGGGGGAGGTGGGCTCGGGGGAGGTGCTCATGTTCCCCAGGCAATCACCGTCAGGCGGGGTCGTGCACCCCGTGGAGGCGTGCGTGCAGGGCGCGGACCTCGTCCGCGAGCTCCGGGGCGGGGCCGCGGGTCGGCACCCCGGGCGCGACCTCGCCCACGGGCAGCGGGGCGACCGGGCCGGCGGGGACGCCCCACTCCTGCAGCCATGCGCCGAGCTGTGCGGTGCCGGTGGCGTAGACGATCGGGCCGAGCCCTACCCACGCGTGCGCCGCGCTGCACATGGGGCAGTGCTCGCCGGACGTGTACACGGTGGCCTCGCGCCGCTCCTGCGGCGTCAGGTGCTCGGCCGCCCAGCGGGCGATCTCGAACTCCGGGTGGCGGGTCTGGTCGCCGTCCTTGACGCGGTTGCGGTCCTCGAACCGCACGACGCCGCTCGCGTCGACGAGGAGCGAGCCGAACGGCTCGTCCCCGTCCTCCAGCGCCTCGCGGGCGAGGTCCACGCACCGGCGCAGGTGCGGCAGGTCGTCGGCGGTCGGTGCCGGAGAGCTCTGGTATCCCATGTGGCCATCATCGCCCACGGCCCGCCCGTCCGGGAGGTCAGGCGGCGGGCGATGCCGCCAGCTGGCTCCGGACGGCGGCGGTGACCCGAGCGTCGTCACCCGTGGCGAGCAGGTCGAGCAGCGCGCCCCTCAGCAACGCGAGGACGGCGGTGCGCCGGGCCAGCCCGCCGGCCGAGCCGCGCTCGGCCGGCGGCTGGTGGCCGGCGAGGACGCCGAGCCAGTCCTCGACCGTGGCTCGCGCGAAACCGTGCCAGGGCCCGTCCGCCCCCTCCGTGGCGACCAGGGACCGGGCGTACGACTCCGCCCAGAGCCGCAGCAGCGGCCGGTGCGCCGGGTCCGCCAGCCAGTCCCACACGTGCCCCGCCGCGTCGGTCAGTCCGCGGGCGTCCGCACCGTCGCCCGCCGCGCCGAGCCGCCCCAGGATCCCCATCTCGTCCTCGCGGGCGCGGGCGAGCAGCGCGCGCACCAGCCCGTCCTTGGAGCCGAACAGCAGGATCAGCACCCGAGGGCTGGACCCCACGGCGGCCGCGAGCGGGCGCAGCGAGATGTCGGCCAGGCCGTGCTCCAGGGTGTAGCGGTAGGAGGCCTCGAGCAGCTCGGCCCGGCGGGGGGAGGGGGGTGGTGCCTGGCGGGTCATGCGGGCTATCCTAGTCGGCAGTGAAACAGTCGTTTCAGTCGGCGGCAGCCTGCCGACACGGTGGACGGAGGGGCGCATGACCGGGGCAGCCATCGCGAGAGACGTGGTCGTGCGGAGCGCGGACCGGCCGGGCGACCTTGGGTGGGTGGTGCAGACGCACGGCGAGGTGTACCACCGCCAGCTCGGCTGGGACACCGGGTTCGAGGCGCTCGTCGCGCGGATCGTGGCCGACTTCGCGGGGTCGCACGACCCGCGCCGCGAGGCCGGGTGGATCGCGGAGGCCGACGGCGAGCGGGTGGGCTGCGTCTTCCTCGTCGCCGATCCCGAACCCCGGGTGGCGCGGCTGCGCATCCTGCTGGTCACCCCGGAGGCACGGGGCCTCGGCGTGGGCACCCGGCTCGTGGCCGAGTGCCTGCGCTTCGCGCGCGACGCCGGCTACGAGCGCGTGGACCTGTGGACCAACGACGTGCTTGCCTCCGCGCGCCGCATCTACGCGGCTGCCGGGTTCGCGCTGGTGGACGAGCAGCCGCACCACAGCTTCGGCCATGACCTCGTCGGCCAGACCTGGTCGCTCCCTCTGACCTGAGCCGACCGGCCTGGGCCGGGTCACGACCGCCGACGGAGCGCGGGGTCGTCCTCGTGCGCCTCGAGCGCGGCGATCAGGGTGCGCGCGTCGTGCGGTCCGCGGTGCCGGACGCCGTCCAGGTAGAACGTCGGGGTGCCGCGCGCGCCGGACGCGATCGCGCTCGCCTCGTCCGCCCGGACGCGGGCGTGCAGGGTCTCGTCGATCATGTCGGCGTCGAACCGCTCGAGGTCGAGGCCGAGCTCCGCCGCGTGCTCGCGCAGGTCGCCGGGCTCCAGGCGCGACTGGTGCGTGAACAGCTGGTCGTGCATCTCCCAGAACCGCCCCTGCCGCTCGGCGGCCTCGGCCGCGACGGCGGCGAGGTAGGCGTGCGGGTGCACGTCCTCCAGCGGCAGGTGCCGCACGACGTACCGCACCCGGTCGCCGAAGTGCGCGCGCAGCTCGGCGCCCATGCCGGTGGCGCGGGCGCAGAACGGGCACTCGAAGTCGAGGTATTCGACGACGGTGTGCGCGGCGTCGGCGTCGCCCTTCGCGTGGTCGCGCTCGGGGTCGACGACGGGGGTGAGGGCGACGGGCAGGTCCGCGCTCGCCTCGCCGTACCGGACGCGCGCGACGGTGAAGATCGCCCACCCGAGCAGGGTGGACAGCACCATCGCGATGAGGATGCCGACGGTCGCGGCCTGCCCGGCGGGCGTGCCGTCGAACGCGAGGTCCACGACCAGCAGCGACACGGTGAAGCCGATGCCGGACAGGGCCGCGCCGCCCAGCACGCTGCCCGGGCCGACGCCGTCGGGCAGCCGGCCGAGGCCGGCGCGGATCGCGCCCCAGGTGCCGATGCCGATGCCCACCAGCTTGCCCACGACGAGGCCGGCCACCACACCCCACGTGATCACCGAGCCGAGCGCGGCGCCCAGGGCGCCGCCGCGCAGGTCGATGCCCGCGTTGGCGAGGGCGAACAGCGGCACGACGACGAGGGACACGGGGCCGCGCAGCACGTCGTGCAGGCGGTGGTTGACCGAGATGGACCGGGCGAGGCCCGCGCGGGCGTTGCGGGCGACGGCGGCGCTGGGCGACTGCCAGTAGTCGCGGAACAGGCTCTTGGCCTGGAGCACGTCGTCGCGCCGCGTCGCGACGGCGGGCACGAGGAGGCCCGCGAGCATGCCCGCGATCGAGGGGTGGACGCCGGCCTGGACGGTGGCGCCCCACAGCACGACGACGACCAGCACGTAGGGCGAGCTGCGCCACTCGCGCATCCGGCCCAGCAGCCACAGGGCTCCCAGGCTGAGCGCCGCGACGACGAGCGGGGCGACGCGCACGTCCTCGGAGTAGACGACGCCGATGATGCCGACGGCGAGGAAGTCGTCCACCACGGACAGGGTGAGCAGGAAGACGCGCAGCTGGCTCGACATCGCCGGCCCGACGAGCGCGAGCGCCCCCAGCAGGAACGCGGTGTCGGTGCCGACCACGACCCCCCAGCCGTGCGGGTCGGCGTTGCCGGCGACGGCGAGGAAGATCAGCGCCGGCACGATCACGCCGAGGGTGCCCGCGACGAGCGGCACGAGGCGCTGGCTGCGCTGCCGCAAGGAGCCGATCGCGAGCTCCTGGCGCACCTCGAGGCCGACGACGAAGAAGAACAGCACCATGAGGCCGTCGTTGACCCAGTGGTGCAGGTCCATGTCGAAGCGCAGGTCGCCGATGTCGACGTGGATCGGCAGCGCCCAGAGCTGCTCGTACGCGCCCGACAGCGGCGAGTTCGCCCACACCAGGGCGAGCAGCGTGACGCCCACCAGCAGCAGGGCGGCGCCCGACTCGGTGCGCAGCCGTTCGGCCAGCGCGCGTACCGCCATGCGTGTCTCCCGTCCGTGGTGGGTGCGGGTCCGCGAGGAGCGTACGACGCTCCCGGCCCGCCGGCCGCTGGGGGAACATCCGTGCGGGCCGCGGGTGTTCCCGGGGGCGAGGCGCGAGTGCGCGGAGGGGAACCGGGAATGTTCGACCCCCCGCCCGGGTTGTGGACCACGGAAGTTGAGAATCGTTCTCATCCCGACCAGGCACGAGGAGCAGCCGGATGGCATCCCGCACGGACCTGCGCCCGATCATCACCCTCCGCTCGACGGCGGGGACGGGCTTCACGTACGTGACCCGCAAGAACCGGCGCAACGACCCCGACCGTGTCGTGCTGCGCAAGTACGACCCCGTGGCCCGCCGCCACGTCGACTTCAGGGAGGCACGCTGATGAAGAGCACCATCCACCCCACCTACGGACCCGTCGTCTTCCGCGACACCAGCGCCGGCACCGCGTTCCTCACGCGCTCGACGCTGGCGGGCGACGCCGCCTCCGGCCCCGGCCGCCCCGCCCGCACGATCGAGTGGGAGGACGGCCGCACCTACCCCGTGGTCGACGTCGAGATCTCGAGCGCCAGCCACCCGTTCTGGACGGGCGCCGCGCGCGTGGTCGACACCGCCGGCCGCGTGGAGAAGTTCCGCCGCCGCTACGGGCAGCGCTGACCGCACGACCTGCAGGGCCCGCGGCACGACACGTGCCGCGGGCCCTGTCGTGTGCGCGGGTCTGGTCACCGCACCGCGTCGCTGATATGTTCCATCTATTAGATATATATAAACGAGGAAGCGGGAGTGCATGGACCACGCAGGCCCACCGATGCTGGACGACGGCGTCCTGGAGGAGGTGACCGCCCGCGTCGCCGCGGCGTTCGACCACCGCACGGGCGTCGTCTTCGCCGACGCGATGCGACGGACGCTCGACGACGCGGTGCTCCTCGAGCCCGACGGCACCGGGTTCGTGCTCACCGGGGACATCCCGGCGATGTGGCTCCGAGACTCCGCGGCCCAGATGCGCCCCTACCTGGCGCTGCTCGGCCTGGACCCCCGGCTGGGGGACGTCGTCGCGGCCCTGGTGCGACGGCAGAGCCACCAGATCCTCCAGGACCCGTACGCCAACGCGTTCAACCGCGGCCCCGACGGCGCCGGCCACCAGAGCGACGACACCGACATGGCGCCGGAGGTCTGGGAGCGCAAGTACGAGGTCGACTCGCTGGCCTACCCGCTGCAGCTCGCGCACCAGCTGTGGCAGGCCACCGGGCGCACCGACCACCTCGACGGCGCGTTCCGCGACGCCGCCGCGCTGGTCGTCGCGACCCTGCGGACCGAGCAGGACCACGCCGCCCGCTCGTCGTACCGGTTCCAACGGTTCGACGGCGCTCCCACGGACACGCTCACGCACGGCGGCCACGGGTCGCCGGTCGGCGTCACCGGGATGACGTGGAGCGCGTTCCGGCCCAGCGACGACGCGTGCGTCCACCACTACAACGTGCCCGGGAACCTCTTCGCCGCCGCGTCGCTGCGCGACCTCGCCGAGCTCGCCCGCGGCCCCCTCCCGGACCCGGACCTCGCGGCCGACGCCGACGCCCTCGCGGCCGAGCTCGACGACGCGACCCGGCGGCACGGGGTCGTGGACCACCCCCGGCACGGGCCGGTGCTCGCCTACGAGGTGGACGGCCTCGGGCACCACCTGCTGATGGACGACGCCAACATGCCGAGCCTGCTCTCGCTGCCGCTCACCGGCGGGATCGCCCTCGACGACCCGCTCTACGTCGCGACGCGGCGCTTCGTCCTCAGCGAGGACAACCCGACCTACACCCGCGGCACGACCGGCGACGGTCTGGCCAGCCCGCACACCCCCGACCGCTACGTGTGGCCCCTCGCGGCCGCCGTCCGCGGGCTCACCTCGACGGACCCCGCCCGGAAGCGCGCCGTCGTCGCGGACCTGCTCGCCGTGAACGCGGAGCGCGGGCGGATGTGCGAGTCGTACCACGTGGACCGTCCCGAGCAGTTCACCCGGGAGTGGTTCAGCTGGGCGGACTCGATGTTCTGCGAGCTCGTGCTCGACGTCATCGGGTACCACGTCCCCGGGGCACCCGGGGCGGAAGTGTTCAGGCACGCCGCATAGGCGGACGTGCGGATCGGCGAAGGAGGCGATCTGAACCATGACGGTGACGACGGCGGCAACGGCGCCGCCGGGGAACCGGGAGGCGTCCGCGCCCCCGCCCCAGGCATCGCGAGGACCCTCGCGGCAATGGCGGATCCAGGAGCGGTGGGGGTGGCTGTTCGTCGCCCTGCCCATGCTCCTGTTCGCCGTCTTCGTGCTCGTCCCGGCGGGCATGGCGCTCGTCATGAGCTTCACGAGCTACTCGGTCATCGGTGACTCGCAGTGGCTCGGGCTCGACAACTACCGGCGGCTCCTCCTCGACCCGTACTTCGCCATCGCGCTGCGGAACACGGCCTACTACACCCTGCTGTTCGTGCCGCTCGGCATCGTCGTCGCGCTCGCCACCGCGCTGCTGCTCAACCGGAACGTGCGGGTCGCGTCCCTGTTCCGCACGTTCTTCTACGTGCCGGTCGTCTCCTCGACGGTCGCGACGGCGACGATCTGGTACTGGATGCTCAACCCGCAGTTCGGGATGATCAACGTGGCCCTCGGCTGGTTCGGCATCGACGGGCCCGCCTGGCTGTACGACTCGGCGTGGGCCATGCCGGCGATCGTCATGATGAGCGTCTGGGCCGGCTTCGGCACCAACATGATGATCTATCTCGGCGGGCTCCAGGGCATCCCCCCGCAGCTCTACGAGGCGGCGCGCATCGACGGCGCCGGGTGGTGGCAGCAGCTGCGGTACGTCGTGATGCCGAGCCTGTCCCGCACCACGTTCCTGGTCTCGACGCTGCTGGTCATCGGGGCGTTCCAGGTCTTCGACCAGGCCTACGTGCTCACCAAGGGCGGCCCCGGCAACTCGACGATCACGCTCGTCTACTACATCTATACGCAGGGCTTCGGGAACCTCGAGATGGGCTACGCGTCCGCCATCTCCTTCGTGCTGTTCCTGATCATCGCCGTCTTCGCGGTGATCAACGCCCGCGTCACGGGGAAGGACAACACGTGAGCGCCCAGGCCGTCCCCCTCCAGCACAGCCGCCGCACCCCCGCCCAGCACGTGTCCGTCGCCCTGTGGTGGGTGGCCGTGGTGGTCGTCGCGATCCTCACGGTCTTCCCGCTCCTGTGGACGCTCGTCACGTCGCTCAAGCCCGCCGGGGACATCCTCTCCGGGGCGCTGGACCTGATCCCGCGGACCGTGACCCTCGAGAACTACCAGCGGGTGGTCACGGAGGTGCCGTTCGGGCGGTACTTCCTCAACTCGATGGTCCTCGCCGTCGGCGGCGTGGTGCTCAACCTGTTCTTCGGCTCCCTCGCCGGGTACGCGTTCGCCAAGCTGAAGTTCCGTGGGCGCCGGGCGCTGTTCGTCACGCTGCTGGGGTCCCTCATGGTGCCCGGCATCGTGACGATGGTGCCCTCGTTCCTGGTGCTGCGGGCCATCCCGTTCGCCGGCGGGAACAACGTCCTCGGCCAGGGCGGCGTCGGCCTCCTCAACACGTACTGGGCGATCATCCTGCCGGGCGCCGCGGGCGCGTTCGCGGTGTTCTTCATGCGGCAGTTCTTCTCGTCGATCCCCGACGAGCTCGGCGAGGCCGCACGGATCGACGGCGCGTCGGAGTTCCGGATCTTCGCCCAGGTGTACCTCCCGCTGGCGAAGGCGGGCGCCGCCGTCCTGGCCATCCTCACCTTCCAGGCCGGCTGGAACGCCTTCATGTGGCCGCTCATCGTGCTCAACGTCCAGGAGATGTGGACGGTCCAGGTGGGGCTCGCGTCGTTCGTCACGGACTACGCGACCGACTACGGCCCGCTCATGGCCGGCACCGTGATCACGAGCCTGCCGGTGCTGCTCCTGTTCGTCTTCGCCCAGCGCTACATCATCGAGGGGGTCTCCCATGTCAACGCTCGTTAGCCGCCGCGCCGTGCTGCGGGCGCTCGGCCTGGGTGCCGGCGCCGCCGCCCTGGCCTCCTGCGCCGCGCCGAACCGGCCGCGGTACACGGCGGACGGGGCGCGCCGCCTCACCATGTGGGGCAGCTGGTCCGGCGACCAGGCCACGCAGATCCAGACCCAGCTCGACGCGTTCAACGCCGCCCAGCAGGACTTCGCCTTCCACTACGTGCCGCAGGGCGCGCTCGAGGAGAAGATGCTCACGGGCATCGCGTCGGGGAACGTGCCCGACCTCGTGCTGTGGGACCGGTGGCAGACCGCCAAGTACGGGCGCCGCGGGGCGCTGCAGCAGATCGACGCGTGGGCCGCGCGCGACGGCGTGGACCTCGGTGACTTCTACGCCGAGGCGGTGCGCGAGATGAGCGTGGGGGAGCAGGCCTTCGGCCTGCCCCTGATCGTCGACACCCGCGCGATCTTCTACAACAAGGCGCACCTGGACGAGGCCGGCATCGCGCCGCCGACGACCTGGGCCGAGCTGGCCGACGCCGCGGAGGCCCTGACGGTCCGCAAGGGCGGGCGGCTCGAGCGCGCCGGGTTCGAGATCCAGGACGTGGGCCTGTTCTCGATGTGGCTGGGCCAGGCCGGCGGGCGGCTGCTCGACCCCACGGAGCGCTACACCGCGTTCGACTCCCCGCAGGGGCTCGAGGTCCTGGACTTCTGGGACGACCTGCTGCACGAGCGCCGCGTCTACGAGCTCGGCTTCTCCGACGGCATCGACGCCTTCGCGCAGGGCGCCGTGTCGATGAAGTACGACGGCCCGTGGAACTTCCCGACGTGGGACGCCGTCGACGGGCTCGAGTACGGCGTCGTGCCCGCCGTCGTCGGGCCCCAGGGCGACACCGGCGCGTCCATGGGCGGCTTCGGGCTCGTCGTCCCCACCGACGCGCCCTGCCCCGAGGGGGCGTGGGAGCTCATGAAGTGGTGGGCCGTGGACCAGGAGAACAGCCTCGCGTTCTCGAAGATCAGCAAGAACATCCCCGCGAACGTCGAGGCGTCGAGGCGCGCGGTGGACGCGGTGGACGACCGGTTCCGCCCGATGGTGAAGACCATCGAGGTCGCGAAGGTCCGTCCGCCGGTCCCCGGCTACTCGGACGTCGAGACGCTCGCCCTCATCCCCGCCCTGCAGCAGGTGATGTCCGGCGACCTGGGCGGCAGCGCCGCCCTCGCCGACGCCGCCGCCCAGGGCGACCGCATCCTGGAGGCCAACCGATGACGACCACGACCACCGGCGACACGGCGGTGCGCACCTGGGCGCGGCGCGCCGACGTCGCCCAGCACAGCGTC
This sequence comes from Isoptericola sp. NPDC057653, assembly GCF_042799955.1. Lineage (NCBI taxonomy): Bacteria > Bacillati > Actinomycetota > Actinomycetes > Micrococcales > Promicromonosporaceae > Isoptericola > Isoptericola sp. NPDC057653. The sequence goes on along the minus strand of NZ_JBHVHP010000001.1, from coordinate 344,239 downwards.
GACCTGCTCTACGGGGCGCCGTCGCCGCAGCTGCTGCACAACGCGCACCCCGAGCCCACCGACGACACGTTCAACTACTGGTGGCTCGCGCACGTGGTCGACTGCCGGCTGGACGCCTTCGCCCGCACGGGCGACGACGCCTGGCTGGACGCCGCGCGCGCGACGGCGGCCAACATCCGTGAGCGCAACGGCGGCAGCCTGTTCAACGACTACTTCGACGACATGCTCTGGTACGCGCTGGCCCTGCTGCGGCTGGTCGAGGCGACCTCCGACGAGGCCGAGCAGGCCGCCGTCGAGTCGGACGTGCTGGCGCTGTGGGAGCACGTCGTGGAGCTCGGGTGGAACGACACGCACGGCCCGTCGCTGTCGTGGCGCAAGCAGCAGCCGGACTACAAGAACACCCCCGCCAACGGGCCGTTGGCGATCCTCGGCGCGAGGCTGGCGCGGCGCACGGGCGACGGGCGCTACCTGGACCGCGCCCTGGCGACGGTCGCGTGGCTCGAGGAGCACCTGGTCGGGCCGGACGGCTTCGTCGAGGACGGGCTCGGGCGCGAGGGCGGCACGGACGTCGACACGCACTGGCGCTTCACCTACAACCAGGGCTTGTACATCGGTGCCTGCACCGAGCTGTACAGGTCCACGGGGGACGCGGCGTGGCTCGACAAGGCGGAGCGGACGGCGCTGACGTCGGTGCGCGAGCTCGCCACGGGCGGGGTGTTCCGCCGGGAGGGGGAGCTGGTCGACGACGACGTGCGGGACACGGCGGGCGGCGACGTCGGCCTCTTCAAGGGGGTCTGGTACCGCTACGCGGCGGCGCTGCTCGAGGAGCGCGCCGTCCCCGCGGTCGACGACCTGCTCGCGTCGAGCGCCCAGGCGCTGTGGGCGCACGGCACGGTGCCCGTCGACGACGTCCGGGCGGCCGACGGGGCCCCGCCGGCCGCCGTCGAGGCCCTGCGGGGAGCGGGCGTCGTGCTCCGGCCCGGCGACGACTGGGCGCGCCCGGCGCCGTCCCAGGTCGGCTACTCGACCCTGCTGAGCGCCGTCATGGCGCTGGAGATGCGCGCCCGGCGTGCCTGACCGGCTACGAGCCCGCCGGGCGGGGGGCGTCGGCGGTCGACCCGCCCGGCAGGATCCGCACGGGCACCGTGTCCTGCGAGACGTCGCCCCGCTCGGCGAGCTGCCGCCCGACCAGCTCGAAGGCGCGCGCGCCGATCGCGGCCTGGTCCTGCTCCACGTGCGTGAGCGGGACCGCGGCGTCCACGTACTCCGGCGGGGCGTCGAAGCAGATCACGGAGAGGTCGTCCGGCACGGCCCTGCCGAGGCGCTCGGCGGCCTGCAGGACCAGGCGCGCCGAGTGGTACTCGGTCACGACGCACCCGGTGAGGTCGGGCCGCGCCCCGAGGAACGCGACCAGACCGGCGACGTCGTCCTCGGGCGTGACGGCGGAGCCCGGCACCACCGACCGGACGCCGGAGTACACCTGGGACTCCTCCAGCCGCACCTGGTGCGCGGCGTGCGCGGCCACCACCCCGCGCCGTCGTTCGTCGAGGGTCGACACCGCGTTGGGGGACTGGACGAGGGCGATCCGGGTGTGGCCGAGCCCGAACAGGTACTCCGCCGCCAGCCGCCCGCCGGCGACGTTGTCGGAGGTCACCGTGCTCACCGGCACACCGGTGAGGGTGCGGTCGACGATGACGATGGGGAAGCCGCGGCCGACGAGCGTCGCGACGCTCTGCGGGATGGCCTGGGACGACGTCGGCAGCAGGACGAGCCCGTCGATGCCGCGGTCCAGCTGCTCCTGGATGAGGCGCTCCTCCAGGTCGGAGTCCCCGCGCGACATCGCCACCACGACGTGCGCGCGCTCGCTCGACGCGTCGAGGAGCCCGCCGAGCAGGTGCGAGCCGAAGGCGTCGTCGAACCCCGGCACGATGTAGCCGACCAGCGGCAGGTGGTCGGCGGCGGCGTGGGCCGGCCCGCCCGTCGGGGTCGTCGAGACGACGATCGTGCCGATGCGCGGGCGTCGGGTCACGAAGCCCTCGTCCCGGAGGATGTCGAGCGCGCGCTTGATGGTGATCGCGCTGACCGAGAACTGCTCGACGAGCTCGGCCTGCGTCGGGAGGCGGTCGCCCACGCCGAGCTCGCCGTCGAGGATGCGGGCGCGCAGCGCGTCGTGCACCTGGGCATACAGCGCCTCGGTCAAGCCAGCTCCCGTCATCGGACCGGTCGAACAGCAGAATGAATATGATCTCTGATCCTGGTCCATTGTGGGGCACCGCAGGACGCAGGAACCCGAACTTCCCGACGGCGGGTCGGCCCCGCGAGGAGGCGCGACGATGCGCATCGAACGGTTCGTGACCGAGTACGGCGCTCCCGAGGCGGGGATCGGCACGGCCACCCCGCGGCTGTCCTGGACGCGCTCGGGCGGCGCGGGGGAGCAGACCGCCGTCGAGCTGCGGCTCCGGACCTCCGACGGCGCCACCGGGACGGCCCGCCTGGGCGGCCCCGAGCAGGTGCTCGTGGCGTGGCCGTTCCGGCCGCTGCGCTCGCGGGAGCGCGTGCAGGTCCAGGTGCGCGTCGAGGCGGGCGGCGCCTGGTCCCCCTGGAGCGACCCCCTCGCGGTCGAGGCGGGCCTGCTCGCGCCCGACGACGTCGTGGCACGCCTCGTCAGCCCGCGCGACGTCGGTGGGCTCGACGGCGGGGCGGTCGTGCTGGCGCGCGACCTCGAGCTCGACGGCGACGTCGTCGACGCCCGCCTGTACGTCACCGCGCACGGCGTGTACGACGCGTGGGTCGGCGGCCGTCGCGTCGGCGACCACCACCTCGACCCGGGGTGGACGGCCTACGACGCGCGGCTGCGCTACCAGACCTTCGACGTCACCGAGCACCTGCGGGGGCGCCGCTCGACCCGGCTCGCGGTGGGGCTGGGCAACGGCTGGTACCGCGGGCAGCTCACGTGGACGCTGCAGCGCGACTCGTACGGCGACCGGCTCGCGCTGCTCGCCCAGCTCGAGATCACCTACGCCGACGGCCGCCGGGCGACCGTCGCCACCGACGGGTCCTGGCGCGCCGGGACCACCGGCGTCCTCGCCGACGACCTGTACGCGGGCCAGTCCACCGACCTGCGGCTGCCCCTCGTGCCCGACGCCGCGGCCGACGGCCCGGTGGACGTGCTCGACACGGACCCCGGCCGGCTGGTCGCGCCCACCGGCCCGCCGGTGCGCGAGGTCGAGACCGTCCCCGCGCGCGCGGTGCTCGCCTCGCCGAGCGGCGCCCAGCTCGTCGACTTCGGACAGAACGTGGTCGGGTGGACGCGCCTGCGCGTGGACGGAGCGCGCGGCGACGTCGTCACCGTGCGGCACGCCGAGGTGCTGGAGCGCGGCGAGCTGGGCGTGCGCCCGCTGCGTGCGGCGACGGCCACGGACACCTACGTGCTCGCCGGCGGGGAGCAGGTGCTCGAGCCGCGGTACACGTTCCACGGCTTCCGGTACGCCGAGGTCACCGGCGCCGAGGTGACACCGGCGGACGCGGACGCGGTGGTCGTGAGCTCCGACCTGCGCCGCACCGGCTGGTTCGAGTGCTCCGAGCCGGACGTCAACCGGCTGCACGAGAACGTCGTCCGGGGCATGCGCGGCAACTTCCTCGACGTGCCCACGGACTGCCCGCAGCGCGACGAGCGCCTCGGCTGGACCGGCGACATCCAGGTCTTCGCCCCGACCGCGTCCTTCTTGTTCGACGTGGGCGGGTTCCTCGGCTCCTGGTTGCAGGACCTCGCGGCGGAGCAGCGCCCCGACGGCGGCGTGCCCTACGTCGTGCCGGACGTCGTGGGCGAGCTGCGCGGACCCGGCCCGGACGGCGGCGTGCAGACGCCGGCCGCCGGCTGGGCGGACGCCGCCGTGCACGTGCCGTGGACGCTGTACGAGCGCTACGGCGACGTGGGCGTGCTGGAGCGCCAGTACGACTCCATGCGGGCGTGGGTGGAGAAGGAGCGCGCGCTCGCGGGCGAGTCCCTGCTGTGGGACACGGGGTTCCAGTTCGGCGACTGGCTGGACCCGGACGCCCCGCCGGACGACTCGGCCGCGGTGAAGGCCGACCCCGCCGTCGTCGCCACGGCGTACCTCGCGCGCAGCTCCCACCTCCTGGCGCGCGCGGCGGAGGTGCTCGGCCGCGAGGCCGACGCGGAGCGGTACGCGCGGCTGTCCGACGACGTCGGGCGGGCCTTCCGCGCGGCGTACGTGGACGCCGACGGCACGGTCCGCAGCGACTGCCAGACCGTGTACGCCCTCGCGCTCGCCTGGGACCTGCTCGACACCGACGCGCGGCGGCGCGGCGCCGGCGAGCGGCTGGCGACCCTGGTCCGGGAGGCCGGCTTCCACGTGAGCACCGGGTTCCTCGGCACGCCGGTGGTCCTCGACGCGCTGTGCGTGGCCGGCCACCCCGACCTCGCGCACGAGATGCTCCTCACGCGCACCGTGCCCTCGTGGCTGTACCCCGTCACCATGGGCGCCACGACGATCTGGGAGCGCTGGGACTCGATGCTGCCCGACGGGACCATCAACCCCAGCACCATGACGTCGTTCAACCACTACGCGTACGGCGCGGTGGCGGACTGGCTGCACCGCAGCGTCGCCGGCATCGCCCCCGCCGCGCCCGGCTACCGGGAGATCCGGGTGCGGCCGCTGGTGACCGGCCACCTCACCAGTGCGTCGGCCCGGCTGGACAGCCCGTACGGGCCGGTCCGGGTCGCGTGGCGGCTGGACGGCGGCCGGTTCGAGCTGGACCTCGACGTGCCGCCCGGGACGGTCGCCCACCTCGACCTGCCGCTCGACGGCCCCGTCCGTACCGTCGGGCCCGGCACGCACCACGTGGCCGGCGACTGGGTGCCGCGGTCCTGACCGGTCGACGTCGCGGTTCGTCGTCGTCCGCGCGCAGGACGACGACGAACCGCGACGTCATGGACCTCCCACCGCCCGCCGAGCACCCTCCCAGGCCGGGATGATGACGTGAGCGGCATGATGCGTCGACACCTCACCTCCCCGTACGGCCGGGCCTCCGGCCGCTTCCCCCTCATCACCCGCCCGCTCGCCGCCGGTGCCGGCGTCGTGGCGCTCGCCGGCACGCTCGCCGCGTGCGACACGTCCGCCTCGGCCGACGAGGCGGGCGACTTCTTCGACACGAGCACCGTGCACACCGTCTCCGTGGAGTACGACGAGGACGACTACCAGGAGATGCTCGACACCTTCGCCGACTCCGGCGACAAGGACTGGATCAAGGCCTCCGTCACCATCGACGGCCAGGAGTACGACGACGTCGGGCTGCGGCTCAAGGGCAACTCCAGCCTCCGCGGCCTCGGTGGCCAGGGCGGCGGCAAGGCCGACGACACGACGAACGACACGACCACCGACGACACGGCCGACGACACGGCCGACGACACGGCCGACGACACGGCCGACGACACGGCCGACGACACGGCCACCGGCGACCAGCAGGACGGCGGACAGGTGCCGGGCGGGTTCGGCGAGGGCGACGGCACGGCGTCGGCGGACGACCCGGCGGGCCTGCCGTGGCTGATCCGCCTGGACAAGTACGTGGACGGCCAGGAGCACGACGGCCGCGCGGACTTCGTGGTGCGCGGCAACAACACGGAGTCGTCGCTCAACGAGGCGGTGGCGCTGAAGGTGCTGGAGCTGGCGGACGTGCCGGCGGAGCAGGCGACGTACACGCGGTTCAGCGTCAACGGCAGCGACGAGGCGCTCCGCCTGATCATCGACCTGCCGGACGACGACCTGTGGAACGAGGAGACCTACCCGGACGGCGGCATCACGTACAAGGCGGACGCGGACGGCGACTGGTCGGTGCGCGACAAGCTCGCGGACTACGCCGACGCGTTCGAGGCCAAGTACGACAGCGAGGGCTCGACGGACGACGACGCGGCGTACCAGCCGCTGGCGACGTTCCTCGAGTTCGTGAACGACTCGTCGGACGCGGACTTCGCGGCGAACCTGGGCGACTACCTCGACGTCGACTCGTTCGCCCGGTACCTCGCGGTGCAGGACCTGGTGGCGAACTCCGACGACATCGACGGCCCCGGGAACAACGCCTACCTGCACTACGACCCGGAGACGGGCCTCTTCGAGGTCGTCGCGTGGGACCAGAACCTGTCGTACGGCGGCCTCGGCGGCGGCATGGGCGGGGGTCAGGGCGGGCAGGACGGTCAGGACGGTCAGGGCGGGCAAAGGCCGGACGGCGCGCCGGAGGGCATGGAGCCCCCGGACGGCGCGGACCTCCCCGACGGCGCGACGCCGCCCGACGGCGCGGACCTTCCTGACGGCGCGGACCTCCCTGACGGCGCGCAGGGCGGCCCCGGCGGGGGCGGCGGGGGCGACGGCTTCGGCGGCAAGGAGAACGCCCTGGTGACGCGGTTCCTGGCGGACGACGACTTCAAGGCGGCGTACGACTCCGCCGTCGAGGACCTCACGGCGTCGGTCTACGAGAGCGGCGACGCGCAGGACTACCTGGACTCGCTGGTGTCGACGCTGTCCGACGACGCGTCCGACCTGCTGGACGCCGACACCCTCACGAGCGAGTCGAAGGCGGTCTCCGACATGCTCACCGCGGACGCCGTGCAGAGCGGCCAGGGCCAGGGCGGCCTCGGCGCCGCCGGCGGTGCGTCGAAGGACGACGCCGACGACAGTGCCACGGACGGTGCCACGGACGGCACGACGGCCGGTGCGAGCAGCTAGTCCGCTGCCCGCCCCGGCCGTCGGGTCCGACGTCGCCGTCGTGGGCGGGGACCCACCCCGGGCGCCGTGGCGCCCGGGGCGGACCTCCTCCTGCTGGTCGACCTACTGCTGGGCGGCCCGGACGTTCAGGGTCGCCGTCTTCTCGCTCGGCGTGTACCGGGCGTCGCCGTCGAACTTCACGACGACCTTCTGCACGCCGGGGTCGACACCCGTCGTCGGCATGGCCACCGTGGCGGCGCCGTCGACGAGGGGCGCCACGATCTCCCGCCCGCCGACCTTCACCGTCACCGCACCGGTCGCCTTCGGCGAAGAACCGCGGTCGTCCTTGGCCCCGACCCGCACGTCGACCCGGGCGTCGGTGCCCGCCACGACGGACGCCGGGCGCACCTGCACCTGCACGGCGCTGGGCACGTCGCCGTCGGGCGACAGCTTCATGAAGCGGATGTTGCGGTACTTGACCGCGTCGGCGCTGCCGTGGTTCTGGATCCCGACGAAGCTGTTGACGAGCCGCTCGGGGTCCACGTCGGTGTAGTCGTTGACGAGCCTGCCGTTGAGGTACACGCGGATGCGGTCGCCCTCGACGCGGAGGTCGTAGGCGTTCCACTTCCCGACCGGCTGGAGCGACTCCTTGACGGCCTCCGGGTCGGCGCCCTGGAAGGTGTAGACCGCGCCGGTGGTGCGGTCCGGGGCGTCGGTGGCGTCGATCTGGATCTCCTGGCCCTTGTTGACGGCCACCCACGGGTCGTCGCCCGGGTTCGGGAAGCCGACGAACACGCCGCCGTTCTCGTCCTTCGAGAGCTTCCAGTCGAGCCGGAGGCTGTAGCTGTCCCCGAGCTCCTTCTGGTACCAGAGCAGGCCCATCCCGCCGGAGGCCTTGATCGAGCAGTCGTCCTGCCGGCCGAAGCCGCCCGGGCCGGCCATGCGCCAGCCGTCCTGCAGGCTCTTGAGGGTGCCGTCGTAGATCGCCGTGTACCCGGCCTCGACCTTGCCGGGCGTGCATATGTCCAGGTTGTCCTTGCCGACGGACAGCACGTCCATGTTGATGTTGCCCTCGTCGCCGTCCTCGTACACGAGCTTGATGGTGTTGGCGCCGGCCCGGAGGTCGAGGTCGCGCGTCTGCACCCCCCAGTCCTTCCAGCTCCCCGTGGTCGGGAACGTCCACTGGCCCAGGTCCTCGCCGTTGACGTGGAGCGAGACCCGCTTGGAGCGCAGGTCGGGGTACGGGTTCGTGCCGTTGGCGTAGCGCACGTTGACCGGGTAGGCGCCCGCCTCGGGGACGGTCACGGAGAACGTGCGGCCCGAGCCGACGGACGACATGCCGGCCGCGAAGCCGGAGCCGGACCAGTTGCTGTGGTCGGTCGCGATGCTCGACCCGCCGAGCGGCTGCGCCAGCTCCGCCTCGTACCAGCCGCGGTCACCCGGGGCGACGTAGCCGGGCAGCGAGTTCAGCGTGTACCAGGCCTCCGTGCTGAGCAGCTCGGCGCCGCTCGCCGAGGCGAACGGGCGCGGCGAGCGGACGTGCACGACGTGACCGGGCAGGAGGCCGTCGATCTTCAGCGTGACGGTCTTGCGGTCCGCGGAGACGGTCGCCCTGTCGACGAAGAGGGGCTCCTCGTCGACGTTCGGGCCGCCGTACTGCTGCGTCGGGACGTAGCGCCACTGCCGGATCTTGTAGGCGTCGGCCAGCTTCGCGACGACGTCGTCGGAGACGGGGTCGGTGTACTCGATCTCGAAGCCGCCCTCGACGACGCGCATCTCCTTCATGTCGAAGGAGTCCTCGTTCACGGGGACGAGCTTCTGGAGGCCGTACCGGAGCTTGCCGGGCTCGCCCCAGTTGCCTCCCTCGCCGGTACCACCGGCGTACAGCGCGCCGTCGGGGCCGTAGACGACGCGGTTCACGCCGACCTCGAGGCCCGCGGTGTGGCGGAAGACCGCACCCTGGAACTCGCCGTCGACCTTCTCGAGGAACGCGCGCTGGATGCCGCCGTACGTGACGTCGCCGACGAGCATCTGCCCCGCGAACTCGCCGTCCTTGACGAGGATCGGGTTGCCGGGGGAGTTGGAGATCTCGTTCTGCGGGAGCCACACGGCGGGCGGGGACACCGGCTGCGAGTCGAACGGGCCGGCCGGGTTCGTGTAGTGGTTGTAGAAGTGGTCCTTCTGGACGTGGATGAGCTTGTTCGCCGGGAGCCAGGCGCCCTGGTTGTCGGTCGCGAAGATCGCGCCCTCGGGGCCGAAGCCGATGCCGTTCGGCGTGCGCAGCCCGCCCGCCACGTACGTGACCTCGCCCGTCTCGCGGTCGATCTTGAGCGACGTGCCGCGGTTCTTCCCGGGCTGGGGGTTGGTGGTGGCGCCGCCGTTGTCGATGGCGACCGAGAGGTTGACGTAGAAGTAGTCCTCGTCGTGGATCAGGCCGAACGCGAACTCGTGGAAGTTCCCGCCGTCGGGCCACTCCGCGATCTTCGTGTGCTTGTCGTAGAAGCCGTCGCCGTCGGGGTCGGTGAGCTGGGTGAGCTGGTAGCGCTCGGAGACGAAGATCGAGTCGTCGACGACCTCGATGCCCATCGGGTTGAGCAGCTCGTCCGCGACCCGCGTCGTCGTGACGTCCTCCGGGCCCTCCGCGTCGACGACGCCGTCGAGGAAGTACACCTCGCCGGACACCGGGTCGGGCTCCCAGCCCCCGGAGCTGACCTCGCCGGTGGTCACGACCGCGAGCTGCTCGTCGGGCGTGAAGGCGAGGCCCGAGACCTTGGGCTCGAAGCCCTCCGGGCGCAGGTCGACCAGCTCGTAGTTCGGGTTGACGGCGTCCAGCCGCAGGCCGTCGCCGGCCGTGTCGGTCGCGCCCTCGCAGTACTTGTAGCCGGGGGCGGTCACGCGCACGACGCCGGCCTCGGTGCTGAGCGCCGACGTCGGGACCAGCTCGAAGGCCGAGCTGCCCGGCGTCTTCCACTCGAGGTGCAGCTCCTGGCCGCCGCCCGCCTCGACGAACTCCACCAGCAGGGAGTGGACCCCGCCGGTGAGCGTCGTGGTCCCCTCCTTGGGCGTCGCCTCGTGCAGCCCGTCGTGGTCGACGACCAGCTCGTCGTCGAGGGAGAGCCTGGAGCCGTCGTCGCTCGTGAGCCGGAACGTGTACTCGCCGTCGGTCGGCACGGTGAGGTTCGCGGTCGCCTGCGAGATGAAGTTGTCCTCCGCCCCGAACTGCTCGGCGGTCGACCAGTCGATCGTGGGCATGAGCTTGTCGACGTTCGGCGTCTGGCCCGACTTCAGGGTGCAGATCCCGTCCGGCTTCTGGGCGAGCTGGAAGGTCCGCAGCGTGAGGCCCGGCTCCTGCTCGGGGAGGTCGGCCGCGGCGGGTGCGGCCCAGCCCGCGGCGACGAGCGCGCCGAGGGTGAGCGCGGCCGCGCCGCGTCGGTACCTGGACCGGCGGGCCGCCGGCAGGCTGGTGCGTTCGAGCATCGTTGCTCCTTCGTCAGCCGTTCATCGGGTCGGCGAAGCTCCCCTTGACGTCCCCGCCGATGAGAAGACTTGACGGTACCGAGCCTTCTGACGCTCTGTCTACAACTTCTGTCGCGTGTTTGGCATAAGCCGCGCGAGCGGGTCGGAGCGCATGGCTCCGACGGGCCGGCTAGCTCGCCGGCATCTCGCGCCCGGGGATGAGCAGCTCCTCCACGAAGCAGTAGCCCCAGTGCTCCCCGGGCTCGATGGACCGCATCACGGGGTGCTCGGTCGCGTGGAAGTGGGCCGTCGCGTGGCGGGCGGGCGACGAGTCGCAGCACCCCACGTGCCCGCACTGCAGGCAGGTGCGCAGGTGCACCCACGTGCCGCCCGCGGCCACGCACTCGGGGCACTCGCCGGCGGTCTCGGGAGCCACGGGGACGATCTGGTCCAGGTGCTCGCAGGTGCTGGTCATGTCGCGGTCCTCGCCCTCGGCCGGTGGGCCCGGGGGCTCCCGGGCACCGACCAGGGTGCGCCGGGCGGGCGCCCGGGGCAAGAGGCAGCACGGCGAGGCACGCTGCGGCCCTCGCGCCTCGCGACTACGGTGTCGCCATGTCCGCTGGATCCGCGCAGCCGAGCGACGTGAGGGTCACCGTCGAACGCACCGCGGTGATCGTGGAGGACGATCCGGACGTCCGGGACCTTCTCGACGTGGTCCTCACCCAGGCCGGCTTCGCGACGGCGACCGCCGGGTCCGGGCTCGAGGGCGTGGAGCTGGTGCGCCGTACCGACCCGCTGGTGACGACGCTCGACGTGAGCCTTCCCGACATCGACGGGTTCGAGGTGTGCCGTCGCATCCGCACGGTGTCGGACACGTACGTCGTGATGCTCACCGCGCGCACGGACGAGATCGACGCGCTGATGGGCCTCGACGCGGGCGCCGACGACTACCAGACCAAGCCGTTCCGGCCGCGGGAGCTGCGGGCGCGCATCGAGGCGATGCTGCGCCGGCCGCGGCGGCCCGTCCTGCCCGCGGCCCCGCTGCCGGCGCCGGCGCCGGCCCCGGTCGTCGGCCTGGCGGCCGCGGCGCTGTCGGACACCATCGTCTCGGACGGTCTCGTCGTCGACGTCGCGGGGCGCACGGTGGTCGTGGAGGGCCGGGCCGTGCACCTCACGCGCAGCGAGTTCGACCTCCTGGCCGCGCTGGGCGGCACGCCGGGCCGCGTGCTGTCGAAGGACGCCCTGGTGCGGGTCCTGTGGGGCGACGAGTACGACACCGGCACGAGGGTGGCCGACCCGGACCGGCGCAGCGTCGAGGTGCACATGGCCAACCTGCGCCGCAAGCTCGGCGACGACCCGTCCGAGCCCCGGTGGATCCGCACGGTGCGCGGCGTCGGCTACCGGTTCGACCACCCTTCCTGAGCGATCATCCCCGCGATCACGATCGCGCCCGTGTCCGCCGCCGACGCGACGGCCTCCAGGTGGTCCCAGGCGCCGTCCGTGCCGCCCGCGCCGAGGGCCGCGAGGGCGTGGGTGGCCGCGTCCACGAGGTCGCCCACGCCGAGCATCGTCGCCGTGCTGCGCAACGTGAGCAGCAGGCCGCGGGCGGCGTCGGCGTCCCCCTCGCGCAGCGCGGCCGCCAGACCCTCGGTGCGGCGCGGGACGAGGCGGATCCATGACGTCGCGAACCCGACCAGGGCGGCACGGTCGCCGTGCAGGTCGGCGGCGAGCTGCTCCCAGGCGGCCTCGGGCCCCAGGCGTGGGGGCTCGTCCGGCGGGACGGTCATGGTGCGCTCTCCGAGGTGGTTCGGTACCGACGCCACGATCCTGCGGGTCAGGCCTCCGGCTGCCCTGCAGTTCGCCTCAGGATCGGATCAAGATGTCCCGGGCCTACTGTCGGGCGCCCCCGTGCCCCGACGCACGGGCGCCCCTACCCTGGCCGCATGCCCGACACCCCCGCGGACCGTCCCGTCGTCCTGCTCGTCGCCGACGAGCACGCGCCGCAGGTCGAGGACGAGTTCCGCGCGCGCTACGACCGCGACTACCGGATCGAGCTGGTGCGGACCGCCGACGCGGCCCTCGAGCGGCTGCGCGCGCTGGTCGCGGCGCGGGAGCCGGTGGCGATGATCGCGGCGGAGCGCCGCCTGCCGGACGCGACGGGCCTCGAGCTGCTGCACCAGGTGCCGGCCGTGGTGTCGACCGCGCGGCGGGTGGCCCTGATCTCGGGCGACGAGTACGCGGACGCCCTCGACGAGATGCGGGCGGCGCTGCTGCGCCGGGACATGGACACGTTCGTCGGGATCCCGCGCGGCGCGCGCGACGAGGAGTTCCACACCGCGCTGGTGGAGCTGCTCTCGGAGTGGGGCTGGTCGGTGGCGCGGCCCACGGTGACGTCCACGGAGATTGTCGCGGAGGCGGGCGACCGTGACGCCGCGGCCGTCCGGGACCTGCTGGAGCGCCTCGGCGTCCCGAACCGCGTGCTGGCGCCCGACGACCCGGACGCGCGCGCCATCCTCGGGGAGGCCGACCCGGACGCCGCGCTGCCCGTGGTGCGCACCTTCGCCGGGCGGGTGCTGGCGGGCGCGACGCCGGCCGCCGTCGCGGAGGCGATGTACGGCGGCTACGACTCGATCCCGCCCGGCGAGATCGCCGACGTCGCGGTCGTCGGCGCCGGTCCCGCCGGCCTGGCCGCGGCGGTGTACGCGGCGTCCGAGGGGCTCGCGACGGTGGTGCTGGAGCGGGACGCGATCGGCGGCCAGGCGGGGTCGAGCTCGATGATCCGCAACTACCTCGGCTTCCCGCGCGGGATCTCCGGGATGCGGCTGGCGCAGCGGTCGCGGATCCAGGCCGGCCGGTTCGGCGCCCGGTTCTACACCGGGCGCGCCGCCGTGCGGATCGAGCCCGGTCCGGCCGACGAGCCCGAGCACCACCACGTGCACGTCGACGGCGCGCAGCTCTGCGCGCGCACGGTGGTCCTCGCGACGGGCGTCTCGTACCGCCGGCTGGGGGTGCCGGGGCTCGACGACCTCGTCGGCGCGGGCGTCTACTACGGCGCGGCGAGCTCGATGGCAAGGGAGATGGCGGACCGGGACGTGTGCGTGGTCGGCGGCGGGAACTCCGCGGGGCAGGCGGCCGTGCACCTCGCGAAGTTCGCCGGGTCGGTGACGATCCTCGTGCGCCGCGGCAGCATCGCCGAGACGATGTCGGACTACCTGGTGCGGGAGATCGCCGCGACGCCGACCATCGCGGTGCGGCCGCGCACGGTCGTGACCGACGGCGGCGGCGACGGCCGCCTGCAGTGGCTGATCACCGAGGACCTCGACACCGGCGAGCGGTCGAAGACGCACGCCGACGGCCTGTTCTGCCTGCTCGGGGCCGAGCCGGACTGCGGCTGGCTGCCCGACGGCCTCGCCCGCGACGACCACGGCTTCGTGCTCACCGGCCGCGACGTGCCGCAGGAGGACTGGCTGGGCGGCCGCCCGCCCGCGAGCCTGGAGACCACCCTGCGCGGCGTGTTCGCCGTCGGCGACGTGCGCGCGGGATCGATGAAACGGGTCGCGTCCGCGAGCGGCGAGGGGGCGTCCGTGCTGCCGCTCGTGCACGCGCACCTCGCCTGGGTGCGCGCCCAGGAGTTCGGCGGAGGGGACCCGTCATGACCGGCCCGACCACGCCCCGCACGTTCCGGCGCAGCCGCGCCCGCGCCGTCGGCGACGCGGTGACCAGCCGGTTCGTCCGGCTCGGGCTGGTGCCCTCGACGTGGCTGCTGACCACCCGGGGCCGCCGCAGCGGGCTGCCCCGCACGAACCCCGCGACGCTCGTCGAGCACGACGGGCGACGCTGGCTGGTGGCCCCGTACGGCGTCGTCTCCTGGGTGCACAACGTGGGCGCCGACCCGCGGGTGCTGCTGCGCCGTGGGCTCGCGCGGCAGGTGTGCGTCGTGCGGGCGGCGTCGGCCGAGGAGGCGGGGCCGGTGCTGCAGCGGTACGTGCGCCTGTCGCGGCCCACCCGGCCGTACTTCACCGCGACGCCCGACTCCCCGGTGGCGGACTTCGTCGCCGAGGCGGACCGGCACCCGGTGTTCGAGCTCGTCCCGTACGACGCGCAGCGCTGAGGCCTCGTGCTCGGCACCCCCGGGCACGACCTCCGCCCCGCTGTGTCCATATGCTGGTCCCAGTATTCGAGATAAATCCGACCGGAGTGGTCGGGAATGCGCTACTGTCCCCGGCATGACCACGACGGCACTCCTCAGGCTCACCCCGCGACCCGCGGGCGAGCCGTGTCGCCCGGGCGCCCTCACCCGCCCGAGCCGACACACCGAGGAGCATCGTGAGCACCATCGCCTACCCCCGCCTGACCGACCCACGCCCGAGCGACCCTGAACCCCGCACCCGCCGCGCCCGAGGCGCCCGCCGCGGGGCCGCCGCGCTCTCCGCGGCCCTCCTGGGGCTGACCCTGTCCGCCTGCGCCGGCGCCACCGCCGCGCAGGAGTCCGCGTCCGGCAAGACCGTCTTCCGCTACCAGGGCGGCACCGGCACCGTCTCCTACCCCGAGCTGGCGGAGGACCTCGGCTACTTCGAGGACATCGAGCTCGACTGGATCGGCGACGTCACCGGCGGCCCGGCGTCGATCCAGGCCGCCGTCACCGGCGAGACGGAGTTCGGGGGCGCGTTCAACGGCGCGATCGCCAAGCTGCAGTCCACCGGCGCCCCCGTCACGTCCGTGATCTCGTACTACGGCGCGGACGAGCAGACCTTCGGCGGCTTCTACACCGTCGAGGGCAGCCCGATCACCTCGGCCCGCGACCTCGTCGGCAAGAAGGTCGGCGTCAACACCCTCGGCGCGCAGTCCGAGACGCTCCTGCGGGAGTGGCTGTCCCGCGAGGGCCTCACCCCCGAGGAGGCCGACAAGGTCGAGCTCGTCGTCGTCCCTCCCGTGAACGCGGAGCAGACCCTGCGCGAGGGGCAGATCGACGTGGCGTCGCTCGGCGGGGTCATCAAGGAGAAGGCGCTCGACCGCGGCGGCCTCACGCTGCTGGTGGGGGAGAACGAGCTCTACGGCGAGTTCGCCTACGGGACGTACATCCTGCGCGACGACTTCATCGCCCGGCACCGCGACGCCGTCCAGGACTTCGTGCAGGGCACGGCGCGCGCGATCCGCTGGGCGCAGACCACGCCCGTCGACGAGGTGCGCGACCGCTTCACGGCGATCATCGAGGAGCGTCACCGCACGGGCGAGACCACGGACCTGGTGCCGTACTGGAAGTCGTCGTCGGTCCCGACCCCGGGCGGCGTGATCCAGGACGACGAGATCTCCGTCTGGGTCGACTGGCTCGAGAAGGACGGCCAGCTCGACCAGGGCGCGCTGCAGGTGGACGACCTGTTCACCAACGAGTTCAACCCGTACGCCGACGGCACCTTCGCCCCGGACGCCGGGCCCGACGGCGAGGAGGCGGCGTCGTGACCGCGCTCACCGTGCCGACCGTGCCCACCGTGCCCACCGTGCCCACCGCGCGGGCCGCGGGCACGGGCGCCGGGGCCGACGGCGCCACGCCGCGGCTGCGCTTCGACGGGGTGCGCAAGGAGTTCGCCGTGCGCGGCTCGGGCGGCACGCTCGTGGCGCTGGAGGACCTCACCCTCGACGTCGCCGCGGGGGAGCTGGTGACGCTCGTGGGCCCGTCCGGGTGCGGGAAGTCGACGCTGCTGGACCTCGTGACCGGGCTGTCCGAGCCGACGTCGGGGCGGATCCTCCTGGACGGCCGGCCCGTCACGGGCCCGGGCCTGGACCGCGGGATCGTCTTCCAGCAGTACGCGCTGCTGCCGTGGCGCACCGCGCAGGCCAACGTGGAGCTGGGGCTGGAGGCACGGCGGCTGCCGAGGGCCGAGCGGCGCCGGATCGCGCGGGAGCACCTGGAGCTGGTGGGCCTGTCCGGGTTCGAGGACCGCTACCCGCACGAGCTGTCCGGGGGCATGAAGCAGCGGGTGGCGATCGCCCGGAGCCTCGCGTTCGACCCCGAGGTGCTCCTCATGGACGAGCCGTTCGCGGCCCTCGACGCGCAGACCCGCGAGACGCTGCAGGACGAGCTCCTGCGCATCTGGCGGGCCACCGGCAAGACGATCGTCTTCATCACGCACGGGATCGAGGAGGCCGTCTACCTGGGGCAGCGGGTCGTGGTCCTCACGCCCCGGCCGGGGCGGGTGCGCCAGGTGCTCGACGTCGACCTGCCGGGTCGCGGCGAGCCCGGCCGGGACGTGCGCGCGGACCCGGAGTTCGTCGCCCTGCGCCACCGGGTGTGGGACGCGCTGCACCACGCGCCCGGGCACGCCGACGGGGAGGTCGCGCGATGACCGCCACCGACGTCAGGCGCCCCGCCCGCGAGGCGGCCGCGTTCTCCGACCCGCCGACCCTCGGGCGGCGGAACGCCGTCGCGGTGGCGTCGCGGCAGCGGGGCCGGGCCGCGGCCCGCACCGGGCGCGCGGCCGCCGTGGTGCTGCGCTCGTCCGTCGCCCTGCTGGCCTTCCTCGCGATCTGGGAGGTCGCGCCGCGGGCCGGCCTGGCCGACCCGGTGTTCCTGCCGCCGTTCAGCACCGTGGCGGCGACCTTCCTCGGGCTGGTCGCCGACGGCACGATCGGCACGCAGGTGGGCACGAGCCTCGCCCGCGCCGGCGCCGGGTTCGCGATCGCGGTGCTCGTGGCGATCCCGCTGGGGCTCGTCGTGGGCTGGTACGCCCGCGCCGCGCAGTACCTCAGCCCGTTCTTCGAGCTGTTCCGCAACACCGCGGCCCTGGCGTTGCTCCCGGTGTTCATCCTGGTCCTGGGGATCGGGGAGACGTCGAAGGTCGCCATCGTGGTCTACGCCTGCTTCTTCCCCCTGCTGCTCAGCACCATCACGGGGGTGCGCACCGTCGACCCGCTGCTGGTGCGCTCGGCCCGGTCGCTGGGCCTCGGCAGCCCCGCGCTGTTCGTCAAGGTGGTGCTGCCGTCCGCGGTGCCGACCGTGTTCACCGGGGTCCGGATGGCGGCCACGTCGTCGATCCTCGTCCTCATCGCCGCGGAGATGGTCGGGGCGAAGGCCGGGCTCGGCTACTTCATCACCTACACCCAGTTCAACTTCCAGATCCCCGAGATGTACGCGGGGATCGTGACGATCGCGCTCGTCGGGGTGGCCGTGAACGCGGGCCTCGTGCTGCTCGAGCGCCGTCTCATGCGCTGGCGCGCCGCCTGACGCGCCCCGCGCCCCCCTTCTTCCTCTCCCGTACGCCCCTCGAAAGGCGGAGCCATGCCCGCACGCACCCTGACCCTGAACCTCTTCCTGCACCACGTGGGCCACCACGAGGCCGCCTGGCGGCACCCGTCCACGCAGCCCGACCGGCTCTTCACGCCCGACTACTACGTGCGCCTGGCGCAGCAGGCCGAGGCCGCCAAGCTCGACGCCGTGTTCTTCGCGGACGGGCCGGTGCTGCACGGCGGCGTCGAGCACAACGCGGTCGGGACCCTCGAGCCGATCCTGGCCCTCGCGACCATCGCCGCCCGCACCGAGCGGATCGGCCTGATCGCGACGGCGTCCACCACCTACTACGAGCCGTACAACCTGGCGCGCCTGTTCGGCACGCTCGACCACGTCAGCGGCGGCCGCGCCGGGTGGAACATCGTGACCACGTCGTCCGCGCAGGCGTCGGCGAACTTCGGCCTCGACGCCCACCCGGACCCCGCGGTGCGGTACGCGCGGGCCGAGGAGTTCCTCCAGGCGATCACGCGGCTCTGGGACTCCTGGGAGGCGGACGCCGTCCTGGTCGACCGCGAGGCGGGCCGGTACGCCGACCCGACGCGCATCCACCCGGCCGCGTTCGAGGGGGAGCACCTGCGGGTCGCGGGCCCGCTGAACCTCGCGCGCTCGCCCCAGGGGCGGCCGGTGCTGGTGCAGGCGGGCGCGTCCAACGCCGGCCGCGACTTCGCGGCCCGCTGGGCGGAGGCGATCTTCACCGCCCACCAGCGCCTCGAGGACGCGCAGGCGTTCTACGCGGACGTCAAGGACGGGGCGCGCCGGTACGGCCGCGACCCCGGCCAGGTGAAGGTCCTCCCCGGGATCAGCCCGTTCATCGGCTCCACCGAGGCCGAGGCGCGCGCCCTGGAGCGCGAGTTCAACGAGCTCACGGTGCCCGAGTACGGCCTGCGGCAGCTGGGCGGCCAGGCGGGCGTCGACCTGTCGGACCTGGAGCTCGACGAACCCGTGCCGCTCGAGATCTTCGCCGACGCCGGCGACGTCACGAACAACGCCCAGTCGCGGTTCCAGGTGGTCGCGGGGATCGTGCAGCGCGAGCGCCCCACCCTGCGGCAGCTGCTGCACCGGCTCGCCGGCGCCCGCGGGCACCGCGTCGTGGCCGGCACGCCCGAGCAGGTGGCCGACACCATCACCGAGTGGTTCACCCAGGGCGCCGCCGACGGGTTCAACGTCATGCCGCCCGCCCTCCCGTCGGGGCTCGGGGCGTTCACCGAGCAGGTCGTGCCGATCCTGCAGCAGCGCGGCCTGTTCCGCACCGAGTACGCGGGCAGCACGCTGCGCGACCACCTGGGCCTCGACGTCCCGGCCAACCGGTACACGGCGGCCCGGGCCACCGCCCGCACGTCCGACAGCCCGGTCGTCGCCCCCGTCGCCGACCGCCCCCGGGTCGACGAGGTGGAGCGCGTGGCGGAGGCCGCGCGGTGACCGCCGTGGCGCGCGGGGCCCTCGCGATCAGCCCCGACGAGTTCCGGTCCGTGTTCCGCGGCCACCCGGCGGGCGTCGCCGTCGTGGCGCTGCTCGACGGCGGCCGGCCGGTCGGCTTCACCGCCACGTCGGTGATCTCCGTGTCCGCGGACCCGCCGCTGCTGGCGTTCTCGCTCGCGACGGCGTCCTCCTCCTGGCCGGCGGTGTCGCGGGCGGCCACGGTGGCGGTGAGCTTCCTCGCGCACGACCAGGCGGACCTGTCCGCCCGCTTCGCGACCAGCGGGATCGACCGGTTCGCCGGCGGCGGCTGGCACGCCCTCGACTCGGGCGAGCCGGTGCTGGACGGCGCCGCCGCGTGGGTGCGCGCGCTGGTGGTGCAGCGCACGGCCGTCGGGTCGAGCCGGCTCGTGACGCTGCAGGCGGTGCAGCGCCACGTGCGCGAGGGCGCGAGCCCGCTGGTGTTCCACGACCGCGGCTACCACCGGCTGGGGGACGGCAGCCGGGTGTGACCCTCGGCGCCTGGCGCGCGGGGGCGGGGCAACGCGGGTGAAATGGGGGCCATGGATCAGGTCCGGGACGTCATTGCCTCGCCGACGCCGTGGGCCTCGCCCCCGCAGGAGGTGCTCGCCGGGCTGCGGGCCGACGACGGCGGCCTGACCACCGCCGACGCGGTGACCCGCCTCGCGGAGGTCGGCCCCAACCGGCTCCCCCCGCCGCAGCGGGACCCGCTGTGGAAGCGGGTCCTCGTGCACTTCGACGACGTGCTCATCTACATCCTGCTGGTCGCGGCCGTGCTCAAGGCGATCCTCGGCGACTGGGTGGACTTCACCGTCATCCTGCTGGTCGCGGTGGTGAACGCGGCGATCGGCTTCGTCCAGGAGGGCCGCGCGGAGAGCGCGCTCGACGGCATCCGCAAGATGCTGTCGGTGCACGCCGAGGTCCGGCGCGACGGGGCCTGGGCTAAGGTCGACGCCGACGACGTCGTGCCCGGCGACGTGGTGCGCGTGCGCTCCGGCGACCGCGTCCCCGCCGACGTGCGCCTGCTGGAGGCCGTCAACCTGCGCGTCGAGGAGTCGGCGCTCACGGGGGAGTCGGTCGCGGCGAGCAAGCGGGTCGACGCGGTGGACCCGGACGCCGGGGTGGGGGACCGCACCAGCATGCTGTTCTCCGGCACCCTCGTGGCCGCCGGCCAGGGCGTCGGGGTGGTCACGGCCACCGGCGAGCGCACGGAGATCGGGCGCATCCAGACGATGATCTCCGAGGTCGCGAGCCTGGAGACGCCCCTGACCAAGCAGCTCGACCGGTTCGGCAAGCTGCTCGCCGGGCTCATCCTCGCGATGGCCGTGGTGATGGTCGTCATCGGCCGGGTGGTGCACGACTTCTCCGTCCCGGACCTGGTGTCCGCGTCGATCGGCTTCGCGGTCGCGGCCGTGCCGGAGGGGCTGCCGGCGCTGGTGACGATCACGCTGGCGCTCGGCGTGCAGCAGATGGCCCGGCGTCGCGCGATCACCCGCAAGCTGCCCGCCGTCGAGACGCTCGGCTCCGTCACGACGATCTGCTCGGACAAGACGGGCACGCTCACCAAGAACGAGATGACGGCGCGCCTGGTGCGCACCGCCGACCGCGCGTACGACGTCGCGGGCGCGGGGTACGCGCCGCACGGCGAGGTCACGCTGGGCTCGGGCGACGGCGCGGGCGGCGCGGGCGGCCCGGCCGCCCGGCACGCGGACCTCGCGTCGGACCAGGACCTCGGCGGCGTGGTCGCCGCCATGATGCTGTGCAACGACGCCCGCGTGGTGCCCGGCGGCGAGGGCGACGACGGTGGCGACGGCGAGGGCTGGCGGCTCGTGGGCGAGCCCACGGAGGGCGCGCTGCGGAGCCTGGGCATGAAGGCCGGCTTCGACACCGCGGGCTGGCGGCGGCTGGCCGTCGTGCCGTTCGAGTCGGAGACCAAGTACATGGCGACGCTCGACCAGGCCCCGGACGGCGCGCTGCTGGTGCACGTGAAGGGCGCGCCGGACCGGGTGCTCGACCGCTGCGCCACGCAGACGGCCGCGGACGGGTCCGCCCAGCCGCTCGACCGCGCGTTCTGGGAGGCGCAGATCGACGAGATCGGCGGGCGCGGGCTGCGCGTCCTCGCCGCCGCGCGGGCCCGGCGGGTCGCGGGCACCACCACCCTGGCGGCGGCCGACGTCGACCAGGGGCTGGAGCTGTGCGGGCTGGTCGGCATCGTCGACCCGCCCCGACCGGAGGCGATCGACGCCATCGCCCAGTGCCGCGCCGCGGGCGTACGGGTCACCATGATCACCGGCGACCACGCCGGGACGGCCGTCGCGATCGGCCGGGAGATGGGGATCGTCGACCGGCCCGCCGGCGACGGTGAGGCGGCCCCGGTGCTCACCGGCGCCGAGCTGGAGGCGATGAGCACCGACCAGCTGCGCGCCGTCGTGCGCGACGTGTCCGTGTACGCCCGCACCAGCCCGGAGCACAAGATCCGCATCGTGTCGGCCCTGCAGTCGCACGGCGAGGTGGTCGCGATGACGGGCGACGGCGTCAACGACGCCCCCGCGCTCACGCAGGCGGACGTCGGCGTCGCGATGGGCATCAAGGGCACCGAGGCGACCAAGGAGGCCGCCGAGGTGGTGCTCGCCGACGACAACTTCGCCACCATCGAGCGCGCGGTGGAGGAGGGGCGGCGGATCTACGACAACATCCGCAAGTCCGTGCTCTTCCTGCTGCCCACCAACGGCGCGCAGTCGCTGGTCATCCTCGTCGCGGTCCTGTTCGGCCTCACGCTGCCGCTCGCGCCCGTGCAGGTGCTGTGGATCAACATGATCACGGCGGTCACCCTGTCGCTGGGCCTCGCCTACGAGAAGGCGGAGCCCGACGTCATGGCGCGGCCGCCGCGCGACCCGAGGGCGTCGATCCTCGACGCCGTCTTCGTGCGCCGCATCCTCATCGTCTCGCTGCTCATCGGCGGCGCCACGCTGCTCGTGTTCTACGCCGAGCGCGCGCAGGGCGCGCCGATCGCGGAGGCCCAGACGGCGGCGGTGACGATGCTGGCCCTCGGGCAGCTCGCCTACCTCTTCAACTGCCGCTTCCTGGACCGCTCGAGCCTCACGGTCGACGTGCTGCGCGGCAACCGGGTGGTGTGGATCTCGGCCGTCGCGCTGGTGGCCCTGCAGTGCGTGTTCGTCTACGCGCCGTTCATGCACTCCTGGTTCGACTCCGCGCCGATCAGCGGGCTGCAGTGGGCGAAGACGGTGGGGCTCGCCGTCGTCGTCTTCCTCCTGGTCGAGGTCGTCAAGGCCGTCGGCCGGGCCCGGTCGCGCCGCCGGGCGGCGGCCGGCCCGCGGGAATAGACGTGGCCCAGGTCACGGTTGTGCACGGCGGCGTGCTGCTCCGGCCCGCCGGTCCGAGAGGAGCCCCCGCCGTGAACTCAGCCGCGCACCCCGCCACCGCCCTGCCGGACCTCGTGCCCCTCGCCGCCGCCCGCTCCGTCAAGCTCGTCGTCGACGGGGCGGCCGCCCTGCCGACCTGGGTCGTGCAGGTGGGCGGCGACCTCTTCGTCCGCTCCGCCCCCGGCGCCCGCTGGCCCGCCGGCCTCGCCGCCGGCCGCGGCCGGGTGCGCGTCGACGGCGCCGAGCGCGCCGTCGTCCTCGCCGAGGTGGAGCCCGAGCTGCACGGTCTGCTCGACGACGCCTACCGCGCCAAGTACGGCGCCTGCGCCCCCGACCGGGTCGCCGAGGTCGTGTCCGACGCCGCCGCCGCGACCACGTTCCGCCTCCGCGCCCGCCGTGCGTCCTGGGGCGAGCGGGTGTACTCCGTCGCGTCCGCCGTGCGCGCCCGGCGCCGCGTCGTCGAAGGGGCGCGTACCGTCACCCCATGAGCCGCGCGTCCGAAGCCCGGGAGCGTCGTCGGCGCCGCCGCGAGCAGCTCACCCCGGACCAGCGCGCCGACCGGCTCAAGGAGCGCGTCTACGTCACCTTCGCGGCGCTCGCCGTGGTGCTCGCCCTGCGCGGCCACGTCGAGGGGCTCGAGGCCGGCCGGGCGGCGCTCACGCTGGTCATCACCGTCGGGGGCACGCTGCTCGCCGTCTTCCTCGCCGACTTCGTGTCGCACGTCGTCGTGCACGGCGCCCTGCCCACCCGGGCCGAGCGGCGCCACATGCTCGGCGTGGTGTCGAGCGCCGGGGGCGTGGTCGTGCTGCCGCTGGTGTTCCTCTGGCTGGCCGGCCGCGGGGCGTGGACGGTGGCCGGCGCGCTCACCGCGTCGACGGTCGCCCTGATCGTCAGCCTGGGGCTCGTCGGGTACGTGGCCGTGCGCGTCGTCGCCCTGCCCTGGTGGCAGAAGTGGCTGCTGCTGCTCACCGAGGTCGCGCTCGGCCTGGCCGTCGTCGGGCTCGAGGTGCTGGCGCACGGCTGAGCCGCCTCCTCGGCGCGCGGACCTGCCACGACGGTGCGACGATCGGTCGCGGCACCCGACCCAGGAGGGGACACCGAGGATGGCGCACGAGGGCACGACGGCGACCACGGGGAGCACCGCCTCCGCCACCACGAAGGTCTCGCTGCTGACCCTCACCGCGATGGTCGTCGGGTCGATGGTCGGCGCCGGCGTGTTCTCGCTCCCGCGCCGCTTCGCGCAGGAGACGGGCGTCATGGGCGCCCTCATCGCCTGGGTGGTCGCGGGCGCGGGCATGCTGATGCTCGCGTTCGTCTTCCAGCGGCTCGCGATGCGCAAGCCCGACCTCGACGCGGGCGTCTACGCCTACGCGAAGGCGGGCTTCGGCGAGTACACGGGCTTCTTCGCCGCCGCGGGCTACTGGGCCAGCGCATGCGTCGGGAACGTCACCTACTGGGTGCTCATCATGTCGACGCTGGGCCAGTGGGTCCCCGCCCTGGGCGCGGGGGACACGGTGCTCGCGCTCGCGCTCTCCGCCGTCGGCCTGTGGCTGTTCTTCCTGCTGGTGCGGCGGGGCATCAAGGAGGCGACGGCGATCAACCGCATCGTCACCGTCGCCAAGATCATCCCGATCATCGTCTTCGTCCTGCTGGCGCTGTTCGTGTTCGACCCGAGCGCGTTCGCCGCGAACTGGGGCGGCGCCGACTACGCGGGGAGCCTGTTCGAGCAGGTGCGCGGCACCATGCTGGTGACGGTCTTCGTGTTCCTCGGCGTCGAGGGGGCCAGCGTCTACTCCCGGCACGCGAAGCGTCGCGAGGACGTCGGCCGGGCCACGATCCTCGGCTTCCTGAGCGTCTTCGCCATCTTCGCGTCGGTGACGATCGTGTCCTACGGGATCATGCCGATGGGCGAGATCGCCGAGCTGCGCCAGCCGTCGATGGCGGGGGTGCTCGAGGCGGCCGTCGGGGAGTGGGGCAGCGTCTTCGTCGGCGTCGGCCTCATCATCTCCGTGCTCGGCGCCTACCTGGCGTGGACCCTCATGGCCGCCGAGGTGCTCTTCGTCGCCGCCAAGGACCGCGACATGCCGCGCTTCCTCTCGCGGCAGACCGACCGGGACGTGCCGGTCAACGCGCTGCTGCTCAGCACCTCCCTGTCGACGGTCGTGCTGGTCCTCACCTACTTCTCCGAGGACGCGTTCGACTTCGCCCTCGACATGACCGCCGTCATGACGCTCATCCCGTTCCTGCTCGCCGCGCTGTACGCGGTGAAGCTGCGGGCCACCCGCGAGACCTACGACGGCGCGCCGCCGTCCACCCTGCGCGGGGACCTGGTGGTCGCGGCCCTGGCGACGGTCTACACGGCCTTCCTCGTCTTCGCCGCCGGCCTGAGCCTCGTGCTGGTCTCGTTCCTCTTCTACGCGCCCGCGACGATCCTGTTCGTCATGACGCGGCGCGAGCAGGGGCGCCGGGTGTTCAGCCCGCCCGAGCTCGCCCTGTTCGTCGCGGTGGTCGCGATCGCCGTGCTCGCGGTCGTGGGCCTCGTCGCGGGCTGGATCTCGATCTAACGCACGTCCGTCGTCCGACCGAAAGGTTCTCCCCATGACCTCCGCTCCCTCCGCCCCGGCCCACGGCGTCCACTCGGAGGTCGGCCGGCTGCGCAAGGTGCTGGTCTGCTCGCCCGGGCTCGCCCACGAGCGGCTCACCCCCACCAACTCGGACGACCTGCTGTTCGACGACGTCATGTGGGTGGAGTCCGCGCAGCGGGACCACCTCGACTTCGTCAACAAGCTGACCAACCGGGGCGTGGAGGTCGTGGAGCTGCACGACCTGCTGGCGCAGACGATGGCGATCGGCGAGGCGCGGTCGTGGCTGCTGGACCGCAAGGTGGTGCCGAACCAGGTGGGGCTGGGCCTCGTCGAGGGGACCCGGGCGTACCTGGACTCCCTGACCGACCGCGAGCTGTCGCGGTTCCTCGTCGGCGGCCTGTCCACCCACGACCTGCCCGCGGACTTCCGCAGCGACTACGTGAACCTCGCCCGCGAGTCCACGGGGACGCCGGAGTACCTGCTGCCGCCGCTGCCCAACACGCTGTACACGCGCGACACGACCTGCTGGATCTACGGCGGCCTCACCCTCAACCCGCTGTACTGGCCGGCGCGCAAGGACGAGACGCTCCTGATGAAGGCGATCTACTCCTTCCACCCGGAGTACCGGGACTCGACCGTCTGGTGGGGCGACCCGGAGCAGGACTGGGCGCAGGCCACCATCGAGGGCGGCGACGTGATGCCCGTCGGGAACGGCACCGTGCTCGTCGGGATGAGCGAGCGCACGTCGCGGCAGGGCATCACGCAGTTCGCGAAGGCGCTGTTCGACGGCGGGGACGTGCAGCAGGTCGTGGTGGCCGGGATGCCGCGCCTGCGCGCGGCCATGCACCTGGACACGGTGTTCACGTTCGCGGACCGCGACCTCGTCACCGTGCACCCGACGATCGTCGACGGCATCCACGCCTTCACCCTGCGCCCGTCCGACAAGGCGCCCGGCGTCGAGGTCACCGACGAGGGCGACACCCCGTTCGTCGACGTCGTGGCGCGCTCGCTCGGCCTGCCGAAGCTGCGTGTCGTCGAGACCGCGGGCGACGCGTACGCCTCCGAGCGGCAGCAGTGGGACTCCGGCAACAACGCCGTCGCCCTCGAGCCCGGAGTCGTCTTCACCTACGACCGCAACACCCTCACCAACGCCGCCCTGCGCCGCGCCGGGGTGGAGGTCATCACCATCGTCGGCGCCGAGCTCGGCCGCGGCCGCGGCGGGGGGCACTGCATGACCTGCCCCATCTCCCGCGACCCGGTGGACTGACGCCGGGCAGCCGCCGGGTCAACAGGGCGGCAGGAGTATCAGCGCGCGACGGTCACCGCGACGTCGGCGGCGGGCGCGACGCGGATCACCGCGTCGCCGGGCGCGGCGTCGTCCGGCACCACGACGACGGCGGACCACTCGCCGTGCGCGTCGGCGTCGACGGTGGCCAGCTCGACGTCGTGGGTGCCCTGCACCCACCGCACGGCCAGGTCGCTCATCGGCGCGGTCGACTCGGCGGGGAGGGGTTCTCCGTCGGAGACGCCCTGGAAGTCCGCGCAGCCCTCGACGAAGGCGGTGCCGGAGAGCCGGACGGCGCCGCCCGCGGTGAGGGCACCGTCCTCGACGTCGACGGCGGGAGCGGCGCACGACGCACCCGCCGACGTGCCGGTCGGGGCGCACCCGGCGGCGAGCAGGGCGACGGTCAGGACGGCGGGCAGGGCGAGCGCGGACGTCGTGCGCGGGAACCGCATCGTTCCTCCTGGTGGTGGCGTCGCGCGTGCGACGGGCCCAGTGTGCCGCGCCTGCGGGCGCGGTGTCAGCGGGATTCCCGTTGATCGGGACGTGCGGCTCGGGCAGAGTCCGGCCATGACGATCCGCTACCCCCGCCCCCTGCGCCCTGGCGACACGATCGGCGTGACCGCGCCGTCGTCGGGCGTGCCCACCCCGCTGCTCGGGCGGCTGGACCACGCCGTCGAGGTCGTGCGGGCCAAGGGTTTCGACGTGCGGGTCGGCGCCACGCCGTCGGGCCAGGGGATGGTCAGCGCTCCGGCGGACGTCCGGGCGGCGGAGCTGACGGGGATGCTCACGGACCCTCGGGTGCGCGCCGTCGTGCCGCCGTGGGGCGGGGAGCTGGCCGTCGACCTGCTGGGCCGCCTCGACTGGGACGCCCTCGGCGCGGACCCGACGTGGCTGGTGGGGTACTCCGACGTCTCGACGCTGCTGCTGCCGCTCACGCTGCGCACCGGGGTCGCGACGCTGCACGGGCAGAACCTCATGGACACCCCGTACGACGTCCCGGGCGGCATCCTCGGCTGGTGGGACGTCGCCGCGTCGGCGCAGGACGGCGGGGAGCTGCTCCAGCGCTCGCCGCGCCGGCACCGCTCCGGCGGCTGGGACGACTACGAGAAGGAGCCCGAGGTCTCGACGTGGACGCTCGACGCGGCGGGCCCGTGGCTGCGGCTCGACGCCGCGGACCCGGCCGCGCCCGTCGACGTCTCGGGACGGCTGATCGGCGGCTGCATGGAGACGGTGTCGTTCCTCGCGGGTACCCCGTACGGCGACGTGGCGCGGTTCGCCGCGGAGCACGCGGCGGAGGGCATGGTCGTCTACCTCGACATCCTCGAGTGGGGCGCCGCCGACGTCGCCCGGGCGCTGTGGGCGCTGCGTCACGCGGGCTGGTTCGACGCCGCGAACGCGGTGCTCGTCAGCCGCACGCACGCGCCCGCGACGGGGGACCTCGGCCAGGACGACGCGGTCCGCGACGCCCTGGGCGACCTGGGGATCCCGCTGCTGGCGGACGTCGAGTGCGGGCACGTGCCGCCGCAGCTCGCGCTGGTGAACGGCGCGCTCGCGCGCGTGCAGCACGGGCCGGACGAGTCGACGATCACGCAGCGCCTGGTGCCGTAGGGACACGGACCGGGAGCGCGGCTCGGTGGCAGGACGACCCCGTGCCGCACCCCGGAGCCCGCGTCGCCCGAGACCTGACGCTGCTGCTCGTCGCGTTCGGCGCCCCCGCGCTCGTGCTGCGGCAGCGGCTCGGAGGGGGGTGGATCGTCGACGACGTCGTCGTGGCGGTCCTGCTCGCGGGCTGGGCCGCCGTCGCCGTGCACGCGCGCCTGGCCGTGGTCACGCCGCGACTCAGGAGCGGGTCGCCCGCGGCCTGACCTCGGCCTGCCGCGCCAGCCCCGCGAGCACGGCGTCGAGCATCCGGTCGAGCTCGGCGGGCGAGCCGAAGTCCGCCCAGCGGGGAGCGAGGGCGGCGAGCGTGGGGTGCTCGTCGGGGTCGAAGGTCGGCACGGGGGAGCGGTCCTCGACGGTCCGCGCCAGCAGGTGGCCGTTGAGGAACCCGAACAGCACCATCGGCGCGTCGGCGACCACCCGGTCGGGCAGGCCGTCGCGGCGCATCGCGGTGGTCAGCACCTCGAGGGCGGCGAGGGCCGCCGGCGAGGTCTGCGCGCGGGTGACGAGCAGGGGAAAGACGCGCGGGTGGCGGGCGGCGGCGTCGCGGTAGGCGTGCGCCAGGCCGCGGGCGACGTCCTGCCACGGGACGTCCGGCGCCGGGTCGCCGGCCGCGGGGACGTCGAGCTCGGCGAGCACGGCCTCGGAGGCCGCGTCCAGCAGCGCGGCCTTGCCCTTGACGTGGTGGTAGATGGACATCGGGTCGACGCCGAGCTCGTCGGCGAGGCGCCGCACGCCGAACCGCTCCAGCCCGTCCCGGTCGACGAGGGCGACGGCGGCCGCGGCGATCCTCGTCCGGTCCAGTCCTGCCGACGTGCCGCGTGCGCGCCCGGTCATCGTCCGTCCTCTCCCCTTGCGAAACCTACGACGTAGAACCTAGCCTGTCGAGGGTGTCCTACACCGTAGGTTTCACGGGGTGTCCCACGGAACGTCCGCCCGGGAGGCCCGTCCGACCCAGACCCAGGAGGCCTCATGACGACCACCCGCCCCGCGCAGCGCCGCACGACCGCCGTCATGGTCGGGGGGCTCGCGCTCACCGTCCTCGTGGCCGTCGCCCCGTTCCTCGACGGCACGACCCACCTGCTCGCCGACCACGTGCGCGCCGGCTACCCCGGCTACGGCCCGGACGAGGTGCGGGCGGCCGTCACCGCCTACCAGTACCTGCTGGCGGGGGTCGGCGTCCTCGGTGTCGCCGCCTGGCTGTGGGCGATCCGCGCGGTCCGCACGGGCCGACGGTGGGCGCGCGGGGCCGCGACGGCGGCGTTCGCGCTCGCGCTCGTCCTCGCGCTGACGGCGCTGCTCACCCGGGACACGTCGGGGGACGTGGGCCTGGCGCCGGCGCTCGGCTGGGCGGGCCTCCTGCCGTGCGTCGCGGGCGCCGTCGCCGTCGTGCTGCTCTGGCGGGCGCCGCGCGTCAGCCCCGGAACGCCCGCGGCATGACCTCGCGCGCCGGGCCGGTGCGGTCGAGGAAGCCGATCTCGCCGGCCTGGAGCTCGCGCGCCGCCTCGACCAGGGCGGACAGGGCGTCCCACGCGAACGTGCCCCCGACGGAGAGGCGCGCGACACCCGCCTCGGCCAGCGCCGCGGGCGTCGGGCCCCCGGCGACGAGCAACGCGTTGACGGGCCGGTCCACCTCCCGGCAGACGGTGGCGACCTGGGCGGCGTCGCGCAGCCCGGGCGCGTAGAGGACGTCGGCGCCGGCCTCCTGGTAGGCCTGCAGCCGCGCGATCGTGTCGGCGAGGTCGTCGCGCCCGTACAGGTGGTTCTCGCAGCGGGCGGTGAGCACCAGGTCGCCCGCCGCCTCGGCCGCGGCGGCCACGCGCTCGACGGCGAGGCCGCGGTCGAGGACCGGATGGTCCGGCTGCTCGGTGGCGTCCTCGATCGAGCACCCGGCGAGCCCGGCCGCGCGGGCGTCGGCCACCGTGCGCGCCACGCCGGCGGGGGAGTCGGCGAAGCCGTTCTCGAGGTCGGCGCTCACGGGGACGTCGACGGCGGCCACGAGCGCGGCGGCGTGGGCGAGCGTCTCCTCGCGGGTGGTCGCCCCGTCCGGGCGGCCGAGCGTCGCGGCGAACCCGCTGCTCGTCGTCGCGACGGCGGCGAAGCCGAGGGTCGCGAGGATGCGCGCCGACCCCGCGTCCCAGGCGTTCGGCAGCAGGAGCGGGTCGCCGGGACGGTGCAGGGCCAGGAAGTCCGCGCGCAGGGTCGACGTCATGCGCCCGAACCTAGCCACCGCCCCCGACGCCCGCCCCGTCGGCCGCCGCCGACGCCCAGGTCACCGCCGCCGTCGCCGCGACGTGCCCCGTGGCGGTCGATAGGCTCGGGCCTCGTGAGTCGCGAGCGCTTCCCCCGGTGGGTCTACGAGCAGGGCACGGAGCCCGACCCGCGGTTCTCCCTCGCCAACGAGCGCACGATCCTCGCGTGGCTGCGCACCGCCCTGGGGCTGATCGCCGGCGGCACCGCGCTCGAGACGCTCGACCTGCCGATGGAGCCGCACCTGCGCCTCACGGCCGCGATCGTGCTCCTGGTGGCCGGCGCCGTCGTCCCGGTCGCGGCCGCGGTGGAGTGGGCCCGCGCCGAGCGGGCGATGCGGGAGCACGGGCCGCTCCCGGGTGCGACCACCGGGTTCGTGCTGGTCCTGACCATCACCGTCGTGGGCGTGCTCGTGCTGCTCGCGCTGCTGCTGCACTGACCGCGATGGCCGAGCCGCCGCTGGACCCGCCGCTCGTCGGCCCCGAGCGCGACCGGGGCCTGCAGGTGGAGCGCACCTCGCTCGCGTGGCGGCGCACGCTGCTGTCCTTCACGGCCGCCTGCGCCGTGGCGTGGCAGACGCTTCCTGGCGTGGACGGCTCGACGTCGTTCGCGCTGGCCGCGGCGGTCGCCCTCGCCCTCACGCCGCCGCTGTGGTGGTTCGCGAAGCGGCACGCCCGGCACACCGCGCTGCACCTCGAGGCCGACGAGCCGCGGCTGCGGCACGGCCGCCGGATCGTGCTCATGTGCGCGGGCACGGCCCTGCTCGGCCTCGGCGGGCTGGTCGCGGTGCTGGTGTTCTAGGCAGGACGTCGGGCCGCGGGGGAGGCGGCGTCTGCTTCACTGACGCCCATGTTCGTGATCGTCGGCCTGTTCCGGCTCCTCGTCGTCGTCCTCGGCCTCGTCGGCACGCGCGCCATCTGGCGCGACGGCGACGTCGAGGGGTTCGTCTACTTCACCAACCTCACCAGCTTCCTGGCGGTGGCGGTGTTCGGGTGGGCCGCGGTCGTGACCCTGCTGCGCCGCCCGCAGCCGCCCGTGTGGGCGAAGGGGCTGGTGACGCTGGCCGCCACCATCACGGGGCTCGTCGCGTGGCTGGTGCTCGCCCCCGAGTCGCCCGACGCCCCCGCCGTCTTCCTCGGCCTGACCGAAGGCCAGGTGGAGCACCGGGCGCTGCCGGTCGCCGTCGTGCTGGACTTCCTGCTCCTCGACCCCCACCGGCGCGCGCGCCTGCGCCACGCGGGCCTGTGGATGCTGTTCCCGGTGCTGTACTTCGGGGCGATCCTCGTGCGCGGGCAGGTCAGCCCGGGCAGCGCGTACCCGTACGGCTTCATCGACCTCGACGCGCTCGGATGGGGCGGGCTGGGGGTCAACCTGGTCGTCTACGGCGGCGCCTTCTACGTGCTCGGGCTGCTCATCGTCGGCGTCGACCGGCTGCTCCCTGCCCGCCCCGTCGTCCCCGGGGCGGTGGTCCCTGGGGTCAGGGACCCTCAGCTCACGGCGTGACGATGGCGAAGTCCGGGTCGCCGGGGTCGAGGATGCCGTGCACCTTGTCCAGGGCGGCGGTGTCGCCCGTGAGCTCGATGCCGGCCGCGGCCAGGCGCGCCGGGTCCAGGCCGCCGGCGAGCGCGGGGAGGGCGGCCCGCGTGGTGGTGATGGTGACGTCGGCGGCGTCGGGCTGCGGCTTGGCGCTGTAGGTGAGGGCGCCGTTCGCGAGGCGGAGCCGG
Source organism: Isoptericola sp. NPDC057653 (assembly GCF_042799955.1). NCBI lineage: Bacteria > Bacillati > Actinomycetota > Actinomycetes > Micrococcales > Promicromonosporaceae > Isoptericola > Isoptericola sp. NPDC057653. The sequence continues at coordinate 312,456 of NZ_JBHVHP010000001.1, read as the reverse complement.
TAGCGCGCGTCGGCGTCGGAGAGCACGACGTCGGCGGTGACGCGGTGGTCCCACGCCCTCGGGCCGTCGATCTGGATCGCGAGGGCGTCGAACAGCATCTCGGGGGAGAGGTGCGCGACGATGTCCGCCGACGCGGTCTGCGTCGGGGTGCCGAAGTTCCCGCTGCGCAGCTCGGTGGCGCCCGACAGGTACACCGACCGCCACGTGCCGTTCTCGGCGCCGTAGCCGAGCTGCTCGAACGTGTCGGCGAGCAGCTCCTTCGCCCCGGCGTGGTCCCGCTGCGCGAACACGACGTGGCTCAGCACCTCCGCCACCCAGCGGAAGTCGCCGGCGTCGAACGACGCGCGGGCCTTCTCCACCACGGCGTCCGCGCCGCCCATGAACTCGACGTAGCGCTTGCCCTGCTCCTCCGGCGGGTGCTGCCACAGGTGGGCCGGGTTGCCGTCGTACCAGCCCATGTAGCGCTGGTAGATCGCCTTGATGTCGTGGCTCACCGAGCCGTAGTAGCCGCGGGCGTGCCACGCGTTCTCCAACGCCGGCGGGAGCGGCAGCTGCTCGGCGATCTCGGCGCCCGTGAACCCCTTGTTGAGCAGGCGCAGCGTCTGGTCGTGCAGGTAGGCGTAGAGGTCGCGCTGCTCGGACAGGAACGTCACGATGCGCTCGTTGCCCCAGGTGGGCCAGTGGTGCGAGGCGAAGACGGCCTCGACGTCCGCCCCGAACAGGTCGATCGTCTCGGTGAGGTAGTTGGCCCAGGCGTGCGGGTCGCGCACGACGGCGCCGCGCAGGGTGAGCAGGTTGTGCAGCGTGTGGGTGGCGTCCTCGGCCGTGCACAGGGCGCCGCGGTCGGGGAACCAGATGAGCATCTCGGCGGGGGCCTCGGTGCCGGGCGCCATCTGGAACACCATCCGGACGCCGTCGACCGTCTCCTCCTGCCCCGTCGTCGTGATGTCGAGGGTGGGGGCGATGAGAGTGACGGTGCCGGTGGACGTCGTCTGCCCGAGGCCGGCGCCCACCTGGCCCTGCGGGCCTCGGGCCAGCGCGGCGCCGTACATGTAGCCGGCGCGGCGGCCCATCGCGGTGCCCGCGTAGACGTTCTCCGCGACGGCGTGCTCCGTGAAGTCCGCGGGCGCGACGACGGGCACGCGGCCCGCGTCGACGTCCTCCTGCGTGGTGACCCCCTTGACGCCGCCGAAGTGGTCGACGTGGCAGTGGGTGTAGATGATCCCCGTGACCGGGCGGTCCCCGCGGTGCTCGCGGTAGAGGGCGAGGGCGGCGGCCGCGGTCTCGGTCGAGATCAGCGGGTCGAGCACGATGACGCCCGTGTCGCCCTCGATGAACGTCACGTTCGACAGGTCGAAGCCGCGCACCTGGTAGATGCCCTCGACCACCTCGAACAGGCCCTGCTCGGCGACGAGCCGCGACTGCCGCCACAGGCTCGGGTTCACGGAGTCCGGCGCGTCACCGGTGAGGAACGCGTAGGTGTCGTTGTCCCACACGACCCGTCCGTCCTCCGCCGTGATCGCGTTCGGCGACCGGCGGGCGACGAGCCCGCGTGAGGCGTCCTCGAAGTCCTGGGTGTCCGAGAAGGGGAGGGTGCCGAGCAGCTCCCGCTGCTGGGCGGCGATCGTGGGCGCGGCTGGCTTCGGTGTGCTCGGCATGGCGCCAGGGTGGCACCGGAGCGCCACGTGCGCGCGGCGAGGGTGCCGTCCCCGCTGTGACGCGCTGACATGCTGTCTCGACCTGCGGTTTCCCTGCCGGGTGCCTACCGTCTGAGCGGCGGCCCGCATCGTGGCGCCGACGACGCCGGCTGAGGAGACCACGTGGGTGCAGCGATCGGCCAGTCCCTTCCCGTCGCGGTGGGGGTGCTGATCAGCCCGCTGCCCATCGTGGCGGTGGTGCTGATGCTCGTCAGCGAGCGCGCGAGGGCGAACGCGGGGGCGTTCCTGGTCGGCTGGTTCGTGTCGGTGCTCGTCGTCGTCGGGCTGGTCGCGGTACTCGCGGGGTCGGCGGTGCCCGACGACGAGGGCACGCCCCTGTGGGCGGCGCTCGTCAAGATCGTGCTGGGCCTGCTGCTCCTGCTGGTGGCGGTGAGGCAGTGGCGCGGGCGGCCGCGCGAGGGCGTGGAGCCGGAGACACCGAAGTGGATGGCGGCCATCGACGGGTTCACGCCCGGCAAGGCGCTGGGCCTCGCGGTGCTGCTCAGCGCCGTCAACCCGAAGAACCTGCTGCTGGTCGTCTCCGGCGGCGCCGCCATCGCGGCGGCCGCTCCTGGGGACACGAACGCCCAGGTCGTGGCGGCCGTCGTCTTCGCGCTCGTCGCCAGCCTGGGCGTCGTGACCCCGCTGGTGATCTACCTGGCGATGGGCGACCGGGCCGGGGCCGTCCTCGACGGCCTGAAGACCTGGATGGTCCAGAACAACGCCGTGATCATGGCGGTCCTGCTGCTCGTCATCGGCGCCAAGATGATCGGCGACGGCATCACCGCGCTCTGAGCCGGAGCCCCGCAGGTCGTGCGGGGCTCCGGGGCGAGCTTGCCGCCGGCGGTCAGGGCGTGACGATGGCGAACGCGCCGTCGGACGCGGTGAGCACGCCGAGGAGGCGGTCGAGAGCGGCGGCGTCGCCGTCCTGGTCGACGCCGTCCAGCCCCTTGCCGGCCAGGATGCCGAGCAGCTGGGTCTTGGTGAGGCGCAGGGTGAGGTCGACGTCGGCCGCGCGGGTCGGGTTCTTCGTCTGGATCAGGGCGCCGTTCGAGAGCGCGGTGCGCACCGTGTCGCCCGTGTCGGTGAACGACCAGTCGATGACGAGGGGCTGCCGTGCCGCCTTGATCCCGTCCACGCGGATCGCGAGGGTGTCGAAGAGCTGGTCGACCGAGAGGCCTGCGGCCAGCCCGGCCCCCAGGTCACCGATGGGGGGCGGCGTGACGCCGTGGCGCAGCTCGCGCGCCCCGGAGAGGTAGAAGCCGCGCCACGTGGCGTTCTCGGCACCGTAGCCGAGCCGTTCGTAGACCCCGGCGAGCGCCTCCTTGGCGGCGGCGTCCTGAGGGTCCGCGAACACGGCGTGCTTGAGGAGCTCGGCGGCGAACCGCAGGTCGCCGCGCTCGGCGTACTCGGCGGCCTTGGCCCTGACGGCCTCCTGGCCACCGATGACGTCGACGTAGCGGGTCGCGGCCTCGACGGGCGGATGCGCCCACAGGGACGACGGGTTGCCGTCGAACCAGCCCATGTAGCGCTGGTAGATCGCCTTGACGTTGTGGCTCACGGAGCCGTAGTACCCGCGGGTGTGCCAGGCGTCGTCGAGGACCGCCGGAAGCCGGATCTCCTCGGCGATCTCCGCGCCGGTGTGGCCGGAGTTGAGGAGCCGCAGGGTCTGGTCGTGGAGGTAGGCGTACAGGTCCCGCTGCTGGGAGAGGTATGTGACGATCTCGTCCTGCCCCCACGTGGGCCAGTGGTGGGACGCGAAGACGACGTCCGACGAGTCGGCGAACAGCTCGATCGACTCGTCGAGGTAGCGCGCCCAGATGCGGGGGTCGCGCACGAGGGCACCGCGCAGGGTCAGCAGGTTGTGCAGGTTGTGCGTCGCGTTCTCGGCCATGCACAGCGCACGTCGGTCGGGGAAGTGGAAGTTCATCTCGGACGGCGCCTCGGTGCCGGGCGTCATCTGGAACACGATGCGGACCCCGTCGACGACCTCCTCCTGGCCCGTTCGCGTGATGTCCACGGTGGGCGGGAGCAGCGAGACGGTGCCGGTGGACGTGGCGATCCCGAGCCCGGTGCTGAGCTGGCCCGTCGGGCTCGCGGCGAGGATGGCCGCGTACATGTACGACGCGCGCCGGTTCATCGCGGTGCCGGCGTACACGTTCTCCGACACGGCGTGCTCGAGGAAGCCCGCCGGGGCGAGGATCGGCACGTCTCCGGCGCCGTCGGGAAGGACCCCGCCGGCGCCGCCGAAGTGGTCGGCGTGCGAATGGGTGTAGATCAGTCCCGTCACCGGGCGGTCGCCCCGGTTGCGGCGGTACAGCGCCAGGGCGGCGGCGGCCGTCTCCACGCTGATGAGCGGGTCGATGACGACGATGCCGGTGTCGCCCTCGACGATGGTCATGTTCGAGATGTCCAGGCCCCGCACCTGGTAGATCCCGTCGGCGACCTCGAACAGGCCGTGGACGGCGCAGAGCTGCGCCTGGCGCCACAGGCTCGGGTGCACCGTCTCCGGCGCATCGCCCTCGAGGAACGCGTACTGCTCCATGTCGAACACGACGCGCCCTGTCGCGTCCGTGATCGTGCAGGGCTCGAGCCGGTCGACGAGCCCTCGCTCGGCGTTGTCGAAGTCGGTGCGGTCGGTGTAGTCGAGTGCCACGGCGCTGCCTTTCGTCCCGTCCATGAGCGCGGTCTGCCCGGCGCCCGGCTTCACTGTCGCAAGCGAAGAAGGAATGCGCGCGGCGGGTACCGACGTGCGTGGGTCAGGACGAGGCGGCGCGCTCCCGGCGGCGCCGCTCGGCGAGGTCGTAGGCCTCGCGCACGGCGTCGAAGAGCACCTCGGACTCGGGCACCACGGAGTCCTGCAGCCGTCGTGACACGCCGCCGGTGGCGAACCGGCGGGCCAGGGCGTCGGGGACGCCGCACACGACCACCTCGACGCCGTGGTCGTGCCAGCGGTCCAGCAGGCGGTCGAGCGACTTGAGGAACGTCGTCGACGGGATCCCCGCGGAGCCGCGCAGCGAGATCACGAGGGCGGCGTCGTGGGAGTCCGCGGTGTGCGGCCACTCCTCCTCGAGGCGGTTCACCTCGGCGAAGAACCCGGAGCCCATGTAGTGCAGCACGGTGGTGCGCCCGCTCGGCAGGGTCGTGGGGGCGTCGGCGACGCGGAAGCCGCCGTCGCCGGTGGGCGCGAGCTCGACGATCCGGCCGCGCTTGGCCGACTGCACCGCGAACAGCACGATGGACAGGCCGGCGCCGAGGAAGATCGCCTGCTGCAGCGGCAGCTGCGTGGTGGCGACGAACGTCACGACCAGCGCGGCGGCGGAGAGCCACGACGTGCGGAACACGAGCACGATGTCGGGCCAGCGCCCGACGACGAGCTCCCCGCCGATGACGAGCAGCAGGCCGCCGATGACGGCCATGGGGATGAAGCCGGCCAGCGGCCCCACGGCCAGCACGATGACGATGAGCCACAGGCCGGAGAAGATGCCCGCCCAGCGGGTCTGCGCGCCGCCGCTCGTCGCGACGCCCGTGCGGGACAGCGACCCGCCGGTGGGGAGGGCGCCGAAGAACCCGCCGGCCACGTTGGCGAGGCCCTGGGCGGTGAAGTCCTTCGACACGTCGGTGCGCGACCCGTCCGGGTTCGGCACGGCGGCGCCGATCCCCGCGGCCTGCGCCAGCGCGACGAGCGCGATCGCGAGCCCGCCGGAGACCAGGGCGCCCATGGACCCCACGTCCGGCAGGGTGAACGGCGGCAGCGAGCGCGGGATCGCGGCGATGTCGGAGACGAGCTCGACCTTCGTGCCCAGCAGCGCGACGACGACGGTGACGACGACCAGCGCGAGCAGCGTCGCCGTCTTCTTCAGGCGGGGCACGAGGCTCAGCGCGGCCCACGCGGCGACGGTCGCGAGGGCGACGGCGACGGTCGGGCCGTCCCAGTCGCCCACGTGCACCACGGCCTCCACGAGCTTCGCGACCGTGTTGTGCGACTGCGGCTCGTACCCGGTGGCGTCCTTCACCACGCCGGCGACGATCTGGACCGCGATGCCGGCGGTGAAGCCCGTCATCACCGCCGTGGAGACGAACGACATCACCGACCCGAGCCGCAGCAGGCCGAGCAGCAGCATCCACAGCCCGACGACGACCGTGAGCGCCGCGACCGCGCCGAGGTCGCCGGGGTCCAGGCCCGCGTCGATGAGCACGCTCTTGGCGGACAGGGCGATGGCGCTGGTGAGCGTCGTGACCATCAGCACCGTGCGGGAGAACACCGAGCCGACGACGGTCGACACCGCGCCCGACCACAGGCCCATCGGCGCGGCGAACCCGCCGACCGTCGCGTACGCCATGCCCTCGGGGATGGAGAACAGGCCGGTGACGAAGCCGGAGACGACGTCGCGTGGGGTCGGCCGGGGCAGCTTCCGGGCCTTCCGGCCCGACGTGGCGTCGCTCACTGGGGTGCCCTCCTGTGGTGGCCGGGGATGCACGCAGCACCCTGCCCCACCAGCGGGGACGCCGCGACCGCAGCCCGCGCGACGCGTCCGGCCCGAGGACCCGGACATATCGCCGTTCACCGCGCCATCTCCCCTCATCTCTGACACCTTCGGAGGTGGCGTGCGCGCACCTTATGGCGCGCGCGTGAGGACACCGGGGTGGGGGAGAACTTCGATGGCTAGTGGTCGCGCGGCGACGAGGCACGGCGGACGGCACGCACGGAGGCGGCAGGGCAGGCGGTTCAGCCGCGGCTGGTCGGTCCTCGGCGTGCTCGCGCTCGGCCTGGCCGGGGCGATCATCCCGGCGACCACGGCGTCCGCGGCGACGTGGAGCATCAGCAAGGAGGCCACCACCCCCGGGCCGTACTCGCCGGGACAGCAGGTCACCTACGAGGTGCAGATCTCCTGCTCCGACCCCAGTTCGCCGTGCCAGAACACCGTGTTCACGGACGACCTGCCCGACGGGCTGGAGCTCGTCACCGCGGAGATCGTCGACCAGCCGAGCGGCACCGCGGGTGACCTCACGATCGACACCGACGGCGACGTGGTGACGGCGACGTGGCCCAGCTTCACCAACGGCGAGCAGGCCACCATCGTCATCACCGTCCAGATCGACCCCGACCTCCCGTACAGCGAGAACGGCGTCCCGATCGTCAACACCGCCACCGTCGTCGCGGACAACGCGGCCGAGGACTCGGCGGACGCCACCATCGCGCCGGATGTCGACCTCGTGCTCGACTCCGAGACCACCAAGTCCATCGACCCCGAGGGGGCGCTCGCGGCGCCCGGTACCGCCGCGACGATGACCATCGGCGCGACGAACACGTCGAACGACCCGGTCGACACCCTGGTGGTCCAGGACCCGGTCGACCCGACGGCCGACCCGAACCCCTTCACCTACCTCGAGTACGTGAGCACCGGCGACATCACGCTGCCGCCGAACGCCGACACGGTGACCCAGGAGTACTGGGACGGCGACTCGTGGGAGCCGCTCGACGACTCCGTCGACCCCGCCACGGTGCAGGGGGTGCGCTACACGTTCAGCGGCGACATCCAGCCCGGCGCCACGGCCACGATCCCGGTCGACGTGCAGCAGAGCGACGCCGTCGCGGACCTCACCGACCCGACGACGGTCACCAACGACGCGTCGTCGTACGTGACGCACGGCGACGACGAGTCCGACCCGACGACGGCGGACGACACGTACGTCATCACGCCGCCCAACAACTCGGTGACCGCCAGCAAGAGCTTCGACCCGGCCACGGTGAGCGCGGGCGACCCCACCACCGTGACCCTGGGCGCCACGAACACGGGCACGCCCACGGACTCGATGACGATCACGGAGCCGGCGCCGAACACGAACAACCCGTTCACGGGCGACGACCCGATCACGTTCACCGGCTGGGGCACCGACGGCGCGGGCGCCGGCGTGCAGTGGCCGGCCGACGCGGACGCCGCGGCGGTGACGTTCACCTGCGCCGACGGCACCACCACGGACCCCATCCCGGCGACCGCGCCGGACACGCTGCCCGACCCGCCCGCCGGCTGCACGGTGGTGGGGTTCAGCATCGAGTACACGGGCACGATCGTGACCGGCGCCGAGGCGACGGTGCCCTTCACGGCGGACACCGACCCCGACCAGGACCCCGAGAACGTCACCCACGACAACACCGTCGAGGCGACGGTGCCGAACGCCGACCCCGCCGACGCGTCGGACGGCCTGCTCACCCTGGTGGACCGGCTCGCCACCGAGACGGACAAGCAGATCTCGCCGTCGACGATCCCCGCGGTGCCGGGACAGAGCGTCATCGTGCAGCTGCCCACCCAGCTGCTGCCGTTCGGCCCTGACGGTTCGACGACCAACGCCGACCAGGTCGTGATCTCCGACCCGAGCGACCCGACCAGCCCTGACGAATGGTCCGAGAACTTCGTCCCGACCGCCGTGCGGTCGACGGACGTGCCGGCCGACTCGACCCTCACGGTCAACTACTGGAACGGCACCGCGTGGGTGCCGGCGCCGGGCTGCGGACCGTTCACCGGGCCGGACACCGTGAGCTGCACCCTCCCCGACGACGCCGAGGGCGTCCAGTTCGTCTACGACTCGACGGCTGACGGGTTCCCGCCCGGCACCAGCTTCCAGCCGAACTTCGTCGCCGAGTACACCGGGCCTACGGACCGGGACGACCCGATCGAGAACTGCGGCGCCTCCAGCGCGTCGTCCGGCACGGTCAGCCCGACCGACCCCGCCGAGGGGTGCGCCACCGTGGACCCGTTCCCCGTGGACGGTGAGGGCGACCTCGACTTCATCGAGAAGACCTTCCTCGGCGAGCAGCCCGTGAGCGTCCTCGCCCGCTCCGACGACCAGGCGACGGCACAGATCACCTGGTCCACGAACGGCTTCTCGGGCGTCGACCCGATGGTGATCTCGGACATCGCCGACCCGGAGACGACGCCGATCGCGGACTCGTTCTACGACGCCTTCGACCTGGTCAGCATCCCGGCGATCGACAGCGGCCTCGACCCGCTGATCCCGTACGACGCGATCGTCGGAGTCGAGCTGTGGAACGGGACCGCCTGGGTCCAGGCGACCAACGCCACCTGCACCGCCACCGCCCCGTGCGACGGCGGCATGCCCGCGGTGGACCTCACCGAGGCGGAGCAGGCGTCGACGACTTCCGTGCGCATCGTCTACACGGAGTCGCCGTCGCGCACGGCGACGCCGGACGACCCGACCGAGCCCGCGGCGGGCGACGGGGTGGCGCGGTCCACGCTGTCGGACGGCCGGCACCTGAACCTCACGTTCCAGGTGCGGGACACCAAGCGCAGCGACGGCAGCCCGGCGCTCGGGTCCACGAACGGCACGATCTACAACACCGACGACGCGGGGCTCGTGAACGACACGGCGCGCGCCACGGGCACGTTCGACGGCGACGAGTACACGGACACCGACGACGACGACGTGCTGATCATCGACCAGCCGCTCAACGTGACTGTGAGCAAGGACTGGACGGGTGGACCGATCTCCGTGCCGCCGCCGGGCACCCCCGCGCAGTTCTACCCGAGCACCACGGTGACCGTCACCGGCACCAACGCGTCCAACGCCAAGGTCGACCAGCTCCGGCTCGTCGACCCGACGGACCAGGGGTCGGGAACCGTGCAGACGGCCGCGGGGACGCACCCGTTCGACACGTTCACGCTCACGGCGATCGACCTCACCCCCCCGGACGGGGCGACGTCGACCACGGTGACGCTGACCAACACGGCGGGCGAGACCGCGACGTTCGACGAGGCAGGGGCCGAGGCGCTCACGCCGGCGCAGCTCGCCGACGCGGTCGGCATCGAGGTGGCGTACGACGGGCTCGTCGAGCCGGGCGCGACGGGGACGATGGAGCTCACGCTCCAGCTCCGGGCGACCGATCGGTACACGGGCGATCCGGTCTACGGCGACGACGGCGCGATCGACGTCGACCAGAACCCGGTGCCCAACGGCGCGGCCGCCACGATCAACGACCCGGGTGGAGTCCCGGGCCAGGACGACCGGCTCGCGAACGACAGCGACGACATGCTGCTGCAGACGGCGGCGATCGACATCGCCGTGGGCAAGTCGTTCAGCCCGGACACGGTGGTCGAGCCGAACCACGGCCAGGGCGGCGCCGACGACGCGCCGGTCATCATGACGCTCACCGGCCAGCCGCTCGGTCCGTCGCGCGCGGTTGAGATGGTGCTCACCGACGACGACCCGCAGTTCTGGAACCAGTACGACTTCGTCGGGTTCGACGGCGCCACCCTGACGGCGCCGATCCAGCAGGTGCAGGTCGACGCCTTCGTGGGCGGCACGTTCACCGGCGACCCGGGCTCCGCCGACCCGGTGACGGTGACCGGCGGGCAGTGGGTGACCGGCACGCCGTCGAGCACCTTCACGCTTCCCCCGACGGTGGATCCGGAGGACGTGCAGGGCCTGCGGTTCACCTTCAGCCGCACGGACGGGTCCGTCTGGGAGAACCCCGCGACCCCGACGCAGGCGGTCCCGATCGAGATCCTGCGCCGTGACGAGATGCGCTCCGGCGGCCCGGTGCTGCCGGACCTGGCGGCCAACCCGCCCGGGCCCGGCGAGAGCGACCCGGGTGTGGCGAGCAACTCCGTGCAGGGGACGGTCACCGGCGCCGACCTCGTCGTCGACCCGGGGACCGGCGAGATCGGGCCCGTGAGCGCCGACGACGAGGCGGAGTCGTCGATCCTGTACCGGCACGCCACCAACGGGGTGGCGATCGTCAAGGACTTCGACGGCACCGTCACGGGCGGCACCAAGAACCCGAACGCGGTGTTCCCCATGAACATCACGATCAAGAACACGGGGGACCGGCCGATCGTGGACCCGACGATCGTCGACGACCCGATGCCCACCGACGGCCAGGGTGCGCAGCTGCGGCTGGCGGACGTCGCGGAGCCGTTCTCGTACGCGCTGACCGGCGACGACCCGGACCCCGGCACCCCCGACCTTCCGACCGACGCCGCGCAGGTGACGGTGGACCAGACGGGAGACATCGCGAGCCTCGGGTTCTCGTTCCCGGACGGCTCGGTGCTCGAGCCGAACCAGACGTACACGATCACCGTCATGGTGCGGTTCCGGGTGGGACTCGCCCCGGACACGCGCGTGGCGAACACCGCGGGCGTCATCGGCGACCGGCCCTGGGACGAGTGCTGGAACGCCGTGAGCGGTGACAACCCGCCCGCGGGCACCATCGACGAGGAGACCGGGGCCTGCGAGGCGAGCTCCGACGTCCGTCCTACGGAGAGCGCCGTGCTCGCCCAGTCGAAGTTCGTCAAGGCGACGAACGACGACGAGCTCGACGTCATCGTCGACCCGGACTACACCGGCTCGCCGGTGGTCTGCCAGCCGAACGTCGCGGGCTTCTACGCCTACCCGTGCGTCCCGGTCATCGCGCCGGGGCACGACGAGACCTGGCGCGTGCGGATCGACAACGTCGGCAACAACCCGTTCACCAAGGTGGTCGGCTACGACCGGTTCCCCACGCCTGGGGACACGAGCTCGTACGCGCGCCCCGGTGAGGGGACCGAGCGCGGGTCGCAGTGGGCGGCGATCCTCAAGGCCGACCCGCCGCCGGCGCTCGTGAACGCGCCGGCAGGCACGGAGGTCGCGTTCGCCTACACGACCGCCGACGCGCTGTGCAACGACGACATCGAGAACCCGCTGAACGAGCCGATCTGCCCGACGGACCCGGCGACGGGCTGGGCACCGTTCACCGAGGACACGCCGGTGTCGGTCTTCGACGACATCACCGCGATCAAGTTCGTCCTCACCTTCCCCGAGGACGAGCCGTTCGAGCCGGGCGAGTACGTGGCCATCGAGGCCACCTCGACCACACCTCCCGAGGTGCCCGCGGCGGGCGACCGCTCGATCGCGTGGAACTCGGCTGCCGTGTCGGCCTCGTACCAGCGGTCGGACGGGACGATGCACAACCTCCTGCCCGCAGAGGGCCAGAAGGTCGGCGTCGCCACGGCGTCGGGCCCGCTCGCGGTGACGAAGCTGGTCGAGGGCGACGGGGCGGCCTACGCGCCGGACGAGTTCCAGCTCAACGTGCAGTGCACGTCCGCGCCGGGCTCGTGGGTGGAGAAGGAGCTCGACCCGATACCCATCACCGTGGTGCCGGGCACGCCGACGGTGGTGCCGAACCTGCCCTACGGCGCGGAGTGCACGATCACCGAGGACTCCGGGGTGAATGGCGAGACCGCGCTGGTCGTCGGCACGGTGACCATCGACTCCGAGACCGTGGACGAGGACCCGACGACCATCTCGGCCCTCAACATCTACGACCTCGGCGGCCTGGTGCTGTCGAAGTCGGTCGAGAGCGACGCCGTCGACCAGGACGGGAACCCGGTGTCCTACGGCCCGTTCGAGGCGACCGTGGAGTGCACGTTCCTCGGCGAGCCGGTGTTCGCCGACGGGTACGACGCGGACACCCCGATGGTCGTGGAGCTCGACGAGGACGGCACGCCCGTGGAGCTCACCGGCCTGCCGGTGAACTCCGAGTGCACCGTCACCGAGACGAACACCGCCGACGCGGCGGGCACCACCATCACGGTGACGACCCCGGGCGAGGACCCGGTCGAGACGGACGGCACGTCGGCCGACGTCACGGTCGTGCCCGACGAGGACGGCACGGCCGGCGCGGAGATCGCGCTGGAGAACACCTTCGACGTCGGGGTGATCAACCTGCAGAAGGTGGTCGACGGCGAGGGCGGGCCCGCCTACGGCGCGGGGCCGTTCACGATCCAGGTGGTCTGCACCTACGACGCCGACGGCGACGGGCCCGGCGAGGCCGGCACGGTCTACGACGGCACGGTGGTGCTCGGCGGCGCCGGGCCGCTCGACGCGCAGATCGCCAACCTGCCCGTCGGCGCCGAGTGCACGATCACGGAGACGGACGACGGCGGGGCCACCGGTGCGGTCGTCGTGCCCGACACCGTGACGGTGGACGCGGACGAGCCGGCCCAGGTGGTCATCACCAACACGTTCGACCTCGGCACGATCGAGGTGGACAAGGAGCTCGACGGTCTCGGCGCCCTCTACGGCCCCGGGCCGTTCGAGGTCACGCTGGCCTGCACCTACGGCGAGGACGGCGACGGCGACCCGGTCGAGATCGTGATCCCGGGTGGCGCGGTCCGGACGTTCGTCCCGGGCCAGCCGGCCGTCTACGAAGGGCTGCCGGTCGGCGCGGAGTGCACCGTCACGGAGACGGACGACTTCGGTGCCACCGAGGTGTCCGTGAGCGTGGACGGCGGTGAGCCCGTGGACGGGAACTCGGCGGACGTCGTCGTGCCGCCCGCGGACGGCGGGGAGGCGGCCACCGTGACCGTCACGGTCACCAACACCTTCCTCACGGCCCCGGTGCTGGTGGAGAAGACAGTCGACGGCGACGCCGCGGACTTCGCGCCCGGCATGCCCGACATCCCGCCGCTGCCCGAGCTGCCGGACGAGCCCGTCACGCCGGAGGAGCTCGCGGCACTGATCGCCCAGCTCGACGACTTCTACGCGCAGTTCCCGCTGGAGGGCATCCCGTACCGCGCGTCCCTCTCGTGCACCTTCCAGGGGGCGGAGATCCCGGTCCCGGGCGGCGCGGTGCGGCCGTTCGGCCCGGGGCTGCCGGGGGTGTACTTCGGGCTGCCGGTCGGGGCGACCTGCACCGTCACGGAGACCGAGACGGGCGGCGCCACGTCGACCACGATCGAGCCGAGCCCGTTCGTGGTCGACGAGGACCGGGTGCTGCCGGCCCCGCCGCAGGTGGTGACGGTCACGAACACCTATGACGCCGGGTCGATCCAGGTGGAGAAGGTGCTCGACGGCGACGGCGCCGAGTTCGTGACCGCGCCGTTCGAGGTCTCGCTCACCTGCACCTTCCTGGGTGAGGCGATCGAGGTGCCGGGCGGAGCCACCCGCACGGTGACGCCCGACGAACCGGCGACCTACGACGGGCTGCCCGTCGGCGCGGAGTGCGTGGTCACCGAGACCGACGCCGCGGGCGCGGCGTCGTCGACGGTCTCCACGACCGTCGAGGGCGGCGACCCCGGCCAGGTGGTCGTGCCGGGCGCGGACGCCGACCCGGCGGTGATCACCGTGACCAACACGTTCGACGTCGGGTCGATCGCGGTGGAGAAGGTGGTCGACTTCGAGGGCAGCTCCTACGACGTGGGCCCGTTCGAGGTGACCCTCGCCTGCACGTTCCAGGGCGAGGACATCACGGTCCCGGGTGGCGCGGCGCGCGAGATCGCGGCGGGCGACACCGTCACGTACGCGGGGCTGCCGATCGGCGCCGAGTGCGTGGTCACGGAGACGGACGACGGCGGCGCGACGTCGTCGACGGTCTCGACGATCGGCGACGGCGACCCGGGCGCGGCGACCGTCGCGGCCGACCCGGCGCAGCTCACGGTGACCAACGTGTTCCCGGCCCCGCCGGCCCCGCCCGTGCCGCCGGGCGACGGCGGCGACCACGGGGGCGGCTCGCTGCCGGTCACCGGTGCCGACATCGTCATGTGGGTGGGGATCGCGGTGCTGCTGCTCGCGGCCGGGGCGGTCCTCGTCGGGATCCGGCGCCGCCGCCAGCACTGACGGTCGACGTGACGGCGCCGGCCCCGGGTTCACCGGGGCCGGCGCCGTCGTCGTGCGCGGGGGAGGAGCCGATCAGGCGGCGTCGCGGCTCGCCGAGCGGGCCGCGGCGAGGAGGTCGCGGGCGCGCGCCTCGGGGAGGTAGCAGCGCACGAGCGCGAGGCCGACCAGCGGCAGGGTCGCGGGCTCCGGCACGACGAGGCTGAGCGGCACGCTGCGCGGCTGGAACTTCTGCTTGAAGCGGTGCAGGGAGTCGAAGCCGTACAGCGGCTCGAGCGCCTCGGCGAGGCGGTCGAGGGCGGCGTCGACGCCGCCGGGCGTGCCGTCGTCGTCGCGCGCCAGCGGGCTGCCGGACAGGGAGGCCTCCAGGGCGCCCTCGTCGCGGAACGTGGTGAGCGCGCCCGCGATGAGCAGCTCCATCGTGTAGCGGAACGAGTCGGGGGCGCGGCGCATGACGTCGAGGGTCCAGCCGACCACCTGGCCGCCGGGGGCGTGCACGGGCAGCCAGCTCGTGACGCCGTGCACGCGCCCGTCGGCGTCGGTGGCGAGCCCGACCCGCACGGCGGGGTCCAACGCCTCGCGCACGCCGCCGAGGGTGAACGCCATCTCGGGGAGGTCGGAGTCGCCGAGCCACGCCTCGGAGATGGCACGCACCTGCGCGAGCGTCTCGGGCGGCTCGTCGGCGAGGGTGACGAGCCGGTGCTCGACGCCGTGCTTCGCGGCCTGGTTGACGGCGGTCCGCACGTCCTGCCACTTCTTGCCGCGGAACTCGAGGCCCGGGAGGTCGACGACGGCTTCCTCCGCGACGCGCACGACCGTCCAGCCGCGCCGCCTGCCGAGCTCCGCGAGCTCGGGGCTGGAGGAGAAGAAGCAGGAGCCGGACCCGGCGGCGGACGCGGCGTCGACGAAGGCGTCCATGAGCTCGGCGCGCCCCTGCGGCCCGTCGCCGACGGGGTCGGTGAGCGCGACGGCGACGCCGGCGTGCGCCTGGTAGGCGACGTAGCCGGGCAGGCCGGGGGAGGTCCAGCGCTCGTTGCCGTCCCACGTCGTCATCCAGGCGAGCCGCTGCCCGGCGCCGAGGCGCGCGACGGTGGCGCGCGCCTCCGCCTGGTCGAGCTGGTCCCGGGACCAGGGGCGCGCGTGCCGCCGGGTGCGGAACGACGCCCGCCGCACGACGAGCAGTGCCAGCGCGCCGGCGTCGAGCAGCAGCATGAGCAGGTAGAGGGGCAGCTGCTGGGGCAGCTCCACGGCCGACGCGAGCACCAGCACCGTCTCGGCGAGCACGCCCAGCACCGTGAGGGCGACGGCGACCCGCCACCACACGCGCCGCCCGCGGAACAGGCCGACGGCGAGGACGAGGTCGACGGTCAGCGAGATGAGGCCGGTGGGCCAGTCGTCGCTCTCGACCTTGCCCAGCGGCCCGCCGGCGGGGCCCGCGGCGAACGCGGCGAGCACGACGATGAGCGCGGACAGCGCGAAGTAGCCCGCCGCCGTGACGCGGTCGCGCTGCACCCTCCCGGCGCGGGTGCGGCCGCCGAGGCGCGGACCGAGCAGCGGCCGTGCGACGACGAGGCCGGCCAGCCAGCCCAGCACGTGCTCCACGTCGGCGATGCCACCGCCCACGACCAGCCCGACGAGCACGTACGCGGCGACGACCGCGCTGGCGCGCTGGCGCCACGGCGAGGGGAAGCTCAGCGCGGTCACCGTGATCGCGCCGGTGACGCCGGCGCTGAACCCGACGTCGAGGTCGTCCGCCAGGCCCACGGCCCACGACCAGCCGGTGCGCGCGAGGAGGGTCAGGCCCGCGGCCGTCGCGACGACGCCCACCAGCTGCGTCGTCGCCGTGACGAGCGCGGCGCGGCGGGTGCCGAGGCGCAGCTCCGTCCAGCCGACCAGGACGAGGAAGATGCCCACCACCGGCACGTATCCCCAGGGGACGGGGGCGAAGAACGAGCCGGTCACCGGGGTCCACCAGCGGCCGTCGCGGAACGCGGGGGCGCCGAACGCCACGACGTCGAACCACGACGAGTCCTTCAGCGGGCTCCACAGGCCCTGCGACACGACGCCGAGCACGAGCATGAGCGCCACGACGGCGAGGGTGAACGGCGCGCGGCGGATCAGGGTCATGGGCCGGCCTCGGCCACGGCCTGGTCGTCGTGCCCGTCGGCCGCGCGCTCGTCTCCGCGCGCGTGCCCGAGGACGTCGCGCAGGATGACCGTCACCGGGGCGGACAGCATGGCGCCGAGCAGGCCGGCGAGGACGGCGCCGACGATCGTCGAGCCGAGGTTCACGATGGGGTGCAGGCGGAGCTGGTCGGAGGACAGCTTGGTGAGCATCAGCGTCTGCACCACGTTCTGCACCACGAGGATCACCGCCAGCAGGATCAGCGCCTGCGGCAGCCCTTGCGACCCGAGCGCGATGAGCACGGCGAAGGCGCCGGAGATGATCGCCCCGAGGTAGGGGATGTACGACGTCACGAACGTCACGAGCGCGATGGAGAACGCGAGGGGGACGTCCAGGACGATCGCGCCGATCGCGATGAGCACGGCGGTGACCAGGCTCGACGACGTCAGCGCGCCGAAGTAGCGGCGCAGCGTGAGGGTCGCCTCCTCGATCACGACGTCGCCCCGGGTCGCGCCGACCGACGAGTGCCTGGCGGCGAACGCCTCGATGCGGGGCCAGTCGGCCATGACGTAGAAGAGGAAGAAGACGGCGATGAACGTGCCGACGACGAACGCCGCCGCGCTCGAGAACACGCTGCCGAACAGGCTGGCGAGGCCCCCGCTGAGCGAGGACGAGGCGTCGCCCAGGTCGATGCCCGTGAGGTCGAGCGTGGTGCCCGCCAGCTCCTGCTGGAGCGTGGCGAGCCCGCTGCTCAGCCGGTCGGCGATCTCCGCCGACTGGTCGGCGATGCCGTCGGCCGTCACCCCCACGGCGAGCGCGAGGACGCCGCCCAGCGCGACGAGCACGGCGAGCGACCCGAGCCCGCGGCGCAGCCCCAGCCGTTCCAGCCGGTCGACCAGCGGGTGGAGCAGCACGCCCAGCACGGCCGCCACGACGAGGGGCACCACGAGGCCGCTGATCGCGGACACCGCGGCGTAGACGACGACCGCCGCGGCGGCGATGCCGACGACGGCCCAGCCCACCCGGCCCAGGCGCAGGACGACGGCGCCGGTCCGGCGGGCGGTCTCGGGGGCGTGGTCGGGCACGGGGCTCCTCGGGTCGGTCCCGAGCATCATCCCGCGCGGGGGCTCGCGGCGCGCGTCGCAGTCGGAGGCGTCGACGGCGTCCGTGCAGGTGGCGCCGTCGTGCGGGCACGAGACGGCCGGGCCGGCCGTCGCGGGGACGGCCGGCCCGGCCTGAGGGGGGTCTATCGCTTACGCGCCTTCACGGTGGTCTCGGCAGTCCTCTCGCGCTTCTGCACGCGCTTCTCCTTGAGGGTGAGCGCCGGCTGCTTCTTCGAGCTCTTGGCCACGTGAGTTCACCTCCACTCGCCTCCAGGTGGGTCGATGAACCGGCCACCATAGCAACGTCCTGGGGGCGGTGGGCCGGCAGCGGAGGGCGGCCCCGGGAACGGCTCGGGAGGGGGCGTCAGGCGGCCGTGCCGAAGTCCTTGCGGCGGCGCGTGCCGTGCGCGGTCTCGCCGTCGGGGACGATCGCGTCGGGCGGCACCACCATGCCGGCGGGCACGCGGCTGTCGGCGCCGAGCCGGCTGCCGGCGCCCACCCGCGCTCCGTCGCCGACGACGCCGCGGACGCCGACGTGCACGTTCTCGTCCACGCGGGCGCCCTGCCCGACGACGGCGTCCACGTCCACCCAGCTGAACCGCCCCACCTGGGCGCGCGCGCCCACGCGGGCCCCGGCCTCGACGTAGGCGCCGGGCCTGATGGTGGCGTCGGGGTGGACGCTCGCGTGCGGCGAGACGAAGCCCTCGCCGTTGTCGTGCCGGAGGTATCGGGTGTACTTCCCCGGCTCGTGCTCGATCTCGACCTTTCGGGGGATGCGTCGCAAGAGTGCTCCTAGAGGTGCGTGGCAATCTTGTGACATAACGCGCAAGCGGCGGCCCTTGTTCCCGGGAGCGAGATCCCGAGGCAACGGCGGCCTGCACGGTGGGGCTCGGTGACCGGGATCACGGTGACGATTCGTTGCACTCAGTGCAGCGAAGTGTCTACCGTCGCCGGGTGCCCCCCGACCTCCGACCGGACGACGACGCGACCCTCGGCACCCGTGCGCGCCTCAAGGCCCGCACCCGCCGGAGCATCGTCGACGCCGCCACGGCCCTCATGGACGAGTCGGCGGGCATCGACTTCTCGGTCGACGACCTCGCCGACCGCGCGGGCGTGTCCCGGCGCACGGTCTTCAACCACTTCGCGTCGCTCGACGACGTGGTGGCCGCCGTCGGGGCGGGGATCTTCGCCTCCGTGCGCGACGCGCTCCTCGCCGTCGACCCGCCGGACGCCCGGCCCGGCGGCGCGGACGGTCCGCGCGCCGCAGCCCTCGCCGACCTCGTCGGGGCGCTGCGCCGCGCGGACCTCGTCGGCCCGATGGCGTCCCTCACGCGCGGGCTCGGGCTGCAGGGCCGGTCCGAGGACGTCTCGGGCGTGCCCTCGCACCAGGCGATGCTGCTGCTGAGGTCGCTGTCGGACGTCAGCGAGGACCTCGCCGGAGACCTCGTGCACCGCCACCCACGGGTGGATCCCCTCGACGTGGACCTCCTCGTCGCGCAGGCCATGAGCAGCCTCGTCGTGCTGCACCGGCACTGGTTCGCCAGGACCGGGGCGGCCACCGACGCCGCCTCCCGCAGCCTCTGGACGGACCTGCTCGACCACATCGCCCCGGGCACCTCCGCCCGCCCCTCGGAAGGACACCATGGCTGAGCTCCTCTACCGCCTCGGACGCTTCGCGTCCCGGCGCGTCAAGACCGTGATCGCCGTCTGGGTGGTGATCCTGGCCGTCGCCGGCGCCGGGTACGCCGTCGGGGCGGGGACGCTGTCCGACAGCTTCACGATCCCCGGCACCCCGACGCAGGAGGTGACCGACCGGCTCGCGGACGAGATGCCGGAGGCCGCGGGCGGCACGGGGACGGTGGTGCTGACCACGGACGACGGTTCATCGCTCACCACGGGCCAGGAGAAGGCCCTCCGCGGCGTCCTCGCCGACGTGCGGGACGTCGACGGGGTCGAGGACGTCGTCGACCCGTTCGCCAGCGAGGCCGACCGGCAGGCGCAGGCGGACAAGCTCGCGGACGGGGAGAAGCAGCTCGCCGACGGCCGTGACCAGCTCGCCGACGGGCAGGACCAGCTCGACGCCGGCCAGCAGCAGATCGACGACGCGCGCGCCGAGCTCGAGGCCGGGCAGGACCAGCTCGACGACGCCCGCGCGCAGGCGGAGGCCGCCGGGCAGGCGGAGGCCGCGGCCCCGCAGCTCGACGCGCAGCAGGCCCAGCTCGACGCCGGCACGGCGGAGCTGGACAAGCAGCAGGACACGCTCGACGAGAAGTCCGCCGAGCTGAAGGACGGCACGGCGGAGCTCGAGGAGCAGGCCACCCAGCTGGAGCAGGGCAAGGAGCTGCTGGACCTGTCCTCGGGGATCAAGCTCGTCTCCGACGACGGGTCGACGGCGGTCGCCACGGTGATCTTCGCCGACGACCAGATGGACATCTCGCAGGAGACGAAGGACGCCGCCATCGGCGCGATCACCGACGGCGTCGCGGACGTCGACGGGGTGCACGCCGACCTCGGCTCCGACCTCGCCATGGAGACCCCCGCGATCGTCGGGCCCGGCGAGGTCATCGGCCTGATCGTGGCGGCCGTCGTGCTCGTCGTCATGCTCGGCACCCTCATCGGGGCCGGCCTGCCGCTGGTCACCGCGCTCGTCGGCGTCGGGATCGCCGCGATGGGCGCGCTCGCGTTCTCCGGCGTGGTGCAGATGTCGTCCGTGACGCCGGTCCTCGGCCTGATGCTGGGCCTCGCCGTCGGGATCGACTACGCGCTGTTCATCGTCAACCGGCACCGCCACCAGCTCAAGGACGGCTACGACGTGCGCGAGTCCGTGGCGCTCGCCAACGGCACGTCGGGCAACGCCGTCGTGTTCGCCGGGGCGACGGTGGTCATCGCGCTCCTGGCGCTCAACGTCACCGGGATCCCCTTCCTCGGCCTCATGGGCACCGTCGGCGCGGCGTCCGTCGCCGTCGCCGTGCTCGTGTCCGTGACGCTCACGCCGGCCCTGCTGTCCGCCATCGGGATGCGCATCCTCAGCCGCAAGGAGCGCGGACGCCTGCACGCGGGCGCCGAGGAGCACGCCGCGCACGACGCGAGGCACGCGGCCTCCGCGTCCGCCGGCCCCGTGCGGCCGATGCGGACGCCCGTGGCCGTGGGCCGCGTGGTGCTCGGCGTCGCCGTGCTCGGTGCGATCGCCGTCCCGGCCATGGACCTGCGGATCAACCTGCCCGACGGGTCGTCGGACTCGCCGGACTCCACGACGTTCCAGGCGTACACGACGATCGCCGACGAGTTCGGGCCGGGCGTCAACGGGCCGCTGCTCGTCGTGGCCGACCTGCCGCAGGCGGTCACCGACGACGACGAGGTCGCGACCCAGCTGGCCGTCGCCACGCAGCTGGCCGACCAGGACGACGTGGTCGCGGTCGCGCCCGCGGGGACGTCGGACGACGGCACGATGATCGCCTTCCAGGTGGTGCCGGCCGAGGGGCCGACGAGCGAGTCCACCGAGCAGCTCGTGCACACCCTGCGCGACCTGTCGCCGCTGTCGATCGACGCGGCGTCCGCCGACGGCGCGGAGACCGTGAGCGGCGACGTCGAGATCGGCGTCGCGGGCGCGGCGTCCGGGAACATCGACATCTCGCAGAAGCTGTCCGACGCGCTGCCGCTCTACCTCGGCGTCGTCATCGGCCTGTCGCTGCTGATCCTCATCGTGGTGTTCCGGTCGTTGCTGGTGCCGGTCATCGCGACGCTCGGGTTCGTGCTGTCGTACTTCGCGGCCCTCGGCGGCGTCGTCGCCATCTACCAGTGGGGCTGGCTGTCCGGCGTCTTCGGGGTCGACCACCCGGGGCCGATCCTCAACTTCCTGCCCACGATCCTCGTCGGCATCCTGTTCGGCCTGGCGATGGACTACATGCTGTTCCTGGGCTCGGGGATGCGGGAGGCGTACGCGCACGGCGCCCCGGCGCGCGTCGCCGTCGTGCAGGGCTTCCGGGCCGGCCGCTCCGTGGTCACGGCGGCCGCGATCATCATGATCTCCGTGTTCGGCGGGTTCGTGTTCTCCGAGTCCGCGATGATCCGGCCGATCGGGTTCGCCCTCGCGTTCGGCGTGCTCGTCGACGCGTTCGTCGTGCGGATGCTCGTGGTGCCGGCCCTCATGCACCTGCTCGGTGACGCCGCCTGGTGGCTGCCCCGGTGGCTGGACCGGATCCTGCCGAACGTCGACGTCGAGGGTGCGGCCCTCGAGCGTCAGCACCCGCACGCCGCGGACGTGGACGGCGACGTCGAGCCGACGGAGCGACCGGTGAGCTCCGCGACGCAGCCGGGACGGTAGCGCTCACTCCGGGGCCGGGCGACCCATCACCTGGGTGCCCGGCCCCAGCCGGCCGAGCCGCTGCCAGCCGGAGCGGCGGTAGAGCCCGACGGCCGGATCGTCCTCCGCCTCCGACGTGAGCAGGAGGCTGCGCCGCCCGACACCCTCCAGGACGGCGTCGTGGAGCCGGCGGCCGACGCCGTGACCCCGCCAGGCGGCGAGCACGCCCAGCTCGACCAGCTCGAAGTGGTCGCCCACCCACGCGTCGGCGACGTCGGGGGGCAGCGCCTCGACGAGGAGGTCGGACCAGTACTGGCCCCGCTGGCCGACATAGCCCCAGGCGAAGCCCACCAGCCCGCCGTCCGCGTGCGCCGTCACGAGGCGGTACCCGTCGTGAGCGGCGTGCCGGTCGTACCGCCCGGTCCGCCACTCCACCGGGTCGGCGACGTCGCCGAACACGGCGTCGTAGCAGGACCACACCTGCTCGGCGAGCGCCGCCGCGCCGGCGCCGTCGGTCCGCCGGAGCTCGACGACCGCCACCCTCAGCCGACGCCGATGTTGCGGAGCAGCCACTCCGCCTCGCGCAGCTCGTCGTCCTTCTCGTCAGGGACGGGGGCGACGTCCTGCGCGGCGCGCAGCTGGTCCGGCGGGACGGGCGCGTCGAGGTGTCGGAAGCGCTCGCGCGGGTCGGGCTCGCCGGGTGAGCCCACGGTCTCGGCCGTCATGTGTCCACGGTACGCGCGAGAGCGACCGCGGACACGGTGGTCCGGCAGGATCGGGGGATGAATGACGACGTCCCCCGCCCGCGCCGCCGCCGGCGCGTCCTGCTGATCAGCGGCGGGGCCGTCGTCCTGGTGGTCGCGGTGCTCGCGGCCCTCGTGTGGTCGGGGGTGCTGTGGCCCAACCGGGTCACGGCGGCGAAGTTCGCGGTCCGCGGCGTCGACGTCTCCGCGTACCAGGGGGAGATCGACTGGCCGACGCTCGCGTCGCAGGACATCGACTTCGCGTTCATCAAGGCCACCGAGGGGTCCGGCCACGAGGACGAGCGGTTCGCGGCGAACTGGGCGGCCGCGCGCGACACCGACCTCCTCGTCGGTGCGTACCACTTCCTCAGCTTCGAGAGCCCCGGAGCCGACCAGGCCGCCCACATGATCGACGTCGTCCCCGCCGAGAGCGGCACGCTCCCGCCCGTCGTCGACGTCGAGTACTACGGCGAGTTCGCGGCCGACCCCCCGACCGTCGACGAGCTGCGCGGCATCCTCGACCCCCTGCTCGACGCGCTCGAGGAGCACTACGGCGTCCCGCCGATCCTCTACACGACGCAGCAGATCCGCGCCGACTACCTGGGCGCCCGCTACGACCGGTACCCGCTGTGGATCCGGTCCGTCGTGAGCAGCCCCGACCTGCCGCGCCGGGACTGGGAGTTCTGGCAGTACTCCGACCACGACACCCTGCCGGGCTACTCGGGCGACGAGCAGTACATCGACATGAACGTCTTCGACGGCACCCTCGACGACCTCCGCGCCCTGACCCAGCCCTGACACGTCGTGGCGGCCGCCCGTGTGATCTGCGCCGTCCGACCGGCGGCGGGCGGGCACGGCCGTTACGGTCGGCCGAGTGGTAGAGCGATGGACGTGGCCGGCGGCGATCGGCATCGGGTTCGGGGTGGCGGCGTTCTTCGCGGTGCTGGTCCCCGTGCTGCTGGTGCAGCAGCGCCGGTACGGGCGGCTCGACGCGCGGCGCGTGCTGGGCGCGGCGGCGCTCGCGGTGTACGTCGTGACGCTGCTGGCGTACACGATGCTCCCGCTGCCGTCGGGCGACCTGGTGGCCTGGTGCGCCGCCCACGGCGTCTCCGGCGCGGAGCTGACGCCGCTGCACTCGCTGGACGACATCCGTCGGGACACGGCCGGCCTGGGCCTGGCGGCCACGCTGCGCAGCGTCGCGGTGCTGCAGGTGGCGTTCAACGTGCTGCTCTTCGTGCCGTGGGGCGTGCTGGCGCGGCGCTACCTCGGCTGGGGCGTGGCCGCGTCGACGCTGAGCGCGCTGGTCGCGTCGGTGGCGGTCGAGACCGTGCAGTACACGGGCATCCTCGGCCTCATCCCGTGCTCCTACCGCGTGGCCGACGTCGACGACGTCCTCGCGAACACGCTCGGAGGCCTGGCCGGCGCGCTGCTCGCGCCGGTCGTGCTGCGCTGGATGCCGCAGTCGCGCGAGCTCGCCGCCGCGCGCCTCGAGCCCCGGCCGGTGACGTTCTGGCGTCGGTTCCTGGGGATGGTCACCGACCTGCTGGCGGCGTTCGTGCTCGGCGCGGCGCTGCAGCTCGCGTACCGGGTGGGGATGCTGGCGTCCGGCCGCGAGCTGTCGTCGGCCACGACCTGGGCGGACGTGCTGCTCGGCACGGTGCTGCCCGCCGTCGTCGTGTTCCTCGTGCCGCCGTGGGTGGGCAGCGGCGCGTCGCTGGGGCAGCGGGCGGTGTGGCTGGAGCCGCGCTGGCCCGACGGCGCGGGGAGGCTGCGGCGCGGGTCCCTCCCGCGCCGCGTCGCCCGCGGCTACCTGCTGCTCGGCCTGTACGGGGCGCTCTCGATCGTCGAGGCGGTGCCGCCCGGCGACGCGTCGAACGCGTGGGCCGGGGCGCTGCAGAACGTGGTGCTGCTCGCCGCGCTGGTCGGCGTCGTCGCCACCCGTGACCGGCGAGGGCTGGCCTGCGCGATCACCGGGGCGCGGTTGGTCGACGCACGGACGCCCGCGTCGACGCGGGGCTGACCGCCGGCGTGGCCGCGGGGGATACGTTGCTGTCATGGCCGACTGGAACCAGCCCATCATCGACGAGTTCCGCGCCAACGACGGGAACGTCGCGACGAGGGGGTTCGGGCGCGGGCTGGTGCTGCTGCACCACCACGGCGCGCGCACCGGGGCCGAGCGGGTGTCGCCTCTCGCGGCGATCCGCGACGACGACGACACGTGGCTCGTCACCGCGTCCGCGGGCGGCTCCGACACCAACCCCGCCTGGTACCACAACGTGCTCGCCCACCCCGAGGTGAGCATCGAGACCCCGGACGACGGCGTCGTCGACGTCCTCGCCGACGAGCTCCACGACGACGACCGCGACGTGGCGTGGGACCGCTTCAAGGCCCGCTCCGAGGGGTTCGCGGGCTACGAGCGCCGGACGTCGCGCGTCATCCCCGTGATCCGCCTCGTGCGCCGCTGAGGCGCCCCGGGCTCAGTCGGCGTCGCCGCGGGTGTCGTCGTCGCGGGCGGCGGCCACGCGGATGGCGCGGTCCTCGGCGACGGCGTCGCGCCGCTTGCCGGCCTTCTTGTCGCTGGCCCGGGTGTCGCGCGGGGGGAGCTGGACGGACTCCTCGGCGGCGAGGCCGTCGTTGAGCTCGCGGCTGCGCTCGACCTCGGCGTCGAGCTCGGCGCCGAACAGGAGCACCAGGTTGACGATCCACAGCCACAGCAGCAGCACGATGAACGTGGCGAGGATGCCGTAGGAGCCGTAGTTGGAGAAGCTGCTGCCGACGTACCACCCGAACGCCGCGGAGGCGATGCCGATCACCACGATGGCGACCACGGCGCCGACGCTCAGCCAGCGGAAGCGCGGCCGCTTCACGTTGGGGGTGAAGTGGTACAGGAGCGCCACGGCGACGACCACGAGCAGCAGCGCGACAGGCCACTTCACGATGTTCCACACGGTGATCGCGACGTCCCCCAGGCCGATCGCCGCACCCACCGACCGGGCGATCGGCCCGGAGAGCACCAGGCTCGCGACGACGACCGCCGCGATGATCAGCACGACCAGCGTCACGACGAACATCGCGGGGCGCAGCTTCCAGACCGGGCGCCCCTCCTCGACGTCGTAGATGCGGTTCATCGCGCGCCCGAACGCGCCGACGTAGCCCGACGCGGACCACAGCGCGAGCACGAGGCCGAGCACGAGGGCGAGGCCCGCACCGGTGTTCCCGACCGCGTTCTCGACGAGCGGCTCGACGATCTTGATCATGTCCTCGGGGAGGAACTCCGAGACCGTGTTCATCACCGAGTCGAGGGCCTTCTCGGCGTCCCCCACGAACCCCAGCAGCGACACCAGCGCCAGCATTGCGGGCGCGGACGCCAGGACCGCGTAGTAGGTCAGCCCGGCGGCCAGGTCGGTGCACTGGTCGGCCCCGAACTCCCGGATCGTGCCCTTGAGCGCCCGCCCCCACGACGGCTTCGGCGCGTCGGACGGCGCGCGCGGGGTGTCGTGGGCGCCGTCGTCGGCGCCGGTCTGCTGCTCGCCGGTCTCGGTCATGCTGGCCTCCTCGGTCACCTCCAGGCTCGACGGTGCAGGTCATGCCCGCAAACGGACGTCGCGTGGCCCTGGGCGGGCCCGCGGGTGGTGGGGCATCCTGGTCGGCATGGCACTCCCTCCGCCCCCGGCCGGCTGGACCCGGTTCGTCGTGAAGGCCAAGGTCGTCTCCGTCGGGCGGGACTTCCGCGTCACGGACGTCGACGGCGCCGACGCCTTCCTCGTCGACGGCAAGGTCGGGCCGCGCGAGCGCGCCGACGTGCTCGACGCCGCGGGCTCGGTCGTCTACCGGGTGACCGGCCGCGTGATCAACCTGCCCAAGCGCATGACGATCACCGACCCCGCGGGTACGGAGGTCGCGGCGCTGCACGGCAAGCTGTTCTCCCCGATCCGTTCGCGGATGACGCTCCACCGGCCGGACGGGCCCGAGTGGGAGCTGCAGGGGAACTTCATCGAGAAGGAGTACACGGTCACCGCCGGGGGAGCGCCCGTCGTCGCGATCACCCAGAAGTGGGTGACGGTCCGCGACACCTACACGCTCGACGTCGCCGACGGCACGGACCCCGGGCTCGCCCTGGCGGTGCTGTGGGCCGTCGACCGCTGGGTGGAGCGGGACGCGGGCTGAGCCGGCCGGGTCAGGCGCCGGGCGCCTCCTCGCCGTCCGCGGCCGGCGCGGGGGGCGTGTGCAGCAGCTCGCGGGCCTGCTCGGCGGCGCGGGTGATGCTCTCGCCGACGAAGTCCATGAACCGGGCCATGTTCTCCAGCCGCGCGCCGGCGGGCGTCTCGCGCCCGAGGACGCCGACGCCCTCGCGTGCGGCCTGCGCGAGCTGGGCGTTGGACCGGGCGGCCGCGACCATCGACTGGTACCAGGCGTCGCCGTCCGCCGCATAGCGCTCCCGGCGCCCCTCGACGCGCTCGCGGCGGATCAGGCCCAGGTTCTCCAGGAGCGCGACCGCCTTGGAGACCGACGCCGGGCTGACCTCCAGCCGCTCGACGAGCTCGGCGGCCGTGAGGCTGCCGGAGTCCGCCACGTACAGCAGGGTGAGCACGCCGGCGGACATGCGGGGCAGCCCGGACTGCATGAGGAGCGTCGTGAAGGTCTCCTCGTAGGCGCGCAGCGCCGCGTCGTCCTGGCCCGTGCCCCGTCCCGCGGCGCGCGACACCCTGGCGTTGCGGGCGGTGGCGGCGGGGCGCCGGCGGTGCGCGGCCTGCTGGGCGCTGCGGTGCGCCAGGTCGGCGCGGTAGGCGCCGGGGCCGCCGTGGCGCATCACCTCGCGGGTGACCGTCGACGTCGGCCGGTCGAGGCGTCGTGCGATCTCCGCGTACGCGAGGTCGTCGGCGAGGCCGAGCGCGATCTGCTGGCGTTCCTGTGCGGTGAGCCGGCCTCCCGGCATGGCGTCCTCCTCGGCGTCGTGGTGCTCCCGTCGCGTTCATCGTACATCGGATGCAACGCCCCGAGCGCTTGAGATTGCGTTACTGTTCACGCCGGGTGCAACGATTTATGTGTTCTGACCTGCGTCGATGTACATCACGTGCAATGAATGGTCTTGCCGAACCTACGAACGCAACGTAGCGTTTCTCATGTCAGAAAGAGACCCGCAGATCACCACAGGAGCTGATTGCCATGCAGACGTTCGAGACCACCACCCCCGTCACCGCCGTCGTCGACCTCCCCGCCGGCCGGCTGACCGTCGTCGCCGCCGAGCGCTCCGACGCCACCGTCGACGTCCGCCCCGCCAACCCGTCGAAGAGCCGCGACGTCGAGGCCGCCGAGCGCACCACCGTCGCCTTCGCCGACGGCGTCCTGCGCGTCACGACCCCCGCCGAGCACCGTGCCCTCGGCAGCAGCGGCTTCGTGGACGTGACGGTCCAGCTGCCGTCCGGCTCGGGCCTGGAGGCGAAGGTCGCCAGCGCGGAGGTCCGTGGGGTCGGGCGCCTCGGCGACGTCGTGGTCGAGAACGCGCACGGCGACATCAAGGTCGACGAGGCCGCGACCGCCCGGCTCAGCACGCAGGCGGGCAGCATCACGGTCGGCCGCGTCACCGGCACCTCGACGCTGCGCACCGCGAAGGGCGACATCACGGTCGACGAGGCGACGCAGGGCGCGCTGGAGCTCGCCACCCAGCTGGGCGACGTCTCCGTCGGCGCCGCCGCCGGCGTCACCGCGTCGCTCGACTCCGGCACCGCCCTCGGCCGGGTGCGCAACGCGCTCACCAACACGGGCGGCGCCGTCGCGCTGCAGATCCGCGCCACCACGGCGATGGGCGACATCTCCGCCCACAGCCTCTGAGGCGACGGCTCCGGCACGGCGCCGGAGGACGGACGCGGTCGTGGGGTTCCCACGGCCGCGTCCGTCGTTCCCGCCGGGACCGACGAGTCTCGGCGCCGGGGCGGGTCTGCCCGTCATGACACTCACCGGACAGCTCGACCCCCGCTTCAGCGAGGCCACCGCCCCGACGCCCTGGGGCGAGGTCGAGGCCGCGCTGGTGGGCGCCACCGGCTACCAGCTCACGACGGTGCGCGCCGACGGCCGCCCCCACGTCACCCCGCTGGTCGGGCTGTGGACGGGCGAGGCGTTCGTGTTCTGCACCGGGCCCGACGAGCAGAAGGCCCGCAACCTCGGCCGCGGCCCGCACGCCGCCGTCACGCTCGGGTCGGGGGCGTGGGACGACGGCCTCGACGTCGTCGTCGAGGGCGCCGCCGAGCGCGTGACCGGGGGCCCGGAGCTGCGCCGCCTCGCCGACGCCTTCCGCGCCAAGTACGGCTCCGCCTGGGACTTCGAGAACGACGACGAGTCGTTCGACCCGCAGGGCCAGCGCGCCCTGGTCTACCGCGTCGTGCCCGCCAAGGTGCTCGCGTTCGCCAAGTCGCCGCACGGCCAGACGACGTTCCGTCCCTGAGGCGGCCGTCCCCCGGCCCGCCCGCCGCGGGATCAGGTGCGGCGCTCGTGCCGCACGGGCTTGAGCCGGTCGGGCGCGTCCGTCGCGGGCTCCCAGGTGCAGGTGAACCAACCGCGGTAGCCGAAGAGGAAGCCGAAGCGGGAGTTCGTGACGCGCAGGTCCACCTCGAACCGCCCGGCCGCGTCGTCGTAGCGCTCGCGCAGCAGGGCGCGGCCGCTGAACAGCAGGGGGAAGCGGAAGGCCAGCGGGCCCTCGTAGAAGCGCTGGGCGTCGGACGTGAGCACCAGCCCGCCGTCGTCGTCGGCGTGCAGGTCGAGGTCGACGGCGAGGTGCTGGTGGGTGCCGAGGTAGTCCACGACGGCGCCGCCCACGTCGATCATCGTGGCGTCGAACCGGCGCCGGTGGCCGCGGATGTCGTACGACCGCACGAACGTGACCGTCTCGCGGCCCAGGGGGTCGAGGTACGGGTAGTTCTCGATGGTGAACGGCACGTCGGTGCCGACGTCCGGCACGAGGATGTTGCGCAGGCGCCCCACCTGCAGGAACGGCACCGTCCACCACGGCCCGCGCCGGATCTCGGTCATGACGCCGGTCCCGATGCACGCCTCCCCGCCGCCGAGCCCGACGTCGAACCGCCGCTGCAGCATCGGGTGCAGGCGCTCGAACTCGGCGCCCATCGCGCGGCGGAAGATCGAGGGGGCGGTCGCGTCGTGGGGTGTGCCGGTCATGGTGCGGCCTCCGGGGCGGGCAGGGAGTCGAGGGTGCGCGGGGCGTCGCGCAGGTGGTCGTCGTGGCGGCGGCCGTGCTCCGGCGCGCGGCGGCAGCGCGCGGCGCGCGGCCTGTCCGCGCGCCACACCCACAGCACGCTGCGCAGCGGCCACCGCTCGGGCTCCACGCCCTGCTCGGCCCACAGCCGCAGGCGGTCGAAGCTCCAGGCCGTGGCCCAGCCGAGCAGCGGCCGGGCCAGGCGGTCGAGCAGGCGGCCCCAGCCCGGCGCGTAGTCGTAGCCCGTGACGAAGCGGGTGCCGTCGCGGTCCGGCACGTACCGCCAGTAGCCCCGGCCGGCGCGGAGGGGGGAGCGACGGTCGGTGGTGGCGAAGCGGAGCGCCGACGTGCGCGTGCCGTCCGGGCGCTCCGTCTCGCCGATGCTCACGCCGTCGCCCGCCACCGTCCCGACCGGCGTGCGCCGCGTGTAGGTGAAGCGGGTCGCCCCGCCCGCGGTGGGCGTCGTCGGCACGATCCGCGAGAACCGGACGTCCCACCGCACGTGCTGCTCCGGGTCCTGGGTCAGCGCCCAGACCGTCTCCGGCGGCGCCGCGATCCTCGCCTCGACGTAGATGCCGCGGCCGGTCACCAGGGCTCCACGAGGGGGTCCGCGTCGACGGTGGGCACCGGGGCCGAGCACTCGGCCACCACCGACCCGTGCTCGTCCATGAGTGCCACGCGGGCGGTCCAGCCGCCCGGGTCCCGGGGCACGGTGACGGTCGCGGACGCCACCTCGTCGGACACCGAGACCCCGTCGTCGACCCCGTCATCGACGCCGTCGTCGACGGTCCCGCCGAACGGGCCGCCCGAGGTGAAGGAGTCTCCCTCGGACGACGTCACCGCGACGGCGGCCGTGGCGGCGCCCACGTCGGGGTTGTCGCTCGCGTCGACGCCCAGGCCCGTGGACCAGGCCACCGAGACGCTCCAGTCCTGCTCGGTGACGCGGGTGATGCCGAGCCGGGAGTCCCACCGGGTGTCCCGCGCACCGGAGACGATCGCCGTCGCCGCGAAGTCCCCGGTGCTCGCGCACGACGTCTCGTCCTGCGCGGCCTGCCGGCTGCCGCCGCCGCTCGACGTGACGCTGGCCGCCGCGGCCGCCGCGCACACGACGAGGGCGACGGCGCCCGTGACCCGCCGGGGCCAGCGCAGCCACGGCGCGTGGGCGTCGCGGGCCGCGCGGACGCGGGCGACGAGCGGGTGCGGCAGGGGTGTCGTGGTGCGGACGGCGACGGTGCCGAGCAGCGAGTCGGCGAACGTGCGGCCCTCGTGGTGGAACGCGGCGCGGAGGTAGCCGACCAGCAGGATCGTGTCGAGCACGTGGGCGAACCAGCGCACCATCGTGCCCGGCAGCCCGATCGGCCGCCCCGACCGGTCGTCGACCACGGAGATGCCCACGGCCCGCTTGCCCGGGGTCATGCCCGTGTACGCCTGGAAGGCGCCCAGCACGAGCAGCGTGCCGGCCACCCAGGCCGCCGTCGGCGCGTCGAGGGGGGCGGTCCCCGCCTGGCCCAGGCCGGGGAGCGCGCCGAACGACGGCGTGTCACCCGTGGCGAGGAACGCGACGGACGCGACGAGCGCCGAGTCCAGCAGCGTCGCGACGACCCGCAGCCCCCAGGGTGCCCGCGGCCGCTCGTCCGTGAACGGCCCGAGCAGGTCCTGGACCGGAGGGAGCGGGCCCGGAGGTGTCGCCGGAGGCGCCGCCGGTGCCGTCGAGGTCATGGCCGGATGTTTCCACGGGCACGCTCGCCCGTCCATGGGGTGTCCAGGCCGCGCTCAGGCGGGTGCGGCGACGACCACCGTGCCCGCGTCGCCGTCGACGGCGAGCGACCCGGCGTCGCGGAGGGCGTCGGTCGCGCCGGCCACGCCGAGCACCGCGGGCAGCCGCAGCTCGCGCGCGACGATCGCCGCGTGCGACAGCAGCCCTCCCGTCTCGGTGACGACGGCCGCGACGACGCCGAACAGCGGCGTCCACGCCGGGTCCGTCCCGCAGCACACCAGCACGTCGCCGGGGCGGACGGTGCCGAACTCGTCCGGCCCGCGCACCACGCGCGCCGGCCCGGAGGCCCGCCCGCCGCTCGCCCCCGTGCCCCGCAGCACGGCTCTCCCGTCGTCGGCGCGGTCCCGGGGCGAACGCGGCGCCAATGGCCCCCCGGGATCACGCTCACCCCGGTCCGGGGGGAGGGCGGCCGTGACGGGGCGGGCCTGCAGCAGCCAGACCGCGCCGTCGTCGTCCACCGCCCACTCCACGTCCTGCGGCCCGCCGCGCAGGCTCGCCACCTGGTCGCCCAGCGCGGCGACGTGCAGCACCGTGGCCTCGTCGAGGCACGGGCGGCCCCGGTCCGCGCCGGGGACCTCCCGGGCGGCGACCCCGGCGGGGGAGCGGTCCACCCGGGTGCGCTTGGTGCCGGTGCGCCGCTCGACGACGCGCCCGTCCGCGACGGTCCACCGGTCCGGGTCGACGGCGCCCCGCACCACGCTCTCGCCCAGCCCCCACGACGCCTCGACCACGGTGCGCCCGCCGCCCGTGAACAGGACGCCCGCCGCCCGGGCGTCGACGAGCCGCTGGACGACGACGGCGACCTCGGGGGCGGGCGTGCCGGCAGCCGGGGCACCGGTCGTCGCCGCCCGGTAGGCGGTGACCCGCGGCCCGGCGGCCGACGCCCGGCAGGCGAGCACCGCCGCGACGACGTCGCCCGCGCCGGTGACGCCGAGCACCGTCTCGTACTGGCCCGCCGCCGAGACCGTGGGCCCGTCCTCGTCCGTCGCGGACGACCGCACGGCCAGGGGTGCGTGCCGTCCGAGGGCGTCGAGCGCGCCGTCGACGGCGGCCCGCAGGTCGACGCCCTCGAGCGAGGCCGGCACGACGACGCCGACCGGCACCGGCAGCCCGGCCCGCCGCAGCGCGCCGAGGCCGGCCGCCTTGGCGCCGTGCGCCGCCGTCGCGGCGTCGAGCGGCACGACGGTGTCCATGCCGCACCTCCGTCCGTGACCTTCGTCCCCGGCGCCGCCGCCGTGGCGCGGCATCAACACTTCGTTGACAACAGTTCGTTGATGGTGCACGGTCGCGGGATGGAACGCAAGACCCGCCCGGACGACCGTGCCGCCGACCAGGCCGCCGACCGCGCCGCCGATCACGCCACCGACCGCGCCGCCGACCACGAGCGCGACCAGGGTGCCGCCGACGCCGAGGCGCGCGCCCGGCGCGTGCTGCTCGGCCTCGGCGCGGACGCGCTGACCTCGCGCCCGTGGCAGCCGGGCGCCGTGCCGCCGTCGGCGACGGACCTGGTGCGGCACTACCTGTGGCGGTCGGCGGGCGGGACGCTCACCGCCGAGGAGGATGCCGCGGGGGCGCTCGCGGCCCTCGCGCTGGTGCCCGCCGCGCGCGCCGAGGCCGAGCAGCTCGAGACGGCGGCCCTGTTCTCCGCGCGCGCCGCCGGTCACACGTGGGGGCGGATGGCGGGTGCGCTGGGGCTGGGCTCCCCGCAGGCGGTGCAGCAGCGGCTCGACCGGCTCGTCTCGCGGTCGGGCGGGACCGGCGACGGCGGGGCCGCGGCGTGAGCCGGCCGTCCGACCCGGAGCTCCTGGTGCTGCACGCCGTGCGGGTGCGGGGCGCCGCGGACGACGCCGCCGTGGCCGACCGCGCCGGGCTCGCCCCCGACGTCGCGCGCGAGCTGCTGCTGGACCTGGAGGCCCTCGGGTGCCTGACGTGGTCGGAGTTCGCGGGCACGGGTGCCTGGTCGCTCACGGAGCGCGGTCGGGCCGAGGGGGAGCGGCGCCTCGCGGCGGAGCTCGCGGCCGACCCGACCGGGCGCGCGGCCGCCGTCGTGCGCGCGGCGCTCCCGACCTTCGACCCGCTCAACGCCCGGCTGCTGCAGGCCTGCACGGACTGGCAGCTGAGGCCCGCCGAGGGCGGCCGGCTGGACCTCAACGACCATCGCGACGCCGCCTGGGACGCCCGCGTCCTCGACGAGCTGGGGGCCGTCGCCGCCGAGGCGCGGCCGCTGCTCGCCGGCCTCGCGGCGGAGCTGGACCGGTTCTCGGGCTACGCCGAGCGGCTCGACGACGCGCTCGCGGCGGCGCGCGAGGGCGACGGCGCGCGCGTGGCCGGGGTGGGTGCCGCCTCCGTCCACGGGGTGTGGATGGAGCTGCACGAGGACCTGCTGGCCACGGCGGGCGTCCCGCGCGGCGCGACGACGGAGTCCGGCTGACCGGTGTCGGACCCGGCTGGCACCCTGGGCTCGTGACGGGACGAGCAGTGGTCAGCGAGGAGAGCGGCGATCTGCTCGAGGCGGACGTCGACGCCCTGGTCAACGCCGTGAACACGGTCGGCGTCATGGGCAAGGGGCTCGCCCTGCAGTTCCGCCGCGCCTTCCCCGCGATGTTCGACGACTACCGGCAGGCGTGCCGCGCCGGAGACGTGCGTGTCGGGCGGATGCACGTCTGGGAGACGGGGGCGACGTCCGGCCCGCGCTTCGTCGTGAACTTCCCGACCAAGGAGCACTGGCGCTCCGCGTCGCGCCTCGCCTTCGTCGACGACGGGCTCGTCGACCTCGCCGCCGTGATCCGGGCGCAGGGGATCCGCTCGGTCGCGGTGCCGGCCCTCGGCGCCGGGCTCGGGGGGCTCGACTGGGCCGACGTGCGGCCACGGGTCGTCGCCGCGCTGGGCGCGCTCGACGGCGTGGACGTCCGGCTGTACGGGCCGCGGGCCTGACGGAGCGCTCCGGCGCCGCAGGGCCTCAGACCGCCGCGACCTCGTGCAGGGACGAGGCGAGCGGGGCGATCTCCGGGATGTCCTCGGCGCGCGTGAGGGCGTCCTCGAGCGCGCGGTCGTGCGTGGGCCGGGCCTTCGTCAGCAGGGCGCGACCGGCGGGCGTGAGCTCGGTGTAGATGCCGCGCCGGTCGTCGGCGCACAGGATGCGCGTGAGCAGGCCGCGGTCCTCGAGGCGCGTGACGAGGCGCGTCGTGGCGCTGCTGGACAGGGCGGCCGCGCGGGCGAGCTGCTGCATGCGCATGTGCCAGCCGTCCTGGCGGCTCAGCGCGTCGAGCACGGTGAACTCCACCACGGAGAGCTGGTGCTCCTTCTGCAGGGCGCGCTCCAGGTCCGTCTCGATCATCCCGTGCAGCGCGGCGAGCGTGCGCCAGCCGCGGGCGCGGATCTCGACGGCGTCGTCGGCGATTCCCATGGGGGCCTCCTCGTCGGGCCTCGTGGCGGCCCGTCGTCCGGATCACAGCATAGCGCCTTGCGCCGATAGAGCGCGCGTGCAACTATCTAGAACGTTGCGCGTGCAACTACTGCACACGCAACGTTCCCGTTTCCCCGATCCTGGAGGCCTCGATGCCTGCCGCGCTGTACGCCCTCGCCCTCGGGGGCTTCGGCATCGGACTCACCGAGTTCGTCATCATGGGCCTGCTGCCCGAGGTGGCCGCCGACTTCGGCGTCACCGAGACGGTGGCCGGCTACCTCATCTCCGGCTACGCCCTGTCCGTCGCCGTCGGCGGCATCGCCCTGACCGCGGCCCTCTCCCGGGTGCCGCGCAAGCGGGCGCTGATGCTGCTGATGGTCCTGTTCATCGCCGGCAACCTGCTGTCCGCCGTCGCCCCCACGTACGGGATGACGATGCTCGGCCGGGTCGTCGCGGCGCTGTGCCACGGCGCCTTCTTCGGGATCGGGGCGGTCGTCGCGGCCGACCTCGTGCCCGCGAACCGCCGCGCCGCCGCCATCTCCGTGATGTTCGCCGGCCTCACCGTCGCCAACGTGGCCGGTGTGCCCCTCGGCACCTTCCTCGGCCAGGCGGCCGGGTGGCGGGCGACCTTCTGGGCCATCACCGTGATCGGCGTGATCGGCCTCGTCGGCATCGCGGTGCTCGTGCCGCGCACCGAGCACCGCTCCACCGGCTCCGTCCTGTCGGAGTTCCGCATCTTCCGCGACCGCCAGGTGTGGCTGTCCATGGCCGTCACCGTGCTCGGCTACGGCGGCATGTTCGGCGCGTTCAGCTACATCGCCTTCACCCTCACCGAGGTCAGCGGCTTCAGCAGCGCCGCCGTCCCGTGGCTGCTCGTCGTCTTCGGCGTCGGCCTCTTCGCCGGCAACGTGCTGGGCGGCCGCGCCGCCGACCGCGACCTCGTCAAGGCGCTCGTCACCGTCATCGCCGTGCTCGCCGTGGTCCTCGTGCTCTTTGCGCTCACCGCGCAGAGCAAGGTCGCGACCGTCGTGGCGCTGCTGCTCATGGGCGGCTTCGGCTTCGCCACCGTGCCCGGCCTCCAGGCCCGCATCATGCGGTACACGGAGGCCGCGCCCACGCTCGGCTCCGGCGCCAACATCGCCGCGTTCAACGTCGGCAACGCCCTCGGCGCGTGGGCCGCGGGCCTCGCGCTCGCCGCGGGCGCCGGCTACACCTCGCCGCTGTGGGTCGGCGCGGCCGTCACGGTCGCCGGGCTCGGCGTGCTGCTGGTCGCCGTCCGGTCCCGCGGCGGCGAGCTCGCCCGGCCCCGCGGCGCCGAGCGCGAGCTCGCGTCCGCCGCCGTCTGACCTGCACTCCCAGAACCTCGGTACCGCTCCACCGGAAGGACCCCCCATGACCGCGAACGTCCCCACCGTCGCCCTCTCCGACGGCCGCACCATGCCCCAGCTCGGCTTCGGCGTCTTCCAGGTGCCCGACGCCGAGACCACGGCCGCCGTCGCCGCCGCGCTCGACGCCGGCTACCGCAGCATCGACACCGCCGCCGTGTACGGCAACGAGCGCGGCGTGGGCCGCGCGCTCGCCGAGTCCGGCGTCGCCCGCGACGAGCTGTTCGTCACCACCAAGCTGTGGGTAGACAGGCTGGGCCGCGCCGCCGCCCGCGAGGGCCTCGAGGAGAGCCTCGAGAAGCTGGGCCTCGACCACGTGGACCTGTTCCTCATCCACTGGCCGACCCCCGCCACGGACTCCTACCTCGACGCCTGGCAGGGCCTGGAGGACCTGCGCGACGCCGGCCTCGCCCGTTCCGTCGGCGTGTCCAACTTCCTGCCCGAGCACCTCGACCGCGTGGCCGCCCTCGGCGGCAGCACCCCGGTCGTGAACCAGGTGGAGCTGCACCCGGCGCTGCAGAACCGCGAGACCGTCGCCGCGAACGCCCGCCACGGCGCCGTCACCGAGGCGTGGAGCCCGCTGGCGCAGGGGGCCGTCCTGGGCGACGCGCCGGTCGTCGACGCCGCCCGCGCGCACGGCGTGACGCCGGCCCAGGTGGTGCTGCGCTGGCACCTGCAGCAGGGCCGCGTCGTCATCCCCAAGTCCGTGACGCCCGCGCGGATCGCCGCGAACCTCGACGTCTTCGGGTTCGACCTCACCGACGCGGAGCTCGCCGCCGTCGACGGGCTCGAGCGCGACGGCCGCACCGGCCCGCACCCGGCGGCGTTCCAGGGCTGACCCTCCGGAAGGACCCGTCCGGCACGGCGTCGACCACTACGATCGGGAGAGCCCGAGGTCGACGCCGTGCCGGCCGGCATCCCCGCTCCCGAGGAGAGTCCCTCATGCCCGTCCCCACCCGCGTCGCCGTCGTCACCGGAGCCAGCAGCGGGATCGGGGCCGCCAGCGCCCGCGCCCTCGCGGCCGCGGGCTTCCACGTCGTGCTCGGCGCCCGGCGGATGGACCGGCTCGAGCAGGTGGCCGCCGAGACCGGCGGCACCGCCCTGCCCCTCGACGTCACGGACGACGCCTCGGTCGAGGCGTTCGCCGCCGCCGTCGACGAGCGGCTCGGCCGCTGCGACCTGCTCGTCAACAACGCGGGCGGCGCGCTGGGGACGGAGTCGGTGGCCGACGCCGACCTCGCCGACTGGCAGCGCATGTACGACATCAACGTGCTCGGCACGGTCCGCGTCACCAAGGCGCTGCTGCCGAGCCTCGTCGCCAGCGGCGACGGCCAGGTCATCACCATCGGCTCCATCGCCGGCCGCGAGCCCTACAAGGGCGGGGCCGGGTACAACGCGGCGAAGCACGCCGAGGCCGCGCTGACCCGCGTGCTGCGCCTGGAGCTCCTCGGCCGGCCGGTGCGCGTCAGCGAGATCGACCCCGGCATGGTCCACACCGACTTCTCCCTGGTCCGCTTCAAGGGCGACCAGGAGCGCGCCGACGCCGTGTACGCGGGCGTCCAGCCGCTCACGGCCGAGGACGTCGCCGAGACGGTGGCGTGGATCGCCACCCGCCCGGCGCACGTCAACGTCGACCAGGTGCTGCTCATGCCGCGCGACCAGGCCGCGGCGCAGGTCGTGCACCGCCGGGAGGTCTGACCCGCCCGCTACGCCCAGACGCCGGCGCGTGCCGCGGCGGCCGCGCCCTGCGCCGCCCGGTCGGCGTCGCCCTGGTCGAGCGGCCGGCCCACGTTGACCATGGCGTAGTACAGGGGCGCCGACACGGCGGCGACGACGGCCTCGGCGTCGGTGCCCGCGGGGACCTCGCCGCGGGCGACGGCGTCCGTGACGCAGCCCGCCCACTCGGCGATGCGGACCGCGTAGAAGCGGTGCAGCGCG
Organism: Isoptericola sp. NPDC057653; assembly: GCF_042799955.1. NCBI lineage: Bacteria > Bacillati > Actinomycetota > Actinomycetes > Micrococcales > Promicromonosporaceae > Isoptericola > Isoptericola sp. NPDC057653. The sequence goes on along the minus strand of NZ_JBHVHP010000001.1, from coordinate 274,161 downwards.
TCGGCGGCCTGCGCGTCGCAGAGCGAGGCGGCGATGAGCGACCGGAAGAGCGGGCCCTGCCGCGGGTCGGTGAGGGTCTTCACGACCAGCCGGGCGTTGGCCCGCAGGTCGCCGTCGAGCGTGCCGGTGTCCGCGCGCGGGACGGACGTCTCGGCCATCTCCACGAGCAGGTCCGCGGCGAGCGCCGCCGGCGTGCCCCACCGCCGGTAGACGGTGGTCTTTCCGACGTCCGCGCGGCGCGCGATCTCGGCGAGGTCGAGGGCGGCGTACCCCTCGGCGGCCAGGGTGTCCCCGGCCGCGCGCAGGACCGCCTCGCGGACCCGGGCCGTGCGTCCTCCGGGGCGCACGGTGCCGGGCGCGGTCTCGGCGGGGACCGGGCTCGTCGGCGCGCCCGGGGGTGGGGGCGTGGGCATGGGCGACCTCCTTCGCGGCGGGTCGGGGCCGACCCGCGAGGCCAGACTATCGGAACTGTGGTTCCTATTGTGGCGACGCGGTGCTACGTTCGGCGATAACGGAACAGCAGACCCGTTAGGGTCGCCCGTTCGACCGAAGGGACCGATCGTCATGACCGCCGTCAGCTCCCCGCGGGGGCCGGCTCCCGCCGCCACCTCGCCCCGCGCCGCCGTGCTCGCCGCGCCTGCCCCGCCCGCGCCGCCCGCCCCGCCGCGGCTCACCGGGCGGCTGCGGCTCGTCCTCGCCGTCCTGCTGGTCGCCCAGTTCATGCTGGCCGTGGACTTCTCGATCCTCAACGTCGCGCTCCCCGCGATCGGGGACGGCCTGGGCTTCCCGCTCTCGGGGCTCCAGTGGGTCGCGACGTCGTTCGCGCTCGCGGCCGCCGGGTTCACCCTCTTCTTCGGCCGGATCGGCGACCTCGTAGGACGCAAGCGGATCTTCGTCGGCAGCCTGGCGCTGCTCGGCGCGTCGTCCCTGGTGGGCGGCCTGGCCACCTCGCCCGAGACGCTCCTCGCCGCCCGGGTCGCCCAGGGGCTCGCCACCGCGGCCGCCACGCCGGCGGGCCTGTCCCTGCTCACGACGTCGTTCCCCCAGGGGCCGCTGCGCCAGAAGGCGCTCGGGATCAACGGTGCGCTGATGTCGGCCGGGTTCACCGCGGGGGCGGTCCTGGGCGGCGTCCTCACCGACCTGCTCTCCTGGCGCTGGGCGTTCTTCGTCAACGTGCCCGTGGCGCTGGTCGTCGTGGCGGTCGCCCCGGTGGTGATCCGGGAGTCGCGGCCCGCCGTGCGGCCGCGCCTCGACCTGCCCGGCGCCCTGACCGTCACGCTCGGCCTGCTGGGGCTCGTCCTCGGCATGACCCAGGCGGGCGAGCACGGCTGGACCGACCCGCGCGCCGTCGTCGGCCTCGCGGCGGGGGCCCTCCTGCTCGTCGCGTTCGTCCTCGTCGAGGCGCGCGTGCCCGAGCCGCTGGTGCCGTTGCGCGTGCTGCGGCGCCGCAACGTCGCCTGGGGGAACGTGATCGGCGTGATCGCCTTCGCCACGGAGACGTCGCTGGTCTACCTGCTGACCCTGTACCTGCAGCGCGCCCTCGACTTCACGCCGCTGGCGGCCGGGCTGTCGTTCGGGGTGCTGGGCGCAGGGACCGTCCTCGGCGGCCTCGCGGCGCCCCGGGTGATCGCGCGGACGTCGACCCGCGCCGCGCTCGTCGCGGGCGGCGTCGTGCAGGCGGTCGCCACGGCGGCGCTGCTCCTGCTGGGTGCGGGCACGGGCGCGGCCGCGTCCCTCGCGCTGCTGCTGCCGGCGACCTTCGTCGGCGGCGTGGGGAACATGCTCGTCATCGTCGGCTTCATGGTCACCGCGACGAACGGCCTGCCCGACACGGAGCAGGGCCTGGCCACCGGCCTCGCCTCGATGTCGCAGCAGGTCGGCATCACCCTCGGGACGCCGATCATGTCCGCCGTGGTCACCGCCGCCTCGGCGGGCGCGGCGACCGTGGCGGCGGTCCAGCACGGCGTGGCGGTGGCGGTCGCGGTCAACGCGGGCCTCGTCCTGCTGGGCGTCGCCGTGGCGGTGATGTTCCTGCGCCCGCGCCGTCCCGGCGATGTCGCGGCGGGGGAGGCGGCGGCCTGAACGGCCGCGCGGGTGGACGTCGAGACCCCCGGGGCCGGTGCCCCGGGGGTCTCGTGTCAGTCGCCGGCCGGCCCCGGCCGGTCGGAGCGGTCGGCCTTGTCGCCGACCAGCTTGAGGCCGATGGCGCAGCCGATGATGCCGACGAGGAAGAGGGCCTTGAGGAGCGACGCCGTCTCGGTGCCGGTGAGCATCGCCCAGGCGACGGTGAGGGCCGCGCCGATGCCGGTCCAGATGGCGTAGGCCGTGCCGATGGGGATGTGCTTGGCCGCGTAGCCCAGGCCGAGCATGCTCAGCGACAGGGCGACGACGAAGACGATGGTGTCGGCGGGGACCGTGAAGCCACGGCTCGCGTGCAGGGCGGTGGCCCAGACGGCCTCGAGGACCGCGCTGGCCAGCAGCACACCCCAGGCCACCGAGGTCGGGCTCTTCCTCGCGCTCGGGCTCGTGCTCATGTCAGCTCACCACCTTGAGTCCCACGACCGACCCGACGAGGCCGACCAGCAGCAGCGCCCGCGCGACGGTCAGCCGCTCGTCGCCGCGCACGATGGCGACCAGCACGGTGAGCACCGCGCCGATGCCCACCCACACCGCGTAGGCGGTGCCCACCTCGATGGTGAGCATCGCGTGGGCCAGGCCCCACATGCTCAGCGCCAGGCCCACGACGAACACCGTGGTCGGCACCGGGCGCCGGAAGCCGTGCGAGGCGGCGAGCGCGGTGGCCCACACCGCCTCCATGACGCCGGCCAGGATCAGGATCAGCCAGTCCACGGCCCTCACTCCTTCTCGGTCGGGAAAGCTCGGATGATGTCGCGCCATGTTTTCGCACGACCGTGCGAACAAAGTTCTATCACACCTCGCACGACTGTGCGAACATGGGCGCGTGCCCCAGAGACTCGACCGTGACGAACGCCGTCGCCAGGTGTCCGAGGCCGCGTGGCGCGTCCTCGTGCGCGACGGCCTCGAGGCGCTCTCCGTCCGCAACGTCGCCGCCGAGGCCGGCCTGCCGCAGAGCTCCCTGCGGTACACGTTCCCCACCGTCGCGAGCGTGCGCGAGCGCGCCGTGTCGCTCGTCGTGGAGCGGCTGCGCGAGCGCGTCGACACCGTCGACGTCGCCGCCCCCGGCGGCCCGCGCGCCGTGCTGGCGCAGCTGCTGCCGCTCGACGCCGAGCGGCGTACGGAGATGGAGGTCTACCTCGCCCTGGGCACCGCGGCCCTCACCGACCCGACCCTGCGCGACGGGCACCGCGCCGCCCAGGACGCGATCCGCGACGTGTGCGCCGCCGCGCTCGCCGCCCTCGCCGGCCGACCCGCCGCCGAGGTCGAGGTGCGCGAGCTGCACGCGCTGGTCGACGGCCTCGCGCTGCACGTCGTGCGGCAGGACCCCGACGCCGACCCCGCGTGGGCGCTCGACGTGCTCGACGCGCACCTCGCCCGGGCGGGGACCTGGCGCTGACGGCCCGGGTCAGCCCTGCGCGGCGGGTGCGGCGTGGCCCGCCCGCTCGGCGAACGGCGCCACCAGCTGCTCCACGCCGGCCCACGCCTCCTCGAGGGGGGCGCCGGCCTCGATCATCCGCGACGCGGTGTTCACGACCGCGTTGAGGAGCTCCGCCGTCCTGGCGGGCTGGGGCACCTGGAGCGCCCGCAGGGTGTCGATCAGGGGCCGCAGGAGCTCGTCGTGCATGGACCGCACCCCCTGGGCGACCGCCGCCGCCGGCCCGACGTCGGCGAGCGCGGTCGCGAGCGCGTGCTCGCCCGCGGCCACCAGCTCGAGGTTGGCCCGCGCGTACGCGAGCACGCGGGAGCCGCCGTCGTCGGCCGCGTCCATGGCGTCGGCGACCGTGGCCGCCCACCGGGGGAACACGTCCTCCACCATGGCCTGCAGCAGGTCGTCCGCCGAGCGGAAGTACTGGTAGACGCTGGGGCGTGCCAGGCCGGCCCGCTCGGCGAGGGCGGTGAACGTCGGGGGGCGGCCCGTCTCCGCGAGGATCGCCCGTGCCGCGTCGAGGAGCGCGCGCTGCTGTGCCGAGCGGTGCTCGGCGACGGTGGGTGCGCTGATGCGCGGCACGGCTCCTCCTGCGGCAGGGCGCCCCGGGCCGCGTGGGCCCGGGGCGCGACGGTCAGTCGACCAGTCTCCCATCCTCCATCCGGACCACGCGGTCGCAGTGCTCGAGCACGTCGTGGTCGTGGGTGACCATGACGGTCGCGACGCCGTGGTCGTGCGTCTCCGCGGCGAGCAGTGCGACGACGTCGTGGCTGCGTGCGCGGTCGAGGGCCGCGGTCGGCTCGTCGACGAGGAGCAGCGCGGGCGCGGTGACCAGGGCCCGCGCGATCCCCACCCGCTGGCGCTCGCCGCCCGAGAGCTCGTGCGGACGGCGGTCCGCCTTGTGGCCCATCCCCACCTGGTCGAGGAGCTCCTGGGGCGACCGCGTGGTCCGTCGCCGCGCGCGGGCACCCGTGACGTGCAGCGCGAACCGCAGCTGGTCGACCGCCGTGAGCGCGGGCAGGAGGTTCCCGGACTGGAACACGAAGCCGATCCGGTCGCGGCGCAGGTCGGCCTGCCGGGCGGCCGGGAGCGAGGACACGTCCGCGTCGTCGACGAGGACGGTGCCGGAGTCCGGACGGGTGAGCGCCCCGGCCACGGCCAGGAGGCTCGACTTGCCGGCGCCCGACGGCCCCACGACGGCGAGGAGCTCGCCCGGCGGGACGGCGAGGTGGACGCGGTCGAGCGCGGTCACGGTGGAGTCGCCGTCGCCGAGCCTCAACGTGACGTCGGTCAGCCGGAGCCCGCCCGCCACGGGGGCTGCCGTCTCCGTGGCGGCCGCCACGGAGGAGGTCGTGGGCGTGGTCGGGTGCGTCATCGTTGTCCTCCGAGCGCGGTGAGCGGGTCGATGCGGGCGATGCGGCCGACGGCGACGGCGGCGCCGACGAGCCCGAGCCCCACGAGGAGCGCGGCGGCGGCGGCGACGGGCCCGGCCTCCAGCGAGAACGGCATGGGCGTGGACGTGAGGAACGCGCCGAACCCGACGCCGACCGCGAGCCCGACGACGGTCGAGCCGACGAGGACGACGGCGGCCTGCCCGAGGGCGTCGCCCACGAGGTAGCGGGTGGAGGCGCCCATCGCGCGGGCGACGGCGATCTCGTGCTTGCGCTGGATCGTCCAGACGGTGAAGAACGCGCCCACGACCAGGGCCGAGATGGCGTAGAGGAACGTCTGGATCAGGTCGAGGGTGAGCGTCTCGGCCGTGAACCCGGGGGAGGAGTCGAACGAGTCCGCGAGCGGGACGGCCGTCGTGCCCGCGGCGTCGTCACCGGCCGCGAGGTCGATCGTGGCCCCGTCCTCCGCGCGGAGCGCGACGGCGGTGGCCTCGTCGTAGGCCTCGGGCCGGACGTCGGCGCCGGGCTCCGCGCCGGCATGGATCTCCTGCCAGGTGGCGAGCGGCACGTAGGCCACGTCGACGTGCCCGAACGTGTGCTGGCCGTCCAGGACGCCCACGATCGTCAGGTCGGTGCCCAGGCGGTCGATCGTCACCGTGTCGCCCACGCCGAGGCCGAGGTCCGTCACCGTGTCGCTGACGACGATCCCGTCGGGCCGGCCGAGGCCGGTGCCGTCGAGGAGGGCGTCGGGTGCCGGGGCGAGGAACGAGTCCGCCTCGACGCCGAAGAGCGCGAGGTCGACCGCCTCGCCGTCGGGGCCCTCCGCGTTGACGAGCTGGTTGCCGAAGAGGGCCGCCTCCCCGACGCCGTCCTGCTCGGACCAGGTGTCGGCCTGGCCCCGGTCGACGGTGCTGCGGGAGAAGGCGGAGTCCGCCGCGGTCCCGTCGTCGAACGCGAACGCGGTGACCGGGAGGTTCTTGAGCCCGGAGACCCCGTCGTTCACCAGGCCGGAGGACAGGCCCGAGAGGATGACGACCAGGATCGCGACGAGTGCGACGACACCCCCCATCAGGCCGAACCGTGAGCGCGCGAACACGAGCTCGCGCCACGCCAGAAACATGCGTCTCCCTTCCGCGGCGGCACCAGTTGCCGACGCACCGTTGGGACGATACCAACGGTGCGTCGGGAACATTGGCGACGGGGGGTCGCCGGCGTGTGACATGGGTCATGCGGGCGTGTCGCCGGTGGTGGCGGAGTCCGGTCAGCGCGGCGGGCCCACCAGGGCGTCGCCGACCTCCGAGCGCAGGTACAGCACGGACCGTCCGGCGCGGGCGGACGTGAGGAGGCCCACGTCGCGCAGCACGCGCAGGTGCTGGTTCACGGCACTGGTCGTGACGTCGAGGCGGCGCGCCAGCTCCGTGGAGGACGCGGGTCGCTCCAGCGCGGTGAGCAGCCCGGCCCGCGCGCGCCCCAGCACCGCCACGAGCGCGTCGTCCGCCACCTGCCGCTCCGCCTGCCACAGCGTGCCCGTGCCGCGCGCGCCGTACATGATCACCGGCGGCTCGGCGGGCGAGATCGGAGCCGACGCCCCACGGGTGAACAGCGTGGGCACGAGCGTGAGCCCCACGCCCGCGGTGGCGCGGCGGAACGCCGCGTTGAGGGTCCCCAGGCGGACGCTGACCACGCCGTCGGCGAACGAGACCCGCGGGGACAGGTCGGCGAACATCGCGCCCGCGCCGTGCGCCGAGATCACGGTGCCGCGGTGCACGACGTCGGCCTGCAGCACCGCGCGCATCCGCGGCCAGGCCGGGGCGAAGCACGCGTCCCAGTAGCCGGAGAGCGCGTCGAGGACCCGCCGCCGCACCGCCGGGAGCGGCCCCCGCAGCGCGGCGGGCAGCCCGCCCGGGTGCACCGCGTCGAGGTCGTGCGCCACCACCGCGTCGTCGACGGCGGCCACGGCGGCCAGCTCGTCGTCGATGCGGGTGAGCGGGCTGCCCGGGCGGGGCGTGAGGTAGTCCGGCGTCCACATCGACTCGTTGGTGAGCGCCAGCAGCATGTCGCCGTCGAGCGACGGCCGCGCCTCCTCGACGCGGCGCAGCCACGGCAGGTGGACGGGGTAGCGGCCCGGGTCGCGCCACGCGCGCAGCGACAGGACGAGCTCGTTCAGCGGGGAGACGGCGAACCGCACGTCCGCGAGGTCCATGCCGGCGAGCTCGTAGTGCATCCAGCCCATGCGTGCCTCCGTCGCCGCGGGCCCGTCCCGCAGGGTGAGCATAGATGTAGCGTTCCGCTACATCCGTTCTGCCCCGGCACCGGGTGCCGCCTACTGGTGCCGTGCTCCGGACCCTCCTCCCGCGCAACCCCGTCGCGCGCGCCCTCACCTTCTCGACGATGGCGCTCGCGGCGTCGAACGGCGTCTTCTACGCGGTCTCCGTCCTGTACTTCACGCGGGTGGTCGGGCTGCCCGCGGCCACGGTCGGGCTCGGCCTGGGGATCGCGGGCGGCGCGGGCGTGCTCGGGGCGTTCCTGGCCGGGCGCTGGTCCGACCGGCAGGGGGCGCACCGCGTGCAGGTGTGGGGCGTCGCCGTCCAGGCGCTGGCGCTGGCGGCCTACTCGTTCGCCGGCGACGCCCTGACGTTCACCGCCGTGGCGATCGTCGCCAGCGGCGCGCGCGGCGTGCACTCGACGGCGCGCCAGGCGCTGCTCGCCCGCTGGTTCACCGGCCCCGAGCGCGTCGACGTCCGGGCCCGCCTGCGCGTGGTGATGAACGTCTTCATCGGGCTGGGCACGCTCGCGGCCGCCGTCGCCCTGCTGCTCGACACCGCCGTGGCGTACCGCACCGCGATGGTCGCCACGGCCGTGCTGCTGCTCGCCGCGGTCGCGCCGCTCGCCGTGCTGCCCCGCCGCGTGCCCGACCTGGCCGCCCGCCTCCTCGCCGACCCGCCCGCCCCGGAGGGCGCCGGCGGCCTCGTCGAGGAGGCGCCCGCCCGCCACCCCCTGCGCGACGGCACGTACGTGGCGAGCGTCGTCCTCAACGCCGTCGTGGCCATGCAGTTCGGGGTCATGACCGTGGGCGTGCCGCTGTGGGTCGCGACCACCGACGCGCCCACGGCCGTCGTGTCCGCGCTGCTGGTGGTCAACACCGTGCTGGTGGCGCTGCTGCAGGTGCGCGCCTCCCGCGGCACCCACGACGTGCGGGGCGCGGGCCGGGCCGTGCGCCGCGGCGCCGTCCTGCTCGCGGTCGCCTGCGTGCTGTACGCGGCGGCCGGTCACGGCAGCCTCGTCGCGGCGACCGCCCTGCTGGTCCTCGCCGCCGTCGCGCACTCCCTCGGCGAGGTGGTGTCCGAGGCCGGCGGCTGGGGCATGGCCTTCGAGCTCGCCGACCAGCGTCGTGCGGGCGCCTACCAGGGCCTGTCCCAGACCGGCTACGCGCTCGCGGGCATGGCCGCGCCGGTCGTCGTGACGATGCTGCCCATCCGGTACGGCACCCCCGGCTGGCTCGTGCTCGGCGCGATCTTCGTCGCCGCCGGCGCCGGCGCGGCGGCCCTGGCCGCACGAGCCGCGCAGCGCCGGCCGGTCGTCGAGCCGGTCCCGGCCGCCAGCGTGGGGTGACATCGGCAGTTCAGGACGACGTCGGCAGTTCGAGCTGCCGTCGTGAGCGCGAACTGCCGACGTCGCCGCCCCGGGCGAGCCTGCCGTGCCGTCCGGCCCGCGGGGCCGGAGAATGCGGGGGTGACGGACGACGAGGGCCGGGCGGCGGGGCAGTGGTTCGTCGGGACGCACGGCCCGCCGGTGGACGCGCCGGACGACGAGCACCCGGCGCGCTGGGTGCACGTCACGGACAAGCACGGGTTCCTGGCGGCGGCCCAGGAGCTGGACCCGGCGCTGCGGGAACGGCTGGCGGCGGTGCACGCCGTCACGCGGGAGGTGCCGAAGCGGCCGACGGCGGCGGTGCGGTGGCTCGACGACGACTGGGTCGCGGTGCTCACGCCCACGGTCTGGTACACCGAGGACGACCGGCAGGTGCACACCGGCGAGCTCGGCGTCCTCGCCGGCCCGGACACGGTGCTCACGTTCGAGGCGGGCGGGGCGCAGGTGCACGACCGGGCGCTGGACCGCCTGCGCGGCCCCGGCCCGGCGCACGGGTCGGGCGCGCAGCGCGTGGCGCTCGCCGTGGTGCTGGGGCTGGTGGGCGTGGCGTCGGAGGTGGAGGTCGCGCTGGGCGACGCCGTCGCCGACACGGAGCGCCTCGTCTTCGACCGTTCGGTCTCCGACCCGGTGCAGCGGCTGTACGACCTCAAGCGCGAGATCACCGAGGCGCGGCGCGCGCTGCTGCCGGTGGCGGCCGAGCTGCCGGAGCTCACGGACGGCGACGGACGCCGGGTCGTCGCGGACCGGCGCCCGCTGGAGCGGGTCGCGACCACCGTGGAGCGGATCGACCGGCACCTCGACGCGCACGACGGACTGCTCTCCGACATGCTGCAGGTGCATCTCTCCCAGGTGTCGGTGCGGCAGAACGAGGACATGCGCAAGATCTCGGCCTGGGCGGCGATCCTCGTCTACCCCACGGTGATCGCGGGCATCTACGGCATGAACTTCCGCAACATGCCGGAGCTGCACTGGCTGCTCGGGTACCCGTTCGCGCTGGCGCTCATGGCGGTGGGTTGCGTGGTGCTCTACCGGGTCTTCCGGCGCGTCGGCTGGCTCTGACGCGCCGGTCCCGGGAGCCGGTCGGGCGGTGGGCACCGAAACGTTGCTCGGCTAGCCTGTGCGCTCCAGGCGCCCGAGGGAGGGACGGACACGTGCAGCTGCTGGTGGTCGAGGACGACGACCACGTCGCAGGCGCGCTCGTGTCCGTGCTCCGGCGGCACGGTTTCGAGGTGGTCCGCGCCCGCGACGGCGCGTCCGCCCTGCGCGAGGTCAGCCCCCGCACGGACATGGTGCTGCTGGACCTCACGCTGCCCGACATCGACGGCTTCGAGGTGTGCCGCCGCATCCGCCGCGTCTCGGACACCCCGATCATCATGGTCACGGCCCGCACGCGCCTCGACGCGCGCATCCAGGGGCTGGAGCTCGGCGCCGACGACTACGTGACCAAGCCCTACGACGTGCGCGAGGTGCTCGCCCGGATCGACGCCGTGCTCCGCCGCGGCCGCGGCCGCGAGTGGGACGGACAGCGCGCCGAGGCCCCCGACGCGCGCATCCGGGTGCGGGGCGTGGTGGTGGACCTGGCGCGGCGCGAGGTGCGGCGGGCGGCGGGTACCGTCGTCGAGCTGACGCGCAAGGAGTTCGACCTGCTCGCGCTGCTCGTGCGCCAGCAGGGGTCGGTCCTCACGCGCGAGCGCATCCTGCGCGACGTGTGGGGGTCGAGCTGGAAGGGCCTCGGCCGCACGCTCGAGGTGCACGTCGCCTCCCTGCGCCGCAAGCTCGGCGAGCCCGACCTGGTCGAGACGGTCCGCGGCGTGGGCTACCGGATGGTCGCGCCCGACGGCGGGGACGCGGCCGCGCCGCGCGGCGCGGGGGCCTAGACGTCGATGCGGAGCCGGCTGGCGATCATCCTGTTCGTGCCCTGCGTGCTCGTGCTCGTCCTGCTCGGCGCCGCGTACTCCGGCAACGTGGCGCGCGCCAACCAGCAGGAGGTCTACCTGGACCGGCTGGCCGACGCCGGCTACCTCGTGATCACGGCACGCCAGTCGCTCACCGCCGACGACCCGGCGATCGTCGCGGGCGACCTCAAGCGGTACCGCGACGTGTACGGGGTGGGGGCGGCCGTCCTCGACCAGTCGGGCGCCGTGTGGGCGTCCAACGGGCTCGACGCCGACGACCTGGACGAGCGGCACGCCGCGCTCGCGGGCCGGCGGGGCGAGGCGGCGCTGAGCACCCTGCCGTGGAAGGCCGACCGCATCGTCGTCGCCGAGCCCGTCTACGACGGCGGCGACCTGGTGGGTGCGGTCCTCACCGTCTCCGAGGCCTCGTCGGTCTCCCGCAGCATCTGGTCGAGCTGGGGGATCCTCGTGGCGGCGGGCCTCGTCATGTGCGTGCTCGCCGTCGTCATCGCGCACCGCACCGCGGGCTGGGTGCTGCGCCCCGTGCGCGCCGTCGACGCCGCGATGGGCGAGATCGGCCGCGGCCGCCTCGACGCTCGCATCCCGCCGTCCACCGGCCCGCCGGAGCTGCGCGAGGTCATCACGCGGTTCAACGCCATGGCCGCCCAGGTGGAGCACTCGATGCACCGCCAGCAGGAGTTCGCCTCCAACGCGTCGCACGAGCTGCGCAACCCGCTCAACGCGCTCATGCTGCGCGTCGAGGACCTGGCGCTCTCGGCGCCGGACGAGCACGCCACCGAGGTGGCGCACGTCCGCGCCGAGGCCGTGCGCATGGCGCACATCCTCGACGCGCTGCTGCTCCTCGCCGACGACGCGAACCTGGCCGCCGGCGCGCGCCCGGTGGACGTCGTGGAGCTCGTCGCCCGCCGCGTCGAGAGCTGGCGGCTCCTCGCCGTCGGCCGCCACCTCGCCTTCGACGACGCCCCCGAGGGCGCGTGGGCGGAGCTCAACGAGATCGCCCTGGAGTGTGCTTTCGACGCCGTGCTCGACAACGCGGTGAAGTTCTCGCCCGACGGCGGCCGCATCGACGTCACCGTCGGCGTGCCCGACGACGGCGACGCGGCGGGCATGGTCGAGGTCACCGTGCGCGACCACGGCGCGGGCGTGCCGCCCGAGGAGCTGGAGCGGCTGGCGGAACGGTTCTGGCGCTCGCCCGGGCACGGCACCGTCCGCGGCTCGGGGCTCGGCCTCGCCATCGCGTCGGAGCTGCTCGCCACCGGCGGCGGGGGACTGCGCCTCGCCCTGCCCGACGGCGGCGGCTTCGAGGTGCGGCTGCGCATGCCCGCGCTCGCGCCGGAGGCGGTGTCGTGAGCACCCGGCCGACGACGCGCCGCCCCCTGCTCGCGGCGCTCGCCGCCGCGCTGCTGGTCCTGCCGCTGCTCGCGGGCTGCGTGGGCGACGACGCGGCGGGCGACCCGTGGGAGGGGAACCAGCCCGACACGCTCACCGTGGCCACCGGCGGATCCACCGGCATCTACCACGCGTACGGCGTCGCCATCGCGAAGGTGCTCGAGGAGCGGTACGACCTGCCGGTCGAGGTGGACGAGACCGGCGGCTCCGTGGAGAACCTGCAGAGCCTCGACGCCGGCACGGCGCAGGTGGCGTTCAGCGCCGCCGACGCCGCCCGGGACGCCGTCGCCGGCGAGGGGGAGTTCGACGAGCCCCTCGACGTGCGCGCGCTGGGCCGCGTCTACGACGACTTCGTGCACCTGGTGGTGCCCGCCGGCTCCGACGTGCGCTCGATCGCCGACCTGCGCGGCAGGCGCGTGTCGCTCGGCGCCCCGCGGTCCGGCACGGCCCTCATCGCGCAACGCCTGCTCTCCGCCGCCGACGTGCCCCGCGCCGCGCTCACGGACACCAGGCTCGGCCTGGACGACTCGATCGCGGCCCTCCGGGACGGCGACATCGAGGCCTTCTTCTGGTCGGGCGGGCTGCGCACCCCCGGCCTGACGGCGCTCGCGGACGACGTGCCCGTGCGCCTCGTGCCCCTGGGGGACCTCGTCGAGGAGGTGCGCTCACGGTACGGCAGCGGCTACCGGCACGGCATCGTGCCGAAGGGGATGTACGGCTCGTCGGCCGCGGTCGAGACGCTCGCCGTGCCGAACTTCCTCATGGTGCGCGGCGACATGCCCGACGCCGAGGCCCGCACCCTGGTCTCCACCCTGTTCGACGCGCGGTCGCAGATCGCCGCCCAGGTGCCGTCGGCGGCGAACCTCGACCGTGTCCGCGCCATCTTCACCGACCCGGTCGAGCTGCACCCCGGCGCCCTGCGGTACTACCGCGAGACGAAGGACTGACGATCCCGGCCGCCCGCCGTCGTCCCTACCAGGAGGACGCGGCAGGCACGGCGGAGACGAGCCGCAGCCGGTGCCCGACGCCCCCGCGCCACGGCGTGGACGGGGCCAGCGCCGCCGGGTAGCCGCCGGGGTTGCGCTGGTGCCAGCGCCACAGGTCGAGGCAGATGTCCTCGATGCCGCGGGTGGCCCGCCAGCCCAGCTCCGCCTCCGCGCGGCCGGGGTCGGCGTACGACACGGCGACGTCGCCCGCCTGCCGGCCCGTGACCCGGTACGGCACGGCGCGGCCGGTGACGGACTCGAACGCCCGGACGACCTCGAGCACGCTGGTGGGCCGGCCGCTGCCGAGGTTCCAGGTGGACAGCTGCTGGTCCGCGTCGTCGAGCCCGGCCAGGGCGGCCACGTGCCCGGCGGCCAGGTCGTCCACGTGCACGTAGTCGCGCATCGCGGTGCCGTCGGGCGTCGGGTGGTCGTCGCCGTGCACGTCGAGCCGGTCGCGCGTGCCCGCCGCGGTCTCGGCGACGGCGGTGAGCAGCCCCGCCGCCATGCCCGGACGGTCCGGGCCGAGCGTCGCGGACGGGTGCGCCCCGGCGGTGGTGAAGTGGCGCACGACGCCGACGCGCAGGCGCGGGCCGGCGTCGGCCACGACGTCGCGCAGGATCTGCTCGTTCATCGCGTGGCTGCGGCCCACCGGGCCGGACGGGGCGAGGGGCGCGTCCTCCCGGTGCGGCAGGTCGCGGCCCTCCCCGTACACCGCGGCCGACGACGACACGACGAGCCGGTCGACGCCGTACCAGGCCATGCAGCGCAGCAGCGTGAACGTGGTGCCGAGGTTGGTCTCGTAGCTGTCCAGGGGCCGCACGCCGGGCGCCCCCGGGCGCTTGACGCCCGCGAGGTGCAGGACGGCGTCGAAGCCCTCGGCGTCGAAGAGCCGCTCGAGGGAGTCGATGTCGGCGCTGTCGAAGACGTGCACGGGGACCGGCCGGCCCGCCAGGATCTCCACCCGCTCCAGCGCGGCGGGGGCGCCCCGGGAGAAGTCGTCGACCACGACGACGTCGTGCCCGGCCCCGAGCAGCCGGAGCACGGTGTGAGACCCGACGTACCCGGCGCCTCCGGTCACCAGGACGCGCATGGGACTCCTCACCTCGGCGATCACGGCAGATGATGTCGCGCCGTCATCTTGCTGGCCGGTGCCCGGGGCGCGCAGTCGATTTGAGGAAGGTCAGAGGGAGCCCACCACCACCTGGCCGAGCTCCTGCGTGCAGCGCGTCAGCGCCACGTACAGCCCGTTCCAGCCGCGCGGCTCCGCCGCGATCCCGTCCGGGTCGACCACGACGGCGCCGTCCCACTCCAGGCCCTTCGCGTCCGTGGCGGACATCGCCGGCGTGCCGTCCGGCAGGGCCGCGCGGAGCCCCGCGAGCCGCGCGACGGGCGCGACCACCCCCACCGTGCCGCCCTCGTACCGCGCCGCCATACCGGTGACCGCGTCGGCGACCAGGGCCGGGAGCCCGTCCTCCGTGGTGGCGCGCCGCCACGGCGCGACGGGCGCGGAGCGGACCGCGCGCGGCGGGTCGTTGCGGCTCCCCGCGCGGCGCAGCACCGGGCCGGTGAGCTCCATGACCTCGCGCGGCGTGCGGTAGCAGATGGTGAGGTCGGCGCGCCGCCAGCGGTCGCCGAGGGCGTCGCCCACGGCCTCGCCCCAGTCCGTCTGGCGGTGCGCGGACGACGCCTGGTCGATGTCGCCCACCGCCGTCACCGACCGGGTGGGGCAGCGGCGCACCACCATGTGCCACTGCATCCCGGACAGCTCCTGCGCCTCGTCCACCACGACGTGGCCGTACGTCCAGTCCCGCCGCGCGGCCGCACGGCCGGCCACGAAGACGCCGTCCTCGTCGTCCGTGCCGTCGTCCCTGCCGTCGACGCTGGCCCGGGGGTCGTCCCGGCCGGCGCCGTCGTCCGCGGGCGAGCCGAGCAGCTCGGCCAGCGCGTCGAGCAGCGGGACGTCGCTGCTCGCCCAGCCGGCGGCGCCGCCCGCGGGCTCGGCGGCCACGCGCGCGACGTCCGCGTCCGTGAGACCGGACCCGGTGCCCGGGCCCGCGTGGGCGCGCAGCAGGTCGGCGTCGCCGAGCAGCCGGGTCAGCTCGTCGGCGGCGACGCGGCGCGGCCACCAGGCGTCGAGCGCCGCCGCGACGCCCCGGTCGGCGGCGACGCGCTCGCGCAGGGCGTCGAGGTCCGCGTCGGACAGCACGCCGTCGACGTCGGAGCCGGTGGCGCCGGTGTGCAGCGCGCGGTCGTCGGACCTCGCGAGCGCGGCGTCGAGCCGGCCGAGCACGTCCTCGAACCCCTCCTCCGCGCGGGCGAGCAGCTCGGCCTGGCGGTCGGCGACGGCGTCCGTGAGCAGGTCGTGCACCCGGTCCACGACGCGATCGCGGGCGCGGTGGTACGACCCGGCCCCCGCCGCCGCACGGCGGGCCGCGGCGAGCTGCGCGGCGGGCAGCAGGTACTCCTCGCCGTCGAGCACGAGGGCGAGCGGGCCGTCCGCGGGCTCGAGCGACGTGACGAACCGGCGCAGCGCGGGCAGCCACGCCGCCCGGCCCTTGAGCTCGGCGACGTCGCGGTCCTCCGCGCGCGTCGGGCGGACGCCCGGCACGAGCGTGTCGCACGTGGCCGAGACCACCGCCGTCTCCCCGAGCGCGGGCAGCACCTGCGCGATGTAGTCGAGGAACCGCATCGACGGGCCCAGCACCAGCACCCCGCGCTCCGCCAGGTGCGGGTGCGCGAACAGCAGGTACGCGACCCGGTGCAGCGCCACCACCGTCTTGCCCGTGCCCGGCCCGCCCTGCACCACCAGCGGGGTGCGGGCGTCCGCGCGCACGACGTCGTCCTGCTCCCGCTGCAGGGTCGCGACCGCGGTGCCCATACGGCCCGTGCGCCGCTCGTCCAGGGCGGCGAGGAGGGCGCCCTCGCCGACCAGGCCCGAGTCGTCGAGGCTGCCGTCGAGCGGCTCGTCGTCCACGCCCACCACCCGGCGGCCGTCCGTGCGCACGTGCCGGCGCCGCCGCAGCCCCTGCGGGTCCACCGGCGTGGCCGTGTAGAACGGCCGGGCCACGGGGGCGCGCCAGTCGACGACGAGCGGGTCGTCGTCCTCCGTGGCGCCCGGCAGGCCCACGCGGCCGAGGTGGCGCACCGACCCGTCGTCGCCGTCGACCCGGCCGAACACCAGGCCGTGGTCCGCCTGTCGCAGCTCCGACCGCCGCGCCCGCAGCCGGGCGACCCGCACGCGCGCCGCGACGTCCTCCGGTCGCGCCGCGGCGAGCGTCTCCTCCAGCTCGTCGAGCACCGTGGCGCGTCGTGCCCACGCCGCGTCGAGCGTCGCCTGCTCCTCCGCGACGGCGCGCGCCGCGGGGTCTGGAGCGGCTCCAGGGTCGGTTCTCGGGTCGACCGTCGGGGTGCTGCCGGGGCCGGTGGGAGCGGTGGCGGGCGTCGTGGGGGCGGTCTGCGGGGCGGGCTGGGGCACGGGACCTTCTTTCGTACGGCGTACGGCGGCCATCGCCCAACGCGGGCCCCCTCGGGATTGTTCCCCGCGGCGCAGGCCTGGCGCCGAACAGGGGGTTGTGCACGTTCTGGGCTCTCAGACGGTGCGCGATCGCCTGTTCGGCGTCCGCGGCCGCGGCGAACGCGCAGGTCGGAGGGACGGGCGGTCGGCATCGAGCCCTGGCGGAATACGTGGAGGGGGTATAGAGTTCCGAGCACGAGATACCCCCTAGGGGTATCAATCGAGTCGCGAACCATCCTGACGAGACGAGGATCGAGCCGTGGACCACACCACTCCCGACCAGCACTCGGGGCACCGCCGCCCCGACGACGCCGCGCGCGTGCTGGAGCACGGTCACGACGAGCACGCGGGCCACGAGGGCCACCCTGCCCATCACGAGCACGGGCACGACCACGCCGAGCATGCCGGTGCCGGCCACGACCCGCACGCGGGTCACGACATGGCGGGCCACGACGCGCACGCGGGGCACGACATGTCGGGCCATGGGGGCCACGGTGGTCACGGCGACCACGTGGGCCAGTTCCGCCGCCTGTTCTGGATCATGCTGGCGCTGGCGGTGCCCACGGTGGCGCTGTCGCCGATGTTCGCGATGGTGCTGGGCTACGAGCTCCCCGCCGCGGCGTGGGTGGACTGGGTGTCCCCGGTGCTGGGCACGGTGATCTACGTGTGGGGCGGCAAGCCGTTCCTCACGGGGGCGGTGTCGGAGCTGCGGGCGCGCAAGCCCGGGATGATGCTGCTGATCGGCCTGGCGATCACGGTCGCGTTCGTCGCGTCGCTGGGCGCCAGCCTCGGGGTGCTCGACCACCAGCTCGACTTCTGGTGGGAGCTGGCGCTGCTGGTCGTGATCATGCTGCTGGGGCACTGGATCGAGATGCGGTCCCTGGCGCAGACCACGTCCGCGCTGGACTCGCTGGCGGCGCTGCTGCCGGACGAGGCGGAGCGGGTCGAGGGGGACGGCGCGGACCAGCGCGTCGTCACGGTGCCGCCGTCGGACCTGCGCGTCGGCGACGTCGTCCTGGTGCGGCCGGGCGGCTCCGTCCCCGCGGACGGGCGCGTGGTGGACGGCCGGGCCGAGATGGACGAGTCGATGGTCACGGGCGAGTCGCGCACGGTGGCCCGCACGACGGGCGACGCCGTCACGGCGGGCACGGTCGCCACGGACTCCGGCCTGCGGGTCGAGGTCACCGCCACCGGTGACGACACGGCGCTCGCGGGCATCCAGCGGCTGGTCGCGGAGGCGCAGGCGTCGTCGTCGCGGGCCCAGCGGCTCGCGGACCGCGCGGCGGGCTGGCTGTTCTGGTTCGCGCTGGGCGCCGCGGTCGTCACCGCGATCGCCTGGACCGCCCTCGGGCTGCCGGACGACGCCGTCGTCCGCACCATCACCGTCCTCGTCATCGCCTGCCCCCACGCGCTGGGCCTGGCCATCCCGCTGGTGGTCTCCATCGCGACCGAGCGGGCGGCCCGCGGCGGCGTGCTCGTCAAGGACCGCCTGGCGCTGGAGAGCATGCGCACCGTGGACACCGTCCTCTTCGACAAGACCGGCACCCTCACCAAGGGCGAGCCGACCGTGGCCGCCGTGGCCGCGACCGGCGCGGCGCTCGACGGCGACGCCGTCCTGGCGCTGGCCGCCGCCGCGGAGGCGGACAGCGAGCACCCGCTGGCCCGGGCGATCGTCCGGGCGGCGGAGGCCCGCGGCCTCGACGTCCCGCGGGCGGCGGACTTCACCTCGTCGCCGGCGGTGGGCGTGGTCGCGACGGTCGGCGGGCACGAGGTCCGCGTCGGCGGCCCGCGCCTCCTCGAGGAGCAGGGCGCCGGCGAGGTGGCCGAGGCCGACGGGTGGCGCGGGGACGGCGCGATCATCCTGCACGTGCTGCGCGACGGCGTCGTCGTCGGCGGGCTGAAGCTCGCGGACGAGGTGCGGGCGGAGTCCGCGGAGGCGGTCGAGGCGCTGCACCGCCTGGGCGTGCAGGTCGTGATGATCACCGGCGACGCCGAGGCCGTGGCCCGGTCCGTGGCCGACGAGCTGGGCGTCGACCGCTGGTTCGCGGGGGTGCGGCCGGAGGACAAGTCGGCGCGCGTCGCGGAGCTGCAGGCGGAGGGCAAGCGGGTCGCGATGGTCGGGGACGGCGTCAACGACGCCCCGGCGCTCGCGCAGGCCGACGTCGGCATCGCCATCGGCGCGGGCACGGACGTCGCCATCGCCTCGGCCGGCGTCATCCTGGCCAGCGACGACCCCCGGTCGGTGCTGTCCGTGATCGAGCTGTCGCGGGCCAGCTACCGCAAGATGAAGCAGAACCTGTGGTGGGCGGCGGGCTACAACCTGCTGTCGGTGCCGCTGGCGGCCGGCGTGCTCGCCCCGGTCGGGTTCGTGCTGCCGATGTCCGTCGGCGCGCTGCTCATGTCGCTGTCCACCGTGGTGGTGGCGCTCAACGCGCAGCTCCTGCGGCGGCTCGACCTGCGGCCCGACGTCGCGACCCGGGCCGTCCTGGGTCGCTGAACGGCTCAGCCCGACCCGGCCTGTCCCCCCGACCGGTCGCCGAACAGGCGGTTGAGCACGGAACACGGACGCATTCCGTGCTCAACCGCCTGTTCGGCGGTCGGCCCGCCGCACGACGACGAGGTTCAGCGCGGCCGCCGCGAGCAGCACGACGGCGGTGGCGACGAAGACGGCGCGCAGGCCGTGCCGGGCCGCGACGACCCCGCCGAGGACCGGGCCGGTCACTTGGCCCACGTACTGCGCCGAGACGCCGAGGCCGAGCACGCGGCCGACGGCGTCCGGCGGGGCGAGGTGGCGCACCGCCGCGGTGATCGACGGCAGCAGGCCGCCGAGGCTCAGCCCCAGCAGCACCCGCAGGACGCCGAGCTGCCAGACGTTCGTCACGAGCGCCTGGGCGAGGGCCAGCACGCCCGCGGCGGCGAGGCAGGCCACCACCACCCGGGCGTGCCCGACCCGGTCGGCGAGCCGGCCGACCCGCGGCGCCGCGACGACGCTGCCCACGGCGGTGAGCGCGACGAGGATCCCCGCGACCCCCGCCGCGCGCGAGAGCTGACCGAGGTCCTCGACGTACACGGTGACGATCGGCTCGATCGACATCGTCGAGAACAGCAGCAGGCTCGACGTCGCGATCAGGACGGCGACGGCGCCCGGCCGCCGCACCTGCCGCCACACGCCGCCGGGGGCGCGGCGGGCCGTGCGCGGGGCGCCGGGGACGGCGCGCGGCTCGCGCAGCAGGAACGTGGTGGCGAGGAACGCCAGGAAGATCACCGCACCGCACACGACGAACGTCGGCCGGATGCCCACCCAGTCCGGCACGAAACCGCCCACCAGCGGCCCGACGACGTTGCCCGCGAGGATGCCCGACGACAGCACGCCGAGCGCCCACGCGCTGCGGTCCTTCGGCGTCTGCGCGGCCACCAGGATGGTGGCGCCCGACGAGTAGCCGCCGAGCAGCCCCACCAGCAGCCGCACGGCGACGAGCTGCTCCACGCTCTGCACGAACCCGAGCAGCGTCATGGCCACGGCCATGCCGAGGCTCGCGCGCACGAGCATCGACTTGCGGCCGAACCGGTCGCCCAGCGCCCCCCACAGCGGCGCGGTGAGCGCCGCCGTGAGGAACGTGGCCCCGTAGGCGATCCCTGACCAGCGCACCACCGCGCCCGGGTCCTCGACGCCGAGCTGCCGCACGTACTCGGGCAGGAACGGCACGAGCAGGGTCATCGCGACGAGGGTGGTGAACGAGCCGGCCGTGCCGACGGCGAGGTTGCGCCGCCAGTGCGGGTGCTCGGCGACGGCGGGGTCGGTGGGGGAGCGGTGGTCGACCGCGGGGCTGGTCACACCCCTTGGTCTACACCCACCATCCAGTGATTGGGACCATCTGTCTCACATCATGGCTGGTCACTCGCGCGCGGGCCCTACGACGCGAGCGCGAGGCGCACCGTCGCGAACGCCGCCGGCGGCAGCTCCACCGTGAGGACGCCGCCCTCGAGGCGCACGCCGTCCAGCGGGCGCGGCGCGACGGCGTCGGGCGCGTCGAAGGTGTTGTGCGCGGCGGGGTCGTCGGCGGCGAGCACCGTCGCGACGGGATCGCTCACCGCGTGCCCGCGCAGGTCGACGCGCACCGTCGCGGGGGCGTCCGGGTCGAGGTTCGTCAGCGAGACGAGCACCGCACCGTCCTTCGTGGACGCCGACGCCGAGACCGTTCCCACCGCCGTGCCGTCGACGTCGCGCGTGGCCCGCGCGGCGCGCTCGCGGACCGGGAGGCTCGCGGCGTCGTGGTGCCCCGTGCTCATGGCGAAGGCGTGGAACGTGGGCGTCCGGATCATCCGGGCCCCGTCGGTGAGCAGCATCGACTGCAGCACGTTGACCGTCTGCGCGATGTTCGCCAGGCGCAGGCGGCGGGCGTGGTCGTGGAAGGCGTCGAAGTGCACCGTCGCGACCAGCGCGTCGCGCATCGCGTTCTGCTGGTACAGGAAGCCGGGGTTGGTGCCCCGCTCCACGTTCCACCACGTGCCCCACTCGTCGAGAGCCAGCCCGATCCGCGCCTGCGGGTCGTAGGCGTCCATGACCGCCGAATGGCCGGCGATGATGCGGCGCACGTCGAGCGCCTTGCGCATCGTGGCCCAGTACTCGTCGCGCGTGAACTCGGTGGCGGCGCCCTTGTCCCCCCACGTCCCGGCGAACGTGTAGAAGTGGAACGAGACCATCTGCCACAGGTCGCGGGGGTCGGCGTCGCCGAGCTTCGCGACCTGCTGCATGAGGGTCTCGGTCCACGCGTAGTCGTCGTCCGACGCCCCCGCGGCCACCCGGACCAGGCGGTTGCCGCCGTGGTCGCGGGCGTAGGTCGCGTGCTGCCGCGCGAGCGACGCGAACTGGTCGGCGCGCAGGTTGCCGCCGCAGCCCCACGGCTCGTTGCCGATGCCGAAGAACGACACGCCCCACGGCTCGTCGCGGCCGTGCTCGCGGCGCAGGCGCGCCATCGGCGAGTCGTCGCCGCGGGTCAGGTACTCCACCCAGTCCGCGGTCTCCTGCACCGTGCCCGAGCCGACGTTCCCCGAGATGTACGGGGCGGTGCCGAGCAGGTCGCACAGGGCCATGAACTCGTGCGTGCCGAAGGAGTTGTCCTCCACGACGTCGCCCCAGTGGGTGTTGACGATGCGCGGGCGGTCGGCGGCCGGGCCGACGCCGTCGCGCCAGTGGTACGTGTCGGCGAAGCAGCCGCCGGGCCAGCGGAGGTTGGGGATCGCGAGCTCCCGCAGCGCCTCCACGACGTCCGTGCGGATACCGCCGACGTTCGGGATGTCGGAGTCCTCGCCCACCCAGAACCCTTCGTAGACGCACCGGCCGAGGTGCTCGGCGAAGTGCCCGTACAGGTGGCGGCTGATCGTGGGGCCCGGGACGTCGAGGTCGACGACGGCGTCGAGGGCGAGGATGGTCGAGGTCGGGTCGGTCACGGGGCTCTCTCCTGCAACGTTGTAGGTGGTGGCCAGACCTTACCCGCGCGCGGCCCCGGTGGTGCCAGACTCGTCGCGTGCCGGACGACCAGGAGAACCCCGCCCCATCGCCGTCGACAGCGGTGCCGGCCGTGCCGCCCGCGCCGACCGCGCCGACGTGGCTCCGCATCGCGACGCTCGTCGTGGCGGCCGCCGCCGTCGCCGTCGTCGCGTGGGCGTGCGCCACGTCGTGGGGCGCCGTCGTGCACGGGCACCCGGCGTACGCGGTGCTGCTGGCGCTGACGCTCGCGCTCGCGCTCGGCCTGGTCGCCGGTGTGCGCGCCCTGCGCCGTCGCCCCGCGCGCCGGGGCTGGCGGCGCGCCGGCGGGGTGGCGCTGCTCGTCGCGGGGGCGGCGGGGATCGTGCTGGTCGCGTGGCTGCGGCCGTTCGGCGCCGTCGAGCCGGCGCTCGCCGCGATGCGCTCCGACGACGCCGTGACCGTCTCCGAGAGCGCCACGCGGTACGAGCTGGCGCCCGCGGGCGGCGGCGACGGCACGGCCGTCTTCTTCCAGCCGGGCGCCCGGGTCGACGCGCGGGCCTACGCCGCCGTGCTGCGGCCGCTCGCCGAGGCCGGGCACACGGTGGTCGTCGCGAAGCAGCCGCTCGGCATCGCGTTCCTCGCCGTCGGGGCCTTCGACGGCGCGCGCGCCGCGCTCCCCGACGAGGAGCGCTGGGTGGTGGGCGGGCACTCGCTCGGCGGGACCGTCGCCGCGATGGAGGCGGACGCGGGGGACCCCGGTGCGGACGACGGAGGCGAGGCGCCGGCCGTCGGGCTGCTGCTGTTCGCGTCGTACCCCGCCGGCGACGTCCGCGGCACCCTGACCGCCGCCGTCGAGTCCGTGTCCGGCAGCCGCGACGGCCTGGCGACGCCCGCGAAGATCGACGCGTCGCGCGCCGACCTGCCCGCGGACAGCACGTTCACCGTCGTCGAGGGCGCCGTGCACGAGCAGTTCGGCGACTACGGCCCCCAGCCCGGCGACGGCACCCCGACGATCAGCCACGACGACGCCCGTGCGCGGATCTCCGCCGCCGCCGTCGCGTTCGTCGACCGCCTCCCCTCCGCGAGCTAGTCCCAGCTAGTCCCTCTGCCGCCGCGGTGGTGGACCGTCCACGACCTCGGCGGGCTGCTGGTGACCGGGCTGCTGGTGACCGGGCGGCTGGTGACCGGGCTGCTGGTGACCGGGCGGCGGGGGGACGAGAGTGGGACGGGTGACGGGCGGACGGCAGGCCCCGGAGGCGAGGGCGCGTGGCGGGCGGCGGGAGCTGGTCGCCGAGACGGCGTTCGTCGTGGGCATCCTGCTCAAGGGGCTCGACGGGCTGGTCGAGCTGGTCGCGGGCGCGGCGCTGCTGGTCCTGCGCCAGGACCAGGTGCTGGCGCTCACGCGGTCGGCGGTGGCGCAGGAGCTGCAGGAGGACCCGCACGACCTGGTGGCCCACCTGCTGCTGCACGAGGCGTCCGCGCTCAGCCACGGCACCGCCCTCGTGGCCGGGCTGTTCCTGCTGCTGCACGGGGTGGTCAAGGTCGCGATCGTGGGCGCGCTGCTGGCCGGGTCACGACGCGTCTACCCGTGGGCGGTCGGCGCGCTGGCGGCGTTCCTCGTGGTCCAGGTCGTGCAGACGGTGATCTCGCCGGGGGTGGGCGTCGCGCTCCTCACCCTGCTGGACGCCCTCGTCCTGTGGCTGACGTGGCACGAGTGGCGGCGCGGACGCTCGTTCCGCGACGCGTGGCGCAGCGTGCTGCAGGGGTGGTTCCCCGGGCGGGTCACACCCCGTCCAGGGTGAGCCGTACGACGACCTCGTCGCCGTCGGTCACGCCCTCGGGCCGGCGGACGGCGTCCTTCAGCGGCACGAGGTAGCCGCCGTCCCGGGGGAACAGCGACGTGGTGAACGTGGTGCCGCCGAGGCGGCCCGTCACCGGGATGACGCCCCAGCCGTAGGTGACCAGCGCCGCGACCGACGCGATCTGCTCCGCCTCGGCGTCGGGCACCGCGACGTAGTAGTACGGCGCGGGGCCGCGCCACTGGAAGACCTCACCGCGCACCTCGAGCTCCATGCGCCCAGCCTGCCGCCCGCCGGTGACACCCGGCGAGCGGCACGCGCGGTCAGGCCAGGTCGAGGACGGCGTACCCGTGCCCGTCGAGGTGCACGACGTCTCCCTCGGTGCGGTGGCCGCGCGCCTCCACGGGGCGCGCCCCGGCGGCGCCGGGCACCGCGATCGACACGGGCTCGCGGCCCGGGTTGAGCACGACGGCGAGGGTGCCGCGCAGGTAGGCGAACGGGTAGCCGGTGGCCAGCACCTCGACCGGGGCGGACGCGTCCAGGCGGGGGTCGGCGGTGCGCAGGTGCGCCAGCCGCCGCACGAGGTGCAGCAGCGAGGCCTCGTCGTCGAGCTGGGCGGCCACGGTGGGGCGGTCCGGGTCCGGGTCCTGCGGCAGGTACCGCGACTCGGCGACGGCGGGGCCGAGCCGCCCGGCGGGGACGTCGCCCCACTGCATGGGGGTGCGGGAACCCGCGCGGTCGTAGGTCGGGCTGAGCCGCGACCCCTCGAACGTCGGCGTCCCGGGCACGAACCGCATGCCGATCTCGTCGCCGTAGTACACCGACGGCATCGAGGGCCAGGTGAAGGTGAGGACCAGCGCCGCCCGCGCCTGCTCGGCGTCGCGCGCCCCGGCCACCAGCCGCGTGAAGTCGTGGTTCGACGTCGGGAGCCCGGTGAGCCCGCCGCGCCCCGCCGCGGCGATCGCGCCGGTCGCCTCCTCCCAGGCGCGGACGAACGTCGCGGCGTCGCCGCGCGCCTCGGCGTCGGCCCAGCTCGGCACCTCGCCCCACGACGGGTTGACCGTGCCGGCGCCGTTGTTCCACAGGGAGCGCAGCGGCAGGCCGTCGTCGTCGCCCCCGAACTGGAGGAAGAAGTCGGCGTGGAACCCGGACGGCACGGACACGCGCGGGTCGCCCCACTCGCTGACGAGCACGCGGCCCGGGTAGGTGGCGTCCAGCCACTCGCGCGTCTCGCGCCACAGGCGCCCGGTCTCCACGAGGCCCGGGTCGTCCTTGACGAGGGACGCGGCCATGTCGACGCGGAAGCCGGCGACGCCGAGGTCGAACCAGTGCGCCATGATCTCGCGCAGCGCGGCCCGGTTGGCCCGCGGGCCCGGGGCGTCGACGGGCTGGCGCCACGGCTCGTCCGGGTGCTGCCGCGCGTACCCGAAGTTCAGCGCCGGCTGCACCGGGAAGAAGTTCGGCAGGTAGTAGCCGCCGCGGCTCCCCGGGCCGGGCTGGAACCCGTCGACCGGGACCTCGCTCCACACGTACCGGTGGTCGTCGGGGTCGTCGGCCGACGCGACGAACCACGGGTGCTCGTCGGAGGTGTGCCCGGCCACGAGGTCCAGCAGGACCGAGATGCCGCGCCTCCCCGCCTCCTCGGTGAGCTCCGCCAGGTCGTCGTTCGTGCCGTACCGCGGCGCGATGGTGAGGAAGTCGGCGACGTCGTACCCGGCGTCGGCGAACGGCGAGACGAAGCACGGGTCGAGCCACACGGCGCCCACGCCGAGCCACCTCAGGTAGTCGAGGCGCGCGGTGATGCCGGCGAGGTCGCCGATCCCGTCGGCCCCTGCGCGGCCCGAGTCCGCGAAACTCTGCGGGTACAGCTGGTAGAGGACGGTGCGCCCGAGGCGCGGGGCGAGGTCGGTCGCGGCGTGCGGGGACGTCGGTGCTGCCAACGTGCTGCTCCTTCGCGGGTGGGGAGGCGTGGGGCTCGCGAGCCTAGGCGACGCCGGCGGTGCCCAGCAGGGAGCCCAGGGCGAACGTGACGCCGAGCGCCAGCGCGCCGCCGATCACCACGCGCGACACCGAGCGGGTGCGCGACGAGCCGCCGATCCAGGCCGCGATGGCGCCGGCGGCGCCCAGCGCGGCGAGCACGACGACGAACGTCCCGGCGATCTTCCACGGCTCGGGGATGAACAGCACCGCCAGCATCGGCAGGATGCCGCCGGCGAGGAACGCCAGCAGGGACGCCCACGCCGCGTGCCAGGGGCTGACCACGTCGTGCGGGTCGATGTTCAGCTCGGCGGCCAGGTGGGCGTGCAGCGCGTCGTGCTGGGTGAGCTCGGTGGCCACCTGCCGCGCGGTGCCCTCGCTGAGGCCCTGCTGCCGGTAGAGGCCGACGAGCTCGTCGAACTCCTCGTCCGGCATGGTCGCGAGCTCGTGCCGCTCCTTGGCGATGAGGGCCTTCTCGCTGTCGGACTGGCTGGACACCGACACGTACTCGCCGAGCGCCATCGAGATCGCGCCGCCGACGAGGGCGGCCAGGCCGGCCGTGAGCACCGGGGCGCGCTCCGGCGTCGCGGCGGCGACACCCACGACGACCGCCGCGACCGACACGATGCCGTCGTTGGCACCGAGGACGCCGGCGCGCAGCCAGTTGAGGCGCTGTGCGAGCCCGCCGGCGTGCGGCTCGTCGGGGTGACCGGTCGGGGTGGTCTCGGCGCGGGTGGACATGTGCCCAGCACAGCACCGCCCGCCCGGGGGCGCCACGGGGCGGCCCGCCCCGTGGCGCGCCTCACGTGCGCTTGCCGAGCGACAGCTCGCGGAACAGCGGGTTGCGCAGCGGGACGGCCATGAGGAGGGCCATCGCCGTGCCGAAGACGGCGAACGGCACCCACAGCGCGGTGGCCGAGGCCAGCACCCCGAAGGCGGCCATCGCCAGCGGCATGAAGACGTCGTCGCCCAGCCGGGTGATCGACGCCATCCGCCCCAGGTACGACGGGTCGACGGTGCCGGCGAACGTGGCGCCGAGCAGCGCGGAGGCGTACCCGGCCGTGAGCCCGACGACGAGGCACGCCGCCCCGGCGACGCCGACCGGCCCGGTGCCGAGCGCCACGATGGCCGCGCCCTGCACGGCCAGGGCCGCGAACCCGGCGCGCGCCTCGCGCCGGGGCCGCCAGCGGGCGACCGACAGCGCGCCGATCGCGGCGCCCAGCCCGATGCAGGCCTCCAGGATCCCCACGGCCCGGGCGCCCCAGCCGGCGTCGTGGGCGCGCAGGGCGATCCCGATGCCGACGGCGGGCCCGACGGCGAGGTTGAGGCCCGAGAGCGCGATGACGAGCGTGCGGGTGGTGGGTACGTCGCGCAGGTGGACGAAGCCGCGGCGGATCCCGCGGAACGCGGACTCCTTGTCGGCGCGGGGCAGGGCGAACCGCGGGCGGAGCCAGATGGCGATGAACGCCACGACGAGGGCGAAGGTGACCGCGTTCGCGCCGGCGCTCCCCAGGAGCCCGGAGCGGGCGACCAGGAACCCGCCCACCGCGGAGCCGGCCATGGTGGCCAGCCGGGACGCGGTCTGGGCGACGGCCGTGTACGAGGGGAGGTCCTCGGCGCGGACCAGTTGCCGCGCGATCGTGCTCGCCGACGGCTCGTAGAACGCGTCGCACACGCCGAACGCGACGGCCGCGAGGGTGAGCAGCAGCACCGTCGGCGGCGAGGACAGCACCCACAGCGCGGCGCCGACCAGCACGGCCACCCGCAGCACGTTGCAGACGATCATGACGCGCCGCGCGTCGACCCGGTCGGCGAGGACGCCGCCGAACAGCAGCACCACGGCCCGCGGCGCGGTCCCGGCGGCCACGACCAGCCCGGCGACGGCGGGGGAGGCCACCTGCACCGCCGTCCAGGCGAGGGCGATGGACCAGATGGCGTCGCCGGCGTCGGACAGCGCCCTGACGCCGATCCACGCGTGCACGACGCGGTCGCGGGAGAACGTCGGCGGCTCGCGCAGCAGCACGGGCTGCGCGGCGCTCGTGGTGCTGGTCATGGCACCGTGGGGAAGCCGTGGGCGAACACGAAGACGGGCATGCGCCCGGGGCGGTCGTCGGCGTCGTCGTTGGTGTCGTCGTCCGCGTCGTCATCCGGGCCGTCGTCCGGGCCGTCGCCGGCGGCGAGGCCGGCCTGCCAGGCGGCGAACGTCTCCCGCATCGCCGCGGAGAGAGCCGCCAGCTCGTCGGGGGTGGCCCAGGCGACGGTGTCGATGCTGAACGCGGCGCGCGACCACTCCGGCAGCGGGGCGGTGCGGCGGTGCCAGGCACGCAGCCGGCCGACGTGCGTCTCGACGTTCGCGCGCTCCGCCTCCCGGGCGAGCAGCGCGTCGGCGGGGGAGCCGGAGAAGTCGTCGGCCGACCAGCTCAGACCCTGCCGCGACGCCCGCCACCAGCTCGTGCGCCGGTCGCCGGTGCGGTCCGGGGCCTGCTCGACGACGCCGGCCCGCTTCAGCATCCGCAGGTGGTGGCTGACGCTGCCCACCTGCTGCCCGAGCTCGCGCGCCAGCGTGGTCACCTGGGTGGTGCCGTGCAGGCTCAGGTAGTCGTAGATGCGCCGTCGCACCGGGTGGTGCACGGCGGTGATCGCCTCGATCTGCTCCATGCCGACGACGCTAGGCGCGGGCGGGGAGGAGTACAAGACTTCTTGTATACCGCGGAATCATGCCGATCCTCGGCTCCGAGGCGGCTCAGGCGTGGGTGGGGTGCTCGTGCCCCGGGTGGGTGTCCGGCTCCACCTGGAACGTGGAGTGCTCGACGGCGACGTCGAAGTGGGTGGCCACGCACTCCTGCAGCTCGTCGAGGATGCGGCCGGCGTGCCCGTCGGTGAAGCAGCCGGAGTCCACCACGACGTGCGCGGACAGGATCGGCAGTCCGGTGGCGATGAGGGAGGCGTGCACGTCGTGCACGTCGCGCACGTGCTCGACGCGCAACAGGTGCGCCCGCACCTGCTCCAGGTCCAGCCCCGGCGGCGCGGACTCCAGCAGCACGGACCCGGCGGCCCGCGCCAGCCGCACCGCCCGCGGCAGGATGAGCGCCCCGATGAGCAGGGCGGCGACGGAGTCGGCCCGCTGCCAGCCCGTGGTGGCGATGACGACCGCGGCGACGATGACGCCCACCGACCCCAGCGCGTCGTTCACCACCTCCAGGAACGCCGCCCGCAGGTTGAGGTTGGCGTCCCGGCGGCCGGCGAGCACGCCCATCGACGCGAGGTTGCCCACCAGCCCGATGACGCCGAAGACGACGAGCTGCCCGGACGGGATCTCCGGCGGGTGCGCGAGCCGCAGCACCGCCTCGACCAGCACGTACACGCCCACCACGAGCAGCACGGTCGCCTGCGCCAGCGCGGCCAGCACCTCCGCCCGCCGGTAGCCCCACGTGCGCTGCGACGACGGCGGCCGCAACGACAGGTGCGCGGCGAACAGGGCGAGGGCCAGCCCGCCCGCGTCGGTGAGCATGTGGGCGGTGTCCACCAGCAGCGCGAGGCTGCCGGTGAGCAGCGCGCCCACCGCCTGCGCCACGAGGATGAGCGCGGTGATGCCGAACGCGACCGCCAGCCGGCCGCGGTGGTCCGCGGCGGCGTGCGCGTGGTCGTGGTCGTGCGTCATGCCGCGTCCGCGGGCTCGGGCCTCCCGCGCGCGCCGGCCGCCGGCGTCGCGCACGTGCAGTCCGGCCCGCAGCAGGCCGGGTCGACGGCGAGCGTCAGCCGCAGCAGGTCGCCGAGCGCGTGCGACAGCGCCGGGTCGGCCAGCCGGTACTCCGTGCGCCGCCCGTCCGGACGCCCCACGACCAGCCCGCAGCCGCGCAGGCACGCGAGCTGGTTGGACATCACCTGCTTGGAGACGCCGAGCCTCGCCGCCAGGTCGGACGGGTAGGCGGGCGCGTCGCGCAGCGCGAGCAGGATGCGGGTGCGCGTGCCGTCCGACAGCGCGTGCCCCAGCCGCGCCAGCGCCGCGGTGTGCGTGAGCGTCACGGTCTCCATGAGGCCGACCGTACATCCGCCGGTGTACTCACGACACGGGGCCGACAGGGCCGGGTGCCGAACAGGCAGTTGACACCGTTATCGCGGCGGAACTCGCCCGATAACGGTGTCAACTGCCTGTTCGGCGGAGGGAGTCAGGCCGCCGGGGCGATCCCGTCGAGCGTGGCGAGGTCGTCGTCGGTCAGCCGGAGCCCCGCGGCGGCGACGTTCTGCTCCAGGTGCGCGACGCTGCCCGTGCCGGGGATGGCGAGCACGTGCGGCCCGCGGTGCAGGGTCCAGGCCAGCCGCACCTGGGCCGGCGTCGCGCCGTGCGCCGCGGCGACCGCCGCCACCTCCGCCTCGCCGGCGTCGTGGTGCGTGCCGTCGGGGATCGCCCCGGCCACGGACGCGCCCACGGAGAAGAACGGCACGAACGCGATACCGAGCTCGCCGCACCGGGCGAGCAGGCCGTCGTCGTCCCGCTCGGTGAGGCCGTACCGGTTCTGCACGCACACGACGGGCGTGATCGACAGCGCCTCGTCGAGCTGCTCCGGCAGCACGTTCGAGACGCCGACGTGGCGGACCAGCCCGGCGTCGCGCAGGTCGGCGAGCGCCCCCACGTGCTCGGCGACCGACCCGGGCTCGCGCACGAGGCCGGTGCCCCAGCGCAGGTTCACGACGTCGAGATGGTCGAGGCCCAGCTGGCGGATGTTCTCCTCGACGTGGCCGCGCAGCTGGTCGGGGCGGGCGTACGGCTCGAAGCGGCCGTCGCGCGACTGGGCGGCGCCGATCTTCGTGGTGATCACCAGGTCGTCGGCGTAGGGCTGGAGGGCGGCGCCGATCAGCTCGTTCGCGGACCGGGTGGGCAGGAAGTAGAAGGCCGCCGTGTCGATGTGGTTCACGCCGAGCTCGACGGCGCGGCGCAGCACGGCGATCGACTCCTCGCGAGGGCGCGGCGCGGGCGCGCCCAGCGAGCCCATGAGCCGCATCGCGCCCAGGCCGAGGCGGTTCACGGTGAGGTCGCCGAGCCGCCAGGTGCCGGCGGCGCCGGCGTCGGGGGTGCCGGTCGGGGTGGTCGTGGTGGTGCCGGTGGTGGTCGTCATGTGCTCCAGCATCGGCACGCAGGGCGCCCTGGCGGCCGCGGTGGCAGGTTGTTGCCGACCTTGGCGGCGTCCCCGCCCCGGGTGCAGGATCGAGGCATGCAGACCGGAGAGGCCGTCACCGTCGTCCAGGGCGACGAGGAGCTGCTCTCCCGCACGGCGCACCTGTTCGCGCACGCGACCGAGATCTCGTGCGCGGCGAACGACCTCGGGACCTGGGTGGTGACGCACGGGCCGCAGGAGGTCGAGGACGCGCCGCGGGCGCACCGCGACGACGTCCGCCTCCGCAAGGTCTACCGGCCGGGCGTGCTCCTGGACCCGGTGGCGGCCCGCGGGCTCGCGAGGGCGCGGGAGCTGCACGGCGCGCAGATCCGCATCACGACCGAGGAGGTCAACGAGACGATCCTCTTCGACCGGCGGCTCGCGATCCTGGCGGGCGACGTGCGGGCGGGGCGGCGCAGCTACGGCATCGTCACGCAGCCGGAGGCGGTCCAGGGGGTCGCCTCCCTGTTCGAGGCGGTGTGGCGCTCGGCCGTCGACCTCGACGTCTTCGACGCGCGCATCGCCGAGATCCGCGCGATCGCGCCCCAGGTGCTCGACCTGCTGGGGCAGGGGGTCAAGGACGAGACGGCCGCCCGCGCGATGGGGCTGGGCGTGCGCACCTACCGCCGCCGGGTGGCCGAGCTGATGGCCGCGCTCGGCGCGGACTCGAGGTTCCAGGCGGGCGTGCGGGCGCGGGAGCTCGGGCTGGTCTGAGGGTCGCGCCCGCCGTCACCGCCCGGGCGTGACCAGGCCCGTCTCGTAGGCGAGGACGACGAGCGCGGCGCGGTCGCGCGCGTCGAGCCGGGCGAGCAGCCGGCTGACGTACGTGCGCGCCGTCGCCGGGCTGAGGAACAGGTCGCGGGCGATCTCGTCGTTGGTGAGCCCGCGGCCGACGCCCTCGAGCACCTCGCGCTCGCGGTCCGTGAGGCGCGCGAGGACGCCGTCGTCGAGCCGCCGTGGCGCCGCCGCGACCGCCCGCAGCACGGTCGCGGTGACGGCGGGGGACAGGAGCGACCCGCCGGCGGCGACGGTGCGGATCGCGGCGCGCAGGTCGC
Organism: Isoptericola sp. NPDC057653; assembly: GCF_042799955.1. Lineage (NCBI taxonomy): Bacteria > Bacillati > Actinomycetota > Actinomycetes > Micrococcales > Promicromonosporaceae > Isoptericola > Isoptericola sp. NPDC057653. Next base: position 242,292 of record NZ_JBHVHP010000001.1, on the reverse strand, counting down.
CGGGGGAGACGTCCTTGAGCAGGTAGCCCGCGGCGCCGGCGCGGACGGCCTCGACCACGTGCTCGTCCTCGTCGAACGTCGTGAGCACCAGCACGCGCACGTCCCGGAGCGCCGGGTCCGCGGCGATCGCGCGCGTGGCCTCGATGCCGTCCAGGCCGGGCATCCGCACGTCCATGAGCACGACGTCGGGCGTCAGCTCCCGCACCCGGGCCAGCCCGGTGCGGCCGTCGGCCGCCTCGCCGACGACGGAGACGTCGCCGTCGAGCTCCGCCAGCGGGCGCAGCCCGGCGCGCACCAGCTCCTGGTCGTCGACCAGCACCACCCGGATCATGGCTCCAGCCTCGCCGGGAGGTCGGCGACGACGGCGAACCCGCCGCCCGGCGCGTCGGCCGCGCTGAGGGCGCCGCCCAGCAGGCCCGCGCGCTCGCGCATCCCCGCGAGCCCCGCGCCGGAGCCCGCGGCCCCGCCGGCGCCGCGACCGTCGTCGGTGACGGCCAGCCGGAGGCGCCCGTCCGCCACGGCAGCCTCGACGCGCACGTGCCGCGCGCCCGCGTGCCGCACCACGTTGGTCAGCGCCTCCTGCACGATGCGGTAGGCCGCCGCGTCGATCGCGCCGGCCAGCGCGCCCGGCGGGACGGCGTCGTCGACCGTGACCTCGAGGCCGGCCTCCCGCACCGGCGCGAGCAGGGCGTCGAGCCCGGCGAGGCCGACCGCGCCGCGGGGCGCCGTCCCGGGGAGCGGGGCGCGCAGCACCCGCACCGTGGCGCGCAGGTCGTCGAGCGTGCCCGACGCCGCCTCCCGCACCCGGGCGAGCGCGCCGCGCGCCGCGTCGTCGTCGCGCCCGACCGCCTCGTCCGCGACGCCCGCGTGCAGCGCCACGACCGAGAGGTTGTGCCCGACGGCGTCGTGCAGGTCGCGGGCGATCCGCAGCCGCTCCGCCTGGAGCCGCTCCTGCGCGGCGTGCGCCTCCTCGGCGGCGGTGAGGTCGCGGACCAGCGCGGTGCGCTCGCGGGCCTCGCGGGCCAGCCGGACGGCGACGCCGAGCGCGACGGCCGCCGCCGTGAGCGCCACATTGGTGACGAGGTCGTAGGCGGTGAGCGCGGCGCTGGGGTCGACGTCCTCGTCGGTGAGGCGGAAGTACGTCGCGACCACCACGAGCACGCCGCCGGTGCCCACCGCCCACCCGGCGCGCCCGCGCTCGGCCGCCGAGTACAGCGCGGCCACCGCCGGCAGCACCATGCCGACCGGCGCGAGGCCGAGCGCGTAGTAGGCGCACACGCCCAGGAACGTGAGCACAAGCATCGTGCGCGGCGCGAACCGGCGCAGCAGCACCAGCGCGCCCAGCCCCGCCGCGAACGCGTACGCCGCCGGGCCCGCACCGCCGTCGCCCGCCGGGTCCGCCGCGATGACGACCGCCACGACGAGCGTCGAGGCCAGCGCGAGGACCACGTCGGTCACCCACGGGCTCGGCGGCGCCGTCGCGGACGAGGTCATGCCTGCCAGGCTAGGTGCCACCCCCGCAGGGTGCCGCGGGTGTGGGGGTTCGGTCAGGGTCGGTGTCGCCCCGGGGCGACACCGGGAGACGCTCCAGGGCCGATGTGGCCGACCCCGGCCCGCGGGGATCGTCGTGGGATGACCTCGAACCAGCCCTCTCCTCGGCCCCGTCCCCGGCCCCGGCCCCAGCCCGCCCCCCCGCCCGAGACCCCCGGGCGCGCGGGGATCTCCTGGCCCCTGGTGGCCGGGCTGGCGTCGCTCGCGCTGCTCTGGCCGCTCACCGGCCTCACGGGCGTCGGGGGTACCGGAGCGCCGAGGGCGCTGGGCATCGTCGCGCTCACCGCCGTCGTGTGGATCGGGGTGGTCGGGTTCGGCCGGGTGCCGCGGCCCGTGGCGACGCTGACCCTGACGGGCCTGGCGTCCGGCGTCGTGACGCTGCTGGTGTCCACGCTCTTCGGGGGCACGGGCGGCACGGCCGGCGCGGCGTGGACGGCGCTCCCCGCCCTGGCGATGGACGTCGGCTGGGGCGCGGTGGCCGGCGTGGCCGCCCTCGGCATCCAGCGGGCGCGGGGCGTGCGCGCCCCGCAGGACGGCGCGCGATGACGGGCCGGCGGGCGACGGCCGCGGCGCTCGCCGCCGTCGTCGCGCTGCTCGCCGCCGGGTGCGGCGGGATCCCCGGCTCGGTGACGTCGGTCGACGAGCCGGGGTTCACGCGCGAGCTGCCCGTGCCGCCCCTCGCGGAGTCGCGGGTGGTCGACGGCGTGCGCACCTTCCGCCTCACCGCCCAGGAGGGGACGACCGAGCTGCTGCCCGGCGTCGAGACCCGCACCCAGGGCTACGACGGCGCGTACCTCGGCCCCACCCTCCGGGCGGAGCGCGGCGAGAAGGTGTCCGTCGAGGTGACGAACGCGCTGGACGAGACCACCACCGTGCACTGGCACGGCATGCACCTGCCCGCCGCGATGGACGGCGGCCCGCACCAGCCGGTCGAGCCGGGCGCGACCTGGCGGCCCACCTGGGCGATCGACCAGCCCGCCGCGACGCTCTGGTACCACCCGCACCCGCACGGAGAGACGGAGGCGCAGGTGTACCGCGGCCTCGCGGGGCTGTTCCTGCTCGACGACGACGCGTCGCGCGCCGCCGACCTGCCGCGGGAGTACGGCGTGGACGACGTCCCCGTGGTCGTGCAGGACAAGGTGCTCGACGACGACGGGCAGCTCGTCCTCGACCACGACGGCGGCGAGCCGGGCACGCTGGGCGGCACGGTGGTGACGAACGGCGTCGCCGGCGCCTACCAGCGGGTCACGACCGAGCGGGTGCGGCTGCGCCTGGTCAACGGGTCGACGGCGCGCACGTACGCCCTGGGGTTCGGCGACCGGGACCTGGACCTGGTCGCCACGGACGGCGGGCTGCTCGACGCGCCCGTCCGCCTGGACCGGGTGCGCCTCGCCCCGGGGGAGCGGGCGGAGGTGGTGGTCGTGATGAAGCCCGGCGAGACCACCCGGCTGCGCTCCTTCGAGGCCGACCTGGGCGGAGTCGCCGTGCCGTTCGCGATGGGCGGCAACGACGCGTTCGACGTGCTCGAGCTGCGGGCGGCCGACCGGTTGGCGCCGTCACCCGCGCCCGCGTGGGAGCCGTCGGAGCACGCGGCCGGCGACGCCCTGCACGAGGGCGACGCCACGGTGACCCGCACGTTCGACCTCGCCGAGCGCACCATCAACGGCGAGACGATGGACACCGGGCGCATCGACGAGGTCGCCGTCGTCGGGACCACCGAGGTGTGGGAGGTGCGCAACACCGTCCCCATGCCGCACAGCTTCCACGTGCACGACGTGCAGTTCCGGGTCCTGACCGTCGACGGCGAGGCGCCGCCGCCCGAGCTGGCCGGCCGCAAGGACACCGTCTACCTGGAGCCGCGCCGCACCTACCGGCTGCTGATGCGGTTCGACGACTACGCCGACGACGTGCGGCCGTACATGTACCACTGCCACATGCTGCTCCACGAGGACGAGGGGATGATGGGCCAGCTCCTCGTCGTCGAGCCGGGGTCGACGGCGCGCCCCGGGCCGTCGGAGCGTCTGGCGGGGCACGACGGCGGGCACGGCCACGGCTGAGCCGTCGACGACCTGCGGAAACGTCCTGGCCGTGCGTGCGCCGGACTGCCAGGATCGGGGCATGCCCACCCTCCTGCCCGTGACGTTCGCGCCCTTCACCGACGCGGAGCAACCCACCCTCGACGTGCCCGCGGCGGGCGCGCGGCTGCGGCCGTGGCGCGACGACGACGCCCCCGCGGTCCGCGCCGTGTACGCCGACGCGGCGATCCAGCGCTGGCACGTGCGGGTGCTCGACTCGGACGACGAGGCGCGCGAGGTCATCGGTGGCTGGCGGGCCGGCTGGGCCGAGGACCGCGAGTCGAGCTGGGCGGTGGCGGACGCCGCCGACGACTCCGTGGTGCTGGGCCGCATGGCCGTCAAGACGTTCGACCCGCACGGCGTGGGCGCCGTCGCGTACTGGACGGCCCCGGCCGCGCGCGGCCGCGGCGTCGCCCCCGCGGCGGCCGCCGTCGCCTCGGCCTGGGCGTTCGACGCCGGCTTCCGGCGGCTGGAGCTGGTGCACTCGGTCGACAACGCGCCGTCGTGCCGCGTGGCGGAGAAGGCCGGCTTCGCCGCCGAGGGCGTGCTGCGCCAGTCCGTGCGCCACCTCGACGGCTGGCACGACATGCACCTGCACGCCCGCGTGGCGGCCCCGGGCAGGTGACGGGGGCCACCGGGCGGGCGTCGGCGGCTCGTGGAAGCATCGCACCGTGACCAGCAGCGACGCCGACCGGCTGCGCGACCTTGCGCGGCTGCGGCGCGTGCGCGACCGGATGGACCGCGAGTTCGCGCAGCCGCTGGACGTGGAGGCGCTGGCCCGCGGAGTGCACATGTCGGCCGGGCACCTGAGCCGGCAGTTCAAGCAGGCGTTCGGGGAGTCGCCGTACAGCTACCTCATGACGCGGCGGATCGAGCGCGCGATGGCGCTGCTGCGCCGCGGCGACCTGAGCGTCACGGAGGTGTGCTTCGAGGTGGGGTCGTCGTCGCTGGGCACGTTCAGCACGCGGTTCACGGAGCTGGTGGGGATGTCGCCCAGCGAGTACGCCCGGCGCGCCCGCACGGCAGGGCCGGGGGAGCTGCCGTCGTGCGTCGCGAAGCAGGTGACGCGACCGGTCAGGAATCGAGAAGCGAGCGACAGGGGCGCGCACCTAGCGTGATTTCCATGAGCGACATCGACATCAGCATCCACACCACCTTCCTCCCGCACGTCGACCCGGAGGCCTCTCTGGGCTTCTACCGCGACCTGCTCGGCTTCGAGCTGGTCCAGGACGTGGGCCAGGGCGACATGCGCTGGCTGACGTTCGTCTCGCCGGCGCAGCCCGACGTCCGCCTCGTGCTGGCGCCGCCCGCCGCCGACCCCGGCATCACCGAGGACGAGCGCCGCACCATCGTCGAGCTGATGGCCAAGGGCAGCTACCAGTCGATCATCCTCGGCACCAAGGACCTCGACGGCGTCTTCGCCAAGCTGCAGGCCGCCGACGCCGAGGTCGTGTCCGAGCCCACCGAGCAGCCGTGGGGCGTGCGCGACTGCGCCTTCCGCGATCCGGCGGGCAACATGGTCCGCGTCGACCAGGTCGGGTGACCGCGGTGACCCAGCAGACGCAGCCCCGCCCCCAGGGCGCGCCCGGCGCGCTGTCCCTGTGGATCCAGCGTCGCGCGAACGCGAGCACGGCGAAGAAGATCCGCCGCAAGGGCGGGCAGATGATGGGCATGGACCTGCTGGTCCTGCACACGGTCGGGCGCCGCACGGGCGAGGCGCGGGAGAACCCGCTGGCCTGGTTCGACGACGGCGCGGGCGGCCGCCTGGTGGTCGCCTCCGGCGGCGGCAGCCGCAACCCCGGCTGGTTCGCGAACCTCGCCGCCCACCCGGACCAGGTGGCCGTCGAGCTGCACGGGTCCGGCGCCGTCCCGGTCACGGCGCACGTGCTCGACGACGCCGAGCGCGCCCGGGCCTGGCCGACGATCGCGGCGGCCGCGCCCACCATCGACAAGCACCAGCGCAAGAGCGACCGGCGGTACCCGGTCGTCCGGCTCGTCCCGGCCGGGGCCTGAGGTGTGCGTCCCCGGGATCCCGCGGATCACCAGGATCACCACCGAGAACGAAGGAGCGGTCATGAGGTTCCGGTCCGTCGTCGAGCCCGCCGCGAAGATGCAGGGCCTCGAGGTCCCGCCGCAGGTCGTGGAGGCCCTCGGCGGCGGCGCCAGGCCGCCGGTGCGGATCACCGTCAACGGCCACACCTGGCGCAGCCGCGTCGCGATCATGCGCGGCCGCCACCTGCTCGGCCTCAGCCGGGCGAACCGGGAGGCCGCGGGCCTCGAGGTCGGCGCGGAGGTCGAGGTCGAGCTGGCGCTCGACACCGAGCCCCGCGTCGTCGTCGAGCCCGACGACCTCGCCCGGGCGCTCGACGCCGACCCGCCCGCCCGCGCGGCCTACGACGCCCTCCCGCAAGGGCGGCGCCGCCGGATCGTGCTCGACGTCGACGGCGCGAAGCAGGCCTCGACGCGGGCCCGCCGCATCGACAAGGCTCTTGCCGAGCTGCACGGCTGACACCCCGACCGAAGGAGACCGCGTGACCGTCACGGAGCCCTCGACCACCAGCCCGTCCTCCCGGACGGCGCCCCGGACGGCGCCCCGCGTCGTCTCGGTGCACGCGAGCGCCGTGCACGGCTTCAGCAAGCCGGCCGTCGAGGAGGTCGTCCTGGTCGAGGGCGTCGGGGTCGAGGGCGACGCGCACGCGGGGGTCACCGTGCAGCACCGCAGCCGGGTCGCGGCGGACCCGTCGCAGCCGAACGTGCGTCAGGTGCACCTCATCCACGCGGAGCTCTTCGACCTGCTGCGCGAGGCCGGCCACGACGTGGCGCCCGGCGACCTGGGGGAGAACCTCACGACGCGTGGTCTCGACCTGCTCGCGCTGCCGGTGGGCACGCGGCTGACCGTCGGCGACGCGGTCGTGACGGTCACCGGGCTGCGCAACCCGTGCCAGCAGATCAACGACTTCCGGCCGGGGTTGCTCAAGCAGGTGCTGCGCCGCGGCGACGACGGCGAGGTGGTACGCCTGGCCGGTGTCATGGGGATCGTCTCGCGCGGCGGGTCCGTCCGGCCGGGCGACCCGGTCGACGTCGTGCTGCCGGCGCCTCCCCACCTGCCCCTGACCCGCGTGTGACGCCGACGGCGTCGACCGCACCCGACCGCCCCCGGCGTTCCCGCGCCACCCCGATCGAAGGAGAGCCCCGGTGACCGCCACGCAGACCCCCGGCCTGACGACGTCGCACGCCGCCGACGCGCACGACCTGATCCGCGTCCGCGGAGCCCGCGAGAACAACCTGCGCGAGGTGGACGTCGAGATCCCCAAGCGGCGGCTCACGGTGTTCACGGGCGTGTCCGGGTCGGGCAAGAGCTCGCTCGTGTTCGCGACGATCGCCGCCGAGTCGCGGCGCCTCATCGACGAGACGTACTCGACGTTCGTGCAGGGGTTCATGCCGTCGCTGCCGCGCCCGGACGTGGACGTCCTGGAGGGCATCACCACCGCCATCCTGGTGGACCAGGAGCGCATGGGCGCCAACGTGCGGTCCACGGTCGGCACGGTCACGGACGCGAACGCGATGCTGCGCAACCTGTTCAGCCGCATCGGCGACCCCTACGTGGGCCCGCCGACGGCGTTCTCGTTCAACATCCCGACGTCGACGGCGAGCGGCGTGTTCAGCACGGGCAAGGCGGGCGGCGAGGTCGAGAAGAAGGTCGTGCGCAACCAGGTGTACCTGGGCGGCATGTGCCCCGAGTGTGAGGGGCGCGGCACCGTGTCGGACCTCGACCTGTCCGTCATCGTCGACGAGTCGCTGTCCCTCAACGACGGCGCGATCCTCGTGCCCGGCTACAAGGCGGACGGCTGGATGGTGCGGGGCTTCTCGGAGTCCGGCTTCGTCGACGGCGACAAGCCGGTGCGCGACTACACGGAGGCCGAGCGGCACGACTTCCTCTACCGGGAGAAGGGCAAGGTCAAGGCGCTCGGGATGAACATGACCTACCAGGGCCTCATCCCCAAGCTGCGCGAGTCGATGTTCAGCAAGGCGCCCGAGTCGCTGCAGCCGCACATCCGCGCGTTCGTGGAGCGGGCGGCGGTGTTCGTGCCCTGCCCGGAGTGCGACGGCACCCGGCTCAACGAGTCCGCGCGGTCGGCCAAGGTGAACGGCGCCAGCATCGCGGACGTGTGCCGGATGCAGATCTCCGACGCCGCGGAGTGGGCGCGCGGCGTCGACGACCCGGGCGTCGCCCCGCTGATCGGCAGCCTGCTGCACCTGTTCGACAAGTTCGTGGAGATCGGGCTGGGCTACCTGTCCCTGGACCGGCCGGCGGGCACGCTGTCCGGCGGCGAGGCGCAGCGCACCAAGATGATCCGGCACCTCGGGTCCGCGCTGACCGACGTCACGTACGTCTTCGACGAGCCCACCATCGGCCTGCACCCGCACGACATCGAGCGGATGAACACCCTGCTGCAGGACCTGCGCGACAAGGGCAACACGGTGCTCGTCGTCGAGCACAAGCCCGAGGCGATCGCGGTCGCGGACCACGTGGTCGACCTCGGCCCGGGCGCCGGCACCGACGGCGGCACGATCTGCTTCGAGGGCACCGTCGAGGGGCTGCGGGCCAGCGACACGCTCACCGGCCGCCACCTGGACGACCGCGTGAGCGTCAAGGAGTCGGTCCGGGAGCCCTCGGGCGCGCTGGAGATCCGCGGGGCGGACCAGAACAACCTGCAGGGCGTGGACGTCGACGTGCCCACCGGCGTCCTCGCGGTGATCACGGGTGTCGCCGGCTCCGGCAAGAGCTCCCTCATCCACGGCAACCTGGCCGGGCGCGAGGGCGTGGTCGTCGTCGACCAGGGCGCGATCAAGGGGTCGCGCCGCTCCAACCCCGCCACGTACACCGGGCTGCTGGAGCCGATCCGCAAGGCGTTCGCGAAGGCCAACGGCGTCAAGCCGGCCCTGTTCAGCGCCAACTCCGAGGGCGCCTGCCCCACCTGCAAGGGCAACGGCCGCATCTACACCGAGCTCGGGTTCATGGAGACCGTCGAGACCCCCTGCGAGGACTGCGGCGGCAAGCGGTTCATGGCGTCCGTGCTCGAGTACACCCTCGGCGGCAAGAACATCGCCGACGTGCTCGACCTGTCCGTCGCGCAGGCGCACGCCTTCTTCCGCGAGGGGGAGGCGAAGATCCCCGCCGCGCACAAGATCCTGGCGCACCTGGAGGACGTGGGGCTCGGCTACGTGAAGCTCGGCCAGCCGCTCAACACGCTGTCCGGCGGCGAGCGGCAGCGGCTCAAGCTCGCCATGCACATGGGCGAGAAGGGCGGCGTCTACATCCTCGACGAGCCCACGACCGGCCTGCACCTGGCCGACGTCGCGAACCTGCTCGGCCTGCTCGACCGGCTGGTGGACGCCGGCAAGTCCGTCATCGTCATCGAGCACCACCAGGCCGTCATGGCGCACGCCGACTGGATCATCGACCTCGGCCCGGGCGCCGGGCACGACGGCGGGACCGTCGTCTTCGAGGGCACGCCCGCCGACCTCGTGGCCGGTCGTGCCACCGTCACCGGCGAGCACCTGGCGGACTACGTCGGCGCCTGACGGACCGCCTCGCGGCGGTCGCCCGGCCCGCCGACGAGACCCGAGGGGCGCGCTATCGTGACGGGACGGCCCGGGGACCAGGAGGGAGGACGGCATGGGTGACGCCCTGCTCGTGCTCGCGCGCGACGTGTCGTCGTCGCTCGCGGTCCTCCTCGGGACGCCGACGCTGACGACCCTGCTCCTCCTGGTCGGCGCCTCCGGCCTTGCCGCGATGGCACTGAGCTTCGTGGCGCGGACGACCGCGGTCGCGCCGCGGCTGCTGCCCGTGACCGCGCCCGCCGTGCGGCGTGACGCGACGGCGGGCCCGCCGCTCGCCACCCAGAGCGATCCCCACGCGCCCGGCCGCCCCCGGCCGCGCGCACCCGGCGTCCTCGCCGGCTGAGCACCCCTCGGGCCACCCCTCGACCGTCCCCGCCGGGACGGCTCGCCGTCGCGCGCCGTGCGCGGCGACCCCGCGTGCCCGCGGGGTGCTCGGCGAACGTGAACCCCTTCGGTTCGACCGAGGACACCCCATGGATCTCTTCGCCCTGCCCCCTGTCGCCGCCGTGCTCGGTGGCGCGTACCACGCCCTGATGGGCCTGTCCCACCTGCTCGAACCGGCCCTCGGCGCCGGCGCCGCAGCGGCCGCCGTCGTCGCCGTGACGCTCGTCGTCCGGGCCGCCCTCGTCCCCGTCGGCCTCTCCCAGGCCCGCGCCGAGCGCACCCGGATGCGCCTCGCCCCCCGCATCGCGGAGCTGCAGCGCCGGCACCGCAAGGACCCCGAGGCGTTGCAGCGCGCCACGATGCAGCTCTACGCCGACGAGGGCACCACGCCTCTCGCCGGCTGCCTGCCGATGCTGCTGCAGGCGCCGGTGGTCGGGGTGATCTACGCGGTGTTCGTCCACGCGGAGATCGCCGGCGGGGCGAACGCCCTGCTGGGCCACACGCTGTTCGGGGTGCCGCTCGGCACCAGCCTCGTCGGCGCGCTGTCCGCCGGCGTGCCGCCGGTCGCGACCGCGGTCGTGCTGGGGGTGCTGGTGCTCGCGATCGCCCTCGTGGGCGAGCTGACGAGACGAGCGACCCTTCCCGGAGGCCCCCTCGCCGTGCCCACGCCGTCCGCCGCACCGCAGGGGTACCCGGGGATCCAGGGCGTGCTGGGCGCGCTGCAGTTCGCGACCGCTGTCGTGGCGTGCTTCGTCCCGCTCGCCGCCGGGCTGTACCTCCTGGTGACCGTGACATGGACCCTGGTCCAGAGGATCCTGCTGCGGCGCCGCTTCCCGCTCGGCACCGAGGGCGGCGTGCGGCCGTCGATACCGTGACGTCATGTGGTTCGAGCGGCCGGGTTCGACCCCGGCGGTGCGCACGGTGTGGCGGGCGACGGTGGAGGAGGCGGGGGAGTACCTCGTGGCGGGGTCGGAGTTCTGGGGGATCTCCTTCATCCGCCGCGCCGACGGGAGCCTCGGCGGCGAGCTCGACGGGCCGAGCATGAGCGCCCGCAGCACGACGAGCGTCGCGGGGGAGAGCTACTGGGGCGTCGAGCTGGCGCCGTTCGTGGTGGTCACGGGCCTCGACAAGCAGCCGGTGCTCGGGGCCACCGTCGACCTGCCGGTACGCTCCGGCCAGGTCCGGCTCGGGGAGCGGTGGACCACGCTGCCGGCCTTCGACGAGCTCGAGGACTGGGTGGACGAGATGGTGCGCCTCGGCCCGCTGGGCGTGGACGAGGGCGTGCGCGCGGCGCTGGACGGGCATCGGGACGGCGCGTCCCCGCGCACCTGGCAGCGCCGCTATCGGCGCTCCGTGGGGCTGACGGCCGGGCAGGTGGAGCAGGTCAGGCGGGCCGAGCGGGCCTATGCCCTCCTGCTGGCGGGCGTCGCGCCGGCGGAGGCGGCGGCGCGGGCCGGGTTCGCCGACCAGGCGCACCTGACCCGCAGCCTGCGCCTCATCCGCGGGCGGACCCCGGCGGCGGTGCTCGCGGCCGCCGCCCGCCGTCGGCCTCCCGTGGGGTGACGTTCTCGTTCAAGACCGGGCCCCCGCCGGCGGGGTGTGATGGTGGGGACGAAAGGAGCCACCATGGCCGTCCCGCCGGGATTCTCGACGATCAACCCGTTCATCATCAGCAGCGACGCCGAGAACCTCATCCTCTTCCTCACGGAGGTGTTCGACGGCGTCGAGCACCCCGACGCGCGCACCGTCGACCACGACGGGCTGCTGCTGCACGCCGAGCTCCAGATCGGCGGCACCACCGTCATGTTCGGCGAGCGCAAGCCCGGCTGGCCGTTCACGCCGTCCTTGCTGCAGGTCTACGTGGACGACGTGGACACGGTGCTCGATCGGGCTCGGGCCGGTGGCGCGGACGTCGTGACGGAGCCCACGGCCTTCTTCGGCGAGGTCTTCTCCCGCTTCGTCGACCCCTGGAACAACCTGTGGTGGGTGTACTCCACCCCGACGGACGACGCCGCCGGCGAGTGGGCGGAGGCCGGCGACGGCGACGAGCCCGCCGATGCGGAGTGGGAGCCGACGCCGGAGCTGGTCTACATCCGCGACACGCTCGTCGCTGCCCTGCCCCGCCTGCAGGACCCGGTCGGCTGAGCCGCGGTCACGTCCTCGTCCGCCGCCTCGTCGGGAGTGCAGACGCGCCGACGGGGCGCGGCGACGGAGGAGGACGGCATGGCACGCATCCTGGTCACCGGCGGCACGGGGCACCTCGGCAGGCTGGTGGTGCCGCGGCTGGTCCGCACGGGCGCGGAGGTGCGGGTGGTCAGCCGCAGCCCGCACGCGGAGGGCGACGGCGTGCGGTACGTCGTCGCGGACTGGTCCACGGGCGAGGGGCTGGCGCAGGCCGTGGGCGACGCGGACGTCGTCGTGCACCTCGCCGGTGACCAGCTGCACAACGAGCCGATGGCGGCGGCCCTGGTGCGGGCCGTCCGCGACGCGGGCACCGAGCCGCACCTGGTGAACGTCTCGGTGGTGGGCGCGGAGAAGGTGCCGGTGCGGTCGCGCTTCGACCGGCGCGCGCTCGGCTACATGGCGAGCAAGCTGGCCCAGGAGCGCGTGCTGGAGAGGTCCGGGATCGCGTGGAGCAACCTGCGCGCCACGCAGTTCCACGAGCTGGTGCTCATCGCCGCCCAGGCGCTCGCCAAGCTGCCGGTGGTGCCGACGCCCAGCGGTTGGAGGGCGCAGCCGATCGCGGCCGACGAGGTCGCGACGCGGCTGGTCGAGCTCGCCCTCGGCGACCCGCAGGGCCGGGTGCCCGACCTCGCCGGCCCGGAGGTGCTCACGTTCCGCGGCATGGTGCGGGACTACCTGGACGCCGTCGGCTCACGACGCCCCACGATGCCGGTCCGCGTCCCCGGCGCCGCGTCGCGCGCGTACGCGGCGGGCGGCAACCTGGCCCCCGACCGCGCCGTCGGCAAGCAGACGTGGGCCGAGTTCCTCGCGGAGCACGCCGCGCGCCGCTGAGCGCGCCCGCGCCTCAGAGGTCGACGCGCATCACCGCGCGGCGCGACGTCGGGCGGCTCACCTCGCGGAACCCGGCGGCCTCGAACACGGACGCCACCCCCACGAAGAGCTCGCCCCACGAGTCGCTGTACCCGGGCCCCACGACCATCGGGTAGCCCTCGACGGCGCGCGCCCCGCGGGAGCGGGCGTGCTCGACGGCGGCGGCGGTGAGCGCGGCGCTGACCCCGCGGCGGCGGAAGCCGGCGCGGGTGACGAAGCAGACGACGGCCCACACCCCGTCGTCGTCCTTGTCCTCGTCGCGACCCGACCACGGCACGCGCGCGGTGCGCAGGCGGACGTACGCGGTGCGGGGCTCGACGGCGCACCAGCCCACGGGCTCGCCGTCGAGCCAGGCGACCAGCCCGCTGGTGCTGGGGGAGCCGGGCTCGCCGCAGTGCGCGTCGCGGCGCAGCGCGGCGGCGCGCTCCTCGCGGGCGGACTCGCGCCAGGCGGACGACGGCGTCTGGAACCACCGGCACTGGCAGCGCGCGCCCTCGCCGCGCTCGCCGAGCACGGCCTGCAGGTCCTCCCAGGAGGCCTCGTTCGCCGGCCGGACCACGATGTCGGACGTCATCGCCCCATCGTGCCCCGAGCCCCCGACGGCGGTACCGAGCGCGGCCGCGCGGGCGTTCACTGGTGCCATGGGCGACCGCGAGGACTTCCTCGACTGGTTCGGCACCACGTGGCGGGCGGCCGAGGACGCGCTGCACGACGGGGACGACCGGCCCCGCGACCGCACCTGGTCCCGGCGCGCGCCCGTGACCCTCTTCGGCGCGTGGATGGAAGCCGTCGGGCCCGCCGAGGCGCGTGCCGTGTTCGCCCGCCTGGCGGAGTCGTTCTCCGGCGTCGGGTCCGCGGAGGTCGACCTGGTCGCCGCCGACGTGAGCGGCGACCTGGCCTACACCGTCCACCGGGAGATCACGTCCACCCGCGTCGACGGCCGCCCGCGGGACTACGTGCTGCGCGTGACCCAGGTCTACCGGCGCGAGGACGACGGGTGGAAGGTCGTGCACCGGCACGCGGACGGCGGGCCCGGCGGGGACGGCTGAACCGGCGCACGGGACGGGTTGACGGGTGCGCGACACGAGTGCAATCGTTTACGCATCGCACCGCGTTCTCGGCACCCGCAAAGGAGCACCATGCCCACCCCGATCATCCTCGACTGCGACCCCGGCCACGACGACGTCTTCGCCCTCTGGCTCGCCGCCGGCAACCCCGAGATCGACCTGCGCGGCGTCACGACCGTGAGCGGCAACGGCTACCTGGAGCACACCACGCACAACGCGCGGGTCGCGCTCACGGTCGCCGGGGTCCACGACGTGCCCGTCGCCGCCGGTGCCTCAGGGCCGCTGAAGCGCACGCTCACGCCGGCCTCGTGGATCCACGGCGACAACGCCCTCGGCGGGCCGGAGCTGCCGGAGCCGACGGTCCCGCTCGACCCGCGCAGCGCCGTCGAGCTCATGGCCGACCTCCTCGAGGCGTCCCCCGAGCCGGTCACCCTGGTCCCGACCGGGCCCCTGACGAACGTGGCGACCTTCCTGGAGCAGAAGCCCCACCTGCGCGAGAAGGTCCGGGAGATCATCTGGATGGGCGGGTCGACCGGGCGCGGCAACGTCGGCGCCTACCCGGAGTTCAACGCCTGGGTCGACCCGGAGGCCGCGGACCTCGTCGTCCGGTCCGGGCTGCCGGTCACGATGGTCGGCCTCAACATCTCCCACCAGGCGCTGATCACCGAGCCGGTGGTCGAGCGGATCGCCGCGGTCGGCAACCGGACGGGCGCGTTCGGCGTCGAGCTGCTGCGGTTCTTCTGCAGCACCTACGACGCCGTCGAGTCCATGCCCGAGGGCCCGCTGCACGACCCGATCACCGTGGCGATCGCCATCGACCGGGCGGTCGCGACCGTGCAGCGCTGCCACGTGGACGTGGAGACGCAGGGGGAGTTCACCGCGGGGGCGACCTGCGTGGACCTGCACGACATGCTCGGCCGGGAGCCGAACGTCGACGTCGCCCTCACCCTCGACGTCGACCGCTTCTGGCAGCTCGTGACCGACGCGGTCGCTCAGCTGGACTGAGCGCGGGCCGCGGCGGGCGCGGGGGGTGTCGCCGGGGCCGGCGACGTGGACATCGACACCCGCAGGGCCGGGGCGAGCCGGCTGTAGATGGCCGGCGCGTCCCGGTCCTGCGTGCGGCGGAGCAGCGCGCGGACGGCCTCGGCGGCGATCTGGTCGAACGGCTGCACCACGGTGGTCAGGGCCGGGTCGCACACGTCGGCGAGCATCGTGCCGTCGAACCCCGTGACCATGACGTCCTGGGGCACGGCCACGCCGTGGCGCTTGAGGCCGGTGATCAGCCCGGCGGCGATGAGGTCGTCGCCCGCGACGATCGCGTCGGGGAGCGGGCTCCGGCTCGCCACCGTGCCGGCGGCCGCCAGGCCGAACTCGAGCGTGAAGTTGTCCAGGACCGGCGGGTGCACGGGCAGGCCGCGCCGCGCGATCTCCCGCTCGAAGGCGGCCCGCCGCTCGCGGCCCGCCGACGTGGTGTCGTCCGAGGCGACCAGGGCGATGTGCACGGCGCCGCGGGAGACGAGGTGCTCGACGAGGAGGGCGATCCCGCGGTCGTTGTCGACGCCCACGAAGTCGGTGGGCGCCTGCTCGACGCGCCGGTCGAGCTGGACGACGGGGACGTCGTCGGCCGCCTCGACGAGGGCGTCGAGCGAGCTGGTGGCGTTGGACGGCACGACGACGATCCCCTCGACGCGGCGCCGGACGAGCATCCGCAGGCGGTCGCGCTCCCGGTCGACCTCGCCGTGGGAGTCCGCGACGATCAGCTCCAGGGAGTGCGCGCCGAGCTGCTCCTCGAGGCTGTGCACCAGCTGCCCGTAGAACGGGTTGCTGATCACGGGCACGATCACGCCCACCGCGCCGTCGGTCCCCTCGCGCAGGGCGCGCCCGAAGACGTTGACCCGGTAGCCGAGCCGCTCGGCGACCTGCCGGACGTGCGCGGTGGTCGCCTTGGAGACCCGGTTCTTCCCGGTCAGGGCGCGGGAGGCGGTGGCGATGGAGACGCCGGCGGCGTCGGCCACGTCCCGCAGGGTGACGGCGTCTCGCGCCACGCTCTTCTCCTCGGGTCGACGGAGCGGTCGGAGCCCCTTGCCGGGTACCGCACCCGAGTGTAACGTCTGCGCAATGGATTACGCAGAATGCGGGTCCAGCACGGCAGAACACGACGAAGTGGACACCATGGACACCCGCACCACCCCCACCACGCCGCCCGTCGAGGGCACCGCAGGCGGAGACCGCCGGACCGTCGTCACGCTGATGGTCGCGCTGCTCTCGGCGTGCCTCGCGTTCCAGCTCAACGCGAGCATGCTGAGCCCCGCGCTCGTGACGATGGAGCGCGAGCTCGACGCCACCGGCGCCCAGATCGCGGCGACCCAGACGGCCTTCTTCACCGCCGCGGCCCTCTTCACGCTCTTCCTCCCTCGCCTCGGCGACCTCGTCGGCCGCCGACGCGTCCTCGTCGGGATGCTCCTGGCGATGGCGGTCGGCTGCGTGATCGCCGCGCTCGCGACCAACGTCACGGTCCTCTTCGTCGGACGCCTCATCCAGGGTGCGTCCGGCCCCGTGGTCCCGCTGTGCCTGGTCATGCTGCGGGTGGTGGTCGCCGAGCCGCGGACCTACGGCACGCTCATGGGCGTGGTCACGGCCGTGAACGGCGGCATCGCGGGCGTCGACGCCCTGCTGGGCGGCTACCTCGCCACGAACCACGGGTTCGCGTCGATCTTCTGGACGATGGGAGGCGTCGCGGTCGCGTCCGCCCTCCTCGTGCGGCTGCTCGCGCCCGAGTCCACCTCCGCCGACCGCCCGCGGATGGACTGGGCCGGGTCGCTGCTGCTCGTGGTGTCCGTCGGCGCGATGCTGGTCGCCGTCAACGAGCTCGGGAAGCTGGGCGCCGCGGACCTCGTGCTCGTCGTCGTGCTCGTCGTCGTGTCCGTGGTCGCCTTCGCGACGTTCTGGCGCACGGAGTCGAGGAGCCGGCACCCGCTGGTCTCGATCCCCCAGCTCAAGGAGCGGGCCACCTGGGCGACGGTCAGCACGTCCCTGCTCACCCTCGCCGGGATCTTCGCCGTCATGAACGGCATCGTGCCGGCGCTCGCGCAGGACGAGACCGTGGGACTCGGCATGTCCGCCGAGGAGGTCTCCTGGTGGATCCTCATGCCGTACGCCGTCGCCGGGCTGCTGATGGGCCCGGTCAGCGGCCGGCTCGCGGCGACCGTGGGCTACCGCACCATGCTCCGCGTCGGTCTCGGCGGGACCGTCGTCGGCCTCGTCCTGTTCGTCCTCAACGTCGGCACCGACTCCCGGCTGGTCTTCCTCCTGCTCTCCGTCGCCGTCGGCGTCACCTACGCCGGGATCGCCAACATCATGCTCAACGGCCTCGGCGTCGCGCTCTCCCCGGCCGCGCGCCCGGGGTCCCTGCCCGGCCTCAACACCGGGGGCATCAACCTCGGGGCGGGCGTGAGCTTCGTGGTCGTCTACGCCGTGCAGACGGCGTTCGCGTCGACCGACGGCGGCGCGGCCGCCGGGTACGTCGCCGGCCTGGTCACGGGCGCGGTCGTGCTCGTCGGGGCCCTGCTGATGTCCTTCCGCATCCCGCGGCCCGCGAGCGCGGAGGTCCGCCGATGACGGGTCGCCCGGCCGGGGGCCGGATCCTCGTCGTCGGGTCGATGAACGCCGACCTCGGCGTGCGCACCGGGCGCCTGCCGCTCCCGGGGGAGACGGTCGTCGGGTCCGCGCTGGAGGTCGGGCCCGGGGGGAAGTCGTCGAACCAGGCGGCGGCCGCCGCACGGCTGGGCGCCACGGTGACGCTGGTCGGGGCCGTGGGGGACGACCCCTACGCGCGGCTCCTGCTCGACGCCGCGACGGCGGCAGGCGTCGACGTGGCGGGCGTCGTCGCGGTGCCCGGCACCACGACGGGCACCGCACTGGTCGTCGTCGATGACACGGGCGAGAACACGATCGTCGTGTCGCCGGGGGCGAACGACCGGCTGCGCCCGGAGGACCTGCCCGGGCACCTGTTCACCGACGCGTCGGTGGTCTGCCTCGCGCTCGAGACCCCGACCGCCACGGTGGTCCGCGCGGCGGGGGCCGGGGCGGCGGCGGGTGCCACCGTCGTGCTCAACCTCTCCCCGTACCGGCCGGTGCCGGCGGAGCTGCTGCGCGCGACCACCGTGCTGGTGGTCAACGAGCACGAGCTGGCGTGCCTGCCCGGGGCGCCGTCCGACACCTCGGACGGCGAGGCCGTCCGGCGGTTCCTCGCGACCCTGGGGATCCCCGGCGCCGTCGTCACGCTGGGCGCCCGGGGCGCCCTCGTGGCCACCGCCGACGGTGTCGTGCACCTCGACGCGCCGCGCGTCGAGGCCGTCGACACGACGGGGAGCGGGGACGCGTTCACCGGCGCGCTCGCGACCGGGCTGGCGGAGGGCCTGTCCCTGGCGGACGCCGCGCGCCTCGGGAACGCCGCGGGCGCCCGCGCCGCGACCCGGCCCGGTGCGCAGTCGTCGTACCCGACCCGGCGCGAGGTCGAGGAGCTGCTCCTGCCGGCGTGACCGGGTCCGGCCCCGTCGCCCCGCCCGGCCGCCACGCCCGGCCGCCCCGCCCGCGCGACGGCGGGCCGGCGCGCGACGCGCACCGGCCCACCGACGGGTGAGGGCTCAGCTCCCGGACAGCCCGAGCGACCGCACGATGCTGCCGAACCGCTCCTGCGAGGCCGCGCCGCGCGGCCCGCTGTACTCCAGCGAGACCGTGTCGTCGCCGCGTCGGAGCTGCACCGTCCCCAGGAAGCACGGCTCCCCGTCCTCCGTGGTGTCGTCGCCCACCCGGATCACGACGGCGTCCGCGCCGGGGACGTCGTACCGGTACCCGGCCGGCGGGACGGTGCCGGGGGCGTGGCCGGTCCCGGCCGTGACCGTCACCGTCTCCCCGGCGCGGCCCGCCGACCAGTCGATCCCGTCGGCAGGCGACGTCTCCTCCCAGCTGCCCGGCAGGGCCAGCCGCAGGCCCGTCGCGCCGGCGGACAGCGCGCGCCAGCCGTCGGGGACGGCCGACGTCGTGAGCTCCGGGAGGTCCTGCGCGCCCGGGACCTGCGCCGCCGCGGCGGTGAAGCCGAGCGTGCCCAGCAGCTGCCGCGTCAGCGCGCGCCCGTCCGCGGAACCGGGCGTCTCGATCGTGACGACGTACCCGCGCCCGCCCTCGCGCCGCAGGTGCGTGGTGGTCACGTCGGTGCCGTCCTCGGACCCGGTCTCCACCTGGACCACGTCCGCGCCGTCGAGCGGGAACGTGGACGCCGGGTCGAGCGGCGACGACGCGATCGAGCCCGGCCATCCCGCGGAGCCGTCGGACAGCGCCACCGTCACGGCGGCCGACCCGTCGGCGCTCGCGGACCGCGACCGCTCGCCGGCGGGGAACTCGTCGGCGACGGACTCGTCGGCGGCCCAGCCCCGCGGCACCGCGTACTCCAGCCCGGCGAAGGACGTCCTCTCCCAGCCCTGGGGGACCCCCGGGGCGAACCCGTCGAGCGGCTCCAGCACCGCCTCCGCCCCGGGGGACGGCAGGGGGGCGGAGTCCTCGTCCGTCGACACGGACGCCACGAGGTCGGCGAACGTCGCCTCGCCCTCGGTGCCGTCCACCCAGACGAGGGTCACCTGCACCACGTCGCCCGACCCGAGGGTCACCTGCAGCCTGCCGACGAAGTCCTGGGCGGACGTCGGGTCGTCGGCGTGCTCCTCGACGACGTACCGGGCCGACTCCGCCCCGGGGACCCGGACGTCCACGGGCGTGAGCCCGGAGCCCGGCGGGACGAGCGGCAGGTCCGGCCCCGCCGGCTGCACCTGCACGAAGTCCCCGCCCTCGTTCGCGGGGCCCTCCTCCCAGACGCCGGCGCCGCGCGGCTCGAGGCCCGGCGGCACCGCGAGGGCCACCCCGCCGACGGCGACGGGGGTCCACCCGTCGGGCACGTCCTGGCCCGCCGGGCTGAGGCCCTGGTCCGGCGACGCCACCTGCCACACCCCCGCGACCGCTCCCACCGCGGCGAGCGCGCCGACGCCGCTCAGGGCCGCGCGGCGGGCCCGCACGCGCCGGACGGCGCGGCGGCCCATCGTCGCGCCGTCGAGGGCGGCGACCGGACCGACCTGGTCTGCCGCGTGCTGGAGCTCGGCCACGAAATCGTCCTGGAGGGTCATCGGACCGTCCCCTTCCTCGTCGGTGTCGCGTCGTGGTCGCCGTCGGCCCCGAGCAGCTCCCGCAGCCGGGCCAGGCCGCGGGACCCGCTCGACTTCACCGAGCCGACCGAGATCCCCAGCTCGTCGGCGGTCTGCGCCTCGGAGCGGTCGAGCAGGTGGCGCAGGACGACGACGCGTCGCTGCCCCTCCGGGAGCTGTCGCAGGGCCCGGACCAGCCGGTCCCGGTCCAGCACCGTGCGGGTGCCGTCGGGCACGGGCGGGGGGCGCAGGTCCGCCGGGTCGGAGAGCACGTCACGGCGCGTGCGCCGCCACCCGTCGATGCGCGCCGTGGCGAGCACGCGGCGTGCGTACGCGAAGGGGTCGCCGTCCTCGACCCGCGCCCAGGCGCGGTAGGTCCGTTCCAGCGCGAGCTGGACCAGGTCGCCCGCGCGGTGCTCGTCGCCGCACAGGAGGTAGGCGATCCGGGAGAGGGCCGGCGTGCTCGCCGCGGCGAACGCCGTGAAGCGCTCCGCCGCGGACGCGCCCGCCGTCACGATCCCGAACCGCTCGTCGCTCGTGCCGTGGAGGCGCGGCATCGCGCCCTCGCTCGTCATGGGTGCTGCCCGTGTCGTGGTGTCACGTCCCATAGACGCCGCCGGGGGGCGCGGGGTTGTCGACGAGGCCGGACCCCGGGCGGGTCAGGCGGCCCGGTCGCCCTTCAGCACGCCGTAGACGAGGGTGTCGGTCCACTCGCCCTTGGACCACCAGTCCTGGCGCAGGTGCCCCTCGCGCCGCATGCCGACGCGCTCGCAGAGCCGGGCGGACGCCTCGTTGCGGGCGTCGAGCTGCGCGACCACGCGGTGCATGCGGTAGAAGCCGAACGCGAGGTCGAGGACGGCGCGCACCGCCTCGGTCGCGTACCCCTGGCCGGTGTGGTCGGGGTGGAAGACCCAGCCGATCTCGCCGCGGGAGACCGTGTCGCCCGTCGTCCACAGGGCGACGTCGCCGACGACCGCGCCGTCGTGCTCCACGACCAGGGCGAGGGCGGAGCCGGGCTCGTCGATCGCGGTGCGGGCGAGACGCTTGGCGAGCTGCGCCTCGGCGACCTCCGGCGTCCACGGCTCCTCGAGCAGGTAGCGGGCCACGGCGGGGTCGGCGTAGTAGGCGAGCAGCGGGCCGAGGTCCTCGGCGCGGTGCGCGCGCAGGACCAGGCGGCCCGTGGTCACCGGCAGGGGGGTCTCGGTCGTCACGGTCAGGCACCCTACGCGCCGCGGCGCCCGGCACGCGACGGCAGACGGTCGAAAAGGCATGGCGCCGGGCCCGCGGGGCGGAGCACCGTGGAGGGATGAGCACCCCTGCCGCCCCGCCGACGTGGCGCCTCCTCGAGCCGCCGTCCGCCGCGAGACTCGACGCGCCCGAGGCCTGGGCATACCACGGCGTCGCCGCGCTGGAGCGCGCCGTCGCGCTCGCCGACCTCGGCCACGACGACCTCCCGCCCCGTGCCCTCGACATGCTGGTGGGCGACCTGCACCCCGGGCACGTGCGCCGGCACCGGCTGGTCGCCGTCGAGGACGGCGCGGACGGCGCCCCGCGGGTCGTCGGGCACGGCGTGCTCATGCTGCCCGTGACGGACAACCGGCACCTCGCCGTGCCGCGGATCGCCGTCCTGCCCTCGCACCGCGGCCGGGGCATCGGCTCCGCCATCGCGGACCGGCTGCGTCGCGTCGCGCTCACCGAGGGCCGCACGACGGTCTTCGCGGAGGTCGAGTTCGCGGCCGAGCCGGCGCAGGGCGCCCCGGACGCGCTCGCGCCGAAGGAGGGCGACGGCCACGTGTCCGCCGACCTCCCGGGGATGCGATTCGCCCGGCGCGCCGGGCTCGCGCTGGAGCTCGTCGCCCGCCGCTCCGTCCTGGACGTGCCGCTGCCCGGCGATGTCGTCGACCGGTTCGTCGCCGCCGCCGCGGCCCACGCCGGCGACGCCTACCGCGTGCACACCTGGCAGGACCCGGCGCCGGAGCGGTGGGTCGAGCAGCTCGCCGGCCTGGAGCGGAGCCTGTCGGAGGACGAGCCCCACGGGGGCCTCGAGCTCGAGGCCGAGCAGTGGGACGGACGGCGGATCCGCGACGAGGAGACGAAGCGCGCCGAGCGCGGCAAGAGCGGCCTCGTCGCCGTCGCGGAGCACGTCGCCACCGGCACCCTCGCCGGGATGACGCTGCTGGTCTTCGCGCACGACCGCCCCGAGCTCACCGAGCAGGACAGCACCGTGGTGCTGCCCGAGCACCGCGGGCACCGGCTCGGCATGCTGCTCAAGGCGGTGAACCTGCGCGAGCACACGCGGGTCCGACCCGGCACGCGGCGGATCTCCACCTGGAACAACGAGACCAACGCGCCGATGCTCGCCATCAACGTGGCCCTCGGCTTCCGCCCCGCCGGCGGGGCGGCGGAGCTGCAGGCCCCGCTGGCCGACGTCGTGCCGCTCAGCCCGGCCTGACCGGAGATCAGGGGACGGTGACCTCGAGGGCGTCGCCGGGCGCGAGGCGGCGGTAGCCGACGTCGCCGGCGAGGCCGCCGACCACCCGGTCGACGAGCGCCTTGCCGGCGTCGTTGAGGATCGCGTCGTGGATGGGGACGGCGGTCCGGGGCCCCACCTGGCGCGCGTAGTCCACGGACTCCGCGACCTTGAGCCACGGCGCGGCCACCGGCAGGGCCAGCACCTCGACGCGCGTCCCCGCGGGCGGCGGGGTGAACGAGTCGCCCGGGTGCAGCACCACGCCGTCCACGAGGTACGCGACGTTGGCGGGCGGCGTGATGTCCGGGTGGACGGTCGCGTGCCGCTCGCCGAGGGCCCGGACGGCGAACCCGGCCGCGTCGAAGGCGTCCCCGCCGGCGACGGCGTGCAGCCGGGCGGCCGGCGCACCCGCCTCGGCGAGCAGGTCGACGACGACCTGCGGGCCCCACACCTCCGGGCCGGGGCTCGCGGTGAGGACGGAGACGAGGCGGGGCACGTCCACGTGGTCGACGTGCTCGTGGGTGACGAGCACCGCGTCGGCTCCGTCGAGGACGCGCGGGTCGGTGAACGTGCCGGGGTCGACGACGAGCGCGCGCCCGTCGCGCTCCAGGCGGAGGGCGGCGTGGCCCCAGGCGGTGAGGGTGAGGGAGGACATGGCGCCCATCCTGCTCCCGCTACCGGCTCGTGTGCTCGACCAGCGCCGGCAGCAGCACGTCCCACGACGACGGCGGCGGCGACTGGTGGCCCACGCCGTCGAGCAGCAGCAGCCGCGCGCCGGGGATCGCGGCCGCGAGAACGGCCCCGTGGCCGGGGAACAGGGGATCCTCGGTGCCGTGCACGACGAGCGTCGGGACGCGGACGTCGGCGAGGGTGCCGGCGAACGGGGCGCCGGGCTCGGCGGCGAAGTGGTTGGTCCCGGCGGTGGGGTCGGTCGCGCGCCCGACGGCGCGGGCGGCGACGGCGCGGGCGCGGGCCGGGTCGAAGGTGCCGCGCCCGGTCAGCGCGCGCTCCTCCGCGACGGCGGCGTCCACCAGCGCGGCCCTGTCCGCCGGGTCGGGGGAGGGGCCGTCCCACAGCCCGTCGAGCTCGGGCGCGGCGGGCGGCAGGTCCGCGTCGTCGGGCCCGCGGACGGCGCGGGAGGTGGAGACGAGGGTGGCCGACGCGACCCGGTCGGGGTGCTCGAGCGCCAGCTCCTGCACGATCACGCCGCCCATCGACAGGCCCACCAGGTGCGCCCTGTCCACGCCCAGGTCGTCGAGCACCCGCAGCGCGTCCTCGGCGAGGTCCCGGCTCGTGTAGCCCGGCGCGCCGGGCGGGCAGGTGGTGGACCGGCCCGTGTCGCGGTGGTCGTACCGCACGACGTGGCGCCCTCGGGCCGCGAGCGCCGCGCACAGGTCCGCCGGCCACCAGTCCATCGACGACGCGACGCCGCCGACCAGCAGCACGGTCGGGTCGGCGGGGTCCCCGGCGGCCTGGTAGCAGAGCCGCAGGTCGCCGTCGGCGGCGAACCGTTCGGGGCCGAGCGCGTCGCCGTCGGCGGGTCCGATGTCAGGTGCCGTTCCTCGGGTCATGCACGGGTGGACGTCCCGGGCCCGGCGGACTCATCGGCCCGCTCGTCGCCCGGTCGTCGCCCGGTCGTCGGCCCGACGTCAGGCGAGCCGCAGCAGGGCCTGCACGGGCGTGTGGTCGCTGGGCCAGCGGCCGTCGCGCGTCCACGTGTTGATCGCCGCGGCGTGCACCTCGCTGTCCGGGGTCGTGAGGATCCAGTCGATGCGCTCGCCGCCGGGCTGCGGCGCGCCGTAGTCGGGGAACGTGCCGACCTCGGGCCCGTGGCGGTCGGCCGCGTCCAGCCACGTGTCGAGCAGGCCGCCCTCGGTGACGAGGACGTCGTACGGGGCGGACCGGCCCGCGGGGGCGTTGGTGTCCGCGGTGAACACGGCCGGCAGGCCGGCCGCCTCGATCTCGGCGCGCACCACCCGCGCGCCGCGCTCCCGCGCGTCGCCGGACTCGTGGTCGAGGTGGGAGTTCACGTGCAGCAGCTCGCGGCCCGTGCGCTCGTCGCGGAACCGCGCCCAGGTGACCACCCGCGGGCACTGGTGGTCCCAGGTGGAGCCCGCGAGCCGCGGCGTGTCCGACAGCCAGTACTGGTCCCACCACAGCAGCGTGAGGCGGCGCGCGTCGTACACGATCGCGGAGTGCTCGCCGGCGGCGCCGCCCTCACGGCCGTGCCCCACCGACCGGTAGTCGTCGCCGAGCGCGCCGGTGACCGTCACGAGCTGGGCGAAGTGCGCCTCCTGGACGCCGAGGAGCGTCGGGCGCTCGCGCGCCAGCAGCGCGGTGACCAGCGGCGCGCGGTCGGGCCAGTGGTCCGGCGTGCCGGGCACCGTGTCGTCGATGGCGCAGCGGACGTTGAGGCTCATGACGTGCAGCAGGTCGGCCTCGGGCGCCCCGATCAGCGGGACGTCGGACGGGGCCGGGGAGCGGTCGGCGGGGCGGTCTGCGGTGGGGAGGGCGTCGGGCACGGCCGTCACCGTACCCCCGGGCGCCGCCGCTGTTAGGTTCGGCCGCACCGTGACCCTTCCCCACCCCGAGCACCCCACCCCGTCCACCGTTCCCACCACGCCGACCGCGCCCGCCGCGCCCGCGCCGTCCGACACCACGCGGCTCGTCGCCTGGGGGCAGGAGCTGCGCTCCGTCCACGCCCGCCTGCGCGACGCCCTGGAGGTGGCCCGCGAGGCCGTCGACGCCGCCGACGTCGCCGTCGACGACGGCGGAGCCGCCCCGTCGCCCGACCCGCGCCGCCTGCTCGGCCTGTACTGCCACGGCTTCTGCCAGGCGCTGGAGGGCCACCACCGCGGCGAGGACACCAGCGTGTTCGCCGCCCTCCTCGACCTGCGCCCCGACCTCGCGGGCGTCGTCGCCGAGCTGAGGCGCGACCACACGATGCTCGACCACCTCCTGGGCGAGCTGGCCCGCGCGGTCGACGCCGACGCCGACGCCGCCACCCTGGAGCGCCACCTCGACGGCATCGACGCGGTGATGGAGTCGCACTTCCGGTACGAGGAGAAGCGGCTGGTCGAGGCGCTCGACGAGCCCGCGCTCGCGGCCGCGCTCGCGGGGACCGACCGACGCGACGCCCTGGGTCCGCTGGGCTGAGCCCGCACGGGTCCGGCGCGGGTCAGGACGGGCTGTCACCTCCCCGCGCCGGGTCGGCGCCGACGTCGGGCAGACTGGCGCCACCGCCCGTCCCACGAGAGGTCAGCCATGCCCGCGATGCCCGCGATGCCCGCGACGCCCGCCCGTCAGCCCCTGTCCCGCACCGGCCGCGTGTACGCGGTGATCGCCGTGATCGAGGCGTTCACCTGGGCGGGCCTGCTCGTCGGGATGTTCCTCAAGTACGTCACCGAGACGACGGACGCGGGCGTCTGGCTGTTCGGCCGGCTGCACGGCGCGGCGTTCGTCGCGTACGTGGTGGTCGCGCTCGTCGCCGCGGTGAAGCTGCGCTGGGGCTGGTTCCGCGCGCTGGTGGCGCTCGCGGCCGCGGTGCCGCCCCTGACGACGCTGCTCGCCGAGTGGTGGCTGCGCCGCACGGGCCACCTGAGCGAGCCGGTCGTCGAGCAGGTCGCGACCCCGGCCCCCGCGGAGGCCACGGTTTCCTGATCGTTACCCCGCGAGCCGCGCCGGCGTCACCCGCCGCCGCTACGGTGCCCCTGATACCTCCGCACACCCAGGAGCACCTATGTCTGTGTCTCGTCCTCTCGCTCGCCGGCGGACCGCCGGCGTCGCGTGCGTGACCCTCGCCTTCGCGGGGATCGCCACAGCCGGCGCCGTGTCCGCCAGCGCCGACCCGATCGTCGACGTCCAGATCCTCGCCACCAACGACTTCCACGGCCGCATCCAGGCGAACGGCACCGAGGCCGGCGCCGCCGTGCTCTCCGGCGCGGTGAAGCAGCTGCGCGCCGAGAACCCGAACACCGTCTTCGCGGCGGCGGGCGACCTCATCGGCGCCTCGACGTTCGAGTCCTTCATCCAGCACGACAAGCCCACGATCGACGCCCTCAACGCCGCGGGCCTCGACGTGTCGGCCGTCGGCAACCACGAGCTCGACCAGGGCTACGACGACCTGCTCCAGCGCGTGATGGCGCCCTACGACGCCGAGACCAACCCGTACGGCGGCGCCCAGTGGCAGTACGTGGCCGCCAACCTCAAGGTCAAGGCGACCGGCGACGACGCCGTCCCGGCCACTTGGATCAAGGACTTCGGCGACGTGCAGGTCGGCTTCGTCGGCGCCGTCACCGAGGAGCTGCCGGCGCTCGTCAGCCCGGCCGGCATCGCGGACGTCGACGTCCGCGGCATCGTCGACTCGGTGAACGAGGAGACCGACGACCTCAAGGCCGAGGGCGCCGACGTCGTCGTCATGCTGGTGCACGAGGGCGCGGAGTCCACGGACTGCGCCGCGATGCCCACCGCGGACAACGCGTTCGCCGACATCGTCAACGACGTCAGCCCCGAGGTCGACGCGATCGTCTCCGGGCACACGCACCTCGCGTACGACTGCAAGTTCCCCGTGGCCGAGTGGGCCGGCCGGGCCGTGACGGAGCGTCCCGTCGTCTCCGCGGGCCAGTACGGCTACAACCTCAACAAGCTCGTGTACTCGGTGGACGCCGCGACCGGCGACGTCGCCGGCGTCACGACGGCCGTCCTGCCGCTGGCGGGCAACTACCCGGCCGACCCGGCCGTCACGTCGATCGTGTCGGACGCCGTCGCCGAGGCCGACGTGCTCGGCGCGGAGCCGCTGGGCCAGATCGGCGGGGCCTTCAACCGGGCCAAGCTGTCCTCGGGCGCGGAGAACCGCGGCGGCGAGTCCACGCTCGGCAACCTCGTCGCCGAGGTGCAGCGGTGGGCCACGGAGGCCCAGGAGTCCGGCGCGGCGCAGATCGCGTTCATGAACCCGGGCGGCCTGCGCGCCGACATGGTCGGCACCGGCACCGGCGCCTTCCCCCGCACCCTCACGTACAAGCAGGCGGCGGCCGTGCAGCCGTTCGCCAACACGCTCGTCAACATGAGCCTCACGGGCGAGCAGATCAAGACGGTCCTCGAGCAGCAGTGGCAGCGCGACGCGGACGGCAACGTGCCGTCGCGCCCGTTCCTGCGCCTCGGCGTCTCCGACGGGTTCACCTACACCTTCGACGCGAACCGCGCCGAGGGCGACCGCATCACCGGCATGTGGCTCGACGGCGCGGCGCTCGACCCGGCCGCGTCGTACTCCGTCACGGTGAACTCGTTCCTCGCCTCGGGCGGCGACAACTTCCGCGCCTTCGCCGACGGCTCCGGCGCCCGCGACACCGGCAAGGCCGACCTGGCGGCGTTCGTCGACTACATGGCGTCGCACACGGCCGAGGGCGCCCTCGCCGTCGACCCGAGCCAGCGCGCCGTCGGCGTCTCGTTCCCGGCCGACGCCCCCGAGGCGTACGCGCCGGGTGACGCCGTCGCCTTCGACGTCTCCTCCTGGTCGATGTCGGCCCCGGGCGACGTCACCGACCCGGAGCTCACCGTGTCGCTCGGCGACACGGTGCTCGGCACCGCCGCCGTGACGACCGCCGCGGGCACCACGCCCGAGGACACGATCGGCACCGCGTCGGTCTCCGTCCGGCTCCCCGCCGGGACCCCGGCCGGCGCGACCGCCCTCACCCTGAAGGGCGCCGCGACGGGCACCGAGGTGACGGTGCCGATCGAGGTGACGAAGCCCGCCAAGGCCACCCCGACGCTCACGGTGGACGCCCCCAAGACGGTGGTCGCCTGGCTCCAGCCGGCACGGATCGACGTCAAGGTGACCACGCCGGACGGCACGCCGACCGGCAAGGTCACCGCCACCGTCAAGGGCAAGAAGGTGGACGCCGACACGCTGAGCAAGAAGGGCGCCGCCCGGCTGTGGGCGGGCCCGTTCCAGCCCGGCACCGTCGAGGTGGAGCTCCACTACTCGGGCGACGACGCCACCGAGGCGGCCACGACCACCACGACGATCCGCGTGAAGAGCCTGTGGGAGGTCATCTTCGGCGGTCTCTGACCTGAGGCCGAACCTGCCTGACGCCCGGACGGCCCGGCCCGACGCTCCCCTGAGCGACGGACCGGGCCGTCCGGTCTTTCCCCCGCGTCCGCCGTCAGGCGCGACGACGGATGTGCAGCGCCGCGGCGGCCACCGCCGCGAGCAGCCCGAGGGCGAGGAGGATCCCGCCGCCCAGCGCCGCGCCGCCGGCAGGGCTGGCCTCCACCTCGGTCTTCATCGTGCCGGTCCCGTCGGCGAGCTCGTTGGTCCCCGCCGCGAGCGCGGCCGCCCCGTCCGCGAGGTCCCGGCTGCCGTCCGACAGCTGGGTGGCCCCGGTGGCCAGGCGGCCCGCCCCGTCCGCGAGCACGGTCGAGCCGTCGGCCAGCTCGACGGCGCCCTTGTCCAGGTCCTGGGCGCCGGTGTCGATCTTGCGGATGCCGATCGCGGCGTCGCTCGCGCCCTCGGACAGCTTGTCGAGGCCCGCCTCGAGCTCGAGCGCGCCGGCCTGCGCGTCGCCCAGCCGGGTCGTCAGGGTCGCCGCGCCGTCGGACACCCGCGCCGACCCGTCCACCAGCTCGGGAAGCTTGCCGGCGAGCTCCGCCGCGCCGTCGGCGGCCTTGGCGCTGCCGTCGGCGAGGGCGGCGTTGCCGCCCGCGACCCGACGCGTGCCGTCGGCCACCTTGCTCGCGCCGTCGGCGAGGAGCCAGGCGTTGTCGGAGAGCGTGCTGTTGCCCAGAGCCACGGCACCCGCTCCGGTGTCGACCTTGCTCGCGCCGGTCGCGAGTTCCGCGGCACCGACGTTGACCCGTGCCGCTCCGGCAGCCACCCGGGTCGCGCCGTCGCGAGTCGAGGCCGCGCCGGCCTGGAGCTTCGAACCTCCGTCGAGGAGGGCGACGACTCCGTCCCGGACCCGGACGGTGCCCGCGCTGACCTGCTCCGCGCCCGCGTCGAGGCGGGTCGCGGCTCCGGCGAGCTTCTCGGCGCCGGACGCGACCGCTGCCGTCCCGTCCGCCACCGACTGCGCCCCGGACTGCAGGGCCGTCGCCCCGGCCACGAGGCCCTCCTTGCCGTCGAACCCGCCGGCGAGCCGCGTGGCGCCGTCGCGCGCTGCACCTGCCCCGACGGCGACCTGGGTGGCGCCCGCGGAGACGCCCTCGGCCTTGGCGGTGAGGCCTTGCAGAGTCGCGGCGAGCTTGGGGTCCTCCGTCGAGGCGGCGAGGTCGGCGAGCGCGGACGCGAGGCCGGCGGTGCCCGCCGCGACCTGGCCGGCACCGCCGTCGACGGACTCCAGCCCGTCGGCGAGCGAGCGGCCCGCGCCTGCGGCCTGCGTGATGCCCTGGGCCAGCCCCGCGGCGCCCGCCGCCACGCCGGAGGCTCCGTCGGCGGCCGCACGGCTCCCGCTCTTCAGCGTTCCGGTCCCGTCGACGAGTGCAGACGTACCTTCCGCCACCGTGGCAGCACCCGACGCCACGCTCTTCGTCCCGTCGGCGAGCTCGCCACCGGAACCGACCAGCCGGTCGATCCCGTCGGCCAGCTGCCGGTTCCCTTCAGCGACGGCCTCGGTGCCTCCTGCGACCTGGTCGGTCCCGTCCGAGAGCGAGCTCGCTCCGGCGGCGACCTGCCCGGTGCCGTCAGCCAGGTCGCCGGCGCCGTCGGCGAGCGTGGTCGCGCCGTCTGCGAGGGCCTCGTTGCCGTTCGCCACCGCACCGGCGCCGCCTGCTGCCGTCGCGGACCCGCCGGCGAGGACGGCCGCGCCGTCCTTGAGCTTCGCGCCGCCGGCCGCGAGACGGTCGGCCCCATCCTGCGCTCGGACGGCGCCCCCGGCGACCTGGGCCGCGCCGTCGCTCAGCGCAGTGCCGCCGTCGTGCAGCTTCACGGTGCCGTCGTGGAGCTTCTGGATCCCGGCGAGCGCCTCGACGGTGCCGGGCTGGAGCCGGTCCACGAGGCCGTCGCGCAGGTCGGCGGTGCCGTCGGCGAGGCGGGCGGTGCCCGCGGTGAGGTCGCCGGTGCCGGCGACGAGGCGGGCGGCACCTGCGGACAGGGTGCCGGCGCCGTCGGACAGCTCGAGGGAGCCGTCGGCGACCTGCGCGCTGCCGTCCGACAGTCGCGTCGCGCCGTCGTCGACCTGGGCGGCGCCGGCGTCGAGGCGCGTGGTGCCGTCGGCCACCTTGCCGTCGAGCAGGACGAGCACCACGAGCGCGACGAGCGCCGCGATCGCGAGCGCTGCGACGGCGGCGGCTGCCGAGAGGGCGGGCGCGTGCGCGCGGCGCGGCACGGGGGGATTCGGGTTCATCGGGGCCTCACTCCGGTCCGCGTCGTCGTCGACGCCGGGCGGTCACGGCACGGTGCGCGCCGTGGCCCGTCGCCGTCGACGGGTCTGGAGGGAGACTACTGATGCGGCCTCAATAAGAGGGAGCGGGCGCGCAGATTTCACCCGCTCGCGGCGGCGCGTGATGTGCTCGGGGCTCAGTCCCAGCCGCAGGCGTCGTGCACGAGGTCGTAGGTCGCGGCGCGCTGCTCGTCGGACATGGGCACGTAGATCTCGGGCTGCCGGGCGCCGTTCACCTCGGCGTGCACGGGCAGGAAGGTGCCGCGCTTGTCCTCGGCGACCACGTGCGGGTCGCAGCGGGCGGGCACGAGGTCGAGCACCACGCGGCCGTCGGCGCCGGGGGTCAGGTCGTCGCCCGACCAGGCGTGCCCGGCGGCGGGGGAGAGCAGGGTGGTGCCCGCGACCTGCAGCAGCCGCACGTCGGGGCCGCCCGGGACGGGCTCGACCGCGAGGGTGACGCGCCCGCCGTCGACGACGCCGTCGGGGGTGCGTACCCGCGCGGCGCGGACGTCGGTGACGCGGACCGCGAGCCCGGAGGCGACGAGCCGCTCGGCGCACGTCTCCGCGTGCACGGCGGCGAGGCGGGCGAGCGGGTCGGTGACGTCGACCCGGACGGCGGTGCCGGTGTCGCCCGAGCCGCCGTCGGCGCCCGGGGCGGCGCTCGCCTCGCCCGGCACGAGCCGCACGGTCGCCGTCGCGACGGGCGTCGTCTGGGCGTCCGCGCCGCTCAGCGTCTCCGGGGCGGCGGCGTCGCAGTCGACGTCGCCCAGCCGGATGCGCACGTCGCGGCCCGCGCCGGGCGCGAGCGTGCGGGGGCGGTGGTGGCCGTCGGGGCTGCTCGGCCCGTAGCCGGGGGCGTCGAGGGTGCCGCCGACCAGCGTCACCGTGCTGCCCGACCCGTTCGTCACGTGCACCACGGCGCGGCGGTCGGCGTACTGGGTGCGCTCCTGGCGCAGCTCGGCGCTCAGGTGCCCGGCGACGTCGTCGGGCAGGCGGTCGGCGTCGTCGGGGGCGGTGCACGCCGCGCCGGTCGCGAGCGCCACGGCGGCAGCGGCCAGCAGGCCGGCGGCGCGGCGGCCCGCCCGCACGTCACGCCTCGCTCGTGGGCGTCGTCGCGGCAGGCGCCGGGGAGCCGGGCTCGGCGGCCGGGGACCCGGCCCGCGCGGGCCGGTCGATGACGCGGGTCATGACCAGCGACGTGCGCGTCTTGTCCACCCGGGCGCTGGCGCGGATGGCCTCCACGGTGCGCTCCACGTCGGCCATGCCGCCCGCCATGATCTGCACCATCGCGTCGGCCTCGCCCGTGACGGTGTCGACGCGCACGATCTCCGGGATCGTGGCGAGGTCACGGCGCAGCGTGGCGGGGGAGACGTTGCCGCGGCAGAACAGCTCGACGTACGCCTCGACGCCCCAGCCGAGCTCCTCGGGCGCCACCCGCACCGTGAACCCGGTGATCTCGCCGCGCGCCAGCATGACGTCCACGCGCCGCTTCACGGCGGGCGCCGAGAGGCCCACCTCGGCGCCGATGTCGGCGTAGGTCGCGCGCCCGTCGCGCAGCAGGTGCCCGACGATGCGTCGGTTCAGGGCGTCCATGCCGGCTCCATGCCCCGAATTCTTCAACCTGCGCGCAGGATTCGCCAGGTCGGGGCCCGGGACGCGCAACGGATCGCCCGCCCGGCGCAACGTCCGCG
This sequence comes from Isoptericola sp. NPDC057653, assembly GCF_042799955.1. NCBI lineage: Bacteria > Bacillati > Actinomycetota > Actinomycetes > Micrococcales > Promicromonosporaceae > Isoptericola > Isoptericola sp. NPDC057653. The sequence continues at coordinate 209,809 of NZ_JBHVHP010000001.1, read as the reverse complement.
GCCCTAGCGTCCCGGCTATGACGGCCCTCACACCGACGACGACGTCGGCGCCCCAGACTGCGCGGACCCCGGAGCGCACGGCCACGCCGCGCCAGTTCCTCATGTGCCCGCCCACCTACTTCGACGTGGTCTACGAGATCAACCCCTGGATGGACCTCAGCGTGCCCGTCGACACCGGCCGCGCCCTCGCCCAGTGGGAGCACCTGCGGGCCACCTACGAGGCCTACGGGCACCGGGTGGACGTGATCGAGGCCGTGCCCGGCCTCCCCGACATGGTGTACGCCGCCAACGGTGGCGTCATGGTGGGCGGCCGCGCGCTGGCGGCGCGGTTCACCTACCCGGAGCGGCGGCCCGAGGGCGTGGCGTACGAGAAGTGGTTCGCGGGCGCGGGCGACGGCGTCACCAGCCTCGGGCAGGCGGCCGAGCAGAACGAGGGCGAGGGCGACCTCCTGCTCGCCGGCGACGTCATGCTGGCCGGCACCGGCTTCCGTACCTCCCGGACGGCGCACGCCGAGGTGGCCGCGCTGCTCGGCGTCGAGGTCGTGACCCTGGAGCTCGTCGACCCTCGCTACTACCACCTCGACACCGCGCTGGCCGTGCTCGACGCCGGCGCCGCCCCCGCCACGATCGCCTACCTCCCGGAGGCGTTCACCCCCGCGTCGCGGGCGGTGCTCGCGGAGCGCTACCCGGACGCGATCCTCGCGACGCCCGAGGACGCCGCGGTGCTCGGCCTCAACGCCGTGTCCGACGGCCGCCACGTGTTCCTCACCGACCGCGCCACCGGGATGCACGCCCGGCTGCGCGAGCGCGGCTTCGAGCCCGTGGGCGTCGACTTGTCCGAGCTGCTCAAGGGCGGCGGCTCCGTGAAGTGCTGCACGCTCGAGCTCCGGCCCGCGCCGGCCACCCCCGCCCCGACCACCACGACGAACCAGGAGGCCCGCGCATGACCACCGTCCCGTTCCTCGACGTCGCGTCCACGGCGCGCTGGGTGGCCCACCGCGGCCCCGAGGCCGTCATCGGGCGCCTCGTCGACGCGCTCGCCGTCGACTTCGCCCGCTGGCCCGAGCTCGACAAGCGCCCCCGCGTCGCGTCCCACTCGCGCGACGGCGTCATCGAGCTGATGCCGGCCGCCGACGACGACACCTACGGCTTCAAGTTCGTCAACGGCCACCCCCGCAACCCTGCCCGCGGCTTCCAGACCGTCACCGCGTTCGGCGTCCTCGCCGACGTGCACAACGGCTACCCCACCTTCCTCGCCGAGATGACGCTGCTGACGGCCCTGCGGACGGCGGCGACGTCGGCGCTCGCGGCGCGCTACCTGGCCCGTGCCGGCTCGCGGACCCTCGCCCTGATCGGCGCCGGCTCGCAGTCGGAGTTCCAGGCGCTGGGCATGCGGGCCGCGCTCGGCGTCACGCACCTGCGCGTCTGGGACACCGACCCGGGCGCGCAGGCCAAGCTCGCCCGGCACGCGCGCGCCCTGGGCTTCGTCGTGCACGAGGCGTCCGACGGGTCCGACGCCGTGACCGGCGCCGACGTGATCACCACCTGCACCGCGGACAAGACGAACGCGACCGTGCTGACGCAGGAGATGGTCGGCCTCGCGCGGCCCGGCGTGCACGTCAACGCGATCGGCGGCGACTGCCCCGGCAAGACGGAGCTGGACCCCGCGATCCTGCGGCACGCCGACGTGTACGTCGAGTACGAGCCGCAGACGCGGGTCGAGGGCGAGATCCAGCAGACGCCGGACCTCGCCGTCACCGAGCTGTGGGAGGTCGTGGCCGGCCGCCGGGACGGCCGCCGGGGCGCCCCCGCCACGGCGGGGCCGGGCGGGGCGTTCACCCGGCACGCGGGCGACCGCAGCGCCCCCGACGACCGGACCGTCACCGTCTTCGACTCCGTCGGCTTCGCCGTCGAGGACTGGGCCGCCCTGCGGTTCGTGCGCGACGACGTCCCCGCCGGCCTGCTGCAGCACCTGGACCTGGTGGCCGAGCCCGAGGACCCGAAGGACCTGTACTCCCTGGTCCTCGCCGCGCAGGAGGACGACCGCGCCGACGAGCTGCACGCGCTGGACCGCCTCATGGGGCTGGCCGGTCGCGGCCACGTGGAGGCGCTCGCGCACGCCCACGGCTGACCCGCCCGCACCCAGCACGTCCCCGACCACGCACGGGGCCGCCCCCGTCCCTCCGGGGGCGGCCCCGTGCGTCCGTCACGGACGGATTTGCCTTCCGCCTGCGGTTCGCTGCCATCATGACCCGCGAGCGCGTCCTCCGGGGCGTGCCGGCAGCTCAGACACCAAGGACGGGGGCGCCTCGTGAGCGCGAGCCACGGTGACGACGCGCCCGTGCACCACGGGGTCGCCGACGACGCGATCCGCCGGATCCGTCTCGTCGACGCGGCGTCCGGCCGTGGGGGCGGGCCCGGCGCCGCGGGGTCCGCGGACCCCGACGTGCTGCGCGTGGCCCTGACGACCCTGGCGCCCGACGACCTGCGCCTGCTGCGCGACCGGTACCTGCGTCGCCACGCGGCCGCCGTCCTCGCCGGAGCGCACGGGATCCCGCAGCGGGCCGTGCCCCGCCGCCTCGCGCAGGCCGAGGAGCGCCTGGGCACGGCGCTCGCCGCCGCCCACGCCGACGGGTGCCCGCCGGGCTGCCGCGACACCCGGCTCGCCCTCGAGGACTACGCGCACCGCCGGCTCGCCCCGGCCCGCGCGACGGCCCTGGAGGACCACCTCGTCGGGTGCACCGGCTGCCTGCGCGCCGTCGTGGACGTGCGCGACCCCGCCTGGGCGCTGCGGGACGCCGGGCCGGTGCTGGTCGCGAGCGGCTGGGGCCCGGTCGCCCCGGCCGTGCCGGCCGAGCCGGCAGGGCCCGGGGTGCAGCGGGCGGGTGCGCGGTCGGCGCACGGCCGCCGGGCCTGGCTCATCGCCGCCGGCACGCTGGCCGCAGGCACCGTCGCGGCCGTCGCGGTCGCCCTCGGCGGGGGCGACGAGCCGGGGCCGGCCCCCGTCCCGCCCGCGACGACCGGCGTGGCCAGGACGGAGCTCCCGACGTCCCCCGGAGGGCCCTCCGGGCCCGGGGCGACGGAGCCGGGGCCGTCGTCCGGTGCGACCCAGGAGGTCTCGACCGACGACCCCTCGGCCCTGCCGACCCCGACGGACGACGCCGCCGAGCCCGACCCCGCGGAGACGTCCGCCGACCCGACCGACGACGCCACGACGAAGGCGCCGGAGCCGACGACGTCCACGCCCACGTCGCCGGCGTCCACGCCGCGGCCCACGCGCACGACCCCGAGCACGGCCACGCCGACGCCGGACCGCACCACGGAGCCGACCACGGAGCCGTCGCCCGACCCGACCGCGACCGAGCCGACCACGGAGCCGACGACGGAGCCCACGACGCCCGAGCCGACGCCCACCGACGACCCGACGTCCACCACCGACCCGCCGGCGTAGGCCGCCGCCGGGCACCGCCATCGGCCAGGGGATTTGCCATCGCCCCGCACGACGCTGCGATCATGTCCCCCGGCGACGGGCTCGGACCGCGCCGGGAACGCACACGGAACGGCAGGGACGGGGGCGTCGCGTGACCACGACGCACGACGGCGACGCGCCCGCGCGCCAGGGCGCCGTCGAGGACGTCATCCTGCGGATGCGCGCCGCCGCGGCGGCCGCCGGCCGCGCCGACGGGCCGGGTGCGGCCGGGAGCGTCGACCCGTCCGTGCTGCGCACCGTGCTCGCCACCCTGCCCGTCGACGACCAGCGGCTGCTGTGGGACCGGCACGTGCTGGGGCACGAGGCCGCCGCGATCGCCGCCGAGCTGGGCATGCACGCCCGTGCGGTGCTGCACCGGCTGCGCCGGGCGGAGGAACGGCTGGCCGCGGCGTTCGCGGCCGCGCACGCCCGCGCCTGCCCGCCCGGCTGCCTCGACACGCGCCAGTCGCTGCACTCCTACGTGCGCCACCGCCTCTCGCCGGTGCGGCGCACCGTGCTGGAGGCGCACCTGTTCGGCTGCCAGGGCTGCATGCGGGCCTTCATCGACGTCCGCGAGGCCGGCTGGGCCGTGCGCGACGCGGGCCCGCTGCTCCTGGCGGGCACGGCCGCGAGCGTGGCCGCGGGCGGTGCGGCGCCGGTGGTCGTGGGCGCGCTCGGCGCCGGTACGACGGGCGCCGGGGTGCTCGCGTGGTCCGGCCCGGTGGGCGCTGCCCTCGCCGCGACGGCCGGGTGGGCCCGGGCGCTCGTCCTCGACCTCGCGCACCTCGGCAAGGGCGGCCTGATCGCCGCCGGCACCGTCGCGGGGGTGGTCGTGGCGACCGTCGTCGCCGTGGCGCTGGGTGGCGGTGGCGGCGGCCCCGTGGCGGGTCCGGTCGCGCCGGCTCCCACCGCGTCCGTCGCGGCGCCCGCGCCCGACGAGGGGACGTCGCCCGCGGCCCCGGCCGAGCCGGGGCCCGACGCCACGACCGTGCCGGAGGACCCGCCGCCGGCCGACGGGACCGCGCACCCGGGAGGCGCCGGACCGACCGGGACGCCCACCGGCCCGGCCCCGGCGACGCCGACCGCGCCGACCGCGCCGAGCACCCCGACCACCCCGACCACATCGACGCCGACGACGCCCAGCACGACGCCCACCGCGCCGTCGACCACCTCGCCGACGGTGCCGCCCACCTCCACGCCGACGGCCGACCCGACGCCGCCGCGCCCGTCGCCGTCGCCCACGCCGAGGCCGACGGCGAAGCCGACGCCGACCCCCACGCCGAAGCCGACCCCCACCCCCACGCCGAAGCCCACCCCGACGCCCGACCCGGACCCGGTGCGGTCCACCGTCGCGGCGGACCTGCCGGGGCTGCGAGGCGTCTTCCGGGTGACGCCGGGCCAGGACGACGTGGACGTCGTCTCCGTCTCCACGTCGAAGGGCTGGCTCCGGGCGCGCGAGTGCCGCGACGGCAGCTGGTACGTCTCGTCGCGGCACTACAAGGCCGCCACGGTGGACGTGACGGTGGACGCCCCGGCCGACGTCGCGCCCTCGGTCTCCCTGGTGCGCACCGGAATCTGGCCGGGCTGGCTGCAGACCTGCTGACCCCGCCCGGCGGGGTCAGGCGGGCGTGGCCGCCCGCTCGAGCAGGACGAGCACCTCGTAGTGCCCGGTCTGCGGGAACATGTCGAGCAACCGCGCGCGCCGCGGTCGCAGGGACGGCATGCGGGCCAGGTCCTCGGCGAGGGTCACGGCGTTGCAGCTGGAGTAGAGCACGTGCGTGGCGGCGGACTCCTCCAGCCATCGCGACAGGTCGGCGCCGATGCCGCGCCGCGGCGGGTTGACCACGACCAGCTCGGGGGCGGGCGCCCCGCCGTCGCGGGCGAACGCGGTGGCGTCCCCGGCGGCGAACGACACGTCGCGGACGGCGTCGGCCCACCACGCGGCGTCCCGGGCTCCGACGACGGCGTCCGCGGGCAGGTGGGCGAGCTCGTCGCGCGTGGTGGCGGCGCTGGCGATCGCCTCCGCGGAGATCTCGATGCCGGTGACGGCCCGGCCGGGCGCCGCGCAGTGCAGCGCGAACCCGCCGACGCCGCAGTACAGGTCCCAGAGCGAGGCGGGCGCGACCTCGTCGACCCAGGCGCGGGCCTGCGCGTAGAGCGCGGTGGCGACGGCGGTGTTGGTCTGGAAGAAGCTCTGCGGGCGCAGGTGCAGCGTGATCCCGTCGAGCCGCATCGGCAGCGCCTGCCGCTCGGTGAGCACGATCTCCTGCTCGCCCTCGAGGACGGCCGCGTGCGCCGGCTGCACGTTGACGCTCACCACGGCGACCTGGGGCAGCTCGGCGAGCAGCCACGGCAGGTGTTTGCGCAGGCGCGACACCGGCTCCTGGCTGCGCAGCACGAACCGCACCATGAGCTCGCCGTCGGCGGACAGCGTGACGAGCACGTGCTTGAGCTCGCCGCGCCACGCCGACTCGCGCGGGCTCTCGCGGCGGCGGGCGCCGCGGGAGGGCGACGTCGCGTCGTAGGGCTGCAGCCGCGCCCGCGTGACCAGCCCGGCGAGCGCGGGGAACGCGGCCTGCAGCGCCGGCGGGTACAGCCCGCAGTCCGTGAGGTCGACGCCCTGCCCGGCGAACGGCCCGGCAGCAGAGCCGAGGATGCCGAGCACCGGCTCCTCCACCGTGCCGCTGACCACCATCTTGGCCTTGTTGCGGAACCCGGACTCGGGGCCGGTCACGGCGGGCAGCCACACCACGCCGTCGTCGGCGAGCAGGGCCCGCACGTGGGCCTCCTTCTCCGCGACCTGCGTGGGGTACGGCGTCGCGAGGAGGGTGCACGAGTGGCAGCGGCCGGCGTCGAAGTGGGGGCACTGCACGGGACCATTGTCCCCCCACCGCGCCGCCGGCCGCCGAGAGCCGCCGTCGTCAGCCGACGAACAGGCAGAACGGGTGGCCCGCCGGGTCGGCGTACACCCGCAGCGGCTCCTCCGGGTCGTCGGACCGGTCCCTCAGCAGCCGCGCCCCGAGCTCGAGGGCGCGCGCGTGCTGGCGGTCCAGCGCGGCGACGTCGGGCACGGTCGCGTCGAGGTGCAGCTGCTGCGGCACGGAGCCCTCCGGCCACGTGGCGGGCGGCAGCACGGGCACCGGCTGGAAGGCGAGCTGCACGCCGCCCGGGTTGCGCAGCACCAGCCAGTCCTCGCCCTGCGGGTCCGGCTCGCCTGGCGCCGGCGGTTCGTCGCCAGGCCGGTAGCCGAGCCCGAACAGCGCCCGGTAGAACTCCGCCAGCCCGCGCGCGTCGGTGGCGTCGAGCACCACCTGGCTGATCGTGGGGACGGCGTGGTCTTCGGTGGTGCCGGTCATCGGTCCTCCTCGGGGAACTGCTCGGCGATGCCCTGCAGCATCGCCGTGTAGGTGGGGTAGTCGACCTCGTCGGGGATGTTGGTGTTGCCGCCGCGCATGCCGACCGCCCCGTCGATCCCCTCGCGCAGGATGTCGGCGTGGCCGGCGTGCCGGGCGAGGTCGACGGTGACGTGCAGCAGGATCGTGCGGAGGTCGGTGGCGCCGCGGTCGCCCCACCAGGCCACCCTGCCGGGCGCGTCGAGCGGCAGGCTCTCGATGGTCTCGTCGGCGAACGCCCACACCCGCCGGTAGAGGTCCACCACCTGCTCCAGGCTTTCGTCGGCCGTGGCGTAGAAGTCGGCCTGCGGGTCGTCGGGCAGCGAGTCGTCGGTCCACGGCGCCATCCACGGCACCTCCTGCGGCGTGGGCCAGGAGCGCCCGAACGTCTCGCCGAAGTAGCCGAGCTCGACGCTCGCCGCGTGCTTGACCAGGCCGAGCAGGTTGGTGCCGGTGGGCGTGCGCGGCAGCCGCGCCTCGCGCTCGGTCAGGCCCTCGACCTTCCAGACCAGGGCCTCCCGGGTGGAGCGGAGATAGCGGTGCAGCACGGACTTGGCATCGGCCGGGGGCGTCGTCGTCATGGGCCCAGCCTGCCCACGGGCTCCGACATCGCGCGCGGGGGGCCCGTCCGCGGACGAGGGTAGGCAAGCCTTACCTATGCTGTTATGGTGACGCCAGGTCGTGACAACCCGTCACGACGACGCTGCCGGATGCCCGGCCAGAAGGACCGGAGGTCCGTCCATGACCGTGCTCGCGGAGGTTGCCCCGCTCTCGACCCGGCTGCGCGAGGGCACGCGCGCCGAGCACACGGCGGCGGAGTCGGAGGGCTTCGTCGAGCTCCTCCTCGCGGGCCGCCTCGACGTCGCCGCCTACGCCGACCTCGCCGCGCAGCAGCACGCGGTCTACACGGCGCTGGAGCGCGCGAGCGAGCGGATGCGGGCCGACGCGCGGGGCCGTGAGCTCGTCTTCGACGAGCTCACTCGCGTGCCCGCCATCGAGCGCGACCTCGAGCACCTGTACGGCCCCGGCTGGCGCGACGCCGTCCGCGTCCTGCCCGCGACGCTCCGGTACGCGGCGCGCCTCGACGCCGTCGGCGGCGACGTCGCCTGCTACGCCGCGCACGCCTACACGCGCTACCTCGGCGACCTCTCCGGCGGCCAGGTCATCCAGCGGATGATGCAGCGGCACTACGGCATGACCGCGGCGGGGCTCGAGTTCTACGACTTCCCCGAGATCCCCAAGGCGAAGCCGTTCAAGGACCTGTACCGGGAGCGCCTCGACGGACTCCGGCTCGACGACACCGAGGTGGACCTCGCCGTGTCGGAGGCGCAGGAAGCCTTTCGTCTCAACCGCGCCGTGTTCGTCGAGCTGGGCGCCGCCCGCCGCTGACCTGGCCCGTCGTCGGCGGCGCCCCTGGCCCGGGTGACGCGGATCACCCGGGCCGACCTCTGCGCGGAGGATGACAAATAAGGCGAGGCTGGCCTAAGTTAGGCCCGCCTAGCCTTACTGCTGGACGGCCCTGACGCCCGACGCACGACCCCGGTGCGGCGCGGCCGCACCCCGACCGGCGACCGCCGGACACTCCCCAGGAAGAGGACGCCCGATGCCCTCGAGCCCGCCGGCCCGCGCCGCCCGCCGCGCCGTCGTCGCCCCGCTCGCCCTGCTGGTCGCCCTCGCGCTGACCGGGTGCACCGCCGTCGCGCACGGGGGAGCCGCGGCGCCGGGCGCCGCCGCCGTCGACACGACCCCGCTGGGCGAGCTCGACGTGCTGGACGACCCGAGGGCCTGGACCGGCGAGACCACCGCGCGCGCCGCGGCGACGCCGGTCGACCCCGTCGCGGAGGACCCGCAGCCGCAGCTGCCCGTTACCGTCACCGACGCGCAGGGCACCGAGGTGACCGTCACCGACACGAGCCGGATCCTCGCCCTCGACCTCTACGGCTCGCTCTCGCGCACCGTCTTCGAGCTCGGCCTGGGCGACCGCGTCGTGGGGCGCGACACCTCGTCGACCTTCCCCGAGATCGCCGACCTGCCGCTCGTCACGGCGAACGGCCACGAGCTCACGGGCGAGGCGGTCCTCGAGCTCGCGCCCACCGTGATCCTCACGGACACCACCTTGGGGCCGTGGGACGTGCTCATGCAGATGCGCGACGCCGGCATCCCCGTCGTCGTGCTCGACCCGCACCGCAGCGTGGAGACCTCGGGCGACCTCGTCCGGTCCGTGGCCGACGCGCTGGGCGTCCCCGCGCAGGGCGACGCGCTCGCCGACCGCACCCAGGCCGCCATCGACGACGTCACCGCGCAGATCGCGCGCCTGGCGCCCGCGGAGGACGGCGACCGGCTGCGCGTCGCCTTCCTCTACGTGCGCGGGCAGGCGGGCGTCTACTACCTGTTCGGCGAGGGGTCGGGCGCCGACTCGCTCGTGGAGTCGCTCGGGGCGGTCGACGTCGCCACCGAGATCGGGTGGCAGGGCATGCGGCCCGTGAACGACGAGGGCATCGTCGCCGCGCAGCCCGACGTGCTGCTCATGATGTCGAAGGGGCTCGAGTCCGCCGGCGGCGTCGACGGCCTGCTGGAGCGGCTGCCGGCCCTCGCGCAGACGCCCGCCGGCGAGCACCGCCGCGTCGTCGCGATGGACGACTCGCAGGTCCTCGCCTTCGGCCCGGACACCGCCGCCGTGCTCGACGCGCTCGCCCGCGCGCTCTACGCGCCCGGGAGCGTCGGGTGACGGCCCCCGCCGTCGCGCGCCCCACGGAGCCGGCTCCCGGCCCTCGGCCGCTGCCCCCGTCCGTCCCGGCCCGCGCGGCCGTGCTGTTCGGCGGCCTCACCGTGGCGCTCCTGGTCCTCGCCGTCGTCGCCGCGGGCTCCGGGCACCTGCACATCCCGCCCGCCGAGGTGCTCGGCGGCCTCGCGCGCGGCCTGGGCCTCGACCTCGGGCCCGAGCCGACGCACCCGAACGGGTACGCCGCCCTGTGGACCATCCGGTTCCCGCGCGTGGTCATGGCCGTCCTCGTGGGCGCCGCGCTCGCCGCGGCCGGCGCCCTCATGCAGGGCGTGTTCGGCAACCCGCTCGCCGAGCCCGGCGTCGTGGGCGTCTCCTCCGGGGCGGCCGTGGCCGCGTCGGCGACCATCGTGCTCGGCGCCACCGTCGCGGGGCCGTGGACCACCGCGGGCGCCGCGTTCCTCGGGGGGCTCGTCGCCACGTTCGCGGTCTACGCCCTCGCGCGCTCCGGCGGGCGGACGGAAGTGGTGACCCTCGTCCTCACGGGCGTCGCGATCAACGCCGTGTGCGGCGCGGCGCTGGCGCTGCTCACCTTCCTCGGCGACACCCAGGAGCGCGAGCAGATCGTGTTCTGGCAGCTCGGGTCGCTCAACGGCACCCGGTGGGTCTACGTCGCGATCGTCGCGCCGCTGGTGCTGGTCGGGCTCGTCGCCGCGTGCGCGATGGCGCGCCGGCTCGACCTGCTCGCCCTCGGCGAGCGCTCCGCCCGGCACCTCGGCGTGGACGTCGAGCGGCTGCGTGTCGTGGCGATCGTCGTGGTCGCGCTGCTCACCGCCGCCGCCGTGGCGTTCTGCGGGGTCATCGCGTTCGTCGGGCTCGTGGTGCCGCACCTGGTGCGCATGGCCGTCGGGCCCGGGCACCGCGTCCTGCTGCCCGCCAGCGCCCTCGGCGGCGCCGTCCTGCTCCTGGCCGCCGACCTCGTGGCGCGCACCGCCGTGCCCTACGCGGACCTCCCGATCGGCATGCTCACCGCGCTGGTCGGCGGGCCGTTCTTCCTCTGGCTCGTGCGGCGCACCCGCCGGCAGGCGGGGGGCTGGGCATGAGCGGCCCGCTGCTCGAGGTCCGCGCCGCCACCGTGCGCGTCGACGGCCGCGCCGACGGCGCCGTCCTGCTCGACGGGGTCGACCTCGACGTCCGGGCCGGCGAGGTGCTCGTCGTCGTCGGGCCCAACGGGGCCGGCAAGTCCACGCTGCTGGCGGTGCTCGCCGGCGACCGGCGGCCCGACGAGGGCGGCGTGACGCTCGACGGCGCGCCCGTGGCCGCCGTCCGGCCCGCCGAGCTCGCGCGGCACCGCGGCGTGCTGCTGCAGGAGAACCTGGTCAGCTTCCCGTTCCGCGTCGTCGACGTCGTGCGCATGGGGCGCGCGCCCTGGCGCGGCACCGCCGCGGAGGACCGCGACGAGGAGGTCGTGGCCGCGGTGCTGGAGGAGGCCGACGTCGCCCACCTGGCCGCCCGCCGCTACCCCACGCTGTCCGGCGGGGAGAAGTCCCGCGCGTCGTACGCCCGGGTGCTGGCGCAGGAGCCGCGCCTGCTGCTGCTCGACGAGCCCACCGCCGCCCTCGACGTGCGGCACCAGGAGCGGGTGCTCGCCCGCGCCCGGGAGCACGCCCGCGGCGGCGGCGCCGTCGTGGTCGTCCTGCACGACCTGGCGCTGGCCGCGGCCTGGGCCGACCGCGTCCTCGTGCTCGCGGGCGGCCGCGTCGCCGCGCTCGGTGCCCCGGCCGACGTGCTCACCGCCGCCCTGCTCACCGACGTCTACGACCATCCCGTGGACGTGCTGCCCCACCCCGTCACCGGCGCGCTGCTGGTGCTGCCCCGGCACGGCGCCGGGGCCCCGCCCGCGCAGGAGCCGCCCGCGCAGGACCCGACCGCCCGAATCCCGTCGCTCGCCGAGGACCCCGCATGAACCCGACCCGTCCCGCCGCCCGCCCGACCGGGGGCCCGCTCGCCACGCTGCTCGTGCTGCTGCTGGCCGCGGCGCTCGCCGGGGGCGCGCTCGTCGCGACGGCCCCGGCCGCGCAGGCCGCGGCGCGCGTGGTCGTCTCGGGCCTCGGGGGCGCCGCGCGCGCCGCCGCCGACCAGCCGACCACGCTGACCCTGCGCGGCAGCGGGTTCCAGTCGGTGAAGAACGCGTTCGGCGGCGTCTACGTGCTGTTCGGCTGGGTGTCCGACCCGTCCGGCGGGTCGTGGCGGCCCAGCGCCGGCGGGGCCACCGGCGAGACGCTGCGCTACGTGCCCGACTCGGAGGCCGCCGACAACGCGGGCTACCAGCGGTTCGTGGCGTTCCCCGGGTCGAGCACCGCCGCCGAGGCGAACGGCGGCACGATCACGGCCGACGGCTCGTGGTCGGCGAAGCTCGTCGTGCCCGGGGCGCGCTTCCGGACCGTCGACCGCTCCGGCAAGACCGTGGAGGTGGACTGCACGCAGGTGCGCTGCGGCGTCATCACCATCGGCGCGCACGGCGTCGCCAACGCCGCCAACGAGTCGTTCACGCCCGTGACCTTCGACGGCGCGGGTGCCGCGGCCTCGGGGCAGGCGTCGGGCGCGACGGCGGGCACGGCGGCGGGCACGGCGGCGGACGAGGACGGGGACGGCTCCTCCGGCGGGTCCGGCTCCGGCTCGGCATCCGGGTCAGGATCCGGGTCCGGCACGACGGCCGGCGGGGCGGAGCGCGGCACCGACGGCGCGGCGCAGGACACGGCCGGCGGGGGCAGGGCCGAGCTCCCGGGCAAGGCCACCGTGGGTGTCGACAAGGCGACCGCCGTCGCCGGCCGGGTGCTGAGCTTCGCGGGCCAGGGGTTCGAGCCCGGGGAGCAGGTGGTCGCGACGCTCGACGGCGGCGTGCTCGCCGTCGGGCCCCTCGGTGCGGGCAACCACGGCGAGGTCGCGGGCCTGCTCGAGCTGCCGTCGGACCTGCGGCTCGGCACCCACGTGCTCAAGCTGACGGGCGCGTCGTCCGGGCGCACGCCGGAGGTCGAGGTGACCGTGCTGCGCGACCCCGCCGAGGCCGAGGCCTCGGACGCCCTGGTCGCGGCCGCCGGCGCCGCCGGCGGCGCGGGCCCCGCCGGACCCGGCGGGCTCGCCTACAGCCCCGCGGAGCTCGCCGTGGGCGTGGCGTTCCTGCTGCTGGTGGCGCTCGTGGCGGCGTCCGCCGTCACCGGCGCGCGTCGCCGCCGGGCCGCGCGGGCGGAGGCCGGCGCGGCCCCGGCCGAGAGCGTCGAGGGTGCCGAGACGAGCCCCACCGCCGCGACCGCGGGGGAGGGCGCGTGAGGGCGCGGCGCGTGCGGGCGGGCGTCCTCGTCGCCGCGGCCACGGCGGCCGCGGCGCTGCTGGCGGCCCCGGCCCTCGCGGGCCCGGCCGCCGCCGCGGACGACCCGGACGACGTCGTCCCGCTGACCGTCACGGTGCCCGGCCGCACCGGGGACGGCGACGGCGGCGGGACCGCCACCCTCACGGACGCCGAGCTGCGCTGGGCGGTGAACACGGAGGCGGGCTCCGGCAACTACGTGGGCTGCAACTTCCTCATGGCCGGCACCCCGGGCACCGACGGGGACACGGGCGGCAGCCGCATCTGGGGCGACGCCGACGCCGCGCTCTACCACGGCCGGGCCGGCGCGGTCCGGGTGCTGCGCACGGTCGGCACCGGCGCGGAGGCACGGCAGCAGCAGTCCACGTTCGCGACGCGGTGCACCACTCCGACGGGCGAGAAGGCGGCGCTGTCCACCACCACGGGCGCCGAGGTGGTCGTCACGGGCGGGCGCGGCACGCGGAAGGCGGACGGCTCCGTCGCGATCCGCTGGACCGGCTCGTTCAGCGTCGTCTTCTACGGCGGCATGACGTACTGGTGGGCCAGCGACCCCGTGCTCACGCTCGACGCCGACGGCGACGGCACCCTCACGGCGACCGCCGGCGGCTACGCGGCCGACCGCGACGACGTCACGAGGTGGCGGCGCCTGCCCGCGACGAAGGTCACCCTCGCGACGTTCGCGGGGAAGCGGCTCGCCGGCAAGGGCGGCTTCCTGCAGCCCGCCTATTGCGGGGTGCGGGTCGACGCGGACGACAGCGCCGCGCAGGTGCGGCAGGACCCGGCGGGCTCGTGCTGGGGCGCGTTCCCGCAGAGCCTCGTCGACTTCCAGCAGCGCACCGGGCAGGCCTCGTACTGGTACTCCTCCGGGCACCGCGACGCGGCGAAGCCGCCCGCCGTCGTCGGCGTGAGCTTCGACGCCGCGCAGAGCATCGGCAGCACGCCGCCCACCCAGGGCGTCGGTTCCGGCGGCGGACCCGTCGACCCCGGTGGCACGGGCGGCGCCGGGGCCGGCGCCGGGACCCCGTCGGGCACCGGCGACGGGACGGTCGGCGCGGGCGCCGGGGCGACGGGCGGGACCGGCGGACCGGCCGGTGCCTTCCCCGGCGGCGCGCTCGGCGGCCCGGCCGGTGCGGGCGGCACGCCGCCCGCGACGCCGCTCGCGGCCACCGCGTTCCCGGCGGTCCAGGCCGCCACCCTCGGTGGTGACGGTGCCCCGCTGGTGCCCGGCCTCGCGGCCGGCGGCGGCCCCGGCACCGACCGGCTGGCCCTCGCCACGACGGGCCTGCTCCTCACCGCCTCGGGAGCCGTCGTCGGCTTCCGCCGGCGCTGGCTCGTGCTGCCCTTCCGGCCGTAGCCGCGCCCCCACAGACCCCCACCCCTCGTCATCCCTCCGACACTGAACGGACCACTGACATGTCGATCACCCACAGCCCGGCCCGGTACGGCCGGCTGGTCTCGGGAGCCGGGGCGCTCGCACTCGGCCTCGGGGCGGCGCTCGTCGCCGCGCCGTCCGCGCACGCCGCCGACCCCCGCGACGTCGTCGCGGACAGCGGCAGCGTCTCGTGGGGCTTCCGCGAGAGCTTCCGCCGCTACGTCGGGCTCCAGACGGCGGCGCTGCCGCCCGTCGGCGCGGTGCCCGTCGGCGAGCGCATCACCCTCGTCGCCCCCGCCGAGCTCGACACCGACGGCACCCCCGCCGCGACCGTCGACACGACGCCGCCGAACGAGACCCTGCCCTACCTGCTGCCCGTCTCCGGCGGCAGCGTCACGGACGCCGACGACCTCAGCGTCACGTCGTCCGGCGGCGCCGTCTTCCACTTCCCGTCGCACGCGTTCACCGTGACGGTCGAGAACGTCGGGATCGAGGTGACGGGCGGCGTCGGGAAGGTCGTGGGCGACCTGTCCGTCGTGATCCCCGAGAACGACCTCGGGTACGAGGCCGGCACCTACGGCGGCGACGACGTCGTGCTGGGCGACGTCGCGACCACCACGGTCGACGTCTCGGGCGGCCAGGTGTCCGTGACCGCCGACGGCGTCACCCTCACCCAGGCCGGCGCGTCCGCCGTGCAGGACTTCCTGCAGGAGGGGGCCGAGCTCGACGACCTCACCGTCACCGCCGACCTCGAGGCCCCGGCCCAGGTCTGGAACCCGGCCGTGACCCTCTCGAAGAGCTCCGGCTTCGACCCCTCGACCACGAGCACGCTCAGGGTCGAGGGCTCGGGCTTCGACCCGGCCGCCAACACGGCCACCCGACCGCCGATCACCACCGGCCAGCCCACCGGCGTCTACGTGGTCTTCGGCAAGTTCGGGCAGGACTGGCGTCCGTCGGACGGCGCCGCGTCGACGGCCCGCACGGTCGTCAGCCAGAGGTGGGCGCTGCCCGAGCCGTCGTACTCGCAGCTCAAGGCGTCCAACCCGGGCGTGGCCGACCAGCTCGTGCTGCTGAAGGACGACGGCACGTTCACGGCCGACCTCCAGGTGAAGACCGACGACGCCGACGGCGTCTACGGCGTGTACACCTACGCGGCGGGCGGCGCGGCCGCCAACGCGGCGCAGGAGCTGGCCGTGCCCGTGGCCTTCACCCCGGCCGGCGGCGGCGGAGGGGACGTGGACGTCGAGGTCACCGTGCCCGAGGGCGACGACGGCGGCGAGCCCGGCGGCCCGGGCGAGCCGGGCGAGCTCACCTGGACCATCGCGTCCGGCGGCGCGATCAGCCTCGGCACCGCGACCCAGGGCGACGCCGCGTTCACCGCGTCCGGCGACCTGCGCCAGGTCACCGTCACCGACACCCGGACCGGCAGCCCGGCGTGGAGCCTCACCGGCACGGTGACGGACTTCTTCGCCGGCAGCCGGTCGTTCAGCGGCTCCGCGCTGGGCTGGACCCCGGCCGTCGGCACGAACACCGGCGGGGCCGTGGCCGGCGCCGCGGTCGCCCCGGGCTCCGGCTCGGGCCTCAAGGGCGGCGCGACGCTCGTCTCCGCGCCCGAGGGCCACGCCGCCGGGTCGGTCTCCGTGGACGCCGGGCTCGACCTGGCCATCCCGCTGTCGACGCCCGCGGGCGACTACACCGGCGTGCTGACCCTCACCGCGGTGGGCTGACCCTCCCGTGAGCACGCACCACCGTCCGTCGTCGCGGCGCGCACCCCACCTGCGCGCCGCGGCGGCGGCCGTCCTCGCCGCCCTCGCCCTCGTCCTGCCCGCCGCCACGACGGCGCACGCCGCCGCGTCCGACGACCTCACCTGGTCCCTCGCCCCGAAGGACGGGAAGCACGGCGACGGGCGCGCGAACTTCGCCTACGCCGTCGAGCCCGGTCAGCGGGTGCGCGACGTCCTCGTCGTCACCAACCGCTCGGCCGCGCCGCTCGAGCTGGCCGTCTACGGGACCGACGCGCTGACCACCGCGAGCGGCCACCTCGACCTGCTGCCCGCCGGCCAGGAGCCGGCCGACCTCGGCGCGTGGCTCACCCTCGACGCGGGCTCCGACGACGGCACCGTCGCGATCGACCCCGGGGCGTCGGTCGAGGTGCCGTTCACGCTGCGCGTGCCGGACGACGCGACCCCCGGCGACCACGCCGGCGGCGTCGTCACGTCGCTGCGGCAGCGGGTGGGCGACGGCGCGCTGAGCGTCGACCGGCGCCTCGCGCTGCGCGTGCACGCCCGCGTGGACGGCGCCCTCGCCCCGGGCCTCGCCGTCTCGGACGTCGCCGTCGTCGTGCACCCCGCCCTCAACCCCGTGGGCGCGACGAGCGCGACCGTCACGTACACCCTCACCAACACCGGCAACGCGCGCGTGGTGCCCACGGAGACCGTGCGGCTCACCGGGCCCGGCGCGAGCGCGCGCGCCGGCGGCCTGCCCCAGGAGGAGCTGCTGCCCGGCGCGGTCGTGCGGCGCACCGTCGAGGTCGAGGGCGTGCGCCCGACGTTCCGCGTCGCCGCCGACGTCCGCGCGGACGGCCTCGTCGTCGGCGTCGGCGGCGGGGGAGCGACCACCGCGACCGCCGACGCGACCGCCTGGGCCGTGCCGTGGTCCCTGCTCGCCCTCGTCGTCCTGGTCGCGGCCGCCGCCGTCGCCTGGCCGCTCCGGCGCTCCCGCCGGGGTCGTCGGAGGCCCGCCGAGGGAGTCCGGGACCCCGCGACGTAGCCCGGGCCCTCGCCCCCCGGGGGCGCTCGGCGAGCGGCCCCGGGCGGTTCAGCGGACGCGGGCGGCGAGCACGGCGACGTCGTCGCGCTGGGTGCCGTGCACCATCCGGTCGACGACGGCCTGCGGCAGCTCGGTCGTCGGGTGGTGGTGCAGCTCCTCCAGCACGCCGACCAGGCGCTGCACGCGGGCCGCGTAGCTGACGGTGCGCGACTCGACGAGCCCGTCGGTGTACAGGAGCAGCGTGTCGCCGGGGCGCAGCTCGGCCGCGTGGTCGCGGCGCGACGCGGAGGGGTCCACGCCGAGCATGAGGTCGGGCCGGCCGGCCAGCTCCTCCACGTGCCCGTCGGCGCGGACGACGACCGGCCGCGGATGCCCGGCGCTGGACCACCACAGGCGGCAGGCGTCGTCGCCGGTGCCGGGCTCCCCGGGGCCCGTGCGGTCGAGGCGGGCCACCGTCGCCGTGCCCGTCGCCGTGAGGCCGAGGCCGCGGTTGGCGCGGTCGAGCTCGCGCAGCAGCCGCGCCGGCGGCGCGTCCTGGCACCACGCCAGGGTGCGCAGCATGCCGCGCAGCTGGCCCATGCGGGCGGCGGCCTGCATGTCGTGGCCGGTCACGTCGCCGATCATCAGCACCGCGGAGCGCGGGTCGAGCTCGACGGCGTCGTACCAGTCCCCGCCCACCTTGTCGGTGCGGGTCGCCGACGCGTACGTGGAGGAGAGCTCGAGGTACGGCACGTGGGGCAGGTCGGTGAGCATCGCCGCCTGCAGGGTCGTGGCCACGCGGTGCCGGTCCTCGAGCACGCGGATCCGCACCAGCGCCTGCGCCACGCACGACGCGAGGGTGGCGGCCGTGCGGCGGCTCTCGTCGTCGTGGTCGTGGGGGCCGCGCCACTCGAGCACGACGACGCCCAGCAGCCGGTCGTCCACCACCATCGGCAGCAGCGCCAGCCCGCCCAGCGACGGGTCGATCCAGGGCGCGAAGGTCGGCAGGTCGCGCAGCGCGGACGAGCCGTCGCGGTAGAACGCCGGCCGGCGGGCCCGGGCGACGGCCGCGACCCCCGGGTCGGAGTACTTCCACAGCCGTGGCAGGTACGGGTACATGCCCTCGCGCTCGATGAGGGTGAGCCCGGTGTCGTTGCCGTCGGCGACGGTGAGCGCCGCCCAGGTGGTGCCCAGCCCCGGCCCCGACGCGCGCAGGGCGTCCACGATCTCGTCGAGGGTCGTCGCCGAGGCGAACCGGTCGGTGAGGTCCAGCAGCATGCGGGTGCGGCGCGTGGCGTGCACCGCGACCTGCTGGATGCGGTGGGCCCGCTGCCGCTCCAGCCGTAGCCGCAGCTCGGCGGTGCAGGCGGCGGCCAGGTCGGCCAGGGTCGCGAGGTCGGTGTCGCTCCACGCGTGCGGCTCGACGTCCAGCGCGCACACCGTCCCGACGGCCGCGCCGTGCCGGTCGAAGATGGGGAAGCCGGCGTACGAGCCCATGCCGAGCTCGGTCACGGTCTCCCGGCTCGCGAAGCGCGGGTCGGCGCGCAGGTCCTCGACCACCAGGGGGAGCCCGTCGCGGACCGTCTCGCCGCACAGGGGCTGGGTGAGGGTGGTGCGCCGGGTGACCTGGTACGGGTCGGGGAGGCCGAGGGCGCCGGGATAGACCTGGGCGTCCGGCAGCACGAGCGTCACGAGGGCGGTGGGGACGCCGAGCTGGCGCTGCACGAGGCGCGCGAAGCGGTCGAACGACTCGTCCGCGACGGGGCGGGCGAGGCCGGCGGCCACGAGGGCCTCGATCGCGGGTCCGTGGGTCACCGGTGCGCGCCCCCGTCTCGGTTGTGCGCACCGGGACCCGCGACCATGTCCCGGATTCTTCCACGCGGTCTCCCGGATATCCTCGCGAACGATGAACGTCGCCCGCCGTGCCCGCGCCGCGCCCTGGCGGTTCGTCGCCGCGGGCCTCGTCTCGGCGTCGGCGGTGCTGCTGTTCGCGGTGCACGTGCGCCCGCTGGCCTATCTGCCGCTGGTGGCCGGCGTCGCGCTGGGGCTGGTCGTCGACCGGCGGCTCGGCCGCGACCTCGCGCTCATCGCCGTCGCGCTCGGCATCATCTCCACGATCCCCCTCGAGGCGGACCTGTCCGACGCCGGGATGGCGCGCTTCGCCGTCGTGCTCTCCCTGGCCGTGCTGGTGCCCTGGGCGGCGTCGAGGTTCTGGTTCCGCGACGACGACGGCGCGGGCGCGGTGCGCTTCCCCGTCGGGACCGGGCGCCGCTGGTCGCGGGGGCAGTACGCGTACCTGGCCGTGGTGGTGCTCGTCGGCTACCTCGTGCTGCCCTGGTACTTCCTCGGCTCCGGCGCCTACCTCAACTGGCCGCCGCTGGAGGGTGGGCAGGACGTGGCGCGGCTGTTCGTCGGCGTCAACGCGGTGGGCATCTGGGACGAGCTGTTCTTCGTGTGCACCGTGTTCGCCCTGCTGCGCCGCCACTTCGGCCTGTGGACGTCGAACGTGCTGCAGGCGGCGATCTTCGTGTCGTTCCTGTGGGAGCTGGGCTACCGCGAGTGGGGGCCGCTGCTCACCGTGCCGTTCGCCCTCGTGCAGGGCTGGATCTTCAGCCGGTACAAGAGCCTCACCTACGTGGTGGCCGTGCACCTGCTGTTCGACGCCGTCGTCTTCGCCGTCCTCGTGCACGGGCACCACCCCGAGCTGTTCGACGTCTTCGTCACCGCGCCGTGACGCGGCGCGGCCGGCGGGGCGGGGCTACAGCTCGTCGAGCAGCCGGGACATCCGGTCGATCTCCGCGATCTGGTCCGCCGCCACGTTCGAGGAGAACTCCTGGACCGCCTCGTCGCGGCCGGCGGAGCTGACCTCCTCGACCATCGTCAGGGCGCCGGCGTGGTGCTTGATCATGCCCTCCAGGAACAGCCGGTCGAACGCGGCGCCGTCGGCCGCCGCGAGGGCAGCCATCTCGGCGTCGGTGAGCATGCCGGGCATGGAGCCGTGGTCGTGGGTCTGCGGGGCGCGCGGCCCGCTCCCGTCCGCCGTCGACGACGGCGAGGCGACCGCGGGCACCGGGAGGTCGTGGTCCTCGAGCCAGCGGCCCATGTACCGGATCTCGCCCTCCTGCGACAGCAGGACGCGCTCGGCGAGCCTCGCGACCTGCCCCGACGTCGACCGTTCGGGGACCAGCCGCGACATCTCCACGGCCTGGGCGTGGTGGTCGATCATCCGGGTCATGAAGTCGACGTCGGCGTCGGTGACCACGTCCGCGTCGCCCATGCCCTCGTACTCCTCGGGCGCGATCGTCCGGGCGGGCTCGCCCGGCTTCCCCGGCGCGAGCACGGCCGACGACGGCGTCGAGGTCGCCTCGGGCTCGTCGGCGGTGCACCCGGCGACGGCGAGCCCGACGGCGAGCGCGACCGCGCCGGTCAGGACGGCGCGGCGGCAGCGGGGGCGGTGGGGCAGGGGGCCTGTGGTCACCTGACGATCCTCTCCTGGGGATTGTTGCCTTCGCGTAAAAAGATGCCCGCCCACCTGGTTGGGAGCATGCTTCCAGGCAACACTCAGTGTGACCTACCAAGGAGGTGTGGCGCCTGTGCGTCGTCCAAACCTGAGATCACGGATGAGAAGTTCACGGGCGAGGGGCGCCGCCGGCGTCGCCCTCTCGCTGGCACTGACTGCCGGTGCGCTGGGGCTCGTGGCCCCGGCCTCCGCGTCCGACGCCCTCGAGCCCGACGTCCCCCCGGGAGAGGTGGCGTCGTCGAAGATCACGCACCTGAGCAACAGCCCGAAGAACGGCGCCCTGCAGGGCACCGGCTCGGACATCGCGTTCCAGGGCAAGTACGCCTTCGCGGGGAACTACGACGGTTTCACCGTCTACGACCTGTCCGACCCCGAGGAGCCGGTCCAGGCGCTCCAGGTGTACTGCCCCGGCTCGCAGAACGACGTCTCCGTCTACGGCGACATCCTGGTGCTCTCCACCGACTCGTCGCGCAGCGACGACTCGTGCGCCTCGACGACCCGCCCCGCGACGGAGAAGGACGCCTGGGAGGGCATCAAGGTCTGGGACATCTCCGACCCGCTGGCACCCGAGTACGTGCAGTCGGTCGAGACGGCGTGCGGCTCCCACACCCACTCGCTGGCGCCGACCAAGAACGGCAAGGACCTGTTCGTCTACGTCTCGTCGTACAGCCCGAGCTCGTCCTACCCCGACTGCCAGCCGCCGCACGACATCATCTCGGTCGTGAAGATCCCGGTGAAGAACCCGGCCGCGGCGAAGCTCGTCGGGACGCCGAACCTCTTCCCCGAGGGCGGCTACGAGGGTGACCCGTCGCGCCGGGCCTCGGCGACCTCCGGCTGCCACGACATCACGACCTACGTGAAGTACGACCTCGCCGCCGGTGCGTGCATGGGCGACGGGATCCTCATGGACATCAAGGACCGCGCCCACCCGAAGGTGATCAGCACGGTCCGTGACACCGAGAACTTCGCGTTCTGGCACTCGGCCACCTTCAACAACGACGCGACCAAGGTGGTCTTCACCGACGAGCTCGGCGGCGGCGGCCTCGCGACCTGCACCGGCGAGTACGCGCCGGAGCTGGGTGCCAACGGCATCTACGACATCGAGAAGGTGAAGAAGAAGGGCGGGAAGAAGGCCACGGAGCTCGTGCTCAAGAGCTACTACAAGATCCCGCGCATCAACGACGCCAGCGAGAACTGCGTGGCGCACAACGGCTCGCTCATCCCCGTCAAGGGCAAGGACCTCATGGTCCAGTCCTGGTACCAGGGCGGCGTCTCGGTGATGGACTTCACCGACTCGTCGAACCCGACCGAGGTCGCCTGGTTCGACCGCGGCGCGGGCGTCTCCAGCGGTGGCACCTGGTCCACCTACTGGTACAACGGCTACGCCTACTCGAACGACCTGGGGATCGGGTTCGACACGTTCGCGATCGACGACGCGATCGACGGGAAGGCCAAGACCCACCTCAAGTCCCTCAACCCGCAGATGCAGGAGAAGTTCTGACCTCCTGAGCACGATCCTGCGCCGGCCGGCACGAGCGGCCGGGGACGACGACGGCGGCCGGTCCACCTCGGGTGGGCCGGCCGCCGTCGTGCCCGCGGCGTCAGCGGTGGCGGCGCAGCGCGCCCTCGACGAGCGGCACGGCGACGGCGACGAGGGTGAGGGCGGCGCCCACGTACGTCGCGGTCCCGGGCGGCGTCGCGCCCGGCGACACGGCGTCGAGGACGAGGGCGCCCACCACCTGGCCGGCGATCATGCCGAGCCCCAGCAGCAGCACGCCGATGCGCTGCACCACCGCGGCCTGCAGCGCGATGAAGACGATGCCCAGTAGGCCGCCGGAGTACAGCAGCAGGTCGAGGGGCAGGTCGGTGGGCCAGGCGCCGTCCGGGTGCCCGACGGCGGCCCGCGAGACGGCGTAGACGACCAGCAGCGCCGCCGTCCCCACGACGAAGCTCCCGAGGGTCGCGGCCATGACGCCGCCGTCGCGCTCGGCGGCCGTCGTGGGTCGGACGGCCGCGCGGACCCGCCCGTTGAGGGCCTGCTGGAACGACTGCAGCACGCCCGCCAGCAGCGGGAGCACCGCCAGCCCGAGCGCCGCCGTCGACGCCGCGGACCCCGAGACGACCACCACGGCCACCACGGTGAGCACCGGTCCCAGCGCCCGACCCACGGTGATCAGCCGTACGCCGCCGGGGGCCAGGCCGGCCCGGTCGATGACGAGCGAGCTGATGGACTGGCCGGCCACCAGGGCGATGGTGAACACGGCGACGCCCAGCGTCCCCACGGTGAGGCCCTGCGACGAGACGAAGAACGCGCCGCCGAGGCCGCCGAGGCACTCCCACCAGCGCAGCCCGCCGTCGCGCAGCCGGTGCGTGAGCCGCGCGACGGCGGCGCGGCCCGGGCGGGAGAGCGCGAGCGCGAGCAGCAGCACGACGAGGCCCGAGCCGAAGGACAGGAGGGCGACGACGTAGGCGTCCCCGGTGCGCTCCGCGAGGGTGCCGTTGACGCGGCTCTGCAGGGCGGCGGCGAACCCCGCGACGATCGCGAGCGCCACGCCCGCGGCGCGCTGCCGCCCGGTCACGATGGTTGCCACGGTCACGGGAGCCTAGCCGGGGGACGCCGGCGCGACCGCACGCGGATCAGGTGAGGTGGTCGAAGTCACCGCGCACCCACGCCGCGTGGCGGTCGGCCGAGCGGAGGACGACGGCACGGGCGTCCGCGGGGATCACGCCCTCGAAGTTGTTGTAGAGCCGCTCGAAGGGGCGCCGCGCCACGTGCTCGGCGACGCGCGTCACGACCGCCCCCGACAGCGGGATCCGGTTGGGGTAGCTGCGCATGAAGCTCACCGTGACGCGGTCGGGGTTCGCGAAGATCGTGTCGCCCGAGAGCAGCACGCCCCGTCCGTCCGCGCCGGTCCAGTGCACCACCGCCGAGCCGGGGAAGTGGCCGCCCGGCTGGCTCAGCACCACGCCGGGCAGCACCTCGCGCTCGCCGGACCAGGTCTCGACGACGGCGTCCGGCCGCGCCACCCAGCCGGCGTCCGCCTCGCTGACCAGCACGGGGACGGGCCGCCCGGTCGCCGCGGCGAGGCGCCGGCTCCACTCCACCTGGACGCCGTACATGTGCGGGTGGCTGGCGGCGATCACCACGTCCCCTCCGGCGGCGGCGTCCACCACCGCGGCCACCCCCGCGTCGTCGACGAAGCCGAGCGGGTCCCACAGCAGTGCGCCGGCGGGCGTGCGCACCACCTTGGCCTGCTGGCCGATGCCGAGGTGGGGCGTCGTGTGCAGGGCCAGGAGGTCGGGCTCGAGCTCGGCCACCTCGACGGCGCAGCCCTCCGCCACCAGCTCCTCGAGGGTGGCCCACGCCTGGCCGGTCGCGGGCACCCACTGGCGCTCGTCCGCGCAGATCGCGCAGACGTCGGGCCGGTCGGCGTGCTCGACGGCGCACGTGCGGCAGATCCAGAAACGGTCCGAGCCGGGAGTCGTCATGGGCCCAGACTTCCACCTCGCGACGGAGGCGCCCACCGCGCCGCGCTCCCTACGCTGGGCGGATGCCGCAGCAGACCGTGACGGGCCGTGCACCCGTGACCGCACCGGGCGAGCAGGGGTGGAGCGGACGCCTCGCCGCCTGGTGGGGGATCGACTCCGGGTGGGAGCGGGTCCCCGCCGACCCGGCCCGCGCGTACCGGAACGACCTCTGGCTCGGGGTGGCGTTCGTCGTCGTGTCCGTCGTGGGCACGGAGCTCGCCCGCAGCATCGGGTACTTCGAGGACGAGCCGGCCCCGCCGTGGGTGCTCTACCTGCTGTCCGCCGTGGGCGCCGCCCCGCTGGTGTGGCGCCGGCGGTACCCCCTGGTGGTCCTCTCCGTGGTGTACGCCCACTTCCTCGTGGTGGGGCTCACCGTCCCGATGGTGACGATGCTCGCCCCGCTGCAGGTCGTGTACTTCGTCGCCCTGTTCAGCGCGGTCGCGTGGGCGCGCGACCGGCAGGCGATGGTCGTGGTGGTCGGCGCCGCGCTGTTCGTCATGTTCGGCTGGCTGGCCTGGCAGTTCGCGGTCGGCGCGGGCATCGACGGCATCGTCGAGCAGATGGGGCTGGCCGACGAGCGGCCCGGCCTCGTGGACCCCGGCGTGGCCGTCACGGCCTACAACCTGCTGGTCAACTTCGCCTACTTCTACGGGGCCGTCGTGGCCGGTCAGCTCATGTGGCACGGCGCCCGGCGGCGCGAGCAGCTCGAGGACCAGGCCGCGACGATCGAGCGGCAGACGGCGGAGCTGCAGCGGCAGGCCGTCGTCACCGAGCGGCTGCGCATCGCGCGCGAGCTGCACGACGTCGTCGCGCACCACGTGTCCGTCATCGGCATCCAGGCCGCGGCCGCACGCCGGATGCTCGCGGGCGACCCGGCCGCCGCCGCGGCGCCGCTGGCCACCATCGAGGGGGAGTCGCGGGAGGCGGTGACGCAGATGCGCGGCCTGCTGGGCACCCTGCGCGGCATCGAGGACGGCGGGCGCGACGGCGTGCGTGACGGCGGCGTCGGCGGCGCGGGCCGTGCGCCGGAGCCGGGCCTGGCCGACGTCACCGGCCTCGCCGCCACCACCGGCGGGCTCGACGTCGAGGTGCGCGTGGTCGCCGAGCCGGGCGCCGTCGACGGCGTGCCCGGGCCCGTCGGGCTCAGCCTCTACCGCACCGCGCAGGAGGCGCTGAGCAACGTGCGCAAGCACTCCACCGCGCGGCGCGCGAGCGTCGTCGTGCGCGTCGACCGCCGCCCCGCACGGCGCGACGACCCGGACGCCCACCGCTTCCCGCACGGCTTCGCCGAGGTCGAGGTGCTCGACGACGGCCGCCCCCGCCCGGGCTCCGCCGGGACGGGGCTGGGGCTCGTCGGCGTGCGCGAGCGCGTCGCGACGCACGGCGGGCTGGCCGACGTCGGTCCGCGCGCCACCGGCGGATACCGTGTGCGGGTACGCCTGCCCCTGCCCGAGGACCGCCCGTGACACCCGCCGACGCGCCCGTGCGCGTGCTCCTCGTCGACGACCAGCGCCTGGTGCGCTCCGGCTTCGCGATGATCCTGTCCGTCGAGCCCGACGTGGAGGTGGTCGGCGAGGCCGCCGACGGCGCCCAGGCGCTGGAGCAGGTGCGCGCGCTGCGCCCCGACGTCGTGCTCATGGACGTGCAGATGCCCGTCATGGACGGCATCGAGGCCACCCGGCGCATCGTCGCCGACGACCTCGCCCGGGTGCTCGTGCTCACGACCTTCGACGACGACGCCTACGTGGACGACGCCCTGCGCGCCGGCGCGTCCGGCTTCCTGCTGAAGAACTCCGACGCCGACCGGCTGGTCGACGCCGTCCGCACCGTCGCGCAGGGGCACGCGCTCCTCGCGCCCGAGGTCACCCGGCGCGTCATCGAGCGGATGGTCGCGGGGGAGGGCCCTGCCGCGGTCGTGGGGGTCGCCACGGGTGCCGCGGCCGCGCCGTCCGACCCCCGACCGTCCGACCCGCGACCGTCCGACCCGCGGCTGGAGCACCTCACCCCGCGGGAGAGGGAGGTCCTGGTGCTGGTGGGTCGCGGGATGTCCAACGCCGAGATCGCGGCCGAGCTGTTCCTCGGCGAGGCGACCGTCAAGACGCACGTCTCCAACGTGCTGTCCAAGCTGCACCTGCGCGACCGCGTCCAGGCGGTCGTCTTCTACCACCGCACCCTGACGTAGCACCTGTCGACCTACCGGTCCTCGGAGGTGTCACCCGGTGCTACGTCGGTGCCCTGTGGACGAGGGGAGCGGGCCGCGAGCGCGTTCCGGTTGGCTGAGGGGATGCCCCGCGCGATCGTCGTCCCCCCGTCCCTGCGCCGCCTCGCCGCGAGGCAGGAGGGCCTGGTCGGCGTCGCGCAGTGCCGCGAGCACAGGATGACGGACCGCCAGGTGGGCGCGCTCGTCAGGCAGGGTCGATGGCGGCGCGTCATGCTCGGCGTGCTCGACACCGCGATCCCCTCAGGACGGGACGACCACCCGCTCGACCGCCGGCGTCGTCGGGCTGCGATCATCGGGCCGATCGCCTTCCCGGGTGCCGTCGCGACAGGGGTGGCGGCGCTGGTGCTGCACGGCGCCCAGGGCGCACCCGTGCGGGTGCTGCCGGAGGTGACCTTCCCCGACGGGTCGCCGCGGCGGAGCCGCAAGCCCGTCCGGATCCGCCGGGAACCGCTGCGCCGCTGGCTGGAGGTGGACGGCATCCCCTGCGTCCTGCCGGAGCTGGCCCTGGCGCAAGCCGTCCCGGAGCTCGACCGGCGCGACGCCGTCGCGCTCATGGACTCGGCGCGGCACCGACGCCTGGTCACGGATACTGAGCTCGGACGAGCCGTCGAGGCGGCCGGTGGCCGACGAGGCGCCGCCCGCTGCGCGGCATGGTGGGACGAGTCCGACCCGCGCGCGGAGTCGCCCGTCGAGTCGGCGGCACGGCTCGTGACGTCGGACGCGGGCTTCCCGCCGGACGCGCTCCAGCTGGTGATCCACGACGAGCGGGGCCGGTTCCTCGCCCGCCCGGACCTGGCGTGGATCCTGCCCGACGGCGGGATCGTGCCCGTGGAGCTCGACGGCAGGGACGTCCACTCCACGCCGGAGGCCGTGTTCACCGACCGGACCCGGCAGAACGCCCTGGTCGGGCGCGGCGCCAGGATGCTGCGGTACACGGGTCGCGACGTGACCAGCGGCGTCGTCGCCGGAGAGGTGGGTCGCCTGCTTGACCAGGTGGGCTGGATGCCGCGTCCCTGGCCCGCCGACATCCCGTTCGTCCTGTCGACGTAGTACCCGGTGACGGTTCAGGCGCAGAAGTGTCACCGGGTACTACGTCGAGGTCACGCGCGGGGCGTCAGCCGGATGACGGGCAGCTCGCGGTCGGTGCGGGACTGGTAGCGGGCGAACCCGGGGGAGCGGGTGGTGACCGCCCGCCAGGCGGCGGCGCGCTCGGCCCCGTGCAGCTCCTCGGCGACGACGGGCACCGTCCGACCGCCCGTCGTGACCGTCGCGCGGTCGGGGTGGGCCGCGAGGTTGAGGTACCAGGACGGGTTCGCCGCGGCGCCGGCGGCGGACGCGACGACGATCCAGCTGCCGTTCCCGCCCGGGAAGCCGCCGACGGGGGTGGACCGCTCCCGACCGGTCTTCCGGCCGATCGTCGTCAGCGCGAGGAGGTCGCCGGTGGCCCGGCCCGCGCGCCGCGCCATCCGGCGGTTCCGGCCGGCGAGGAAGCGGCCGCGCGGCTGGCGGGCGCCGCGGGTGCCCTGCGGGGAGGTGAACGTCATCGTGCTCTCCTTCGTCCGGGTGGCTCGTGGTGCAGGTGGCTCGTGCGTCCCGACGCACGGTGCCAGGGCTCGCCGCCGCCCGGTACCGACCGTCGTCCACCGTGCCGCGACGAAGGTCGGGGGTGGGCGCTCCGCCGTCGGGGGGAGCGTCGATCTCCGCCGCCGGGCGGATCCGCCGGGCGGGCGCGCTCCGTAGGTTCGTGGTCATGGACAACGACTTCCTCGAGGTACGGGGACTGACCAGGACGTTCGGCGACCTGACCGCCGTGGACGACGTGTCGTTCGCCGCGCCGGCGGGGCAGCTGACCGGGTTCGTGGGCGGCAACGGGGCCGGCAAGACGACCACGATGCGCATGATCATGGGCGTCCTGGCGCCCACGGCCGGCGAGGTGCGGTTCGGCGGGGCGCCGGTGACGCGCGCGGACCGCCGGGCGTTCGGCTACATGCCGGAGGAGCGCGGGCTGTACCCGAAGCAGCCGGTGCTGGACCAGCTCGTCTACCTGGCCCGGCTGCGGGGCATCCCGGCACCGAGGGCGCGCGCGGAGGTGCTCGACATGCTGGACCGGCTGGGCCTGGCGGGCCGGTCGAAGGAGCACGTGGAGAAGCTGTCGCTCGGCAACCAGCAGCGGGTGCAGATCGTGGCCGCACTGATGGGCGCGCCGCGGCTCCTGGTGCTCGACGAGCCGTTCAGCGGCCTGGACCCGGCGGCCGTCGACGGCATGGTCGACCTGCTCGCCGAGCACACCTCCCGGGGGGTGCCGGTGCTGTTCAGCTCCCACCAGCTCGACCTGGTGGAGCGGCTGTGCGAGCGGCTCGTCATCCTCAAGGCGGGGCGCGTCATGGCGGACGGCGCCCCGAGCGACCTGCAGCAGGCCGGCACGCTGCGGCACCGCCTCGTGGTCGACGGCGACGCCGGCTGGGTGCGCGGCGTGCCCGGCGTGCACGCGGTGGACGTCGACGGCCCGGTCGCGCTGCTCGAGGTGGCGGACGACGCCGCCCTGCAGCGCCTGCTCGCCGGCGCCCTCGAGCGCGGCGGCGTCCGCGAGCTCACCCCCCTCCGGCCCACGCTGGCCCAGATCTACCGCGAGGTGACGGCATGACCACCACGACCCCGACCCGCCCGGACACGCACCGGCCCGACGCCGGCCGCCCGCACGACGAGGGCACGCGCGGCGCGTGGCTCGTGGTGATGAACCGCGAGATCGTGGTGCGCGCCCTGAACAAGACGTTCCTCGTGGGGCTGCTCGTCTCCGTGGTGATCATCGCGGCGCTGTCGGCGTTCTTCGCGTGGCAGAGCGGCAAGACGGACACGTTCACCGTCGCGGTCGGCGCGGGGGACACGACGGCGACGGCGGCGGTCGAGGCGGCGGACGCCGTCCCGGAGGAGCAGGGCGGGGGCGCCGAGCTCACGGTCCTCGACGTGCCTGACGACGCGGCCGCGCGCGCGGCGCTCGCGGACGGCGACGCGGACGCGTGGCTGCACCCCGCCGACGGGGACGACGGCTGGGTCCTGACCGGCGAGGCGAGCCCCGACTCGACGCTCGCCCGCCTGATCACGGCGGGCGTGGCGGCGCAGACGCTGGAGACCAACGCGGAGGCGGCGGGCACCACCACGGCGGAGCTCACCGCGGGCGGCACGGTGACCACGGACCGGCTCGACGGCCGGGCGCTGGACCCGCAGGCCCTGTTCTTCGCGTCGTTCGGCCTGGCGCTGCTGTTCTTCATCGGCGTCATCGGCTCGGGGCAGATGATCGCGGGCAGCGTGGTCGAGGAGAAGCAGTCGCGCCTGGTGGAGATCATGGCCACCGCGGTGCCGCTGCGTCAGCTGCTGGCGGGCAAGATCCTGGGCAGCTCGGTGGTGGCGCTGGCACAGAACGTGGTCTTCGCGGCGGTGGGCCTGGCGGCGCTGTCGTTCACGCCGGCCGCGTCGATCCTGCCCGCGCTCTCGACGTCGCTGGTGTGGTTCGTGCTGTTCTTCGCCGTCGGCTTCCTGGGCCTGGCCGCCCTGTACGCGGTGGCGGGTGCCCTCGCGTCGCGCATGGAGGACCTGCAGCACACCACCACCCCGATGACGATGGGGATCATGGGCGTCTACTTCCTGACGTTCTCCGCCAGCGGCACCCTGCAGACCGTGCTGTCGTACGTCCCCGTGGCGAACGTCGTCGCGATGCCGGTGCGCGTGCTGTCCGGGTCGGCCGCGTGGTGGGAGCCGGTCGTGTCGCTGCTGATCCTCGTCGCCTTCGCCGTCCTCGCCGTCCTCGTCGGGGAGCGGGCCTACCGCGGGGCCCTGCTGCAGACGGGCGGCCGGGTCTCCTGGAAGCGCGCGCTCGCGCGTGCGTGACCGAGCGACCGACCCGGCGACCGGCGGAGCGACGGTAGGGGAGTCCCCCGAAATCGCTCAGGGTTGTCCCCCGATCCCTGGCAAAACCCTGGGATCGGGGGGCACGCCCTGTCTAGCGTCGGCCTCATGACCGCCGTCGACGCCGCCCGCCTGCAGTTCGCGCTGCTCGCCGGGACCCACTTCCTCTTCGTCCTGGTGACGCTGGGACTGGGCCCCGTCGTGGCGATCCTTCAGACGCGCTGGGCGCTGGGCCGCGACGCGGCCCGGGCGGCGACGCTCGAGAGCGCGACCCGCTTCTGGGGTCAGCTCTACCTCGTCAACTACGCGCTCGGCATCGCCGCCGGCATCGTCATGGAGCTGCAGCTCGGCCTGCACTTCCCCGGCCTGCTCGACGTCGCCGGCGGCGTGTTCGGGGCCCCGCTGGTCATCGAGACGATGGCGGCGTTCTTCCTGGAGTCGACGTTCCTGGGGCTGTGGGTGTTCGGGTGGCACGTGCTGCCCCGGTGGGCGCACACGGCGGCGTTCTGGGCGGTCGTCGTGACGGGGTACCTGTCGGCGTTCACGGTGATGGTGGCCAACGGGTTCCTCCGCAACCCCGTCGGCTTCACCATGACCGGCGGTGAGGCCCGCGTCACCGACGTGGCGGCGCTCATCACCAACCCCGCGGCGCTGCTGTCCGCGCTGCACGTGGTGGGCGCCTGCCTCATGGCGGGCGCCTTCCTGCTGGTCGGGGTGAGCGCGTGGCACCTGCGCCGCGCGACGACGAGGCTGCCGGGGGTCGTCGCGGCCGGCGTCCCCGGCGCCGTGCTGTCGCCGGAGAACGACGTGTGGCGGCGGTCGTTGCGCATCGGCCTGGTCACCGGGACGGTCGGGGCGTTCGTGGCGGTCGGCTTCGGGTACGCGCAGTTCGGGTACCTGCAGGCCGTGCCGGGCGGCGACCCGCCCGTGGTGGGCATCGCGTACGCGGTGATGCAGGGCGTGGGCCTGCTGACGTTCGTCGTCGGGTGCGTGCTGCTGCTCCTGCTGCCGCGCCAGGCGCTGTTCCGCCTGTGGGGCCCGCTGCGCAACGGCCTGTTCGCCACCCTCACCGCCCTGCTGCCGGTCCCGTTCCTCACCGCGCTGCTGGGCTGGGCGGCGCGCGAGATCGGCCGGCAGCCCTGGGCGATCGCGGGCGTCCTGCGCACGGAGGACGCGGTGTCCGGCGCGTCCGCGGCGGTCGTCATCACGTCCCTCGTGGTGCTGGTCGGCGTGATGGTCACCCTCGCCGTCGTCGACTGGACGGTCATGGCGCGCCTGGCCCGCCGCGGCCTGACGCGGCTCGCGCTCGGCGCCCCGCCCGCGGAGGTGCTGCGCGACGTCGACGGCGGCCCGGACGACGCCGGTGCTCCCGGAGCCGGCGCCGCGGACCGCGCCGACGTCCTCACCTTCGGAGGTGCACGATGAACGCGCTCGGCTGGGGCCTGCTCCTGACGGTCCTCCTGGGGGGCTGGGCCGCGCTGGACGGCGCGGTGCAGGGCGGCGTGCCGCTGGTGCGCGCCCTCGGCGGCCGGGACGACTCGCGCCGCCGCGTGGTCCTCGCGACCGTCGCGCCGCTGCTGCTGCTCGGCGAGGTGTGGCTGGTCGCCGCCGCGGGCGTCCTCGTCGCGGCGTTCGGGCACGCCGAGACGCTCCTCTGGTCGGCGGGCTACCCGTTCGTGGTGGCCCTGCTGGTGGCCTGGGTGGTGCGCGACGCCGCGCTGTGGCTGCGCAGCCGGCTCGCGGGGTCGCGCTGGCGGGAGCGGTGGGACGTCGTCGCGCAGGTCGCGTCCCTCGCGCTCCCGGCGGCGTTCGGCGCGATCGCGGGGGTCGCCTGGGTGCAGCTGTCGGTGGTGGGCGCGCAGGCCGACGGCGGCTCGGGGGCCGCGCAGGCGCTCGCCGTCGGCATCCCGGTCGTCACCGCGGGCCTCGGCGTCGCGGCGGCGCGGGTGCACGGCGGGCTCGTCGTCGCGGCCCGGGCGCCCGCCGCCCTCGCGGCAGAGGCCCGGCGGCGCGTGCGGCGCGCCCTGGTGCCGGCCGCCGCCCTGGCCACCCTCGCGGCGCTCGCCGCGCTGGCCGTGGCCGCCCTGGGCACGGCGTCCGCGCTCGTCGCGGCGGTGCTGCTCGTCGCCACGGCGGGGCTGGCGCTCGCGGCCCGGTTCGACCTCGACCGCGGCGTGCACCGCACGGGGGCGGTGCGGGGCGCGGGGCCGGTCCTCGCGGTCGTCCCCGTCGTGGCGACGGCCGCCGTCGTGGGGCCCGCGGTCCTCGCGCTCGCCGCGCCGCCCGCCGTGCTGCACGGCCTGACGTGGCCGGTGCTGGGCGCCTTCGCCGCCGTGCTGGTGGCGCAGGCCGTGAGCTGGCGGGTGCTGCTGCGCCCGCTGGGGCCGCGCACGGTCGTCTTCCTCTGACCGGCCGAGCCCGCCCGCGGCACTCCTGACGCGGACGTCACGCCGGGGCAACACGGCCGCAACGCGTGCGGCGCAGCATGGGGGCGTGCGGCCGGACGGGCCGCCGGAAGGAGGCCCTGATGTCCATGTCCACCACGCCGGTCCCGACGCCCCTCACGATGCCGACCCGCCCGAGCCTGCCCCGGCCGGTCGCGGCGGCGCCGGCCCGCCCGGCGCACCCCGTCGGCGAGGCCCCTGCCCGTCGCGCCAACCCCGGCGACCGGCTCACCGTGGACCCGGACGACCGGCGCCGCCGGGCCCGCACGGCGCTGCTCGAGCTGGCGGTCTCCCGCAGCGTGGAGCGCGGCCGGGTGATCTGACCGGCGCGCCGCGGGACGCGGGGCGCCGGTCCGTGGGCGCGCCGCTACCCTCCGTCCATGTCGCGTCGCCGGAGCTCGATGGCCACCTTCGACCTCCAGCCGGACGAACCGGAGACGGTCGACGACGCCGCGGAGCCCGAGGACGTCCCGCCCGGCGCGGGGGAGCGCCTGGTCGCGGCGGTCCGCCGGGTGCGGCCGCGCACGTGGGGGATCGTCGCGGGCGCGGTCGCGGGCGCGGTCGTCCTCACCGTCGGCGGCACGGCCGCCGGGAACGCCCTCGCGGAGCGGCACCGGCTGGACCTCCTGGTCGCCGCGCCCGGCGGGGTGCGCGACGCCGCCGCGGCCGTGGCCGACGAGGGCTGGAGCGCGGACACCGACAGCGGCGTGCTGGCGGTGCTCGCCGGCGGCGTCGTCGTCGCGCAGGACGGGACCGACGCCGTCGGCCTCGACGCGGCGACCGGCGACGAGGCGTGGCGGGAGCCCCTCGGCGAGCAGGTCGAGTGCGGCCCCGGCCCGGTCGACCCGGTGGAGTGGACGATGCCCCTCGACGAGGTGGTGTGCCTCAGCGGGGACCTGACGGACCGCGCCGTCTCGGTGATCGCCGCGGACGGCACGGTCGTCGGCACGCGCGGCCTGGGCGACGTCTCCGGGGTGACGGTCGCCCCCGCCGCGGGCGGGACGGTCCTCGTGGTCGAGCCGGACGGGCCGCTGCCCGAGGCCCGGGGGTTCGCGGACGAGGACGCGGCGCTCCGCGCGCTCGAGACGCTGGACGGGCCGGGCCTGCGGGTGCGGGTCGAGGACGCGCTGAGCGGCGACGTCCGCGCCACCGTGGACGTCCCGTTCGACCCGGCGGCCACGGACCAGTGCCTCCTGTGGATGAACGACACGATCGAGCTGGACTTCGCCGGCTACGGTCTGCGCTCGTCGCCGGGCCTCGTCGAGCTGGGCCGGTGCGGCGCGCACCTCGTGTGGACGCCCCCGGGGGCGGGGGAGACGGCGCCGGTCGTCGGGGCGCCCGGGAACGGCGAGGCGGTCCTGCGGTCCGTCGACGGCGGGGTCGCCGTGCCGCAGGAGGACGGCCGGTCGCGGCTGACCGCGCTGGACGGGCCGGACGTCGTGCTGCCCGGTGTCCTGCTCGACCCGGCGGCCACGGACGGCTCGGCCGGCCCGCGGCTCGTCCTGACGGCCGACGGCCTGACGGCGCTGGACCCCGCCGCCCTGGGCGGCGACCCGCTGTGGGTGCGGCCCCGTCAGGGCGGACCCGTGCCGGAGGAGGAGCCGGGCCTGCTCGACGACGGCTCCGAGGTGCTGGTGCGGACGGCCGGCACGGTGCTGCTCCAGCAGCCCGACGGGGTGCTCGTGGGCCTGGACGCCGGGACGGGCGCGGAGCGCTGGTCGGTCGGCGAGCCGGTGCCGGGCTGGCAGGACGACCGGTGGCTCCAGGGCGCGCTGACGGACGGCCGCGAGGCGCTGCTGACGGTCGCGGGGGACGACGACGGGTACGCGCTGGTGCGGCTCGACCTGGCCACCGGGCGGGTGCTCCAGGAGGACTCCCGCGCGGAGCGGCTCGGTGAGCGCCCGGCGGCGCTCGGCGGCATCCTCCTGCTGCGGACGACGGAGGGCGACGGGGCCTCGTACGTCAGCGAGGACGGGATCACGGTGCATCGCGATCCCGGGTCGCTGCGGGGTGCCGGCCGGGCTTAGTTTCGAGGTGTGGCCCGACGGCACGGCGCCGACGACGACGCCTTCACGTTCGACCTCGAGCCCGACGGCGACGAGGAGGACGAGGTTGCGGCCGAGGTGCGGACCACGCGCCGGCCCGCCGTGTCGGACGGCCCGCTCCTCATCGACCTCGACCCGGCGGACGACGTCGACCTCGACGAGCTGCCGCCCGAGGAGCCCGTCGGGCTGACCCTGCGTCAGGCGGCCGACCGTGTCCGCGGGTTCCTGCGGGGGCGGCGGCTGGTCGCGGCGGTGGTGGTCGTCGCGGCGGCGCTGACGGCGGTCGTGGTGGACACGGTGGGCGACCGTGGCCGGCTCGCGGCGCTCCGTGCCGCGCCGGGCGGCGTGCTGGACCTCACCGACGAGCCGCGCGAGGTGTGGCGGGTCCCGACGGAGGGCAGCGCGCCCGGCGGCCTGGTGGGGGTGCTCGGCGGCCTGGTGGTGGCCCAGCAGGGGCCCGCCCTGCTCGGTCTGGACGTGGAGACGGGGGACCGGCGCTGGAGCGTGGCCCTGCCCGACGGGTCGACCACCTGCGGGCCGGGCATGCAGGTCTGGTCCGGCGACTTCCAGCCGTCGCCGACGGAGCGCATCGTGTGCGTGTCGGCCCGGCCGGCCGCCGGCGGCGGCCGCAGCACCGTCACGGTGGTGGACGCCGACGGGACGGTGGCGGGCTCGCGGGAGGTGGGGTTCGCGTCGACGATGGCGTTCCCCGGGCCCGACGGCGGCCTCGTGACGACGGAGTGGGTGGGCGACGCCGCGCCGGTCGACCCGGAGGTGGCGGACGAGGTCGCGGCGGGCGCGGCGGGCGCGGGGGCGATCCCCGACGGCTACGACCTGCGGGTCCGCCTGGAGGACGGCGCCACCGGGAAGGTCCGCTGGGAGAAGACCATGCCGTTCGACGCCACGGTGGACCCGGCGATGTGCGTGCGCTGGGCGGAGGACGGCACGACGTCGGGGGTGGACCTGCGCGGCGGGGTGCAGACCTCGATCACGGACCACGTGCTGTGGCTGGGCGGCTGCGGCGTCGACGCGTGGTTCACGCCGGACGGCGTGCGGCTGGACCGGCCCGGGGACCGGCCGACGTTCGAGGGGTTCTCGGTGGAGCCGCTCGCGACGGGCGGCTACCTGGCCGGGGTCGACGCGGACGCCGTCCTGCGGGGCGGCGACGACCCGGACCGGCTGCTGCGCGCGGACGGCAGCGAGGTGCGTGCGCTCCGGGGCCGCTACCTGGTGCCGCTGAGCACGGACGGCGGCGGCGACGGGGTGGTGCTGGAACGGCGCCGGGACGCCACGGTGGCGACCGACGCCGACGGCGACGAGCTGTGGAGCACCGACCTGCGCGCCTCGAACCTGCTGGTCCGGACGGCGCAGGTGGCGGTGGTCGTGGACGAGGGCCGCCGCGTGTACGGGCTGGACCTCGGCACGGGCGAGGTGCTGTGGTCGCGGCCCGACCTCGTGGAGGGGGTCGACGCGCTCGGCGCCTACGGGCCGCGGTTCGTGGAGGCGGCATTCACCGACGGGCGGCTGGCCGCGTTCGTGGTGCCGGACTACGCCCGTGGCGACGTCGTGCACTGGGTAGCGCTCGACGCCGCCACGGGACGGCAGCTCTGGCAGCTGCAGCTCGGCGGCGACGGCTGGGGGGTCCAGCTCGCCGTCGCCGGGCGGCTCGTGCGGTGGTCACCGACCGAGATCGTCGGCCTCGGCTGACGGGTCGTCGGTGTCGTCCGCGTCGGCGTCGGTGACGTCGGTCGCGTCCGCCAGCACGAGGTAGACCTCGCGCCGGGCCCTGTCGAGCACCGCGGCCGCGGCCTCGGCCTGGGCGCGGCTGCCCGCGCGGGCGACCTGCTCGACGGCGCCGCCGAGGGCGCGCATCGCGACGTGCAGCTCGTGGCCCTGGCGGCGCGGGTCCTCGGCCACCTTCTGCCACGGGTTGCCGAGCTCGTCGCGGTGCTCCTCCACGTAGGCGCGGCCCTCGTCGGTGAGCGAGGCGAGGCGTCGTCCGCCGTCGTCCGCCACGGAGACGAGGCCCTCGTCCTGGAGCTGGGAGATGGCCGGGTAGACGGCGCCCGGGCTCGGACGCCAGCGGCCGTCGGTGCGCGAGGCGAGCTCGGTGATCACCTGGTAGCCGTGCATGGGCTGCTCGGAGAGCAGCAGGAGGAGCGCGGCGCGGATCTCGCCGCGGCCGGCGCGGCGGCCGCCGCCCCGGTGCCCGCGCGGGCCGAAGCCCGGGCCGAAGCCCGGAGGGACAGGCGGGAACCCGGGGCCGAAGCCGTCGGGGCCGGGGAACTCCCCGCGCCGGCGGCGGTCGCCACGGGGGCCGGGCTGCCGGTCGAAGGGGTGCCGGTCGAAGGACCGGGGATCGAAGGATCGGGGGTCGAAGGTCGTGTCTCGGGGGGTACGCATGAGCGGTGTCCTCACTGTGTGGGATTCAGGGTTCGTGTCGGCCGGGGAGTGCCTGCGGCACCTCTACCTCGGGCGGCGACGTATCTAAGATAGGACGCGATATATCGTTACGCAACCCCTGACAGCGTGTGACCTGAGTCACTCTGATTCCGGTTCGGTGACGGCCCCGGGAGAACGCGCGGGCGGGCGCTTACGTTGTTCGGCATGGACGTCCTCCTCGTCAGCGTGCTCGCGGCGGTCGTCGTCATCGCCGTCACCGCCCTGGCACCCCGCGCCGGGGTCGCCGCGCCGCTGGTGCTGGTGCTGGTCGGCGTCGCCGTGAGCTTCCTGCCCGTCGTCCCGGCCATCCCGATCAACCCCGAGGTCATCCTCGTGGGGGTGCTGCCGGCCCTGCTCTACGCCTCGGCGGCGTCGTTCCCGTCCATGGACTTCCGCCGCGACTTCACCGCGATCGGCGGCATGGCCGTGCTGCTCGTGGTCATCTCCGCCGTCCTCCTCGGGTTCGTCTTCTCGGCGGTCATCCCGGGCATCGACCTCGCCGCCGGCATCGCCCTGGGCGCCATCGTCAGCCCGACGGACGCCGTCGCCACGTCGATCATCAAGAAGCTGGGCGCACCGCAGCGGGTCGTGGTCATGCTCGAGGGCGAGGGCCTGCTCAACGACGCCACGTCGCTGGTGCTGCTGCGCTCCGCCATCGCGGCGACGGCCGTGAGCGTCAGCGTGTGGGGCGTGGTCGGCAGCTTCGTCAAGGCGGTGCTCCTCGCCGTCGTCATCGGCCTGATCGTGGGCCGCCTCGGCCTGTGGGTCCGCGAGCACCTGAAGCATGCCGCCCTGTCCACCGCCGTGTCGTTCGTGGTGCCGTTCGCGGCCTACCTGCCGGCCGAGGAGCTCGACGCCTCCGGCATCGTCGCCGCCGTCGCGGCCGGCCTCGTCACCAGCACGCTCTCCGCGCGGCACCTGCGCCCCCAGGACCGGGTCGCGGAACGCATGAACTGGCGCACCATCGAGACCCTGCTCGAGGGCGGGCTGTTCCTGGCCATGGGCCTCGAGGTCTTCGGCCTCGTCGAGGACGTGCGCGAGGCCCACGGCTCCCTCTGGCTGGCGGTGGGCGTCGCGACCCTCGCGGCGGTGTGCGTGATCGCGCTGCGCGCGATGTTCGTGCTGCCGCTGCTGCGCTACCTCGCGGCCCGGCGGCGGCGCGCGGAGCAGGTGCGCGAGACGCTCGACCAGATGGAGCGGCGCGTCTCCGCGAAGCTCGACGAGCTCAGCGACTCCCGCGGGATCATCACGCCGCAGGCGGCCACCGAGCTCGCGACGTCGTGGTCGACGGGGGACCAGCGGGTCTGGGAGCTCGGGAACGTGCGCCGCCAGGTGCAGAAGCAGCAGCGCCGCCGCAGCGTCCAGGCGGCGAAGCGGGCGGCGGCGGGGTCGCTGTCCGAGGGCCAGCGGGAGCGGCTGCGCAAGCGCCGCATGGACCGGGTCACGGAGTTCCGGCGCCGGTTCACGCGGCGGATCGCCGACGTCGACTACCTGCTCGCGGCCCCGCTCGGGCCCAAGGAGGGCGTGGTCATCGTGTGGGCGGGCATGCGCGGCGTCGTGACGCTGGCCGCGGCCCAGACGCTTCCCAACGACTTCCCGCAGCGCTCGCTGCTCATCCTCATCGCGTTCGGCGTCGCCGCCGGCACCCTGCTGGTGCAGGGCGGCACGCTGCCATGGGTGGTGC
Source organism: Isoptericola sp. NPDC057653 (assembly GCF_042799955.1). NCBI lineage: Bacteria > Bacillati > Actinomycetota > Actinomycetes > Micrococcales > Promicromonosporaceae > Isoptericola > Isoptericola sp. NPDC057653. The sequence continues at coordinate 170,952 of NZ_JBHVHP010000001.1, read as the reverse complement.
GCCGGCTGGGCCTGTCGGGCGTCACCTCCTCCCGGTTCGTGGAGGGTACGGAGGGCCTGCGCGAGATCGTCGACGGCACCGCCAGCGAGATGCTCGACGACCCCGACCTGCGCCGCAAGGACGGCACCCCGTACGCGCCGTACGTCGTCGAGCGGGTGCGGTCGGTCGTCGTGCGGGAGCAGGCCGACCAGGACGAGGAGGAAGCCACGCCCGAGGAGCTGTCCCAGCAGTTCTTCGAGCTCCGCCTCGCGACGATCGCCGCGCAGCGCAAGGCCCTGCTCGAGGCCCGGGCCGTGGGGACGTACGACTCGGACCTGCTGAGCAGGGCCCTGGAACAGCTCGACGCCGACCAGATCGCCGTCGAGATGCGGGGGCACCTCGACGGCTGATCCGGCCGGCGTCGGTCGGTCAGGCCGCCATGATCAGGACGACGAGATCTCGCTGCGGGCCACGCGCCACAGGCCGCCGACGAGCGGGGCGACCACCCAGATGAGGGCCGCGGTGCCGAGGTGCGCCCAGCCCTCGCCGTCGAGCCCACCGCCGAAGAGCAGCGGCTCGGTCGCGGTGCCGAGGTCGATCCACGGGATGGCGCCGGCCATGCCGGGCACGAGCCCGGCGAGGAGGCCGAAGAGCGTCGGCACCAGGAGCAGCGTCACGATCGCGCCGGGCGTGCTGCGCAGCAGCAGGCCGAAGCCCACGCCCTGCGCCATGAACAGCACCACGGTGAGCGCGAGCAGGAGGACCGACTGGAACGACAGGTCCCACGCGGGGGTGGCGTCGCGGAACACGATCACCAGCAGGTGCGCGAGGGCGGCGAGGCCGACGGTCAGCACGAGGAGCGCGAGGCCGGAGCCGATGGCGCCGACCACCTTCGCCAGGCCGACGCGGGTGCGGCGCGGCTCGAGGGTGAACGTCACGAGGGCGGTGCGCTGCGACCACTCGGAGGTCGCCGCGAGCACGCCCACGATGGGCAGCAGCATGGCGGACGGCGTCGTCGTACCGATGACGAAGGCGCTGAACGAGTGGTTGCCGCCGTTCACGCCTACCATCACGGCGAGGACCGCGATCGTGACGATCGCGATGACGGCGAGCATCCAGCGCCCGGCGCGGGTGTCGAGCTGCTTGCGCCACTCGACCAGCGTGAGCGTGCCGAAGGAGATGGGCCGGACGTCCGCGCGGGAGCTGCGGGTCCTGGTCGCGTCCTGCGCGACCGTCGATGCGGTGGTCATGCCGGCACCTCCGTCCGGGTCTGCTCGCGGGCGTCGTCGGCGGTGAGCTCGAGGAAGAGGTCCTCGAGGCCGCGGGAGTCGGCGGCGCGCAGCTCGGCGAGCACGACGCCCGCCGCGGCGGCCGCGCGGCCGACGTCGATCGGCTCCGACTCGACGGAGAGCCCGCCGGTGACGAGCTCCTCGACGCCGGCGCCGCCCTGCCGCAGGGCGCGGGCCAGCGCGGCGTCGTCGGTGGAGCGGACGAACGTGCCGGCCTGCCGCAGCAGGTCGTCCTTGTGGCCCTCGGCGACGACGCGGCCGCGGCCGATGACGACGATCCGGTCGGCCACGGCCTCCATCTCGCGCAGCAGGTGCGAGGAGAGCAGCACGGTGCCGCCGCGGGAGGCGAAGTCGTCGAGCAGGTCGCGCATCCAGCGGATGCCGGCCGGGTCGAGGCCGTTGGCGGGCTCGTCCAGGATGAGCACCTCGGGGTCGCCGAGCAGGGCGGACGCGAGGCCGAGCCGCTGCCGCATGCCGAGGGAGTACTGGCCCACGCGGCGGGCGGCCTCCCGGTCGGTGAGGCCCACCAGCTCGAGGGTGGTGTCGATGCGGCGGCGGTCGACGCCGGTCATGAGCGCGCCGAGCGTGAGCACCTCGCGGCCGGTGCGGCCGGAGTGCTGGGCGCCCGCGTCGAGCAGCACGCCCACGCGCCGGCCGGGGTTGGCGAGCGCGGTGAACGGCTTGCCGAGGACGCGTGCCGAGCCCGACGTCGCGGGCGTGAGCCCGCAGATCATGCGCATCGTCGTGGACTTGCCGGCGCCGTTCGGGCCGAGGAAGCCCGTGACGTGGCCGGGCTCGACGGTGAACGACACGTCGTCCACGGCGGCGGCCGGCCCGTATCTCTTGGTGAGGTGCTCCACGGTGATCATGGGCTCCAGCCTGCCCGGGCGTGGGCGTCCGCGCGTCCGGCGAGGGGATGGTTCGTGTCCTCCTTCCGGAGGATGCGCCCCCTCCGCCCGGCGGATGCCCGGCGGCCCGCCGGTGCCTAGGCTCGACGTCGTGCCCGACGCTCCCGCCCGCCCGACCCGCGCCCTTCGCGTCTGGGGAGAGGCATGGCGGCTGCTCGTGGCGCTGCTCACGGGGCTGACGGTGATGCTGCTCGTCGCCTGGGAGGCGGACACCGGGCAGCGGGTCATGACCGACGGCCAGTGGGCGCTCGACTTCCTCGTCGGCCTGGCCGGCCTGGGGCTCCTGCTGCTGCGCCGCCGGGCGCCCCTGACGATCGCCCTGGTGCTGTGCGCGGCGGCGTCGGTCTCGTCCCTGGTGGTCGGCGCGGAGACCATCGCGGTGATCTCCCTGGCCACGGGGCGGCGGTGGTGGAAGATCGCCGTCGCCGGGGTGGTGTTCGTGGCCGCGGGGCGTGTGCACAGCTCGTTGCACCCGTACGTCACCCCGGAGTCGTACGACCGGTGGATCGAGCTGGTCGGTGGCGTGGTCATGTACGCCCTGTTCGTCTGGATCGGCGCGTACATCGGCCTGCGCCGCGAGCACCTGGTGTCGCTGCGGGAGCGGGCCGAGACGGCGGAGCGGGAGCAGGCGAGCCGCGTCGCGCAGGCGCGGACGGCGGAGCGCACGCGGATCGCGCGCGAGATGCACGACGTCCTCGCGCACCGCATCTCGCTGGTCGCGATGCACGCCGGCGCGCTGGCCTATCGCACGGACCTCCCGCCCGAGAAGGTCGCCGAGACGGCCGCCGTGGTGCAGGACAACGCCCACGCGGCGCTCGCCGAGCTGCGCGAGGTGCTCGGCGTGCTGCGCGCGACCTCGCCCGGTGAGCCCGGGGAGCCCGGGGTGCCGGCCGCCCCCGAGCCGCCGCAGCCCTCGCTCGTGGACCTCGACGAGCTCCTCGCCGAGGCGCGGGCGAACGGCGCGGACGTGCGCCTCGCGGCGCGCACGGGCGGGACGGACGGGCTGGGCGAGGTCGTGAGCCGGCACGCGTACCGGATCGTGCAGGAGGGGCTGACCAACGCGCGCAAGCACGCCCCGTGGGCGCCGGTGACGGTGGCCGTGAGCGGCGCGCCGGGCGAGGGGCTGACGATCGTGGTCCGCAACCCGGTGCGCACCGTGGGGCCGGCGCCCGCCGGCCCCGCCGCGCCGGAGTCCGGCCTCGGGCTGGTGGGTCTCACGGAGCGGGTCGACCTCGTCGGGGGCCGGCTCTCGCACGGCACGACGCCGGACGGGCGCGGCGCGGAGTTCCGGCTGGAGGCTTGGCTACCGTGGTCCGCGGCAGAGCTGGACAGGGCGAGGGGGACGGCATGAACGGGACGACGCGCGTGGTGCTGGTCGACGACGACCCGCTGGTGCGGTCGGGGCTGACCCTCATCCTGGGCGGCGACCCGGACCTGGAGGTGGTCGCCTCGGCGTCCGACGGCATGGAGGCGCTGGCCGTGGTCGCCCGGGAGCGGCCGGACGTCGTCCTCATGGACATCCGCATGCCGCGCCTGGACGGCATCGAGGCGACGCGGCGGCTGCGCGACCTCCGCGACCTGCGCGACGTGCGCGTCATCGTGCTCACGACGTTCGACGCCGACGACATGATCGTCGAGGCCCTCCGCGCCGGGGCCGCCGGGTTCCTGCTCAAGGACACGCCCCCGGCGCGCCTGGTGGAGGCCGTCCGGGCCGCGGCCGCCGGGGAGCCGACCCTGTCTCCACGCGTGGCCGAGCAGCTCATCGCGGCCGTCACCGACCGCTCCGCCCCCGACGGCCGCCGGGCCGCGGCCGCGCGGCTCGACGCGCTGACCGACCGCGAGCGGGAGGTCGCGCTCGCCGTCGCCCGCGGGCTGTCCAACGCCGACATCGCCGGGGAGCTCTACATGAGCGTGCCCACCGTGAAGACGCACGTCTCGCGCATCCTCACCAAGCTGGACGCCGCCAACCGCGTGCAGGCGGCGATCGTCGTGCACGACGCCGGGCTCGCGGACGCCTGAGGTCCCCGCGACCCGCGCGCCGTCGGGCCCGGGCAGGCCTCGCCCGAGCTCGAGAGGCACGCGCGTGTCGCGTGTCGCGTGTGCCGGCGTGTCCTCGGCTCGAGGACGTTGTCTTCTTTCGCTCCGCCGGCAGACCGAGAGTGCCTCCCGCCAGGCGGGCGCGGATCCTGCGCAGCACGCATCTCTCGCGGGACGGGAACGGTGCCCGTCGGGGCGGAGGGAGTCCGGCGGGGCGGTCGTTGCGGGCGGGGCCGCATCGGTGACGGTCGGGCGCGCGGAACTCCCGGGCTGCCGACGGAGCGAAAGAAGACAACGTCCTGGCGGCGACGGCGCGCCCGGGCCGCGACACGCCGGGGCTGGCTGACGCCGCGCGGGGAGTACCCGCTGACGAGCCGACCGACGGGCGGGAGGCGCCCGGGGCCGTCTGCGGCGACCGGCAGTGGCGCCTGAAGTGACGATCCCCAGGGCTCACCAGGGCGAGCGGACGCGGGGTGGCTCGGTGAGCAGGTCGGTCACGTGGCAGCCGTAGAGCGAGGCGAGCCGCCCGACGTCGTCGAGCGACCACGGCACCTGGCCGGTGTAGCGGGCGGAGACCGCGGAGCGTGAGCGCCCGAGCGCCAGGGACAGGTCCTGCTGGGTCATGCCCCGCCTGGCGCTCTCGTACCGGATGGCGCCCGCGGCAGCCTCGGCGAGGCCGTCGGGCAGCAGCCGGCGGGCGCGCCTCCGGGGTCGGGGAGCCCCGGGGCCGCCTTCGGCGTCGTCGACGTCGGGATCGAGGTCCGGGTCGGTGGCGGGGACCCAGAAGGGGTCGGTGGCGCGGCGGAGGCGGGTCGTCGCGTCCTCGGCCGTCTCGACGGTCTCGGCGGTCTCGGCGGTCTCGGCGGCGAGGGGGTCGGTGGTCGCGTCGGTGGTCATGCCCGGCATGCTCGCGGACCGGCGTACCCCGCCGCTCCGGTCCTCCACAGGCGGGGCCTTCGTCCACAGGCGGGGCCTTCGTCCACAGGCGGGGCCTTCGTCCACAGGCGCGGCCGTCGCCCGACGGTCGCGGCCGCCCGGTGGTCAGCCCAGCCGCTCCCGCAGCCAGGCGATGTCCGGGCCCATGTCGCCGTGGGTCTCGCAGACGACGGGGGCGCCGGCCGCCGCGACCACGCCGACCAGCAGCTCCGCGGGGATGTTCCCGTCGCTGAAGTGTGCGTGGCGGTCGGCGCCCGACCCGGCGGTGTCGCGAGAGTCGTTGGCGTGCACCAGGTCGATGCGGCCGGTGATCGCGCGGATGTCGTCGACGGCGGTCGCGAGGTCGATGCCGCCCGCCCAGGCGTGGCAGGTGTCGAGCGTGAAGCCGACGTTCTCCGCGCCGTTCGCCCGCATCACGGCGGCCCAGAGCAGCTCCAGCCGGTCGAGGCGGCGCGCCAGCGAGAAGTCGCCGCCCGCCGTGTTCTCGATGAGGACGGGCACGTCGGTCTCGAGCGCGTCGATCGCCTTGCGCCAGTTGTCGAAGCCGACGTCCGGGTCGTCCTTCGCGGTGACGTGACCGCCGTGCACGACGACGCCCCGCGCCCCGATCTCGCCGGCGCCGGTCATGATCTGCTGCAGCAGCTTGCGGCTCGGGATGCGGATGCGGTTGTTGGTGGACGCCACGTTGATGACGTACGGCGCGTGCACGTAGACGTCGATCCCCGCGGCCGCCGTCTCCTCGCGGAACGCCTCCGCGCCGCCCGGGTGGGCGGAGTCGTCGAACGGCGGCACCTTCCACGCCTGGGGGTCCGAGAGGAACACCTGCACCACCTCGGCCCCGATCTCCGCCGCCTGCGCGACGGCGTCCGACAGGTCGACGTGGGCCCCGATCTTCACGCTCATGCGCCCCACCCTAGGGCGCGCGTCCGACGAGGACGCGGCGGGTGCGTCAGCGCTGCTGCGCCTCCCGCAGCACCTGGCGGGCCGTCTGCGTGAGGGGGATGCCCTCGCGGACCGACCGCTCCAGCAGCACCTCGTAGGCGTTCGCCGGGTCGATCCCCATCTGGTAGGCGAGGGCCCCCTTGGCCTGCTCGATGACGACCCGCCCGCCCAGCGCGCGCCGCAACCGCCGGTCCACCTCGTCCGGGCGCAGGCGCTCCGGCTGCACGATGACCAGGGTCACCATGCTCGCCAGGGCCCGCGCCGCACGTGCCGACTCGTCGTCGAGGGCTTCGGCCCCGCGGCCGAAGATGTTGAGCCCGCCGAGCACGCCGCCCTGCCAGTCGAGCGGGAAGGCGTGCACGGCCTCGAAGCCGGCACCGACGATCGCCGGGCCGACGCCGGGCCACCGGGCGACGATCTCGTCACGGCCCGTGGCGGCCACGGGCCGGCCGGTCCTGATCACGTCGACGCACGGCCCCTCGTCGCGCTGCGTCTGGAAGAGCTCGATGTAGGTGGCCCGGTGCGACGTGGCGGCGAGCAGCTCGAGGGGCCCGTCGTGGGTGCGGACGAGGATGCCCGCCGCGTCACCGCGGGCGAACTGGGTGGCGTCCCGCGTCAGGCGCAGGAGCAGGTCGGCGACGTCGTGCTCCCGGAGGAGCTCTGCCGCCACGTCGGCGAGCGAGTCGGCAGGGGTGCGCAGCGTCATGGCTCCATGGTTCCTTCTGTCTCGTCGTCCGATGTGAAGTCGAGCCGACCGTCCAGGACGTCGTCGACGACGTCCTGCAGTGTCGAGGACCGGGCGAAGGCGTGCGCCCGGAGCACGGCGAGGGCGTCGGCGGGCGGGATCCGCAGCTGTGCCGTCACCATGCCGGCAGCCTGGTGGATGCGGGCCTGGACCGACCAGTCGAGCGGCTCCAGGTCGTCGAGGAGCGAGGTCCCGACCGCGTCGGCGAGGAACTGCACGTCCACGAGCGTGCGGGCGAGGTGGTCGTCGGCGGCGTACAGGCTGAGCACCCCCATCACCGTGCCCCGGACCCGCATCGGCACGGCGTACGCCGTCCCCGGGCCGCTGATGGACCGCACCATCTGGGAGAACACCGGGAACGCGCTGCCCGCGTCCCCGTTGATCGGCGTCACCACCATCCGGTCCTGCTCGAGCGCGAGCTGGACCGGACCCTCGCCGAGCACCTCCTGCAGGTCCTCGATCCGCGCGGAGACCCCGTCGGAGGTCGTGACCACCAGGCGCTCGTCAGGGGAGGGGGACACCGTCAGGGCGCCGCTCTCGGCACCGACCACCTCCACGCACGCGATGCAGAGTCGTGCCGCCAGCGGCAGGTCCCCGTCGATGCGCGCCAGCGCGTCGGCCAGCAGGCCCAACAGCTTCGACCCGTCCACCTGCCCCCGCACCTCCTCGCGTCCCGACCTATTCTTCCACCGTCCGGGCGCGGTCGTAGGCTGTCCCCCCATGAGCACCACGCCGCCGCTCGCGTACGTCATCGCAGGCTCCGAGGCCACGGGAGGGGCCGGGATCCAGGCCGACCTCAAGACCTTCCAGCAGCTCGGCGCCTACGGGGTGGGCACGCTGACCTGCATCGTCTCGTTCGACCCGAAGCACGACTGGGGCCACCGGTTCGTGCCCGTCGACCCGCAGGTCATCGCGGACCAGTTCGAGGCCGCCACGTCGACCCACGCGCTCGACGTGGTCAAGGTCGGCATGCTCGGCACGCCGACGACGATCGACGTCGTGGCCCGCTCGCTCGAGTCGCAGCCGTGGCGCCACGTCGTGCTCGACCCCGTGCTCATCTGCAAGGGCCAGGAGCCGGGCGCGGCCCTCGACACCGACACCGCGCTGCGCGAGCGCGTGCTGCCGCTGGCCACCGTCGTGACGCCCAACCTGTTCGAGGCGAAGACCCTCGCGGGCATGGACGACATCACCTCCGTGGAGGAGCTCGTCGAGGCGGCCCGCCGCATCCACGCCCGGCTCGGCGACGGCACCGGCCGCCGCTACGTCGTCGCCAAGGGCGGTGTGGAGCTGCCCGGCGAGGACGCCGTCGACGTCCTGTTCGACGGCGAGGACGTCACCGTCTTCGCCGCGCCGAAGGTGGGCGAGGAGCGCGTCTCCGGCGCGGGCTGCACGTTCGCGGCGGCGATCACCGCCGAGCTGGCCAAGGGCGCCGACGTGCCCGAGGCCGTCCGCGTCGCCAAGGACATGGTGACCCGCGGCATCGAGGCACGCGTCGCCGCCCGGACCCCGTTCGACACCGTGTGGCAGGGCGCCTTCGTCGCCTGACGGGCGTCAGTAGCCGCCCCCGGAGCCGGACGCCATGGTCTCGATCTCGGAGCCGTCCGGGGCCACCACCCACCAGATGTCCTGGATGCCCTGGCCGGCGACGTCCCCGGGCGCGCCGTCACCCGCGTACAGGTAGACGGGGTGGCCGTCGAGCGTCACCTGCGGCTTCCCGTCGTTGCCGGTGATCGTGCCGACCTCGGCCGTCACGCCCTGCACCTTCGGGGTGCCGCTGCCGGCGTGCACCGGCGGCCACGCGGCCAGGCACGCGTCCGTGCACGCGCTCTTGCCCGACCCGGGATCGTCCGGCTCGTAGTAGTAGACGGTCATGCCCTTCCCGTCCACGACGATCGTGCCGAGGCTGGTCTTGGCCGTGCTCAGCGCGGCCGTGCTCGACGACCCGCCCCCGTCCGACGTCGAGCCCGTGGACGACCCCGTGGACGAGCCCGTCGTGGTGTCGGCCGGGGTGCTCGCCCCGCCGCCGTAGCTGCCGCCGCCCCCGCTGCACGCGGCCAGGGTGCCGGCGAGCGCCGCCGTCGCGGCCAGGGCCGCGAGTCGCCTGCTCGTGGTGCGCATGATGTCTCCTCCGCTCCGATGCACGGCTCGGTGCACCTATGGGGGACGACGAGACCGCGGCGCGCGAGGTTCATCCGCGGCGGCACCGGATCCGGCTGAACCTCGGCGGCGCCCGCCTCGTCGTGCCGGGTAGGAGCCGCGCCGCGGGCGTGGCACGACGGAAGGGGCCGGTCGTGCGCAGGCGGACGAAGGTGCTGGTCGGGGTGGGCGCCGGGCTGGTCGTGCTCGGTGGCGCCGCCGTGCTCGTCGGGCCGGGGCTGTACGCCGACCACGTCAACCGGGCGGCGGCCGACGTCCCCACCCTGGCGTCGTCGGACGCGCCGCTCGGCGACCCGGCGTCGCTCGACGGCACGTGGGAGGTGGCGGCCGGCTCGGTCGCCGGCTACCGCGTGCACGAGGTGCTGCGGGGCGAGGACGCGACCGTCACCGGGCGCACGGACCAGGTCACCGGACAGGTCACCGTCGAGGGCGGGAGCCTGACGGCGGGCACGGTCCGGGTGGACGTCGCGAGCATCCACACCGACGAGCCGCCGCGGGACGCCTACTTCCGTGGCAGCGTGATGGAGGTGGGCACGTTCCCGACCGCGGAGTTCACGGTCACCGACCCGGCACGCCTGACGGCGGGCACCACCGAGGTGGACCTGACCGGCCGCCTGACCGTGCACGGCGTCGCCCGTGACCTCGAGGTCCCGGCGCAGGTCGCGGCCGGCGACGGCGGCGTGCAGGTGGTCGGCAGCGTCCCGGTGACCTTCGCCGACTACGGCGTGACCCCGCCCTCGCTCGGGTTCGTCTCCGTGGACGACCACGGGGCCGTCGAGTTCTCGCTGCGGCTGGAGCGCTCGTCGTGAGGCCGCGCTCCCGCGCCGACGAGGAGCTCCTCGAGGCCGTCCACGCCGCGCACGCCCCCGACCTGCAGCGGTTCGTGGCCCGCCTGGTGCCCGACGGCGCCGACGCGCAGGACGTGGTGCAGGAGTCCCTGCTGCGGCTGTGGCGCCACCCCGAGGTGCTGGAGCGGCCGGAGGACTCCGTCCGCGCGTGGCTCTTCACCGTGGCGCGCCACCTTGTCGTCGACCAGCTCCGCAGCGCGCGGCACGGCCGGGAGCGCGCCACCGGGCGGCTGCCGGAGCCGGCGGAGCCGGACCGCACGCAGGCCGTGCTCGACGCGTGGCTCGTCGCCGACGCGCTCGCCGACCTGTCCGCCGAGCACCGCGCCGTCGTCGTGGGCGCCTACTACCGGGGACGGTCGGTGGCCGAGCTGGCGGACGAGCTGGACGTGCCGCAGGGCACCGTGAAGTCCCGCATGCACTACGCCCTGCGCGCTCTGCGGCTCGCGCTGCAGGAGAAGGGAGTGACGCCATGACCGCGACGACCGACCCGTACCGCGAGTGGGACGCCGCGTACGTGCTGGGGGCGCTCAGCCCGGCCGACCGCCGCGAGTTCGAGGAGCACCTGGCCGGCTGCGACGGCTGCCGCGCGGCGGTCGCGGAGCTGGCGGGCGTGCCCGGGCTGCTCGCGTCCGTGCCCGTGGAGCACGCGCTCGCCACGGACCCGCGGGGCGTCGTGGCGGGCGGGGACGACGACGGCGACCTGGCGGACGTCGTGCCGCTCGCCGCGCTGGCGGGCGCGGCGCGGCGGTCGCGGCGGCGTCGGCGCTCCCTGGTCGCCGTCGCTGCGTCCGTGCTGCTGGTGGGCGGGGTCGGCGCCGGGCTGGCGCTCGGCGGGCCGGGGGAGGGCCCGGTCCCGGCACCCTCGTCGCCGGCGCCCGTCGCCCAGTCGAGGGCGGTGGACCTCGTGCCCGTGGGCGCGGTCGACGTGCGGGCGTCGCTCACCGCCACGGCGAAGCCGTGGGGCACGAGCCTGGAGTGGAGCTGCACGTACCCGCCGCGCTCGGGCCGCTACGACCCGGCGGACGCGACGGGCTACGCGCTGGTCCTCGTCGACCAGGACGGCGGCCGCACGGTCGCGGGGACGTGGACGGGGTCGGGGACCGAGTCCACCGGCCTGGGCGCGGCGTCCTCGCTGCCGCTGGACCGCATCGCGCGCGTCGAGATCGCGCGGGCGGGGGGCGAGACGCTCGCCTCCGCCGCGCTGTGACGGGCGTCGGGAGTCAGGACACGGGCGCGGCGGTCGAGTCGCGCACCACGAGCTCGGGGCGGAAGAGCAGCGACGACCCGTGCGACGCCGGCTGCTCGTCGTCCGGGGCGTGCAGGGCGCGGAACGCGGCGGCGGCCATCTCCTTCATCGGCTGGCGCACGGTGGTGAGGCGCGGGGAGTAGAGCTCCGCGAGCACGATGTCGTCGAAGCCGGCGACGGACACGTCCGTGCCGACCTCCATGCCCGCGTCGCGGACGGCGCGGCAGACGCCGATGGCGGTCATGTCGTTGACGGCGAAGATCGCGGTGGGCGGCGTCGGCCCCGTCAGGAGCTCGGTGGCGGCGACCCGGCCCAGCTCGGCCGCCTCGACGTCGCCGAACGTGCCGTCGGCGCTGCTGCTGCCCGGCCAGGTGACGACGTCGGGCCGCGCGATGCCCGCGCGCTCGAGCGCGCGGAGGAAGCCCTCGAACCGCTCGGTGCGGTTGACGGACCGGATGGCTCCGGAGACGAAGGCGATGCGCCGGTGCCCGAGCGCCACGAGGTGCTCGCCCATGAGCTCGGCGCCGATCGTGTTGTCGACGCTGACGTTCACGAGGCCGACGGGGTCGTCGGCCTGGGCGGTGCGGTCGAAGGCGACGAGCCGCAGCCCGTCGTCGATCAGCCCGGAGACGTGCTCCAGCGACGGCAGGGAGGAGCACAGCACGATGCCGCGGATGCCGTCGGCGATCAGCTCGTCCACGTACTGCCGCTCGCGCGCGGGGTCGCGCTCGGAGTTGCACAGCAGCACGTGGTAGCCCTCGGTGAGGGCGGCGGCCTCGAGGTAGCGGGCGAGCGCGCCCCAGTACGGGTTGCCCACGGAGGGCACGACCAGGCCGATCACCTGCGGCTTGCCGGTGCGCAGCTGGCGCGCCGCGCGGTTGGGGCGGTAGCCGAGCTCCTTGATGGTGCTCTCCACCCGCTCGCGGGTCTCGGGCAGCATCCGGCCCGTGCGCCCGTTCAGCAGGTTCGAGACGGTGCTCGTGGACACGCCGGCCGCGCGTGCGACGTCCAGGATCGTGATGCCAGCCATGCGCTCGTGCGGCCTCCTCCGGTTCCGGGACCAGCCCACCCGGTCAGTGCATCGATGGACTGTGTGGTGCCGATCATAGTGCATGAGCCCGCGGTGGCTCCTGCCTCCGAGGGGCGTGATCTCGCAGGCGAATGGCGCTTGACCTGTGTGCGCCGTCACTCTATGGTCGGTGCATCGTTACACCGGAGTCGTCGCCGACTCCCACCGCCTGCGTGAGATCAACGCCGATCGAAAGGGCTAGTCATGGATTTCAGCCGCCGTAGCTTCCTCACGGCCATGGGGCTCGGGACCGCGGCCGTCGTGGCCGGCTGCAGCACGACGAGCCCGGGGAGCTCGTCCGCCGCAGACCCCGACGGCCCGGTCGAGGGCGACATCACCTTCCTCTGCGCGCTCTTCGAGGGCGCCACGGGCAAGGAGACGCTCGAGGGCAAGCTCATCAAGCAGTTCAACGAGAAGTACCCGGACGTCAACGTCACCGTCGACTACACGGACTACGGCTCGCTGAACGAGAAGATCACCACGGGCCTGGCCAGCGGCCTCATGGCGGACGTGGTCACGCTCGGCGTCGGCTGGATCCCGCCCTTCGCGTTCAAGAACGCGATCGCGCCCCTGCCCGAGTCGCTCGCCACCCGGTACACGTACGAGGAGCGGGTGCTCGAGCCGTCGCGGTACGACGGCAAGCTGTACGCCCTGCCGATGGTGCTGGACACGCGCATCGTGGCCTACCGCAAGGACTTCTTCGACGAGGCCGGCATCAAGGACACGCCGAAGAACTGGGACGAGCTCCGCGAGGTCGCGAAGCAGCTCACCGTCAAGGACGGCAACAAGGTCACGCGCGTCGGCTTCGACCCGTTCTCCATCGACCTGCGCCAGTGCTGGGAGACGTTCCTGTTCGGCAACTCCGGCGAGCTCTTCTCCCCGGACGGCCGCGAGGTGCTGTTCGACAGCCCCGAGGGCGTCGCGTCGCTGCAGCTCTTCCTCGACATGATGGCGGACGGCTCGGCCGACTTCGCCCTCAAGACCGAGGCCGGGCAGCCCACCACCCTCCAGCAGGGCACGTCGGCGATCATGATGACGAACAACTCGCTCTACGTGCAGCTGCAGCAGCAGTCGCCCGAGCTGATCGACAAGATCGGCACGTTCGTGCTCGGCAACACCGACCCCGCGATGCTGCAGGGCGGCACGATGGTGTCCCAGTCGGCCACCTCCAAGCACCCCGCGGCGGCGCGGGCGTTCGTCGAGTTCATGGGTTCCCCGGACGCCGTCCTGGTGTCGAGCGAGCAGCGCGGCTCCGTGCCGGCGATCTCGGACCTCAAGGACAGCGACTACGTCAAGGGCAACCCGATGGTCGCGTTCGCGCTCGACAACCTCGGCAAGGCGCGCTCCGAGGGCGGCACCCCGGCCTGGATGGAGATCCGGGAGAAGATCAAGCCGACCCTCGAGACCGCCATCGTCGGACAGCAGTCCGCGCAGGCCGCCATCGACCAGCTCGCCGGCATCGCGAACGACGCGATCGCGCGCCTGTGACCTGGTCGTCCCATGACCCGGTCGCACCCATGTCCTGTCCCGTGACCGGGTCCGTCCCACCGAGGAAGAGGGGGTCGTCGTGGCCGTCGTCTCCGCGCCGCGCGACGTGAGCGCACCACCCACCGTCCCGACCCGCCCGTCCGCGTCCCAGCGCGGGCGGGCGGGGAAGGCCCGCCGCCGCGCCGGCATGCTCATGCTGGCGCCGGCGGTGCTGCACGCGCTGATCTGGATCGGCATCCCGATGATCGCGGCCCTCGTGCTGTCGTTCACGAACTACGACGTGCTCACGCCGCCGAAGTTCAACGGGATCGAGAACTACGTCGACGCGCTCACCGACCCGGTGTTCCGCCGGGGCATGCTGAACACGCTGGTCTACGCCTTCTTCACCGTGCCGGTGGCGATGGGGATCGCGCTGCTCATCGCGCTCATGCTCGACACGCAGCTGCGGGCCCGGGCGCTGTTCCGCACCGCCGTCTTCATCCCGCAGGTGACGGCGACCATCGCCGTCGCCCTCGTGTGGCTGTGGATCTACGACCCGCGCAACGGCCTGCTCAACGCGGTGCTCGCCTTCTTCGGCATCCCCGCGCAGAACTGGCTGTCGTCGACGACGTGGGCGATGCCCGCGATCATCGTCGTCGGCATCTGGCAGGGCGTCGGTCTCAAGATGCTCATCTACCTGGCGGCGCTGCAGTCGCTGCCGAAGGACGTCTACGAGGCCGCGTCGGTGGACGGCGCCTCCAAGACGCGCCAGTTCTTCAGCATCACGCTGCCGCTGCTGAAGCCGGCCACGTTCTTCGTCTTCGTCACCTCGGTCATCTCCGCCTTCCAGGCGTTCGACCTCATCTACATCCTCACGGACGGCGGCCCGGCGAACACGACCACGATGATGACGTACGAGATCTACAAGTCGGCGTTCCGGGAGTTCCGCCTCGGCTACGCCTGCGCCCAGTCGATCATCCTCTTCGTGTTCCTGCTGCTGCTGACGCTCGCGAACCGACGGCTCAACGGAGGCGACAGTGGCCGCAACTGACCTCGGCGCGGTCTCGCCGCGCACCACGCTCGACGTCGTCGGGCGCTCCCCGGCGTCGCGCCGGCGCCTGTCGAAGACCGCGCTCTACGTGACCCTGACCGTCATCTCCGTGGTGATGGTGGTGCCGTTCGTGTGGATGGTGCTGACGTCCCTCAAGACGCCGGCCGACATCGCGGCGACGCCGCCGACGTTCCTCCCGACCGAGTGGGCGTGGCACAACTACGCCGACGCGCTCGCCGCGGCGCCGTTCCTCACCTACGCGCGCAACAGCCTGATCATCGCGGTGAGCCACACGACCATCAACCTCGTGATCGCGTCGATGGCGGGGTACGCGCTGGCCCGGCTGCGGTTCCGCGGCTCGGAGCTCGTGTTCCTCGGGTTCGTCGCGGCGCTGATGATCCCCACCTACACGAAGATCATCCCCGAGTTCCTCATCGTGCGGTTCATGCCGCTGTTCGGGGGCAACGACATCCTCGGCCAGGGCGGCACCGGCTGGCTCGACACCTGGTGGGCGCTGATCATCCCGGGCGCGGTGACGCCGTTCGCGGTCTTCCTGTTCCGGCAGTTCTACCTGGACCTGCCGGTCGAGCTGGAGGAGGCGGCGCGGCTCGACGGCGTCAGCGAGCTGGGCATCTGGGCGCGGATCATGACGCCCCTGGTCAAGCCGGCGTTCATCACCGTCGCGCTGCTGACGTTCGAGAGCTCGTGGAACAACTTCCTGTGGCCGCTGCTCGTGACGCGCTCCGACTCGATGCGCGTCATCCAGGTGGGCCTGTCGGTGTTCCGCACGGAGAACGACACCCAGTGGGCGTTCCTCATGGCCGGCACCACGCTGGCGACCCTGCCGATGGTGGTGCTCTTCCTCCTCGGCCAGAAGTACTTCGTCCGCGGCTTCGCGAACGCGGGCATCAAGTGACGGGCGGCGAACGGTCGCCCGTCGGACAGAGAGGCAAGCAGATGGCGATGGACATGACGGACGCGAAGGTGCTCGTCACGGGCGCGGGGCACGGCATCGGGCGCGGCGTCGCGCTCGGCCTGGCCGCCGCGGGTGCGGACGTCGTGGTGCACTACGGCAGCTCGGCCGACGCGGCCGCGGCGACGGTGGCGGACATCGAGGCGCTCGGCCGCAAGGCGGTCGCGCTGCAGGCCGACGTCACCTCGACCGAGGACGTCGACCGGCTCGTCGCGGACGCCGTGGCCTTCCTCGGCGGGCTCGACGTGGTCGTGTGCAACGCGGGCCACCTCGTGGGCCGCGTGCCCGTCGCGGAGATGAGCGACGACCACTACGCGAAGGTGGTCGACGTGAACCTCGGCGCCACGTTCCGCACGACCCGGGCGGCGATCCCGCACCTGGTCGAGTCGGACCGGCCGCGGATCGTCGCGGTGTCGTCGCTGGCGGCGCACAACGGCGGCGGCCCCGGGTCGGTCGTGTACGCGGCGTCGAAGGCGGCCGTGCGCGGCTTCGTGAAGGGCCTGGCCAAGGAGCTCGGGCCGCAGGGCGTCACCGTCAACGCGGTGGCCCCCGGCTACATCGCCGACACGGCGTTCCACGGCACGTTCAGCACGGACGAGGCCCAGCAGAAGATGGTCGCGGGCACCCCGATCGGGCGCGCCGGCACCGTCGAGGACGTCGCTTCCGCGGTGCAGTACCTGGCCTCGCGGGAGGCGTCGTACATCACCGGCACCACGCTCGACATCGACGGGGGGACCTGGCCCCGATGACCTCCCTCGCCCCCGTCACCTCGGACACCACCTCGGACACCACCTCGGACGACGCCGACGTCGCGGCCGGCCTCCCGCGCGAGCGGGGCGGCTGGTGGCACGACCTCGTCTGCCCGACGCACGGCACGGAGCTCTCCCACGCGGGGGTGCCCGGGCCGGTGCCGCCCGCGGGCGGCGTGCGCTGCCCGCACGGCTGCGTCGTCGACACGGAGCTGGTGCGCGGCGCCTGGCTGGTGCTCAGCCACCAGGCGTGGGCGCGGCGGGCCCGGGTGCTGGCGCACCGCGCGGCCCGCACCGGGGACGAGGCGGCGCGGGCGGAGGCCGTGGCCCTGCTGGTGGGCTACGCCGACGTCTACGCCGAGGTCGCGGGCGGGGGCGAGCACGAGCGGGCGCAGGACTGGATGCTGCGCGGCCGGCTGTTCCACCAGGCGCTCACCGACGCCATCTGGGCGGTGTCCGTCGGGCACGCGGTCTGGTCCCTCGCGGAGGCCGACCCCGACCGGGCGGCGGACCTGGAGCCCGTGCTCGGGATGCTCGACGCGACCGCCGAGGCCGCTCGCGCCGCCCGTGCGCGGCTGGTGGCCGACGGGCGTTTCACGTCGAACTACACGGCGTGGCTGAACGCCGCCGGCCGGGTGTGCAGCCGTGCCGCCGCCCTCGTGCGCGGGGACCTCGCGGCGCCCGCCGTCGCCGCCGACGAGTGGCTGGCGGGGGAGCACGGGCAGCTCGCCCACGCGCTCGCGGCCAGCACCCGCGGGGGCTGGGAGTGGGAGGCCAGCACGTACTACCACGGGTTCGTCGTGCGGGCGTACCTGCTGTCGCTGCGCGGCACCGACCCCGCGGCGCTGCCCGCGGAGGCCCGCGACCGGCTCGTGGCGATGATCGACGTGCTCGCGGGCCTCGCGACCGACGGCGGCGTGCTGCCGTCGGTGCACGACGGCCCGTACGTGCGCCCGTCCCTCGCGCTGGAGTGGACGGAGCTGGCCGCGCTGGCGGACGGCTTCGTCGCCGACGCCGGTCTGGACGCGGTGGCGGCGCACGCCCGCACGGAGGCCGCCGCCGGGGACGGCGACGACGAGCCCGCGGACGGCCTCGAGGACGAGCTGCGAGCGACGGCCTGGTTCGCGGCCCCGCCGCTGACGGTCGAGCGGGCCCCGCGGCCCACCGTGAGCCTGGACGAGGAGGTGGGGATCGCCGTCCTGCGCGGCTCGGGCCTCCACGCCGTCCTCGACCACGGCCCGCACGGCGCGGCGCACGGCCACCACGACAAGCTCGCCCTCGCCCTGTTCGGGCGGAGCACCCCCTGGCAGCCCGACCCGGGCCAGGTGCCCTACGGCCACCCGGCGTGGCGGGCGCACTACGCGTCGGCGGCCGCGCACCCCGTGGTCCGCGTCGACGACGCCGACCCCGCCGAGGCGGCCGGCCGCCTGCTGGCCCGCACCGAGCGGTCGCTGACCGTCGAGGTCCGCGGCGACGCGACGTCCTGGTACGACGGCGCCCGCGCCGTGCGGCACGTGGTGCTCGGCGACGGCTACCTGCTCGACGTCGCGCACGCCCGCGCCGACCGGCCGCGCCGCCTGACGCTGGGGCTGCGCCCCGACGTGCCCCTCGGCGTCCGCGGGGACGGCGCCGACGTCGTGCGCACCGCGTGGCGCGGGGCGGAGGCGCTCGACGGCGTGCACACGGCGCGGGCGACCGGGCCCGCCGGGCCCGTGCCCGTCCGGGCGGTGGTGCGGCCCGGCCCCGGCCCGGCGGACGACCCGCAGCGCGAGCGCGCGCACGTGGACTGGGCGGCCGAGGCCGCGACGTCGGCGACCTGGGTGTCCGTGTTCCAGGCGGACGCCGAGGCGCGCGGCGGCGGCGCGGAGGTGACGGGCGTCGAGCTCGCCGGTGCCGAGGTGCGGGTGCACCGCGCGGACGGCGCGGCCGACGTCCACCCGCTGCCGGCGGAGCTGGCCGGCACGACGACGGACGGGACGACGGACGGGACGACGGACGAGGAGGCGACGGCATGACGGAGAC
Source organism: Isoptericola sp. NPDC057653 (assembly GCF_042799955.1). Taxonomy (NCBI): domain Bacteria; kingdom Bacillati; phylum Actinomycetota; class Actinomycetes; order Micrococcales; family Promicromonosporaceae; genus Isoptericola; species Isoptericola sp. NPDC057653. Next base: position 152,534 of record NZ_JBHVHP010000001.1, on the reverse strand, counting down.
GATCGCGCCGGCGCGGATGCTACTGCTCGACGAGGACCGGCTGGCGGACCTGCGGTCCCGGCTCGACGGCGACCTGGCGCCGCAGTGGCGCCGGCTCGCGGAGCAGTGCGACCTGTACCGCCGCACGGCGCCGCCGGCCGAGCACCCGCTCGCGAGCATCACCTACCTGGGCCCGGCGGCCGCGAACCTCGCCCTGGCGTACCGGCTCACGGGCCAGCGCCACTACCTCGAGGAGGCGTGGCGCTGGATCTCCGCGGCCGTCTCCTTCGACCACTGGGGCCGCGCCCACCTGCCCGACCACGACCTCGACGCCGGCTGGATCCTGCACGGCCTGTCCCTGGCGTACTCGTGGCTCGGCGACGACCTCGAGCCGGCGCGGCGCGAGGCCCTGCGCGCCAAGCTCGAGCTGCAGGGCGAGCGGCTGTACGACTTCGCCGTCGCGAGCGAGGGCGGCTGGTGGTCCAGCTCGTACTGGCAGAACCACCACTGGATCTGCCACACCGGCCTCGCCGCCGTCGGCTACGCGCTCGGCGTCCGGGCGTGGACGGAGCGGGCCAAGGAGGCGATGGGCACCGTCGTCGACGTGCTGCCCGCCGACGGCTCCGACATGGAGGGCGTCGTCTACTGGCGCTACGGCGTGCCGTGGCTCGCGACGTACCTCGACCTGCTGCAGGACGCCGAGGGCGTCGACTGGTGGGACCGGTGCCGCTTCCTGGCGCGCACCTTCTTCTACCGGCTGCACCAGGCGGCGCCCGGCTACGAGGAGATCGTCGACCACGGGGACTGCCACGACCGGCGCAGCGGGCACAGCGTGGCGCTGTACCGGATCCTCGCCGCGCGCTACCGGCTCGGCGAGGCGCAGTGGCTGGCCGACACCGTCGCGGACCGGTTCTTCTGGCGCGAGGCGTACGAGAGCGGCGTGAAGCCGGGCGTGCTGCCCGAGGCGTGGGCCGAGCTGCTCTGGTACGACGCGTCCGTGACGCCGGTCGACCCGGCCGGCACGGTCGCCCCGCAGGCGGCGTTCGAGGACCTCGGCCTGCTGGTGCACCGCACGTCGTGGGACGACGACGCCACGCTCGTGTCGTTCAAGTCCTCGCCCGGCGGCGGCCACACCGCGTGGGACACGTCGCGCCGGATCGACGCCGAGCGCGGCTGGGACACCCTCAGCGCGGGCCACCACCACCCGGATGCCGGGTCGTTCGTGCTCGCGTCGCGCGGGGCCTGGCTGCTGGTCGACGAGGGGTACTCGAACAAGAAGCGCGCCGGACACCACAACCTCGTCCTCGTGGACGGGCACGGCTTCGCGGGGGAGGGCCGGTACCACGTCTACGCCGAGGCCCCGCCGGACCGCACCGCCGACATGGTCGACGTGCTCGCCGACGGCGGCTTCCTGCACGGCCGCGCCCGCACCGGGCGGATGTACCCGGCCGAGCTGGGCGTCCAGGCGCTGGAGCGCACGCTGGTCGTCATGCCGTCCGGGCGCACCGTCGTCGTCGACCGTGGCCGCGCCGCCGAGCCGCGCGAGTGGACCGTGCTGCTGCACGCCGACCAGCCGTCGGAGCCGGTCGGCCTCGACGTCCCCCCCGACGGGGCCGTGCGCCGCGTGCTGCGCAACGGCCGCGCGGGCGCGTGGCTGACCACCCACGCGTTCACCACCGAGGCGGGCGGCGTGCGCGCGGAGCAGGTCGTCACGGACGTGGAGGCGAACCCGACGTCGAGCACGCCGTCGCTGGTCGTGACCCGGCGGCTGCACACGCTGCGCGTCACGCCGCCCGCGTCGCGCGACCTGCTCGCCGTGACCGTCGTGGAGCCGTTCGACGCCTTCCGCCCCACGCCCCCCGCCGCCCGCCTCCTCCCGTCCACCACGGGGGTGGGGGTGGACCTGGGCGGGGGCGAGCGGGTCCACCTCGCCGGGCCGGACGGCGTGATCGACTCGGGCGGCGTGCGCGCCCGGGCGCGAGCGGTGCTGGTGGCCGGCGAGCGGGTCGCCGTCGTCGGGGCCACGCGGGTCGAGCGGGACGGCCGCACGCTGTTCGACCACACCGCGCTCGGCTCCGCCGTCCTCGACGACGACGAGGTCACCGCAGTCCTGCCCGCCGGGACCGGCCGATGACGACGGCCCCCGCCGCCCGGCCGGCCGCGCCCACGAGGCCCACGAGGCCCACGAGGCCCACCGGGCCCACGAGGCCCACGGCCGACCGGTCCCGTCGCTGGTCGCAGACGCTCATGGGCTGGCTGGAGTACCTGGCCCACCCCGTGGCGGCGGGCGCGGCGTTCGCGATCCTGTGCCTGGGGGTCGTCACGTGGCTGCCGGCGCTCGCCGCCGTCGGCCACGCCCTGCGCGCGTGGCGCTCGGACGGCGACGGGCGCACGTTCACCGGCGTGTTCCGGGCGTTCCGTGCGTACCTGCGGCCGCTGCTCGGGCACGCGGTCGCGTCCACCGCGGGGCTCGCCCTGCTGGCCGTCGACGTCGTCTTCCTCGTCGGGCGCACCGGGCCCGGCGCCCTCGTGCTCGTGACGCTCGCGATCGGCCTGCTGGTCGCGAGCGTGCCGTACCACCTGGCGCTCGCGGTGGTCGCCGCCGCCCGGCCGGCCGGATCGGTGCGGACCTGGGTGCCCGGCGCGCTCTGGTTCGCGTTCGCCTCGGTGCCGCGCGGCACCGCCCTGCTGAGCGCCGCCGTGGCGACGCCCGTGTTCTCGCTCGTGATCCCCGCGGGCCCCCTGCTGCTGTGCGCGAGCGTCCCCGTCCTGGTGGGGCTCGTGATCCTCGACCAGACGGAGGACGACGCATGACCGGCACCACCGCCCAGGTACTTCCCCGCCCGGGCGCCGTCGCCCGGCGCTCCCTGCTCACGGGGGCGCTCGCCACCACCGGGGCGCTGCTCCTCGCGCCGCGCGCCACCGCGCTCGCGGGGGCGGAGGCGCTCGCGGAGGCCGGCGCCGCCACGGGCAGGGCCAGGACGACGGCGTGGGTGCCGTCGTGGACCACCGCCCACACGCGCCCCACGGCGACGGACCCGCTGGTGCTCGGCGGCGTCACCGACCGCACGGTGCGCCACGTGCTGCGCCTCAGCGCGGGCAGCCGGGGCACCGGCGGCGGCCGCGGCCGCCCGGGCACGCTGCGGGTGCGGCTGGCCGGCACGTTCTCGGCCGCCCCGGTCCGGGTCGGCGCGGTGACCGTCGCGCGGCGGGCGCCCGGGCTCTCCGGGGCGGGCGCGGGCGTCGACCCCGCCACCGTCACGACCCTCACCTTCGGCGGCGAGCGGGGCGCGCTGCTCGCGGCGGGCGCGACGCTCGTCAGCGACCCGGCGTCCCTCGACGTGCCCGACGGCGGGGACCTCGTCGTGAGCGTGCACCTGCCCGGGCCCACCGGGGCGCTGAGCTTCCACCGCAACACCCACGCGACCGGGTACGTCGGCGCCGGCGACCTCACCGCCGACGCCGGGCCCGGCTTCGACGGCGCGGAGGTCACCAGGTCGGCCGTGCTGCTGGTGGGGGTGGACGTGGAGCGGCCGGGGGTGCCCGGCGTCGCCGTGCTGGGCGACTCGATCACGGAGGGCGTCGGCACCCCGGACGACGCCGACCTGCGGCTCACCGACCACCTCGCGCGCGGGCTCGCGGCCCGCGGCGGCGCCGTCGGCGTCGCGAACCTGGGCATCAGCGGCAACCGCGTGCTGCTCGACGACGAGCGCTTCGGCCCGAGCGGCCAGGCCCGCCTCGACCGGGACGCGCTGGCGCTCCCCGGTGTCGACACCCTGCTCGTGGTGCTCGGCGTCAACGACCTGCAGCAGCCGCCCAGCCAGACCGACCCGGCGGTGCTGCTGGCCGGCTACCGCCAGCTCGTGCTGCGCGCCCGCGACCGGGGGCTGCGCGTGGTCGGCACCACGATCACGCCGTTCGGCGGCTGGCAGCGCTGGACGCCGGCGCTCGAGGAGGAGCGCCGCGTGGTCAACGCGACGCTGCTGGCAGAGGCCGGGCGCGGCACGGGCGCCTTCGACGCCGTCGTCGACGTGGCGTCCGCGCTCGCCGACGCCGCGGACCCGGCGCGGCTCGCGCCCGCCTTCGACAGCGGCGACGGCCTGCACCCCACCCCCGCCGGTGCGGCGGCGATGGCCGCCGCCGTCACCCGCCGCGCCCTCCTGGGCTGACGACCCGCACCACCCCGCACGACCGTTCCACCCTGCGTTCCACCCTGCGTTTCCACCCCACCTGCTCGACGACGAGAGGGACCGTGATGGACATCGACACACTGGGTTCGACAGCACCGAGCATGCCCGCAGACCGCCCGGGCGGGCTCACCGGACCGAGCCGCCGCAGCGTGCTGCGCGGCCTCGGCGCGCTGGCCGGCGCCGCCGCGCTGGCCCCCGCGCTCAGCCTGCCCGCCCGGGCGACGCCCGCCTCGACCACCGCCGAGCTGGTGGAGCGCTGGGCGGTGCTGCAGACCGGCGGCCCCGGGCTCGACCTCACCGACGCGCACGTCAAGGCCGCCGTGAAGCGCGTCGACCGCGCGGCGACCACCGTCCTCACGACGCTGGACCGGTCCGCGGGGCGCACCGCGCTGTGGCCGGACCTGGCGGACTGGACCAGGTCCAACACCGTGACGACCACGTTCAAGCGCCTGCGCTCGATCGCCGTGGCGTGGGCGACGCCGGGCACCTCGGTGGCCGCCGACCCGGCCGTCGCGGCCGACGTCGCGGACGGCATCACCTGGATGCACGACCACGTCTACGGCCCCGGCATCCCGCGCTTCGACAACGACTGGGACTGGGAGATCGGCTCGGCGTCGGCGCTGGTGGACACGCTGGTCGTGCTGCGCGAGCACCTGGGCGACGCCCTCGCCCGCAGCACCGCCGCCATCGACCACTACACGCCCGACCCGAACCTGTGGCGCGCCGACCGGCAGATCGCCACGGGCGCCAACCGGGTGTGGATCGCGACGGTCGTGGCCGTCCGGGCGAGCCTCGACGGCGACGAGGTCGCGCTCGGCCGCGTGCGCGACGCCCTGAGCGACGTCGAGGGCGCCGGCGCGAACAGCGTGCTGGCCTTCGTGGACGGCGGCACCACCGAGGGCGAGGGCACCGGCGAGGGCTTCTTCCGCGACGGCTCGTTCCTGCAGCACTGGAAGCACCCGTACAACGGCGGCTACGGCAAGGAGCTGCTCGGCACGCTGTCGTCGCTGCTGCACCTGCTGGGCGACTCGCCGTGGCAGGTCACCGACCCGGAGCTGGCGAACGTCTACGCGTGGGTCACCGACGCCTTCGACCCCCTCATCGTGCGCGGCGACATGGCCGCGTCGGTGTGCGGGCGCGAGATCGCGCGCCCCAGCAAGCAGGGACACGTGGCGGCGCAGACCGTCATCGAGGGCACGCTGCGGCTCATCCCGTCCGCGCCGCAGGACCTGGCCGTGACGCTGACGTCACTGGTGGCGCAGTGGATCACCGAGGACACCTACCGCGACTTCCTCGCCGCCACGACGCCCGCGTCCGTCGTCGCCGCGAACGCGCTGCTCGCCGCGGCCCCCACGCCGCGCGGCGCGCTCGTCGCGCACCGGCAGTACCCGGGGATGGACAAGATGATGCACCGCCGCCCGGGCTTCGCGGTGAGCGTCAGCGCGTACTCGAGCCGCGTCTACAACTACGAGTCCATCCAGAACGAGAACCTGCACGGCTGGCACCTGTCCGACGGCATGGTGCTGCTGTACACCGACGACCTCGGCCACTACAGCGAGGACTACTGGCCCACGGTCGACCCGTACCGCCTGCCGGGCACCACGGTCGACACGGCGCGGCTGGCAAACAGCGCGAACTTCCGCGAGACGAGCGACGCCGCCTGGGTGGGCGGGGCCGCGGTGCCCGGCGCGACGGTCGGCGCGTACGGGCAGGACCTGCGCGCCCGCGGCTCCGACCTGCGGGCCCTCAAGAGCTGGTTCCTCGTCGACGACGCCGTGGTCTGCGTCGGCTCCGGCATCACGGCGCCCGCGGCGGGCGGAGTCGAGACGGTCGTCGAGAACCGCAAGGTGCGCGACGGCGCCGCGCTCGTCGTCGACGGCGTCGCCCAGGGCCTCGGCAACGGCTGGTCCGCCACGCTCGACGACGTGCGCTGGTGCCACCTGTCCGGCACGGCGGGCTACGTGTTCCCCGGCGGCGCGCGGCTGCACGCCCTCCGCGAGGACCGCACGCACACCTGGCGCGAGATCAACATCAAGTACGGCACGGACACCCCGGTGACCCGCCCGTACGTCACGGCGTGGCTCGACCACGGCGCCGCGCCCGCGGACGCCGCGTACGCCTACGTCATGCTCCCGGCGGCCGACGCCGCCGCCACCCGGGCGTTCGCGGAGGCCTGCGGCACCGCCCCCGGGCTGCGGATCATCGGGCAGGACGCGACCGTGCACGCGGTCGCCCTGGGCGGCACGGTCGCCGCCAACTTCTGGGCGCCCGCGTCGGTGCCCACGGGTGCCGGGGTGCCGGGGGAGGGCGGGTCGCTGCACGCGGACGGCCCCGCGTCCGTCGTCGTGCACGAGTCCGGTCCCGGCTCGGGGGGCACGGAGTGGACCCGGCCCACCACGGTCGCGCTGAGCGACCCCACGCAGACCCGGGCGCAGGTCGTCGTCGACCTCAACCGCGACGGGCTGCGGTTCGTGTCCGCCGACCCGGGCGTGACCGTCACCCGGCGCGGCTCGGGGTGGCGCATCGTCGCCGCCACCGCCGGCCTGGCCGGCGCCACCGTCACCGCCTCGTTCGTCTGACCACGGCCCGACCCGACCTGGAGGAACCATGAAGACGAAGCACCTCGGGCTGCCCGTGGCCCTCAACCTCGCCCTCGCCCTCGGGCTGACCTGCGGCGTGATCGGTGGCGCCGCGGCGCCCGCCGTCGCGGCCGACGTCCCGGCCCCGGTCGCGGCCGCCGGCGCCGGGACGACGGCGACGACGGCGGGCTATCCGACCGACGACGCCCCCGACCCGGCGCCGCTGCGCACCGTGCCCGTGAGCACCAGCGCCGAGCTGGCCGCCGCGTTCAAGGCGGCCCTGCCCGGCGACCGCATCGTGCTGGCCGACGGCGAGTACACGATGGTGAAGCTGGCCGACAAGGCGGGCACCCCCGAGGCGCCCGTCGTCGTCGAGGCGGCGACCCTCGGCGGCGCGCTCGTGACGGCCGGCCAGCTGGAGGTCGCGCGGTCGAGCCACGTCGTCGTGCGCGGGCTGACCCTCCGGAACGCCACGACGCTCAAGATCACCGCGTCCACGCACGTCCGGTTCACCCGCAACGACGTCGCGCTGCGGTTCGAGCCGCCGGCCGACCCGACGTCGTCGCGGCACTGGCTGCAGATCTCGGGGGAGGGCAGCGGCCACCACCGCATCGACCACAACTCGTTCCACGACAAGACGCTGATGGGCAACTACGTCACCGTGTACGGCGGGGCCACGCAGATCTCCCAGCACGACCGGATCGACCACAACTACTTCGGCACCAGCCCGGCGCAGCCGGTGAACGGCGGCGAGGCGATCCGGCTCGGCGTCTCGGCGCTGTCGGACTCCAGCTCGTTCGCCGTCGTCGAGCAGAACCTGTTCGAGAACACGGACTCCGACCCGGAGATCGTCTCGATCAAGAGCGACGACAACACGGTGCGCCACAACACGGTGCGCCGGTCGGCGGGCGCGTTCGTCGCCCGGCGCGGGGACCGCAACGTGATCCAGGGCAACGTGTTCCTCGGCGAGGGCAAGCCCGGCACGGGCGGCGTGCGGCTGTACGGCGACGACCAGCTCGTGTTCGACAACTACTTCGAGGGCCTCCGCGGCTCCGGGTACACGGCGGCGCTGCAGATCGACGGCGGCGACGTGGACGGCTCCGGGGCGACGTCGGCCCACTGGCGGGTGCACCGCGCGACGGTCGTCCACAACACGTTCGTGGACAACTCGTCGACGATCGAGGTCGGCGCCAACTACCTCTACCCGCCCGTGGACTCGCTGGTCGCCGACAACCTCGTCGTCGGCTCGGCCGGCCCGCTGTTCGCCGAGCTCAAGCAGCCCGCCGGCGTCACGTACTCCGGCAACATCGCGTACCCGACGGGCGACGCGACCGTGGGTCTCGCCGTCGGGCCGCGCGAGATCCGCGTCGCCGACCCGCGTCTGGAGCGCGTCGACGGGCTGTGGCGCCTGCGTCCCGGCCCGGCCACGAACACCGCGATCGGCTCGTACCCGTTCCTCGTCGACGACGTCGACGGCCAGCCGCGCGACCGGCGGCCCGACGTCGGCGCCGACGAGGTGTCCGACGCGCCCGTCACGCGGACGCCCCTCGAGCGGTCCGACGTCGGCCCGGCGGCGCCCTGACCGCACCACCCGCCCGACCCGCACCACCCCACCCGCACGACACCCAGGAGCACCCGCATGGCCTTCTTCGACAAGCCCCTCGACGACCTGCGCGCCTACCGCCCGGAGCCCGAGGAGCCCGCGGACTTCGACGCGTTCTGGAAGCAGACGCTCGACGCCGCGGCGGCCGCCGCGACGGAGCCGGAGCAGGTGCCGTTCGACGCCGGTCTCGCCACCGTCGAGGTGCGCGACGTGACGTTCTCCGGGTGGGCCGGGCAGCCGGTCAAGGCGTGGCTGCTGCTGCCGCGCGAGCGCAGCGGGCCGCTGCCCGCCGTCGTCCAGTACATCGGGTACAACGGCGGGCGCGGCGTCCCGTGGGAGTGGCTCACGTGGTCCGCGGCCGGGTACGCGCACCTGATCATGGACAACCGCGGCCAGGGCGGCGGGGGCAAGACGACGGCCGACACCCCGGACGTCGCGCCCGAGGGGCACGGGTCGTCGTCGCCCGGATTCCTCACCCGCGGCATCGAGGACCCGGCCAAGCACTACTACCGGCGCCTGATCACGGACGCCGTGCGCGCCGTCGACGCCGTCAAGGCGCTGCCCGAGGTCGACCCGACCCGGGTCGCGGTGCTCGGCGGCAGCCAGGGCGGCGGGCTCGCGCTCGCCGTCGCCGGCCTGCGCGACGACCTCGCCGGGATGGTCGCCGACGTGCCGTTCCTCAGCCACTACCGGCGCGCGTCGCAGATCACCGACGAGGGCCCGTACGCGGAGATCGCGCGCTACCTCAAGGGTCACCGCTTCGAGGTCGAGGACGTGATGCGCACCCTGTCGTACTTCGACGCCACCAACTTCGCCGCGCGCGCCCGCTGCCCCGGCTGGTTCTCCGTCGCGCTCATGGACAAGATCTGCCCGCCGTCCACCGTGTTCGCGGCCTACCACCGCTACGGCGGGCCCGCGCAGATGGAGGTCTTCCCGTACAACGGGCACGAGGGCGGCGCGGCGTACGACATGCCGCGCAAGCTCGCGGCGCTCGCGGGGGTGCTCGGCCCCCGGTGACGCCCCCCGACGATGCCGCGGGGCGCACCCCGCCCCGCGGCGCCATGCTCGCCCTGTACGGCAACACGTTCGTCATGGCGACGGGCTTCTACGTGCTCGTGCCGCTGCTCGCCGTGCACCTGGCCGACGGGCTGGGCTTCGGCCTGGCGCTCGTCGGGCTCCTCGCGGGGATCCGCGCCGGCGCGCAGCAGGGCCTCCAGCTCCCGGCCGGCCTCCTCGCCGACCGGTGGGGCGTGCGGCGCACCATCGTGGCCGGCGTGCTCGTGCGGGCCGCCGGCTTCGGGGCGCTCGCCCTCGCCACGACGCCGGTGGCCGTCGGCGCGGCCGGGGTCGCCGTCGGGCTCGGCGGCGCCCTCTTCCACCCCGCCTCCTACGCCGCGTACGCGCGGCTCGGCGGCGCGCGGCCCGACGTCTTCGCGCGGCGCGAGGCGCTGAGCAACGCGGGGTTCGTGGTGGGGCCGCTGCTGGGCGGCCTGCTGGTGACCACCGGGTTCGACGTCGTGTGCTGGGTGGCCGCCGGCCTGTTCCTCGCGGCCGCCCCCCTCACCTGGTTCGGCCTCGGGCGGGCCGCCGAGCCCGGCGCCGTCCCCGACGCACCGCCCACCCCCGCTGCTCCGGGCGCCGCCGGCGGCGCGATGCGGCGCGAGGCGCGGCGCGCGCTCGTCGCGCTGTGCCTGCTCAACGCGGGTGCCTGGGCGATCTTCACGCAGCTCCAGCTCGTGGTGCCGCTGCGGCTGGACGCCGTGCTCGGCAGCAGCGTCGGCGTCGGTGCGGTCTACGCCGCGGCCGCCGTCCTCGTCCTGGTCCTCACGGTGCCCGTCACGCGACGGCTGCAGGCGCGCCTGCGGATGCCCGCCGTGCTCGCCCTCGGCGTCGCCGCGATGGGCGTCGGCATCGCCGTCCTCGGCGGCGGCCCGGGCGTCGTGTCCCTCGTCGCGGGGATGGTGGTGTTCACCCTCGGCCAGATGGTGTTCCAGCCGGCGATGAGCGCCGTGGTCGCCGCCGGGGCGCCCGCCTCGTCCGTCGCCACCCGGTTCGGCGTCAACGGGCTGGCGCTCGCCGTCGGCGGCGTCGTCGGGTCGTCCGTGGTCGGCGCGCTGCTCGCCGGGCCGCTCGCGGGCGGAGGCTGGGCCTGGGCTGGCTTCGCCCTCGCCGGCGCGGGGGTGGCCGTCGGGTACGTGCGGATTCCCACCGGCGGGTGAGAATCGGGGCACGACGACGGAGGGACTGACGGTGCGGGGTTACGTGCTGCGACGCTACGGCCACCCGGGCGTGATGGAGCTGCGGGAGGTGCCGCGTCCGGCCGTCCGGCCCGGCGAGGTGCTGGTCCGCGTGCGGGCGGCGGGTCTGAACCCGATCGACTTCAAGACGCGGGACGGCGGCCTGCGGGTGATCACCCGGCTCCGCCTGCCGCTGGTGGCGGGCAGCGAGCTGGCCGGTGAGGTGGTGGCCGTCGGCGCGGGCGTCACGCGGTTCGCGGTGGGGGACCGGGTGTTCGCCCGGGTCGACAAGCGGCGCCTCGGCGCGTTCGCCCCGTTCGCGGCCGTCGCCGAGGGCCTGGTCGCGGCGATGCCCGCCTCGCTCGGCTTCGTCGAGGCGGCGTCGCTGCCGCTCGCCGGGGTCACCGCGCTGCAGGCGCTGCGCGACGAGCTGAAGGTGGCGCCGGGGGACCGGGTGCTCGTCACGGGCGGCGCGGGCGGCGTCGGCACCCTCGCGATCCAGATCGGCCGCGCGCTGGGCGCGGAGGTGACGACGACGGCGTCCGCCCGCGGCGCCGGCCTGGTGCGCTCGCTCGGCGCCGAGCGCGTGATCGACTACCGCGACGAGCGGTTCGCCGACGTCCTGCGCGACTACGACGGCGTCCTCGACCTCACCGGCGGCCAGGACCTCAGCGACGCCTTCACGGTCGTCCGGCCCGGGCGGACGGTCGTCTCGGTGGCGGGCCTCCCGGACGCGACCACGGCACGTGTCGACCTGGACGCGGGCCCCCTCAAGGCGGCGCTCCTGTGGGCCGCGAGCTCCGCGATCCGCCGTCGGGCCCGGCACGCGGGCGTCCGCTACCGCTACCTGTTCATGCGCCCGAGCGGCGCGGACCTCGCCACGCTGGCCGACCTCGTCGACCGGGGCGAGGTCCGGCCCGTCGTCGACCGCACGTTCCCCCTCGCCGACATCGCCGCCGCGTTCGCCTACCTGGAGCGCGGCCGCGCCAAGGGCAAGGTCGTGGTCGAGCTGCCCGACGACGACGACGACGCCGAGGCTGCGGCGTAGCGGCGGCGGGTCAGGCGAGCCGCGCGACGAGGCAGGGCCCGCCCTCGTAGATGCCGCCGTCGACGGCGAGCGCGCGCCCGTCGGCGTAGGACAGCGGCTCGGTGACGTCCGTGTACGCACGGCCGAGCATCTCGGCGACGATGCTGTGGCCGTGCACGACCCGGTCGCCCCCGAGGTGGGCCAGCAGCTCGCGGGCGGCCTGCGGGCCGCCCTCCCCGCGGAAGGCCGCGCGGGAGGTGAGGCGTCGCCACGTCTCCCACCACACGTCCAGGTCGTCCGACGCCAGCCGGTCCCGCCCGGCGGCGACGAGGTCCTCGAGCGTCCGGCCCCAGTCGAGGTAGGCGAGGGTGTCGGAGTGCACCAGGAGCGCGCCGGCGTCGTGCGCCGCCATCGGCAGCGCGCGGAGCCACCCCACGTGCTCGTCGGTGAGGCGCGCCTGGTCCGTGGCGAGGCCCCCGTTGCGCTCCCACGACCGTGCGAAGCTCCGCCCCGCGTCGCCCGGCCCGGGGACCGGCGTCTCCCCGAACATCCGCATCCCGAGGGCCAGCACCTCGTGGTTGCCCAGCAGCGCCCCGACGGCCCCCTCGGACTCGTCGACGAGCCGCCGGACGAGGTCGATGACGCCGACGCCGTCCGGCCCGCGGTCCAGGTAGTCCCCGAGGAACCAGAGCCGGGCGTCGAGGCCGGCCCACCGGCCGTCGGCGTCCGTGAGCCCCTCGGCGGCCAGGGCCCGCACCAGGACGTCGCGGTAGCCGTGCACGTCGCTGACCGCGTACACCCTCGTCATCTGCGCCTCGTCATCTGCGCCTCGTCATCTGCGCCTCGTCATCTGTGCCTCGCTCCGTCCGCCGTCCTGCCGCAGGTGGAGCGGCCGCCGGGGGGCGACCCTATCCGCGCGTCGTCGCGTCGCGGGCGCGCGTCCGCGCGGGCCGCCGCCCGGATCAGGCGCGCGGGGCGTCCTGGAGCGGCACGGCGGCGGGGCGCTCGCAGGTGCTGGCGACGGCGACGGACGTCCCCTTGTCGGCGGCCGTGAGCAGCGACGTCATGACGTCGAGCACGTGGAAGGCCAGGTCGCCGTTCGCCCGGGCGGTGGCGCCGGGCGGGGTGGCGGCGAGGTCGGCCAGCCCGTAGCCACGGCCGGCGTCGCGGTAGCCGGCGCTCGCGGGGAGCGCTTCCCACGCACCGCCGAGGCGGTGCAGCTCGACGGTCCCGTCGAAGTTGTTGGGGTCCGGGACGACGAGCGACCCCTGGTCCCCGTGGACCTCGATGCGCGACGCGCGCGACGCCACGGTGTCGAAGCTCATGACGAGGGTCGACAGGGCGCCCGACTCGTGGCGCAGCACGCCCGTGACGTGGGTGTCGACGTCGACCGGCACCTGCTCGCCCGCGCGCGGCCCGGACCCGACGGTGCGGACCGAGCGGGGGCGGCTCGCGCTGCCCACCACGGACTCGACCGGGCCCAGCAGGGTGACCAGCGCCGTCACGTAGTACGGGCCCATGTCCAGCAGGGGGCCGCCGCCCGGCTGGTAGTAGAAGTCCGGGTTCGGGTGCCAGCGCTCGTGGCCGGGGGTCACCATCGTCGCCGTGGCGGCGACGGGCGTGCCGACCAGGCCGTCGTCCACCGCCTTCCGCGCCGTCTGCACTCCCGTGCCGAGCACCGTGTCCGGCGCGCACCCGACGCGCACGCCCGCGGCCCGGCCGGCCTCGACGATCGCGCGCGCCTCGTCGGTCGTGGCGGCGAGCGGCTTCTCGCCGTACACGTCCTTGCCCGCCGCGATCGCCCGGAGGGCGACGTCGGCGTGGGCGGCGGGGACCGTCAGGTTGAGCACGACGTCGACCTCGGGGTCGGTGACGAGCTCGTCGACGGCGAGGGCGCGGACGCCCTGCTCGGCGGCGACGGCGGCCGCGCGCGGGGCGTCGAGGTCCGCGACGGCGACGAGCCGCACCGCCTCGAGCCTCGCGATCGTGCCCAGGTACTGGGCGGAGATCGCCCCGACCCCGACGATGCCGATCCTCAGCGGCTGGCCCACAGGATGCCCCTCTCGATGATGGTGCGGACGCTCGGGTCGTCCACGACGTCCAGGCGGTGGCCGGGCGTGGAGACGAAGACGCGGCCCTCGCCCCACTGCCGCGTCCACACGGCGGGGCAGGTCACGGGCCGGTGCCACGGCTCGTGGTCGGGCGCCGCGATCGTGGTGGTGGCCAGGACGTCGTTGTACTCGTCGGTCAGCACCCAGTACTGCTCCGTGGTGAGCTCGAAGTCGGAGATCCCCGCGACGACCGGGTGGTCGGCCCTCTCGGGCACGATGTCGACGGTGTGGCGCACGAAGCAGTCGGTGCCGTCGCCCGGCAGCTCCTCCTGCGGCGCCTTGGCGGGATGGGTCGCGAACTGCCCGCCCACGAGGTGCAGGTAGTCCGAGCTGCTCCGGTACGAGTCGGCGATCCCGCCGTGCCACCCCGCCAGCCCGGTGCCGGCCCGGACGGCGGCGGTGAGGCCGCGCAGCTCGTCGGGGGCGATGGTGCTCATCGTGACGGTCTGGACGACGACGTCCACGTCGGCCATGTACGCGGCGTCGGCGTACACCGCCGTCTCGTCCTCGACCCGCACGTCGTAGCCGTGCTCGGCGAGGAACGGCAGGAACGAGTCGGTGGTCTCCACGGGCTGGTGCCCGTCCCACCCGCCCCGCACGACCAGGGCTCGTCGTTGCGTGAGGTCTGTCATGGGGCAACTCCTATGTTGCGCAACTCGGTGTCGGATCCTTGATGTGTCCGTCGAGTCTTCCATGGCGATATTGCTGCGACAAGGGTGATCGTCGTGTCGATCTCCGTGAACTTGTTGCGCAACTTTGGTGCGGGTGGATACCGTCCATGTGTGTCCGACGACCGTCCCACCACGCTCGCCGACGTCGCCGCCGCCGCCGGCACCACCGTGCCCACCGTCTCCAAGGTGCTGCGAGGCCGCTCCGACGTCTCCGCCGCGACGCGGGCCCGCGTCATGGCCGCCGTCGACGCGCTCGGGTACCGCGGCCGGGCGGGCCGCGGCCTCGCGCCGAGCGGGGACCGGCCGCCGCTGGTGGACCTCGTGCTCAGCGGGGTCGACGGCACCTGGGCGAACCGCGCCCTCAGCGGGGTCGAGGAGGCAGCCACCGCGGCGGGCCTCGACATCGTCGTCTCGGTGGCGCGCCGGCCCGACGACGCCTGGCTCACGCGCCTGCTCGCCCGCCACTCGCGGGGGGCGGTCATCGCGCTCGTCGACACCACGCGCGAGCAGCTCGCCACCCTCACCGCGGCGCGGGTGCCCGTCGTCCTGCTCGACCCGGTCACCCAGCCGCCCCGGACCGTCGCGAGCGTCGGCGCCACCAACTGGGCGGGCGGCCGGGCCGCCGCAGAGCACCTCCTCGGCCTCGGTCACCGCCGGCTCGCCGTCCTCGCGGGGCGGCGCACCCACCTGTACAGCCAGGCGCGGGTGGACGGGTTCCGCTCGGCCACGGCCGAGGCGGGCACCGACCCCGGGCCCACGGTCGAGCACGCCGACTGGTCGCGGGCGGGCGCCGCCGCCGCGGCCGCCGACCTCCTGGCCGGCCCGGACCGGCCGACCGCGGTCTTCGCGTGCTCCGACCGGATGGCCCTCGGGGTCTACGACGCCGCGGCCGCCGCCGGGCTCCGGGTACCCGAGGACGTGAGCATCGTCGGCTTCGACGACCTGCCGGAGAGCGAGTGGGTGCGGCCGGGGCTGACCTCCGTGCGCCAGCCGATCGCGCAGATGGGTGCGGCGGCCCTGCGGATGCTGCTGCGCCTCGGCGACGAGGACCCGGCCGCGCCCACGGGGGACGCACCGCGCGAGGAGCTCGCCACCACCCTCGTCGTGCGGGGGTCGACGACGGCTCCGTGAAAAAGCGCTCCCGGCGCGGGGGAGCGGCTGCGAGCATGACCGCATGGACACCCCTGCCCCCGTCGAGGCCGTCCCCGTCGACCTGGCGACGTGGCCGCGCCGGCAGCACTTCGAGCACTACCGGGCGTCGCCGTGCACGTACGCGATGACGGTGGAGGTGGACGTCACGGCGTTCGCCGAGGAGCTGCGCACGTCGTCGCGCAAGACGTACGTCGCGCAGGTCTGGGCGCTCGCGACCGTCGTCAACCGGCACCAGGAGCTCCGGATGTGCCTCACCGCCGACGGCGCCCCCGCCGCCTGGCCGGTGGTGCACCCGGCGTTCACCGTGTTCAACGCCACGCGCGAGACGTTCGCGTGCGTGTGGGCGCCCTACGACCCGGACTTCGGGGCGTTCCACGACGTCGCGGCGGCGCTCCTGGCCGAGCACTCCCGGGCCACCGACTTCTTCCCGCAGGGCGCGCCGCCGCCGAACGCGTTCGACGTCTCCAGCCTGCCGTGGGCGTCGTTCACCGGGTTCACGCTGAACATCCGCGACGCCTGGGGCCACCTGGCGCCGATCTTCACCCTCGGCCGGTACGTGGAGCGGGACGGCCGGGTGCTGCTGCCGCTCGCCGTCCAGATCCACCACGCCGCCGCCGACGGCTTCCACACGGCGCGGCTCGTCACCGAGCTCCAGGAGCTGTTCGCCGACCCGTCCTGGGTGGCCTGAGTCACTCCACGGGGCCCGGCACAGGGTCACCAGCCGGACGCCCAGGCGCCCGGACGGCGAGACGGCTTACCCTCTAGTCCCGTGAGCGAGAACCTGGGATCCACCGGCTCGATCGAACGTGTGGTGGCACGCCACGAGATGCCCGACCCTCTGCGCGACGACATCCGCCTCCTCGGCGGGCTGCTCGGCACCGTGCTCAAGGAGGCCGGCGGTCAGGGCCTGCTCGACGACGTCGAGAAGCTGCGCGGCCTGACGATCCGCGCCTACGGGGCGGACGACGGCGGCGCGACCCTGGCCGAGGCCGCCGACGTCGTGGCCGGCTTCACGCCGGAGCGCGCCGAGCAGGTCGCGCGGGCCTTCACGTGCTACTTCCACCTGGCGAACCTCGCGGAGGAGTTCCACCGCGTCCGCGTGCTGCGGGCCCGCGAGTCCGACGCCGCGGGGAACGTCGTCATCGAGGACTCCCTGCCGCAGGCCTTCACGCAGCTCGCGGAGGAGGTGGGCCGGGACGAGGCGCTGCGCCGCCTCGGCGAGATCGAGTTCCGCCCCGTCCTCACCGCGCACCCGACCGAGGCCCGACGCCGCGCCGTCTCCGGCGCCGTTCGCCGCATCTCCGGCCTCGTCGCCGACCGCGACACCATGCGGCCCGGCGGCACCACGCTCGCCGAGAACGAGCGCCGCCTGCTCGCCGAGATCGACACCATGTGGCGCACGTCGCCCATCCGCGCGCACAAGCCGTCGGTGCTCGACGAGGTGAAGACCGCGATGGGCGTCTTCGACGCCACCATGTTCACCACCTTCCCCGAGGTGTACCGCCGCCTGGACGACTGGCTGCTGGACGGCGAGGCGGGCAGCGTCCCGCCCGTCGCCCGCCCGTTCGTCCACCTCGGCTCCTGGATCGGCGGCGACCGCGACGGCAACCCGAACGTCACCGCCGAGGTCACCCGCCAGGCCGCGACCCTCGCCGCCGAGCACGCGCTCGGCGCGCTCGAGAAGGCCACCGTCGAGACCGGGCGCAAGCTCACGCTCGACGAGGACGGCACCCCGGCGTCGGCCGACCTCAAGGCGCTCTGGCAGCGGATGCGCCAGCTCTCCGACGAGCTCGTCTCCCGTGCCGCCGCCGACTCGCCGAACGAGCCGCACCGCGCCGCCGTCCTCGCCGTCGCCGGCCGCGTCGCCGCGACCCGCCGCCGCGACGCCGACCTCGCCTACCGGGACCCGGAGGAGCTCGTCGCCGACCTCGAGGTCGTGCAGCGCTCCCTCGTCGAGGCCGGCGCCCCCCGCGCCGCGTACGGCGACCTGCAGAAGCTCGTGTGGCAGGTGCAGACCTTCGGGTTCCACCTCGCCGAGCTCGAGGTCCGCCAGCACTCGCAGGTGCACGCCGCCGCCCTCGCCGAGATCGACGAGAAGGGCATCCACGGCGAGCTCTCCGAGCGCACCGTCGAGGTGCTCGACACCTACCGCGCCCTCGGCGCGGTGCAGAAGCGGTTCGGCATCCGCGCCGCCCGCCGCTACATCGTGTCCTTCACGCAGGCGCCCGAGCACCTGGCCGCCGTCTACCGGCTCGCCGCGCTCGCGTTCGAGGGCTCCGACGACGCGCCGGTCGTCGACGCCGTCCCGCTGTTCGAGACCTTCGACGACCTCGAGAACTCCGTCGACATCCTCGAGGCGATGCTGGAGTTCCCCGAGGTGCAGCGCCGCCTCGCGGAGAACGGCCGTCGCGTCGAGGTCATGCTCGGCTACTCCGACTCCTCCAAGGACGTCGGCCCCGTCGCCGCGACCCTCGCCCTGCACAAGGCGCAGTCGCGGATCGCCGAGTGGGCGCAGCGCCACGACATCACGCTCACCCAGTTCCACGGCCGCGGCGGGTCCCTCGGCCGCGGCGGCGGCCCGGCCAACCGCGCCGTCCTCGCGCAGCCGCCGCACTCCGTGGACGGCCGGTTCAAGCTCACCGAGCAGGGCGAGGTCATCCTCGCCCGCTACGGCGACCCGACGATCGCCGCCCGCCACATCGAGCAGGTCGCCGCGGCCACGCTCCTCGCGTCCGCGCCGACCGTCGAGAAGCGCAACGCCGAGGCCCGGGAGCGGTTCGCGCCGCTGGCCGACGCCCTCGACGTGTCGTCGCGCGCCGCCTTCCACGGCCTGGTGAAGTCCGACGGCTTCCCGCAGTGGTTCTCGCAGGTGACGCCGCTGGAGGAGGTCGGCCTGCTGCCGATCGGCTCCCGCCCCGCCAAGCGCGGCCTGTCGGTCAACTCGCTCGACGACCTGCGCGCCATCCCGTGGGTGTTCTCCTGGTCGCAGGCGCGCATCAACCTCGCCGGCTGGTTCGGCCTCGGCACGGCGCTCCAGGCGCGCGGCGCCGAGGAGGGCGGCCTCGAGGAGCTGCAGGCCGCCTACCGCGACTGGCCCCTGTTCACCACGCTGCTCGACACCGTCGAGATGGGTCTCGCCAAGACGCAGGAGGACATCGCCGCGCAGTACCTCGCGCTCGGTGACCGCGACGACCTCGCGGAGCTCGTCCTCGGCGAGCTCCGCCTCACCCGCGAGTGGGTGCTCCGCGTCACCGGTAACGAGTGGCCCCTCGCCAACCGCCGCGTCCTCGGCCGCGCCGTCCAGCTGCGCTCCCCGTACGTCGACGCGCTCTCCCTGCTCCAGGTCCGCGCCCTGCGCGCGCTGCGCAGCAAGGGCGTCAGCGAAGGGCTCACCGTGGACGACGGCGAGTGGGTGGACGGCGGCCACAAGGACCGCTGGCAGCACCTGCTGCTGCTCACCGTGAACGGCGTCTCCGCGGGCCTGCAGAACACGGGCTGACCCGCGCCGTCGCCGGTCGAGCCTGTCGACAACCCGGCACCGGGCTCGACAGGCTCGACCGACGGAGACGTCGGGAAATGCGCTGGCACGACCGTCCGTGCCTGGTCACGATGGGCAGCACGCCCCCCACTGACCTGGAGTGATCAGCGCATGTCTCGTCGTCCTGCCCACATCGCGATGGTCGGCGTGCCCGCCGTCAGCCACGTCCTGCCGAGCCTGGAGGTCGTCCGCGAGCTCGTCGCGCGCGGGCACCGGGTGACGTACGCGAACGACGCCCCGGTGGCCGACCTCATCGTGGCCACGGGCGCAGAGCTGGTGCCCGTCACGTCCACGCTGCCGGTCGCCGACAACGACTGGCCCGAGGACGCCATCGGTGCGATGGAGACGTTCCTCGACGACCAGATCCAGGTGCTGCCGCAGCTGCGCGCCTTCTACGACGACGACCCGGCGGACCTCTACCTGTACGACATCGGCGGCTACTCGGCGCGGGCGCTGGGTGAGTCCCAGGGGCGGCCCGTGATCCAGGTGTCGCCCACGTTCGTCGCGTGGGACGGCTACGCCGAGGAGGTCGTGGCGCCGCTGTGGCAGCTCCCCGGCGCCGACGCGTACCGGGAGAAGTTCGCCCGCTGGCTCGCGACGAACGGGGCCACGACCACGGACGTCGACGCCTTCCCGGGCGCGCCCGGCACGGTGCTGGCGACGATTCCGAAGGCGATGCAGCCGCAGGCCGACCGCGTCGACACCGATGTGGCGACGTTCGTCGGTCCGTGCTTCGACATCCGCGGTGACGGCGGCAGGTGGAGCCGGCCGACAGGCGCGGAGAGGGTGCTGCTGATCTCCCTCGGCTCGGCGTACACGCGGCAGCCGGAGTTCTACCGCCGGTGCCTCGCGGCGTTCGGCGACCTGCCCGGCTGGCACGTCGTGCTGCAGGTCGGGAAGCACGTCGACCCCGGTGAGCTCGGCGAGCTCCCGTCGAACGTCGAGGTGCACGCCTGGGTGCCGCAGCGGGCGATCCTGGAGCAGGCCGACGCCTTCGTGACCCACGCCGGGATGGGCGGGAGCAGCGAGGGGCTGCTCGCCGGGGTGCCGATGATCGCGGTGCCGCAGGCCGTCGACCAGTTCATGAACGCGGACCGGCTGGTGGAGCTCGGCGTCGCGCGCCGCCTCAGCTCCGCCGACTCCACCGCCGCTGAGCTGCGTGCGGCGCTGCTCGAGCTCGCCTCCGACCCCGACGTCGCGCGCCGCTCGGCCGCGCTGCAGGCCGCCGCGCGGGCGGAGGGCGGCACCCGACGGGCGGCCGACCTCGTCGAGGCCGCGCTGGGCTGAGGCGCGGCTACGCTGCAGGGCATGAGCCTGGTGACCTTCAAGGACCTGTGCGTCGACGCGGTGGACGCGCGGGTGCAGGGCGAGTTCTGGGCCCGCACGCTGGGGCTGCGGG
The DNA here is from genome assembly GCF_042799955.1 of Isoptericola sp. NPDC057653. NCBI lineage: Bacteria > Bacillati > Actinomycetota > Actinomycetes > Micrococcales > Promicromonosporaceae > Isoptericola > Isoptericola sp. NPDC057653. The sequence continues at coordinate 132,048 of NZ_JBHVHP010000001.1, read as the reverse complement.
CCGAGCCGCTGGACGACGGCGACGTCGTGCTCCGCGACCCGGGCCCCGACCCGGTGGCGGAGCGGACGATCTGGGTGAACACCGTGCCCGAGGCGAGGACGGTGAAGCACCGCGTGCACCCCGACGTGCGCGCGCTGTCGCTCGACGAGTTCCCCGACCGGCCGCGCCTCACCGAGCCCGGTCAGTACCACTACACGACGCTGGCCGACCCCGAGAGCGGCGAGTTCTGCGTCTTCACGTACGACGAGGTGCCGGACTACCGGCTCAAGGACGTCGTCGTCGACTGCGCGGACTACCGGACCGTCGCCGCGTTCTGGCACGAGCTGCTGGGCGGCACGCTCACGCAGGACGACGACATGGACTACGCCTACCTCGACGAGGGCGCCGGCGTCCCGTTCGAGTCGTTCGACTTCGTCCCCGTGCCCGAGCCGAAGACGGTCAAGAACCGCTGGCACTGGGACGTGATGCTGAACGACGGCGTCACCCTCGACGACCTCGTCGCCCGCGGCGCGCGCGTGGTGCGGCCGCAGGACGACGAGATCCGCTGGACCGTGATGGCCGACCCCGAGGGCAACGAGTTCTGCGTCTTCCGCCCCTGAGCCCGGGCCCCGGTGCTCAGGGGCGGGCGGCGAGCGCGGTGAGCACCCGGTCCACGCTGGACCGGATGCCCCAGCGCTCCGCGAGGGCGTCCAGCGCCTCGGGGTCCTTCGGCGCGCGGGGCAGGGCGTCGTCGACGGCGTCGACGGGCGCGTCGTGCGCGACCTGGACCACGGTGGGCGCGACGTCGAGGTAGGGCGCGGCGTCCAGCAGCTTCTGCCGCTGGGTGGGCGTGAGGCCCTTCGCGCCGTGCTCGGCCGCCGCGCGCAGCCCCGCCAGGTCGCCGAACGTGGCGAGCAGCTTCGCGGCCGTCTTCTCGCCGATGCCGGGCACGCCGGGCAGCCCGTCCGACGGGTCGCCGCGCAGCGTCGCCATGTCGGCGTAGGCCTGGCCGCTCGGCACGCCGTACTTCTCCGCGAGGCGCGCCTGGTCGATCACGTCGGGGTCGCGCACCCCGCGCGCCGGGTACAGCACGCGGACGCCGGCGGCGTCGTCGACGAGCTGGAACAGGTCGCGGTCGCCGGTCACGATGTCGACGCTCGCCGGGATGACGATGCCGACGGCGCCCGCCACGGGCAGCGCGGTGGCCGCGCTCCGCGCCACCTCGCGGGTCACGAGCGTGCCGATGACGTCGTCGGCCTCGTAGCCCTTCGCCCCCACGCGGGCGATGCCGAGCGCGGCCAGCACGTCGACGATGACGGGCACCTGCGGCGTGAGCAGGTCGGGGACCTCCTCGACGTCCGGCTCGCCCGCGGGCGTGACCCGCGCGACCCGGTGCTCCTTGTACGAGCCGATCGCCTCGACCCGGAACGCCGGCCGCCAGTCCTCGTCCCAGCACGCCACGAGCCGGTCGGGCCCGTGCTCCGTGACGAGGAACGCGATCATGTCCAGCAGGCCGCGCACCGCGTTGACGGGCTTGCCGTCGGGGGAGCGCAGCGAGTCGGGCAGGCCGTAGAAGGCGCGGAAGTACAGGCTCGCGGAATCCAGCAGCATGAGGCTCACCGGGTCAGCGTGTCACAGCCCTCCGACGACGAGGCCGCGGCCACGCGTGTCAGAGCGCGCGGCCGGCCAGGACGCCGAGCGCGATGCCCAGCGCGACGGCGGCGAGGGTGAGCGCCATCGTGCCGAGGGCGTTGGCGAGCGCGAGCCGCGTGCGGCCGGACCGGGCGAGGCGCACGGTCTCGACCATCGCCGTCGAGAAGGTGGTGTAGCCGCCGCAGAACCCGGTCGCGACGGCCAGCCGCCACGGCTCCAGGCGGTCCGGTTCGCCGGCGCCGAGCAGCACGCCCGTGACGAGGCCGATGACCAGCGAGCCGGAGACGTTCACGACCACCGTCGCCCACGGGAACGCGGCGCCGGGCGTCCGGGCGCGCACGGCCCCGTCGACGACGAACCGCGCGGCGGCGCCGAGCCCGCCGGCGAGCGCCACGACCAGCAGCGCGGCGGCGGCGCTCATCGCGCCCGCCGGCGCGAGCCCAGCAGCACCCCGGCCAGGCAAGCGAGCCAGCCGAGCACGAGCGTGCCGCCCGCGTACGCCAGGCCCTGGGCGACGGCGCCGCCGGTGAGCAGCCGCTCCGTCTCCAGCGCCAGGGACGAGAACGTCGTGAACCCGCCCAGGACGCCGGTGCCGACGGCCAGCCGCACCCGCTGCACGGCGGGCGTCTCGGGCCCGCGGGCGGCGAGCGACTCCAGCAGCCAGCCCAGCACGAAGGCGCCGAGCACGTTGGCGGTGAGCGTCGCGACCGGCCAGCCGTCGATCGCCGGCCACGCCACCGCCAGCCCGTAGCGGGCGGCGGTGCCGACGGCGCCCCCGGCGGCGACCAGCGCGACGAGGCCCGGCCGCCGGTGGGCGGGGCGCACGCGGGCGGGCGGGCTGCCCGCCGTCACGAGGCGTCGCCCGCGTGCGTGTCGGGCAGCACGACGACCGGCCGCGGCTGGTCGTGGATGAGGTGGCCGGCCACCGTGCCGCCCACGAGGTGCGTGGCCCAGCCGCGCATCCCGGGCCGACGCGCCCCGACGACGACGAGGACGGCGTCGTGCTCCGTGGCGAGGCGGGCGAGCTCCGCGGCGGGGTCGCCGCCGGTCACCTCGAGGCGCCACGGCACGGGGCTGGCGTCCAGGGCGGCGGCCACGGCCTCGCGCAGGGCGGTCGTGTCGGCGAGCTCCGCGCCGGCGTCCGGGTCCACGGGGACGACGGCGCCCGACGGCTCGCGCACGGCGCTCTCGTCGACCGCGACGCACAGGAGCTCCGTCCCGAGCGCCTCCGCCAGCCCCGCGGCCCGCCGGAGCACGCTCGGGTGCCGGTCGTGCGGGATGCCCACGAGCACGGGACCAGTCATACGGCCATCGTAGGCAGCCGCGGTGGCCGGGGGGTCAGACGCCCCGGTCGACGACGGGCACGCCGTCCTCGTCGAGCCGCTCCGGCTCCGGCGCGCGCACGCCGAGCAGCTTGGCGACGGGGGTACCGGTGAACCCGTAGACGATCGCGGTGAGCAGCACCACGCCGAAGATCACGGGCACGAGCTGCGGGAACGACTCGCCGGCGTCCTCGAACCGCAGCGCGAAGACGGAGGCCGTGGACGCGGCGACGATGCCGCGCGGCGCCATCCAGCCGATCATCGCGCGGTCCGACCAGCGCAGGCCCGTGCCCAGAGTGGAGACGACGGCGACCAGCGGCCGCAGCACCAGCACGAGGACCACGACGATGCCCGCGGTGGGCAGGGCGTACCGGGCCAGCGCGTCGAGGTCGATGCGCGCGGACAGCACCACGAACAGCGAACCGATGAGGAGCAGCCCGATGTGGGTGCCGAACTCGTGCAGGGGCTCGATGCGTGCCACCCGCTGGTTGGCCAGCACGGCGCCGAGGGCGGTGGTGGCGAACAGGCCGGCCTCGTCGTGCACGCCCTCGGCGATGGCGTAGGCGCCGAGCGCGAACGCGACCGCGAGCACCACCTCGGTCTCCTTCGGCACCCGCCCGAAGCGGATGACGACGACGAGCAGCGCGGCGGCCACCGCCCCCACGAGGAGGCCCCACGCCCCGGTCTCCAGGAGGCTCACCGGCTCGGCGTGCAGCACCACGTTGGCGACGGCGAGCGCGACCGTGGCGCCGATGGGGTCGATGAAGATCCCCTCGAAGGCCAGCACGGACTCGACGGGCTGGCGGGGCCGGATGATCGCGAGCAGCGGCCCGACGACGGTCGGCCCCGACACGATGAGGATCGCGCCGACGACCGCCGCCCGCCCCCACGACAGGTCGAGGAAGAGGTGGGCGATCACCGTCGCGCCCAGGCCCGTGAGCAGGGCCCCGGTGGTCACGAGCCCGAGGACGGGCCGGCGCGCGCCGCCGCGCAGGCGGCCGAAGTCCAGCTTGAGCGACTCCTCGAACAGCAGGAGGCCCACGGCCATCGAGACCAGAGGGAAGAGGGCGTCGCCGAACACGGCGTCCGGGTCCAGCCAGCCGAGCACCGGCCCCACGAGCAGGCCGAACGCGAGCAGCAGCAGGATGGACGGCACCCGCAGCGCCCGCGCCGCCACCTGGCCGGCGACACCGACGGCCACGACGAGGGCGATCCCGCCGACGAGGTCCATGCTCACTCCTCCGCGCCGTCGCGGCGGCGGGCCTCGGCCTCGCGGGCGGCGCGCTCGCCGGCCTCGAGGTTGCGGCGGCGGCGCGACGACCACGGGCCGTCGCCACGGCTGGGTTCCTTGTCCGGGTCGCGCAGCAGGCTCGACTCGACCAGCTCGTGCCGCTGGAGGTACGTGTTCCCGAGGGCCTGCACGGTCGCGAGGATCGGCAGCGCGAGGAACGCGCCGAGCGCGCCGAACACGGCGCCGAACCCGAGGACGCCGACGAACGACACCGCGGGGTTCATCTCGAGCGCCCGGGCGCTGATCCTCGGGGAGAAGATCAGGTTCTCCACCTGCTGGTACGCGATGATGAAGATCAGCACGGCGAGCGCCTGCGGCAGCCCCTGCGCGGCGAGCGCGACGGCCACGGGCAGCGCCCCGCCGATGTACGTGCCGATGGTGGGCACGAACTGAGAGACCACGCCGGTGAACACGGCCAGCGGCAGCGCGTACGGGGTGTTCATGATCAGCAGGAACACGAACGTGAAGACGCTCGACAGCGCGGCGAGGACCACGCGGGAGCTGATGAAGTCGGAGACCTTCACCTGCGTGATCTCCCACAGGGTCAGCACCTCCTGCTGCCGGTCGGGCCGCAGCCAGGAGCAGACGGCGGCCCGGAACTTCGGCCCCGCGGCCATGAGGTAGTACGTGATGAGCAGGATCGTGGTGATCGCGAAGAGCACCCCCACGATGGAGGCGCCCACGCTGATCGCGCCGGTGGCGACGTCCTGCCCCCACTGGTCGAGGGCCTGCGCGACGAGGTCGTCGGAGTCGGGGACGGTGACGTCCCAGCGCTGCTCGATGCCGGTCTGGATGCTCGTGTAGAGGTCGGGCAGCGAGGAGACCAGCTGGATCAGCTGCTGCACGAACAGGTTGCCGAACAGGGCCAGGACGCCCGCGACGACGACGATCGCCCCGCCCAGCGAGGCGCCCGCCGCGGCGCCGCGCCGCCACCCGTGCCGCACCAGCCACACGACGATCGGCTCCAGGGCCAGGGCGACGAAGAACGAGATGAGGACGTTGACGGCCAGCCCCCCGAGCTGGCCGAACGCGTACGACAGGAACGTGGCCACGAACACCGCCACGACGACCATGGCCAGCGCCCGCGGCAGCCACCGCGGCGGGTTGCGGCTGTCGTGCTGGACGGGGCGGACGGAGTCGTCCACCTCCTCGTCGGGGGCGGGCGGCGGGGGCGCGGCCGAGCCGGGCACGCCCTCGGGCTGCGGGGCGTCCGTGGTCATGCGGGAAAACGTAGCCCAGCAGGCCGTTCGGGGCGCGGGCTACGCGCGGCGCGGCTACAGCGCGGGCAGGCGGTCCGGCAGCCCGAAGCGGGGGAACCAGGTGGCGGTGTCGAGGAAGGTGGTGATGCCGGTGATGCGGCCGCTCCCGTCGTCCTCGAGCACGGCGAGCCCCCACGGCGACCAGCCGCCCGCCGGGTCCTGCCGGTACTGCCCGTAGGCCATCGAGCCGTTCGCCTGCACGGGCAGGCACCGCGAGCCGCGGCAGCCGGCGCCGGGCCCGGTCATCCAGCGGATCACCTCGCCGCTGCCGTGCACCCACATCGTGTACGGCGGCATGTTGAGGACGGCGTCGTCGTGCAGCAGGGCGACGAGGGCGTCCATGTCGTAGCGCTCGAAGGCGTCGAGGTACCGCTCCAGCAGGTCCTGGTCGATCTCCGCCCACCGGTCCTCCGCGCCGGCCGCGGCGTCCTCCGCCTCGGCGGCGTCGCCGGAGCGCCGCAGCCCCTTGCTGCCGAGGGTGGCGCGGGCGCGCTGCAGCGCGCTGTTCACGGACGCGACCGTCGTGTCGAGGAGCTCGGCGACCTCCGCGGCCGACCAGCGCAGCACCTCGCGCAGGACGAGCACCGCGCGCTGCCGCGCGGGCAGGTGCTGCAGCGCGGCGACGAACGCGAGGCGGATGGACTCGCGGCCGATCGCGACGTCCGCCGGGTCGCCCTCGCGCGGCAGGACGGCGTCGTCGGGCACCGGCTCGAGCCACCGGTCCTCGGCGAGCACGTCGCCGAAGTACTGCTCCTCCGCGGGCTGCGGGCCGCCCAGGCCCATCGGGCGCTCGCGCCGCTTCGTCGAGCCGAGGTGGTCGAAGCAGACGTTCGTCGCGATGCGGTACAGCCACGAGCGCAGCGACGAGCGGCCCTCGAACCGGTCGTAGGACTTCCACGCGCGCAGCAGCGTCTCCTGCACCGCGTCGTCGGCCTCGAACGCGCCGCCGAGCATGCGGTAGCAGTAGCCGGTGAGCTCGCGGCGGTACTGCTCGAGGAGGGCGCCGACGTCGTCCGAGGTGCCGGCGGCCGTGGTCGACGGCGTGGGGGCGCTGCGCTGGGCGGTGTGAGTCACGTCTCACACGGTACGACGGGCCTCCGACGCTCCGCAGGGGTGTCGCCCGGGGCGACGGACGGCGGGGCGGCGCGGCTCAGCGGCGGTCGTCGCGCAGCACGCGCTCGACCAGGGGGACCGTGCCCGAGGCGGGCGTCAGGGGACGCACGCGCTTGACGGTGCCGGTCAGCGGGCGGGCCTCCCGGTCGATCTCGAACCACACCGTCTTGCCCTCGACCACGCCGGAGTGGCGGCCCACGGCGTCGGAGCCGTCGTGGAGCTCCACGCCCCACCGCGACGCGAGCCGGTCGAGGAACAGCACGCCGCGGCCGGACAGGTCCTGCGGCTGCGGGGACTGCAGCTCGGGCTCGGCCGTGCTGCCGTCGCGGACACCCACCCGCAGGCGGCGCCCGTCCACCTCGACGGTCGCCGTGATGGGGCCCTCGCCGTGCTCCAGCGCGTTGGTGAGCACCTCGCTGGTCAGCAGCATCGCGGTGCGCCGCAGCTCGTCGGAGACGTCGCACGACTCGAGCACGTCGTCCACCCAGCGCCGTGCGGGCCCCAGGTCGCTCAGGTCGTCGTCGGCGACGCGGCGCTCCGCCTTCGCGGGCCCGGCCGACGACGGCGGCCCGGACGGGGCGGGGACGCGCACGCGCACCGCGAGCACGGCGACGTCGTCGCGCTGCGTGTCGCCGACGAGGCCGCGCACGAGGGCGCGGGGGACGGCGGACGTGGCCTCGCCGTGCGCGCCCCGCAGCACCGTCTCCAGATCGGACAGGCGCTGGTCGCTGGGGACGCCGCGGCGCTCCACGAGCCCGTCCGTGTACAGCACCAGGGTGTCGCCGGGCAGCAGGCGGGCCGTGCGGTCGACGCGGGCCGTGGACGGGACGACGCCGAGCAGGAGGTCGGGCGTCGCGTCCAGCCGCTCCACGCCGCCGTCGCGGCGCAGCACCATCGGCGGCGGGTGGCCCGCCACCGACCAGGTGAGGGTGTAGGCGCGCTCGGGCGGCTCGGCGCCGTCGACCCGGTCCTCGGGGCACGGCGCCGGGTCGCGGTCCAGCCGCGCGACGACGGCCGTCGCCATCGCCCGCGGGCCGAGGCGCGCGTTCGCCTTGTCGAGGCGGGTCAGCAGCCCGGCGGGCGACTCGTCGTGGCTCCACGCGAGCGCCCGCAGCATGGAGCGGAGCTGACCCATCTGCGCGGCCGCGTGCACGTCGTGGCCCGCGACGTCGCCGATCATCACGATCGCGGTGCCGTCGTCGCGCACCACGGCGTCGTACCAGTCGCCGCCCACCTGGTCGGTGCGGGCGGCGGGGGAGTACGTGGTCGCGATGTCGAGGTGGGCCACGGCGGGCGGCGCGGTGAGCATCGACTCCTGCAGCGTCGTCGCCACCCGGCGCCGCGCCTCCAGCAGCGCCACCCGCTCCAGGGCGAGGGCCACGTACCGGCTGATCGTCGACTCGAGGGCGGCGGTCTCGGCGTCGTGCTCGCGCGCCTGGTCCCACACGCAGGCGATGACGCCCACGACCATCCCGTTCGACATCACGGGCAGGAACGACCGCGCCCCCTCCGAGACGGAGCCCACGGGCATCATCTCGGGATAGCTCGCCACCATCTCCGTGTGGTCGCGGAACCGCAGGGCGGCGCGGCTCCGCACCACGTGCGTGTCGGGCCGCGGCGCGTCCAGGCGGGTGCTGCGCAGCGCGGGCTCGCCGGGGTGGTGGTGCCCGACGGTGAAGAACGACAGGTGCCGGCGGTCCGCGTCCACCAGCGCCAGCGACACCCAGCGGGCGCCCGTGCCCGTGCCGATGACGTGCGCGATCGCGTCCTCGACCTCGTCCAGCGTGGTGACGCGCGCGAACCGCTCCGACAGGCCCAGCAGGAACCGCGACCGGCGGTGCGCGCGGAACGCCACCTGCTCGGCCAGCCGGGCGCGCTCGCGCTCGGCGCGCAGCCGCAGCTCGCCGGAGGCCGCCGCCGACAGGTCGGCCAGCGTCGCGAGGTCGGTCTCCGTCCAGGTCCGCGGCTCCGACGACACCGCCCACAGGGCGCCGACCACGTGCCCGCGGGCGTCCTCGATCGGGTACCCCGCGTACGCGGCGAGCACGAGCTCGCCGATGGCGTGCCGGCCGTCCACGCGCGGGTCCTCGTCGGCGTCGCGCACCACCAGGGGGGTGCGGGTCCGCGCGACGATCGTCGTCAGGGGGCGGGGCAGCTCGATGCGGCGGCTGCGCTGCGCGGCCTCGGGGAAGCCGACGGCGCCGGGCAGCGTCTTGACGTCGCCGTCGTCCGTGAGCATGACCACGGCGGCGGCGGGCACACCGAGCTGGCGGTGCACGAGCCGCGCGATGCGGTCGAACACCTCGTCTGCGAGCGGCTCACCGACGATGGGACCGGCCGGCGGCCCGGGCACACGATCGGACGTGGGACCGGGCACGGGCCCGGGCGGTGGTCCGGGCGGGGAGCCGACAGCCTGGGCTTCCGGCACGGGCCCAGTATGGACCCTGGGCACTCAGACGCTGAGCAGACCGCGCCGGTGCGCGACGGCGACCGCCTCCGCCCGCCCCGAGACGCCGAGCTTCGCGAGCAGGTTCGACACGTGCACGCTGACCGTCTTGGTCGAGATGTAGAGGCGCTCGCCGATCTGGCGGTTGCTCAGGCCCTGCGCGACGAGGGTCAGCACCTCCTCCTCCCGCTCGGTGAGGACGGACGACGTGCGGCGCGTGCCGGGCAGCGGCACGCGGGCGCGCCGGCCCCAGGCGTGGATCGCGTCGGCCAGCGGGACCGCGCCCATCGCGGTCGCCTCGCCGAGCGCCTCGGCCGCCTCGACCTCGGCGGCCGGGACGTCGCCGGCCGCGCGCAGCGCCTGCGCCCACCGGAAGCGGGACCGGGCCACCTCGTACCGGTAGCCGAAGTCGAACTCCTTGACCGTCGCCTCCCACAGCTCCGGGTCGGCCGGGTCGTCCGTGAGGGCGGCGCGCAGGCGGTTGTGCTCCGCGGCCGCGCGGCGCAGCCACGCCCGCCCCTCGGGGCCGAGGCTCCCCCCGCGCGGGCGTCCGCGGCGCGCCGTCTCCTGCGCGACGGCGAGGAGGTCGTCGCCGCGGTCCAGCAGCGCCCGGGCGGCGTCGGCGCCGTGCGGGCCGGCCTCGGCGTCCTCGGCGAGCCCCCCCAGCGCGAGGGCGGACAGCCAGATGCGGCCCAGGAAGTACTCGGACCAGGTCGCGCCGACGTGCGCCGCGACCTCCTCGGCGGTCGCGACGGCCTCGTGGTACCGGCCCGCCCACGTCAGCGCGTCGGCCAGCGTGCCGCCCGCGACGAGCGCGATCTGCCCGTCCACGCCCCACGCCGGGCGCAGCGCCTCGGCCGCCGCGACGGCGTCGCCGCCCTCGCGGGCGGTGGTCGCGTACAGGCGGCCGGCGTCGAGGTAGAGGAGGGCCGGCGCGGGCGCGCCGTCGAGGATCGGCTGGTCGGTGAGGTCGCCGGTGAAGTACGACACCAGCAGCGCGAGGTCCAGCAGCTGCACCCCGTAGACGCCCCAGATGACGCCGGTGCTGCGGCCCCGCCGGATGGCGGCCTCGAGGACGCGCTCGGCCTCGTCGAGGTGCCCCGCGTAGAAGTGCGTGGTGGCGAGGCCGTACCAGCAGCGCATCTCGGTGCGCAGGTCGCCGGCGACGACGGCCCGCTCGCGGGCGCGGTCGACCAGCTCGGCGGCGGTGTCCGGGGTGCCGACCTCGAGCACGGCGAGCGTGGTCAGGGCGTCGGCCTCCGCGCCCGGCGCGTCCGCGCGGCGGGCGACGTCGACGGTCTGCCGGGCGAACACGCCGGCCTCGTCGTCGCGGTCCACCGTGAGCAGGACGCGCGCGTGCACGGCGAGCGTCCACGCGAGCTCCGGGGTGGCGTCGGCGTCCACGACCTCGGGGAACGGCCCCGAGACGCCGGCGGCGGTGGCGCCCGGGAGCAGCACGTCGAGGGCGCCGGTGGACTGGGCCAGGGCGTCGTCGAGGGACTCGAGGTCCAGGACGTAGCGCACGAGCACGTGGCGCAGGCGGGCCTGGCGGTCGGGGTCGCCGGAGAGGCCCTCCACGGCACGCCGGGCGAGCTGCTCCGCCCGCATCGACAGGCCGGCGGAGCTGGCGGCCGCGGCCGTCTCGAGGGCCAGCGCCACGCGGTCGGCGCCCAGCAGCTCCTCGGCACCCGGCACCGACTCCCACAGGGACAGCACCTGCTCCAGGTGGCGCAGCTCCTCCGCGGGGGCGAGCAGCTCGGCGGCGCTGCGGGCCGCCTCGCGCGACGCGACGAGGGCGGCGGTCAGGTCGTGGCCCTGCAGCGCGTGGTGGGCGCGCTTGGCGGCCGAGCCCAGCGCCGGGTCGGCGCCCAGCGCCTCCAGGTACGCGCGGTGCATCGTGGTGCGCTCGCCGGGCAGCAGGTCCAGCACGAGCGCCTCGGCCACGAGGGCGTGCCGGAAGGCGACCTGCTGGCCCTCGACGCCCAGCACCTGCTGCGCCACCGCCTCGCGCAGCGCCGCGTCGGCGACGCCGGGGCCGTCGAGCCCGGGCACGCGCGGCGCCGCGGCCCGCAGGAGGGACTCGTCCACCTGGCGGCCGGCGACGGCCGCCAGCCGCACCAGCTGCTGCACGGCGGGGTCGAGGCGCTGCAGCCGCGTGTGCAGCACGTCGGCCAGCGACCACGGCAGGCCCGACGACGGCTGCCCGGCGTCGAGCAGCTCCTCCGCGAAGAACGCGTTGCCGTCGGACCGGCTGCGCACGGCGTCGAACTCGGCCTCGTCCAGGGGCTCGCCGCGCGTGGCGGTGGTGAACTCGCGCAGCTCGTCGGGGGTGAAGGGGGACAGCTCCACGTGCTCCACGGGGCGCTGGCGGTGCAGCTCGGCGATGACGGGGCGCAGGGGGTGGCGCCGGTGCACGTCGTCGCTGCGGTAGGTGGCGACCAGCAGCAGGTGCTCCGACCGCATCCGCGCGACGACGAACCGCAGCACGTCCCGCGTGGACTCGTCCGCCCAGTGCAGGTCCTCGAGGACCAGGACCAGCGGGGAGCCCGCGCGCCCGGCGGCCGCGAGGCTGCCCGCGACGCCGTCGAGCAGCTGCAGCCGCTCCGCGTGGTCGGTGCCCGAGCCGCTCGCCGGGTCGAGCAGGCGGGTCAGGGCGGGGCGCTCGGCGATCACCTCGGCCACGGCCGGGACCGTCCGCAGCTCGCCCAGCGCCTCCGTGAACGGGAGGTAGGGGATGCCGACGTCGCCCAGGTCCACGCAGTGGGCGACGACGACCCGCGCGCCGGCGTCGCGCGCCAGGTCCGCGAGGTGGGTGACCAGGCGCGTCTTGCCCACCCCGGCATCGCCGCCGAGCAGCAGCACGCCGGGCTCGCCCTCCGCGGCGCGCTCCAGCGCACCGCGGAAGGCGGTGACCTCCTCCTGGCGGGCGATCAGGGGGACCTCGCTGGAACGTCGCACCAGGTGATCGTCCCACCGCGCACCCACACCCGCCGCTGCTTTTCCGGGGCCGATCGCCGCGCGGACCGTCGTGCCGCTCATCGTCGGGGCGCCCCGGTCAGGCGGCCCGGCGTCCGGCGTCGTCCTGCGGCCGGAACGCGTCGAGCCCGTGCCCGATCTGCTCCGCCCGCCGCGTCACCTGGCGCTCCCATGCCGACGCGTCGGTCCGGTCCGCGACGGCGTCGAGGGTCGCGCCGAGCTGCTGCGCCGCGCCCCGCGCCGCGCGCAGCCGCCGCACGGCGTCCGCGGCCCAGCGGCCCACCGCCCGCACCGGGGCGGGCGTGCCGCGCTGGTAGGAGCGGGCGAGACGCTCCCGCCGGTACTCCAGCTCCGCCTGGATGGCTCGGTCGAAACCGATCATCTGGTCCATCTCGATCCCCTCACCGGCCGGTCCTCCCGGCCTTCCGTGCCGGCCACCGCCGGCTCTCCCGATCTCGTGGTGACCACGCTCGTCCTGAGGCCCCGGTGCGGGGATCGGGCAACCGTCCCGTCTTCGGCCGTGGGGTACCTCAGACGTCGGGCCGGGAGGGTCCGGGGTGCGTCTGAGGTGGGGTCCCGGCGGTCTGAGCCCCCCGGTCGGGGGTGCAATACCCGGCATCCGTTGCGACGTGGGTCACAGCGGACGCACACTGAGGGGGACCGGACCGATACGGGGGTGGACTCGTGGCTGGATCTGTTTCAGGCGCCTTCGACGCGCTGCCGATGCTCGGGCGCGGCAAGCACCGCAACCCGAAGAAGGGCGCGTGCTTCATGGAGCTCGCGTCGTTCCTGGCCGGTGAACGCTGGAGCGACCATCCCCAGTGCACGCACCCGCTGCTCGCGATGCTGGCCCGCGCCGTGAACGACCTGACCTCCGACGGGAACCGGCCGCAGCTCGCGCCGCTCATCCCGTCCGTCATCGGGCTGACGAGCTCCGACCCGCGCTGGGACGTGCAGATCGCGCTGCGTGCGGCGCAGGTGGCGTTGCCCGTCGCGCCCGCGGACCGGCAGCAGACGCTGGCCGTGGCGATCATCGGCGCCGAGCGCATGCTCGACGTGCTGGACGGGCGCCCCGAGGGCACCCTCGCCCCGGAGAGCGCCGACGCCCTGGCCGCGTCGCCCAAGACCGCCGAGTGGGCCTACCGGTTCTGCGAGGGCACGCGCGTGCGTCCCAAGCGGTTCGTGCGCGACGCCGCCCCGTCGGTCGTCTCGACCGCCGTGCAGGGCATCAGCGAGGCGTTCGTGCCCGACACCGACGCCCGCCTGCGCGGCCTGCTCGCGGCCACCATCGAGGACGCGCGCCGCTGGGCCGGCCGCACCGACGACGACCGCCCGGCCCTCGTCGAGGAGGAGTGGGCGCCCGTCGTGAAGCCGGCGGCCGCCGCGGGCTGAGCACCCACCGACGGAGCGATTCCTCCGCGTCCCGACCGAGGGCGCGGAGGAATCGTCATGTCGGGGATCGGCCGCTCTGGTAGACCGGATCCGTGACCGATTACCAGCCCGACGCCACGACGACCGCCGTCGGCAACCCCCTCGAACGGCTCACCCTGGACGACCTGCGCCGCCGCACGTCCGTGAAGTGGCGGGTGCACCCGCCGGACGTGCTGCCGCTGTTCGTCGCCGAGATGGACACGCCCGTGGCGCCCTGCGTCGTCGACGCCGTGCGCGCCGCCCTCGACCTCGGCGACACCGGGTACGACATCGGGACGACGTACGCCGAGGCGCTCGCGCCGTTCGCCGAGGAGCGGTGGGGGTGGGTGCCGGACGTCGCGTCGAGCCGCACGATGCCCGACGTCATGGTGGCGATCGTCGAGACCCTCCGCGTGCTCACCGCGCCCGGGGACGCCGTCGTCGTCACGCCGCCGGTGTACCCGCCGTTCTACGGCTTCCCCGGGAACGAGGGCCGCCGGGTGCTGGAGGCGCCGCTCACGGAGGACCTGCGCCTCGATCTCGGCACGCTCGAGGACGCCTTCGCGCGCGCCACGGGTGCCGCCGACCAGGGCACGGGTCCCGGGTCCGGGCGGCGCGCCGTCCTGCTCCTGTGCAACCCGCACAACCCCACCGGCACCGCGCACACGCGCGCCGAGCTCGAGGCCGTCCTGGCGCTCGCGGACCGGTACGACGTGCGCGTCGTGGCCGACGAGATCCACGCGCCGTTCACGTTCGAGCGCGTCGCGGCGGGCGCCGCGCCGTTCGTGCCGCTGCTGTCCGTGGCGGGCTCGGACCGGGCGGTGGTCGTGCAGTCGGCGTCCAAGGCCTTCAACCTCGCCGGGCTGCGCGCGGCCACGCTGCTCGGCGGGCCGGGCGCCGCCGCCGACCTGCGCCGCATCCCCGAGGAGGCCGGGCACGCCGTCAACCACCTCGCCGTGCTGGCCCACGCCGCCGCCTACCGCGACGGCGGCCCGTGGCTCGACGCGCTCCTCGACGGCGTGCACCGCAACCGCGGCCTCGCGGGCGCGCTGCTCGCCGAGCACGCCCCGGCCGTGCGGCTGCGGCCGGCCGACGCGACCTACCTGGCGTGGCTCGACGTCCGCGCCGCCCTGCCCACCGGCGTCCCCGCCGCCGGGGCCGCCGACCTCGTGCTCGAGCGCGGCCGGCTCGCCCTCGAGGACGGCGTGCGGTTCGGCGCGGGAGGCGCGGGGCGGCTGCGGCTCAACCTCGCCACCTCGACGGCGGTTCTCACCGAGGCGGCGCAGCGCCTCGGCCGCGCCCTCGCCGGGGCCTAGCGCCCGTAGTCGGCCGCGGCCGCGGCGCCGAACGCCTCCTCGAGGGTGCCGGTCCCGGCCAGGTGCATGCGCGTGGCGAGGGCGGTGCCCACGTAGCGCAGGTGCCACGGCTCGGCCGAGTACCCCGTGACGTCCTCGGCGCCCTTCGGGTACCGCACGACGAACCCGTGGCGCCACGCGTTCGCGGCCACCCAGCGCCCGGTCTCCGTGCGCCCGAAGCGGGTGTACGACGTGCCCTGCTGGGCCACGTCGACGGCCAGCCCCGTCTGGTGCTCCGAGAACCCGGGCCGCGCCGAGAACGTGTCCGCCTCGCGGCGGCCGTGCCCGGCGACGTAGCGCGCGTACAGGCGGCGCTGGTCGGCCTCCGAGCGGTACGCCGACGCCAGCACCAGCTCGCGGCCGGTGGCGTGGTCGGCCGCCGCGGCCAGCCGTTCCAGGGCCCGGGCCGCCCGGGGCCGCAGCCGGTCGTGGGCGCCGAGGGCCGGGACGTCGGGCCTCACCAGGTCGTCCGGGGCCCAGCCGCGCGGGCTGATCGGGCGGGACTTGTTGACGAGCACCAGGGGGTCCGCGGGGTCGTCCACGGGGGTCCACGCGCGGGTCAGGGCCATCGCGTCGTCGGGCCGCGGGACGGGGATCGCGGCGCCCGCCGCGGCCGCCGGGACGATCACGCCGCAGGCCACCACCGCACCGGCGACGGAGGCCGCACAAAATCTATGCAGCACCGTTACCAGGACACGGGGGGACATGCCGTCAAGACTGCCAGGAAGCCGATAACCTCGCCAAGGTGCGCCGCTACCGCCTCGCCCTCGCCGCCGTCCTGGCCCCTGTGGTGGCCGTGCCCCTGGTGGCCTGCACGAGCCCCGACGTCCCCCCGGTCGATGCCGCGGCCAAGGCGCTCGCGACCGCGCTGCTCGCCGGCGACGTGGGCGACCTGCCGCTGAAGGCGCCCGGGTCGGTCGACCCGCAGGCCCAGCTCACGCAGGTGCTGGAGCCGCTGGTCGACGCGGCGGGCAAGCGGGAGCGCACGGTGAAGGTCGCGGAGGTGGGCAAGGCGGTCACCAAGGACGGGGCGACGACGGCGGACGTCACGCTGGACTGGGCGTGGCCGCTGGGCCGCGACCTCTCCTGGACGTACTCGACCACCGCCCACCTGGCGTACACGGCGCCCGAGAGCGGCGACGGCGACGGCACGTGGCGCACCACGTGGAGCCCGGACGTGCTGGTGCCCGACCTCGCGCCCGGCGAGCGCCTGCGCGTCAAGACGCTCGACGCCGACCGCGGCGACCTCCTCGACGGGCACGACAAGCCGATGGTGACGTCCCGCGGCGTCTGGCACCTCGGGGTCGACAAGACGGCGGTCGAGGGCCTCGGCGAGGAGTCGGCCGCGCGCGACCTCGCGCAGCTCGTGGGGCTGGAGCCCAACGAGTTCTTCGCCAAGGTCGAGGCCGCGGGCGACAAGGCGTTCGTCGAGGCGATCACGATCCGCAAGGAGAGCTCGGGCGTCGACTTCACGGTCGACGACGCGCTGGACATCATCGGCGTGCGCGCGATCGAGGACACGCAGGAGCTGGGCCCCACCAGCACCTTCGCCAAGCCGATCCTGGGCCGGGTGGGCGAGGCCACCAAGGAGGTCGTCGAGAAGTCGAAGGGCGCGATCCAGGCCGGCGAGGTGGTGGGCCTGTCGGGGCTCCAGGCGGACTACGACGAGCAGCTCACGGGCTCGCCGGGCGTGGTCGTCTCCGTGGTGCCCGCCGGCGGCGCGGACGGCGACGTGGGCCTGGACGGCGAGCCCTCGAAGGACAAGGACGACAAGCGCGAGCTGTACCGCGTCGACGCGGTGGACGGCACGCCCGTGCGGACCACGCTCGACCAGGACCTGCAGGAGCACGCGGAGGACGTGCTCGACGACGTCGACCCGGCCAGCGCGATCGTGGCGATCCGGCCGTCCGACGGCGCGGTGCTCGCCGCGGCGAGCGGCCCGGGCGGCGAGGGCTGGTCCACCGCGACGCTCGGCCAGTACCCGCCGGGGTCCACGTTCAAGGTGGTCGACGCCCTCGCGATGCAGCGCGCGGGGATCACCCCCGACACGAAGGTGGCCTGCACGGACTCGATCACGGTGGACGGTCGCACGTTCGGCAACGTGCCCGGCTACCCGTCGTCGGCCACCGGGAAGGTGCCGCTGAGCACCGCCTTCGCGCACTCGTGCAACACGGCGATGATCGCCCAGCGCGACAAGGTCGCGCAGGCGGACCTCGCGACCGCGGCGTCGGACCTGGGCCTGGCCGACGAGAAGGTGGCGGCGGAGTCGATGGGCGTCGGCGCGTTCCTCGGCGCGGTGCCGGCGGAGGCGGGGGAGACCGAGCACGCGGCGTCGATGATCGGCCAGGGCAAGGTCCAGGCGTCGCCGCTCGGCATGGCGACGGTCGCCGCGAGCGTCGCCGCCGGTCAGCGGGTCGAGCCGGTGCTGGTGCGGGGCGACGAGAAGAAGAAGGACGCGGCGAAGCCCTCGACCCCGGGTGTCGGCGAGGACGAGGCGAAGGTGCTGCGCCAGCTCATGCACGGCGTCGTCACCGAGGGCAGCGCCGACATGCTGCAGGACGTGCCCGGCATCGTCGGCGCCAAGACCGGCACCGCGCAGTACGGCGACGGCTCCCGGCAGCACGTGTGGATGCTCGCCATCGTGGACGACCTCGCGGTGGCCGTCTTCATCGAGGACGGCCACCGCGGGTCGGACACGGCGGGGCCCGTCATGGAGGACT
Source organism: Isoptericola sp. NPDC057653 (assembly GCF_042799955.1). Taxonomy (NCBI): domain Bacteria; kingdom Bacillati; phylum Actinomycetota; class Actinomycetes; order Micrococcales; family Promicromonosporaceae; genus Isoptericola; species Isoptericola sp. NPDC057653. The sequence continues at coordinate 114,524 of NZ_JBHVHP010000001.1, read as the reverse complement.
TCCTCGACGGGCTGTGACGGCCGTCAGAGCTGGCCGTGGCCCTTCTTCGAGGGCACGCCGGCGATGAGGCCGCCGTCGACGACGAACTCGGAGCCCGTGGAGTAGCTGGACTCGTCGCTGGCGAGGAACACGATCATCTGCGACACCTCGGCCGGGTCGGCGGCGCGGCCCAGCGGGATGAGCAGGTCGTCGGGGTTCAGGGACGCCGTCATGGGCGTGGAGATGAACCCGGGGTGCACGGAGTTGACGCGCACGCCGTACGGGCCGAGGTCCAGCGCGACGGACTTGGTGAGCCCGCGGACGCCGAACTTGGACGCCACGTACCCGTGCAGGCCGGCGCTGCCGCGCATGCCCTCGACGGACGAGATGTTGATGATCGACCCGGCGCCCGCCTTCGCCATGATCGGCGAGACGGCGCGGATCCCCAGGAACACGCCCGTGAGGTTGATGTCGATGATCCGGCGCCAGGCGTCCGTGTCGAACTCGGTGATCGGGCCGCCGTTCGCGATGCCCGCGTTGTTGACGAGCACGTCGAGGCGGCCGAACTCCTCCAGCGTGACGGCGACGGCCCTGGCCCACTCGTCCTCGCTGGTGACGTCGAGGTGGACGTAGCGGGCGACGTCGCCCCGGGTGCCGTTGAGCTCGGTGGCGAGCGCCTCGCCCTTCGCGTCGTCGAGGTCCGCGATCACGACGCGGGCGCCCTCCGCGACCAGCGCGCGGGCGTGGGTGACGCCCATCCCGCCGGTGCCACCGGTGACGATCGCGACCTTGTTGTGGACGCGGCTTCCTGTGCTGACGGCCATGTCGGCCCTCCTTCGTGGTTCTGCGGTGAGTGGGTGCACCTGCCCGCCTGGGACGCGACGGTCCCGGGACGGAGGGGACGTCAGGGGGACGGCGTGGTCCACCAGGCGGGCAGGGCGTCGTGGGCGACGCGCGGGAAGAACCCGGGGTCGCGGGGCGGGGGAGCGCTGAGCCAGACCTCGAGGGCGCCGACGGTGCCGAGGCCGACGTACGTCGCGAAGGCGCGGGCGTAGCGGTCGGCCTGGTCGGCGGGGGTGCCGGGGTCGAGGGGCATGAGCCCGGGGTGCGCCCGGAGGTGGTCGGCGAGCGTGCCGGACACGTGGTCGGCGAGCAGCCGCGCGAGGGGCGCGCTGAGGCCGCCGTCGAGCGCCCGCTCGTAGACGGGCAGGTGCGCCTCGACGTGCGCCTGCAGCGCGCCGGTGTAGCGGGCCACGACGTGCTCGGCGTCGTCGTGGGTGGCGTGGCCGGCGACCTCCCGCACGTCGGCGTCGAACTCCGCGCGGATGCGGTCGAGCTCGGCGCCGAGCACGCGGGCCAGCAGGTCGGCCGGGTTCGCGGCGTGGTCGTAGAAGGTGGCCCGGTTGATGCCGGCGCGGGCGGCGACGGCCGACGCGGTGAGGTCGGCGACGTCCTGCTCCGCGGCCAGCTCGAGGACGGCGGTGCGCAGGGCCTCCGCGGTGCGTTCCACCCGCTTGTCCATGCCCGTCACCTCCGCTCTCCGACGTCTTCGACGCTACGCCGGAGAAACCAGTTAGGCAACACGTGTCGCCTAACTCACTTCACCCCGGCTGCCCGGGTGAGCCCACCGGGCCCGACCTAGGCTCGAAAGTGCCGCACCCGCCACCGACGAGGGGAACCGCCATGGTCAGCAGGACCCGAGGGAGCGGCCGCCGCCGCCCCCGCAGCGGGGACGTCGAGCTCAACCCCGTCTTCGTCCGCCCGGGAGAGACGCGCTCGGTGCCGCGCGACCGCCTCCCGGCGGGGGAGTCGCTGCCGGAGACGGCGTTCCAGATCGTCCACGACGAGGCCATGCTCGACGGCAACGCCCGCCTCAACCTCGCCACGTTCGTCGGCACCTGGATGGACGACCACGCCAGCCGCCTCTACCTCGAGGCCGCCGACAAGAACATGGTCGACAAGGACGAGTACCCGGCCACCGCCGCCGTCGAGGACCGGTGCTGGCGCATGCTCGCCGACCTGTGGCACGCCCCCGACCCGCACCACGCGATGGGCACCTCCACCATCGGGTCCTCCGAGGCGTGCATGCTCGCCGGGCTCGCGCTCAAGCGGCGCTGGCAGCAGGCCAGGCGCGACGCCGGCAAGCCCGTCGGCACCCCCAACCTCGTGATGTCCAGCGCGGTGCAGGTCTGCTGGGAGAAGTTCTGCAACTACTTCGAGGTCGAGCCCCGCTACGTGCCCATCAGCGAGGAGCACCGCGTGCTCGACGGGCACGACCTTTCGACGTACGTCGACGAGGACACCATCGGCGTCGTCGCCATCCTCGGCGTCACCTACACGGGCATGTACGAGCCGGTCACCGAGATCGCGGCCGCGCTCGACCGGATCCAGGCGTCCACCGGGCTGGACGTGCCCATCCACGTGGACGGCGCGTCGGGGGCGATGGTCGCGCCGTTCGTGCAGCCCGACCTGGTGTGGGACTTCCAGGTGGAGCGGGTCGCGTCGATCAACACCTCCGGCCACAAGTACGGCCTGGTGTACCCCGGCCTGGGCTGGGTGGTGTGGCGCGACGAGGAGGCGCTGCCGGAGAGCCTGGTGTTCCGCGTGAGCTACCTCGGCGGCGACATGCCGACCCTCGCGCTGAACTTCTCCCGGCCCGGGTCGCAGGTGCTGCTGCAGTACTACATGTTCCTGCGGCTGGGGCGGGCGGGGTACGAGGCCGTGCAGAACGCGTCGTCCGACGTCGCGCGGTTCCTCGCCGAGGGCGTCGGGAAGCTGCCCGCGTTCGAGCTGTGGAACGACGGCTCCGACATCCCCGTCTTCGCGTGGCGGCTGAAGCCGGGGCACACGGAGAACTGGAACCTCTACCACCTGTCCGACCGGCTCCGCACGCGCGGCTGGCTCGTGCCGGCCTACCCCATGCCCGACGACCTCACCGACGTCACCGTGCAGCGCGTCGTCGTGCGCAGCGGGCTCAGCCAGGACCTCGCCGCGTCGTTCCTCGCCGACCTCGAGGAGGAGGTCGCCTACCTCGACGCCCTCACCGGCCCGATGCCCACCGAGGGCCAGCGGACCGGCTTCATCCACTGACCCGGGCCCGGTGGCGAGACACTCTGCCTGTTCGGCGGCCGTGCAGGTCAGCGGGCGAAGCGCTCCGACCGCTCGCGCACGCGGCCGGCGCCGCGCCCGCCGTCGGCGTCCCGGTCCCACGTGTAGACCTCGGTGCCGGTGACGAAGACGTGCTCGGCGCGGGACCCGACGTCGAGCGGGTCGCCCGACCAGACGACGACGTCGCCGTCGAGCCCGGGCGTCAGCGCGCCGACGCGGTCGTCGAGACCGAGGAACGACGCCGGGTTCACGGTGAGCGCCTCGAGCGCGACCTGGGGGTCCAGGCCCTCCTTCACGGCGAACGACGCCTGGTGGACGAGGAAGTTGATCGGCACCACCGGGTGGTCGGTCGTGATGGCGACGCGCACCCCGGCGTCCGCGAGCCGGGCGAGGTTCCCGATGTCGCGGTGGCGCAGCTCCACCTTGGAGCGCGAGGTGAGCATCGGGCCGAAGATCACCGGCACGTCGCGCTCGGCGAGCACGTCCGCGATCGCGGCGCCGTCGGTGCCGTGGTTGACGACGAGCCGGTACCCGAACTCGTCGGCCAGGCGCAGCGCCGTCGCGATGTCGTCGGCGCGGTGGGTGTGCTGGTCCCAGGCGAGCTCGCCGGCGAGCACCCGCGCCAGGGTCTCCTTGCCGAGGTCGCGGGCGAACGGCTCGCCCTTCTCCTCAGCGGCGTCGCGCTGCGCCGCGTAGTGCTGCGCGTCGAGGAACGCCTGCCGGATGACGGCGGCCACGCCGAGCCGGGTGGACGGCTGCTTCTTCTGCTCGCCGTACACGCGCTTGGGGTTCTCGCCGAGCGCCGACTTCACCGAGACGGCCTCGCTGATCACCTGCTCGTCGACGGTGCGCCCGCCCCACGTCTTGATCGCGACCGTCTGGCCGCCGATCGGGTTGGCCGAGCCGGGCTTCACGACGACCGACGTCACGCCGCCGGCGAGGGCGTCGCGGAAGCCCTCCTCCTCGACGTTGATCGCGTCGAGCGCGCGCAGGTGCGCGCCGACGGGGTCGGTCTTCTCGTTGGTGTCGTCGCCGGCCCAGCCCTCGGCCTCCTCGTGCACGCCCACGTGCCCGTGCGACTCCACGAAGCCCGGCAGCACCCACCGGCCGCCCGCGTCGACGACCCGCACGCCGTCGGGCACCTCGACGTCCGCCCCCACCGCGGCGATGACGCCGTCGACGACGAGGACGGTGCCGCCGTCCACCGGCAGGCCGTCCACGGGGACGACGTGGCCGTTGGTGATCGCGACGGACGAGCGGACGGTGCGGATCGGAGAGTTCATGCGGCCATCATGCCGCCTGTTCGGCGGTCCCCAGGGAGGGCGCCCAATAGTCCAATCGCCCAATAAACCAATATAGTGGGCGCGTTCCCAGTGGTGTAGATCTGCGCAGAGTGAGGTGCGGCAGTTGCTGAACGACATCGAGCGAGCGCATGCCACGGCGGCCGTAGAGGAAGCGATGAAGTCGGGGGGCAACGCTCGGGTAGGGGTCATCATCGCCCGAGATAGTGAGGTCCTGACGACTGGGCACAAAGGAGAGCGCCCGGGTCTCCATGCTGAGCAGGTCGCTCTCGCCAAAGCTAACGAGCAGCACATCAACGTCGAGGGCGCTCAGCTCTACACGTCGTTGGAGCCCTGCGCGAACTCACGCACCAATCGCGTCCCGTGCGCCGAACTCGTGAGCCAGGCGGGCATCTCTGTCGTGTACATCGGCGCGTACGACCCGAATCCGCAGGTGTACAGACTCGGCTGGAGACACTTGCGCGACCACGGTGTCCAGCTGCGTGACTTCCCGGCTGACTTGCGGGCATGTGCGCGACAAGTCGCCGTCGACTTTGCCAAGGTTTTCACCAATGGTTTCGGGTTGAGCGCCGGCGCGAAGTTTGACTTCACGCAGAACGGCGGTCGGTTCACGATCAGCGTCGACGAGGAGCAAGGCTCACCCTCGTGGGAGACCAGATGGACCGATTGCGGCGCTCGCGCGATCTACCTGTACGGAGGGCGTCCCGGTGTCGTTGCTTTGGCCAGGTTTGCGAACGAGTTCGCAGAGATCGATGACGCCGATGCACTCGACTACGGGGGGACATCGGTGAAGGTTGAGATCGGCTCGATCGGCGTGATGCGCAACGACCACGGACACCTGTTGTGCCAGGTCGTTGCGATCGAGCCCACTGCTCAACATGGAGGGACTGGCCATGTCTCGGTGACGATCAGGTGGGAAGCGCGGCCCGCGGAGGGCCGAACCGCTTGAGACGCGCGCGGCCAGCCGACGACACGGCCGGGAGACCACGCGCTTCTTGCGGTCTTCGACGGCTTGAGGAACAACTCCTCTGAACTTCACGCGTCCACGGCCCATGAGCAGACCTGGGTGCTGTTGACGTGCAGCCGCCCTGCCGGTACTATCGCAGCAACACGACAGGCCCGCTTCTCGCGATGAGACGCGGGTCTGTTCTCTTTCTACCTCCGAGTTCCGGGGTGCAGGGCGATGCTCAAGTGACGACCCCGGACAGCACCTACGCGAAGCCCTTCCTGACCATCCCCGAGCAGGTGCGCCAGTTGCGCGAACGGGGCATGGACTGTGCTGACGACGCCTACGCGTCCGCCGTCCTTAAGCTCCACGGCTACTACCGGCTGTCGGGCTACTGGCATATCCGTCGGGCTCGCCCAGAGCCTCCCGCGCCCCGCTTCGACGGAGAGGGCCGCGAGATTCGCATGGACTCGTTCGTCCCTGGGACCAGCCTTTCGCAAGTGGTCGCACTTTACGAGTTCGACCACGAGCTGCGGACTCGCCTCGGCGATGCGCTGAGTGTGATCGAGACGGCGTTCAGATTCTTCATCGGCCACCGCCTGGGCAGGCTTGATGCATTTGCGCACCGGAGCCCGGAGAAGCTCGGTGCGATCCGGCAAGGAGAACTCGGCGCGCCAGCCGAATCAACAACGGCGTACCGCGACTGGATCGAGGAGTACAACCGCCACGAGGCGAGGGCCCGGGGCGACTTCGTCGTACACTTCCGCAGGGAGTACGGCCCGCACCTGCCGATCTGGGTGGCGACAGAAGTCATGTCCTTCGGTGTCTTGAGCAGCCTCTATGACCTAATGCCGCAGGGAGACCAGGAGATCCTCGCCGCGAGGTTCCAGGTCAATGCCGCCGACGGTCGCGGCGACCGCGGTGCCCTGGGGAACTGGCTCAACAACCTCCGGAACGTACGGAACATCTGCGCGCACTACGGCCGCCTGTGGAACCGTGTGTTCGACGTGCTGATCGATGCGCCGGGACAAGCGCGAAGGGACCCCGGTGAGGTCCTTGCGCCACTCGTGGACGAGGGTACGAACAATAGGCTCTACGGCGTCCTGCTCGTCATGCGGCACCTCATGCTCAGCATCACCCCCGAACGAACCGACGTCGTCGACGTCGCCGACTTCATCGCGGACCGGTCGCAGAGCCTCGGAATCGGCATGGGCCAACTAGGCTTCCCCGACGACTGGAAGCGCAGCCCGATCTGGGACCGTAGCTTCGCGCTCGACCAGTCGCCGATGATGGCCGCGAGCCTGCTCGATCGCGCCGAGAGTTTGACCGCTCCGCAGGCCCGCGCCACGTTGACCGCTGCAGAGCCGAAGCCAAAGGCCGAGCCCCGGTCGCCAGACCAGCTGGCCGCGGCGAGGCGGGGCGCACAGAAGTCCTTGCTGCGGACCTACCTGAAGTACGGGGTCGTGATCGAGGTCGAGCTAGGGAAGACCAAGTACTATCCCGCCTTCCAATTCCGGGACGGCGCGATCATCGACGCCCTCGCGGAGATCAACCAGGCGCTCGTCACCTCCTGCGACGACGAGGATCCCACGTGCGTTGCCGCGGGGCTTCTGGATTGGTGGCAAACGCCAAGCCCTGCTCTACCGCGGAACGAGGTCAGCACCGCGCGTTCGCCTCTCGATCTGCTCGAATCTCTTTCCGAGGAGGAGTTCACAGCCGTGATCCGCGAGTCGGATGCAATGAGTAGCTTCCGTGTACACCGGGATCCGCGCTAACCGACCGAACCGGCTGGTGCATCAATTAGGTCAATAGAAGACGGCTTGGACATACCGATCCAACGAAGGGCCTGCGAAGCCCATCAGTCCCGCCTCTACTCTGCGAGCGCAGGGAATCAGCCGAACTGAGTAGTCCTTCCAAGATCCCTCGCTAACTGGGGCCGCGGTTAGAGGTAGTGCCCGACTGAGGGGGACGGCTTCCAGCGGCCGGTCGACGTGATGTCGAGGATGCGGCGCGTCGTCATGCCCTCGACGCCGTGCTCGAGGACGGCGCGGCGCGCGACCTCGCGGATCTCCGCGCCCGTCGCGCCGTCGAGGCTGCCGGCGATGGCGGCGAGGTCGAGGCCGTCGCCCCGGCGCGGCAGGTAGATCCTGAGGATGGCGACGCGGCCCTCGTGGCTCGGCAGCGGCACCTCGAGGATGGTGTCGAACCGCCCGGGCCGCTTCACCGCGGGGTCGAGGGAGCCGGGGTCGTTGGTGGTCGCGAGGGTGAGGACGTCGTTGCGCACCCGTGCGCCGTCGAGGGCGTTGAGGAACTCCGAGAAGCCCGACGAGCTGCGCATCTCCGCGTTCGCGACGCCGTCGATGTCCTCCATGACGACGAGGGTGGGGCCGAGCCGCTCGACCTCCTTGTAAAGGTTCTCCGACGCCTGTCGCAGCACGTCCGGCTCCACGATCATCACGGTCATCGCGCCCGCGACCTCCGCCGCGAGGATCCGGCCCAGCTTCGTCTTGCCGACGCCGGGCTTGCCCGCGAGCAGCAGCCCGCGGGTGGTGGGGAGCCCGAGGGAGAGCAGGTCGGCGCGGCGCGTGGTGCCCGACGACAGGAACAGGTCCACCTCGCCCCAGACGGCGTCGGCGAGCACGAGGTCGGCGCGCGTCTCGTGGGTCGCGGGCACGGGCTCGAAGCCGACCTGGTTGCCGTAGCTGGTCACCGACACCTGCAGGATGCGGCCGCGGTACGGGTTCCCCTCGCCCTTGAGGGCGGTGAGGAAGTCGTCGAGCACCGACTCGGCGAGGTCGCGGCGGCCCTCGCCCGTGTAGACGGTGACGTCCGCGGGGTGCCCGCCGCACAGGTGGATCGCGACCGGCTCGTCGCGCAGGGTGCCGGCGGGGAAGAACGCCGACAGGTGGTAGGGCACCGAGAGGGTGTGGTCCTCGCCCAGGCTCAGCGGCCGCCACTCGGGCGTACGGCCCTGCGGCCCGAGGATCTGGTAGCTGCCCTCGTGCTCGGCCATCCACCGGGCCAGGACGTGCCCGTGCAGCAGCAGCTGCGTGTCGGAGACGGCGCGCTTCACCTCGGACATCCGGGACTTCTTCACGCCCAGCTTGCGCGCCGCCCAGCCGGAGCTCGACGTCGGCGTGCCCTTCTTCTTCTTGCGCGGGGCGCCGAGGATCTCCGCGAGCACGCGGATCGTCTGGCGGACCTCCGTCGGGTAGGGGCCGAGCTTCGGCCACAGGAGCCTGCCCTGCTGCTCCTCGGGCGTCGCGACGCCGTCCGTCGTCGTCCCCGAATGTTGTCGCTCGCTCATGGTGCTCCCCGTGCTCCCTGCCGCCGTCCCCGGCGGAACGGCCCGCAGCACCCTATCTGCCTGCATCGACGCCGGCCGAGCCGATAGCGTCGGCGGATGCCGACCCGACACCTGCACGTGCTGCGCCACGGCGCCGCGGACCCGTTCGGAGAGCTGTCGGGGGAGGGGGAGCGGCAGGCGGAGCTGGCCGGCCGCCGCCTCGCCGCGCTGCCGGTCGACGCCGTCTGGCACTCGCCGCTGCCCCGCGCCGCCCGGTCCGCCCAGGTCCTGGCGGCGCAGCTGCCCGACGTCCCCGTCGCCGCGGCACCCGAGCTGACCGACCACGTGCCCCACCTGCCGGACCCCGTGCCGCCGGGGTGGGAGGACTTCTTCGACGACGAGGACCGCGCCGAGGCCGCCGACGGCGCCCGCCTGGCCGCCGCGCTCACCGCGCGGTTCGCCCGCCCCGCCGCGACCGAGACGCACGAGGTGCTGGTCACCCACGCGTTCCAGGTCGCGTGGCTGGTGCGCGACGCGCTCGCCGCCCCGCCCGAGAGCTGGCTGGGCATGCCGTACGGCAACGCCTCCCTCACGACCCTCGAGTACCGCGACGACCGCGGCGCGTCGCTGATCCTCTCCAACGACATGGGCCACCTGCCGCCCGAGCTGCGCTGGACCGGGTTCGGGCCGGTCGTGCGCCCCTGACCTCACACCGTGATCGGGACGTTCGCCTCCAGCTCGGCGAGCCACGCGGCGGCGGAGGCGTCCGACGGCATGCGCCAGTCGCCGCGCGGCGACATGGTGCCGCCGGGGGAGACCTTGGGGCCGTTGGGCAGCGCGGAGCGCTTGAACTGCGACGAGAAGTAGCGGCGGAAGAACACCGTCTCCCACCTCCGGATGGTCTCCAGGTCGTAGGCGGAGCGCTCGTCGTGGGGGAAGTTCGGCGGCCACCCGCCGGCGTCGGCGTCGCGCCAGGCGTGCCAGGCGAGGAACGCGATCTTGGACGGCCGCAGGCCGTGCCGCAGCGTCCAGAACAGCGTGAAGTCCTGCAGCGCGTACGGCCCGATCGTGGCCTCCGTGGACTGCGGCGCCTCGCCGTCGGCCGCCGGCACGAGCTCGGGGGAGATCTCCTGCCCCAGGATCTCCAGGAGCAGGGCGTTCGTCTCCGCCTCGAACCGGCCCGAGTCCGCCACCCAGCGGATGAGGTGCTGGATGAGTGTCTTCGGCACGCCGGTGTTCACCGCGTAGTGCGACATCTGGTCGCCCACGCCGTAGGTGCACCAGCCGAGCGCCAGCTCGGACAGGTCGCCCGTGCCGAGCACGATGCCGCCGCGGTGGTTCGCGAGGCGGAACAGGTAGTCGGTGCGCAGGCCGGCCTGCACGTTCTCGAACGTGACGTCGTAGACCTTCTCGCCGGCGCCGAACGGGTGGTCCAGGTCGCGCAGCATCTGCTCCGCGGCGGGCCGGATGTCGAGCTCCTCGAAGTGCACGCCCAGCGACGTCGCGAGCCGGGTGGCGCGGTCCTTCGTCTCCGCCGACGTCGCGAAGCCGGGCATCGTGATCGCGTGGATGTCGCTGCGGGGCCGGCCCAGCCGGTCCATCGCGCGGGCCGCGACGATCAGCGCGTGCGTCGAGTCCAGGCCGCCCGAGACGCCGAGGACGATCTTCGGCTGCCCGATCGACCGCAGCCGCTGCTCCAGCCCGGCCACCTGGATGGAGTACGCCTCGTAGCAGTCCTGGGCCAGGCGCTCGGGGTCGTCCGGGACGAAGGGGAAGCGGTCCACCTTGCGGCGCAGACCGACGTCGCCCGCCGGCGGGTCCACCGTCCACGGCACGGTGCGGAAGCCGTCGAGACGGTCGGCGAGGGCGCGGCGGTTGTCGTCGAACGACCCCTGCCGCAGCCGCTCCTGGCGCAGCCGGTCGAGGTCGACGTCGGCCACGGAGCGCCGCGCGCCGTCGGGGAAGCGCTCGGTCTCGGCGAGCAGGTCCCCCACCTCGTAGACCATCGTCTGGCCGTCCCACGACAGGTCCGTGCTCGACTCGCCCTGCGCCGCCGCGTACGCGTAGGCGGCGAGCCCGCGGTGCGACGCCGAGCGCACCATGAGCCGCCGGTCCTCCGCCCGCGCCACCGTGATCGGGCTCGCGGACAGGTTCAGCAGCACGGTCGCGCCCGCCAGCGCCGCCTCCGCCGACGGGGGCACGGGCACCCAGAGGTCCTCGCACACCTCGGCGTGCACGACGAGGCCCGCGACGTCGTCGGCGGCGAACAGCAGGTCGGGGCCGAACGGTACGGGCCCGTCGGCGAACGGCAGCGTCACGGTGGCGCCGCGCCGGTCGTCGCCGGGGGCGAACCAGCGCTTCTCGTAGAACTCGCGGTAGTTCGGCAGGTACGACTTGGGTGCGACGCCCAGCACCCGCCCGCCCTGCACGACGACCGCGCAGTTCAGCAGCCGGTTCCCGACCTCGAGCGGGGCGCCGACGACGAGCAGCGGGCGCAGGTCCGCGCTGGCCTCCACGATCGTCGCGAGGGCGTCGGACGTCGCCTCCAGCAGCGTGTCCGCCAGGTGCAGGTCGTCGATGGCGTAGCCGGACACGCACAGCTCCGGGAAGACGGCGACCGCGACGCCGTCGTCGTGGCACGCGCGCGCCTCGGCGAGGATCGCGGCGGCGTTCGCGCGGGGGTCGGCGACGGTGACCGGGACGGTGCAGGCCGCGACGCGGGCGAAGCCATGGGCGTAGGCCGAGGTGAAGTCCACCCCCCGAGTGTAGGAACGCGCGCCACGAACCGCCGAGGAGGACCGTGCCGAGGTGCTCCGGGTCCCGGACCGCCTCGGGGAGTCCGGGACCGTCTCGCGGGGTGGGGTGAGGGGGAGGACGGCGGTCGCTAGGGTCGGGCCGTGCACCCCCGACCCGCGCGCCGTCGTCGCGCCCTCGTCGTCCTGCTCGCCGCCGCGCTCGCGCCCGCGTTCGGTCTCGCCGTCGCGCAGCCCGCCGCCGCGCACGACCGGCTCGTCTCGTCCGACCCGGCCGACGGCGCCGAGGTCGCCGAGCCCCCGACCACCCTCACGCTCGTGTTCAGCGCCGCCATGCTCGACTCGGGCGCCCAGGTGGCCGTCACGACCCCCGACGGCACGACGCCCGCGAAGGTCACCGTGGACGGCGAGGAGGCCGTCGCGACGCTGCCGGCGGACCTGCCCGGCGGCGACTGGGACGTCGCCTGGCGGGTCGTCTCCTCCGACGGCCACCCCATCGAGGGCGACCTGTCGTTCACCGTGGCGGCCGCGTCCCCGAGCCCGACGCCCACCCCCACCCCGACGCCGACGGCGACGGCGACCCCGACGTCGTCCGCGCCCGCGCCCTCGCCCACCGCGAGCGCGCCGGACGACGGGCACGTGCACCGGACGGGCACCCCCGGCGCCGACCTCGACGCCGAGGGCGAGGCCGGGTGGGCGACGGCGTGGCTGTTCCCCGTGGCGGTGCTGGCCGCGGTGGGCGTGGCCGCGGCGGTCGTGCTGCGCCTGCGCCGGCGCGGCACCGACGGCTGGCAGGACGACGAGCACGACGACCGGCACGACGACGGGCCGGACGCCGGGGACGACGGCCCGCAGGAGCCGCACGAGCCCGGCGGGGGCGACCGCCCGCGCGGCTGACGCCGCCCTCCCCGAGCGCGCGATCTGTCCCGCCATGAGGCCCGATAGCGGGACAGATCACGCGCTCGACGGGTGAGCCGGGACGAGTGTCCGGCACGCCACGCGCGGAAAAGTCGCAGGAATCCGCGGATGTTCCCTAGTGTGTTCCCCGGTCCCCCGGCGAGAGCCGGCCGGGATCGTGAACGTGACGACGCGCGGGTCGCGTGCGTCGTGAACCGGAGAAGGGATGCACATGTCGCTGAACAAGTCCGAGCTGGTCTCGGCCATCGCCGGCAAGGCTGAGCTCAGCAAGGCTGAGGCGGAGAAGTTCCTCAACGCCTTCCAGGCTGTGCTCGAGGAGTCGCTCGCCAAGGGCGAGGCGGTCAAGGTCACGGGTCTGCTCTCGGTCGAGCGCGTCGAGCGCGCGGCCCGCACCGGTCGCAACCCGCGCACGGGCGAGGAGATCCAGATCCCGGCCGGCTTCGGTGTGAAGATCAGCGCCGGCTCGCTGCTGAAGAAGGCCGTCACCAAGTGACCCTTCGCTGACCCGGCCACGCGCCAGGTCGGCTACCCGGAGGCCCGCCGCTCGCCCTGCGCGAGCGGCGGGCCTCCGGTGTTCCCGGGCGGGTCCGCGCGCGGCGCCGGCCGTGCCTGGCGTCTCGATCGAGTCCGTCGGCGTCCCGGTCGGCTGGCACCGGGACGCCGGTTGTTGCGACCAGCATGACCACGAACCCGATCGACACGGCGGCCGCGCCGGCCACGGCTCGCCCCGCCACCACCGCGGGCCCGGCGGCGCCCACGACCGCCCCTGCGCCGGCCCCGGCGCCCCGACCCCTGTCCCCGCGGCGCGCGGGCCTCGCGCTCGCCACGATGTTCCTCGGCAGCTTCTCGCTCGTCACGGCGGAGTTCCTGCCGCCCGGGGTGCTGACGCCGGTGGCGCAGGACCTGGGCGTCTCGGAGGGCGTCGTGGGGCTGTCGGTGAGCGTCACCGCCCTCACGGCCCTCGCCACCGCGCTGGGCCTGAGCGCCCTGTTCCCGCGCACGGACCGCCGCACGCTGCTGGTGGTCCTGGCCCTGGGTGCCGTGGTGTCCAACGTGCTGGTCGCCCTCGCGCCGAGCATCGGGGTGCTCATGGCGGCCCGGCTGCTGCTCGGCGCGGCGCTCGGCGGCTACTGGTCGATGTCCCTGGTCATCGCCACGCAGCTCGTCCCGGCGGACCGGGTGGGCCGGGCGATGATGGTCGTGAACGCCGGGACGACGGTCGCGACGGTGGCCGGGGTGCCGCTCGGCGTGATCCTCAGCGCGGCGGCGGGCTGGCGGGTCGTGTTCGTCGCGGCCGCGGTCGTCACGGTGGTGACGGCGGTCGCGATGCGGGCCGCGCTGCCGCCGGTCGCGCCCACGCCGGGCATCGGCTGGTCGGCGACGGGCCGGGCGCTGCGGTCCCCGGGCGTCCCGCTGGGCCTGGTGAGCATCGTCGCCGTCATCGGCGGGCACTTCGTCGGCTTCACGTACGTGCGCCCGGCGCTGTCGGCGCTGCCGGGGGCGGACGTCGGCACCATCGCCGTGCTGCTCGCCCTGTTCGGCGCGGGCGGGCTGGTCGGCAACTTCGCGATCGGGGCGATCGTGGACCGGCACCTGCCGGCGCTGCTGCTCGCCGTGCCGGTGGTGATCGGCGCGGGCGTGGCGGCGGTGGGGCTGGCGGCGGCGTTCCCCGTGCTCGCGTACCCCGCGGTCGTCCTGTGGGGCCTGGCGTTCGGGGGCGTGCTCAACGTGGTGCAGGTGTGGATCACGCGGATCATGCCCGACCAGGTCGAGGCGGGCAGCGGGCTCGTCGTGGCGGCGTTCCAGACCGCGATCATCCTCGGCTCGGCCGTGGGCGGCCTGGGCGTCGACTCCGTCGGGGTGGGCTGGACCTACCTGGTCGCCGCGGTCGTCGCGGTGGCCGGCGGCGTGCTGGTGCGCAGCACGCTCCCGCGACGCCACTCGGACGGCGTCGCGCCCGTGTGACGACGGAAGGCGCGGCCGAACGCCGTGTCCGAGCCGTAGCCCAGCTGGCGGGCGATCGCCGCGACCGGCAGGTCGCCCGCCGCCAGGAGGCAGCGCGCGTGCGCGACCCGCACCTGCGCGAGGTAGCGTCCGGGCGTCTGGCCGGTGGCGTCGCGGAACCGGGCGGCGAACCCGGACCGCGACGCCAGCGCCACCCGCGCCAGGTCGTCCACGCTCCACTCCCGGCCGGGGTCGGCGTGGATCGCGGCGACGGCGCTCGCCAGCCCCGGGTCCTCCCGCTGCATCAGCCAGCGGGCGGGCGCGCAGCCGCGGGCGTACCAGGCGCTGATCGCGAGCGACGCGACGAGCGTGACGACGCGGTCGCCCAGCACGCTGCGGGGGGCGCGGTACGACTCGACGAGGTCGCGCAGCATCGCGGCAGCCGTCGGCTCGGTCTGCGGCAGCTCGGTGAGGAGCACGTGGTCGGGGAGCACGCCGCGGCCGGTGTCCGCGCCGACGGGCGCGACCTGCACGCACTCCACGACGGCCTCCGACAGCGCGTGCACCTCGAACCGCGGCCCGTGCGGCAGGAAGAGGAAGTCGCCGGGCGCCAGGTCCGCCACGTCGCCCACGCCGCGCACCCGCACCAGGCCCTCGGTGACCAGCAGCAGGGCGCCGGAGCCGGTGGCGTGCTCGGCCCAGCCGCCCGGGTCGAGCGCGTGCCGGGACCGCGCGACGAACCGCCACTGCAGCCCCGCGAGCACACGGTCGAGCTCGTCGGCCGCGGCGGACGCGGACGTGACGCCCGGCGCGCCGCACCCGGGCGCGTCCTCGAGGGCGGTCACAGGTCGCCCGTGCTCTCCAGGCGCTTCATCGCCACCCACCCGATCGGCACGCGGGCCCAGTAGGTGACGACGCGGTAGAGCATGGTCACGGAGAACGCCAGGGACGCCGGGATGCCCGCCGCGGTGAGGCCCGCGATGAGCGCGCCCTCGACGCCGCCCAGGCCGCCGGGGGTGGGCACCATCGCGCCGACGGAGTTGCCGACCAGGTAGATCACCGCCACGTCGATGAGGTTGAGCTCCTGCCCGAAGGCCGCCAGGGCGGCGTCGAACGCGAGCACGTAGCCCAGCGTCATGACGACGTTGCCGGCGAGGCCGAGCGCGAGCCGGGTGGGCTGGCCGATCATCTGCGACAGCCGCGGCCACACCTGCTCGAGCGTGGGGCGCGCCTTCTCCCACGCCCACCGGCGCACCGAGGGCACCAGCAGGGTCGCGACGACCGCCACGCCCACGCCGGCGATGGCGAGCAGCACGGTGGTCGACGGCAGGTCGATGAGGCCGCCGGAGCCGGTGGACACGGACAGCACGACGAGCAGCAGCACCGTGACGACGAACTGCGACAGCTGCACCAGCGCCACGGTCGCGACCGCCATCGGGGTGGCGACGCCGCGGCGGGTGAGCATCCGCAGGTTGAGTGCGGCCGGCCCGATCCCGGCGGGCGCCGCGAGCGACACGAAGGAGCCGGCCATCTGCGTGAGGGTCGCGCGCCACAGCGGCAGCTTCTCGGGCGAGAACGCGGTGAACGTGAGCGCCGCGCCGAACCACGTGATCGCGCCGAACGCGAAGGACGCCGCCACCCACCAGGGGTTCGCCTCGGTGATCGCGGCGGCGATCTCCTCGAAGTTCATCGTCGTGACGATCACCGTGACGGCGACGATCGTCAGGGTCAGCATGATGATCGTGCGGGCGCCGAAGCGGGTGATGTTCTGGGGTTGCACGTCGGCCTGCGGCAGCCGCTCGACGAGGGCCTCGCGCAGCTCGTTCAGCAGGCCCTTGGCCTTGCGCACCTCCTCGCGCGTCGGGCTCGGCAGCGCGACGGACTGCAGGAGCGGGCCGATCGCGGCGATCTCCTTGTCGGGCAGCGCGCGGACCGCGGAGGCCAGCGCCCGCCGCGCGCCCACGCGCAGCGCCAGCAGGGCGAGCATCTGCGTGAGGTCGAGCCGCCGCGACAGCGTGCCCGACGCGATCTCGCCCTGCTCCCAGCCGGTGAGCCACACGTGCGGGTCGCCGTGCTCGTCGCGGTGCACCAGCACCACGTCGAGCGTCAGGGAGTGGTGGGTGAGGCCGGCGTCGTGGGCGCGCCGCAGCTGCTCCCAGGCCTCCGCGAGGACGGCGTCGCCGCGCGGGCCCTCGAGGTCGTCGGCGTCGAGGTCGCGCAGCGACACGGCGCCGCGCGCGTGCTCCTGCACCAGCACCACGGAGTCGTCGGCGACGCCGATGCCCTCCAGCCGCTGGGTGCGCACGCCGGCCGCGGTGGCCGCGTACGCGAGGAGGGCGGTGCGCTCGGCCGCGGCGCGCAGCGAGATCGAGGCCCGGCCCTCCAGCCCGCGCAGCCGCAGCGCGCGCCACAGTCGCTGCACGGTGGTCATGACCTGGCGGTCGCCGTCCAGCACGACGATGTCGCGGCGGGGCGCGCCGTCGTCGGTGAACAGCGCGTACACGCGGTTGTCGCCCGCGCGGGTGAGCGCGACGGCGGCGGCGTCCGCCGTCGTCGGGGACGGCGGGAAGGCCTGCCCCTCCTCGGGGAACGCCTCGACGACGTCCCCGTCGGCGTCGTACGCGGCCACGGGGTCCTCGGGCGGGGCGGGCTCCTCGCCGGGGGCCGCGCCGTCGTCGACGACGGCGGACACGTCGCGCACCCGGACCAGCGCCGTCGGGTGAAATCCTGCGCGCCGCACGGCGGCCACGAGGTCGGCGCCGTAGGCGCGCTCGCTGCGCACGCCCGACACGTACTGCACGGCCTGCCCGGCGAGGCGGCCGAGCAGCAGGGCCACGATCACGCCCGGCAGCGACACCTGCCCGGTGATGAGCACGATGGCCAGGGACAGGTAGAGCACGTTCCACGACCAGCGCACCGTGCGGCGGCGGGTGCGCGGGCCGGCCGTGGTGAGCAGGCCGGCGATGGCCGAGACGTACCCGGGGATCTGGAGCTGCCACGTGCCGTCGGAGAAGACCGAGAGCCCGCGGACGAGCTCGTCGCTGCCGAAGTACGAGATCGTCAGCGTCGTCACGATGCCGAGCAGGAGGCCGAGGGCGGCCGCGCAGATCGACTCCACCACCTGCCGGCCCAGCCGGCGCCAGCCCAGCTCGATCAGCACGGCGGCGGGCACGAACAGGGTGACGAGGCCCTCGAGGACCTTGACCGGCACGAACAGGATGCGGGCCAGCAGGGTGCTGAAGTTCTGGACGTCCTCCGTGACGCCCTCGGTGGTCGCGTGCGCGACGACCGACAGGACGAGCACGAGCGCCACGGCCAGCGCGCTGACCACCATGCCGAGCATGTCCGACGGGTGCCGCACCCGTGCCTCGGGGGTGTCGACGACGCGCACGAGGTCCGTCGCGGGGTCGTGGCCGGGGGCGTCCCCGCCGAGCAGCGCCTGCAGCGGACCGGTCGGCGGCGTCGGGTCGGACGCCGGCCCCCGGTGCGCCGGGCGATCCCGGTGCGACGGATCCTGGACGGGACCCGCGGTGCTCGCTCCGGACATGCGGGGAAGTCTAGGCGGGAACGGGCACTGTGGCCTGTGACACGAGGCGGAGCGCAGTGGTAGGTTCCCGGACCACGATGCGACACCGGTCCGGACGTGACCCACGCCCGTGACCAGGGCGACACACCGGTGTGTCTCAGACACCCGCATCGCCACGAGCCCGCGGCCACCCGCCGTGGGCCGGCCTGGACGAAGGGGACCACGACCATGAGTGCCATCAGAGGCTCACGACGCCTGATCGCCGGCGCCGCAGGAACGGCAGTGCTGGCGCTGGTGCTGACCGCGTGCGGCGGCGGTTCCGGCGACGGCGGCAGCGGGGACGGCGGCGGCGGCGCCGCCGAGTCGATGATCATCGGGACGACGGACAAGATCACGTCGCTGGACCCGGCCGGGTCGTACGACAACGGCTCGTTCGCCGTGATGAACCAGGTCTACCCGTTCCTCCTGAACACGCCGTACGGCAGCCCGGACGTGCAGCCGGACATCGCGGAGTCGGCGGACTTCACGTCGCCCAAGGAGTACACGGTCAAGCTCAAGCCGGGCCTGAAGTGGGCCAACGGCAACGACCTGACCTCCTCGGACGTCAAGTTCACGTTCGACCGGCAGCTGAAGATCGCGGACGAGAACGGCCCGTCGTCGCTGCTGTACAACCTCGACTCGGTCGAGACGCCGGACGACACGACCGTCGTCTTCAAGCTGAAGAGCGCGAACGACCAGATCTTCCCGCAGATCCTGTCGTCGCCGGTGGGCCCGATCGTCGACGAGGACGTCTTCTCGGCCGACGCGGTCACCGACGACAAGACGATCGTGGACGGAAAGGCGTTCGCCGGGCAGTACTCGATCAGCGGCTACAAGATGAACGAGCTGGTCAGCTACGAGAAGTACGACGGCTACCAGGGCGTCCTCGGCGCGGCGAAGACGCCGAAGATCAACGTCAAGTACTTCACCGACGCCTCCAACCTCAAGCTCGAGGTGCAGGACGGCTCGGTCGACGTCGCGTTCCGCTCGCTGTCGCCCACCGACATCGAGGACCTCGGCAAGGACGACAAGGTCCAGGTCGTCACGGGCCCCGGTGGCGAGACGCGCTACATCGTCTTCAACTTCAACACCCAGCCGTACGGCGAGAAGCAGTCCGACGCCGACCCGAAGAAGGCGACCGCGGTGCGTCAGGCCGTGGCCGACCTCATCGACCGCCAGGCGCTGGCCGACCAGGTCTACAAGGGCACCTACACCCCGCTGTACTCCTTCGTGCCCGACGGCCTGACCGGCGCGACGGAGCCGCTCAAGGAGAAGTACGGCGACGGCCAGGGCGGGCCCGACGCGGACAAGGCGAAGCAGACCCTCGCCGACGCCGGCGTCACGACCCCGGTCGAGCTGAACCTGCAGTACTCGAACGACCACTACGGCCCGTCGTCGGGCGACGAGTACGCGCTCATCAAGGACCAGCTCGAGGGCAGCGGCCTGTTCAAGGTGAACCTGCAGACCACGGAGTGGGTGCAGTACTCGAAGGACCGCACCGCCGACGTCTACCCGGCGTACCAGCTCGGCTGGTTCCCGGACTACTCGGACGCGGACAACTACCTCACGCCGTTCTTCCTCAAGGAGAACTTCCTGGGCAACCACTACGTGAACCAGGACGTGGAGGACATGATCCTCGAGCAGGCCGTCACGGCCGACGAGGCGAAGCGCACCGAGCTGCTGGGCAAGATCCAGGACGCCGAGGCCGACGACCTGTCGACCGTCCCGTACCTGCAGGGTGCGCAGGTCGCCGTCACGGGCAAGGACGTCACCGGGACCAAGGACACGCTCGACGCGTCGTTCAAGTTCCGCTACGGCGCGCTGGCCAAGGGCTGAGAGACGGACTGAGCTCTTCTCGTGGCCTCACGTAGTACGGCAGGAAGCGCACTGGGACGCTACATCCTGGTGCGCTTCCTGCTCATCATCCCCACCGTGTTCATCCTGGTCACCACCGTCTTCGTGCTCATGCGCGCGACCGGTGACCCCATCACCGCCGCACTGGGCGGCAAGCTGCCGGCCGACCAGCTCCAGCAGCTGATCCACGCGGCCGGCTACGACCGACCGATCCTGGTCCAGTACTGGGACTACCTCACCAGCATCTTCTCGGGCGACTTCGGCACGACGATCAGCGACAACCAGCCCGTCACCGAGGTGCTCACCACCTACGGCGCGGCGACGCTGGAGCTCGCGTTCTACGCGATCGTCGTCGCCCTGGTCCTCGGCGTCCCGTTCGGCATGCTCGCGGGCTACTTCCGCGACCGCCTGCCCGACGCCGCGCTGCGGATCCTCGCGATCCTCGCCTACGCGACGCCGGTCTTCTTCGCGGGCCTGATCCTCAAGCTCGTGTTCAGCGTCTGGCTGGGCTGGTTCCCCGTCGCGGGGCGCGTGTCCACCGACGGCGAGATCTCGATGCAGCTCGCCGGGGCGGACTCCGGGTTCATGCTGGTCGACGCCTTCAAGACCGGGGACCCGGCCGTCGTGCTCGACGTCCTGTCCCACGCGTTCCTGCCCGCGCTGGCGCTCGGCCTGCTCACGGCCGGCGTGTTCCTGCGGCTGGTGCGCACCAACATGATCGGCACCCTGGGCGCCGGGTACGTCGACGCGGCGCGCTCGCGCGGCGTCAAGGAGAACCGCCTCGTGCGCAAGCACGCGTGGCGCCCCGCGCTCATCCCGATCATCACCGTGGCCGGCATGCAGGTCGCGATGCTCCTGGTGGGCGCCGTGCTCACCGAGACGACGTTCGAGTGGCGAGGCCTGGGCTTCCAGCTCTCCGAGTACCTGCAGGCGCGCGACTTCGTGGCCGTGCAGGGGATCGTCGTGCTCATGGCCGTGGTGGTGGCGGTGACGAACTTCCTCGTCGACATCATCGCGGCGCTGGTCGACCCGAGGGTGAGGTACTGATGACCGCGGGAGAGATCACCACCGTCGGCACCGCCGGCACGACCCCCGAGCACCTCGGCGGCAAGGGCGCATGGTTCCGACGGCTGCCCGTCGTGCGCCAGGTGCGCCAGAGCGTGGGCCTCCAGCGCGGCATGCTCGTCGCGGGCCTCGTCCTGACCGCCGTGTTCGTGCTGGTCGCGGTGCTCGCGCCGCTGCTGGCGCCGTACGGCTGGTCGCAGCTGCGCGACCTCGACGGCGCGTTCGGCGCCCAGATGCCGCCGAGCGCCGAGCACTGGTTCGGCACCACCGTGGGCGGGTACGACGTCCTGTCCCGCGTGGTGTGGGGCGCGCGCACGGCCCTACTGGTCGTGCTGGTCGCGGTGCTGTCGTCGATCGTGGTCGGCGTGCTCCTGGGCCTGGTGTCCGGGTACTTCGGCGGCTGGCTCGACCGCGTGCTCGTGGTCGTGGCGGACGCCATCTACGCCTTCCCGTCCCTGCTGCTCGCGATCCTGCTGGCCATCGTCATCTCGGGCGGCAAGTCGGACATGTGGGGCGGCATCCTCGCCGCCGCGCTGTCCATCACCGTGGTGTTCGTGCCGCAGTACTTCCGGGTGGTGCGCGCCGAGGTGGTGCGCATCAAGGCGGAGGCGTTCGTCGACTCGGCGCGCGTGCTCGGCACCGGGCACTGGCGCATCATGACGCGCCACGTGCTGCGCAACTCGACGCGCACGCTGCCGCTGATCGTCACGCTCAACGCGTCGGAGGCGATCCTCACGCTGGCGGGCCTCGGCTTCCTCGGCTTCGGCATCGAGCCGACGGCGGCCGCCGAGTGGGGCTACGACCTGCAGCGCGCCGTCGCGGACGTCACCTCCGGCATCTGGTGGACCGCGCTGTTCCCGGGCCTCGCCATCGTGCTCGCGGCCATGGGCATGACCCTCATGGGCGAGTCGCTCAACGACCTGGCCGACCCGCGCCTGCGCTCGCGCGCCCGCGCCGGGCAGGTGTCCGGCGCCGTCGTGGCCACGTCGGTGGAGCAGTCGGTCGAGGCGGACCCCTCCGACCCGGAGACCCCGGCGTCGGCGGAGCACCGCGAGGAGAACTCGAAGGGAGACGACGCATGAGCGCCGTCGCATCGAACAGCGCCGTCGCGTCGAACGGCGCCGTGGCGACGATCACCGACCTCGCGGTCTCGTTCGCCACGGACGCCGGCCCCGTGCGGGCCGTCGACGGCGTGAGCCTGGAGGTCCAGCCGGGGGAGGTGCTCGCCGTCGTCGGCGAGTCGGGCTCCGGCAAGACCGTCACGGCCAAGACCATCCTCGGCCTGCTGCCGGAGACGGCGACCACCAGCGGCGCCGTCGTCCTCACGGGGCGCGACGGCGGGACGACGGACGTCGTCAACGTCTCCGCGGCGAAGCTGCGCCAGGCGCGCGGCCGCGACGTCGCGATGGTGTTCCAGGAGCCGTCCAGCGTGCTCAACCCCGTGTACGCGGTGGGCTGGCAGATCGCCGAGGGCATCCGCGCGCACGGCGACGTCTCGAAGAAGGAGGCGCGCCGCCGCGCGATCGAGGTGCTCGGCACGGTCGGCATCCCCGACCCCGAGCACCGCGTGGACCACTACCCGCACCAGTTCTCGGGCGGGCAGAAGCAGCGCATCGTCATCGCGATGGCGCTGGTGCTGGGGCCGAGCCTCATCGTCGCGGACGAGCCCACGACGGCGCTCGACGTCACCGTGCAGGCCGAGATCCTCGACCTGCTGCGCCACCTGCGCGACGAGACCGGCACCGCCATCGTGCTCATCACGCACAACATGGGCGTGGTGGCCGACCTCGCCGACCGGGTCGCCGTGATGTACCAGGGCAAGGTCGTGGAGCAGGCGCCCGTCGGCGCGCTGTTCGACGACCCGCAGGCCGACTACACGAAGGCCCTGCTCAAGGCCGTGCCGCGCGTCGGCGAGGGCACCGTCCGCGCCGTCGAGCGCGCGGCCGCGCGTCCCGACGGCTGGGAGTCGGCCGAGCCGGTGGTGCGCGCCGACGGCCTCACCATCACCTACCCGGGCCGGTTCCGGCAGCCGGCGTTCACCGCGGTGGACGGCGTCTCGCTCGCGATCCGCCCCGGCGAGGTGCTGGGGCTCGTGGGGGAGTCCGGCTCGGGCAAGACGACGATCGCCCGCGCCATCGCCGGCCTCACGCCCGTCAGCGGCGGCTCGCTGCGGGTGCTCGGCACGGAGATGCTGGGCGCCCGGGCGCGCGACCTCAAGGCGATGCGTCCGCGGCTGGGGTTCGTCTTCCAGGACCCGGCCACGTCGTTCAACCCGCTGCTGACCATCGCCGAGTGCGTGGCCGAGCCCCTGGTCGTGCACGGGCGGGCCCGCAACCCGGAAGCGGCGCGCGCCCGCGTGGACGCGCTGCTGGAGGCGGTGCAGCTGCCGCGCAGCTACGGCGACCGCTACCCGCACGAGCTGTCCGGCGGGCAGCGGCAGCGCGCGTCGCTGGCCCGCGGCCTGGCGCTCGACCCGGAGCTGCTCATCGCGGACGAGCCGACGTCGGCGCTCGACGTGTCGGTGCAGGCGCGTGTCCTGGAGCTCTTCGCCGAGCTGCAGAAGGAGCTGGGCTTCGCCTGCCTGTTCGTGTCGCACGACCTCGCCGTCGTCGACCTCCTCGCCGACCGGATCGCCGTGCTGTACCGCGGCCACCTGGTCGAGGAGGGCACGGGCGAGCAGGTGCTCGGCAGCCCGCGCGAGGACTACACCAAGCAGCTCCTCGCGTCGCTGCCGGTGCCGGACCCCGCCGCGCAGGCGGAGCACCGCGCCGGGCTGGCCGCCCTGCGAGAGGCCTGACGTGCGCGTCATGTTCGTCCTCGTGCCGGCGGTCATGGCGTTCGTCGGCGTGTGGATGGTGGTGGGCGCCGCGCGCGAGATCGGGGGCGTGCGCGCCCTCCAGAGGTCCGGGCAGGAGACGCGGGGACGGGTGGTCGCCTCCCACGTCAAGCACTCGAGCAGCGGGTCGGGCGAGAGCCGCTCCGTGAGCTCGCGCCTCGTCGAGACCGTCGAGTTCCCCACCCTCGACGGCCGCCGGGTCCGCGGGGTGCCCGCCTACTCCGACGTCGGCATGCTCGACCGCTCGGACACGGACGTGCGGGTGCTCTACGACCCCGCGCTCCCGGAGCGCTTCATCGCGCCGAAGAGCGCCCGCATGGGCACCGGCGGCGCGGTGGGGCGGATCGTCTTCGCGCTGGTGTTCCTCGCGTTCGTCGCCGGGTTCGTCGTGCTCTCGCAGGGCATGCTCTCCGACGTCCCGTTCTGACGGTCGTCCGGCGCCGCGGGGCGCGCTGCCCGTCGCGCAGGACTGAGGCCGACGGCGACGCCGGCCGCGACGAGCAGCGCCCCCGCGACGTCCGCCACGCCCACGCGCCCCAGCCCGAGCGCGACGGTCGTGAGCAGCGCCCCCACGGGGACGAGCCCGGCGAACAGCCCGGCGCGGTCGGGGCCGAGGCGGCCGAGGGCGTCGTACCAGAGGAAGAACGCGGCCGCCGTGACCACGGCGCCGAGGTAGGCGAAGGCGGCCGCCTCGCCGGCCGTGGGCAGGCGCAGGGCGGTGGCGCCGTCCAGCGCGAGCCCGGCCACGAGCAGCAGCGGCACGGCCAGGGCGGCAGGGTAGGCGGCGACGCGCAGCGGCCCGAGCCTGGGCAGGAGCGGGACGGCCAGGAGCGAGAACGCCACCTCGCCGGCGAGGGCGCCCAGGGACAGCAGGAGCCCGGCCGGGCTGCCCGAGCCCAGCCCGGCGGCGACGGCGGTGCCGAGCGCCACGACGACCGCGGCCGCCACCGTCCGCGGGGCGGGCGGTCGGCGTGCCAGCAGCGGGCCGACGAGCGCGAGGGCGAGGGGCACGCCGCCGACGACGGCGCCGATCATCGCGGGCCCGGCGTGCCGCGTCGCCTCGACGAGGAAGACGTTGAACCCCGCCAGGCCCGTCGCGGCGAGCGCGACCAGGAGCACGACGTCGCGCGCCGTCAGGCGTACCCGCGGCAGGCGACGGTGGCGCACGACGGCGAGCAGGATCACCGCGGCGAGGGCGTAGCGCAGCGCCTGGCCGGTGAGCACGGGGTAGTCGGCGACGGTGGCCGTCACCGCCGTCGAGGTGCCGACCAGCAGCATCGCCGAGGCCGCGCCGGCGGAGGCCCGGCCGGTGGCGCTCATGCGGCGGCCGTCGTGCTCGCCGCGGGGGAGAGGACCTTGCGGGTGACGCGCTCGGCGAGCGCGGCGACGAGGGTCCGGGGGCGGCGCGGCGCGAGGTGCGCGGCGAGGGCGTTGCCGAGCCCGGGGGCGACGTACCCGCGGTCGCGGTCCAGCGCGCGCAGGGCGGCGCGCACGACGGGCGGCGGGGTGGTCGTGGCGCCGGTGACGGCGGCCCGCCGGGTGCCGATGGCGTCGAAGAAGCCGGTCTCGACGGGGCCGGGGCAGAGGGTGAGGACGCGGACGCCCCGGCCCCGGTACTCCTGTCGCAGGGCCAGGCCGAAGCTCAGCACGAACGCCTTCGCGGCGCCGTAGACGGCGAAGTACGGGGAGGGCTGGAAGGCGGCGTTCGAGGCGACGTTGACGACCGCGCCGCCGCCGCGCGCCAGCATCCCCGGCAGGAGCGCATGGGTGAGGTCGACGAGCGCAACGACGTTCACCATGAGCTGGTCGTGGTCGCGCGGCCGGTCGATCTCCTCGAACCGGCCGCAGGTGCCGAACCCGGCGTTGTTGACCAGCAGGTCGACGGCCAGGTCGCGGGCGACGAGGCCGTCCGCGACCTGGCGGGCGGCGTCCGGCGCGGCGAGGTCCTGGACCAGCACGTGGGCGGCGACGCCGTGCTCGGCCCGCAGGCGCTCGGCGAGGGCGGCGAGCCGGTCGGCGGACCGGGCCACCAGGACGACGTCGTGGCCACGGGCCGCGAGCTGCTCGGCGAACTCCGCGCCGAGCCCGGACGACGCTCCCGTGATCAGGGCGGTGGTGGGCACGATCTCCTCCTTCGGTGGACGGCAACTGGGTGCGATCGTAGCGGTTTCACGTCAACATGCAACAACGATGATGCAGTTATACCCCGGACTGCGTCGGGCGGGTACCGTGTGCGGGGTCGAGATGCCGGCCGCTCGGCTCGGCGCGGCGGTACCGACGAACCGAGGGAGTCGCGATGGGCGGGACGGCAGCCAGGCCGCTGCGGGCGGACGCGGAGCGCAGCGTGCGCGCGATCCTCGAGGCGGCGGAGCGGGTGCTCGTCGACGACCCGGCCGCGTCGTTGGAGCAGATCGCCGCGGCCGCCGGGGTGGCCCGCACCACGGTGCACCGCCGGTTCGCCAGCCGGCAGGCGCTGGTCGAGGCGCTGGCCGCGTCGGCCGTCCGGCAGCTCGCGCAGGCGGTGGACGACGGGCGGCCGGACACCGCGCCGCCGCTGGTGGCGATGCACCGGATCACCGCCAACGTGCTGCAGGTCAAGAGCGCGTGGGCGTTCGCCCTCGGCCTGCCGGCGGACCCGGGCGGCGAGGCCGCCGCCCTCCAGCAGGACGTCGACCGCCGGTGCGTCGCGGTGCTCGAGCGCGCCCGTGCCGACGGCGTCGTCGACGCCGGCGCCGACCTCGACTGGGTGCGTCGCGTCTACTACGCGCTGATCGGGGAGTCCCTGCGCGAGGCCGCGGCGGGCGCGGACCCGGACGCCCTCGCGGCCCGCATCGTCGACACCCTGCTGCGGGGGGCCGGGCCCCGCGGCTGACCCGGCTCGGCGGCCTCAGCGCGCGGCGAGCTCCCGCACGGTGGCCGCGAGCCGCTCGTGGAACCCGGGGAAGGT
This sequence comes from Isoptericola sp. NPDC057653, assembly GCF_042799955.1. Lineage (NCBI taxonomy): Bacteria > Bacillati > Actinomycetota > Actinomycetes > Micrococcales > Promicromonosporaceae > Isoptericola > Isoptericola sp. NPDC057653. The sequence continues at coordinate 88,022 of NZ_JBHVHP010000001.1, read as the reverse complement.
CTTCTTCACGCACCCCGGGTCGTCCAGGGCGAGGCCGGGGGTCCGCAGCCCGGCGACGGCGAACGCCATCGCGATCCGGTGGTCCCCGAAGCAGGCGACCTCGGCCGCTCGCGGGACACCGGGCTGGATCTCGATCCAGTCCGGCCCGGTCTCGACGCCGATCCCCAGGGCGCGCAGGTTGACGGCGCAGGCGTCGAGGCGGTCGCACTCCTTGACCCGGGTGTTGGCGACGTCGACGATGCGCGTCGGCCCGTCCGCGAACGGGGCGATCGCGGCGAGCGTCGGCATGGTGTCCGAGATGTCGCGCATGTTCACGGTGATGCCGCGGAGCCGGCCCGTGCCCGTGACGGTCGTCGCGCCCGCGTCCTGCTCGACCCGGGCCCCCATCCGCGCGAGCACGTCCACGAAGGCGAGGTCGCCCTGCAGGGCGCCGGCGCCGAGGCCTCGCACGGTGACCGGCTCGCCGAGCAGCGCGGCCGCGGCGAAGAAGTAGCTGGCCGACGACGCGTCGGGCTCGACGACGTACCGGGTGGCCGTGTACTCGCCCGGCGCGACGCGGTAGAGCCGTCCCGACCGCTCCACCTCGACGCCGAAGGCGGCCATCATCGCGGTGGTGATGGCGACGTACGGCTCGGAGACCAGGTCGGTGACCTCGACCGTCAGCCCGTCGCGCATCAACGGCCCCGCGAGGAGCAGGGCGGTGAGGAACTGGGACGACGTCCCCGCGTCCAGGCGGAGCGACCCGCCGCGCAGGCCGGCGGCGGCCACGGTCACGGGGTGGTGGTCGGCGGCGCCGGGGAACTCGAGCGTGGCACCCAGCTCCACCAGGGCCCGCGTGAGGGGCGCCATCGGCCGCCGGCGCATCTGCTCCGACGCGTCGAACGCGTAGCGGCCGTGGCCGGCCGCAGCCAGCGTCGGGAGGAAGCGCGCCGTCGTCGCGCCGTCGCGGGCGAACACGTTCGCGGAACGACGCGGCGGCCCGGCGGGCGAGCCGTCGACGACCCAGCTCGACGCCTGCCGGTCGACGGCGTACCCGAGCGCGCGCAGCCCCTCGGCGAAGGCCTCCGTGTCGTCCGACTCGAGCGGGTCGACCAGCGTCGTGCGGCCCCGCGCGGCCGCGGCGAGGAACAGCGCCCGCGCGGTGATGGACTTGGAGCCGGGGATCGGGACGACGGTCACGCGCCCGACGGTAGCCGCCCCCCGACCGGTCCGGGCGGGGTGGTCACAGGCCGAGCGCGTCCTTCCAGTCCTGCGGCAGGAGGGCGTAGCCGACGAACGCGACGACGTCGAGCAGGGTGTGCGCGACGACGAGCGGCACCACGCGGTTCCGGCCCCACCGGCTGGTGTAGAACCACGAGAACACGAGGCCCATGACGACGTTGCCGAAGAACGGCCCGATGCCCTGGTACAGGTGGTAGGAGCCGCGCAGCAGCGAGCTCCACACGACGAACCACAGCCGGGACCAGCCGAGGTCGCGCGTGCGCTCGCGCAGGTACGCCACGGCCACGACCTCCTCGAGCAGCCCGTTCTGCAGGGCGGCGAGGATCAGCACCGGCACGGTCCACCAGTGCTCGTTCAGCGCGCTGGCCTGCACGGACACGGTGATGCCGAGGGCTCGGCCCAGCAGGTAGAACGCGAGCCCCGGGATGCCGATGGCGGCGGCGAGGCCGAACCCCCAGGCGACGTCGCGGCCGGGGCGGGCGCCGTCGAGCCCCCAGTCGAGGCCGATCCGCCGGCGCGTGCCGGTCCAGGTCGCGGACGCGCGCCCGCTCAGCAGGTAGAGGGCCAGGACGACCGGCACGAGCGCGAAGAAGATCCCCAGCAGCTGGTAGGTGAGGTCGAGCAGCGAGCGGTCGGACTGGCTGGCGTTGAGGGTGGCCGTCTGGTCGGCGAGCCGGGTCTCGGCGGTGAGCCTCGCGATGATGTTGACCAGCGCGTACACGCCGCTCTGGCCGAGGCTGAGGCCCAGCACGATCCAGATCTCCGCGGTGGTGCGGCGGCGCTCGGACGGCGTGGTGGCGGGCGCCACGGCGGGCAGGACGACGGGCGGCACGGCGGTCACGGGCCCAGGGTAGGTCCGCGCGCCCGGCCCGGCTCACAGGTGCCGGCCAGCCGGCTCGTCGCGGCGTGGGCGGCGACGTGTCGTCGTGCGTCGAGGGGTTGTGCGCGGGCGGGCGCCGTGGCATGCTTCACAAACAGGTTTGCATCACAAAGTTCTCTGTGAGGTACCGATGACCAGCACCCCCGACCGGCCTGGCGACGACGTCGCCGCGCTGGCCGCCGCCGACTCGCTCCGCCTCATCCGCGAGCAGCAGGACCGCGCCCGCGCCGCCCTCGAGCCGGACGGCCGCGCGCTGTACGGCGCCTGGGGCGTCGCCTGGCTCGCCGGCTACCTCGTCCTGTGGGCCAGCGCCCGCGCCCACGGGGAGCCCGAGCCGTGGGCGTTCTGGGTGTTCGCCGGCGCCATCGCCGCGGCCGTCGTCTTCACGATGGTGCACACCATCAGCCGGACGGCGGGCACGCGCGGCGTCTCCGCCCGGACCGGGGCGATGTACGGCTGGTCGTGGATGCTCGGCTTCCTCACCTTCAGCGTGTTCCTCGGCGGCCTCGCCCGGGCGGGCGCGGACGGCGAGGTCATGGCCCTCGCCAGCAACGGCGGCGCGTGCCTCGTCGTCGGGCTGCTCTACCTGGGCGGCGCCACGGCGTTCGGCGACCGGAGCCTGTTCGTCCTCGGCGCGTGGATCCTTCTGGTGGCGGGGGCCGCGACGCTCGTCGGGCTGCCCGGCACGTACCTCGTGATGGCGCTCGCGGGGGGCGGCGGGTTCGTCGTGATGGCGGGCGTCGAGCACCTGCGGATCCTGCGCCGGCGCCGCCGCACCGACGACGGGGGCGGCCGTGCCTGACGCCCTCGACCCGGTCATCCACGCCCCCGCCCGGCTGCGCGTCGTCGCGACGCTCGCCGCCCTGGACGCCGGCGACGAGCTGAGCTTCCCCAAGCTGCAGAAGCTCCTCGACATGACGGCGGGCAACCTGTCCACCCACCTGCGCAAGCTCGAGGACGCCGGCTACGTCCGCGTCACCAAGACCCACGAGGGTCGCACCCCCGCCACGTACCTCGCCCTCACGCCCGCCGGGCGTCGGGCGTTCGAGGACTACACCGAGGCCCTCACCGGCCTGCTGAGAGGAGCCGGATCATGACCCGCACCCCGCCGCCCGGGCGCGCGCCCGCCGTCGCGCCCGCGCCGGTCCCCACGCCCCCGGGTGCCGCGGCCGACGCCGTCGTGGCCGTCCACGGCGTGACGCGGCGCTTCGGCGACGTCGTCGCCCTCGACGACGTCAGCCTCGACGTCGGACCCGGCGAGCTCGTCGGGCTCCTCGGCCCCAACGGCGCCGGCAAGTCCACGCTGCTGTCGTTGGTCAGCGGCCAGCGCCGCCCCGACTCCGGCACCGTGCGGCTGCTGGGCGGCGACCCCCGCGACGCCGCCAGCCGCGCCGGCCTCGGCATCACCCCGCAGGAGACGGGCCTGCCGGCCACCCTGCGCGTGGGCGAGGTGGTCGACTTCGTGGGCGGGCACTTCGCGAGCCCGGTGCCGACCGGCGAGCTGCTGGAGCAGTTCGGCCTCACCGACCTGGCCCGCCGCCAGACGGGCGCGCTCTCGGGCGGGCAGAAGCGCCGGCTCGCGGTGGCGCTCTCGCTCGTGGGGCGCCCGCGCGTCGTGCTGCTCGACGAGCCCACCACCGGGCTCGACGTCGGCGCCCGGCAGGCGCTGTGGGACGCCATCCGCGCCTACCACGCGGGCGGCGGCACCGTGCTGCTGACCAGCCACTACCTCGAGGAGGTGCAGGCGCTGGCGCAGCGCGTGGTCGTCATCGACCGCGGCGTGGTGCGCGCCGACGACTCGCTCGAGGCCATCCTGCGCCGCGTCGGTCTGCGCCGCGTTGCCCTGTGGTCCGCGACGGACCTGGCCGCGTGGCCGGGCGTCGTGCGCGCGGAGCGCCGGGACGACGGCGCGCAGGAGCTGTACACCGCCGACGCGGACGCCCTCGTGCGCGACCTCGTGCGCGGCGACGTGGACTTCCACGACCTCCAGATCCGGGGCGCCAGCCTCGAGGAGGCCTTCGAGGAGATGGTGATGCAGGAGGCGACCCGATGAGCGCGACGACGACCACGACCCCGGGACGGGCGCCGGGCGCCCCCGGGCCGCTGCGGCTGACCTGGCTGCACCTGCGCTACCAGTTCCTCGAGACGGTGCGCGTGCCGATCGCGGTGCTGGGCAACATGCTGTTCCCCGCGCTGGCGATGTTCTTCTTCGTGGTGCCGCAGCGCGAGGTCGCGAACGACCCCCTGTGGTCCACGATGGCGGTCGCGAGCCTCGGCCTGTTCGCCGTCTGCTCGGCCAGCCTGTTCACCTACGGGCTGGGCGTGGCGGAGGACCGCCAGCTCCCGTTCGACCCGTTCCTGCGTTCCCTGCCCGCCGGCCCCGGCCCGCGGATGGTGGCGCGGATCGGCAACGGCGCGATCTTCGCGCTCTTCGGGCTGGTGCCGCTCATCCTCATCGGCTGGCTGTTCACGGCCGCGTCGGTGACGTTCGGGCAGCTGCTCGCCGGGGTCGGCACGACCCTGCTGGTCTCCGTGCCGTTCGTGCTGCTCGGCATGGCCGTGGGCTACTCGCTGTCCGCGAAGGCGGCGCTGCCGGTCGTGCAGGTGGTGCTGTTCCCGCTGGCGTTCGCGGGCGGGCTGTTCCTGCCGCCGCAGATGTTCCCCGGCTGGCTGGACGCCATCTCGCAGGCCACCCCCACCCGCGCCGGTCGTGACCTGCTGGTCCAGGCCCTCACCGGGCAGCCGGCCTACCCCGCCGCCTGGCTGGTGCTGCTCGGCTGGACGGTGCTGTTCGCCGTCCTCGCCGTCGGCGCGTACCGCCGCGACGAGGGCCGCCGCTTCCGCTGACCGCCCCTGGGGGCGTGGCGGGTGGGGTCGTGGACCGGTCTCGGGCCGGGCCACGACCCCACCACGCTCCGGGGTCAGCCGGCGCGGCGCAGGCGGAGCGAGTTGCCGACGACGATGACGGACGACGCGGCCATGGCCGCACCGGCGATCATCGGGTTGAGCAGCCCGGCCGCGGCGAGCGGGATCGCCGCCACGTTGTAGGCGAACGCCCAGAACAGGTTCTGCTGGATGATCCGCAGGGTGCCGCGCGAGAGCCGGACGGCCGCGGGGGCGGAGCGGAGGTCGCCGCGCACGAGCGTGATGTCGCTCGCCTCGATCGCGACGTCCGTGCCGGTGCCCATGGCCAGGCCGAGGTCGGCGGTGGCGAGGGCGGCGGCGTCGTTCACGCCGTCGCCGACCATCGCGACGACCCGTCCCTCCGACCGCAGCCGTGCCACGACGGCGGCCTTGTCCTGCGGCAGCACGCGGGCGATGACGTCCTCGTCCGCGATGCCGACCTCGCGGGCGGCGACGCGGGCCGCGCCCTCGCCGTCGCCGGTGAGCAGCACGGGCCGCAGCCCGAGGTCGCGCAGCTCGCGCACGGCCTCGGCGGACGTCGCCTTCACCGGGTCGCGCAGCACGACCACGCCGCGGGCGGCGCCGTCCCACGCGACGACGACGGCGCTCGCCCCCGTCGCCTCGGCGTCGGCGAACGCGGCCGCGAGGTCGCCGTCGAGGGCGACGCCCTGGCCGGCCAGCCACGACGGCTGCCCGACGAGGACGCGGCGCGCGTTCAGCCCGCCGTCCGCGGCGAGCCCGGCGAGGCCGGAGTGCGCCCGCCGCACGACCGCCTCGACCCCGCCGCCCGGCGTGGCGCGGAAGTCGAACGCCTGGAGCGCGCCGATGCCGACGCCGTCGGCCCCCGCCCCCGCGGACCCGTCGGGCTCTGCGCCCGGCAGGCCCGGCGCCCGTCCTGACGGCTCCGCGGCCGCGGCCGCGACGGCGTGCGCGATGGGGTGCTCGCTCAGGGCCTCGACGGCGCCGGCGTACGCCAGCACCTCGCCCTCGCCGGCCGTGCCGGCGACGACGCGCTCCACCCGCATGCGGCCCTCGGTGACGGTGCCGGTCTTGTCGAGCACCACGGTGTCGACGCGGCGCGTGGACTCCAGGATCTCCGGCCCCTTGATGAGGATGCCGAGCTGCGCGCCGCGGCCCGTGCCGACCAGCAGGGCGGTGGGCGTGGCCAGCCCGAGGGCGCAGGGGCACGCGATGATCAGCACCGCGACGGCGGCGGTGAAGGCGAGCTGGAGGTCGGCGCCGGCCAGCAGCCAGCCGACGAGCGTGAGCACCGACAGGCCCAGCACCACCGGCACGAAGACGGCGGAGATGCGGTCGGCCAGCCGGGCCACGGGGGCCTTGCCGGTCTGCGCCTGCGACACGAGCCGCCCGATCTGCGCGAGCGTCGTCTCCTCGCCCACGCGGGTGGCGCGCACCAGCAGGTGGCCCGACGTGTTGACGGTCGCGCCGGTGACGACGTCCCCGGGGCCCACGTCCACGGGCACCGGCTCGCCGGTGAGCAGCGACGTGTCGACGGCGCTCGCGCCCTCGACCACCTCGCCGTCCGTGGCGACCTTCTCGCCCGGCCGCACGACGAACACGTCGCCGACGGCGAGGTCCGCCACCGCCACGCGCTCGGTGCGGCGGCTGCCGTCGGGCCCGGTCAGCGGTGTACCGCCCGGGCCGAGGAGCACGCGCTCGGCGTCCTTGGCGCCCAGCTCCAGCAGGGACCGCAGGGCGTCGCCGGCGCGGCGGCGGGAGCGGTGCTCGGCGTAGCGGCCGGCGAGCAGGAACGTCGTGACGACGGCCGCCACCTCGAAGTAGAGCTCGGGCGTGCCGCCGGACTCCGACGGGATCAGCGACGGCCGCATGGACATGCCGAGCTCGCCCGCGCCGCCGAGCGTCAGCGCCCACAGCGACCACAGGGTCGCCGCGATCACGCCGAGCGAGACCAGCGTGTCCATCGTCGACGCGCCGTGCCTGGCGGCCCGCGCCGCGGCCGTGTGGAACGGCCACGCGCCCCACGTCACGACCGGCAGCGCGGCGAGGGCCACGACCCACTGCCAGCCGGTGAACTGGAGCGCGGGGACCATCGACAGCGCCACCACGGGCACGGTGAGGACGGCAGACGCGACCAGCCGGCGGCGCAGGTCCGTGCCGCGCTCGTCCGCCGGGGCGGCGGGCGGCGTCCCGGGCGCCGGGTGCTCCGTGGTCGGCGGCGCGGGGGCCGGGGCCGCAGGGGCCGGCACCGCGGGCGCCGGGGTGGTGCGGGCGGCCTTCGGGGCGACGTCGCGGCGCGCGGTGACGCGGGCGCCGTAGCCGGCCTTCTCGACGGCCTCGACCAGCGTGGCGTCGTCGACGGCCGCGGTGAGCTCGACGTGCGCGCTCTCGAGCGGCAGGTTCACGGTGGCGGTCACGCCGTCGACGCGGTTGAGCCGCTTCTCGACGCGCGCCACGCACGAGGCGCAGGTCATGCCCTCGATGGCGAGGTCGATCTCGAGGACGGGGACCGGCGGGGGACCGGTGACGCCCGGGGACGTCTCGGTGGGGGTGCTCATGAGGGGTGACTCCCTGAGGTGCTGGGTCGGAGGTCACCCGCGACGACCCGGGGTGGCGGGGTCGCGGTGGGGGCGCCGGTCGGGTCGACGACGGCGCGGCGCGGAGGGCCTGGGTCGCTGCGGCCCGACGGGGGCGGGCGGGCGACGGTTCGGCAGGCGGTCCGCGGGGGTGGCTCCCGGGAGCCGGGGACTCAGGCGCGCGGGGGCACGGCCAGGTCGTAGGTCTTCGTCGCCGGCTCGGCGGCGGCCTCGGCGGTGCCGCAGCCGCAGGCGCAGTTGTGCGCCTCCTGGCGGGCGGGCGCCTGCGCGGCCTGCTGGGCGGCGACGGCGTCGGCCAGGACGGCGAACGACGCCACCTCGTACCCGGCCTCGTCGACGGCCTCGCGCAGCACGGCCTCGTCGAGCGGGGCGTCGGAGAACACGGCGACCTCGGACGTGCCGCCGACGTGCAGCTCGACGCTGACGTCCTCGACGCCGGCCACGGCCGACAGGTCCTTGGTGACGTGCGCGACGCAGTTGCCGCAGGTCATGCCGGTGACGCCCAGGGTGGTGACGGTGCTCATCGGTGCTCCTTCAGTGGGGGATCGGTCAGCTGCGGACGAGGCGGCCGATGGCGTCGGCGGCCTCCTTGACCTTCGCGGCGCCCTCGGCCTCGGACGCCCGGGCGGCGTCGACGACGCAGTGGCCCAGGTGGTCCTCCACGAGGCCGATGGAGACGGCCTGCAGCGCCTTGGTCACGGCGGAGACCTGGGTGAGGATGTCGATGCAGTAGACGTCCTCGTCGATCATGCGCGCGATGCCGCGCACCTGGCCCTCGATGCGGCGCATCCGCTTGAGGTACGCCTCCTTGTCCGAGGCGTAGCCGTGCGGACCGTCGTGCTGGTGTCCGCCGTCGGGCGTGAGGTCGGGGAGGGGTGCGCCGGTGTCGGTCATGGCTCCACCATACCCCTAGGGGGTACCGTGTCAAGCGCCCGCCGGCTCCCCCGAGCCTGCAGCGCCGTCTGCCCCTACTCTCGCCATGAAGGGGCGGAGGCGGCATGAGCACTGCGATCCGGCGGGCGGCTGCGGCCCTGGGTGCGCTCGCGCTGGCCTTCGTGACGCTCACGCTGCCCGCGGCCACGCCGGCCGCGGCGGCTCCCACGCAGCCGTTCACGGTCAAGTTCTCGACCAATGCCAACGGCGCGCTCACGACCGTCGGCAACAACCTGCTGACCTGCAGCGCGTCGTCGTCCTGCACGAGCGCGCAGAACGGCGCGGCGGCGGACAACAACGGCTTCACGATGACCCAGCTGGACGCCGACGGCGTGGGCGGCACGACCAACTCCTCGGCGTCCCGCCTCGACCTGCCCGAGGGCGCGACCGTGCTGTGGGCCGGCCTGTACTGGGGCGCCCGCCTGGACGCCGGGTCGGGCGGCCAGAGCGCGTCCGCGAGCGCGATCGGCACGATGTCGCTGCGCGCGCCGGGGGACGCCGGCTACCGCACCGTCGCGGCGTCGACGGCGGCCCACGACCAGTTCGGCCCCAACTCCTCGAGCTACGGCGCGTACCAGCGGTTCGCGGACGTCACGGCGATCGTCAGGTCCGCGGGCAACGGGAGCTACTGGGGCGCGAACGTCGCCGCCGCGACCGGCCAGGACCGGTACGCGGGCTGGGCGCTCACCGTCGCGTACTCGGCCCCCGGGCTGCCGCTGCGCAACCTCACGGTGTTCGACGGGTTCGACGTCGTGAGCAACAAGAGCCCCCAGTCGGTGCAGGTCTCGGGGTTCCTCGCGCCGCGGTCGGGCACGGTCGACGCCCAGCTGACGATGCTGGCGTACGAGGGCGACCTGGCGCAGACGGGCGACTACACGAGGCTCGACAGCACCCAGCTGGCGACGGCGGCGTCGCCGGGCGCGAACTTCTTCGACTCCACCAACGACACGAACGGGTCGTCGGTCGCCACCCGTACGCCCGCGCACCGCAACATGCTCGGGTTCGACGTGAAGAACCTCGGCGCCTCGGGGGTGATCGCGAACGGTGCCACGAGCGCGACCTTCACGTTCTCCAGCAACGGCGACGTCTACTACCCCGGGGTGGTAGGCCTGGCGATCAACCTCTACGCCCCCGACTTCACGGCGTCGGCGAAGACGGTGGTGAACCTCAGCGGGCACAGCCCCGCCCGGCCGGGCGACACGCTGGAGTACACGGTCCACTACTCCAACACGGGGCAGGACCCGGCCGTCGAGGCCGTGTCGGAGGACGACCTGCCGCCCGGCACGACCTACGTGCCCGGGTCGCTGCGCTACGTCGCGTCGCCGGTGTCGCCGCCGGGCGAGCTCACCGACGGCGCGGGCGACGACCGCGGTGAGGTCGACGGGCGGACGGTGCGCGTCCGCGTGGGCACGGGCGCGACGGCGTCGGCCGGGGGCACGGTCGACATCGGGGCGGCGCCCGCGTACTCGTTCCAGGTGACGCTCGACGACGCCGCGGGCGGGACGACGGTCACGAACCTGGCCAACCTCGACTACGCGACGGCGACCACCGGCACGGCGGCGCGCTACACGACCCAGCCCGCGAGCGTCACGGTGGCGCGGCAGGCCGACGTGTCCGTCGCCAAGACGATGTCCCCCGACCCGGCGGCGGTCGGGCAGGACGTGACCGCGACGCTCGCCGTCCGCAACGACGGGCCGAACACGGCGTCGGACGTCACGGTCACGGACCCGCTGCCCGCAGGCTGGACCGGGGTGACCGCGACCGCCACGGCCGGGACGTGCACGGTGGACGACGGCACGGTGACCTGCGCGCTCGGCGACCTCGCCGACGGCGCGACCGCCACCGTGACCCTCAGCGGCGGGACCGGGTCCGGCTCGGCCGCGACGTCGCTGACGAACGTCGCGACGGTGAGCACGTCGTCGCTGGACCCGGCGCCCGCGAACAACGTCTCCGGCGCCACCGTCACGCTCGCGCGCCGGGCCGACCTGTCGATCACGAAGACGGCGGCGCCGGCCACGGCCGTCCCGGGCGCGGAGGTGACCTGGACCCTCCGGGTGACGAACGCCGGGCCCTCCGACGCGCGCGGCGTGCGGGTCGTCGACACCCTCGACGACGCGGGCCGCGCCACCCTCTCCGCGGCGACGATCACGTCCGCGGACGGCACGGCCCCCGCGTGCGAGGACCCGACCGGCCGCGGGGTGAGCTGCACCGTGGACGAGCTCCCGGCGGGCGCGACCGCGACGGTGACGGTCACGGGGACGCTCGCCACGGACCTGGCGGCGGGGACGACCGTGGGCAACACGGCGACCGTCGCGTCGGGGACCCCCGACGCGTCCTCGGCCGACAACACCGCGCAGGCGACGGTGACGGCCGCCGCCCCCGAGGCCGACGTCCGCGTCACCAAGTCCGGCCCCGCCGACGTGGTGGCCGGCACGAGCATCGCGTGGACGGTGACGGCCACGAACCACGGCCCGTCGGACGCGGCCGGTGTCGTGGTCACGGACACCGTCCCCGACGGCGTCACCGGGATCGGGGCGACGACGTCCCGCGGCGACGCGTGCACGGTCGAGGAGCAGGTCGTCACGTGCCCGGTCGGCGCGCTGCCGTCCGCCGGCGCGGGCACGGCGGGAGCCGCGGTGACGATCACGGTGACCGGCCTCGTGGCGCCCGCGGCGACCGGCACGCTGCGGAACACGGCCACCGCGACGTCCACGTCCACGGACCCGGCGGGCGGGAACGACACGGCGACGGCCGACACCGCCGTCCGCGCCGAGTACGACCTCGCCGTGACCAAGACGGCCAACCGTACGACGCTGCCGGCCGAGGCGCCGCGACCGGTCGACTACCGCATCACGGTCACCAACAACGGGCCGTCGGCGGCGCGCGACGTCGACGTGACGGACGCCCTGCCGGACGCGCTGGACCTGCGGGGCGCGGACCCCGTCACCGGCTGCGCGGCGGACCTCACCGCGGCCGGGTTCACGTGCACCCTGCCCGGCCCGCTCGCGCCCGGCGACGCCGCCGTCGTCACCGTGGCGATGCAGGCGGACGAGGTGCTCGCGGGCGGCCCCGACGTCGTGCAGGCGGTGACGATCGACGCGGCGGGGGACACCGACCCGTCGAACGACGAGGCGTCCTGGACGCTGAGCGGCCTCCCGTTCGTGGACCTGTCGCTCGCCAAGGCGGCGGACGCCACGGTGACGGCGGGCGGGACCGCCGCGTACGACCTCGTCGTGACCAACACGAACGACCCCGACGACGTCACCGAGAACCTCGCCGCCCTCCGTCCGGTCCTCACGGACACGCTGCCCGCCGGCGTGAGCTTCGTGAGCGCGCAGGTCACGTCGGGCGGCGGGCAGACGGTCGCGTGCGACACCAGCGGGCAGACCCTCACCTGCCGGCTCGGGGCCAACCTCGACGCCGCGGCGTCGGTCACGGTGGAGGTCACGGTGGACGTCGCCCCGGACGTCGCCGCCGGGACCGCGCTCGTGAACACGGCCACGGTCGTCACGGGGAACATGGAGACCAACCCCGACAACAACCTGGCGAACAACACCGCGCAGGCCACGAGCACGGTCGCCGCCGAGGCGGACGTCACCGTCACCGGCCTCACCCTCGAGCCCGTCGACCCCGACGCGACCGGCCCCGGCACCCACCGACGGGTGCACCTCACCGTCTCCAACGACGGGCCGTCGGTCGCCCGCGACGTGACGCTGCGCATCGAGCGGGCCGAGGACGGCATCCTCGTGGACACCGGGACGCTGCCCACCGACTGCACCGCGACGGCGCGGGAGATCGTCTGCACGCTCGACGGTCGGGACCTCGCCCCCGGCGAGTCGGTCGACATCGACTACGTCCTCGAGGTCGCGAGCTACGTCGACCCGGGGACCTACCTGAAGACGGCGCAGGCCTCGAGCTCCACGCCGGACGCCGACCTCACGAACAACACCCAGCAGGCGTCGACGGTGGTCGGCCCCGCCGTCACCGACCTGGCCGTGACGAAGTCGGCGACCGGCACCGTGCCCAACCCGGACGAGGCCGCCGACCCGCACGACGCCTTCGTGGCCGGCGGGCCGTTCACCTATCGCATCGCGGTCGCCGTGCCCGAGGCCACCACGCCGGGCGCCGGGTACGCGGACGCGCAGGACGTCGTCGTCGAGGACCTGCTGCCGCTCGGCCTCGTCGCGACCGGGGCCTCGACGGGGAGCGGCACGTGCACGATCACCCCCGAGGCCGAACCGGGCGGGGGAGTGCGCAGCGCGCTGTCGTGCTCGCTCGGCACGGTGCACGGCTGGTCGGGCACGACGCAGCCCGCCCCCGTCGTGATCACCGTGCACGGCACGCTCGACCCCGACGCCAACGACCTCAACGGGGGCGACCGGTTCGCCGAGCAGGTGCCGAACACGGCCACGGCCACCACCGGCACCCCGCTGGCAGGCGGCGCGACGAGCGTGCAGGACGACGTCGCCGTCGACGTCGTCGAGATCGCGGACCTCCACCTGGTCAAGACGCCCGACACGGCCTCCGTCAACGCGGGCGGCACCGTCGGCTACACCCTCACCGTCGTGAACTCCGGGGCGTCGGGCGTGGAGCACGCCGTCGTCACCGACTCCCTGCCGGCCGGGTTCACGCTCGTGGCCGCGCAGTCGGACTGCACGCCCCCGCAGACGACGCCGGTGGACGAGACCCAGGCGCAGCCGCAGGTGCCCGACGGGCCCGGGCAGGAGGTCGCGTGCCGCGTGGGCGCGGTCCCGGCCGGAGGCTCCGTCACGATCCACGTGGTGGCCTCGACGCCGGACACCCTCGCGGCGGGCACGGCGACCAACACCGCCACGGTCGGGATCCTCGCCCACGAGGCGGCGCCGGACGACAACACCGCCACCGCCGACGTCGACGTGCGGCGCGTGACCAACCTCGGCATCTCGGCCTCCGCGAGCACGCTGACCCCGGCGGCGGGCCAGGACGTGACCTTCACCGGGTTCGCCGTGAACAACGGCCCGTCCACGGCCGACGGGACGAACGGCGACACCGTCTTCCCGCCCGGGTTCGTGCCGTACGCCGACAGCGTCGACGTCCCGTTCAACGACTGCACCTGGAACCGCACGCCGCCCGACGACCCCACCACGGCGTCCTGGGAGGACTTCCGGTACGTGCTGCACTGCGAGCCCGTCACGCCGGGAGCGCGGTGGGAGGCCGGAGGCGCGACCACGAACGTCGTGACGACGTACGTGCCCGGCGACACGCCGGCCGGCAGCTACTCCGGCCGCGCGGTGATCCGCTCGGACACGCCGGAGACCACCGAGGAGGACAACGAGGCGGCGCTGACGTTGACCGTCCAGCACGTGTCGGACACCAGCCTCGTCAAGGACCTCGTGGAGCCGCACCCGATGGTCGCCGGCAGCCCCGCCACCTGGCGGCTCACCGTGCGCAACGCCGGCCCGTCCGTCGCCGACGACGTCGTCGTCTCGGACACCGTGCCCGGCGGCATGACCTACGTGTCCGCGCAGCGCGAGGACGGCGTCGACTGCCCCGTCCCGGAGACGCACGACCTCGCGAACGGCGACACCGAGACGATCGTGCGCTGCGCGGTGGGGCGGCTCGCCGTCGGGGAGACGGCGTCCGCGGTCGTGACGTTCGACGTCGCCGCCGGCACGGCGGGGGAGACCCTGTGCAATGCGGCCCTGGTCGGCTCCGGCTCCCTCGACCCGGCCGCCGTGGACAACGAGGGCGAGAGCTGCAACGAGATCGCCGCCCCGCCTTCCACCGACGTCTCCCTGGCGCTGTCGCCGCCCACGCAGACCCACCTGTCCGGCGAGCGCGCGGAGCTCACCGCGACCGTGCGCAACGAGGGGCCCGAGGACGCCACCGACGTCGTCGCCGTGCTCGACGTGCCGCCGGGGCTCACGGACTACAGCGGGGTCGCGGTGTCCTGGCCGGCCGGGAGGCCGCAGCCGCCCGACGGCGTGGTCGGCTCGCTGACGTTCGACGTCGGCGACCTCGCTCCGGGAGAGCAGGTCGTGTACCGCGTCGTGGGGACCACCACCGGCAGCCCCGGCGACGTGCTGCCCGTGGAGGGCGTCGTCACCCACGGCGAGGCGGACGCCGTGGTGCCCAACGACACCGACCGGGCACGGATCCTCATCGTGGGGCCGGACACGTCGCCCAGCCCGTCGCCGACCCCGTCGCCGAGCGTGACGCCGAGCCCGACGTCGAGCGGCCCCGCAGTCCCGCCGGGCCCGGGCGCGCCCGACGCGACGCCCGGTCCGGGCGCTCCGCCGGGGACGTCCGGTCCGCTGCCGGTCACGGGCGCGCAGGTGGTCGGGTGGGCGGTCGCGGCGCTGGTCGTGACGGCCGTCGGGCTCGGGCTGCTCGCCGCCGCGCGCCGTCGCCGGCAGGACTGACCGCGCCCGGGAGGCGCGGCCCGGTCACGGCGGCCGGCTCAGCCGATGCGGAAGGGCGCGGCCAGCAGGTCGTCACGACGCGAGCTGGGGCCGACGAGCAGCTCGAACTCGCCGGGCTCGACGACGCGGCGGCCGTCGGCGTCGACGATGGTGCAGGCGGCGGCGGGCACCTCGACCTCGACGACGACGCTCTCGCCGGGCGCCAGCGGCACGCGGCGGAAGGTCTTCAGCTCGCGGTCCGCCCAGGTCACCGAGGTGACGCGGTCGCTCACGTACACCTGCACGGTCTCGACGGCGGGGCGGCTGCCCGTGTTCGCCACCGTGACGCGGCCGCGCACGACGCCGTCGGCCGCGACGTCGGCGGCGTCCAGCTCGAGCCCGGAGTACGTGACGGTCGTGTACGACCGGCCCTCGCCGAAGACGTACGGCGGGCGCTGCGTGAGGTCGGCGTACCGGGTGCCGTGCTGGCCGCGCACCTGGTGGTAGAACACCGGCTGCTGGCCGGCGTGCAGGGCGTACGAGAGCGGCAGGCGGCCGGTCGGCTCGATCAGCCCGAGCAGCAGCTCGGCCACGGCCCGGCCGCCGCGCATGCCCGGGTTGGCGGCGTGCACGAGGGCGGCGGCGCGGCCCACGGCCGCGGGCAGCACGTGCGGCTTGGACGCGACCAGCACGACGACGACGGGCGTGCCCGTCGCCACCAGCCGCTCCAGCAGCTCCACCTGGCCGCCCTGCAGCTCCAGGGTCGCGGTGGACTTGCCCTCGCCGGCCAGCGCGACCTCGTCGCCCAGCACGGCGACGACGACGTCCGCGGCGCGCGCCGCGTCCTCCGCCTCGGCGAGCAGGGCGGGGTCGGACGGCGCGGGCAGCGCGGCCGGCGGCCGGGGCTGCCCGTCGGGGTAGTGCGTGCCGTCCGGGTCGGGGCCCAGCTCCACGACGTCCGCGCCGCGGGCGTACGTGACCTCCCACGAGTCCGGCGCGACGGCGCGCAGGCCGTCCAGCACCGTCTCCGTCAGCTCGCGCGGGTGCCCGTCGCGGATCCAGCTCACCTGGCCCGACGCGCCGGCCCAGTCGCCGAGCTGCGCGTGCGGGTCGTCGGCGTTCGGCCCGACGACGGCGACGCGGTGCGGGCGGGCGGGGTCGAGCGGCAGGGTGCCGTCGTTCTCCAGCAGCACGAGGGAGCCGCGCGCGACGTCGAGGGCGAGGTCGCGGTGCTCGGCCGAGCCGACGACGGCCTCGATGCGCTCGGCGACCGGCGCGCGCGGGTCCTCGAACAGGCCGAGGTCCACCTTGAGGCGCAGGATGCGCCGCACCGCGTCGTCGATCCGCGCCACGTCGATCCGGCCGTCGGCGACGGCCTCCTGCGCGCCCTCGAAGAACTTGGGCGTCGCCATGACGACGTCGTTCCCGGCGCCGACGGCGGCCGCGGACGCGTGGGCGTGGTCGGGGCTGACGAACTGCTCCCACACCATGCGGCCGACGTTGTCCCAGTCGGTGACGAGGGTGCCGTCGAAGCCCCACTCGTCCTTGAGCACGCCCTGCAGCAGCCAGCGGCTCGTCGTGATGGGCACGCCGTCGATGGCCTGGTAGCCGATCATCACGGTGCGCACGCCCTCGCGGACGACGCGCTCGAACGGCGGCAGGAACCACGAGCGCAGCTTGCGGGGCGTGAGGTCGGCCTCGGTGGCGTCGCGGCCGCCCTGCGTCTCGGAGTAGCCGGCGAAGTGCTTCGCGGTGGCGAGCACCGCCGTCGGGTCCGTGAGCCCGTCGCCCTGGTAGCCGCGCACCATCGCGGCGCCCATCTCGCCGATGAGGAACGGGTCCTCGCCGAACGTCTCGTTGACGCGGCCCCAGCGCAGGTCGCGCGTCGCGCACAGCACGGGGGAGAACGTCCAGTGCAGGCCCGTCGCGGCGGCCTCGACCGCCGTCGCCCGCGCCCCGCGCTCCACGAGGTCCAGGTCCCACGTGGCCGCCATCCCCAGCTGGCTGGGGAAGACCGTCGCGCCGGGGAAGAAGCCGTGCCCGTGGATCGCGTCGTCCGCCACCAGCAGCGGGACGCCGAGGCGGGTGCCGCGCGCGAGCTCGATCGCCTCCACCACCCGCTGGGGCGAGGCGTGCAGGATCGAGCCGGCCAGCCGGCCCACGACGATGTCCTCGAGGTCGTCCATCGCGTTGAGCTGCAGCATCTGCCCCACCTTCTCGGGCAGGGTCATGCGGCTCAGCAGGTCCTCGACCCGCTCGGCCGGGGACAGGGACGGGTCGAGGTAGGGCAGGTCGGTCATGGGTTCACGGTCCTCGATCGGTGCAGAACCCGCGAGATCGAGGTACCCGCGTCGAGATCGACCTTCAGTGGGTCGACCCCGCGGCGGGTACCTCGATCTCGCGGAGGGGTCAGCGGACGGCGAGGCCGTTCGCCCGGGCGACGGAGCCGAGCCAGCCGAGGGACGGCTTCGGGCGGCGCTCGAAGGTCTCCTTGTCGAACTCGACCAGGCCGAAGGTCGGGCGGTAGCCGGAGGCCCACTCGTAGTTGTCCAGCAGGCTCCAGTGCAGGTAGCCGCGGACGTCGACGCCGTCCTGGATCGCCGCGTGCAGGCCGGCCAGCGCGCCCTCGGTGTAGTCGACGCGGCGGGCGTCGTCCTGCGTGGCGATGCCGTTCTCGGTGACGAACACCGGCACGCCCTCGGTCTTCTCCCACGCGGCGCGGACGCCGTGCTCCAGGGCCAGCGGGTAGAACTCCCAGCCGGTGAGCGTGGTCTCGACGCCGTCGGGCACCTGGCGGGGGCCGTCGGGGCCGATGATCGTGCGGGTGTAGGCCTGGACGCCCACCCAGTCGTCGCCGCGGGCGGCCTCGAGGTACCAGTCGTCGCGCTGGTAGCCGTACTCGTGCGCCACGTCCTCGCAGCCCGGCTCGGGCTGGAAGTCCTGGGTCGCGACGGTCCAGCCGGAGTTGATGCCGCCGACGCCGGAGAGGATCTCGCGCGAGCGCCGGTGGGAGTCCAGCAGCGCGTCCGCGACCTGCAGGTCGGGGGCGGGCAGGCCGTAGGCCACCAGGTTGGCGGGGTCCTCGCCGCCGGCGATCATCGCCGCGATGTTGGGCTCGTTGATGGTGCAGACGTAGTCGACGTCGTCCCCGAGGATCGGCAGCGCGAGCTCGGTGAAGCGGGCGAAGCGGTCCGCGGCCTTGGGCGAGCGCCACATGCCCTCGTCGTAGAACCAGCGGGGCACGGTGAAGTGCATCAGCGTGACCATCGGGGTGAGGCCGAGCTCGAGCGCGGTCTCCACCATGCGGCGGTAGTGCGCGACCTCGGCGCGGGAGACGAAGCCCTCCTCGGGCTCGATCCGCGCCCACTCGATGGAGAAGCGGTAGGTGTCGAGGCCCGCGTCGCGCAGGAGCTGCATGTCCTCGCGGTAGCGGTGGTAGCTGTCGGCGGCGTCGCCGCTGGGCTCGACGATCGAGGTGCCGGTAGCGTGCTCGCGCACCCACCAGTCGCTGTTGATGTTGTTGCCCTCGATCTGGTGGGCCGCGGTGGCGGCGCCCCAGCGGAAGCCCTCGGGGAAGTGCAGCACGGGGTGGTCCTTACGTCGATGGTGCGGTGTTCGGGGGCGCGAGCGCGGCGGCTCAGCGCGAGGTGGTGGTCCAGAAGTCGGCGAGCAGGTCCGCGGTGGCCGCGGGGTTCTCGACGTTGGGCAGGTGCCCGGCGTCGTCGACCACGGCGTACCGGGCGCCGAGCCGCTCGGCCATGGCGCGCTGCCACGGCTGCGGCCAGGCGGCGTCGTCCACGCCGTGCGCGACCAGCACCGGCAGTCCGGTGGCGGCCAGGTCGGGCGTGACGTCGCGGACGTCGGCGAGCACGTCGATGGCGCCCAGCAGGTTGTCCGTGCTGGTCGCGACCGAGCGGTCGCGGTGGAAGCGGGCGTCGGCGTCGAGGCCGGCCAGCTCCCGCGGGTCCTCGGCCAGCCGTCGGGCGAGCCCGGGGTTGTCGAGGGTCCACAGGTCGACCAGCCCGGCGGCGGCGAGCAGCCGGTCGCGCTCGGCGTCCTTGCGCCCGGGCCAGCCGTGCGGGCCCGAGCAGAGCATCGTGAGGCTGGCGAACGGCGCGGCGTCCCGGGCGGCGGTGGCCGCCGCGACGGTGCCGCCGAAGCTGTGCCCCAGCAGGTGCAGGTCGCCGGCCGGGATGCCGGCGGCCGCGCTCACGACGGCGGCGACGTCGAGCGCGTCGCCGGTGAAGTCGTCGCGACGGTAGGCGCCCACCCCGCGCGGGGCGGCCGAGTCGGCCTGCCCGCGCTGGGAGTACGTCCACGCCTCGACGCCGCGCTCCGCCAGCAGCGGCAGCAGCAGCCGGTGGTCCTCCCGCGACCCGGTGAACCCGGGCACGAGCAGGGCCACCGCGCGGCGCTCCACCCCGGCGGGCACGACCGACCGCAGCGCGGTGAGCGGGCCCACCGGCACGTCGAGCACCAGCGGCTCGACGCCGTCCGGCAGCGGCAGCACCGAGAACGGCGCGCCCGCGCGGACCGCCGCGGCGGACACGGGGGTCACGACGCCGCACCGTCCGCGAACCGGCGCGCCGGCTGCGGGATCGCGTCGAGCAGCTGGGTCGTGTACGCGTCCTCGGGGAAGCGCAGCACCTGCGTGGTGCCGCCGGACTCCACGACCTTGCCGTGGTGCAGCACCATGATCTGGTCGGTCACGACGCGCGCCGACAGCAGGTCGTGCGTGATGTACAGCAGCGAGACGCCGAGGTCGGCGCGCAGGTCCTCGAGCAGGCCGAGCACGCCGGCGCGCAGCGACACGTCGAGCATGGAGACGGGCTCGTCGGCGATGAGCACCTGCGGGTCGGAGGCCAGGGCGCGCGCGATGACGACGCGCTGGCGCTGACCGCCGGAGAGCTGGTGCGGCAGCTTGGCCGCGTACTGCTCGACGGGCGTGAGGCCCACGGTCTCGAGGAGCTCCAGCACGCGCTCGCGCGCGGCCTCGCCCTTGAGCCCGGTGAAGTTCTCCACCGGGCGGGTGAGGGTGTACTCGACGGTGTGCAGCGGGTTGAGCGCCGAGTACGGGTCCTGGAAGACCATCTGGACGTCGGCGTGCAGCGTCTTGAGCCGGCGGCGGCGCAGCCGGTCGACCCGCAGGTCGCCGAACGTCACGGTGCCCGACGTCGGGCGCTCCACGCCGGTGACCATCTTGGCGATGGTCGACTTGCCGGAGCCGGACTGGCCCACCAGCGCCATCGCGGCGCCCGGCTCCAGGCGGAACGACACGTCGTCGACGGCGGTGACCGCCGTCTCGCCGCGGCGCGGCGGCGGGTACACCTTCGACACGTGGTCGACGACGATCGCGTCGTGGGCGGCGGCGCGCTCGAGGTGGGCCGCGCCGTCCCGCTCGCCGTCCCGCCCGGTGCGGTCCTGCGGCGCCTTGCGCTCGAAGCCGGGCAGCTCCACGACCTCGGCCCGCGGGTCGGCGTAGTGGCTCAGCAGCATCTGCGTGTACGGGTGCGCGGGCGCCTCGAAGATCTGGCGGGAGGCGCCGTCCTCGACGATCTCGCCGTCGTGCATGACGACGACGCGCTCGGCGGACTCCAGCACCACGCCCAGGTCGTGCGAGATGAGCACGGCCGTGAAGCCCTCCGCGGCCTGCAGCTCGCGGATGGTGTCCATGACGGCGTGCTGCACGAGCACGTCGAGCGCGGTGGTGGGCTCGTCGAACACCATGAGCCGCGGCTCGAGCGACAAGGCCAGCGCGATGGAGACGCGCTGGCGCATGCCGCCGGACAGCTCGCCGGGGTAGCGGTCGAGCACGCCGGACGGCAGCTGCACCTTGTCGAGCAGCTCGACGGCGCGCTGGCGGCGCTTGCCCTTCGGGACGTGCCCGTGCGCGGCGAAGATGTCGCCGAAGTGGTGCGCGATGGTGCGCACCGGGTTGAGGGCGTTCATGCCCGACTGGAGCACCATGGCGAACCCGCCGCGGCGCTGCACGCGCAGCTCCTCGGCGTCCAGGTGCGCGATGTCGGTGCCGTCGAACACGATGCGGCCGCCGGAGATGCGCGCCGGCGCCTTGGCGAGGCGGGTGACGGCGAAGCCGAGCGTCGACTTGCCGGAGCCGGACTCGCCGACCAGGCCCACGAACTCGCCCTGCTCGAGGGTGAGGTTCGCGTTCTTGACGGCGTGCGTCGGGACGGCCCCGCGGGGCTCGTAGACGACGGACAGGTCCTGGATCTCGAGCAGGCTCATCGGCCGGTCCCTTCCCGCAGGCGCGGGTTGCTCAACCCGTCGACGCCGAAGTTCACGAGGGTCATGGAGGTCGCCAGCAGCGCGATGCACAGACCGGGGGCGAACAGCAGGACCCACTGGCCGGTGAGGATGGCCATCGAGTTCTGGGCCCAGAAGATCATCGAGCCCCAGGACACGGTGGCCATGTCGCCCAGGCCGAGGAACGACAGGCCCGACTCGGCGAGCACGGCCGACGTCGCGGCGCCGAAGAACGACCCCGCGATCATCGAGGTCATGTTCGGCAGGATCTCGCGGAAGATGACGCGCGTGGAGCTCTCGCCGGAGAAGATCGCGGCGGTGACGAAGTCGCGCGAGCGCAGGGACTGCGTCTGCGAGCGCAGCACGCGGGCGCCCCACGCCCAGCCGGTGATGACGACGACCAGGATGATCATCGGCAGCCCGCCGTTCTGCAGGTACGCCGCGATGATGATCATCAGCGGCAGGCCCGGCATCACGAGGAACAGGTTGACGAGGAAGTTGACGACGTCGTTGCCCCAGCCGCGCAGGTAGCCCCACGACAGGCCGATGGCGACGGCGACGAGCGTCGACAGGCCGCCGGCGACGAAGCCGACGAGCAGGGAGACGCGGGCGCCGTAGATCACCTGGGACAGCACGTCCTCGCCGGCGCCGGTGGTGCCGAGCCAGTGCGCGGCGCTGCCGGGCTCGTTGCGGGCGAACGAGTCGTCGTGCGGCGAGTACGGGGCGAGCAGGGGCGCGAAGACCGCCATGAGCACGAACAGGCCCAGCAGGACGAGGCCCACGCGGGCCTTCGGGTTCGCCCAGACGGTCGCGAACGCGCGGCCGAGCACCTGGGCGGTGCGGCCGAGGCGGGTGCGGGCGGGCCGGGAGGGGCCCTGCACGGACTCGGGGGCCGGGGCCTCGGGGTCCGCCGTCTCGTAGGACACGGAGGTGGTCGGGTCAGCAGCAGTGTCAGCCATCGGGGTCACCGCCTCGTTCGGGGGTCGAGGACGCCGTAGAGGATCTCCACCAGGAAGTTCGCGAGCAGCACGCTCACGGTGATCATGAGGAAGAGCGCCTGCATCAGCGGGAAGTCCTGGTTGGTGACGGCGTTGAACAGCAGGTAGCCGACGCCGGGGTATCCGAACACCTGCTCGACCAGCAGCGAGCCGCCGACGACGCCGCCGAGCGCCATGCCGAAGCCGGTGAGGTTCGGCAGGATCGCGTTGCGGGCGGCGTAGCGGATGGCGACCGTGCGGCCGCGCAGGCCGTTCGCCTCGGCGAAGGTCACGTAGTCGTCGCCGAGGGTGTTGATCATCGTGTTGCGCATGCCGAGGATCCACCCGCCGAGCGACGTGATGAGGATCGTGGCCGCGGGCAGGGCGGCGTGGTACAGCACGTCGCCGATGAACTCCCAGGACAGGTTCGGCACCGCGGTGGCGGAGTAGGCGCCCGAGGTGGGGAACCAGCCGAGCACGTAGCCCAGGAAGAAGACGATGAGGAGCGCGGTCCAGAAGTAGGGGAACGCGGAGAGGAAGCTGCCGCCCACGGTGGGCAGCGAGTCCATCCAGGTGCCGCGCTTCCACGCGGCGCCGATGCCGATGAGCGTGCCGAGCACGAACGCGATGACGGTCACCGCGCCCACCATGATCAGCGTCCAGGGCAGGGCGCCGGCGACGAGCTCGGAGACCTGCTGCGGGAAGAAGGTGTACGACACCCCGAAGTCGAGGTGGATGACGTTGTTGAGGTACTGGACGTACTGGTCCCAGATGCTGCCGCCGGGGACGCCCAGCTGGGCCTCGATCGCCGCCTGCACCGACGGCGTCACGGGGCCGTTCTGTGCGAGCTTGGCGATGGCCGCGTCGGCGGGCGAGCCGGGCATGAGGCGCGGGATGACGAAGTTCAGCGTCACCGCCGCCCACAGCGTGAGGACCAGCAGGCCGAGCTTGCGGAGCGCGTAGCGCAACGGTGCCTCCGGGTCGGTGGTCGGTCGGTCGGTGTGCGGTCGTGCGGGGGCGCCGCCCGGCGCGCCCCGTGGCAGGGGGCGCCGGGCGGCGGGGGGTCAGCCCTGGGCGGGCTTGAGGTGCGTGAGGATCAGCAGCGGGGTGGAGTCCCACGTCTTCGGGGAGGCGTAGGGGTCGTCCTCGCTGGGCCAGCCGGTGAAGTTCTTGTTCGAGAACAGGCCCCACGAGCCGCCGTAGAAGAGGGCGATCATGGGCAGCTGCTCGTACGTGATCTGCTCCAGCTGGTGCGTGAGCTCGAGCTGCTTCGCCTCGTCGGTGGTCGACTTCAGCTCGGCGAGGGCGGCGTCGGCCTCCTTCGACTCGAACCGGCCGAAGTTGCCGGCCGCCGTCTTGCCGACGGGCAGGCGGAACTCGGAGCCCATGAGGCCGTTGTAGTCCTGGTACGGCTGGCCGGAGCCGCCGACGGTGCCCATGATCATGTCGAAGTCGCCCGAGCGGAGCTCCTTCTGGTAGGCCGCGGGCTGCGGCTGCACGACGGTGACGTCGATGCCGATCTTGGTGAGCTGGCCCTTGACCTGCTCCACGCCCTGCAGCCAGTCGGACCAGCCGTTCGGGGTGGTGATCGTGATCTTCAGCGGCTTGCCCGCGGAGTCGACGAGCTGGGCGCCCTTCTTGGTGTAGCCGGCCTTCTCGAAGTACTCGAGGGCCTTGGCCTCGTCCTGGTCGATGTAGCCCTGGTTCGGGATCGACTCGTCGAGGATCCCGCCCTGGTTGGGCAGCATGAGGCCGGTCTGGCTGGCCTTGCCGACGTAGCCCTGCTCGGCCTTGTCGGCGATGACCTGCTTGTCGAGGGCGTAGGCGACGCCGGTGCGGAAGTTGACGTCGTCGTACGGCGCCTTCGTCATGTTCGGGATCAGCGAGATCGCCGCGCCGGCCGGGAACCAGTAGGTGTTGTTCTCGGGGTCGGCCTTGACCCAGGTGTCCTCGACGTCGCTCATGAACGCGTAGGCCCAGTCGTAGCCGTTGTTGACGATGTCCAGCTCGGAGTTGGCGGCGGGCTGCACGAGCTCCGGGACGGCGACCTTGTCGGCCTGCCAGTACGTCTCGTTCTTCTTGAGCGTGTACTGGTTGGGCGTGAACTCGCCGAGGGTGTACGGGCCGGAGCCGACGGGCTCCTCGTTGGTCCAGGTGACCGGGTCCTTGACGTCCTTCCAGACGTGCTCGGGGACGATCAGCTGCTGCGCGATGATCTTCGCGGCGGGGACGTCGTCGGTCTGCAGGTGGGCGACGACCTTGGTGCCGTCGACCTCGACGGACTTCAGGTGGGACCAGACGCCCTTGAGGTCCATCTCGGGGTGCTTCTTGACGAGGTCGAAGGAGTACCTCACGTCCTCGGCGGTGAGCGGCTCGCCGTCGGACCACTTCACGCCGTCACGCATGGTGAAGACGACGGTCTTGGCGTCCGGCTGCTCGTAGCCCGTGCTCAGCCAGGGGGTCTCCTCGCCGCTCATCTCGTTGATGATGACCAGCGGCTCGTACATGTACGTCGTCGTGTTGCGCTTGCCGGACGAGTACGGGTTGAAGTTCCGGTCGAACGTGGGGGAGCCGTTGTCCGCCGCGATGAGCATGGACGTCGCGCTGCCGCCGGTGGCGCCGTCGTCCCCCTTGTTCTGCACCGGTGCCGAGCAGGCCGCCGTGGCCAGCACCGCGACGGTGGCCGCAACTGCGGCCAGACGCCGCCCCGAGCGCGCTGTGCGCGTCATGGACATCCACTCCTCTTCGTCGAGGCCTCTCCTGCGAGGGCCCGTGCACGCCTGGTCGGCGTGCGCCGTCCTGGGGAGTGTATGCGCATACATTTCGAGGCACCAAACCGCCGGGCAAACCCCGAGGCCAGGCGCCTGGAGGGCATCAGTGGCAGCCGCAGCTCTCGCGCAGGAGCACCCGCACGGGGAGGTTCACCGTGGCCGCCGGCGAGCCCGGGTCCGCGAGCCGCGAACGCAGCAGCTCCACCGCCGCACGCCCCAGCTCGACCATCGGCTGGCTCACCGTCGTGAGCCGGGGGATGGAGGCCTGCGTCGCGTCGATGCCGTCGAACCCGGTGAGGACCACGTCCCCCGGCACGTCGACGCCCGCCTCGGTCAGCACGTCGAGGAAGCCCAGCGCGGTCTGGTCGTTCGAGCAGACCAGCGCGCGGGGGAGCGCGCCGCCCGTCACGCCGCCGGCACCGCCGCCCCGGCCGGTGACGTGGGTCTCGAGCATCCGCCGGGCGAGCGTGCGCGCCCCGTCGCGCGTGAAGTCGCTGCGCGCCGCCGGCTCGTCGGGCACCGGCAGGCCGGCCGCGGCGAGCGCGTCGCGGAACCCCTGGAACCGCTCGTGGGCGTCGGGGGAGTCGAAGGGGCCGCCCACGAACGCGAGGTCGCGGATGCCGTGGTCGGCGATCAGGTGGTCGACGAGGGCCCGCGTGCCCGCGCGGTTGTCCACCGAGATGTGGTCGTAGGCGTCGTCCTGCGGCGGTCCGGCCATCACGACCACCGGCACCCGGCGGGCGATGTGGGCCAGCAGGTCGTCGGGCACGGACTTCGCGAGCACCGCCAGGCCGTCCACCCGCCCGGCGAGCTCGTTGACCGCCTCCGCGCGACGCAGCCCGCGGGCCACGCCGATCATCACCGCGTGCCCGGTGCGCCACGCCTCCAGCTCGGCGCCGCGCATCACCTCGCCGAGGTACAGGTTGCTCCACCGCGCCGTGACCGGGCCGCCGACGTCGCGCACCACCTCGACCGACTCGCCCACGCGGACCGGGTCGGGCAGGTCGGCGATCTCGTCGATGCCGTCGACGTCGGGGAAGCACAGGCCCAGCACGCCGGTCGAGCGCGCGGCGAGGCCGCGGGCCGCGCCGGACGGCACGTACCCCAGCTCGCGGATCGCCTCGTGCACCACCGTGCGGGTGCGCTCGCGCACGTCGTCGGGGCGCCGCAGCACCCGCGAGACCGTCGCGATCGAGACCCCTGCGCGCTGCGCGACGTCGTACACCGTGGGGGCCTTCGCCACCATCACTCCTTGACCGCATGCATCGCCCGCACGGCCGTGCGAGCGGTCCCACGATAGTGATAGCGCATACATCTGCGCATCGCGGCAGGTCCGCGGCATGCCGCCCGGGGTCGCACCTCGCCCTGGAACCCTTCGAGCACGGGATCCGTGTCGCCATTCCTCTGTGTGGCGACACGGATCGGGTGCTCGAAGGCGACCTTCGGGTCAGGCGTGCGCGGCGGAAGTCTCCGGGTCGTCGACGGCGATGCGCAGCGCGGCGACCAGGTCGCGGTACAGCTCGTCCGAGGCGTACAGCTCCTCGTGCGTGCCGGCGGCGCGCACGCGCCCCGCCTCCAGCACGAGGATCCGGTCCGCGTCGAGCACCGTGGACAGCCGGTGGGCCACCGTCACGACGGCGCCGTGCCGGGTGTGGGCGCGGATGGCGTCGTGGATGGCGGCCTCGGTGAGGCCGTCCACCTGGGACGTCGCCTCGTCGAGCAGCAGCACGTCCGGCCGCTTGAGCAGCGCCCGGGCGAGGGCGATGCGCTGCCGCTGCCCGCCGGAGACGGCGGAGGACACCAGCGAGGTGTCCAGGCCGTCGGGCAGGGCGTCCAGGTCGGCGGCGAGCCGCACCGCCTCGAGCACCGCGCGCACCTCCTCGTCGGTGGCCTCGGGGCGGCTGAACAGCAGGTTCTCGCGGATGGTGCCCGGCACGACGGGTGTCTCCTGCTCCACGTACGCGAAGCGGGCGCGCACCTCGGCGTGGCTGAGGGCCGGGTACGGCACGCCGTCGAGCCGGAGCTCGCCGGAGTCCGGCTCCAGGAAGCGCAGCAGCAGGGCGAGCACGGTCGTCTTGCCCGCGCCGGACGGGCCGACGAGCGCGACGTGGCCGCGCCGCGGCACCTCCAGCGAGACGCCGTGCACCACCGGGGTGTCGGCCGTGTACCCGGCGGTGACGTCGTCGAGCACGAGGACGGGGCCGCCCGCGGCCTGCCCGCCCGCGGCGCGTGCGGGCGGCGCGGCGGCGCGCGGTGCCTCGTCGTCCTCCTCGAGCTCCATCGTCCCGACCTCGCGGATCCGCTCGGCGGCGGCCAGTCCCGACTGCAGGGTGGTGAACGCCTGGGTGAGCTCGGTGATCGGGCCCACGATGTTGAAGGCGTAGAGCAGGAAGGCGACCAGGCCGGAGACGGCGAGCAGGTCCTGCGAGACCCGCCAGGCGCCCAGCCCCAGGATGACGATGATGGCGAGCTGGATGCCGCCCCACGACACGGTCCAGGCGACGGCCTCGGTGCGCACGGCGGTGACGGCGTGCCGGCGGGCGTCGCGCGCGTCGGCGAGGATCGTCCGGCTCTGGCGCTCCTCGGCGCCGCTCGCCTTCACGGTGCGGACCGCCCGCACCGCGCCCTCGACGGCGCCGCCCAGGCGGCCCACCGCCTCCTGGGTGCGGTGCTGTGCCTTGCCGATGCCCGGTAGCAGCAGCGCCATCGCGACCGCCACCACGACGATCGCCGCGACGGTGGAGGCGAGCAGCACGAGGTCGAGCACCGCCATCAGCACGAGCGTGCCGACCAGCGAGATGAAGCCGTTGACCAGGCTGACCAGGCTGTTCGACGTCGCCTCGCGCAGCAGCAGGGTGTCCGAGGTGACGCGGGTGACCAGCTCGCCCGCGGGCCGGGACGTGATCGCCCCGACCCGGGCCCGCAGGTACCGCCGCACGATGGACTCGCGGGCCTCGTAGACGACGTCCTCGGCCAGGCGGCCCAGCAGGATCCACTGGAACAGGCCCACGACGGACCCCACGAGCATCAGCGCGACGAGCCAGGTCACCGGCCCGCTCAACGACGCGCCCGAGGACAGCGTGTCGAGCACCCACTTGGTGACCATCGGGGTGGCGAGGCTCATCGCCGTGGCCGCCAGCCCGAGGAGCAGGCCGAGCCCGAGGGTGCGGCGGTGCGGGCGCACGAACGTGAGCAGGATGCGCAGGCGCTCGCGGCCGGAGCGCTCGGGGGTCGGGGCGGGGGAGTCGGTGTCGGCGGCGTCGGGCTCGGTCGCGGTCATGCTGTCAACCATGGTTGACACTCCTCGGCTTCGTCAACCCTGGTTGACGATTGGTCGTCGGATCGGCCAGTCCCCAGAGTGGAACATGACTGTTCCAATTCGGTCAACCACTATTCCATTCCGTCGTGTAGCGTTCCGGCCATGGCGGAGGTGCAGGACGTCGAGACCGGGGCCCGCGCGCGCACCCGGCGCGCGATCGTCGAGGCGGCGGTCGCCCAGCTCGCGCGCGACCCGGGCGCCGCCCTCGGCCAGATCGCCGACGCCGCGGGCGTCGGGCGCACCACGCTGCACCGGTACTTCCCCGAGCGCGGCGACCTGCTCGAGGCCGTGGGCGCCGAGACCGCGGCCCGGCTCCAGGAGGCGCACGACCGCGCCCGGCTCTCCGACGGCACCGCGCGCGAGGCGCTGCGCCGGCTCTGCCCGGAGTACCTGCTCCTCGGCGACCTGCTCACGCTGCTGTTCACGGAGGTCGTCCCCGAGTCCGCCGTCGACGGCGGCGTCGACGACCCCGTGGTGGCGCTCGTCGCGCGCGGGCGGACCGACGGCAGCATCGACCCCGAGCTCAGCCCGCAGTGGGTGATCGGCACCCTCTGGGCGCAGCTCTACCTGGCCTGGGAGACCCTGCGCGAGGGCCGCGAGTCCCGCCACGACGTCGTGCAGCAGCTCATGCGCACCGTCGACAAGGCGCTCGCGCCCTGACCCTCGGGGTCGGCCGTCGCCGCGACCGCCCGATCCGAGAGGCGTGACCAGATTTCACCCGCCGCCGGCTGGCCCACGGCCGACGTTCCTCACTAATCTCCCGTCACCCACCTCGACCGACGGGCCAGAAACTTGAGAACACGTCACGCCGACCGGCGCCTCCTCCACTCGGCGACCGGCCTCGGCGTCGTCCTCGCCATGCTGCTCGGCTCTCCGGGGGCGATCGCCGCGCCGGTCGAGCCTGCGGCCGCGCCGTCGTCGGCCGCGGCCCCGGCCACGACATCCGGGGACGCTCTCCCCGTCCTGGAAGCGGACCTCCAGGCGACCGGGGCACTGGCCTACGCCGACTCGGAGGTGGTCGTGATCCGCGCGGCGCCCACCGACGAGGTGCGCGGCCCCGCCTGGGACGTCCGGCGCCGCGACGACGGGACCCTGCTCCGTCAGGTCGTCATCGGGTCGGACGCGCTGACATTCGCGGACGGAGCGGTCTTCCGCAACGGTGCCGGCGCGGTGCGGGCGGAAGGCCTCGGCGACGGGCACGTCCTGTGGACCGTGCCCCTCGAGGCAAACGACCAGGTGCTCGATGCGCGCCGTGGCGGCCTCGTGGTGCGGACCGGGATCCCGGTGTCGGACGGGACCGTCGTCCTCCTCGGGCCCGACGGCGACCGGCGCACCGTCATGGACGCGACGACGGGTGCGCCGATCGCGGCCGAGCGCAACCGCGTGGTGTACCGCGACACGGACGCGCTGTTCCTCGCGGCCACGTCGTTCGGGTCGCTGCGCCGCGTGACGCTCGCCGACGCCACAGCCACGATCGTGCTCCCCGGTGCCGACTTCGGCCCGAGCGCCGTGCTCGGCGACCGCCTGTACTGGGTCGCGACGGCCGAGCTGCGGTGGGCGACCACAGACGGCCGGAGCACGGGGTCCGTGCCGTTCGCGGGCACCGACCCGTACTTCCCGTCGTGGTCGTGGCCCGACGCGCTGCACGCCGTCGGGGACACCCTCTACGCCTTCCGCGGCAGCCCTGCCACGGTGCGCCCGCTGACGGTCGCGGCCGAGGCGGTCCTCGGCGACGATCTCCCGATCCACCCCGAGGGGCGGCCCGTGCTGGGCAGTGACGCGTACGTCTACGTCGCCACGAACGGGACGTCGGGGCAGGTCGTGGCGACGAAGGACTTCAGCTCGGGTAGCGCCGCCTTCGAGCTTCCCGCGAAACCCGCGTCGGTGACCGTGCTCGCGATCTCCGACGACCTCGTCGTCGCGGACGTGACGCAGCCGGCCGGATACTCCGAGCGCAGCGACGCGTCGCTGTGGCAGCACCGCAGGGCGGCCGACGACGCGTGGGACCCCGTCCGACCCGGCGTAGGCGTGCAGGACGGCGAGCTCGTCGACGCCGCCGGGGAGACGGTGCTCCTGCGCGACGCCGTCGACGCGGACGGTCGTCGCGGCCCGATGGTCGTGTGGCCCGGCGGCTCGCGTCGGCTCTCGCACACGCCGACGGGGCTCGGGCACGGGGGCGACCAGGTGCTCGTCCTGCGCTCGACCCCGACGGGGGGCTACGAGACCGTCGTCGAGGACGCGAGGTCGGGGCGGCAGCTCGCCGTCGTGCCGGAGGACTCCGCCGCGGCCCTCGACAGCTCCGTCCTCTGGACGCTGGCGCCGCGGTCCGGTACGGCGGAGTCCCTCGACCTCCGCACCGGAGGACGCTCCACCACGACGATCGGGGCCGCCTGCGCCCAGCCCCCCGGCCTGGACGCCCGCGGCCGCTGGCTCCTCGTCCGCTGCGGCGACGACGTCCGGGTCGTCGACTCCCTGGGCGTCTACGCCCCGCAGGGCGTGCCGGCTTCGGAGGACCTGGCCCTGGGCGACGGTTTCGTGGTGTCGTCCGTTCGCGCGGCCGGCGGCGGTCCGCGTGTCGTCACGGTGACCGCACTGGACGGGTCGGGCGTCTCGCGGGACGTGGGCCCCATGCATTCCCTCTACTCACCGCCGGAGCCGGTCGTGGACGTCGACGACAGCGGACGGACGATCGCCTTCCTCGACACCACGCGGCAGGTGCGCACGGCGACCCCCGACTGGGTGCCCGAGCCGGCGACGACGATCGAGACCGACTCCGCGGCGCCCCGCGTGCACACCCTGACCACCGGCCCGGCGACCGCTCCGACGGGCACCCTGACGGTGCGCTGGACCGCCGACGACCTGGGCACGCAGCCCTTCGCCCCGACGGGCGTCGCATCCTCCGACGTCGAGCTCCGTCGCACCGCACCCGGCGGGACGTCCTACGGCTCCTGGGACCGCGTCGCGACAGCGACCGGCGGGACGTCGTGGACCGTGTCGGCCGCCCCCGGGGTCTCGGTCTGCGTCCGTGTGCGCGCGCGGGACGTCCGGGGCAACGTCGGCGACTGGAGCAGCACCGCGTGCAGCCGCGTGGACGGCGCCGCACCGACGTTCGACCGGGTACCCAGCGTGCCCGCCCGGACGAAGGCGACGTCCGGCAAGGCATCGCTCGACGTCCGTCTTCACGCCCGCGACGACGTCGCGACGACGACGTACGACCTCCGGTACCGGGTCACCCAGCCGGGGCGCTCGACGGCTGCCTGGACCTATCCCGCCGCGCTGCAGGGGACGGCGAAGACGTCGGCCACTCTGACGGTCGGCATCGGGACGGTCTGCGTGTCGGCTCGCGCGCGGGACGCCGCGGGGAACACCAGCGCCTGGACGGGGCCGCGGTGCGGTGATGTCGACGGCACCGCGCCCAGGATCACGGCGGCTGCGGCCACGCCTCGTGCGGGCGAGTTCGAGGGGTCGGTGGGCTTCTCGTGGCGGGGCAGCGACGACGACGCCGTCGCGTCCTACGACGTCCAGGTCCGGAGGGCCTCGGCGAACGGAGCACTCGGCTCCTGGGCGTGGGCCCAGGACGGCCGTGTCACCACGCGGACGTCCCTCCGCTTCAAGGTCGCCCTGCCCGCCGGTGGGCAGGCGTGCTTCCGCGTGCGGGCCCACGACCTCGTCGGGAACACGTCGTCATGGTCGAAGGAGAGCTGCGCCTACCGGGAGCGGTTCGCGAGCGGCTCGGTCACCACGTCCCACGGTGCTCGCGTGACGTGGGACGCGGCGCACCTGCGCAGGGTGGTGGAGCTGCCGCGGTCCGGCGCCCGCGCCACGGCACGGACGGCGATCGCCGGACGCGGCGTCTCCGTCGTCGCGCTGACGGGCCCGCGTGCGGGAACGGTGGGCGTGTACGCCGGCACGACGAAGATCGGCACGGTCCGCCTGAAGGCGTCGTCGAAGCACTGGGAGCGGTTCATCGTGACGGCTCCTCGCGGCTTCACCGGAAAGGTCTCGTTCCGGTCGTCGTCCGCCGGGGCCTCCCAGCTCCGGTCGTGGACGGTGATCCGCTGACGGCCCGTGCCGTCGTGGCGGCGTCAGCCGTCGAGAGCGACGCGGTCGTGCGGCGCGACGCCGTGGCGGCGGCCGGGGTAGAGCGGGTCGATCACCAGCAGCACCGACCGCCCGGCGCCGGGCTCGTGCTCCTGGACGGGTGCGGAGGTCGCGTCCACCGTCGGTCAGGCGGTCGCCGCGGCGGCGGCGCGGGCGCCGGCGGGCAGGGCCTCGAGGACGCGGTTCACGGCGTCGTCGTCGTGCGCGGCCGAGACGAACCACGCCTCGAAGACGGACGGCGGCAGGTTCACGCCGGCGTCGAGCAGCGCGTGGAACAGCGCCCGGTGGCGGAAGACCTCCTGGGCTTGCGCCTGCGCGTAGTCGCGCACCCCGTGCTCCGCGGCGAACGGTCCGAAGAAGACGGAGAACAGCGAGCCCGCGCGCTGCACGCGGTGGGCCACGCCCTCGGCGGAGAGCGCGTCCCCGAGCGCCGTGGCGAGGGTGTCGGCGACGGCGTCGACGCGCGCGTAGACGGCCTCGTCGGCCAGGCGCAGCGTGGTGAGGCCCGCCGCCACGGCCACCGGGTTCCCGGACAGCGTGCCCGCCTGGTAGACGGGTCCGGTGGGCGCGAGCTGGTCCATGATCGCCGCGGGCCCGCCCAGGCCCGCGACCGGCATCCCGCCGCCCACGACCTTGCCGAACGTCAGCAGGTCGGGGGCGTACCCCTCGCCGCCGCCGGCGCGGATCGCGGCGTTCTCCAGGCCCCACCAGCCGGACGGGCCCACGCGGAAGCCGGTGAGCACCTCGTCCATGACGAACAGGGCGCCGTGCTCGCGGGTGATGCGGCGCAGGCCCTCGTTGAAGCCCTCGGCCGGCGGCACCACGCCCATGTTCGCGGGGCTCGCCTCGGTGATGACCGCGGCGATGCGGGAGCCGTGGTGGTCGAACGTGGCCTCCACGGCGGCCAGGTCGTTGTACGGCAGCACGAGCGTCTCGGCCGCCGACGCCTCCGTCACGCCCGCGGTGCCGGGCATCGCGAGCGTCGCGACGCCGGACCCGGCCTCCGCCAGCAGGGCGTCCACGTGGCCGTGGTAGCAGCCGGCGAACTTCACGACCAGCGGCCGCCCGGTCACGCCGCGCGCGAGCCGGACCGCCGTCATCGTCGCCTCGGTGCCGGTGGACACGAGGCGCACGCGCTCCGCGACGGGCACGCGACGGCGGATCTCCTCCGCGAGCTCCACCTCGGCCACGGTGGGGGCGCCGAACGACAGGCCCCGCGCGGCCGCGTCCTGCACGGCCGCGACGACCTCGGGGTGCGCGTGCCCCAGCAGCGCCGGGCCCCACGAGCACACGAGGTCCACGTACTCGCGCCCCGCGACGTCGGTGACGTAGGGGCCGCGGGCGCTCGCGAGGAACCGCGGGTCGCCGCCCACCGAGCCGTACGCGCGCACGGGGGAGTTCACGCCCCCGGGGATCGCGGCCTGGGCGCGCAGGAACGCGGCGTGGTTGTCCGTCATCGTGGTCCTTCCGGTGGGGTGCTCGCGGGCGGGGGAGCCGGGGCGGCGCGCGGTCAGCGCAGCCAGCCGGCGATGTCGACGGCCCAGTAGGTGAGGATGACGTCCGCGCCGGCGCGCTTGATGGCGAGCACCGACTCGAGCACGGCGCCCTTCCGGTCGATCCAGCCGTGCGCGGCCGCCGCCTCGATCATGGCGTACTCGCCGCTGACCTGGTACGCCGCGACCGGCACGTCCGACCGGTCCGCGACGCCCCGCAGCACGTCGAGGGACGTGCCGGCGGGCTTCACCATGACCATGTCGGCGCCCTCGGCCAGGTCGAGGTCGGCCTCGCGCAGCCCCTCGCGGGAGTTGGCGGCGTCCATCTGGTAGGTACGGCGGTCGCCCTGAAGCGCGCTGTCCACGGCCTCGCGGAACGGGCCGTAGAACGCGCTGGCGTACTTGGCGCTGTAGGCGAGCACGGAGACGTCGGTGAAGCCCGCGTCGTCGAGCGCGTCGCGGAGGACGGCGACCTGGCCGTCCATCATCCCCGACGGCGCCACGACCTCGGCGCCCGCGCGGGCCTGCGCCACGGCCATCGCCGCGTAGCGGTCGAGGGTCGCGTCGTTGTCGACCGCGCCGTCCGCGGTGAGCACGCCGCAGTGGCCGTGGTCGGTGAACTCGTCCAGGCAGGTGTCGGCCATGACGACCGGCCCGGGCCGGCCCGTCTCCGCCTCGACCTCGGCGGCGGCCTCGCGCGCGACGCGGATGCCGCGCTGCAGGATGCCGTCGGGGTCGTCGCCCGCGCTGCCCGTGGCGTCCCGCTCGGCGGGGATGCCGAACAGCATCACGCCGCCCACGCCGGCGCGCGCGGCCTCGGCCACCGCGTCGCGCAGCGAGACCTCGGTGTGCTGCACCTGGCCCGGCATCGACGTGATCGGGGCGGGCGCGTCGAGGCCCTCCTTGACGAACAGCGGCAGCACGAGGTCCGCCGGGTGCAGGCGGGTCTCGGCGGCCAGCCGCCGCATGCGCGGCGTGGTGCGCAGGCGGCGCGGGCGGTAGACGATGCCCGAGGTGCTCACGGGTGCTCCTTCGTGGAGGTGGGGACGCCCGCCGTCGGGTCGGCGGCGGGCGCGGTGGTGCCGGGGGAGCGCAGGGCCGAGACGACGGCCGCGGCGAGCGCGTCGTCGGTCGGGTGGTCGGCGACGGCCACCACGCGCAGCCCCGCGTCGCGCGCGGCCTCGGCGGACGGGCCGCCGATGGCGACGACGCGGACGCCGGTGCCCGCCTGCGCGGCGATCTCGCGGGCCACCGAGCCGGACGAGACGACCACCAGGTCGAAGCCCCCGGCCCGGGCGCGGTCCGCGACGTCGGCGGGCAGCGCGTGGTGCACGGTGCGGTAGGCGGTCACGACGCGCGGCGCCCAGCCCCGCCCGGCCAGCCCGCGCTCGAGCGTCGGGCGGGCCAGGTCGCCGAGGGGCAGGAGGACGCGGGCGGCGCCGGTGCCGGGGGCGGCCGGGAACGCGGCGACCAGGCCGGCGGCGGTGGCGTCGCCGGCGGGCACGAGGTCCGTCGTGACGCCCACGGCGGCGAGGGCGCGGGCGGTCGCCGGCCCGACGGCGGCCCACCGGGTCGGGACGGCGCCCAGGTCGGCCCCGGTGCGCCCGGCGGCCGCGGCGAGGGCGTCGACGGCGTTGACGCTGGTCACGACCGTCCACGCGAAGGCGCCCCGGGCGAGGTCGCGGACGGCGTCGTCGAGGGCGGCGAGGTCGTCCGCCGGCGCGCGCTCGATGACGGGGGCGACGACGACGTCGTGCCCGGCCGCCCGCAGCAGCGCCGCGAGGGGGGCGCCGCGCTCCGGCGCGCGCGCCACGAGCACGGCGTGCCCGGTGTCGTGCCCGGAGTCCTGCCCGGAGTCCTGCCCGGTGTCCTGCCCGGTGTCGGGTCCTGCGTCGTGCGCGGCCGTCACGAACCCTCCGGGTCGTCGGTGCCGGTGGGCGTGCGCAGCGGCGCGACGTCGGCGCGGGCGGCGACGTCGTCCGGGGTGGGCACGTCCGCCGCGCCGCCCACGAGCGGCGCGAGCCGGGCGGCGCCGTCGGCGAGCAGCGCCTCGGCCACGCGGACGCCGAGCGCGATCGCCGTGCCGTCCTGGGTGGCATGGTCCTGGGGGGTGGCGTCGTCCGCGAGCGGCGCGGACGCGCTGTGGGTGAGCTGCTCCGTGCCGTCCACCCGCGCCACCACCGCGGTGAGCTGCAGCTCGCCCGCCTCGACCCGGGCGTGCGCGCCGACCGGCGCGGCGCAGCCGGCCTCGAGCCGCGCGAGCACGGCGCGCTCGGCGAGCACGGCGAGCCGCGTGGGGCGGTGGTCGAGCGCGGCGAACGCCGCGCCCAGCGCGGAGCCCGCCGCCAGGTCGTCGCTGCGGGCCTCGACGGCGAGCGCGCCCTGCCCGGGGGCGGGGGCCACGACCACCGGGTCGAGCACGTGCGTCACGACCTCCGTGCGGCCCAGGCGGGACAGCCCGGCGTACGCGAGGACGACGGCGTCGAGGTCGGCGTCGGGGCCGAGGGCGCGCGCGAGCCGCGTCTCCACGTTCCCGCGGATGTCGACCAGCTCGACGTCGGGGCGGGCGGCCTTCACCAGCGCCGCCCGGCGCGGCGACCCCGTGCCCACGCGGGCGCCGCGGGGCAGCGTGTCGAGGGTGCGGCCGTCGCGGGCGCACAGGGCGTCGCGCGGGTCCTCGCGCTCCGGCGTCACGACCGTCAGCCCGTCCGGCTGCGCCGTGGGGAGGTCCTTGAGCGAGTGCACCGCGACGTCGCAGCGGCCGTCGAGCAGGGCCTCCCGCAGCGCGGTGACGAAGACGCCCGTGCCGCCCAGCGAGGCGAGCGAGCCGGTCTTCACGTCGCCCTCCGTGCGGATCCGGACCAGCTCGACGGGCTGGCCGAGCAGCTCCTCCAGCCGGCGCGCGACCATGCCGGACTGGGTCGTGGCGAGGGCGCTGCCGCGGGTGCCGAGGCGCAGCGGGGCGGGGGCGGTCTCGGGGGTGCTCACCGGTCCAGTGTCGCGCAGCGGCCCGGCCTGTGGACAACCCTCGGGCGGCCCGAGGCCGATCTCACACCGCACCCGCCGTCGTCCTGACGCCCGGTCACGACGATGCGTCAGCACCGCTCCGTCCGAGCTGTCGGGACGAGCGCCGGGCACGCCGTGCGCTCCTCCTGACAGGTCGCGGGTCAGAGGGCGGCGACGGCGGCCTGGGCGTGCGCGACGATCGCCGCGAGCCCGGTGCCGGCCACCCAGCCCCCGGTGACGGCCAGCCCCGGGGTGTGCCCGACGGCGGCGGTGAACGCGGCGACGTCGGCGCGGTAGGCGGGGGTGGGCGGGGGCAGGGAGCCGTCCCACCGCTGCAGCAGGTGGTCGCGGACGCGGTCGGTGAGGTCGACGCCGAGCAGGGCGGACGCGTCGCGGGCGGCCTCGTCGGCGGTGGGCGGCGCGGTCTCCGTGCCGATCCGGCCGTACGACAGGCGCACCACGTGCACGCCCGGCCCGACGGCGGCGCGCACGCGGTCGGCGAGCCACGGCCACTTCGCCGTGGCGTGCGTGAGCGCCTTGGCGCGCACGCCGGCCGCGGCACCGGCGGCGCCCTCGTCGTCGGGCGCCACGAGCAGGCCGGAGCCGCGCGGCGCGTCGTCGAGCTCGGGGGCGTCGAGCAGGAGGGTCGCGAGCCAGATGTCGGCGCCGTCCTCGGGGGTGGGCACGACGACGCCCGCGGGTGCGTCGCCGTCGAGCGGCGCGACCCACGGCGCGAGCAGCGGCGCGACGCGCGGCGTCGTCACGACCAGCCGCGGCGCGTGCACCGTGCCGCCGGCGGCGGTCGTGACCTGCCACCCGCCGCGGACGCGCTCGACGGCCACCACCCGCTGCGCCACCCGGACCGCGGCGTGGATCGGCCCGGTCGCGTCGGTGCGCGGGGAGTCGGCGAACTCCTCGGCGCTCGCGGCGATCTCGCCGGTGAGCGCCTCGACGAGGGCGTGGATGCCGCCGTCGATGCCGCGGACGGCGGACCCGGCGGGCGCGGCGGCCCGCAGCGCCCCGACGGCGAGGGACAGGGAGCCCGTGCGGGCGAAGGCGTCGAGCAGGCCGGGCGCGACGGCGGCGACGTCGAGCCGGTCCAGCGGCGCGGAGTGCACGCCCGTCGCGACGGGGGCCACGAGCCGGTCGGCCACGCGGCGCCCGAGGCGGGAGCGCACCAGCGACCCGAGGTCCGTGGTGTCCGCGACGAAGCGCGGCAGCACGCGGTCGAGCGCCGCGCGGGCGACACCCGGCCAGCCGATCGCGCGGCGCACGTCGGGCGCCCACGGCGTCGAGGGGATGCCGAGCACGCCCGCCTTCGGCAGGGGGAACGCGCGCCCGGCGGCGTACCCCCAGGCGGACAGCGGCGCCGGGCTCACGACGTCCAGCCCGAGCTCGTCGGCCAGGTCCGTGACGGCGGTGCCGCGGGCGGCGAACGACTCCGCCCCGAGGTCGAGGCGGACGCGCGGGACGGACCCGAACGCGCCGCCGCGCACGGGGCCGCCGACGCGGTCGGAGGCCTCGAGGAGCACCACCTGCAGCCCCCGCTGCACGAGGGTGCGCGCGGCGACGAGACCGCCGATCCCGCCGCCGACGACCACGGCGTCGACGTGCTCCGCGGCCCGCGCGGGCGGGGTCGCGGCGTCGGGGGAGCCGAGCGGCGGGAGCGGCGTCACAGCGAGTGGACCAGCTCGACGACGCGGGTCAGCACGGTCGGGTCGGTGTCCGGGGGCACGCCGTGGCCGAGGTTCACGACGTGACCCGGCGCGGCCTTGCCGCGGGCGACGACGTCGCGCACGTGCGCCTCGAGGACCGGCCACGGGGCGCCGAGCAGCGCGGGGTCGATGTTGCCCTGCACGGCCACGGCACCGCGAGGGTGGTCGGCGAGCAGCGCGGCGGCCTCGTCGAGCGGGGTGCGGTAGTCGACGCCGACGGCGGGGTGCGTGACGCCCGCGGTGTCGAGCACGTCGCGCAGGGCGGGCAGCAGGTGCCCGGTGCCGGTGCCGAAGTGGATGGCGGCCAGGCCGTCGTCGTCGGCGCCGGGGACGCGCAGGTCGGAGACGTGCGCCAGCGCGGCGGTGGACGACGGCGCCACGTGGGCCGTGTAGTCGGCGAGCGCCAGCGAGCCGGCCCAGGAGTCGAAGAGCTGGACGGCGGACGCGCCGGCGAGCACCTGCGCCCGCAGGAACCGGCCGGTGAGCTCCGCCGTCCAGGCGGTGAGCCGCGCCCAGGTCTCGGGGTCGGCGTGCATGAGGGTGCGGGCCGCGAGGTGGTCGCGCGACGGCCGGCCCTCCACCAGGTAGGCGGCGAGGGTGAACGGCGCGCCGCCGAAGCCGAGCAGCGGCACGTCGCCCAGCTCGGCCACGGTGAGCCGCACGGCCTCGGCGATCGGGGCGAGGGCACCGTCGTCGAGGGTGCGCGAGGTGAGCCGCGCGACGTCCTCGGCCGTCCGGTAGGGCTGGTCCATCACGGGCCCGACCCCGGGCTTGATGTCCACGTCGACGCCCGCGAGCCGCAGCGGCACCACGATGTCGCTGAAGAAGACGGCGGCGTCCACGTGGTGGCGGCGCACGGGCTGGAGGGTGATCTCTGCGGCCAACGGTGGCCGGAGGCAGGAGTCGAGCATCCCTACCCCCTGACGGACCTCGCGGTACTCGGGCAGGGACCTGCCGGCCTGCCGCATGAACCACACGGGGGTCACGTCCGGACGGTCGCCCCGCAGGGCACGCACCAGCGGGGCATGCGTCGTCCGGCCGTCGACCAGCGGGTGGTCGGCGGGCAGCAGGGTGGGCTCGCGCCCCGGCTCGGAGGCGATCGTGGGGGATGTCACGGTTCACGATTCTGCCCCGCCGTCTCGGCCCTCTTAAAGTGGGAGCACTGTGGTACTCCTCTCCCTCACCGCCTCGCACCGCGAGCTGGACCTGGACGCGCTCGAGCGCCTGTCCACCGGCTCGGGTTCCGTCGGGCGTGCCGCGGTGGGCGCGTGCGGCCCCGTGCAGGGGTCCGTGGTGATCTCCACCTGCAACCGGTTCGAGCTCTACCTGGACGTCGACGCCCCGGTCCACGGCGACGCCGTGCGGCACGCGACGCGGCACGTCGCGGCGGTCGTGGCGGCCAGCTCGGGGGTGACGGCGGAGGTCGCGGCCGAGTCGTTCACGGTGCGCACCGGGCCCGAGGTCACCGAGCACCTGTTCACGGTCGCGGCGGGACTGGACTCGATGGTCGTGGGCGAGCGCGAGATCGCCGGGCAGGTGAAGCGCGCCCTCGCGGAGGCGCGCGCCGACGGCACCACGTCCAAGACGCTCGAGCTGCTGTTCCAGACGGCCTCGCGCACGTCCAAGCGCGTCGGCACGCAGACGGAGCTCGGCGCGGCCGGCCGGTCGGTCGTGGCCCTGGGGCTCGACCTCGCAGGACGGGACCTCGCGGGCCGGGAGCTGCGGCGCGGCCCCGCGCCGGCGGGCGACGGGTCGTGGCGCGGGCTGCGCGTGGTGCTCATCGGGACGGGCTCGTACGCGGGGGCGTCCGTGGCGGCCCTGCGCGCCCGCGGCTGCGACGACGTGCGCGTGTACTCGCGCTCCGGCCGCGCGGAGGTGTTCGCGCAGGGGCACGGCGTCGAGCCGGTCCGCGACCTCGTGACGGCGCTCGCGGACGCCGACCTGGTGGTGTCGTGCTCGGGCGCCCGGGGCCGCCGGCCCGCCGGCGCCCCCGCGGACGGCGGGGCCGAGGCCTCGCTGGAGTACGTGCTCGACGCCGCCGCCGTGGTGCGGGCGCGCGAGCGGGCCGCCGCGGCGGCGGGCGACGAGCCGGAGCCCCGGCCCCTGGTGGTGCTGGACCTGGCGCTGCACCGCGACGTCGACCCGCGCGTGGCCGACGTCGAGGGCGTGCTGCTCTACGACCTGGGCACGCTCAAGGCCCACGCCCCCGCGACGGCGGCGGGCGTCGTCGACCGGGCGCGGTCGATCGTGGACGCCGCGGCCGCGGACTTCGAGGAGACCCGCCTGGGGCGCGCGGCGGACGCCGCCGTCGTGGCCCTGTTCGACGCGGCCGAGGAGCGGGTGCGCGCCGAGGTCGACGTCGCCACGGAGCGGCTCGCCACCGAGCTCGCGGCCCGCGGCGAGACCCCGGAGGAGGGCGACGTCGACGCCATCGCGCGCGACGTCCGCAAGCGCGTGCACTCCGCCCTGCACGGGCAGATCGTGGCGGTGCGCGCCGACGCTCTGGCGCGCGCACGCGCCGAGGAGGCCGCCGTCGTGTCCGGTGCCGAGGCGCTCGTCACCGGCGCGGAGCGCGGCGTCCGACGCTGAGCCGCCGCCGACGCGGGCCCGGGCGGAGGTCCGGGCTGTCGCGATCGTCCTGCAGCGACCGGTTCGGCGTACGGAGTCCCGGATCACCCCGTTTCAGCGCGCGCGTCCGGCATGTCGGCACTAGCGTTCCGAGCGCGGGCACGGGTCCGCCACCGGTCGACCTGTCGATGGTTGGGACCGCTCGAAAGGACACGTGAGATGGACACCTTCTGGGACTTCTTCTGGTACCTCGTCTGGATCTTCCTGTTCGTCGCCTACCTGATCGTGCTCTTCCAGATCCTCACCGACCTCTTCCGCGACCGGGAGCTGTCGGGCTGGTGGAAGGCGCTCTGGGTGGTCTTCCTCATCTTCGTCCCGCTGATCACGTCGCTGATCTACCTCATCGCCCGCGGGCGGGGGATGTCGGAGCGCCAGCTGGAGGCGGTCAAGACGGCCAAGGCCGACACCGACGCGTACATCCAGCAGGTGGCCCAGCAGGCGTCCCCGGCGGACCACATCGCCTCGGCCAAGAAGCTGCTGGACGACGGGACGATCTCGCCGGAGGAGTTCGCGCAGCTCAAGGCGAAGGCCCTCTCCTGACGCTCGGCGCGCACGCCTGACCGGCGCGGCACGACCCACGACGCCCGGCCCCGCACCCCGCGGGGCCGGGCGTGTCGTCCCCGGGCGTCGCTACGCTCGACGGCATGACCTCGACGACGGCCCCGGCGCCGCGGCTCGGCGTGATCGACATCGGCTCCAACACGGTGCACCTGCTCGTCATGGACGCCCGGTACGGCGTGCGGCCGGTGCCGCACGCGTCGCGCAAGATCGCCGTGCGGCTGATGCGCTACCTCGACGACGACGGCTCGGTGACCGACGAGGGCCGGGGCGCTCTTCTCGCGGCCGTTGACGACGTCATGACCCTCGCGCGCGAGTCCGCCGTCGAGGAGCTGCTGCCGATGGCCACGTCGGCGCTGCGAGACGCCGCGAACGGCGCCGAGGTGCTCGCCGCGATCTCCGCGCGCGTGGGTCGCGACGTCCTCGTCCTCTCCGGGGAGGACGAGGCCCGGCTGACGTTCCTCGCCGCCCGGCGCTGGCACGGGTGGGCCGCCGGCCGGCTGCTGGTG
Source organism: Isoptericola sp. NPDC057653 (assembly GCF_042799955.1). Lineage (NCBI taxonomy): Bacteria > Bacillati > Actinomycetota > Actinomycetes > Micrococcales > Promicromonosporaceae > Isoptericola > Isoptericola sp. NPDC057653. The sequence continues at coordinate 45,787 of NZ_JBHVHP010000001.1, read as the reverse complement.
CTCGACATCGGCGGCGGCTCCCTGGAGATCGCGTCCGGCGTGGACGAGGAGCCCGACCTCGCCGCGTCCGTCCCGCTCGGCGCCGGCCGCACGACGCGCGAGTTCCTGCGGCACGACCCGCCCTCGGCGGACGAGGTCCAGGCCCTGCGCGTGCACGCCCGCGCGCTGCTCGCGCCCGTCGTCGAGCGGCTCGCGTCCGTGCCCGCCCCCGACCACGTGGTGGCGACCTCCAAGACCTTCCGCTCCCTGGCGCGCCTCGCCGGGATGCAGGTGGAGGCCGTGGGTCCCGACGACCGCTGGCGGATGCGGCTCGCGCAGCTCTCCGACTGGGTGCCCCGCCTCGCCCGCATCCCTGCCGACGGGCGCACCGCCCTGCCCGGCGTCACCACCGACCGCACGTACCAGATCGTCGGCGGCGGCGTCGTGGCGGAGGAGACCATGCGCGCGCTCGGCGTCGACGAGGTCGAGATCTGCCCCTGGGCGCTGCGCGAGGGCGCCGTGCTGCAGCGCCTCGACCGGATGTAGGCACCGCGTCCGGCGCGGTCAGGGGCGGGGCGGGGCCTGCACCCACGCGGCGCCGGGGGCGGAGACCCGCGTGCCGTCGGGGCGGTCCACGACGACGAGCAGGACGGCGGTGCACGTCGCGCAGCGCGCGACGCCGCCCATGGCGGACAGGTGCACGGTCGTGCGGGCGACGACGTCGGTGTGCCCGCAGTGCGCGCAGCGCACGACCGCGCGGGTGGCGTCGAAGGAGTAGACCTCGCTGAGCATCCCGGCCAGGGCCGAGCCGTCGAGGGCGGAGGCGGGGTGCGCCTCGCCCGGGGGCGCCGGGGAGGGGCCGTCGTGGGGCTGCGTCATCAGGCACCTCCGAAGCGCTCGGTACGGACCCGGGCGGGCGGGTGGCCGAGGCCGGTGAGCAGCTCGGCCGTCGCCTCGACGAAGCGGGTGGGTCCGCAGACGAAGACGTCCGTGCCGTCGGCGGGGCCGAACCCGGGGGCGGTGAGGTCGTCCGCCGTGATCCGGGCCGGGGGCGTGGGCCAGCCCGGCGGCACCTCGCGGGTGTAGACCCACCGCACGTCGAGGCCCGGGTCCGGGGTGTCGATCTCGTCGCGCCCGATGGCGTCCGAGGGGCCGCGCACGGAGCAGACCAGCCGGAACGGGGCCCGGCGCCCGGACAGGCGGCGGGCGCGCAGCATCGCGAGGAACGGCACGACGCCGGAGCCGCCGGCCACGAGCAGCACGGGTGCCGCGTCGTGGTCGTGCCACACGAAGTACCCGCCGAGCGGGCCGCGCACCTCGACCTGGTCGCCGGGGCGGGCGTCGTGGGTGAGGTAGGGCGAGACCTCGCCGTCGGGGACCTCGTCCACGACGAGGTCGACGCGCTCGTCCACGCCCGCCGTCGCGAGGGAGTACGCGCGGGTCGCCTGGTAGCCGTCCGGCGCGGTGAGGCGCACGTCGACGTGCTGGCCGGGCAGCGCGCCGCCGAACCCGGGCACGGCGAGCGTGAGCTCCCGGGCCGTGTCGGTGAGGGGGCGTGCTCCGACGACGGTCCCGACGTGCCAGGTCACGAGTACCGCTGCTCGAGCCAGGGGTCGCCGTAGGCGTGGTAGCCGTTCTGCTCCCAGAAGCCGAGGTCCTCGGCGTCCATCAGCTCCAGGCCGCGCAGCCACTTGGCGCTCTTCCAGAAGTACAGGTGCGGCACGAGCAGCCGCGCGGGCCCGCCGTGCACCGGCTCCAGCGGCTCGCCCTCGAACTCGAACGCGACCCACGCCTGCCCGTCGAGCAGGTCCTGCAGCGGCAGGTTCGTCGTGTAGCCGCCGTAGGAGTGCGCCATGACGAACTCCGCGCTCGTCTCGACGTCGGCCAGCAGGGTGTCCAGGGAGACGCCGCGCCACGACGTGCCGAGCTTGGTCCAGTGCGTGACGCAGTGGATGTCGGTCTCGACGTCCTCGGCCGGCAGCGCCCGGAGCTCGTCCCAGGTCCAGGTGCGGCCCTCTCCGGTCTCCGTGCGGACGGTGAGCTCCCAGTGCGCCTCGTCGACGTGCGGCGTCGGGCCGGCGGACAGCACCGGGAAGTCGTCGGTGACGAACTGGCCCGGCGGGATCTGGTGCTCCGGCTCGGGGCGCCGGCCCCCGAAGCCCCGCGTGACGACGCCCATCGGGCCTCCCTCTCACCGTGGTCGGGCCAACGGCCCGGGTCGCTCGAACCCGGGTTCGCTCCGACCCTGTGCCGCTCGAACCCCGTGCCGCTCGAACCCTGGGTCCGATCAGACCAGACGCGCGGGCCCCTCGCACCTGCCGCGCGGGGCGGGCGTCAGCGCGACGACGACCAGGCGGCGTGGTCCGTGCCCCACGGGTGCGCGGGCGCCGGGTGGTCGTCGAGGCCGGGCAGGGCGGGACGCGCGGTCGTGACGCGGGGCCGGTGGCCGTGGCTCACGACCGCGTCCGGCCCCGGCGCCCCGGCGGGCGGGTGGCCGGGGTCGCGGCCGTCGGCGTCGAGCAGCCAGGCCGCCGTGCGCGCCAGGGCGGTCACCACGTCCCGCCCCCGCCCGTCGTGGCCGCGGGCGGCGAGGGCGTCGACCACGCCGGCGGCGAGCAGGTAGCCCGTGGCGTGGTCGAGCGCCTGCGCGGGCAGCGCGCCGGGGACCTCGCCGTCGGCGGACTCCAGCATCGCGACGCCCGACGCCGCCTGCACGATCGAGTCGAAGCCGCGGCGGTGCGCCCAGGGGCCGGCCTCGCCCCACGCGGAGACGCGGCCGACGACGGCGCCCGGCGGCGGGCGCAGCCCGAACGCCTCGAGCGCGCCGGGGCGGTAGCCGGTGACGAGCACGTCCGCGTCGTCCAGCAGCGCCTGGGCGCGCTCGCGGTCGCCGGCGTCGTGCAGGTCGAGCAGGGTGGTGCGCTTGCCCTGCCCGACGTCGAGGTGCTGGTGGCGGATCTCCGCGGGCACGGGCGGGTCCACGCGCAGCACGTCGGCGCCGAGCGCGGCCAGCGCGCGCGTGGCGACCGGCCCGGCGATGACCCGCGTCAGGTCGAGCACCCGGACCCCCGCGAGCGGCGCCGGCCCACCCGGGAGGGGGACCGGGCCCGGAGCCGCGTCGTCGCGAGCCGTGACCCGCACGAGCGGACCCTGCGCCGCGGCCGCCCCGGGCGTCGAGGCCCGCCACGCGGCCTCGTCCCGGACACGGGCGACGATCGCGCCGGCGGCCGCGGCGTCGTCCTCCAGCGCGGCGGCGGAGGCGTCGGCGAGGCGCGCGGCCAGACCGTCGCGGTCCGTGCCGTCGGTCAGCCCGAGCAGCCGCAGCAGCCGCGCCCGGTGGTGCGGGTAGTTGGCGTGCGTGCGCACCCACCCGTCGCCGGTCCGGAAGAAGCCGGAGAGCGGCGCGAACCCGGGGACGGGACGACCGTCCAGCCGTAGCAGCCGGTCCGAGCCGAACGACGCCGCCACCCGCGCCGGCGACGGGCCGCGCTCCGTCAGCGGCCCGGTCGCCCCCGCCCGCCCGGCGGCCGAGCAGAGCGCGGCGACCGACCCGAGCGACAGGTCCAGCGCCGGCAGCGTCGCCGCGAGCCACGCGTCCCGGCCGCCGTCGAGCGTCGCCGCGTCGCGCCCGCCGTCCTGCGCGCGGTCGTGACCGCCGTCGTGCGCGAGGCCCGGCGCGACCCCGTCCCGGTAGTCCGCCACCAGGCGGCGCCATCGCTCCATCCCGCCACCGTAGCCACCACCGCCGAGTCGTCGGGGGCCGTCTCGCGGAGGCTCCGGCCCCCTCGCGGGAGGCGGGTGGGCGCGAGGCGCGGGCCGGATAGGATCGCGGGCATGGCCAAGAGCTCTGCGACCGCCCCTGTCCTGCGTCCGTTCGAGGGTCTGCCGGGGGAGGCGGACTGGGTGGCGCTGCGCGAGGTGGTGCCGTCCGCCACGGCGACGGCGCGGACGACGTCGGACCACGGCGGGCGCGACGTCGTCGTCACGACCGTCCTGCCGGGCGGCTGGTGCGCGCTGCACCGCGAGGACGGCACGGTCCTGCTCGCGCTGCACGGCATGGGCAGCTCGGACGACCTGAGCCGCGACCTCGCGGCGGCGCTGCTCACGGCCGCAGCGGCGGAGCCGGGCACGGGCATCCTCCCGGAGGAGCTGCCGGCCCCGCAGGACGGCGACCCGCGGCTGCAGGACGTGCTCGACCTCGACGTCCCGTTCGAGGTGACCGTGCACGAGGGCTACGACTACTGGCTCGACGCCGGCACGGAGATGACCGACGAGATCCGCGAGTCGCTCGACGAGGCGGCCGAGGCGTCCATCCCGACGGTGAAGCTGGCGTCGGTGCCGGCGGCGTACTGGTGCCGGATGTCGCGCGAGTTCCTGCGCTGGGCGCGCACGGAGGACGAGGACCGCGTCGTGGACGCGATCGCCCGTCTGCACGCGCGCCGGGAGTCGGGCCTCGTGGGTGGCAAGTTCCTCGGCATGTTCCGTGCCTGCGGCCTCGTGGTGCCCGTCTGGGAGCTGCCCCGCGGCACGGAGGCGGCGGAGCTCGAGGAGCCGGTGGCGGAGCTCGCGACCCGCCTCGAGGAGGCGCTCGCGGTGACGGAGCCGCTCGACGCGAACGAGCGGCGGGCCCGGGCCGGTATCGTCTCCCGACAGGTGACGCTGCGCTGACGCGGCGCCCCGCGCGGACCGTCGCGCGGCGGGTCGGCGGGTCGGTGGCTCAGCAGGGCGGTGGCGGCTCCGCACGATCTTCACGGCACGTCCCGGACGACACCCTTTCTTGACCCGAGATCGGGCCTTCCGGGGGAGTACAGTTCTTCGGGAAAAGATTGCTCTTCTGATCCCCGGTGATTCCCCAAGGAGCCACCGCACAGCAGCGCCGGGCGGGCGTCGTCCGCACGGCCGACACGGGCGAGACCCAACAGGCAGGGAGTCGTGAACACGGACCACGGAGCGACCCGTACGGGCGCTGAGGTGTCCACCAGCCAGGACGAGGCCGGCGAGCGGAACAGCGTCGCCGGACAGGACGGCGCAGGCGCGACCGTCACCACCCGCGTGGGTGCGCTGCCCGTCGCCAAGACGCCGCGGCCGCCGACGGCGCAGGGGCGCCGCAACCCGCAGCGGGTCGCGGTGATCATCCCCGCCAAGGACGAGTCGGCCCGCGTCGCCGCCACCGTGCGGTCGGCCCGCGCGATCCCGCACGTCGACCTCGTGCTCGTGGTCGACGACGGCTCGACGGACGACACGCAGCACGTGGCGCGCGACGCCGGTGCCGTGGTCGTGCGGCACTCGCACAACCGGGGCAAGGCCGCCGCGATGGAGACCGGCGCGGCCGTCGTCGCCATGCGCGACGCCGACGGGCGCGCCCCGCGCCTCCTCCTGTTCGTGGACGGCGACCTGGGCGACACGGCCGTCAACACGGCGCCGCTCGTCGCGCCCGTGCGCGAGGGCGTGGCGGACCTCGCGATCGCCCTGCTGCCGAGGCAGACCGGGGCCGGCGGCCGCGGGATCGTCGTGGGCACGGCCCGGCGCGCCATCCAGCACCTCACGGGGTGGAGCCCCAGCCAGCCGCTGTCCGGCATGCGCTGCCTCACCCGCGAGGCGTTCGAGGCGGCGACGCCGCTGGCGCACGGCTGGGGCGTCGAGACCGGCATGACGATCGACCTGCTCCGGCAGGGGTACGTGGCCGTCGAGGTGCCGTGCGACCTCAAGCACCGGGCGTCGTCGAACGACCTCAAGGGGCAGATCCACCGCGCCGGGCAGTACCGGGACGTGGTGCTCGCGGTGAACGCGCGGCGGGTGCGCGGCGCGGTCGACGCGGTCCGCGGCATCGGGCGCCCGCGCGACCACGCGTCGTCCTGATCTGCAGCGACACGCGGATCCGCCCCGTGGGGGCGTCGGCGCCTGCGTCGACAACCCCACGGGGGCGTGGCTAGGCTCGCAGCCCGGGCGGGACTCCCCGTCCCGCCCATCCCGACGGAGGCCCGATGCCCACCTCTGACACCGGAACCCTTGACCCGCGGCGCGGGCCCGACGCCCGCGCCGTGCTGGACGTCCTGGCCGCCGGCGGGGCCGCCGGCGAGGACGCCCTCGTCGAGGCGACGGGCCTGCCCGCCGCGACCGTGGGTCGCGCGCTGGCCGCGCTGACGGAGGCGGGGGCCGTGGTCGCCGACGGGGCGCCGGGTCGGGTCCGCGTGGACCCGGACTCGGCCTTCGGGCTGGGCGTCGACGTCGCGCGCGACCGCGTGCGGGTGGCCCTCGTCGACGCGACGGGCACCGTGCGGGCGCGGGCCGAGCGCCGCGACGTGCAGCGCACGCCGGTGGCGCGGGCGCGGGCCGCGGCGGGGCTCGCGAACTCCTGCCGCGAGGACGTGGAGGCGCGGCTCGGGCCGGGCCGGCGGGTCGAGGTGGGCCGCGCGGTCGTGGCCTTCCCCGCCGTCGTCGGCGTGGACCACACCACCGTGCTGCACGTGCCGGGGTACGAGAAGGGCGGCACGACGCTCCACGACGCGCTCACCGACGCCCTCGCCTGCCCGGTCTCCCTCGACAACGACGTGAACCTCGCCGCCGTCGCCGAGCAGCACCTGGGGGCGGGGCGCGGCCGGTCGTCGTTCGTCACGCTGGCCTTCGGGGAGGGCTTCGGCGCGGGCGTCGTGCTGGACGGGCGTCTGCACCGCGGGGCGTCGGGCATCGCGGGCGAGGTCGCCTTCCTGCCGCAGCCGGGCCATGCGCTGGGCGAGCAGGTGCTCGGCGACGCCGCGATCGCCGCGCTCGCGAAGGACCACGACCTGCCCGAGGACATCACGGTGCGGGAGCTGATCGACCGCGCCGACGCCGGGGACGGCGTGGCGGACGCGGTCGTGGCCGAGATGGCGCGCCGCGTCGCCGTGGTCGTGGCGTCGCTCGCCATCGTGCTCGACCCCGAGCTCTTCGTCCTCGGGGACCAGGCGGCGCGCCCGCCGATCGCGCAGCGGGTCACCGCCTTCCTGCGCGACCGCATCTCCGTGCTGCCGGTCCGGATCGAGGCGTCCCCGCTGGGTGCGGACGGGGCCGTGCTGGGCGCCGGGCACGCGGCCGGCGAGGCGCTGCGCGCCGTGGTCGCCGAGCGTGCGGTGGCGGCGTCCGACGGCGTCACCGACGGAGCGTCCCGGTGACGGCGCAGGACGCGCCGTCCGACCTCACCGCGCCCTCCGACCTCACCACGCGCCTCGGGCTGGCCCCGGACGCCCGGGCGATCATCCTCAACGCCGACGACCTGGGTATGTGCCGCGCCGCGAACCGCGCGATCATGCCCCTGCTGGCCGCGGGGCACCTGGACTCGTCGACGGTCATGGTGCCGTGCCCGTGGGCGCCGGACGCGCTCGCGACGGCGGCCGCCGACCCGGGCCTCGACGTCGGCGTGCACCTCGTCCTCACCAGCGAGTGGACCCGGTACCGGTGGCGGCCGCTCACGGGCGTGGGGACGTCGCTCGTGGACGACGCCGGCTACTTCCCCGCGGGCGTGGACGCCGTGGAGCGGCGCGCGGACGACCAGGACGTGGCCGCCGAGCTCGCGGCGCAGCTGGACGCCGCGCTGGCCGCGGGCGTCGACGTGAGCCACCTCGACAACCACATGGGCTCGGTCTACGGGCTCGCGACGGGCCGCTCCTTCCTGCCGCAGGTGCTCGGGCTCGCCGCCGAGCGCGGCCTGCCGTTCCGGCTGCCGCGCTCGCTCGACGGGCTCGCGGCGATGGGCGCCGACCCGGACGCGCCGGGGTCGCAGGCACTGCTGGACGCCGCCACCGGCGCCGCCGACGCGGCCGGCGTCGTCATCGTCGACCGGCTGTGGACGCACCCGTTCGAGCTCGCGGGGGAGGGCACGCCCGACGCCGAGGACTACGCGACGGTGAAGGCCGGCTTCCTCGACCTGCTGCGGAGCGTGCGTCCCGGCGTGACCGAGATCTTCCTGCACCCGATGCTGGTGGGCGACGAGCTGACCGACGCGGTCGACTACGCGGCCCCCAAGCGCGGGTACGAGGAGCGGCTGCTGCGCGACCCGGACGTGGCGGCGACCGTCGCCGCGGAGGGGCTCGTGCGGATCGGCTGGCGCGACCTGCGTGCGGTGCAGCGGGGCGAGCGGTGAGCCGGCCGGACGGCGTGGCCGCCCGCGAGGGCGGGGCGCTCGCCCGGCTGCGCGACCGGCGCCTCGTCGGGGCGCCGACCCGGGCGCAGACCGTGGCGTACGGGGCGTCGGCGTTCCCGGCGAACCTCATGCTGCAGACGTTCTCCGCGTTCGTCGTCTTCTTCTACGTCGACCACCTCGGGGTGCCCGCCGGCTGGGTCGCGGCCGCGATGGTGGCGCACGGCATCCTCAACGCGCTGCTCAACCCCCTGGTCGGTGCGGCGTCCGACCGGCACCGCACGGCCTGGGGCCGCCGGGTGCCGTGGATCGTGCTGGGGATCGTGCCGCTGGTGGTGGCGTTCGCGCTGGTGTGGATGCCGCCGGCGTTCCCGCCCGCGGGGCTGGTCGTGTGGTTCCTCGTGGTCGTGGCGCTGTTCGACGTCGCGTACGTCGCGGTGGTCCTCAACGTGTCGGCGCTGTTCCCCGAGATCTTCCGCACGACGGCGGAGCGGGCCCGGGGCAACAGCCCCCGGCAGCTGTTCGCGCTGGTGGGCATGATCCTGGGCACCGCGGGCGCACCCCTGCTGTACGACTCGATCGGCTGGGCGTGGATGGGCGTCGCGCTCGCCGTGGTGTGCGCCGGCTTCTTCGCCTGGTCGCTGGCGGGGATGGTGGAGCGCGACGCCGACGACGCGGCCCGCGCCCGCGAGTCCGCGGTCGGGCTGCGCGACCAGCTCCGGTACACGTTCGCCAACCGCGCGTTCGTCACGTACGTGCTCGGCTCGCTGCTGCTGCAGAGCACCACGGCGGTGCTGCTCGCGGGCGTGCCGTTCTACGTGAAGTACACGGTGGGCGGCACCGACGCGGACTCCACGCTGATGCTCGCGCCGATCTTCGTGGCCGCGATCCCGGCGATCTGGGGCTGGTCGTGGGTGGTGCGGCGCTTCGGGCCCCGCACCACGATGCTCGCGGTCGTCGCCGTCTACGGGCTCGCGACGTGCCTGTACCTCGTCCCCACCACGGTGCTCGGCGCCGCCGCGGCGGGGCTCGCCGTCGGCCTCGGCGTCGCGGGCCTCATGCAGGTGCTGGAGGTGGCGCTCGGGCAGGTGATCGACGACGACGAGCGGCGCACCGGCCTGCGCCGCGAGGGCATGTACTTCGGCGCCAACGGCTTCGTGGTCCGCGGGTCGGTGGTGGTGCAGGCCGTGGTCGTGGCGGGGGTGCTCGCCGCGAGCGGGTACGTCGAGGGCGTGGCGCCGGCGGCGCAGGTCGAGACCGTGTCCACGGGCGTCCGCCTGCTCATCGGCGGCGTGCCCGTGGTGCTCGCGGCGCTGGCGTTCGTCTGCTTCTGGCTCTACCCCCTGCGCTCCTCGGCGCCGAGCACCCCCGCGCCCGCCGTCGCGCCCTGAGCGCCCTGAGCGCCCTGCGCCGGCTCGTCGTCCCGCCGGGCGACGAGCCGGTTCAGGCGCTCGGACATGAGCAGGCCCAGCACGACCAGGACGGCGAGGAAGAGCGGGAAGACCCAGAGCCCGGCCCAGGTCGAGAGCACCCCGAAGACCGGGGGCGCGAGGGTCGAGCCGGTGTACGCCGCGGCCATCTGGATCCCGATGACGGCCTGGGAGTTCCGGGGACCGAAGTTGACCGGGGTGGAGTGGATGATCGCCGGGTAGATCGGCGCGCACCCGAGCCCCATGACCACCAGCCCGACGAGGGCGGGCACCGGCGTGCCGAGGGGGAGCGCGACGAGCAGCACCCCGACGCCGACCGCCGCGAAGCCGCCGCGGATCAGCTGCCGGTCGCCCACCCGGTCGGCGAAGAAGCCGGCGAGGAACCGCCCCGCGGTGATGCCGAGCAGGAAGAGCGACGCGAACGCGGCGGCGGTGGCGTCCTCGACCCCGCGGTCGGTGACCAGGTACGTCGACGCCCACAGGATCGAGGTGCTCTCGAGCGCGCAGTAGGCGAAGAAGGCCGCCAGGATCAGCAGGACTCCGGGGATCCGCAGCGCCGTCGCGAGCGGGACGTGGGTGCTCCCCCGTCCTGCCGGCTCGGCGTCGGACGGCGGGGCGTCGTGAGCCTCGGCGTGCTCGGCCGCCGGGCCCGGCCGGACCTTCCCCCAGAGCGGGATGCTGACGATCAGCACGACCGTGAGCACGGCCTGCGCGACACCGACGATGCGGTAGGCGCTGGACCAGCCGAGGCCCGAGGTGAGGGCGTAGCTCATGATGAACGGGCTGATCGAGGCGCCCACGCCCCAGAAGCTGTGCAGCCAGTTCATGTGCCGTGCCGCGAAGTGCAGGGCCACGTAGTTGTTGAGCGCGGCGTCCACCGCGCCCGCCCCCAGCCCGTAGGGGATGGCCCAGAGGCACAGCACCCAGAACGAGCCCGACACGGAGAAGCCCACGAGGGCGGCGGCGGTCAGCCCGACGCTCACGGCGGTGACGACGCCGACGCCGAGGCGTCGCGTCATCCGCTCGGAGGCCAGGCTGGAGAGGATCGTGCCGCCGGCGATGATCATCGTGATGATGCCGGCGAACGCGACCGGGACGCCGAGGTCCTGGTGCATGACGGGCCAGCCGGCGCCGACGAGGGAGTCCGGGAGCCCGAGGCTGACGAAGGCGACGTAGATGATCGCCAGGAGGAGCGAGTACACGGCGGGGTGGGTCGCCTTTCACGGGACGCCGGGAGGGTGCGGGGCCATCGTCTCAGTCGTCGGGGGGCCCCCCCCCCGGGGCCCCCCCCCCCCCCGGGGGGGGGGGGGGGGGGGGCCCGGGGGGGGGGGGGCGGGGCGCGGGCCCGCGGCG
>NZ_JBHVHP010000001.1:0-34899 GCF_042799955.1 Isoptericola sp. NPDC057653 | reverse complement strand
CTTCTTTTGGCTCATTTGCTCGGGTGGGGTGGCGTTACTCTCCGCTCGGAGGGAGTGTGGGGGCGTGAGCTCTGTGGAGCCGGCGTCGGCCGCCCCCGCGCCCCCCCCCCCCCCCCGGCGGGTGGTGTCAGGCCTGGAGCCAGGCGGTGGTGCCGCCGGGCAGCGCGCCGTCGGCCAGCGGGCCGCTGGAGAGCAGCACCCGGCCCGCGGGCAGCGGCACGGGGGCCGTCCCGAAGTTGGTGACGCTGGTCCAGCCGTTCGGGCGGCGGAACGCGAGGACGTCCGGCGAGCCCGGCTCGAGCCACTCGAGCTCCTCGCCCGTCTGCAGCCGGCGACGCAGGCCGAGCGCCGTGCGGTACAGGGTCAGCGTGGCGCCCTCCACCCCGTCCTGGGCGTCGGCGGCGTGCTCGGCGAACCAGGCCGGCTGCGGCAGGTGCGCCGGCCCGTCGCCGAAGCCGAGCGACGGCCCGTCCGCCGTCCACGGGAGCGGCACGCGGCAGCCGTCGCGGCCGACCTCGACGCCCCGGTTGCGGAAGAAGGTCGGGTCCTGGCGCTCGTCGTCGGGGATGTCCGCGACCTCGTGCAGGCCGAGCTCCTCGCCCTGGTACAGGTACGACGAGCCGGGCAGCGCCAGCTCCAGCAGGGTCGCGGCGCGGGCCTTCGCCAGGCCGGACGCGCGGTCGAGCTGGTCCTCCGGCCCGCCGGCGAGCAGCCAGTCCGTGCCGCCCTTGCGCCGGTCGTCCCCGCGGGGGGCCAGGCCGTAGCGGGTGGCGTGCCGCACCACGTCGTGGTTGGAGAAGACCCAGGTGGTCGACGAGCCCGACGCGGCGGCGAGCTCCAGGTTGTCCGTGATGATGCGGCGGAACTGCCCGGCGTCGAAGTCGGCCTCGAGCAGGTCGAAGTTGAACGCCTGCCCCAGCCCGTCCTGGCTCGCGTACCGCGCGCGGCGCTCGGCGGAGCCCACCCACGCCTCGGCGACGGCGGTGCGGGGCGGGTCGTAGGCGTCGAAGACCTCGCGCCACCCGGCGTACACGTCGTGCACGTCGTCGCGGTCGAACAGCGGGTGCTGCCCGTCGCGCGGCAGCGCCTCGAGCTCGGCCTGCGACGGCAGCGGCTCGCCCGGCGCGGGCAGGTCCTTGGTGAGCATGTGAGCCACGTCGATGCGGAAGCCGTCCACGCCGCGGTCGGACCAGAAGCGCAGCGTGCGCAGGAAGTCCTCCCGCACCTCGGGGTTGTCCCAGTTGAGGTCCGGCTGCTCGACGGCGAAGTGGTGGAAGTACCACTGCCCGTCGCCCACCGGCTCCCAGGCGGGGCCGCCGAAGGTGGAGGTCCAGTCCGCGGGCGGCAGCTCGCCGTGCTCGCCGAGCCCGTCGCGGAAGAGGTAGCGGTCGCGGGCGGCCGAGCCCTTCGGGGCGGCGAGCGCCTCGGCGAACCACGCGTGCAGGTTCGAGGTGTGGTTGGGGACGATGTCGACGACGACGCGGATCCCCGCGCCGTGCAGTGCCGCGACCATCTCGTCGAAGTCGGCGAGCGTGCCGATCTTCGGGTCGACGTCGCGGTAGTCGGCGACGTCGTACCCGCCGTCGGCCAGCGCGGACGGGTAGAACGGGCTGAGCCACACGGCGTCGATCCCGAGGGCGGCCAGGTAGTCCACGCGGGACGTGATGCCGCGCAGGTTGCCGATGCCGTCGCCGTCGGAGTCCGCGAAGCTGCGCGGGTAGATCTGGTAGACGGCGGCCTGGCGCCACCAGGTGGCGTCGGAGCCCTCGGTGGTGCGGGCGGGGACGTCGAGCAGGTCGCTCATGGGTGATGCCCTTCTTCGGTGGTGCGGTCCTGGTGCGGGATGGAGGTGTGCGGCGAGGTCAGCCCTTCACGGCACCCTGGGTGACGCCTTCCATCACCCAGCGCTGCGTGAACAGGTACGCGACGATCGCCGGAGCCATCGCCATGAGGTACGAGGCGAAGGAGACGTTGTAGTTGTTGCTGAACTGGGTCTGGAACAGCTGCTGGCGCACCGGCAGCGTCTGGAGCCCGGGGTCGGAGATGATGAGCGACGGCATCATGAAGTCGTTCCAGGCGTAGAGGAACGCGAAGATCCCGACGGTGGCGCTCATGGGTGCCAGGAGCGGGAAGATCAGGCGCCAGAACGTCTGCCACGTGGTCGCGCCGTCGATGCGGGCGCTCTCCTCGAGCTCCAGGGGGATCGACCGGAGGAACGCCGTGAACAGCAGCACGCTGAAGCTCAGCTGGAACATCGTGGCGAGCACGACGACGCCGAGCGGGTTGTCGAGGCCGAGGCGCCCGGTGAGCTGGATCTGCGGCAGCGCGACCACCGGGAACGGGATGAACATCGCGCCGAGCAGGTAGAAGAACGACCAGCGGAACAGGCGCCGGTGCCAGTTGCGCATGATCGCGAACGACGCGACGGCCGCCAGCAGGATCGTCGCGGCGACCGTGCCCGCCGTCACGAGCAGCGACACCGCGAGGCCGACGGGGAACTCGGTGAGCTGCCAGGCCTGGACGAAGCCCTGCACGTCGAACGGCGCCGGCAGCGAGAACGCGTTGCCGTCCACGGCCTGGCCCGTGGTCTTGAACGCCATCGAGACCGTGACGTACAGCGGCAGCAGCACGGTCACCGAGCACAGCAGGAGGAGCAGGGTGCCCGAGACGTTCCGTCGTTCGTGCGTCCGGCGCAGGGGGCGCCCGGCGGCGGCTCGCCGGGTGCCGGAGGTCGGTGCGGTGAGGGTGGCCATCAGAGGGAGTTCCTTCCGCGGGTGACCGAGAGCTGGAGGAAGGCGATCAGCACCGTGACGACGAAGAAGATCGTCGCGTTGGCCATCTGGTAGGCGTAGTCGCCGCCGTTGAACCCGGTGATGATGGTCATCGCGATGCTCCGGGTGGCCGTGCCGGGCCCGCCGTTCGTGAGGCCGACGATGATGTCGTAGGCGTTGAGGAAGTTCTTGAAGCCGAGGATGACGTTGATGACCACGTACCCGGCCATCAGCGGCAGCGTGATCCGCGTGATGCGCTGCGCCCGGGTCGCGCCGTCGATCTCGGCCGCCTCGTACACGTCGCCGGGGATGGCCAGCAGGCCGGCGATGTAGATGAGCAGGGTGCCGGGGACGGCCTGCCACGCCGTCACGAGGACGATCGCGAGCCAGGCCAGGTCGGGGTTGGCCAGCAGGCTCGTCTCCAGGAAGGGGATCCCGAGCGCCTGCCCGGCGGCGGGCAGGGAGTTCGAGAACAGGAAGTTGAAGACGTACGCGATGATGATGCCCGAGACGACCATCGGGATGACGAAGACGGCCCGCAGCCCCACCTTCAGCCGGATGCGGGAGGTCAGCCCGACCGCCAGGAAGAACGCGACGACGTTGACGACCAGCACCGTGACCAGCGAGAACCCGAACGTGAACAGGTAGCTGCGCAGGATGGCGGGGTCGCTGAACGCGACCGCGTAGTTGGTGAGGCCGACGAAGTCCCAGTCGCCGATGCCGACCGAGTTCGTGAAGCTGAAGAAGATGCCGACGACCGCGGGGACCGGGATCGCCAGGGTGAACAGCACGAGGCTCGGCAGCAGGAAGAGGTAGTAGATCGGTTCGGTCCGTCGGGCGCGGCGTGGCGCCGGACGTGCGGGCGCCGGGGCGGGCACGCCCGGCGCGGTCGTGGTGAGGGTGGGCATGAGCAAGGACTCCTTCGTTCCGCTCGTGGCTCGCTGACGTCGGGCTCTGCCGGCGGGGTGCGCTACTGGCGCCGGGCCAGGCGCGCCCAGTCCGTGTCGAGGGTGCGCATCGTGGCGCCGGCGTCGGCGCCGAACGCGATCCCCTGGGTGTAGGCCATGACCGGGATCGTCTTGGGCACGAGCACCGAGGCGCCCTGGTAGACCCGCCCGTCGTCGTAGTACTCCGTCATGCCCGCGAGGCGCGGGTCCGAGGGCGGCGGCGCGTCCTTCGTCGGGGTGTAGCCGAGCTGCGACTCGTTGTAGCCCTCGATGATCTCGGGCCGGTAGAGGTACTCGAGGAAGTCGCGGGCGGCCTCCGGGTGCCGCGAGCCGTCGGGGATGATCGCCGCGAGGTCGACGTTGACGCGCACCTTGAGGTCGGCGGGGTCGTCCGTCATGGGCAGGGGGAAGGTGCCGAGGTCGAGGTCCGGCGCGGTCTTGGCGATCTCGCTGAAGGCCCACGGCCCCTGGAGGTACATCGCGGCCTTCCCCTGGGCGAAGGCGAGGTTGCCGTCGCCGTACCCGCGGCTGTCGGCGTCGTCGTTCGCGAAGCCCGTGAGCTGCGTCATCTGCTCGAGGGGGCGGCTGAAGTCCTTCTCGAACGAGACGTCCGAGCGCGGGCCGACGTCGGCGCCCTCGGCCGCGAGACGGTCGAAGAAGTCGATGGTGTCGACCTGGCCGCCGACGGCGTAGTCGAACCACCCCTGCGCCACGGTCCAGTCGTCCTTGAACGTGCCGTAGAACGGCGTCACGCCCGCCTCCCGGAGCGTCTCGGCCACGTCGAGGAGCTCGCTCCAGGTCTGCGGCACCTGGAGGTCGTGCGCGGCGAAGACGTCCTTGTTGTAGATGACGGAGGCCGCCATCACCGAGTAGGGCAGGGCGCTGGTGCGGCCGTCGCAGCGGCCGTACTGGTCCATGAGGGGCTGCAGGTCCGGGCGGATCCGGCTCGCGGCCTCGGTGCCGCCCAGGTCGCTGAGCGTGCAGCGGTCCACGAACCGCGCGACCTCCATGTTGTAGTTCGCGAGCATGAGGTCGGGCGGGTTGCCGCGCACGAAGCTCGCGGACACGACGTCGACGCCCGAGGTGTCGAGCTCCACGCGGACGTCGTCCTGCGACGCGTTGTAGTCGGCCACGACCTGGGTCATGTAGGGGATCGCCTCGCGCTTGCTGAACGTGAAGCGGACGGTCTCGGCGCCGTCGGCGCCGCACCCCGCGAGGAGGCTGCCGACCAGGGCCAGCCCCGTCGCCACGGCGACCCCGCGCACCACACGTCTCGGTTCCTCAGACACCGTCGTCCTTTCGTCGAGAAGCTCGATCCGGATACATTTCGGTACTAAATGTTGTGCCGAAATTTAATCCGACGAGCACCGTCTCACCCGGGTGCCCGAGGGGTCAACCCCCCGGGGCGAGAAAATCTCGGCCTAGAATCAACCGCCCCGGCGGTCCGGCGCCGGGATGGACCACGACGCGAGGCGGAGCGCCATGACGAACGGCCCGGAGGCCACGACGCCCTCGACGCACCTGGTGCGGCGGCTCAACGCCGAGCGCGTGCTGCAGGAGGTCTGGGACGGGGAGCCGGTGACGGCCAGCGACCTCATCGCGGCCACCGGTCTGGCGCGCTCCACCGTGCTGGCCCTGTGCCGGGAGCTCATGGACCGGGGCTGGCTCGTCGAGCTCGACGACGCCCGCGCCGCCGGCGCGTACACGAAGGGGCGCCCGGCGCTGCGCTACGCCTTCCGTCCGGACGCGGCGCTCGTCGTGGGCGTCGACGCGGGGCAGCACCGCGTGTCCGCGGCGGTCGCGGACCTGCACGGCCGCGTGCTCGCCGAGGAGGCCGTGCAGGTGGACCCGGCGAGCGACGCCGACGCGCGCCGGGCGACGGTCCGCGACGCCGTGGACGCGGCGGTCGCCCGGTCCGGCCGCGACGGCCGGGCCGTGGCCGCCGCGGTGCTGGGGGTCCCCGCGCCGGTGGCGACGGGCGGGGTGCCGGCGGGCGCGCGCAACCCGTTCTGGGCGCTGATGAACCCCGGCCTGGGCGACCTCTTCGCGGCCCGCGGCTGGGACGTCGTCGTCGAGAACGACGCGAACCTCGCCGCCGTCGCGGAGGCCGAGCACGGTGACGGCGCCGCCGCGTACGCCGCGCTCCTCGTGGGGGAGCGGATCGGTGCGGGGATCGTGCTGGACGGCGCCCTGCGGCGGGGGCCGCGCGGGGCGATCGGCGAGATGCGGATCCTCGACCTGGTCGAGGGCGTGGGGTCCAGCGACGGGCTGGGCGCGCTGGCCCGGGACGAGGCGCGCCGCCTCCTGGACTCCGACGGCGCGGCGGGCAGCGTGCTGGCCGACGTCCCGCGCGACCTCCTCGACGCGGAGCGGGTGCTCGAGGCCGCGGCGGCGGGGGACGCCGTCGCGCGGCAGGTCGTCGACGGCCTCGCCGACCGCCTCGCGCGGGTGTGCGCCGTCCTGTCGGGGCTGCTGGACCTGGACCGGGTGATCGTCACGGGGGCGATGGCGCCCGCGCTCGGCCCGATGGTCGAGCGGGCCCGCGGGCTCCTCCCGGACCACCTGCACGACCCGGCGGTGGAGGTCATGGTCTCCGACCTGGGTCCGGACGTGGTGCGCACCGGCGCGCTGCGCCTCGCCGTCGAGCACGTCCGCGCGCGGGCGCTCGACCGCACCCTGCCGAGCGGCGCCTGACGCGGGCCCGGCCCGCGCCGCCGCGCCGCCGCGCGGGCGCGTGTGACCGGACGCACCGGTGACGGCGGCCACCATCGGCCCGTTCGCCCCGAGATCCTGGGATCCCCTTCGTAGGGTGGCGGTCGGAACCGACTGCTGAGGAGACCCCCGATGACGCACGCACCCGCGCGCCCGTCGACCCGGCGCCCGGCGATCCTGGTCGCCGGCGTGCTCGCGACGGGCCTGGCCCTGGCGGGCTGCGGCGCCCCCGACCGCGCCGGTTTCGACGACGACCCGGCGGCGTCGCCGGCCGCCACCGCCCCGGCCGACGGGGCGGCGGGCGCGGCGCAGGACGCCGCCGACGGCGACATTGCGGGCGGGGGCGCGGCCGCGCCGTACACGGTGCGCTACGCCGACGACCACCAGACCGTGATCACGCTCGACCGCGCCCAGGTGGAGGCGCTCACCGGCGCCGACCTGACCGCCGGCGGCGCCGACGACGCGAGCAGCGTCCTCGCGGACCGCGGCACGTGGGCGTCGGGCGCGACCGAGGAGCACGCGGACGTGATCGCCGAGGCCGCCCGTCGCGAGGGCGGCACCGTCGACCGCGTGCTGGCGGAGCAGGCCGACGGCCGCGACGTCGAGCTGCGCGTGTTCGTCAAGCACGACCGGCACGCGCACGTCGCCCACCTCGGCGAGGACGACGGCGACGACGACTGACCCGGGCCGCCTCCGCGGGTCACCTCGCGGAGGCGACGGGGGCCGCGGTCAGAAGTGGGTGCCGCCGTCGATGCGGACCTCGGTGCCGGTGATGAACGCGCCGTCGTCGCTGGCGAGCATCGCGACGACCGACGCGACGGTCTCCGGCCCGGCGAAGCCGCTGCCGAGCGCGGGCTGCAGCTTGGCGAACAGGCGCATGTCGGCGTCCTCGGGCAGGCCTGGCCCCATGCTCTGGCGGCTGGCTCCGGAGCCGTCGGTCATGCCGGAGGAGATGGACCCCGGCTGCACGGCGGTGAACCGGATGCCGCGGCCGGCGTACTCGGCGGCGAGCGCGTGCGTCATGGACTGCACCCCGCCCTTGCTGGCGGCGTAGGCGGCCATGTACGGGTGGGCGAACGCCGCGGACGTCGAGCTGAAGCTCACGACGGCCGACCCCCGGCCCTCCAGCAGGGCGGGGACGGCCTCGCGGATCACGAGGAACGTGCCGACGAGGTTGACGCGCACCACCTGCTCGAAGCTCTCCAGCGTGGTCTGCTCGGTGTGCGACGAGCGCAGGATGCCCGCGGCGTTGACCAGCGCGTCCAGGCCGCCGAGGCGCTCGACGGCGGTGGCGACGCCGGCCCGGACGGACCCCTCGTCGGCGATGTCCATGGTGCGGACGTCGAGGCGGTCGGCGTGGTCGCCGGCCTTCTCGACGGTGTCGGCCAGGCCGGCCTCGCTGACGTCGGCGCCGACGACGCGGCCGCCCTCCGCGAGCATCCGCAGCACCGTGGCCTGCCCGATGCCCGAGCCCGCCCCGGTCACCAGCACCCGGCGTCCGTCGTAACGGTTCATGGTCGTCTCCTTCACGCGTGGTCGGGCGCGACGCGCGCCCGGGATCGCTTCACTGTACGCCTGGATGGCACGACGTGTCAGACAGACTCAGGGTGGCAGATTGTCACCCCGCGCGTAGGGTGGAGGTCGTGACCGTGCAGCCCGAGCAGCCCCGTTCCCTGACCGCGCGGCGCAAGGCCGCCACCCAGCTGGAGATCGCGGAGGTCGCCGCGCGGCTCTTCGCGGAGCGGGGCGCGGCGTCCGTCACGGCCGAGGCCGTCGCCGCCGAGGCCGGCGTCTCGCTGCGCACCTTCTACCGGTACTGCCGCACCAAGGAGGACGCGGTCGCGCCGCTCCTCGCGGTGGGTGCGGACGGGTGGCGCGCCCGCCTGGCCGCGTGCGACGCCGCGGACGGTCTCCTGCCCGCCGTGGAGGAGGCGATGCGCGGCGCCCTCAGCCCGGGCGAGGACGCCGACGAGCGGGACTTCCTGCGTACCCGGGGGCTGCTGCGCAGCGTGCCCGGCGACCCGGCGCTGGCCGACGTCTGGTACCGCGTGAACCGCGATTCCGAGCAGCGGCTGGAGCCGCTCCTCGCCGCCCTGGCGCCCGACGACGACCGGCTGGAGCGCCGGCTCGTCGCGGCCGCCGCCACCGACGCCATCCGCATCGCGCTGGAGGAGTGGGTCGCCACCGACGCCCCCGTGGGCGGCCCGGACGGCCCCGCCGAGCTGGCCGTCCGGTGCTTCCGCCGCCTCACCGGCGGGCGCTGACCTCCGGCGCGTCGTCCCCGGCACCGTCCCCGGCACCATCCCCGGCACTTCCGTCCGGATCGTCCTGCGCCACGTCGTCGGACGCGTCGGCGGGCACCTCGAGCGCGTGCAGCACGGTCGCGGTGAGGAGCGGGACGGCGGGCACCAGGGCGACGACGGCGATGCGGATGCCGAAGTCGTTCACGGCGGAGCCAGCCACGCAGACGATCCAGATGCCCAGGACGGCGGGGCGCAGCAGCGGCCAGGCCTCCTCGGTGCGGGCGAACCAGCGGGGCGTGAACCGGGCCGGCGCGAACAGGAGCAGCGCGCCCGCGACGAGCACCAGCACGGTCAGCCAGACGGGGACGCCGCCGAGCAGCGACCGGGCGGCGTAGCCGGCCTTGCGGGCCAGGGTCTCCCACGCCTCGCCCTCGACCACCTGCGCGACGAAGCGGCCCAGGTGCGAGCGCTCGTCCTCGGGCCGCAGCCAGTCGAGGACGCCCACCGCGGCGACGGCGCCGACACCCGCGGCGGCCACGAGGACGAACCGCCGCAGCGTGAGCCGCGACCCCGAGGCGGCCAGCCCCAGCACCGCGAACGCGGGCACGAGGACCAGGCCGCCGCCGAGGTCGGCGCCGAGGGTCGGCCACACGTCGACCACCATGGTGACGACGCCGAGCACGCCCACCACGAGGGCCGCCGTGCGCCGCCGCCCGCGCTGCACCAGCGGCTGCGCCACGGCCGCGGCGACGAGCAGGGCGGCCACGGCGTACACGGAGAACGTGGGGTTGCCGAAGCCGTAGAACCGGGCCCCGAAGGTCGGCGCCGCGCCCAGCGGGCTCGCCCGGTTGAGCGGCGTGCCGACGACGGCGTCGAGCGTGAGCACGACGAACGTGAGACCGGCGACGATCCCCGGGCCCAGCCAGACGGGTCGTCGGGGCGCGAGCGCGCCGAGCGCCGCCACGACGGCGGTGGCGGCCAGCGCCGACCCGACGAACGCGAGCATCGGCTGCTCGAACCGCCACCACCCGCTCAGCGACACGAGGAAGGCGGCCGCGGGGATCGCGGCCAGCACGAGGGCGGCTCCGCGGGCCCACGCCCACAGGCGCCGGCGACGGCTGCGGGCGCGCGGGGTGGTGGGCCGCAGCCGGGCGGCGACGACCAGGCAGGCCAGGGCGAGCGCGAGCCCGGCGTACAGGGGGACGTCGACGAACCAGGTGTAGACGGTGCGGCGCACGTGGTCGAGCGACGTGAGGTCGCTGAGGGCGTCGGCCGACGCCGCGGCGTCCTGCGGCCGGGGCGAGCCCCAGGCGAGGGGAGTGTCCTGCACGGGGGCGACGGGCGTGACGCCGGCGGCTCCCAGCACGGTGGCGGGGACGTCGAGCACGCGCGCCACGCCGTCGGTGCGGGTCGCGGCGCTCGTGAGGTACCGCGGCTGGTCGGGCCCGGCCGTGGTGGGGCGGACGAGCGCCACGCCGAGCACGGGCCGGGTGCCGGGGGTGCCGGCCACGTCGACGACCAGCACCGTGGCGGTGGAGGGCACCACCGCCAGGACGCGGCGCACGGTGTCGTCCACCTGGGCGAGGCGGTCGTTGTGCCCCTGCAGCCGCTCGGTCCGCGCCTCGTCGGCGGGCAGGGCGGGGTCGCTCGGCGGCGCGGTGGCGTCGCCGGCGTCCACGACGGTCACCTGGCAGTCGAAGCCGTCCGAGCCGGGGGTGAGTGCGTCGTCCAGGTCGCGGTAGCGGGCGACGTCGCCGGCGGGGTCGGCCAGCGCGAGGGCGGCGCCGGGGCCGACCGCGGTGGCGCACCCGGCCGGGGCGAGCTGCGACCCCAGCGTGCCGAGGCGTGCCTGGTACGTCGAGCCCTTCTGGAGGTCGACCAGCGCGTCCCAGCCCTCGACGGTGGCGCCGTCGCCGCTGGCCTCGGCCTGCGTCGTCGGGCACTGCCACGAGCCGTCGGGGGCCCGGCCGGACGCCACCTCGGCGAGGGTGCCGGCCGACAGCGCCAGCCAGCCGCCGTCGACGCACCGGCTCCCCGCCCCGGTGGGCTGGGACACGCCGCCGGCGGACGCGCCGTCGGCGAGCATGCCCTGCAGCGTCGGGGCGCGCCCGCCGGCCAGGTCGTCCCAGCGCACGCCGGTGGTGCCCACCACCACGAGGGGTCCGTCGGTGCCCACCTCGTCCGCGCGCGTGGGCGTGACCTGCGAGCCCGCCTGCGCGACGTCGGACGCGGCGCGCAGGCCGGCCGCGGACACGACCGTGGACGCGAGCAGCAGCACCACGAGCAGGGTCCCGCTGGCGGTGACGAGCACGGTGGGCATGCGGCGGATGCCGGGCTCGCGGCCGTCGGAGGCTTCGGGCGTGGCGTCGGCGAGGAGCCCGGCGAGCAGCACCGGCACCGACAGGGCGAGCACGAGGAAGCCGACCGCGATGCCGGAGTCGTTGAGCAGGGAGCCGACGACGGCCGTCACGACGAGCGCGACGACGAGGCGGCGCAGCAGGGGGTCCCGGCGGTAGGCGGCGGCGAGGCCCGCCAGGCGGGCGCGGTCCGGGTCGAGCACGGCCCAGGCCGCCACGAGGCACAGGACGAGGGCGGCGGCGCCCGCGGGGTTCGCCACGGTCGCCCACGCGCCGGCGGCCTTGCCGGCGACGACGCCGGCCGCGCGGCCGTCGACCACGGACTGCACGAAGCCGCCCAGGTGGCTGCTGGACCCGCCGACGAGCCAGTCGACGACGGCGACGACCGCCACGATGGCGACGGTCGCCGCCGCCACGAGCAGCGCCCGCTTCCACGTGAGGCGCACGCCGGCGACCCCCAGCACCAGCACCGCGAAGCCGGGCACCAGCGCGAAGATGCCGCCGAGGTCCGCGCCGAACGGGGGGAGGCCGTCGACCAGCACCGTCACGACGCCCACGGCCCCGGCCACGGCAGCGGTGCGCGCCGGGCGGACGCCGCGGGCCCGCAGGGTCGCCGTCAGCCCGGCGGCCAGGACCAGGCCGGCCACCGCGTACACGGCGAAGACGGTGTTGGAGAAGCCGTAGAACCGGGCCCCGAGCGACGGCGCGGGCCCCAGCAGCGAGCCCTGCTGCAGCGTGGTGCCGGTGAGCCCGTCGACGGTGAGCACCAGCCAGGTGACCGCCGCGAGGCTGGTGGTGAGGCGCCACGGCGACGGCGGCAGCAGGCGGCGCGCCCACCACGCGAGGAGCGCGACGACGAGGGCCGCGCCCGTCAGCGCGAGCAGCAGCGTCATGACGGGCGAGGGCCACGCCCACCAGCGCGCGAGGGTCGCCAGGGTCGCGGCGGCGGGCAGCCCCGCGGCGACGACGAGCAGGGCGAGGGTCACGCGCCAGGCGGCGGGCGGGAGGCCCGCGCGGGCGGTGCCGGAGCGGCGGCGGGCCAGGAGCAGCACGGCGACGGCGAGCACGTCCGCGAGGACGACGAGGCCGAGCAGCAGCGGGGACAGGCGCGGCACGGTGTCGGTGAGCACGCTGAGGTACTGGCGGTTCTCCACCGTGCGGGCCACGGGGATGCGGCGTTCGTCGCCCCGCTCCAGCGGGGAGCCGGTGAAGGGGTCGAGCGCCGCGGCGAGGGGGTCGGCGCCCTCCTCCTCGTCCGCGGTGGCGGTCTCGCCGGCGTCCTCGGCGGGCGTGGTGCCCGAGAGCGCGCCGCCGGTCACGGTGTCCGCCACGGTCGCGGACAGGTCCGCGAGCACCACGACGCCCACCCAGCGCGAGGACGTGGAGGTGAGCCAGGTGGCCTCGCCGCCCGGCGACGTCCAGTCGACGACGGCCTGCAGGTCGGAGGGGCCGAGCGGGGTGTCCGAGACCCCGGCGACGACGAGCCGCCCGCCCGCCGGGAGCAGGCCGGCGAGGCGTCCGACCCGGTCGTCGAGGGACTCGACGGCCGCGGCCCGCTCGCCCGCGGCGTCGGGCAGCACACCGAGGTCGACCACGGTGGCGGGGCACTCGGCCACCTGGTCGGCCGTGAGCTGGCGGGCGTCGGACAGGTAGCGCGACACGTCGCCGCTGGTGTCGGCGAGGGCCACCGCGGCGCCCGGCCCGACCGCCGTCGCGCACGTCCCGGCCACGTCGACGAGGCGCTCGAGGGCCCCCGGCTCGGCCGTCGCGGGCATCAGGGGGTCGACGGCGGTGAGCCCGGACCAGCCGGGCACGGTCGCGTGCTCCGCCGCGCCGGAGGTGAGCGCCGGTGCCGGGACCGGCGGGCAGCCGAGCGCGGAGGCGTCCTCCCGGGCGGCCGTGTCCTCGTCCCCGTCGGCGCCCTGGTCGGCGTCGCCGGCGACCTCCTCGTTCTGCGCCGTGACCTTGCTCCCGCCGGAGATCGACAGCCACGCGTCGAGGGGGCAGGTGGGGGTCAGCGTGCGCACGGCGATCGACGCGACGGAGCCGCCGCCGATGAGGCGCCACAGGTGCGGGGTGCGGGTGGCGTCCACGTCGGACCACTGGAGCCCCGAGACGCCGGCGAGGATCAGCGGGGTGTCCGGGGCCTCGGCGGCGGCGTCGTCGCCGGCGGCGGCGGCGGCGCGGCCCGCGCCGGCGAGCGTGGTCAGCAGCATGAGGAGCAGGGCCGCCACGACCAGGGTGGCGCGCGAGGCGCGGAGGGCCGAGGACGGGCGGGCGTGGCTGATCACGCAGGCCACCCTAAGCGGGGCGGTCCGCCGGGCCGCCGCAGGTGAGGGGCCGCGTGGGGACGTTCACATGATCATCCCGTCCGGACCACGAGCGCGCCGGGCTCGACCCAGGTCTCCAGCTCGACGGCCATGCCGAGGGGGTCGCCGTCGACCTGGGCCTGCTCGCCGTCCTCCACCCGGATCACGGCGCGGCGCGCCCGCGTGTGGTCGATCCGGCCGATCTTGCCGGGCAGGTCGTTGCGCACGCCCAGGCCCTGCGCCACGACCTCGCCGAAGAGCTGCGCCCATCCGGCGAGGCCGCCCCGCGTGTCGATCGCGGCGACGTCGAGCTCGCCGTCGTCGATGACGGCGTCGGGCAGCAGGGTGATCCCGCCGGGCAGGCGGCCGCAGTTGCCGACCATGATGCTGCGCAGCCGCGCGTCCACGGCCTCGCCGTCGTCGAGGCGGATGGTCGCGTGCATGCGCCGGCCGTGCAGGTGCCGCGCGCCCGCGACGAAGTACGCCACCCAGCCGACCTTCGCCTTGAGCTGGTCGTCGGCGTCGGCCACCATCGCGGCGTCGAAGCCGAGGCCGGCGATGACCAGGAAGATGTGCGCGGTGTCGGGGTCGTCGGGGATCTCGGCGTCCTCCGCGTACTCCGTGACCCGGGCCCGACCGACGTCGATGGCCCGGTCGGCGCCGCCCAGCACGATGGCGACCGCGTCCGGGACGGACGTGACCGGCAGGTCGAGGTTGCGCGCCAGCAGGTTGCCGGTGCCGGCGGGGATGAGCCCCATGGGCGTCCCGGTCCCGGCGAGCGCCTCGGCGACGGCACGGACCGTGCCGTCGCCGCCGGCCGCGACCACGACGTCGGCGCCGTCGGCGAGGGCGCGCCGGGCCTGCCCCGTGCCGGGGTCGTCCACCGTGGTCTCGTAGAACAGGGGCCGGGGGAGCGCGGCCTCGGCGCAGACCCGCTCGACGACGGCGCGCACGTCCGCGGCGCCCTCCTTGGAGGGGTTGATGACGACGGCGAGGCGCATGCCCCCCGCCCGTCCGTCCTCGGCGCGCCGGGCGTCCCGCTCCGCCACGACGTGCTCGCGCGTGGTGGTGCGACGCCACAGGATGACGGCCGCGGTGAGCGCCGACAGGGCGAGGACCAGCACGACGACGAGCGCGACGACCCCCGCGTACTCATCCGGCATGACGGCAACCTACGACGTTTCGGGCCCCGAGACCCGCCGACGTGGCGTACTCCACCCCGTGAGCCGCCCGGCGCCCGCCGCGAAATCCCCGGGGCGCCGTGCCTCCCGACCGTTAGGCTTGCGCGCGTGATCGACCTCCGACTGCTGCGCGACAACCCCGACGTCGTCCGTGCGAGCCAGCTGGCCCGCGGCGACGACCCCGCCCTCGTGGACGCGGCGCTCGACGCCGACGCGCGCCGTCGCTCCTCCCTGACGGAGTTCGAGACGCTGCGCGCGGAGCAGAAGGCGCTCGGCAAGCAGGTCGCGAAGGCGCAGGGCGAGGAGAAGGCCGAGCTGCTGGCCCGCACCAAGCACCTCGCCGAGCAGGTGAAGGCGCGGCAGGCCGACGCGTCGGAGGCCGCGACCGAGGTCGACGAGCTGCTCTACCGCATCGCGAACGTCGTCGAGGGCGCCCCTCCCGGGGGCGAGGACGACTTCCTCGTCGTGAAGCAGGTGGGCACGCCGCGCGACTTCGAGGCCGAGGGCTTCGCCCCGCGCGACCACTTGGAGCTCGGCGAGGGGCTGGCCGCCATCGACACCGCGCGCGGCGCGAAGGTGTCGGGGTCGCGGTTCTACTTCCTCACCGGCATCGGGGCCCGCCTGGAGCTGGCGCTGCTCAACGCGGCCGTCGACCAGGCGGTGGCGGCGGGCTTCACGCCGATGATCACCCCGACGCTGGTCAAGCCGGAGACGATGCGCGGCACCGGCTTCCTCGGCAGCCACGCGGACGAGGTCTACCACCTGGAGAAGGACGACCTGTACCTGGTCGGCACCAGCGAGGTGGCGCTCGCGGGCTACCACGCGGACGAGATCATCGACCTGTCGGCGGGCCCGCGGCGGTATGCCGGCTGGAGCGCGTGCTACCGCCGGGAGGCGGGCGCGGCGGGCCGCGACACCCGCGGCATCATCCGCGTGCACCAGTTCCACAAGGTCGAGATGTTCAGCTACTGCGACCCGGAGGACGCGGCGGCCGAGCACCAGCGCCTGCTCGGCTGGGAGGAGGCCATGCTGGCGAAGGTCGACCTGCCGTACCGCGTCATCGACACCGCCGCGGGCGACCTCGGTTCGTCGGCGGCGCGCAAGTTCGACTGCGAGGCGTGGCTGCCCACCCAGCAGCGCTTCCTGGAGCTCACGTCCACCTCGAACTGCACCACGTTCCAGGCCCGGCGCCTGGGCGTGCGCGAGCGCACCGCGGACGGCAGCACCCGCCCCGTGGCGACGCTCAACGGCACGCTCGGCACCACCCGCTGGATCGTCGCCATCCTGGAGAACCACCAGCAGGCGGACGGATCGGTGCGCGTGCCCGAGGGGCTGCGCCCCTACCTGGGCGGCCTCGAGGTGCTCGAGCCGGTCGCGTGAGCGCCGCCCCGGCGCAGGCCGTCGCGCCCCACCTCGTCGCCCTCGACATCGACGGCACGCTGCTCGGGTACGACGGCGGCCTGTCGCCGGCGGTGCGCGACGCCGTGGCCGCGGTCCAGGACGCGGGCCACCACGTGGTGCTCTCGTCGGGGCGGTCGCTCATCGCGATGACGCCGGTGGCCGAGCTGCTCGGCATCACGTCCGGCTGGATGGTCTGCTCGAACGGCGCCGTGACCGTGCGCCTCGACCCGGCCCTACCGCACGGCTGGGAGCTGGACCGGGTGGAGACGTTCGACCCGGGGCCCGCGCTGCGCCTGCTCCGCACCGAGCTGCCCGACGCCCGGTTCGCCGTCGAGGACATCGGCGTCGGCTTCCGGATGAACGCCCTCTTCCCGGAGGGCGAGCTCGACGGCGTGCACCAGGTCGTGGCCTTCGAGCAGCTGTGGTCCCGCGACGTGACGCGCGTCGTCATCCGCAGCCCCGAGCACACGCCGGCGCAGTTCAGCGCGATGGCGGGCCGCCTGGGTCTGGGCGACGTCACCTACGCCGTCGGCTGGACGGCGTGGATGGACGTCGCCCCGAAGGGCGTCACCAAGGCGTCCGGGCTCGAGCGGCTGCGCGCGGAGCTCGGCGTCGACCCCGCCGCCACCGTCGCCGTCGGCGACGGGCACAACGACGTCGACATGCTGCGCTGGGCGGGCCGCGGCGTCGCGATGGGGCACGCCGACGACGTCGTGCGCGGCGCGGCCGACGAGGTCACCGGGTCCGTCGAGGAGGACGGCGTCGTCCCGGTGCTGCTCTCCCTGCCGAGGTAGCCGGGCGTCAGTCGCGGGCGGTGAGGACGAGCGGGCCGTCGGCGGTGATGGCGATGGTGTGCTCGCTGTGGGCGCCGCGGGAGCCGTCGGCGGAGCGCAGGGTCCAGCCGTCGGGGTCGGTGTAGATCTCGTCGGTGGTCTCGAGGAACCACGGCTCGATGGCGATGACGAGGCCCGGCTTGAGCGGGAAGCCGCGACCGGCGCGGCCGTCGTTCGGCACGTGCGGGTCGCCGTGCATGGTGCGGCCGACGCCGTGGCCGCCGAAGTCGGTGTTGATGGCGTAGCCCGCGCCGCGCGCGACCTTGGCGATGGCGGCGGAGATGTCGCCGATCTTGTTGCCGGGGACGGCGGCGGCGATGCCGGCCTCGAGCGCCACCTCGGTGGTCTCGATGAGCTTGGCGTCGGCGGCGGCACGCTGCGGGGTGGCGGAGCCCCCGACCACGAAGGACAGCGCGGAGTCGGAGACCCAGCCGTCCACGGAGGCGGCGAAGTCGATGCTCAGCAGGTCGCCGTCGCGCAGCGCGTAGTCGAACGGCAGCCCGTGCAGGACCGCGTCGTTGACCGACGTGCAGATCACCTTGCCGAACGGCATCGCGCCGAACGACGGGTGGTAGTCGATGTAGCAGGACTCGGCGCCGCGGTCGCGGATCATCCGGTGCGCGACGGCGTCGAGCTCGAGCAGGTTCACCCCGACGTCCGCGGCGTCGCGTACCGCCGTGAGCACGTCGGCCACGAAACGCCCGGCGGGGCGCATCTGGTCGATCTCTCGCGGGCTCCTCAGCTCGATCATGGTGGTCCTCTCGCAATGCTCGTGACACTGGTCCAGGGACCAGGGTGTCACGAATCGTCATCGAGTCGTGACCGTGAAACGCGTTGCGGGAACTTGCATGGAGTGGTGCAGGTGCGGTCGACTCAGGGTGGAGGCAGTATCCCGGTCTAGGGGGACCTGGGGACACGGGCCGCCGATCGGTGGGCAAACTTCCGTGAACCACGACGTAGTGGAGGAGCTTGGCAATGACCACACGAACGACGACGGCGCGGCGACGCGCCCTGGCGCTGGCCGCGACCGGCGCGAGCCTGGCGCTCGTGCTGGCCGCCTGCAGCGACCCGGACGGGGAGGGCGGGACCGGCGACGAGACCGGTAGCGCCAATGCCTCCGCGGCCAGCATCGACTGCGGGGCCTACGACGAGTTCGGCGACCTCGACGGCAAGGAGGTCAGCGTCTACACCTCGATCGTCGACCCCGAGGGCGCGACGCAGCAGGCCTCCTACAAGGCCTTCGAGGAGTGCACGGGCGTCAAGATCAACTACGAGGCGTCCCGAGAGTTCGAGGCGCAGCTGCTGGTCCGCATCAAGGCGGGCAACGCGCCCGACATCGCGTACCTGCCGCAGCCCGGCCTGCTGAACACGATCGTCAACGACTACCCCGACGCCATCAAGCCGGCGCCGGACGCGACGGCCAAGAACGTCGACGAGTTCTGGAACGAGACGTGGAAGGGCTACGGCACCGTCGACGGCACCTTCTACTCGGCGCCGCTCGGCGCGAACGCCAAATCGTTCGTCTGGTACTCGCCGAAGATGTTCGCGGACGCCGGCTACGAGATCCCGCAGACGTGGACCGAGCTGCTGGACCTCACCCAGAAGATCCACGACGACAACGACGGCGCCAAGGTCTGGTGCGCGGGCGTCGAGTCCGGTGACGCGACCGGCTGGCCGGGCACCGACTTCATCGAGGACATGATGCTCCGCACCGCGGGCGTCGAGGACTACACGAAGTGGTACACGCACGAGATCCCGTTCAACGACCCCAAGGTCGTCAAGGCCTGGGACACGGCGGGCGAGATCCTCAAGAACCCGGACTACGTCAACGCGGGCCTGGGTGACGTCAACTCGATCGCCACGCAGTCGTGGACGGACGCCGGCAACGGCATCCTCGACGGCAACTGCTGGATGCACCGCGCGGCGAACTTCTACCAGACCCAGTGGCCGCAGGGCACCACGGTCTCCAAGGACGGCGACGTGTTCGCCTTCTACCTGCCCACGGACCAGACCGACGTCAAGCCGATGCTCGGCGGCGGCGAGTTCGTGGCCGCGTTCAACGACAAGCCCGAGGTGCAGGCCTTCCAGACCTACCTCTCGAGCGACGACTGGGCCAACCAGAAGGCGCTGAACACGCCGGACGGCGGCTGGGTGAGCGCCAACAGCGGGCTCGACCCGAAGAACCTCGCCACGGAGTTCGACCAGTACGTGGCCGGCGTCCTGTCCGACCCGAACACCGTCGTCGCCTTCGACGCCTCGGACCTCATGCCGGGCGAGGTCGGTGCCGGTACGTTCTGGACCGGCATCGTCGACTGGCTGACGGGGGCGAGCACCAAGGAGGTCACGGACAAGATCGAGGCGTCCTGGCCGAGCAGCTGACCCTGCCGCTCGCCTGAACCCTGCTCGATCTCGCGGTCCGGGCACGTCGCACGACGTGCCCGGACCGTGCGTCCTGACCCCTGGCCTTGTCCTGACCCCTCGAGGAGGTCGTCGATGTCCTGGTTGCTCGAGCCCGACACCACGACGCAGAAGCTCCTGCTCATGGTGCTCGCCGTGGCCCTGTTCGCCGCGGTGATGGGCCTCATCCTGTTCCTGGTGGACCGTCCGAAGCGGATCCCGTCCTGGGTGGTGGCGCTCGGCTTCGTCGGGGTGCCGCTCCTGTTCCTCGCCTACGGCCTGCTGCGGCCGGGCCTCATCACGTTGTGGCAGTCGTTCTTCAACCGCAACGGCTCCGAGTTCGTCGGGTTCGACAACTACGTACGGGCCTTCACGGAGGGCCAGTTCCAGCACGTGCTCGTGGTCACCGCGGCCTGGGTGATCCTGGCCCCGCTGCTGAGCGCGGTCATCGGGCTGTCGTACGCGGTGCTCGTCGACCGCACCCGGTTCGAGAAGCTCGCCAAGGCGCTCGTGTTCGTGCCGATGGCGATCTCGATGGTCGGCGCGTCGATCATCTGGAAGTTCGTCTACGAGTTCCGCCCCGACCAGCCCGGGATCGAGCAGATCGGCCTGCTCAACCAGGTGCTGGTCTGGATCGGCCTGCCGCCCCAGCAGTTCCTCATCGGGCAGCCCTGGAACACCTGGTTCCTCATCGTCGTGATGATCTGGATCCAGACCGGGTTCGCGATGACGGTGCTGTCCGCGGCGATCAAGGCCATCCCGGACGACATCGTCGAGGCGGCCCGCCTCGACGGGCTGCACGGCATGGGGATGTTCCGCTACATCACGGTGCCGAGCATCCGGCCCGCGCTGGTCGTCGTCCTCACGACGATCGCGATGGGCACGCTCAAGGCCTTCGACATCGTGCGCACGATGACGGGCGGCCAGTTCGGCACCCAGGTCGTGGCGAACGAGTTCTACACCCAGGCCTTCCGGCAGGGGAACCAGGGGCTCGCGGCGGCGCTCGCCGTGGTCCTGTTCATCCTCGTGATCCCGATCATCGCCTACAACGTGCGGCAGATGCGCAAGTCGGAGGAGATCCGATGACCTCGACACCCACCCCCGGTCAGGCCGTGGCGGGCGCCGCG
Source organism: Isoptericola sp. NPDC057653 (assembly GCF_042799955.1). Lineage (NCBI taxonomy): Bacteria > Bacillati > Actinomycetota > Actinomycetes > Micrococcales > Promicromonosporaceae > Isoptericola > Isoptericola sp. NPDC057653. The sequence continues at coordinate 14,621 of NZ_JBHVHP010000001.1, read as the reverse complement.
ACGGACGACGACGTCCCGCAGCAGCAGATCCGCAAGCTCTCGCGCATGGAGCGCAGGGCGATCGCCACCAAGGGCAAGCTGAGCTCCCCGTGGGCGTCGGGGATCGCGATCATCATCGCGATCCTGTGGACGATCCCGTCGCTCGGGCTCCTCATCACCTCGTTCCGGCCGCAGGACGACATCCGCAAGAGCGGCTGGTGGACGGTGTTCACGGGCAACGCCACGTTCACGATGGACAACTACAACGAGGCGCTCTACGGGAACAGCAACGACCTGTCGACGTTCTTCGTCAACTCGTTCGTCATCACGATCCCGGCGGTGCTCATCCCGATCACGCTGTCGCTGCTGGCGGCGTACGCCTTCGCGTGGATCAAGTTCCCGTGGCGCAACTTCCTTTTCGTCGCGGTGTTCTCGCTGCAGGTCGTGCCGCTGCAGGTGGCGCTGGTGCCCCTGCTGGCCGACTACGTCGACTCGAACGACTTCTTCCAGGCCGTCTTCGGCGCCAACATGTCCGGCAGCTTCTGGACCGTCTGGCTGTCGCACTCGATCTTCGCGCTCCCGCTGGCGATCTTCCTGCTGCACAACTTCATGAAGGACATCCCGGCGTCCCTCGTGGAGGCGGCCCGCGTCGACGGCGCGGGGCACGTGAAGATCTTCTTCCGCGTGCTGTTCCCGCTCCTGATCCCGGCGATCGCCTCCTTCGCGATCTTCCAGTTCCTGTGGGTGTGGAACGACCTGCTCGTGGGCCTGACGTTCGCCAACCCGGCGTACCAGCCGCTGACCGTGAAGATCGCCGAGCTGGCGGGCACCCGCGGCGGCGACTGGTACCTCCTCACCGCCGGCGCGTTCATCGCGATGATCGTGCCGCTGATCGTCTTCATCGGGCTGCAGCGCTTCTTCGTGCGCGGCATGCTCGCGGGCGCGGTCAAGGGCTGACGGGGCCACGCGCCGCGGAGGCGCCGAGGACGACGACGGCGGCCCGGGCAGGAGCCCGGGCCGCCGTCGTCGTGCGGTACGTGCGAAGCGTCAGACCGCCGGGGTGCCGTACGGGGCGCCGGCCTGGGCGCCCTTCGGGTTCTCGCCGTACTGGTTCGCGCCCGGCTGGCTGTCCTGGGCCCACCAGATGATCAGCATGATCCAGCCGATGACCGGCAGGAGCGCCCAGAACAGGCGGAAGCCGGACTTGTCGGTGTCGTGCAGGCGGCGCGCGCCGACGGCCAGCGAGGGGAGGAGCAGCGCGAGCGCGGCGATGCTGTTGAGGACAGCCGTCCCGTCGAACAGCGCGCGGTCGAGGAAGTTCGTGATGATGTTGACCAGCACCGAGAACAGGTAGAAGTACCAGAACTCCGAGCGGCGGGCGCGGCCCGTGAACGTGGCGTACTGGGAGAAGACGGTCTTGATCGCGTCCTGGAAGGACATGGCGGCCTCACTGGGTCGTCGGAGGGGCGTCCGGTGGTGCCGGTGCACGCGGAGTGCGCGCTGCCCCCGGTGGCCCCGCGAGCGTAGGGGGTACACGCACCGCGCGTCCAGGGTTCGTCCACGTCTTGTCCACATTCGCGGGTGGGGAGAGGTCCCCGTCCGGCGGCGAGGACGCCCGCGCGGCGACCGTATGCTCCCTGGGTGCCGACCCCCGCCCCCACCCCGCGCGGAGCGCTGGACCACGTGCCGGCGCCGCTCCTCTTCGTCGTCTCCGGCCTCACCCTGTACGCGGGGGCAGCCGTCGCGGTCGGGCTGTTCGACCGGCTCGCCGCGCCCGCCGTCGGCTGGTGGCGCATCCTGCTCGCCGCGGTGGTGCTGGTCGCGTGGCGCCGCCCGTGGCGGCGGCGCTGGAGCCGGCGCGACCTCGTCGCCGCCGCGCTGTTCGGCGTCGTCCTCGCGGCGATGAACGTGGTCTTCTACGTCGCGGTGGCACACCTCCCGCTCGGTGTCGCCGTCGCGATCGAGTTCCTCGGTCCGGTGGCCGTCGCCGCGGTCACGGGGCGCGGATGGCAGGAGCGCGCCGCGATCGCCGTGGCCGCGGCGGGCGTGGTGCTCCTGGCGGGCGTCACCCTCGCGTCGGGGATCCCCCGCGAGGACGCCGTCGTCGGGCTCGTCGCGGTCCTGGCGGCGGCCGCCTGCTGGGCCGGGTACATCGTGCTGGGCAAGCGCGTCGCGGGCGCCGGGGCGGGGATCGACGGGCTCGCCGTCGGCATGGTCGCGGGCGCGCTGGTGTTCGCCCCGTTCTTCGGCTCGACGGCGGCGACGGTCGTCCCGGACGTCCCGCTCCTGCTCTTCCTCCTGGTCGTGGCGATCTGCTCGTCCGTCGTCCCGTACGTCCTCGACCAGGTCGTGCTGCGCCGCGTCGGGACGGCGACCTTCTCCGTGATGCTGGCCCTGCTGCCGGCCACCGCCGTGCTCGTGGGCGCCGTCGTGCTGCGGCAGGTCCCCACCTGGCCCGAGCTGGCCGGCCTCGCCCTGGTCTCGGGCGCGATCGCCTTGACCGCCCGGACCTGACGCGGGCGGTCCGGTGCGCCCGCGGCTACAGGTACTGGCCGGGGGAGGGGCGGCGGTCGTCGTCGCCGGGCCGGGTCGGGCCGCCGCCGGGGCCCGCGGGTCCGCCGGGGCCGAACGGCGCCGGGTGCGCGCCGGGGGGCAGGGCCCGTCGCATCTGCGACAGCTGCGCCTGCGCGGCCATCTGCTGCGCGACGAGCGCCGTCTGGATGCCGTGGAAGAGACCCTCCAGCCAACCGACGAGCTGCGCCTGCGCCACCCGCAGCTCGGCGTCCGAGGGCACGCCCTCGTCGGAGAACGGCAGGGTGATCCGGTGCAGCTCCTCGACGAGGTCGGGGGACAGGCCCTCCTCGAGCTCCGTCAGGGAGCGCTCGTGGATCTCGGCCAGGCGGGTGCGGGCGGCGTCGTCCAGCGGGGCGTCGCGCACCTCGTCCAGGAGCCGCTTGATCATGCCGCCGATGCGCATGACCTTCGCCGGCTCCTCGATGCGCGACGTCTCCTCGGCCTCCGCGCCCGCCGGGGCCGGCGGGGCCGCCGGGACCTCCTCGGTGGCGGTGTCCTCGCCCTCGGGCGTGACCACGCGCGGGCGGGTCCGGTCGGAGCGGGCTTCGGTGGCGTCGTCGCTCTCCGTCATGCCTCCCAGTGTGGCCCAGCCCGCCGACAGGGGCCGGTCAGGGCACCAGCAGGACCTTGCCGAAAGGCTCGCCCGACTCGAGCAGCTCGTGCGCGCGGGCGGCCTCGGCGAGGGGGAGGCGGGCGTGCACGACGGGGCGCACACGGCCGTCGGCGACCAGCGGCCACACCTGCTCGCAGACGGTGGCGACGAGCGCCGCCTTCTCGTCCGCCGACCGGGAGCGCAGCGTCGTGCCGGTCACCCAGGCCCGCTTCGCCATGAGCGCGCCCAGGTCGAGCTCGCCGCGGCTCCCCTGCTGGAGGCCGATGACGACGAGGCGGCCGCCCGGGGCGAGGGCCCGGACGTTGTCGCGCAGGCCGCCCCCGCCGAGCACGTCCAGCACGACGTCGGCCCCGCGCCCGCCCGTCGCGTCCCGGACGGCCGCGACGACGTCCTGCGTGCGGTGGTCGACGCCGACCGTCGCGCCGAGCGCGACGCAGCGGGCCGCCCGCTCCGGGCCGCCCGCGGTGGCCACGACGCGTGCGCCGAGCGCCGCCGCGAGCTGCACCGCCACGCTCCCCACGCCGCCCGAGCCGCCCTGCACCAGGACGGTCTCGCCGGCGCGCAGCCGGCCCGAGTCGACGAGGTTGGTCCACGCGGTGCACACCGCCTCGGGGAGACCCGCGGCGTCGACGAGGTCCACGCCGTCGGGCACCGGCAGCAGCTGGGCCGCGCGGGCCACGGCCTGCTCCGCGTAGCCGCCGCCCTCGAGCAGCGCGACGACGCGGTCACCCGGCGCCCAGCCGGTCACTCCCGGGCCGAGCGCGCGGACCGTACCGGAGATCTCGAGACCCGGCCACTCGGGAGCGCCGGGCGGCGGGGGGTAGTTTCCCGCGCGTTGTAGCAGGTCAGCACGGTTGACGCCCGCCGAAGCGACGTCGACCAGTACCTCGCCGTGGTCCGGTTTGACCGGGTTGACGAGGGATAGGGCGAGTTTCCCTGGACCGCCTGGTGCCGATATCGTGACCGCTCGCACACCGATGGAGCCTACTCGCGCGCCTGGAAGCCCAGCCGGGCCGCGCCGAGCGGTGCCGGACGTGATGGCACCCATCAGAGATTCGGACGGCGACGGTCGCCCGCACTCGACGAACAGTGTTGGAGAGAGGTTCAGATGCTCCGCAGGTTGGGCGTTCGCGGGAAGATTCTTGCGACACTCGCCGTGCCGATCTTCGTCCTGGCGTTGACGGCGGGCTGGATCACCTGGCAGTCGTTGCAGGAGAACACGCAGGCCGAGCAGACCGCCGCGCTGATGGCGTCGCTCGAGGCACAGGACGACGCGGGCACCGCCGTCGCCGCCGAGCGCGCGACGAACATCGGCGTCGGGATGGGGCTGCCGGGCGCGAAGAAGGCGCTCGTCGGCCTGCAGGAGAAGACCGACGTCGCCCTCGACGCGCGCAACGACGCGCTCGAGCCCCTCGCCACGACGAACCTCTCGCCGAACGTCCAGGACGCCGTCGCGCGCACGATCCGCGACCGGATCGCGATGGACGACCTCCAGCGCAACGTCGCCTCGAACCAGGTCACGGAGGGGCAGGCGACCGAGCGCTACACCGCGCTCATCGAGAGCGCGCTCGACGTGCCCCGGTCGGTGGCGCAGAGCTCCGAGGACCCCCAGCTCACCCGGCGCGCGCAGGCGTACATCGCCCTCGACGAGGCCATGCTGGCCAACACCCTCGAGCGCCCCCTGGTGGCGGCGGTGCTCCAGCAGATCGGTGCCGGCGAGACGGTCGACTCCCAGCTCGTCAACCGCATGGCGTCGGCGCTCGAGTCGACCGACACGCTGCGCAAGGAGGCGCAGGACCGCCTCGACGCGATCCCCGGCGGCCTGAAGGTCCCGGCGTACGAGGCCGACCTCGACCGCCTGCGCCTCCAGCTGCGGTACTGGAACCCCTCCGGCATCGAGCCCGAGGTCGCGGGGAAGTGGGGGGACCTCTCCCAGTCCTGGGTGGACGACACCCAGGAGATCCGCGACGAGGTGCGCGCCGACTCCGTGACCCGCGCGGACGACCTCGCCGGCCAGGCCCAGCGGACCGCGATCCTGACCGGTGCCGGCGCGTTCGGCGTCGTGCTCGTGTCGCTCCTGCTGGCGCTGCTCATCGCCCGCCGCATCGTCCAGCCGCTGGCGCGCCTCACGTCCGCGACGGCGGACGTCCGTGACCGGCTCCCGCGCATGGTCGAGCAGATGGCGGTCCCCGGCCAGGGCCCGTCGGTCGACCTCGTCCAGGTGCCGGTCGAGTCGAGCGACGAGATCGGTCGACTCGCCGCGGCGTTCAACGAGGTGAACGAGACGACGATGGTCGTGGCGCGCGAGCAGGCCGCGCTCCGCGGCTCGATCGCCGAGATGTTCGTCAACGTGGCCCGTCGCGACCAGGTGCTGCTCAACCGCCAGCTGTCGTTCCTCGACGAGCTGGAGCGGTCCGAGGAGGACCCGAGCACCCTGTCGAACCTGTTCCGCCTCGACCACCTCGCCACGCGTATGCGCCGCAACGCGGAGTCCCTGCTCGTCCTCGCGGGCATCGACTCCGGCCGCCGCGTCCGCAACCCCATGCCGATCTCCGACGTCGTCCGTACGGCGTCCTCCGAGATCGAGCTGTACGACCGCGTCCGCCTCAACCTCGGCGTCGACCCGCACATGCTCGGGCACAACGCCCTGAGCGCCGCGCACCTCCTCGCGGAGCTGCTGGAGAACGCGACGATGTTCTCCGAGCCGCACACGCCCGTCGAGGTGTCGACGGCCCGCGACCAGCGCGGCGTCGTCGTCACGGTCCGCGACCACGGCCTGGGGATGAGCCCCGAGGAGATCGCGGACGCCAACACGAAGGCCGCGAGCCGCGCCGCGTCGGACGCCGTCGGCGCCCAGCGCCTGGGCCTCTACGTGGTCGGCCGGCTCGCCGACCGCCTCAACGCGCGCGTCACGTTCCGCGCGGGCGACGGCGGCCAGGGCACCGAGGTGACGGTCCTCTTCCCGGCCGACCTGTTCCTGCCCGACGACGCGCTGCCGCTGCCCGAGCCGACCGACCCGCTGGAGGCGGCGACGCAGAGCGCGGCCGCCGGCCTGAGCAGCCAGCTCGTCGGCACGGTCGAGGCCCCCGCCTCCGGCCCGATCGGGGCCCTGCCGGCCGCCGAGCCCGCGCCCTTCGCCGAGCCCGCGCCCTTCGCCGCGCCTGCACCGGTCGCCGAGCCGGCGCCGGCGTTCGGCGTCCCGGTCGACGACACGCGCACGATGCCGACCCCGGCGATCTCGTCGACGCTGCCCGTCGCGCCCGAGCCCCCGGCTGCGGTCGCGGTGGATCTCGACGCCCTCACGGACGGAACGACGTCGATCGGCATGCCGCGCCGTCGGCGCTCCGACGCTCCCGCGGAGGCCACCCCGGCCGACGCCGGCGTCGACACCGGCCCGATCGTGCTCCCGCCGCTGGCGACGCCCGACCTGCCGGAGCTCGTCGACGAGGCGACGACGGACGCCTGGCGCCCGCCGGCCGCGGTCGAGGCCTCCGCCTCCTCGCTGCCGAGCCGCCACCGCGCCGAGCCCGAGCCGCAGGCCGCGGAGCCCGAGCCCGTGTCGGCGCCGATGCTCGGTGTCGACCAGCGCGCGGGGCTGTTCTCGAGCTTCCGGTCCATGGGGTCGATCGACGCCTCCGAGACCGAGAGCACGCTGCAGCTCGACGCCGTCACGGAGGACCCGGCCGCGCTCCCGGAGGCGTTCGCCCCGGTGGCTCCCGAGGAGCCGGCCGCGGTGGCGCACGTCCCCGTGGCGGTGCCCGAGCCGGAGGTGCTGCCCGCGCCCGAGCCGGCCCCGGCGCCCGTGGCGCAGGAGCCCTACCGTCCCGCCACGGAGGCGGCACCGGCCGTCGCGCTGCCCACGCGGGCCGCCGCGCCGGCACCGGTGGAGCAGGCACCGTCCGCGCCGTTCGAGCCGGCCCCGTTCGAGCCGGCCCCGTACGAGCCGGCGCCCGCGCCGGCACCGGCGCCCGCGCCGGCACCGGCGCCCGCGCCGGCACCGGCGCCCGAGCCCGCGCCGGTGGCATACGCCGGCCCGGCCACCTCGGCGTTCGAGCCGGTCGTGCGCGAGGTGCAGGATCCCCCCGCGACGTCGTCGTTCGACCCCGTCACCCCGGCCCCGGCGCCGCGCGAGGCGCTCGCCCCCGCGGCCCCGGGCACGCCCGGGCAGGGCGCGTTCCAGGAGCTCCCGGCGTTCGAGGACCTCATCGCCGACCTGCCCACGCGCCGCGCGGCCCGCGAGAGCGAGCAGGCGCAGTCCGGTCGCAAGCGTGGCCTGTTCGGGCGCAAGCCGTCGACGGAGGAGCCCGCGGCGCCCGCCGCGTCGACGCCGTTCCCGGCGTCGATGGGGGTCCCGGAGACCCCGCGCCCCGCGGCGTCCCCGTTCGACGCCGCCCCGGCGCCGTACGAGGCGCCGCGCGAGGAGGTCCGGCCGGAGCTGCGCGAGGAGCCCGCGACGACGTCGTACGGCGGCTCGGTGCTCCCGCTGCGGCCGACCGAGACCGGTGGCAACGACCCGCTGGACCCGCACTTCGTGCCCGACACCGTCGAGGCGCGGTCGGAGTGGATGGCCTCGGCCGTCCTGTACGAGGAGATGTCCACGATGCTGCAGCGCGGCGTCTTCCAGGAAGGGAACGTGACTTCGACGAACGACGAGCAGACCTACCGCCCGACGACGGTCTCGAGCGTGTCGGGCGGCCTGGCACGGCGCCAGCGGGCAGGGGAGTCCTCGGCGTCGACCGAGCGTTTCACGGCCCGCATCGAGCGGGACCCGGAGCAGCTCCGCTCGCGTCTGTCGGCCTTCCAGTCGGCCACGAGCCGCGGCCGTGACGACGCGGGTGCCCTCGGGGCCTCGACGCCGGCCGCCCCGACCGTGAATGATGTCCCTGGATCCGCGCCGCAGCAGCGGTGACCTGCGCCTTCGGCGTATTTGACGAGGAGGAAGCGTGACCCTCAGTACTGAAGCGACCAACTTCGGGTGGCTTCTCGACAACTTCGTGCGCACCGTCCCGGGCAGCCGCCACACCCTGGTGGTCTCGGCGGACGGTCTGCTCATGGCGATGTCCGACCAGCTCGACCGCACCAGCGGTGACCAGCTCGCGGCGATCGTCTCCGGCATGTCGAGCCTGACCCGCGGGGCCGCCCGCCAGCTCAACGGCGGCAACGTGCGCCAGGCCGTCATCGAGATGGACAACGGGTTCCTCTTCCTGATGAACGTCTCGAACGGCTCCGTCCTCGCGGTGGTCGCCGAGTCGTCCTGCGACATCGGCCTCATCGGCTACGAGATGGCGCTGCTGGTCTCCCGCACCGAGGCCACGCTCACCCCGCAGCTGATCTCGGAGATGCGCGGGAACCTTCCGGTGGACGGCTCGACGCGCTCCGCGCGGGTGGGATGAGGTCGCGGCCATGACGCATGCATCGTTCGGTTCTCTGGGTGCGCACTCGGCAGACGGCTACGAGGCCTCGACGGTGCGTCCTTATGCGGTCACCGGCGGCCGCGTCCGTTCCGCCATGTCCGACCTGCCGCTCGAGGCGCTGGTCGAGGTGCTGCCCGGCGCCGTCACGAGCATGGGTCTCACCCCGGAGAAGCGGGCGATCCTGCAGCACGCCGCGCACACCTACGTCTCGATCGCGGAGCTCTCCGCGCTGCTGCGCCTGCCCCTCGGCGTCGTCCGCATCCTGGTCGCGGACATGCAGGAGGAGGGGCACATCACCGTGCACACCTCGACCCCGGTGAACGTCCACACGGGTCACGGCAGTTCCCACTCGGGCCTGTCTCTGAGCGTCTTGGAGAGTGTTCTCAATGGCATTTCCGCCCTCTGACAGCCCGACGCCCGGTGCGTCCGGGGGGATGTCCCCGGCCTGGGCGCCGGTCTCGCAGACCGTCGGCGCGGTGAGCACGCCGACGGCCGGCGGCGCTCCGGCGGCGGTCGGTGCCCCGCAGCGGCAGAGCGTGCTCGGCGGTGCTCCGGCGGATCGGCCCGCCCCCGGCCCGATCACCTCCGTGCCGGCGGCCGCCCCGGTGGCCCAGGCGTCGCGCCCTGTCGCGCAGCAGGTCCAGACGCCGCAGGCGCCGGTGGCCCAGGCTTCGCCCGGCCCGCAGGCGGCGCCGGCCCAGGCGGCCACGCCCGCGCCGGGCGCGCCCGCCCAGGCTGCTCCGGCGGCCGCCTCCGCGCAGCCGTCCAGCGCCCCGACGGTCACGAAGATCGTCGTCGCCGGTGGGTTCGCCGTCGGCAAGACGACGTTCATCGGCTCGATCTCCGACGTCGAGCCGCTGAACACCGAGGCCGCGATGACGGAGCACTCGGTCGGCGTCGACGACGCGGGCGGCGTGTCCGACCGCAAGACCACCACCACCGTGGCGATGGACTTCGGTCGCGTGGCCCTGCCGGGCAACCTGTGGCTCTACCTGTTCGGCACGCCGGGCCAGGACCGCTTCCTGTTCATGTGGGACGACCTGATCCGCGGCGCCATCGGCGCCGTCGTGCTCGTCGACACGGACCGGCTGGAGCAGTGCTTCCCGGCGATCGACTACTTCGAGTCGCGGGGCGTGCCCTTCGTCGTCGGCGTGAACTGCTTCGACGGCGTGGCCAAGCACCGGCTCGAGGACGTCCGCGAGGCGCTGCAGATCCCCGCGCACGTGCCGATGCTCTACACGGACGCGCGCTCGCGCGCGGCGACGAAGCAGACGCTCATCGCCCTGGTCCAGCTCGCGATGCGCCAGCTGCGCTCAGGCGGCGGCGCGGCCTGACGGTCGCCGTCGGGCGGTCGTTCCCGCGGCCCCGGTACGCCTCGGCGTCCGGGGCCGCGGGCGTGCCCGGCCGGTACACTGCTGAGCCGGACGGCGGCCTGCGTCGCCGTCCCGGGAGGGCTGACAGAGCGGCCTAATGTGACGGTCTTGAAAACCGTTGTGCAGCAATGCACCGGGGGTTCGAATCCCTCGCCCTCCGCCACCTGGAGCGCCGCCGACGGGACACCGTCGGCGGCGCTCCTTTTCCCTTCGGACCCTCTGTCAGCGGATCTCGACGATCGGCAGGCGCAGGGCGCCCGGCGCGGCGGCCGGCACGACGGGGCGGCGCGGTGTCGTGGGCGGGACGACGGCGTACGCCGCCCCTGGAGCCGGCCGGCCGTCGGCGTCGCCGCGGTTGGGCCACAGGGCGCACGCCCGCTCGGCCTGGGCCGCGATCGTCAGGGACGGGTTGACGCCGAGGTTGGCGGTCACGGCGGAGCCGTCGAGCACGTGCAGGCCGGGGTGGCCGTGCACCCGGTGGTACGGGTCGACGACACCCTCGTCGGGGGAGTCCCCGATCGTGCAGCCGCCGAGGATGTGCGCGGTCATCGGGACGTCGAACGGGTCGCCCGCGCTGCCGCCCGCCAGCCCGCCCATGCGGGCCGCCATCGCGCGGACGGCGTCGTGGGCCACGGGGATCCACGTCGGGTTGGGCGCGCCCGTGCCCTGCCGTGAGGTGAGCCGCCGCCCGAACGGGCCGCGCCGCGTGAACGTGGTGAGCGAGTTGTCTCGGCTCTGCATCACGAGCGCGATCACGGTGCGCTGCGACCAGCCGCGGAGGTCGTAGAGGGCCGGCACGTTCCGACGCTGGCGCCAGAGCTCGCCGAGCCACCGCCGCCAGCGCGGCCCCTCGCCCGGCCCGACGCCGTCGACCAGCACGGTCTGCAGCAGCCCCATCGCGTTGGAGCCACGCCCGTACCGGACCGGCTCGACGTGCGTCTGCTCGTCCGGGTAGAACGACGACGTGATGGCCACGCCCTCCGTGTAGTCCGGCTCGCCGACCTGCCCGCGTCGCACGGGGCGCATGGCGCCCAGCAGGGCCTCGGAGTTGGTCCGCGTGAGGTGCCCGAGGCGGTCGGACAGGTGCGGCAGCTCCCCGCTGTCCCGCATCGCGTGCAGCAGACGCTGGGTCCCGAGCGTCCCCGCGGCGAGCACCACCTGCCGTGCGCGGTAGGTGCGGCGGCCGGCCCAGGCCCGCCCGGTGCGGTGGGTGCGCACCTCGTAGCCCCCGTCGGCCCGGGGCACGACGGCGGTGGCCGTGGTCAGGGGGTGCACCAGGGCGCCGGCGCCCTCCGCCAGGTGGAGGTAGTTCTTGACGAGCGTGTTCTTGGCGTTGTGGCGGCAGCCGGTCATGCACTCGCCGCAGTGCAGGCACGGGCGGCGGTCCGGCCCCGCGCCGCCGAAGAAGGGGTCCGGGACGGAGCGGCCGGGCGAGCCGCACGGTCGGTCGGGGTCCGCCTCCTCGTCGCCGAGGAACACGCCCACCCGGACCTTGCGGAACGTGTGGCCGACGCCCATCTCCTCGGCGACGTCGCGCATCACCTCGTCGGCCGGGGTGGTGCGCCGGTAGTCGACGACGCCGAGCATCCGCTCCGCCTGGTCGTAGTACGGCTCGAGCTCCGCCTTCCAGTCGGTCACGTGCGCCCAGGCGGGGTCGGACCAGAACGCGTCCAGCGGCCGGTACAGCGTGTTGGCGTAGACGAGGGAACCGCCCCCGACGCCCGCGCCCGCCAGGACCAGCACGTCCTTGAGGCGGTGGATCCGCTGGATGCCGAAGCAGCCCAGCGCGGGGGCCCAGAGGAAGCGGCGGAGGTCCCACGACGTGCGCGGCAGCTCGTCGTCGGCGAAGCGTCGGCCCGCCTCGAGCACGCCGACGCGGTACCCCTTCTCCGTCAGCCGGAGCGCGGCCACGCTGCCGCCGAAGCCCGAGCCGACGACGAGGACGTCGTAGTCGTCGTGGTCGTCGTTGCGGCCGCCGCCGTCGTCGCGGCCCTGGTCGCCGCGGTGGTCGGTGCGGTCCGGGCCCTGGTCGGGGGCGTGCCGGTGGTCCTGGTCGTCGTCGTCCAGCATGCGCCAGACCGTAGCGCGGGCCGCGGTGTGGCGGGGTCGACGGCGCGCGGCTTTGCTCCCGGGCGGCCCCGGCGGTTAGTGTGGGCGCCGCGGTGTTGCTGTGCTGCCGCGAGGAGACGTCGCATAGTCTGGTCTAGTGCGCCACCCTGCTAAGGTGGTAACGGGGCAACCCGTTCGCGGGTTCAAATCCCGCCGTCTCCGCCAGGAAGGCTCCGGCTGCTGAACGCCCGGGGCCTTTTCTGTTGCCCGGGAACGGTGGGGCCGCGGTGAGGGCGGGCCCGCGAGACCCCGCTCCGGTGTCGTCCATCACGATGGGGTTCCTCGGTTTGGGGAACCGGCCGAGGGCCTGTAATGTTCACGTCGGTCGGTGCGACAGCGCCGATCAAGACTGCGCCCGTAGCTCAACGGATAGAGCATCTGACTACGGATCAGAAGGTTGGGGGTTCGAATCCCTCCGGGCGCACCGAAGACACCACGGCTCGATCCCTTCACGGGATCGGGCCGTGGTTGTTTCTTGCCCTTGGGGTGGCACAGCAGCGAGGTCAGCGCCGACCGCGTCCCGACCTGGCCCCGGTCCGTCGTGCACCACGCGGCGGTCGGCGCGACCAGCGCCAGACGCTGCAACGACACGACCGAGAGGGTGATCGATCGCATGAGCGATCAGACCTGGCAGACGATCGCGATCGTCGCGTACCTCCTGGCGATGCTGGCCATCGGGTACGCCGCCTACCGCCGGACCGACGACCTCGACGACTACATGCTCGGCGGCCGGCGGCTGCGCCCGAGCGTGGCCGCCCTGAGCGCGGGGGCCTCCGACATGTCGGGGTGGCTCCTGATGGGTCTCCCGGGCGCGATCTACCTGACGGGCCTCGCCGAGGCGTGGATCGCGGTGGGCCTGACCGTCGGGGCCTGGCTCAACTGGAAGTTCGTGGCGCCGCGGCTGCGCGCCTACACGGAGGTCGCGAACAACTCGATCACCATCCCGAGCTTCTTCGACAACCGTCTGCACGACCCCGCGCACCTGCTGCGCATCGCGGCCGGCGTCATCGTCCTGGTGTTCTTCACCTTCTACGTCTCGTCCGGGATGGTGGCCGGCGGGACCTTCTTCGAGAGCTCGTTCGGCCTGGACTACCTCACCGGGCTGCTCGTCGTGGGCGGCGTGACCCTCGCCTACACGCTCTTCGGAGGGTTCCTCGGCGCGACGTGGACCGACGTCGCCCAGGGGCTGCTCATGCTCGCGGCGCTCGTCGCGGTGCCGGTGATCGCGGTCGTCGACCTCGGCGGCTGGGCGGCGGTGCAGGAGGGCATCCGGCTGGCCGACGCCGACGGCACCACGCAACACCTGTCGTTCCTCGCGGGAGCCACCGCGACCGGCGTGGTCTCCGCGCTCGCGTGGGGCCTCGGGTACTTCGGGCAGCCGCACATCATCGTGCGCTTCATGGCGATCCGGACGCCGCAGGACGCGACCGCCGGCCGGCGCATCGGCATCGCCTGGATGGTCCTCACCGCGCTCGGCGCCGTGATGACCGGCCTGGTCGGCGTGGCGTACGCGAGCGTGCGAGGCCTCGAGGTCGACAACCCCGAGACGATCTTCCTGCTCCTCGCCCAACTCCTCTTCCACCCGCTGGTGGCAGGCCTGGTGCTGGCGGCGGTGCTGGCCGCGATCATGTCGACCATCTCGTCGCAGCTCATCGTGTCGTCGTCCGCCCTCGTGGAGGACCTCGTGAAGATGACCGGCCTGCGCCTCGGCACGCGGGCCGAGGTGATGCTCGGCCGTGGGGGAGTCCTCCTGGTGGCCGTCGTCGCCGGTCTGATCGCCTTGGACCGGACGTCGTCGATCCTCGACCTGGTGGGCTTCGCATGGGCCGGCTTCGGCTCCGCCTTCGGACCGGTCGTCATCCTCAGCCTCTACTGGCGGCGGCTCACGAGGTGGGGCGCGCTGTCCGGGATGGTGGCGGGAGCGGTCGTCGCGTTCGCGTGGGGACGGTCCTCGCTCGCGGACACCCTGTACGAGATCGTCCCGGGCTTCGCGGTCGGTCTCCTCGTCGCGGTCGTCGTCAGCCTCGTGACGCCGCGGCCCGACGCCGCGGTGCTCGACGAGTTCGACGCCGCGCGGGCGCTCGCCCGGGGGAAGGCGCCGGAGACGGTCCGCGCCTGAGCCGGCAGGGCACCCACCGGCCCGTCGGGCCCGGTGGGTGCCCGCCGCCCGGGGCGTCGAGAACGCCCTCCACGGCCGGCCTCGACGGACGTGGCGCGCGCCACGTTCCGCCACGTTGCACGGGACGCTCCATCCGGGTAATGTTCTACGACGTCAGCCCGACGGGCCGACGGACACCGAGGAGACAGCCGAGAGGCTGGGTACCGGTGGCCGGGCCGGGACTGAAACCCACACCTTCAAGGACGGGATGCTTCGCGCATTCTTTCCGGTGGGATCGGATCGTCTTTTCGATTCCCTTGGATCTACGGATCAGGGATTTGGAAGAGGGAAAACGATCTGGTAAGTTTGAGGGGTTGCCCCGGCGGGGTCGGAATCGAAGGGTTCTGGTCTTGTGGGTGTGCGTCGGTTGTTTGAGAACTCAACAGTGTGTTTGATAGTCA